>NZ_CM143106.1:2805000-4577173 GCF_054950175.1 Pseudomonas sp. Marseille-QA0332
CTTCCTATATCTACGCATTTCACCGCTACACAGGAAATTCCACCACCCTCTACCGTACTCTAGCCGACCAGTTTTGGATGCAGTTCCCAGGTTGAGCCCGGGGCTTTCACATCCAACTTGATCAACCACCTACGCGCGCTTTACGCCCAGTAATTCCGATTAACGCTTGCACCCTCTGTATTACCGCGGCTGCTGGCACAGAGTTAGCCGGTGCTTATTCTGCCGGTAACGTCAAAACTGCAGGATATTAGCCTACAGCCCTTCCTCCCGGCTTAAAGTGCTTTACAATCCGAAGACCTTCTTCACACACGCGGCATGGCTGGATCAGGCTTTCGCCCATTGTCCAATATTCCCCACTGCTGCCTCCCGTAGGAGTCTGGACCGTGTCTCAGTTCCAGTGTGACTGATCATCCTCTCAGACCAGTTACGGATCGTCGCCTTGGTGAGCCGTTACCTCACCAACCAGCTAATCCGACCTAGGCTCATCTGATAGCGCAAGGCCCGAAGGTCCCCTGCTTTCTCCCGTAGGACGTATGCGGTATTAGCGTTCCTTTCGAAACGTTGTCCCCCACTACCAGGCAGATTCCTAGGCATTACTCACCCGTCCGCC
This sequence comes from Pseudomonas sp. Marseille-QA0332, assembly GCF_054950175.1. NCBI lineage: Bacteria > Pseudomonadati > Pseudomonadota > Gammaproteobacteria > Pseudomonadales > Pseudomonadaceae > Pseudomonas > Pseudomonas sp. Marseille-QA0332. The sequence goes on from NZ_CM143106.1 coordinate 2,805,611, forward strand.
GCTGAATCCGGGAGCAAGCTCCCGTCATCCGCTCGACTTGCATGTGTTAGGCCTGCCGCCAGCGTTCAATCTGAGCCATGATCAAACTCTTCAGTTCAATACTGCTTGGGTTTTTAAGAAACCCTAAACTTGGCTCAGCAATCTCAAATGACTACTATGATTGCTCATGTGTCACTTGTGATGCTGATAATCTTGGTGACTATCAGTCCAAACTCACAAGCACCCACACGAATTGCTTGATTCGATTTGTTAAAGAGCGTTTGGCCAAGAGCGTTTCGTCTCAACCGAGGCCGCGCATTCTACGCTGTCCTCATCGTCTGTCAAGCGTTTATTTCGAAGTATTTGCCGAGAATCTCGTTCAACTTCAACCACTTGACTCGCTGGCGATTGCTCGTAGCGGGAGGCGAATCATACAGCGTTGAAACCTGCTGTCAACCACCTTGTTCACCGCTGCCGATCAGTCGACCGAAGCCCTCCCGAGCCTGCCTGATTCGTCCAACTCTTTGATTCTCAAGGAGTTTTCCGTTTCGACTGCGTCGTAAGTGGTGCGCATTATAAGGGGATTCGAAAGGCCGTCAAGCTTTTATTTCAGGAAAGTTTCATGACTTGCCAAGCCAAGCGCAGCGACCGCCCGGCCGCTGCGCTTGCGCCTACATCATTACAAGCTAGGGAACGCGAACTGCGACGCTTCATGACTCTTGCGTTGCGGCCAGCGCTGGGTGATCGCCTTGCGTCGAGTATAGAAGCGCACGCCATCCGGACCATAGGCATGCAGGTCGCCGAATAGCGAGCGCTTCCAACCACCGAAGCTGTGATAGGCCACCGGTACTGGCAACGGAACGTTGACGCCCACCATGCCCACCTCGATCTCGTCGCAGAACAGACGCGCGGCTTCGCCATCACGGGTGAAGATGCAAGTGCCGTTGCCGTATTCATGGTCGTTGATCAGCTGCATGGCTTGTTCGAGGCTGTCCACCCGGACCACGCACAGCACAGGCCCGAAGATTTCTTCCTTGTAGATGCGCATCTGCGGCGTGACCTTGTCGAACAACGTACCGCCAAGGAAATAGCCATCCTCGTTGCCGGATACCCGATAGCCTCGACCGTCCACCACCAGCCTGGCGCCGGCGGCAACACCATCATCGATATAGCCCACCACCTTGTCACGCGCCGCAGCCGTGACCAGCGGGCCCATGTCCAGGCCGCACGAGGTCCCTGCACCGATCTTCAGCGCCTTGATTTGCGGTTCGAGCTTGGCGATCAGCGCGTCGGCGACCTGGTCGCCCACGCACACCGCCACCGAAATTGCCATGCAGCGCTCGCCACAGGATCCGTATGCCGCGCCCATCAGCGCGCTCACCGCGTTATCCAGATCGGCATCGGGCATCAGCACCGCATGGTTCTTCGCGCCGCCCAGTGCCTGGACACGCTTGCCACGGCGCGTGCCTTCGGCATAGATATACTCGGCGATCGGCGTCGAGCCAACGAAGCTCAGCGCCTTTACCTCCGGTGCTTCGATCAATGCATCGACGGCTTCCTTGTCGCCGTTAACCACATTGAGAATGCCCTTGGGCAAGCCCGCCTGCTCCAGCAGTTGCGCGATGTATAGGGTAGAACTCGGATCACGCTCCGATGGCTTGAGGATGAAGGCATTGCCGCAGGCGATGGCAAGTGGGTACATCCACAGCGGAACCATCGCCGGGAAATTGAACGGGGTGATGCCCGCCACGATACCCAGCGGCTGGAAATCCGACCAGGCATCGATGTTCGGGCCGACGTTGCGGTTGTATTCCCCTTTGAGCAGCTCCGGCGCCGCGCAGGCGAACTCGACGTTCTCGATGCCACGCTTGAGCTCGCCGGCTGCGTCCTCCAGCGTCTTGCCATGTTCTTCGCTGATCAGCTGGGCAATGTGCGCCTCGTTCTGCTCCAGCAACTGCTTGAAGCGGAACATCACCTGGGCGCGCTTGGCTGGTGGCGTGTTGCGCCAGGCCGGGAAAGCAGCCTTGGCGGCCTCGATGGCCTGCCCGATGGTGGCGCGGCTGGCCAGTTCGACCTTGCGGACCGCCTGGCCGGTAGAGGGATTGAAGACGTCGGCGGTGCGCTCGCCTCGGGAAACCAGCTCGCCGTTGATCAGGTGCTGAACAGTGCTCATGCAGAACTCCAATGGAAGAAGATGGGAGCGGACGCATACCGGCGCGTCCGCGGTCAGCGTCACGGTCAGTCGACCTGGTTGAGTGCCTCGCCTACCGCATCGAACAGGCGGTCCAGCTCTTGCGGTTGAGTGTTGAAGGTCGGGCCGAACTGCAACGTATCGCCACCGTAGCGAACATAGAACCCGGCGCTCCACAACTTCATCGCCACCTCGTACGGACGCACGATCGGGTCGCCATCGCGCGCGGCGAGCTGGATCGCGCCCGCCAGCCCGTAGTTGCGAATGTCCACGACATTGCGGGTGCCCTTGATGCCGTGCAGCACTGCCTCGAAGTGCGGGGCCAGCTCGGCGGCCGACTGCACCAGGTTCTCGCGCTGCAGCAAGTCGAGCGCGGCCAGGCCGGCGGCGCAAGCCACCGGATGGGCCGAATAGGTATAGCCGTGGGGAAACTCCACGGCATACGCGGGCGTCGGCTGGTTCATGAAGGTCTGGTAGATCTCGCTGCTGGCGATGACCGCGCCCATGGGGATGGCGCCGTTGGTGACCTGCTTGGCGATGCACATCAGGTCGGGCGTCACGCCGAAGGCCTGCGCGCCGGTCATGGCGCCCATGCGACCGAAGCCTGTGATCACTTCATCGAAGATCAGCAGGATGTTGTGCTGGCTGCAGATCTCGCGCAGACGCTTGAGATAGCCCTTTGGCGGAGGCAGCACGCCAGCCGAGCCGGCCAGCGGCTCGACGATCACCGCGGCAATGTTGGAGGCATCGTGCAGCTCGATGAGCTTGAGCATCTCGTCGGCCAGCGCGACGCCACCCTCCTCCGGCAGCCCCTTGCTGAACGCATTGGTCGGCAGCACGGTATGCGGCAGGTGATCGACATCGAGCAACTGGCCGAACAGCTTGCGGTTGCCATTGACCCCGCCCAGGCTGGTACCGGCGATGTTCACCCCGTGATAACCGCGGGCCCGACCAATGATCTTGGTCTTGCTCGCCTGGCCCTTGAGTCGCCAGTAGGCGCGCACCATCTTCAACGCGGTGTCGGCGCACTCCGAGCCGGAGTTGGTGAAGAACACATGGTTCAGGTCGCCCGGAGTCAGCTCGGCGATCTTCTCGGCCAGTTGGAAGGACAACGGATGGCCGAACTGGAAGGCGGGCGAATAGTCGAGCACACCGACCTGGCGAGCGACGGCTTCGGTGATTGCCTTGCGAGTATGCCCCGCGCCACAGGTCCACAACCCCGACAGTGCATCGAAGATCTTGCGTCCTTTGTCGTCGGTCAGGTAGCTACCCTCGGCGGCGACGATCAAGCGAGGGTCGCGCTGGAAATCGCGATTGGCGGTATAAGGCATCCAGTGGGCGTCCAGCTTGAGCTGGCTGGCCAGGCCGGCGGGCGCTTGTTCGAGCATGTTCATCGGTGATTCCTCGAGAGACGATAGACAACGATGGGGGTTGTTGCGGCTAAGGTCGCACGGGGATAAAGTTCGAAAAAGACAACATTTCTAATCTTCAGTCAGGCACCATCTAAACATATGAGCCGCCGCCCGGACCTTCTCGCCCAAGTCAGCGATTTCGATATCCGGTTGTTGCGGATCTACCGCAGCGTGGTGGAATGCGGCGGCTTCTCGGCGGCGGAAAACGTCCTGGGCATCGGCCGCTCGGCCATCAGCCAACACATGAGCGACCTTGAGCAAAGGCTCGGCCTGCGCCTGTGCCAGCGAGGCAGGGCCGGCTTTTCCCTGACCGAAGAGGGGCGCGAGGTCTATCACTCCTCACTGCAACTGCTCGGGGCCCTGGAAACCTTCCGCACACAAGTCAATGGTCTGCACCAGCACCTGCGCGGCGAGCTGAACATCGGCCTGACCGACAACCTTGTCACCCTGCCGCACATGCGCATCACCCATGCGCTGGCCGAACTCAAGGACCGCGGGCCCGACGTGCGCATCCAGATCCGCATGATCGCCCCGAGCCAGGTCGAACAAGGCGTACTCGATGGCAGTTTGCACGTCGGTGTGGTGCCACAGACCAGCCCGCTGTCCGGGCTCGAGTACCAACCTTTGTACAGCGAGCGTTCGCAGCTCTACTGTGCCGTGGGACATCCCCTGTTCTACGCCGATGATCGGGACATCGACGATCGACGGCTGGAAGCTCAGGATGCCGTGGCCCCGACGTTCCGCTTGCCTGCCGAGATCCAGGCGCACTACCAGGCGCTGAACTGCACTGCCAGCGCATCGGACCGTGAAGGCATGGCCTTTCTCATTCTCACCGGACGCTACATCGGCTACCTGCCGGATCACTATGCCGACACCTGGGTTCGCCAAGGGCGCCTGCGCGTGCTCAGGGCCGAGGATCGCTTCCATGACCTGGGTCTGAGTTGGGTCACACGCAAAGGCCGACGTCCGAACCTGGTGCTGGAAAGCTTCCTGGAAAGTCTCGCGGCGACCCGTTGAGGCTTGTCACTTCGGCACAGGCAGGTAATCTGTCCGGCAATCGATGCTTTCCGAACCCGTATGGACACGCCAATGCCCCTTGAACAACCTGCGCCGGCCCAGCTGGCCCGAGGCAAGCCTGTCGGTCGTATCCGCCAGAAAAACGAGCAAGCCATCATCAAGGCCGCCGAAAGGGAATTCGCCCGCCACGGTTTCAAGGGCACCAGCATGAGCACCATCGCGCACAAAGCCGGCCTGCCCAAAGCCAACTTGCATTACTACTTTGGCCACAAGCTGGGGCTGTACGTGGCGGTCCTGAAGAACATCCTCGAACTGTGGGAAACCGCCTTCACCACCCTGACGGTCGAGGACGACCCGGGGCAGGCACTGGCCGGCTACATCCGGACGAAGATGGAGTTCTCCCGGCGCAACCCGCATGCTTCGCGTATCTTCGCCATGGAAGTGATCAGTGGCGGGCAATGCCTGAACGAATACTTCCAGACCGACTACCAGCGCTGGTTCGGCGAGCGCGCCAGCGTGTTCCAGGCCTGGATCGACGCTGGCAAGATGGACCCGGTAGAGCCGACGCACCTGCTCTTCCTGCTCTGGAGCAGCACCCAGCACTATGCCGACTTCGCCAGCCAGATCCGCCTGGTCACTGGCCGCAGCCGGCTGACCCGGCAGGACATCGAGCAAGCCAGCGATTCGCTCGTGCACATCATCCTCAAAGGCTGCGGCATCACTCCGCCGAACTGAATCCACTATGCCTTCTACCCTTCTCGACGTCTGCGAATTCCGCGAAGAGATCCGCAAGAGCCGCTTCATCACCTTCGCCGGGCCCATCGACAATCCCGCCGAGGCGGCGAGCTTCATCGAGCGCTACTCGGACCCCGCCGCGACCCACAACTGCTGGGCCTGGAAACTGGGTGCGCAATACCGCAGCACAGACGATGGCGAGCCTGGCGGCACCGCTGGCCGGCCGATACTCGCCGCCATCGAGGCGCAGGACTGCGACCAGGTGGTCGTGCTGGTGATTCGCTGGTACGGCGGGATCCAGCTAGGGACCGGCGGCCTGGCCCGAGCCTATGGGGGCGGTGCCAACAAGTGCCTGCAACAGGCGGCCAAGCGCCTTCTGGTGCAACGCAGCGAGTTCACCTGCAGTTGCGGCTTCAGCGAACTGGCGCTGGTCAAGCTGCGCCTGGCGGAAATCGACGGCCTGGTACTGGAGGAGCGTTTCACCGCCAACGGAGTCGATCTCGCCATCGCCGTGGGCGAGGCCTTCGTCGGGACCCTGCAACGGCAACTGGCCGACCTGAGCCGCGGCCGAATCCATCTGCAACCTCGCTGACATTGCCCACAACTACTGTGGGCCTGCCTGTGGACAAGCTTGGGGCATACCGCTGCAAGCCTTGTTAGGCAAGGCTTTGAAGACTTAGCTCAAATTTTGACCAAAGCGCTCCGAACGACCTCTCCAGCGCTTGTCCAGCCTGTTTGCCCCTAGGCCCGCGCCCTACCGTCTTGCAATCTTGTGGATAACTTTCGGTGATTGCCCAACGTTCACCCTCACCCGTTTCCGACAGGCAACGGTGGCCGCTATGAATTATCTTGAGGGCTTTTCCACTGTCGATAAGGAGCGTCCATGAGCACTTCCCGAACTGCCCTCATCATCGGTGCCTCGCGTGGGCTCGGCTTGGGCCTCGCGCAGCGCTTTCATAAAGAGGGCTGGAACATCATCGCCACCGTGCGTGACAGGCAAAACGCCCAGATACTGGGCACCTTGCCCGGCATACGCATCGAAACCCTGGACATGAACGACACCGCTCAGCTCGATGCGTTGCAAGAGCGCCTGCGTGGCGAGACGCTCGACCTGCTGTTCGTCAATGCAGGCATCATGGGTCCCCAGCCTCAGGCTCCCGAGAGCGTCACGCGCGAAGACATCGGCGAGCTGTTCATGACCAATGCCGTATCGCCCATCCGGGTGGCTCGTCGTCTGGCCGGCCAGCTTCGCCAGGATACCGGCGTGCTGGCCTTCATGAGTTCGGTATTGGGCAGCGTGGCCATTCCCGACGCTGGCGAGATCTGCCTGTACAAGGCAAGCAAGGCTGCACTCAACTCGATGATCAACAGCTTCGTCGTCCAGTTGCAGCGACCCGACCTGTGCGTGCTGGCCATGCATCCCGGCTGGGTGAAGACCGCCATGGGTGGGGAAAATGCCGAGATCGACGTGCTCACCAGCACCCGTGGCATGCTCGAGCAGATCAAGGCCAACGCCGGCAAAGGTGGCTTGCGCTTCATCGACTACAAAGGCCAGGCGCTGGCCTGGTAGGCACGGTTCCATACGCAGCGGCCGTGCCTGGCGCGGCCTGTGCGGATTACCCGGTCGGCCAATGGTCGTGCCCTGCCCGGTCACCACCTGTACAATGCGCACGACTGTTATCCCATCGAGATTCAAAAGAAATGTATGACTGGCTCAATGCCTTGCCCAAGGCCGAACTGCACCTGCATCTTGAAGGTTCGCTGGAGCCCGAGCTGTTGTTCGCCCTCGCCGAGCGCAACAAGATCGCGCTCCCGTGGGCTGACGTGGAAACCTTGCGCGGCGCCTATGCCTTTAACAATCTGCAGGAGTTCCTCGATCTGTACTACCGGGGCGCCGACGTGCTGCGCACCGAGCAGGACTTCTATGACCTGACCTGGGCGTACCTGCAACGCTGCAAGGCGCAGAACGTCATCCATACAGAACCGTTCTTCGATCCGCAGACCCATACCGACCGCGGGATTCCCTTCGAAGTGGTGCTTCAGGGCATCGGCCAGGCGCTCCAGGACGGTCGCAAGCAACTGGGCATCAGCAGCGGCCTGATCCTCAGCTTCCTGCGTCACCTCAGCGAAGAGCAGGCCCAGCAGACCCTTGACCAGGCCCTGCCATATCGTGATGCATTCGTCGCGGTCGGTCTGGACAGCTCGGAAAAGGGCCATCCGCCGAGCAAATTCAAGCGCGTCTTCGACAGGGCCCGCAGCGAAGGCTTCCTGACCGTCGCCCATGCTGGCGAGGAAGGTCCACCCGAATACATCTGGGAAGCGCTCGACCTGCTGAAGATCCAGCGGATCGACCATGGCGTGCGTGCCATCGAGGACGAGCGCCTGATGCAACGCATCATCGACGAGCAGATCCCGCTGACCGTCTGCCCGCTTTCCAACACCAAGCTGTGCGTATTCGAGCACATGGGCCAGCACAACATCCTCGACATGCTCGAGCGGGGCGTGAAGGTCACGGTCAACTCCGATGACCCGGCCTACTTCGGCGGCTATGTCACCGAGAACTTCCAGGCGCTGCACGAGCACCTGGGCATGACCGAGGACCAGGCCAGAAGACTGGCGCAGAACAGCCTCGACGCTCGCCTGGTCAAGTAACGCGCGCCTGGCCTGGCTGCAGGGAGGTGGCCGTGCCAGGGCGCCACGCCCATCCACCTGCCGCCAGGGTCGAGTCAGCTAACCGACCTTCCAGCTTTCCTGGCGAGCGATCGCATTGATCTGCTGCAGGCCGAACGTCGATATCTGCAAGGCCCGTGAGTTCTCCTGTTCACGCACCCAGCCCGATTGCAGGAACAACTTGAGCAAGGCATGCCCCAGGCTGCCGCCCAGGTGCGGACGCTGATCGCTCCACTCGCAGCAGTGACAGAGGACGCAATTGCGTTGCGGACCGGGGGCCAGCGCATCGATGTACAGGCCGATCGCCGCCAGTTGCGTCCGACCATCCAGGCTGACCGTCAGATGGGGCCCGTAGCCTTCCAGCCATCCTGCCGTGATCAGGCGATCGTGCAGGTCGGCGGCCAGTTCGCCGCCCAGGTGATCGCCACACCGGCGAGCCCGCCGCAGGGAAAGCGGGATGTCCGGGATGGCCGCCCGCTCGGGCCTGCCAGGACGCGGCCCGAGCTGCACGCTGGCCATGGCTTCCACCGCCGCCCCGACTTCCGGGGTGGCCAGCCGGAAATAGCGCTTGCGACCACGGGACTCGAGCCGCAGCAAGCCCCCGGCCGACAGCAGGGCCAAGTGGGCACACGCCGACGACGAGGTCAAACCGGTCATCGACGCCAGCTCGTCCGCCGGCCTGGGTACGCCATCGATCAAGGCCCAAAGCATTGCACTGCGCTTGGGGTCGGCCATCAGGCCGGCGATCTCGCTGATACTGGTGACAGCTTTCATTATGCCTCTTACTCCCTGCTAGACCATGTCTGATATGGAACGACCAGCCAGGGCCGCAAGAAACGCAAGGCAAGTGCGCCAGGAAGACCGGATGGTGCAAGCGCGCATGGACGCCGCCGGGCGGCGCCGGGCTCGAATCACGGTTTCACTTGCCTCCCTGACAGGGAAGGATGTCTCGCTGGCACTGGCTGCCGGCGCCAGTATAAGCGTCAGCGACCGAGGCGCTTCGCAGGCCCTGGCGGTCACCAGGCGGCGGTTACGTCAGGGTCGGCCAGGCATTGCGCGCGGCCGCGCCACGAACGATCGTCGATCGCGGCGCGGCCCAACCCGCAGGACCATTCCGGACAAGCCCGCGAGCCATTTTGGGCATGCCTGCCTACCGCGATGCTGCCCACGCCGCCCTTCGCGATGTATGGCAAAAAGATAAGAAATTTCCGCGCCAGGCCAGTCGTATCAAGATCTCACCGGAGCAAGCCCGGAAGCTGCGTGAGCAGTTCCTGGCAGCGCTCCCTGAGCAATTGCAGCAGAACTTGCACCGGTCTGCCCAACTGGTCCCTGTGGGTACATAGCAGGTTCAGTGGCGCCGGTTCGCCCAGCACTTGCGGCATGACCAGTTGCAGGCGGCCAGCGGCCACATCTGCCGCCACGTCCAGCCAGGACTTGCAGGCAATGCCGTGACCGGCGATGGCCCAGCGGCGTACGACATCCGCATCGTCGCTGAAGCGATCGCCAGCGACCTCCACCACACGCGCCTGGCCGTCCTCGACGAAGCGCCAGTGGTCATGCGTGCGGTTGCCAAGCTGGTACAGCAGGCAGTTGTGCCCCGCCAGCTGGCCCGGCTCGCCAGGCACACCACGGGCAGCCAGGTAGCCTGGCGAGGCGCAAAGCACTCGGCGGTTGTCGGAGCAGACTGGCAACGCTACCAGGCTGGCATCTGCCGGCTGGCCATAACGCAAGGCCACATCGGCCGCCTGGCGGTACAGGTCGGCGTTGCGATCGCCTAGCAGCAGGCGCACGTTCAACCGCGGATGCTGCGCTTGCAACTGGTCCAGCCAGGGCAGCAGCACGTTGCGTCCGAAGTCGGACGGTGCCGACAGTTGCAAGGTCGCATCGATCGCTTGCTGCCCGATCGCCAGCGCGCGCCGTCCGTCTTCCAGGCTGGCCAGGGCCTGACGCGCATGCACCAGGAAGCGCTCGCCTTCGGCGGTCAGGCGCAGATTGCGGGTCGAGCGCGCCAGCAAACGTACCCCAACATGGGTCTCCAGGCGCTTGAGCGCGGCACTGGCGACCGCCGGCGATACATCGAGCAGGCGAGACGCGGCCGACAAGTTGCCCAGGTCGGCCGCGCGGACGAACAGCTGCAAGTCACCCAGACGCACATGACCTCCCATTTTCAAAAAAATATTGAAAGATCCTCTAGTTTCCCTGGCTACAAAACTTGCGTCAAAAACTCAATGATGTCGGCATCAGCAAACACCCGAGAGATGTCCACCATGAAAGCCGTCGCTTATTACCAGAGCTTGCCGATCGACGACCCGCGCGCCCTGCAGGACGTCGACCTGCCCGAGCCGGAGCCGGGACCACGCGACCTGCTGGTCGAAGTCCGCGCCATTTCGGTCAATCCCGTCGATACCAAGATCCGCCGCAACGTGGCGCCCGAAGACGGCGCGGCCAAGGTTCTGGGCTGGGACGTCGCCGGCGTGGTGCGCGCCGTCGGCTCCCAGGTCAGCCTGTTTCGTCCCGGCGACAAGGTCTACTACGCCGGCGCCATCGATCGGGCGGGAGGCAACAGCGAGCTGCACGTGGTGGACGAGCGCATCGTCGGGCACATGCCGCAGACCCTGGGCTTTGCCGAAGCGGCTGCGCTGCCGCTGACGGCCATCACTGCCTGGGAATTGCTGTTCGAGCGTCTGCAGATTGCCGAAGGCCAGGAAGATCTCGGGCAACGCCTGCTGATAGTCGGCGCGGCGGGCGGGGTCGGCTCGATCCTCACCCAGCTGGCGCGGCAACTGACCGGGCTGACCGTGATCGGCACCGCCTCGCGCCCACAAACTCAGGCCTGGGCCAGCGAGCTTGGCGCGCATCAGGTCATCGACCATCGCCAGCCGCTGGCGGTCGCCTTGCAGGCACAGGGCATCGAGAACGTCACCCATGTCGCCGCTCTGACCCAGACCGATCTGCATTTCGAGCAGTTGATCGAAGCCTTGGCGCCACAAGGCCGGCTGGCCCTGATCGACGATCCGGCCCAGCTCGACGTGGTCAAGCTCAAGCGCAAGAGCCTCTCCCTGCATTGGGAGTTCATGTACACCCGTTCCCTGTTCCAGACTCAGGACATGATCGAGCAGCACAAGCTGCTGGAGCGTGTGGCCGAACTGGTCGACCAAGGTACGCTCAGGACAACGCTCGGCGAACACTATGGCACCATCGACGCGGCCAATCTGCGTCGTGCGCATGCCATGCTGGAAAGCGGCAAGGCCAAGGGCAAGATCGTGCTCGAGGGTTTCTGAGCAGAACGTCCTGACCACCGGTCGGGACGCTGGCCAGGCGGCGCGCAGGTACCTGGGGAGGCGCTAGACTTCATCGGCGTCTACCTTGGAGGTATGTCCCGATGAAGATCGTCGTCAGTACGTCCAACCACAACCCCAGGTGCCCCTGGCAAGTCCAGCTGGACCAGCAAGTGGTGTACTTCCGCAGCGAAGCCGAAGCCCGCGCCTTCGCCGCCACGTTGCAGAACCGGCTGCAGGCGCCTCATCCGCTCAGGCAGACGGGCTGAGACGCAGGCGGCGGGCAAGCGTGGCGACCCCGACCACCAATGCACCGCACAGGCTGATGACCAAGGCCATCGGTACCGCGCTGCCATCATGCAGCAGGCCGACCAGCGCTGCCGCGCCCGCGGCCACGCTGAACTGCAGGCAACCCATCAACGCCGAAGCACTGCCGGCACGCCCACCCTGTCCGTTCATGGCGCATGCCGTGGCGTTGGGGATGATGCAGCCAAGGCTGGCGATGCACACGAACAAGGGCACCAGCAGCGGCCAGAGCTGCGTCGGGCGTGTCGCCGCCACCGCCAGCAGCACCAGCGCCGCGGCCAGGTACAGCCAGACCGCGCGCCCCAGCAGGACCGCTGGGCCATGGCGGGTCAGCAAGCGTGCATTGATCTGCGCCACCAGAATGAAGCCGGCGGCGTTGGTCCCGAACAGCCAGCCGTAATGCTCGGCCGGGACACCGTACAGCTTGATGAAGACGAAAGGCGAACCGGCGATATAGGCGAACATCCCGGCGATGGCGATGCCGCCCGTCAAGGCGTGCCCCAGGTAGGCACGGTCACGCAGCAGGCGCAGATACTGCCGCAAGGCGCCCGACAAAGGCTGGCGCGGCGCGCTCGGCGGCATGCTTTCCCGCAGGCCCAGCGCAACGGCCAGCAGGCAGCCGGCGCTGAACAGGCTCAGGCTCAGGAAAATCGCCTGCCAGCCCGACAGGCTCACCAGCAGGCCGCCCAGCATGGGCGCGAGGATAGGCGCCAGGCCCATCACCAGCATCAGCTGAGAGAAGACCTTGGCCGAGGTCACCGGGTCGCAGCGGTCGCTGACGATCGCCCGCGACAGCACCATGCCGGCGCAGCCGCCCAAGGCCTGCACGAACCGGGCGGCGATCAGCGCCTCCAGCGTCGGTGCATAAGCACAGGCAAGCGAGGCCAGGGTGAACAGACCGACACCGAACAGCAGTGGCTTGCGCCGACCGAAACGGTCGGCCACTGGTCCGTAGGCCAGTTGGCCGATCGACAAGCCGAAGAAATAGGCGGCCAGGGTCGTCTGGACATGTTGTTCGTCCGTGGCGAATGCCTGCGCCATCGCCGGAAACGCAGGCAGGTAGAAATCGATCGCCAACGGCCCGAAGGCACTCAAGGCACCCAGGATCAGGAGCATTCGCAGGTTCATGGAAAAATCCGTAGCAGGCTAAGCAATTGACTAGTTTACCTGCACAGCTGACAGCCAGCATGAAATCCTTGCCAAGACCTGCTTTTTTTTCACACGCGCCTGCCCAATGGCTGGCGCATGACCTGAACGACCTGCCCGTCGCTCAGGCAGCCTCGGCCTGGTAGCCTTCCTCACGGATCGCCGCCAGGATGCGCTCCGCCGGCAGCGCACTGCGCACCCGCACCTGGCCGGCAGCCAGGTCCACCTCCACCACGGCCGCCGAATCCTGTGCCTGCACGGCGCGGGTCACTGCCTTCACGCAATGGCCACAGCTCATCCCTTGCACGTCGAATACTTGCATCATCGTCTCCTCCAGGGTTTTCCTCAGTTTCAAGCTTGCCCCCATGGCAAGGTCAAGCGCGGTCGACAGGCACCAGGCTGGTAATACCCGTCCAGGTCGGCCAAGCTGCGCATTCGAAGACTTGGCAACCAGGAGAATTTTCATGATCAGGACAGCCATCGTCCTTGCCGGACTGCTGATGGCGCTGCCGCCTTCAGCCAGCGCCGAGGGGGCATCCGACTACAGCGTGCTGATCATTTCCCGGGAACGCCTGGAAGTGGCTACCCACTGCGAGATCGGCATCTACCTCAATGACCAGCTCTCGGCACGCCTGTTCCAGGAACAATCGACCTCCTTCAACTTGCCGCCAGGCCATGTCGACGTGCGCCTGCGCCTGCTGCCTGGGCAAGCCCCCGGCTGCAGCAATGGCATCGAGAACCAGCGCAGCACACGCCTGGCCTTGCAGGCCGGGCAGATCAGCAGGTACCGCATCGCCATGGACCAGGACGGGCTCGGCCTAAGACGGGCAAGCCTGGGCTATTGACCTTGACCACGTGGCAAGGTTGATGCTGGGCGCAGTGACTCACGGAGGATAGCCAATGTCCGCATCTACCACTTTCGACCTGCCGATTGCCGGCATGACTTGCGCCAGCTGCGTCGGCCGAGTCGAGCGTGCCCTGCGCAAGGTCGCTGGCGCCGAACAGGTCAGCGTCAACCTGGCCAGCGAACAAGCCCGCATCCAGGCGCCGGCAGACAGCCTGTCGGCCCTGGTCGAAGCCGTGCTCCAGGCCGGTTACGAGGTGCCGACACGTTCCACGGAACTGCAAGTGGGCGGGATGACCTGCGCCAGTTGCGCCGGTCGTGTCGAGCGCGCCCTGCGCAAGCTACCAGGGGTACTGCAAGTCAGCGTCAACCTGGCCAGCGAACGGGCGCATGTCCAGGCGCTGGACGGCATCGACGACGCCCAACTGGTCGTCGCGATCGAGGACGCCGGCTACAGCGCCACCGCGCCACGCCTCACCGGAGACGAGCAGGCGGCTGCGCGGCTGCGGCTGGGCAAGGAGCGCCTGGCCGTGGCGATCGCCCTGCTGCTGGCCTTGCCGCTGGTGCTGCCGATGCTCCTGCAGCCGCTTGGCATTCACTGGATGCTGCCCGCCTGGGCACAATTCGCCCTGGCCACGCCTGTGCAACTCCTGCTCGGCGCACGCTTCTACAAGGCCGCCTGGAAAGCCCTGCGCGCCGGTGCCGGCAACATGGACCAACTGGTGGCGCTGGGCACCAGTGCCGGCTATGGCTTGAGCCTGCATCAGTGGGCAACGGCCGGCGAGCATGCGCCCCATCTGTATTTCGAAGCTTCGGCCGTGGTGATCGCCCTGGTATTGCTGGGCAAGTACCTGGAAAGCCGCGCCAAGCGCCAGACCGCCAGTGCCATCCGTGCACTGGAAGCCCTGCGTCCGGAGCGCGCACTGCGCCTGGTCGATGGCCACGAACAGGAAGTAGCGATCAGCCAACTGCGCGTGGACGATGTGGTCGTGGTCAAGCCTGGCGAGCGTTTCCCGGTGGACGGCCAGGTGCTCGACGGCAACAGTCATGCCGACGAAGCGCTGATCAGCGGGGAAAGCCTGCCGGTTGCCAAGCGCTCCGGGGACCAGGTCACCGGTGGCGCCATCAACGGCGAAGGCCGGCTGCTGGTACGAACCCTGGCAGTAGGCACCGAAACCGTCCTGGCGCGCATCATCCGCCTGGTCGAGGATGCCCAGGCGGCCAAGGCGCCGATCCAGAAACTGGTCGACCGGGTCAGCCAGGTCTTCGTCCCCAGCGTACTGGCGCTGGCCCTGCTGACCTTGGTTGGCTGGTGGCTGGCCGGCGCAGCGCTGGAAAGCGCCATCATCAACGCCGTCGCCGTGCTGGTGATCGCCTGCCCCTGCGCGCTGGGCCTGGCCACGCCAGCGGCGATCATGGCCGGGACCGGTGTCGCGGCACGCCATGGCATCCTGATCAAGGATGCCGAGGTGCTCGAGCGCGCCCATGCGGTCGATCGCGTGGTCTTCGACAAGACCGGCACACTGACTTCGGGCAATCCGCGCATCGTGCATGTCCGGGCCGCGCAAGGCGACTCGAGCACCGTGCTGGCCCTGGCCGGTGCCTTGCAACGTGGCAGCGAACACCCACTGGCCAAGGCAGTGCTCGATGCCTGCCGCGAACAAGGCCTGGACCTTGCCTCGGTCAGCGACAGCCGCTCGCTGGCCGGGCGAGGCATAGCAGGCCAGGTCGAGGGCCGTTCGCTCGCGCTCGGCAACCACCGCCTGCTGGAAGACAGCGGCCTGCAGGCAGGCGACCTGGCCAGCGCCGCGCAAGCCTGGGAAGCCGAGGGCCGGACGGTGTCCTGGCTGGTCGAACAAGGGCCAGTCGCGCGCGTGCTTGGCGTGTTCGCCTTCGGCGACAGCCTCAAGCCAGGGGCGGCGACGGCGATCAGCGCCCTGCACGCGCAGTCGATCGGTTGCCATCTGCTGACTGGCGACAACCGGGGCAGCGCCAAGGTCGTGGCCGAAGCGCTTGGCATCGATGACGTGCATGCCGAGGTGCTGCCGGCCGACAAGGCCGCTACCGTGCAGGCGCTGCGTCGCGACGGCGTGGTGGCCATGGTCGGCGACGGCATCAATGACGCCCCTGCCCTCGCCGCCGCCGATGTCGGCATCGCCATGGGTGGCGGCACCGACGTGGCCATGCACGCGGCCGGCATCACCTTGATGCGGGGCGACCCGCGCCTGGTGCCGGCCGCGCTGGAGATCAGCCGCAGGACCTATGCCAAGATCCGCCAGAACCTGTTCTGGGCATTCATCTACAACCTGGTCGGCCTGCCCCTGGCCGTGCTCGGCTTGCTCGATCCGGTGGTGGCGGGGGCGGCGATGGCGCTTTCGAGCGTCAGCGTGGTGAGCAACGCCCTGCTGCTCAAGACCTGGAAACCCCAAGACTTTCCGGAGACGACATGAACATAGGCCAGGCGGCCCGCCGCAGTGGACTCAGCGCCAAGATGATCCGCTACTATGAATCGATCGGCCTGCTGCGACCGGCCAGCCGCAGCGACAGCGGCTACCGCCTGTACCAGGAGCAGGACCTGCACAGCCTGGCCTTCATCAAGCGCGCCCGCGACCTGGGCTTTTCCCTCGACGAAGTGGCCAGGCTGCTGACCTTGTGGCAGGACCGCCAGCGCGCGAGCGCAGACGTGAAGGCGCTGGCCATCGAGCACATCGAGGCCTTGAACCGGCGTATCGCGGAACTGGCCGGGCTGCGCGACACGCTCTCGGAGCTGGTGGCCTGCTGCCAGGGCGACGAACGTCCCGACTGCCCGATCCTCAAGGACCTGGCCGAAGGGGGCCGCTGTCATTGAAGGCCGTCGGTTCGGGCATTGCGGCCACGGCATGACCGGATCGACATCGAACGCGGCCTGATCGAGCGAGCCAAGATTTTTTATTTCAAGAAACGACCACTGCCTGCCGATGGCTTGTAGACCTGCCACAGGTTTCCACAAGAACAAAACGGGAGCGTGGATGAACATCAAGCACAAACTGACCCTGGCCTTCGCCGTCATTGCCGGCCTGCCCATCGTCCTGGTGGCCACGCTGGTGATACTCAACCTGCGTGGCGAGGCGCGAGAAGGCTTTCTGGACAACAGCAGCCGTGAAATCCGCCAGGTCGCCAACGGCATGCAGCTGTTTTTCCAGGCCATCGACGAGAACGTCGACTTCCTCGCCGCGCAGCCGCTGGTCGCCGCCACCGGCGCCAACCTGAACAAGTACCTTGGTAGCCCCACGGTGCCCGAATCGCTTGGCGAACAGGATAGGCTGATCCTCGACTTCTTCACCCACCTGGCCAAAAGCCATCCTGGCTATGCCTACCTTTCCTATGGGGTAAGCGATGGCGGCTATGTAACCTGGCCCGCCGGCCAGAAGTTTTCCAACTACGACCCGCGCCAGCGTCCCTGGTACCAGGCGGCCATGGCCAATCCTGGCAAGACGGTCCGGACCGAAGCCTACTACTGGGCGGCGGACGACACCGTGCTGGTCAGCACCGTGCGCAGCGTCGCCAACCAGCTGGGCAACCCAGGCGGGGTAGTGAACATCGATGTATCGCTCAACGGCCTTACCCAGATCGTGCGCAACATCAAGCTTGGGGAAAACGGCTACCTGATGCTGGTGGAGAAGAACGGCAACGTGCTGGTCGACCCGCGTGAATCGACCCACAACTTCAAGCAGTTGGACAGCTTCGGCGAGGGCTATGCCGAACTCGCCCGCGTCGACCGGGGCCTGGTCGAAGTCACCATCGACGGCGAGCGCTACATGGCCAACGTCTTTCCGGACGACAAGCTCGGCTGGACCTTCATCGGCCTGATCCAGAAGCAGGAAGTCATGCAGTCGACCACTCGCCTGACCTGGATCATCGGGGTGATCGCCGTGCTCCTGGCCGCCTTGTTCGCCGCTGTCGGCGCAGCCTTCGCCCGCCTGATCGTGCGGCCGATCAACAGCGTGACCAGCGGCCTGGAAGACATCGCCCAAGGCGAAGGCGATCTGACGCGCAGCCTCGAGGTACGTGGTCGCGACGAAACCGCGCAACTGGCCAGCTGGTTCAACCAGTTCCTCGGCGCGATCCGCAACCTGATCCAGCACATTGGCGCGGCGGCCGGAAAGATCCTCAGCACCTCCAGCAGCTCCACTCGCGTGTCCAGCGACATGGCCGAAGCTGCCGGACGCCAGCGCGAGGCCGTGGACATGGTGTCCACCGCCTTCCATGAGATGGTCGCCACCGCCAACGAAGTCGCCCGCTCCTGCAGCCAGGCCGCCGAATCGGCCGACAGCGGCCAGCAGCAGGCGCGTGAGGGCCAGCAACAGATCGATGCCGCGGTACACAGCGTGGACCGCCTGAGCCAGGAAATCGAACAGTCGGCGCAGTCGATCCAGCAGCTCGAACGCGACAGCAACGCCATCCAGTCGATCCTCGGCACCATCCGTTCGATCGCCGAACAGACCAACCTGCTGGCCCTCAATGCGGCCATCGAAGCTGCCCGGGCCGGCGAGCAGGGGCGCGGGTTCGCCGTGGTCGCCGACGAAGTCCGCGCCCTGGCCAAGCGCACCGCCGACTCGACGGCGGAGATCGACGGTTTGCTGGGCAACCTGGCCTCACGCACCGCCGAAGTGGCCACGCAGATGCACGCCAGCCTGGAAGTCTCCCAGCAGTCGGTCAGCCGCATCGGCCTGGCGCGTGACAGTTTCGGGCAGATCCGCGAGTCGGTGGACATCATCCGCGACATGAACACCCAGATCGCCACCGCGGCCGAAGAGCAGCATCAGGTCGCCGAGGATATCAACCGCCACATCAGCCAGATCCATGGCGATGCACAGCTGGTGGCGGAACTGGCCCAGGCGGCGCGCAGTGACTCCGAAAGCCTGGCGGGCTTGTCCAACGAACTCGATGCGCTGGTGCGCAGGTTCAGGACCTGAGGGCGCTGCGCCAGGATCATTGCTAGACAACGATGCCCTGGGGCATGCACCCGCGCCCCTTCACCGTTGCACGATCATGGTCACGCCCTGGCCGCCGGCAGCGCACACGGAAATCAGTCCGCGACCCTTGCCGGCCTGGGCCAGCAGCTTGGCCAGGTTGGCCAGGATGCGTCCTCCCGTGGCCGCGAACGGATGCCCGGCGGCCAGCGAGCTGCCCTTGACGTTGAGCCTGCTGCGATCGATCGAGCCGAGCGCGCCGCTCAGGCCCAGCTGGGTCCGGCAGTAGTCTTCGTCCTCCCAGGCCTTGAGCGTGCACAGCACCTGCGCCGCGAAGGCTTCGTGGATCTCGTAGTAGTCGAACTGTTGCAGGTTCAGGCCATTGCGTGCCAGCAGGCGCGGCACGGCATGCACTGGCGCCATCAACAGGCCGTCCCGCCCGCTGACGAAGTCCACCGCCGCGGTCTGCCCATCGACCAGCCACGCCAGCACTGGCAAGCCGCGCTCGGCCGCCCACTCCTCGCTACCTAGCAGCACCAGCGAGGCGCCATCGGTCAGCGGTGTGGAGTTGCCGGGAGTAAGGGTGCCCTTGGCGCTGCGCTCGAACACCGGCTGCAATTTCGCCAGTTGCTCCAGACTCAGCTCCGCCCGCAGGTTGTCGTCACGGCTCAGGCCCAGGTAGGGCGTGACAAGGTCGTCATGCCAGCCTTCGGCATAGCTTGCCGCCAGGTGTCGATGGCTGAGCAAGGCCAGTTCGTCCTGTTCGGCGCGGGGGATCTGCCAATGCTGGGCCATCAGCTCGCAATGCTGGCCCATGGACAAGCCGGTGCGCGGCTCCCCGTTGCGTGGCAGTTCAGGCTTCAGATGAGCTGGACGCAGCTTCAGGAACGGCTTGAGACGGCTACCGACAGCCTTGCCACGATTGGCCTCCAGCAGCATGTGCCGCAGCCCTTCGTTGATCGCCACCGGCGCATCGGAAGTGCTGTCCACGCCCCCGGCGATGCCACAGTCGATCTGCCCCAGGGCTATCTTGTTGGCTACCAGCAAGGCCGCTTCCAAGCCCGTACCGCATGCCTGCTGGATATCGTAGGCCGGTGTCTGCGGCGACAACCGCGAGCCCAGCACGCACTCGCGGGTCAGGTTCATGTCGCGCGAATGCTTGAGCACCGCGCCGGCGACCACCTCGCCCAGACGCAGGCCATGCAGCTCGAAGCGTTCGATCAGTCCTTCGAGGGCGGCGGTGAGCATCGCCTGGTCACTGGCCTGGGCGTAGGCGCCATTGGACCGGGCGAAGGGGATTCGGTTGCCGCCGATGATGGCGACCCGGCGCGATGCAGGCATGCGTATAGTCCTCCTGAAACAATTTGATCGGTACAGCCTAGGCGTTTTTCTGCTATTCGAACGTCCTCGGCGAATGGATGGTCCACACTTGCATGCCTGTTTCGAGGGAGACCCACATGAGTGATCGCTATCTCGGCTTTGCCAACTCCAACCTCGGCCGCCGCCTGGTCGATGCGCTCGGCCTGCCGCGTCCCGTGCCGCTGGAGCGCTGGCGCACAGGCCGTCTGCGGCCGGTGGAAGGCGCCCTGGTGCTGGGTGGCGGGCCACTGGCGAACCAGGTCGAGGCCCTCGCCCCGCGCCTGACCAGCCAGCTCTACGCATTCGCCGGCCAGGCCCTGCAATCGCCTGCCTGGGTAGCCGGGCTCGGTCCCAGAATAAAGGCCGTGGTATTCGATGCCAGCCACCTGTCCGACAGCAGCCAGCTCACGCAGTTGCGCGAATTCTTCCAGCCCTTGCTGCGCAGTCTCGATCGCTGCGCCCATGTGGCGATCCTTGGCCGCGCACCGGAAACCCTGGCCGAACCGCGGGCCAGCGTGGCCCAGCGCGCCCTCGAAGGCTTCAGCCGCTCGCTGGCCAAGGAACTGCGCAATGGCGCCACGGCGCAGCTGCTGTACGTCAGCCCCGGGGCCGAAGACCAGCTCGAAGGCGCCCTGCGCTTCTTCCTGTCGCCCAAGAGCGCCTACGTTTCCGGCCAGGTGCTGCGCCTGCAGCCTTGCGCGCGACACGTCGAGGACTGGACCCGTCCGCTGTCCGGGCGCCAGGCGCTGGTCACCGGCGCTGCACGCGGCATCGGCGCGGCGATCGCCGAAACGCTGGCCCGCGATGGTGCGGTGGTGACATTGCTCGATGTGCCGGCGGCCCAAGACGATCTCGACGCCCTGGCCGCGCGACTGGGCGGTCGCGCCCTGGTCTTGGACATCGCCGCCGGCGACGCCTCGACGCGCCTGCGGCAAGCCCTGCCCGACGGGCTCGACATCCTCGTGCACAACGCTGGCATCACCCGGGACAAGACCTTGGCGAACATGACACCGGAGTACTGGGACGCGGTCATGGCGATCAACCTCGAAGCGCCCCAAGCCCTCACCCAGGCCCTGTTCGACTCGGGCACGTTGCGCGACGACGCTCGGGTGGTGGTGCTGGCATCGGTCAGCGGCATCGCCGGCAACCGTGGCCAGGCCAACTATGCCGCCAGCAAGGCCGGCCTGATCGGCCTGGCGCAGGCCTGGGCCCCTCGCCTGGCGGAACGTGGTGCCACCATCAACGCCGTCGCGCCCGGCTTCATCGAGACCCGGATGACCGCTGCCATGCCCATGGGCCTGCGTGAGGCTGGCCGGCGCCTGACGTCCCTAGGCCAGGGCGGACGAGCGCAGGATGTCGCCGAAGCGGTGGCCTGGCTTGCCCAGCCTGGTGCAGGCACCGTCAATGGCCAGGTCCTGCGCGTCTGCGGCCAAGCCTTGATGGGGGCCTGAGCATGACTCGCCAATGGCTTGAACTGCACGGCCCTGACAACCGCGCCCTGCTCTACCTGCGGGCATTGCGCAAGCGCAGAATCACCGGCACGGCGCTCCCTGCCCATGGTCTGCGCTGCCACCTGCGGGTGGATCAGGACAACCTGGCCGCCTACCGGCGCCTGTGCCATTTCATCGACGATCGCTGGCTGCCCGGCACCTACCCCCACGTCATGGCCTTCCCGCTGCACCTGCAACTGCTTACCGCCAAGGACTTTCCCTTCCCCTTGCTGGGCCTTGTCCACCTGCACAACCGTATCGAGGTGTCCAGGCCACTTGGCGGCATCGAGGCGTTGCATTTTTCCGTGCATGCCGAAAACCTCCAGGCCCATGCCAAGGGCGGCACCTTCGACCTGGTTACCGAGGCCGAAGACGGCCTGGGCGTGGTCTGGCGCGAGACCAGTCGCATGCTGGTGCGTGGCCTGGACCTGCATGGCGGCGGCCAGCCCGAGACACACAGCGAGCCCGAGGCGCTACCGGAGCTGACCCGCTGGTACGCCGACACTGACATCGGCCGCCGCTACGCCAAGGTCTGCGGTGACTGCAACCCCATCCACCTGAGCACGCCCAGCGCACGCCTGTTCGGCTTCCCCACCGCGATCGCCCACGGGATGTGGAGCAAGGCGATGGCCATGGCCGCGGTGCAGAGCCACCTGCCGGTCGATGGCTATAGCGTCCAGGTCGACTTCCACAAGCCGGTCCGCCTGCCTTGCGAAGTCATCCTCGCTGTGCAGCGTACCGCCGACGGGGGGCGGCTGCGCCTCGACGGTCATGACGGCCCGCTGCACATGCAGGGCAGCTGGCAGGTTCTGGGCGCCGCGCCCGATCGACCTGGGCCCGGCTAACCGCTCGTCCGGGCCGCGGCACTTGCTTTGCTCCGGTCCGGGGCCGAAGCTATGCGTCTGAGCCTGCCTCGAAGAACGACTTTCAATGAACCTGCAAGAACTGACCGAACGCCTGCACAAGATCCGTGACGACAACCATTGGCAGGGCTTTCACAGCCCCAAGAACCTGGCCATGGCCGCCAGCGTCGAGATGGCCGAACTGGTGGAAATCTTCCAGTGGCTGAGCGAGGACCAGTCGCGCCAGCTGCCACCGCAGATGCTGGCTCACGCTGGCCAGGAGGTAGGTGACATCGTGCTCTACCTGCTGTTGCTATGCAGCGAACTGGGCCTGGACATGAACCAGGTGGTACGCGACAAGCTGGCCGACAGCGAAAGGCGCTTCGCCCGATGAACGACCGGCATTTCGATGAACTGGCCAGCCGTTTCGCCGAGAAGATCTACGGTGGCGCCAAGGGCGCCATCCGCCTGGCGGTGCTGCAGGCGGACCTTGCGCAAATCCTTGCGCAGCGGCCGCTACGAGTGCTCGACGTCGGCGCCGGGCTCGGCCACATGGCGCTCTGGCTGGCCAGCCAGGGCCATGAGCTGACCTTGGCCGAGCCAGCCGGGCCGATGCTCGAGGGCGCCCGTGCGCGTTTCGACCAGGCCGGGCAATCGGCGACCTTCATCCAGGCGCCCTGGCAGGCGCTGGCCGAACGCCTGGACCCACCCTACGACCTGGTGCTCTGCCACGCGGTGCTGGAATGGCTGGCCGAGCCGCAGGCCATCCTGCCGGCCCTGCACCAGCTGACCCGCGCCGACGGCTGGTTGTCGCTGGCCTTCTACAACCGTGATGCCCTGGTCTATCGCAACCTGCTCAAGGGCCATCTGCGCAAGTTGCGCAGCAACAGCCTGGCCGGCGAGAAGCAGAGCCTGACACCCCAGACCCCGCTCGATCCCCGTGAGCTCAGGGCGCAACTTGATCCGCTCTGGCAGGTCCAAAGCGAAAGCGGCATACGGGTGTTCCACGACTACATGCCCCGAGAGTTCCAGGCCAGGACCGAGCTGGCCGACCTGCTGGAAATGGAGCTGGCCCACCGCCGCCATCCGAGCTTCGCCGGGCTGGGGCGCTACCTGCATTGGATGTGCAGGCCTCGCTGAGCTGTCCGGCAGGAGGAACACATGGTGTACCGAAGCTTCGCCCTGTTCGTGTCCTGCCTGACCCTGGCCGCTTGCCAGGGCAGCAACCCCTATGTCGCCAGCTCCAGGCCGTTGCCGCCTGCCCCACCCCAGGCCAGCGCCACCTTCGATGCCAGTGCCTATCCGGCAACGCCCCGTGACTATGGCCGTTACCGCAGCTGGAGCTGGCGCAACGGCCAGTTGCCAACGGGCAATGCCACGAGCGATCCGGCCCAGCTGGCCGATGCCGTTGGCAACGCGCTCGACCAGCAGGGCCTGCGTCCTGCGCGAAACGGCCAACCCGACCTGCTGGTCGCCGCGAGCATGCGCCTGGAACGACGCTTGCGCCAGGTCCGCGACTATGACGACTACTACGGCGGCTATCCCTATGCTGGCTACCCCTCGGCGGGGCTGGGCTACGGCGGCTACCGACACGGCTACGGTGCTTACGGCAGCGTGCCAGTGGTGCGTACCTATGCGGTCGACGTCATGGTGGTGCGTATCGAGCTGTTCGATGCTCGCAGTGGCCAGCCGGTGTGGAGCGCCAGCGCCGAAAGCGGCAGCGATGGCGGCTCGCCGCGCGAGCGTGAAGAGGCCTTGCGCCAGGCGCTGCGCAAGGCCCTCAGTGGCTATCCCCCTAGCTGATGACTATCGGAGAATCACCATGTTGCCCCGTCTCGTCCTGCTGTCGCTTGCCCTGCTGCTTGCCGCCTGTGCAGGCACCAACGTAACCCAGGATTTCGATGCCAGTCGCGATTTCGCGGCGTACCGCAGCTGGGCCTGGCGAGAGCCGGCCTTGCAGTACCGACCGGATGACCCGCGGATCAAGAGCGACCTGACCGAGCAACGTATTCGCCAGGCCGTCGCCGGGCAGCTCGACCAGCGCGGCCTGCGCCCGGTGCAAGGCGGTGCCAGGCCTGACGTGACGGTACGGGCCTACCTAGTGGTGGAGGACCGCCAGCAGCAGATCACCACCAATTACGGCGGCGCCTGGGGTGGCTACTGGGGCGGCTATTGGGGCGGGCCGATGTACAACGAGACGCGCAGCGTGGACTACAAGGTCGCCACCCTCCAGGTCGACCTGTTCGACGGCCGCGATGGCAAGCTAGTCTGGCGCGGCAGTGCCGAGCAGATCATGAACAGTTATCCACCTAGTCCGCAGGAGCGCAACAGCGCCATTCAGAAGACCGTTGCCCAGCTGATGGCCAACTATCCGCCGCGCTGAGGCATGTCCATCGGGGCCGGGCGGTGCATTTTGCCGTACCTTGCGAGCCCGCTCGGCCGATTCCGTCTACCCTGAAAAGAGAGCCTTCAAGGCGGTATGGATCAGCTCGATGAACAGGATGGCGATCGGTCGATGCAAAGCATTGTTCTCTTGATGTGGCTTGCCTTGTGCAGCGAACAGGACATTCGCCAGCGCAGGATCGCGGATACCTTGACCATGGGCGTGGCGGCGGGCGCACTGGCCTGGCTGTTCTGCACCGGACGCACCTGGCTCGGGGCCGAGTCCAGCGATGCCGGTTGGGGCCTGGCCATCGTCATGCTGCTCACGCTGCCTGGCTACCTGCTCGGTCGCTTCGCGGCTGGCGACGTCAAGCTGCTCGGTGCGCTGGCCTTGGCGACCAGCCATGAATACGTGCTGGGCACCTTCATTGGCGCGGGATTGACCGTGCTGCTGTGGATCCTCGGTCGCCGGCGCTTGTGGAGCCTGCTCAGCCCCAGGCTGAAAAAGCGCCTGCAGCGCCTGCTCGAGGAGCTGGGTGACCGGCAGCCCTTTGCGCCCTACGTGTTGACAGGGTTTTTGCTGGCGGCCCTGTGGCTCCAATGAGCGCGCGCTGGTCGACAGTCTTGTAATTTTTCCTGTATTGAGGTTATGTCCTGCACAGCGCGGCTGGCATGGAAGCAGTATCCGTTCAACAGGGAGTCGAATGTGGGCAAGTCCGTCAGTGAAGTGAAAGTGCTGATCATCGATGATCGGCATCGGGTGGTCGAGGCGTTGGCCGGTTTTCTCGAAAGCAACGGCTACGCCTGCGTGCAGGCCGCTGACAGTGCGCAAGGCATCGCCTCGTACCAGGCCGATCCGCATATCGGGCTGGTGATCTGCGCCTTGCAGCCTGCCGATGAAGGCGCCGCCGCGCTGATCCAGGCGCTCAGGCGGGTCGGGGGCGGCCAGCGGGTCTTCGAGGCCATCATGCTGGCCGATGCCGCCAACGAAGCGCGCGTGCTCGAGGCCATGCGTGCCGGCTTCGCCGACTACTATCAATGCCCGCCGGATTTCCAGGAACTGCTGGCGGCCGTGGGCCGACAGGAACGCGCCATCCTGGAGCGACACAGCGGCTTCCAGGAGCTCGGTCGCCTGAATCGACGCCTGCAGGAACTGGCCAGTTGCGTCGAAGACCTCTACCACGACCTGGAACGGGCGCGGGGTCAGGGCGGCTACCGTCGCGCCGGTGACCTACCCCTGGAACCCGGCCCCGAGCAATGCTCCGCGATCTTCGACAAGCTCTCGCCGCGCCAGCTCGAAGTGGCCAGGCTGGTCGGCCAGGGCAAGACCAACTACCAGATCGCCTGCGACCTGGGCATCACCGAGAATACCGTCAAGCTCTACGTTTCCCAGGTCCTTCGGCTGACGCACATGCATAACAGGACCCAACTGGCCCTGGCACTCGCTCCGGGCTCATCGCCCATCCATCGCCGCCTGGCCAGCCACTGAGGCTGCCGGGCGCCTCAGTCGACGACCCGGAACTCCACCCGGGCCGTTTCGCCGCTATCGTCCAGCACGCTGAGTTCGAAGCGCCCTTCATGCTCGAAGCGTACCGGCAGCGCTTGCTGGTTGCGTGTCTCTCCCAGCGGCCGGCCATCGAGGAACCACCAGCGCTGGCCGTTGCCACCCAGCGCCGACACTTGCAGCTGCAAAGGCTCGCTGCTGGCGCTCGGCCGCTGGAGACGGTCCCCGTTGCGCACGCCGACGATCGACATCGGAGCCGCCACGTTCGGCCTGGCTGGTGGACAGCTCGGATCTACCGCCGGCAGCCGTGAAGCACGCCGTTCGGCACCCGGCAGCCAGGGTTCCAAGGGCGCCGGCCACAGCGCGACCACGCGACGCCGGGCGCCGGGACAGCCTTGTTCGACCCGCAGCCCGTTGGCGTTGACCCATAGGCTTTCCGTCAACCCCAGGCCGAGCGGCTGGTCCGCCGCCTGCAGCGTAGGTGGCGTGGTGCCGTCGAGGGTCCAGGCGAAGCGCTGGCGGCGACAGTTCGGGTCGCTGCGTTCCAGGGGTTGCCCCTGCGGCCAGCAGATCGCCGCCACGCCCACGCTTGCCGGCTTGCGCAGCACCGGCGCGGCGATTCCGCGCTGGCTGTCGCGACTGCTGAGCAGATCGTGCACCTGCAACATCAGCGGTGCCGCCGAAGCCAAACCGAACTGACCGGCCACCGGCGTGCCATCGGGGCGGCCAATCCATACCCCGATCAAGTAGCGCGGGCCCACGCCGATCGACCAGGCATCCCTGAAGCCGTAGCTGGTCCCGGTCTTCCAGGCCAGTGGCGGGCGCTGTACCAGCTCGGCATGCGGGTCCAGCTCTGGGCGAGCCTGCCCGGCCAGTATCCGCCGCACGATCCAGGCCGAACCCGGCGACAGCAAGCGTCGCTGTTGCAAAGGCGCATCGGGCTGCAGGCGAATCCTGGCGGCATTGCCATCGCGCGCCAGCGCCGCGTAGCCTCCGACCAGGTCTTCCAGGCGGCTGCCAGCGCCGCCGAGGATCAATGACAGGTTCGGCTCGGCCAGCGGTGGCAGAGCCAGTGGCAAGCCGGCCATTCGCAGCTGTGCGGCGAAGCGCTTCGGACCGTAGGCCTCCAGCAGCTGCACGGCCGGCAGGTTGAGCGAAAGCGCCAGTGCCGAGCTGGCCGAGACCGGACCACTGAAACCCATGGAGAAATTGCCGGGACGATAGTCGCCATAGCGCCGCGGTACGTCCTGCAGCAGGGACTCGGAATGGATCAGGCCGTCGTCCAGCGCCAGGCCGTACAGGAAAGGCTTGAGCGTCGAGCCTGGCGAGCGCAGCGCCTGCACCATGTCGACGTGGCCGAAGCGCCGTGCGTCGTCCAGGTCGAGCGAGCCCAGATAGGCACGCACCGCCATGGTCCTGGCCTCGACTACCAGCAGCGCGGCGGACGTGCGCTCAGGCAGGCGGGCGCGCCAGCTCAGCAGCAGGTCTTCGAGGCGACGCTGCAAGGCCGCGTCGATGGTGGTGCGGATCAGCGGTGGGCTATCGGCCCGGTTCAGCCTGCGGGCCAGCAGCGGGGCCAGTGCCGGTTCCTGGCGTGGTGCCAGCAGCAAGGGCTCCTCGCGTGCTTCGGCAATCCGCCTGGCTGGCCACACCTGGTATTGGTCAAGGCGTTCCAGGAGCTTGTCGCGGGCGCGGCGGGCACGCTCGGCGTGGCGGTCCGGACGCAGCCGGCTGGGTGCCTGGGGCAGCACGGCCAGCAGCGCCGCCTCGGCAGGCGTCAGTTCCTTGGGCGACTTGCCCAGGTAGGCCCAACTGGCGGCGGCCACGCCCTGCAAGGTGCCGCCGAACGGCGCCCGGTTCAGGTACAGTTGCAGGATCTGGTGCTTGGACAGATGCCACTCCAGCTGCAGCGTGCGCCACATTTGGCGCAGCTTGCCTGGCACGGTCCGGGCATGCGGATCGAGCAGACGCGCCACCTGCATCGACAAGGTACTGCCGCCCGACACCACCCGTCCGCCTCGCAGGTTCAGCCAGGCCGCGCGTGCCAGTGCCAGTGGGTTGATACCCGGATGCTGGTAGAACCAGCGATCCTCGTAGTTCAACAGAGCCTCCAGGTACAGCGGCGAGACCTGTTCCGGGCTGACGGGATAACGCCAGACGCCTTCGGCATCGGCGAACCGCCACAACGGCGTGCCGTCTTCGGCCAGCACCACCCGGGCCAGTCCATCGCTGGGAAGCGGCAGCGGCCAGATCCGGTCGGCCAGCCACAACAGCGCCAACGCCAGCGACAGGCCTGCCAGACAAACCCACGCCCAGCGCGAGCGAACAGCGATGCGGCCTAGCATCGCCTGCCCTCGACTGGGGAACCGAAGCGACCGGCAGATGGCCAAAGCCTTGGCAACGGCAGCGACGCCGGTACCCTGATCAGGATACGACTATGCATGTAGAAGGCTTTTTCGAATGGCTGGGCCAGGCGCTGGGCTCGTTGATCCGCATCATCGTCGATGCCCTGAGCGGCCTGTTCAATGTGCTGGCCAACGCCGGCGGCAACTTCATCGACGGCTTGTCGCGGACCTTGGGCATGGACACCTCGCTGATCAGCATCCTGGCGCTGATCGTCGGCCTGGCGCTGCTGTATTCGGCGGTGCGCGCCTTCATGCGCGCCTCGGTCATTCTGGGAATCATCTGGCTGCTGCTGGGATTGTGGGTATTGAGCTGGGTCGTCCACTGAGATGCCGGCCCGGCGCCAACCGGCAGGCAGGCGCTGGGGCCGGACCCGTGGGCCCGGCCCCGGCTTCGCTCAACGGCCCTTGACCACCATCTGCCCTTGCGTCTCGCCAATGGCCTGCAGGTTGGGCCGGTACATCGAC
Organism: Pseudomonas sp. Marseille-QA0332; assembly: GCF_054950175.1. Classification (NCBI taxonomy): domain Bacteria; kingdom Pseudomonadati; phylum Pseudomonadota; class Gammaproteobacteria; order Pseudomonadales; family Pseudomonadaceae; genus Pseudomonas; species Pseudomonas sp. Marseille-QA0332. The sequence continues at coordinate 2,834,588 of NZ_CM143106.1, forward strand.
TCCACCTGTGGCGGTGGAACCTGGTAGACACCCGGAGTCACTGCCCGCGCCAGGTACAGCAAGTGGGTAGTGCCATAGCTGTCCAGCTTGAGCGCCGCCACATACCGGTCGTCGCGAAACTCCTGGTGCACCAGGTTGGCATTCTGCATCGCCTCTCGCCACTCCTTCACCGCGCTGCTGGCGGCATCCAGGCTGGCAGCGCTCTGCGCCAGGTTCTGGTTTTCCAGCTCCAGGCCCGCTGGCAGCAAGTCCACGACCAGCGCGTCAGGCACCAGAGTCCTGGCCCGCAGCGCCAGGTGCACCAGTACCAGGTCGCCGCTGCGCAGGTTGCCCAGATCCAGCGGCCGTCCTTGCAGGGTCAGGTAGTCGCGACGGATCTCCAGGCCATTGCTGCTGGCCGGCGGTGCCTGGCGTGGATAGCCGGAAAGGGTCAGTTGCTGATACAGCGTTTCGCCGCTCTGCTTGCGCACCACCAGCGGTGAAGCCAGGGCCGACCCTTCGAGCTCGAGGCCCGACTGGGTGTCGCTCAGCGCTCGTGTTTCGCTACCGCTATCGAGTTGCGCCTGCCACTTGCCTTGCGGCTTGCCCAGCAGGCCGCGACCGGCCAGGAACAAGGCATTGCGCTCCTGGGTGGAGAGCCAGCGATTGGCGGCCAGTTCGTCGGACAGCGCGAACAGGCGCTGGTCGAGCTGCTTGCCGGCCAGGTCATTTTCCTGCAGCAGGGCCAGGATCAGCGCCTGGTCGCGCAGGGCACTGCCGTAGTCGGCCAGCCAGCCGTCGCTGCGCGGCACGCTCAGGCCCGCCTGCAAGGCCTGTTGCGCCCGGGGCTTGTCGCCCATCTGGTCCAGGGCGATGGCCAGCTGCACCAGCGGCAGGCCGGAGCGGGCATCGGCGCGCCGCTCGAACAGACTGCGCAGGGCGCCGAGCGGTGCCTGCTGGCTACGCGCCAGGACCAGTCCGGCATAGGCCTGCACGGCGAACCGGGTGTGCTCGATGTCCTGGCTGGCATCGGCCTCGATCAGGTTGCGTTCCTGCACGTAGCGCAACAACCGCTCGCTGGCTTTCTTCAACGCCTCGGCCGGCACTGCGTAGCCTTGCTCACGAGCTCGCAGCAGGAAGTCGGTGGCATACGCGGTCAGCCAGTATTCCTCGTCGCCGTCGGCGCTCCACAGGCCGAAGCTGCCGTTGTAGCGTTGCATGCCGAGCATGTGCTCGATGCCCATTTCGATCTTGCGCTTGCGTGCCTGCTCCGGTTCGCCCTTGATGCCAAGGCGCGCGAGGCTTTCGGCATCGGCGTAGAGCGAGGGGTACAGGCCGCTGGTGGTCTGCTCCAGGCAGCCGTATGGGTAGGCTTCCAGCGCGCGGATCTGTTCGGCCAGGTTCAACGGCGGGCGGCTCGACAAGGCCAGGCTCGCTTGCAGGCCGGCAGGCTCGAAGGCGGCCAGGTCCGCCTCGGGCAACATCCACGGCTGGTCGGTCAGGGCGACGCGGTAGTGCTTGAGCATGGCCGGATAAGCCGGACGCACGCCAAGCGTCCACTCCCGCTCGAACGCACCAGCAGCCTCGCCCGGCAGGTTCAGGCCATCGACCCGTACGCGCACCTTGCCCTGGCCCAGGCCGCCACGCGCCTGTACCGGGACCATGAGGGTGATGCGCTGGCCCTTGGCCAGGGTCACCTGACGCTGCCCGCCCTCGGCAAGTTCCAGCTGGCCTTCGGCGCTGGTCTGGACGGTCAGCTGCTGAGGTTGACCGGACAGGTTGGCCAAATCCAGGGCCAGGTTGGTGCGGTCGCCACCGGCCAAGAAACGTGGCGCCGACAGCTCGGCGATCAGCGGCGCGGCGACCACGGTCTTGGCTTCGGCCATGCCGAACTGCTCGTCGGTCCAGGCTTGCGCCATCAGGCGCAGCTCGCCGTTGAAGTCGGGTATGTCCACGCTGACCTCGCCCTCGCCCTTTTCATCCAGGGTCACTGGCAGGCTTTGCCGGGCGACGATGGTCACGCTGGTATTGGGTCGCTTGCCACCCTTGGCCATGGCCGCGTCGCCACCGAATGCCAGGCTGGCCAGGCGGCCCTGGCCGGCTTCGATCAACTGCCCGTAGATATCCAGCTGGTCGACACCATAAGCCTTGCGGCCGAACAGGCTGGCGAAAGGATCCGGGGTCTTGAAGTCGGTGATGTTGAGAATCCCGGCATCCACCGCCGCCAGCAGCACATGCGCCTGCCGTGGCGTACTGCCATCGGCATTGCTGGCCTTGAACTTCACGGTCAACGGCTGTTTGGGGCGCATCTTGTCCGGCGCCTGGATGCTCAGGTCCAGCTTGCGCCCGGCGCGGTCCAGGGGCAGGTGCAGAATGCCCACCGCGCGCTTGGGCGTGGCATTGGCCTTGCGGTCTCCGGGACGGATCACCAAGGCGCTGACATACAGGTCGTGGCGTGCCCACTTGCGGTCCAGCTGCACCTCGAAGGTCTTGCCTTCGGCGGGCACCTCGATTTCCTGCCACCACAGCGGGCCGTCGCTGGACTCGATCATCAGGTAACCGCTGCCGGCCGCAGGCGGGGTGACGGTGACCTGGGCGCTGGCACCGTCGGCATAGGCGGGCTTGTCCAGCGCCAGCTTGACCTGGTCGGGACGCACAGCGCCGCCATCGGCGTTGTCCTGGGCGCGGTAGCCGGCCCAGAAGCGTTCGCTGCTGATCAGGCCGGTCTCGGGGTCCTCGACCTCGACCCGGTACGGGCCCCACTCGACCGGGAAGTCGAGCTTGGCGGTGCCACCGGCCTGGATGCTCAGGCTCTGCTCGCTCTGGGTCAGGAACTTCTCGTTGTAGTCGTAGCTCCAGCCATCGCTCTGCGAGTAGTTCCAATAGTAGTCGCGACGCTCGCGGATCAGGCGGACCTTGAGGTTCTCGGCAGCCAGCTTGTGTCCTTGGCGGTCGGCCACCAGGAACTCGAAGCTGACCGGCGCATCGCCGTCGGTTTCGTCGCCCTCGAACAGACCGCGCAGGCCAGGCAACCGCTCGGCCGGCCAGATTGGCTGCTCCAGGCGCCGGGTGATCGGCCTGCCACCGGACTCCTGCAGACTGGCCTGGACGGTGAGCAGCAGCGGCGAACGGGCTTCGGTCCAACGGCTGTCGATGTCCAGGGTGGCCTTGCCGGCCTTGTCGAGGGTGACTTCGTCCAGTTCCAGGTCCTGGCTCAGGTCGGCCTCGGTGACCGAGCCGAACTGGTACCCGGGCAAGGCCTCGACCGCTTCGCGCAATGGCCGCACGTAGGCTTGCCCGCCCAGCCGGTTGCCCGCCGCCGGGGCGCCATACAGGTAGCGCCCTGCGACCTGGATGCGGGCAGTTTCGTCCGGCCCCAGCGGCACTTCGCTGCCCTTGAGTTCCAGCGCCAGGCGCTCGGGCAGGAAGTCCTCGACGAGGAACTCCTGCACCTGCTGGCGCCCGCCGCCCAGGTCGATCAGCAGCTGCCAGCGTCCGGTCGGCGCCTCGCCAGCCAGCTGCAACTGGTACTGGTACAAGCCGTTGGCATCGGCCTCCCAGAGGAACTTGCGACTGACCTGGCCATCGGGACGACGCACTTCCACGTTGACCGGCTGGGCATTGACCGGCTTGCCATCCTGGTCGCGCAACAGACCATTGAGCAGCACGGTCTCGCCAGGGCGGTACAGGTCGCGTGGGCCGAACACGAAGAACTGCAGCGGGTTGGCCGCAGCCCCGGTGATGTCGAACTCGGCCAGGTCGAGCGCGGCGCTCCCCAGGCGCAGCAGCGTGGTGTTGCTACCCTGGGTGGCGATCAAGGTATCTGCCTTGGGGGTGATCGGCAGCTGGCCATGCCCGGCGCCGTCGGTGCTGGCCTGGGCCAGCAGCTTGCCCTTGTCGTCACGCAGCTCCAGCTTGACCTCGCTCAGCGCCTTGCCGCCTTCCAACGCCTGAGCGAACACATCCAGGCGATCGCGGTAGCGGTGCGCCGAGACCCCGATGTCACTGAGCGTGAAGAGCGTCGCCGGCTGCGAATAATCGTAGGTGCCCGAGGCGCGCATCACCGCCAGGTACACACCCGGCGCCTGCAGCGGCTTGATCCCGGCGATTGGCAACAGCACGGTTTCGCGGGTATTGCGCGCTGGCGACAGCTCGAAGCGACCGCTGTAGACCAGCTCGGTCAGGTCGAGCAGTTCCTTGGACTGATAGTATTCCAGGCTGCTGTTGCGTCCCCAGTTGGCCAGGAAGGTCGACAGGGTGTCTGGCTTGATGCGGAAGAACTCCACATCGACCTTGTCGACGTTGAGCGCGATGACCGGCAGGCCCTCCGCCAGTCGCGTGGGCAACAGCGAGCCGCGGCTGGCGAAGCCAACGGTGGCCTGCATGTCGCGCGTCTCCAGGCGAGTGACCGACTCCTCGGCCAGGCGCTTGCCATTGACCGCCAGCAGCCCGGATTCGACGGTCAGGACCAGTTTGCGCCGAGGTTCCAGATGGCGCAGGCGTAGCTCCATCTGGTTGTCGGAGAGTTCCCAGGCGCCGTCGAGCTTGCCCTTGAGCGTGTCCACCAGGTGTACCTTGGCGGCAAAATCCTGCTCGGCATCCAAGGGCGCCGAGAAGCTGATCGACAGGGTGCTGGCACCGTCGAGCTGGACTTCCGAGACGTCCAGCACAGTGAGTTCGCGATCGGCATAGCGCTTGGCCAGCAGTGCCGGATCCTCGCGCTTGGGCGCCGGAGCCGCGGCTTGCGGCGTGGCAGGCTTGGACGCGGCGGTCTTGTCCGGCGTCGCGGAATCGCAGGCAGCGAGCAGCGCCAGAGCGCAGGCCAGCAACAGTCCTTTGTCGAGCATGGGGGAAACTCTTCGGCAGCGTGTTCGTGAGGGCGCCAACTATAGCGCAACGGCAAGCGTTATGGCGCATCGACAGCAGGCGGGACGAAACGCGCCCGGTGCCAGTGGCACGTCCGCTACAATACCGCCTTGCCACAGGAGCCCGCATGTCACTTCTTCGCGCCGACTGGCGTGACCGCGCCACCCACCGCAAGGTCTGGGGGCTGGCCGCGCCAATGATTCTCTCGAATGTTTCCGTGCCGCTGGTCGCGCTGGTGGACAGCACCGTCATCGGGCATCTGCCGCATGCCCACCAACTGGGCGCGGTGGCCGTCGGCGCCACCTTGTTCACCTTCATCGTCGGCCTGATGGGTTTCCTGCGCATGGGTTCCACAGGCTTCGCCGCCCAGGCCGCCGGGCGCGCCGATGGCGCCGCACTTCGCCAGGTGCTGGTCCAGGGCTTGCTGCTGGCTTTGTTCTTCGCGAGTGTGATCGCGATACTGGCCGCGCCCTTCAGCCGGCTGGCCCTGCACCTGATGCAGCCGAGCCTGGCGCTGCATCAGGCCACCGAAACGTTTTTCCAGACCCGTCTGCTCGGCCTGCCGGCCGCGCTGGCCAGCTACGCGCTGGTCGGCTGGTTCCTTGGCATGCAGAACGCCCGTGCACCGCTGGTCATCCTGCTGGTCGCCAACCTGTCGAACGTCGTGCTCAACCTGTGGTTCGTGCTCGGCCTGGACTGGGGCGTGCTCGGCTCGGCACGGGCCTCGGTGATCGCCGAATGGAGCGCCGCCCTGCTCGGCCTGGCATTGACCCGCCCGGCACTGCGAGCCTATCCCGGGCGCATGGCCTGGGCTGCCCTCGGGCGCTGGTCGGCCTGGCGTCCCTTGCTTGGCGTGAACCGCGACATCTTCCTGCGCAGCCTGGCCTTGCAACTGGTGTTCCTGCTGGTGGCCCTGCAAGGTGCGCGGCTAGGAGAAGCGACGGTGGCGGCCAATGCCCTGCTGCTCAATGGCCTGATGCTCACGGCCTATGCCCTGGACGGCCTGGCCCACGCCGTCGAGGCGCTATGCGGCCACGCGATCGGCGCTGGCGATCGCCAGATACTGCGTCGTTCGCTGGTGATTTCCGGTAGCTGGTCACTGATCGTGAGCACAGGCTTCGCCCTGCTGTTCCTTGTCGCCGGCCACCTGTTCATCGACCTGCAGACCGACATCGCCGAAGTTCGCGCCGCTGCCTATCCGGCCCTGCCCTACCTGGCCTTGCTGCCACTGGTGGCGGTATGGAGCTATCTGCTGGACGGGCTGTTCATCGGTGCTACCCGGGCGCGCGAGATGCGCAACGCCATGCTGTTCAGCGTGCTCCTCGCGCTACCGCTGGCGTGGAGCCTGTCGGGGCTGGGCAATCATGGCCTATGGCTGGCCTTCCTGGGCTTCATGGCCTTGCGCGCGGTAACGCTCGGCTGGACAGGCTGGCGCCTGCAGCGAGCCGATGGCTGGATGGCAGGCGCGCCAGTCCGTCACCCCGGACAGTGACTCGAGGGCCTGCCCGGCCGCCACAAGGCATGGCCAGGCAGGCCCCGGCCTCAGGAAGAGAGGTAGGAGGAGCGGGTCAGGCCCAGCCGCAGCGCGTCCAGGTACTGGGTCCGCTCCCGTGCGCTGATGCTGGCGCTGGCGACCTTGTCGCGGTAGTGGGTCATCAGCTCTTCCGGCGACAGATGCACGTAGCGCAGCATGTCCTCGATGGTGTCGTGCGTCTCGATACCGGCGTGATACACGCTGCCATCGGCGTTCTGGTAGATGTTCACCGAGTCGGTGTCGCCAAACAGGTTATGCATGTCACCGAGAATTTCCTGGTAGGCGCCCACCAGGAAGATGCCCAGCAGGTAGTCCTCGCCTTCGCGCACGGCATGCACCGGCAGGCTGGTCTCGATGCTCTGCTCGTCGACGTACTGGTTGATCTTGCCGTCGGAGTCGCAGGTCAGGTCCTGCAGCACCGCCCGACGCATCGGTTCCTCGTCCAGGCGATGCAGCGGCAGGATCGGCAGCACCTGGCCGATCGCCCAGGTATCGGGCAGGCTCTGGAACACCGAGAAATTGCAGATGTACTTGTCGGCCAGCTTGTCGTTGAGCTCGTCGAGCACCTGGCGATGCGAGCGCTGGCGCGCCTTGAGCGAATTGTACAGGCGCCGGCAGACGGCGAAGTAGCACTGTTCGGCCAGGGCCTTTTCCGCCAGGCTGACCTTGCCGTCGGCATATTGCGCGGCCACGTCGCTGATGTAGTGGGTGGCGCGCCAGTAGGTCTCGGTGACCATCTCGATGTCGGTCGGCCCGAGCAGGTCGACCAGCCATTGCACGGTTTCCGGCAGACTTTGCTTGTTCTCGATGGTCGGCACCTGGTCATTGTGCCGCTCGACGTCGGTGACCTGCACCACCAGCATGGCATGGTGCGCGGTCAGGGCGCGGCCGCTTTCGGAGAAGATGTGCGGATGCGGCAGCCCCTGGGCGTCGCAGAATTCCTTGAGCATGCCCACCACTACGGCAGCGTACTCGTCGATGTCGTAGTTGATCGAACTGGCATTGCGCGAGTGGGTACCGTCATAGTCCACGCCCAGGCCGCCACCGACGTCGATATGGTCGACCGGCAGGCCCAGCGCACGCAGCTCGCCGTAATAGCGGATGGCCTCCTTGAAACCGTGCTGGTAGTCAGCCAGGTTGGCGATCTGCGAGCCCATGTGGAAATGCAGCAGGCGCACGCCGTTGTCCAGCCCGGCCTCGCGGAACCGCTGCACCACCGACAGCAGCTGCGCGGCCGACAGGCCGAACTTGGACTTTTCCCCGCCCGTGTCGGCCCACTTGCTCGACGCCAGGGAGGACAGGCGCACGCGCAGGCCCACCTGCGGCTTGACCTTGAGTTCGGTCGCCTCCTCGATCACCAGGGCGACCTCGGACTCCTTCTCGATGACGATGAACACGTTGTGCCCGAGCTTCTGCCCCATCAGCGCCAGACGGATGAACTCACGATCCTTGTAGCCGTTGCAGACGATGGTGCCGCCCTTGGGCGCCAGCGCCAACACGGCGAGCAGTTCGGGTTTGGAACCGGCTTCCAGGCCGATCGAGACATTCTGGGTGGCGATGATGTTCTCGACCACGGCTTCCTGCTGGTTGACCTTGATCGGATACAGCGCGGTGTATCGACTCTGGTACTCCAGGCGCGCGATGTTGGCGTCGAACGCGCCGGTCAGCTGGCGCACCCGATCCTGCAGGATGTCGGGGAAGCGCACCAGCAACGGCAGGGACAGGCCACTCTTGCGTAGCTCGTCGACCTGTTCGTAGAGGTCGATCGGGGCGCTGTCAGGCCCATTGGGGCGTACTTCGACACGCCCGGCCTCGTTGATCGCGAAATAACCGGCGCCCCAGTGACGGATCCCGTAGACACTGCGGCTGTCACCGACCGTCCACTGGCTGCCATCGTCTTTGCGTGTGCGTCGTACGGACATTCAAGTCCCCTTTCATGAAGTCGGAAACACCGCCACGCCAGCAGGCGCGCACGGTGCAAGAACTGAAGAATTGACGGTTCCCATGCCAGGGGTAGACCCCGACCACGGAAGCGAGTTTAGAAGCGTCGGCCAGAAGGCGCGGGCAAGGTTCAGCCGCCGGACTTCCTGGCCTTGAAACCTTGCTTGACGAGTTCGGCGATCAGCAGCTCGACATGGTCGCCCTGAATCTCGATGACGCCGTCCTTCAAGGCGCCACCGGTACCGCAACGGCGCTTGAGCACGCTGGCCAGTTCCTTGAGCTGGTCGGCGGGCAACGGTACGCCACTGATCGAGGTGACGGTCTTGCCACCACGCCCCTTGGTCTCGCGGCGGACCCGGGCAATGCCATCGCCCTCGGGGATGAGCGCCTGCCCGCAGTTGCAGGCATCGACCGGCTTGCTGCAGTCGGGACAGTGCCGACCGGCGTCGGTGGAATACACGAGGCCGCCCAGGGCGGCGAAGGATGAGGCTTTCTTGGCCACTTTTGTTCCTCTGGCTGAGGACAAAAACTGGTCGGCACCTGAGCCAGGACCGACCGCGAGGCCCCACTCTGGCAGGGGCGGCGCTACGACCGCAGGTGTTGCGATCGCCCGAAAAGGCCGGGCAGTTTAACGAGATTCCCCGGCATTGCTAAGTAGCGAAATGCGCCATTTCCGGAAACAATCGCGACCTCAGGCCCGGCTGGCCAGGAAACGCTGCAAGGCCACCAGGGAATCAGGACAGTATGGCTGGTGCTGGCTGACAGCCATGACCTGGGACAGGCCGATGAAACACGCCTGGCTGACCTCTTCGGGCTGCAGCCGCAGCGGACCGTCCCAGGTCGCCGAGTACACCGCCGCCCAGAGCCGGTTGCCGGGCTGGTCGAAGAAGAAGGTCTCGTGAAAGCGCAACTCGACGCCCTCGACACCCAGTTCCTCGGACAGCTCGCGTGTCGCGCACTGGTCGTAGTCTTCCGTCGCCGCGACCATGCCGCCGGCAGCCACGTCCCAGTAGCCAGGATACAGGGCCTTGCTCAAGGTGCGCCGATGCACGCACAGCTCCCCTGCTGCGTTGAACAGCAGGATGAAGGTGCAGCGGCCGACCAGGCCCCGTTCGCGCAGCTCGGCGCGTGGCAGCGCACCGAGCAGCTGGTCATGCTCGTCGACCCAGGCCACCCGCTCGGCGTCCGAGGCTGCGCGGTGGGCCAGTTCCCGGGAGTCGAGTCTCATCAGCCTTGCGACAGCAGCTGGCGCAGGTCGATGACGGCGGCGTTGGCCCGCGAAATGTAGTTGGCCATGACCAGCGAATGGTTGGCCCACATGCCGAAGCCGCTGCCATTGAGCACCATCGGGCTCCACAAGGCTTCCTGCGAGGCTTCCAGCTCACGAATGATCTGGCGCACGCTGACCGTCGCGTTCTTCTTGGCCAGCACGTCGGCGAAATCGACCTCGATGGCACGCAGCAGGTGCGACAGTGCCCAGGCCTGGCCACGCGCTTCGTAGAAGACATTGTCGATCTGCAGCCAAGGTGTCTCCACCACTTCCTCATCCACCTGCGGCGCCTGGCCGGCGACCACGGTCTCGGTCTTCAGGTTGCTGTTGAGCTTGACCCGGCCGACGCTGGCCGACAGGCGCTGAGACAGCGAGCCCAGGCGCGTGGCGACATCGCCCAGCCAGTTGTTGAGGTTGTCGGCGCGGGTATAGAAGATGGCCCCCTGGTCGCCAGCGGCCAGGCGCGCCTGGTAGCGGCTCAAGGAACGGATACCTTCCTGGTATTCCGATTCGCTCGACGGCAGGATCCAGCTCTTCTGGTCGAAGTTGAAGCGCGGCTCGGCGCGCGCCAGGTCCGCGTCCTCGGTCGACTGCGACTGGGAACGGGCGAAGTCCTTGCGCAGCGCACGCGCCAGGTCGCGAACCTGGACCAGCACCCCGTACTCCCAGCTCGGCATGTTGTCCATCCACAGTCCCGGCGGGAAACGGTCGTTGGAGATATAGCCGCCGGGCTTGTCCAGCAAGGTGGTGGCGACGCTTTTCAAGGTCTCGATGGTGGTATAGCCGACCACCATCTTCTGCCCGTTGCGCTCGGCGGCCGCCTGGGCACCCTGCTGCACCGGGAACAGGTCCGGCTCCTGGCTCCAGTACCAGCTCAGGCCAATGCACACCAGCAGGTAGAGGCCGATCACGATGCCCAGCGCCTTGCTCCACAAGCCGCCGAGGTAGCTACGGGTAGCGGCGCCCCGCGAATCGACCCGCTCGCGGGGCTCGGCTTCGCCTGTACGGTTTTTCCAGTCCAGCATGGGATTGTCCTTATCAGTCACGACGGTTCAGGGCTTGGACCGCAGGCACGGGTCAGGGTGCCGCGGCAAGCACGGGTCGCTGCACTATAAAACAAGCGAGGCCAGGAAGATAAGCGACCAGCCTGGCCAGTCGCCGTCGCGCCCCAGCTAGACAGGCCGCCCGAGCCGGCGAAGGCCTGTGCGGGCGTGCCAGATCGGCGCGCGCGCAGAGGCTGCAAACCGTCGCCCCGAGCATTGCCAGGGTCGTTCTGGAACCGCCGCAGCGCTGCTTGCCAGCCACCTCGAGCATAAAGGCAAAAAGCCACATTTTTCCCCGATGGGCTGGCTTCGTCATCATCGCGTCACGAAAACGCAATACGGTCGGCAGCCTAACCTGATCCCGCTGGAAGTCTGCGGCTATGCGCCTGAAGTGGCTCACCAATTTCAACACCTTGCTACTGCTCACCGTCTGCCTCGCTCTGGGGGCCACCTTGTGGTGGTCGCAGCGCGCCCTGGAGCGCCCCTACCAATTGGTGGAGCGCTACCTAGACCTTTCCCAGCGCTTCCAGAACCAGGCGGCCCGTAACATCGAAGCCTACCTGGCCAGTGGCGACGCGGTTCGTCATGCCCAGGCGCTGCAGGCCATCGAGCAATTGCAGGCGGCGCTGGCCGAATGGCCGTCGGCATTGGCGACCAGGCTGCGGCCGAGCCTCGAAGGCTTGCAGGCCTTCACCGGCGACGAACTGCTTGGCGCCGGCAAGCTGGCCGGCGATCCCCAGGCCCTGCTGTTGCAGGCCGAGCGTGAACTGGGCGCCAGCCTCGAGCAGCTCACCGTGTATGCCAGGGACAGTGCCAGCGAGCACGCCAGCGCCTACCTGTCGCCACTGCTCGAAGCCACTCTGCACCTGGGTCGCTTGTCGCTGGCGCGTGCCAAGCTGGTCGGCAGCGGCCGCGCGGAACTGACCGATGAGGTCCTGCGCGAATTGCAGTCGATCCGCACCCAGGCCGAACTCATCGAGCAGTTGCCGCTGCTCGGCGTGACCCGTGCCCGCGAATCGGGCGCCGACGATTTCGCGGCGATGATGGGCTTGCAGAGCGAGGCCAGCGAGCAGCGCGAAGATGCCGCGGTGGCGCTCAAGCGCGAGCTGCAGGGCCTGCTCAGTCGTTATCCGGGGGAATTGCGTCGCACCCGCGAACAGATCGAACGACGCGCCATGCTGGCCAGCAGCACGGCGCAGCGGCTGGCGTCGGTTCGCCAGGCGATCGCCGCGCTGGAGCCGGAGGTGCGCGCCCGACATGCCCTGATCCAGCGTGAAGTGCGGGTCATGCAGGGCCTGATGATCGGCCTGATCCTGCTGATCGCAGTACTCATCGATGGTCTTCAGCGGCGTCTGGCGCGCGTGCTCACCAACCTGGCGCCGGCGCTCTCGCGCTGGGCCGAGGGGGATTTCGCCCAGCCCATCGCGCTGGGCCGGAGCAACCGGGAGCTGCACGATATCCAGGAATCGCTCAATCGCCTGCGCCAATATCTGGTCGAGCTGGTCGACGCCCTGCGCCACAACGCCGAGCAAGTGGTCGGCAGCAGCCAGGCGCTGGCTGGCATGAGCAGTGCGCTGCACGATGGCACCGAACGCCAGGCCGGCGACACCGCGCTGATCCGCGATGCCCTTGGCGCGCTGGAAACCACCATCCAGCAGGTGGCCAGCGATGCCAGGTCCGCCGCGCTGGCCAGCCATGACGCCGACCGCGCCGTCGAGCATGGCCAGGCGGTGATTGGCCAGAGTCTGTCCGGGCTGCGCACGCTGGTCGAGGAGGTCCAGGGCAATGCCCAGGCCATCGAGCAACTGGCCGAGGAATCGGCGACCATTGGCGGTGTGCTGACGGTGATCCGCTCGATCGCCGAACAGACCAACCTGCTGGCGCTCAATGCCGCCATCGAGGCGGCCCGCGCCGGCGAAATGGGTCGCGGCTTCGCCGTGGTGGCCGACGAGGTACGCTCCCTGGCGCAACGCACCACCGGCGCCACCGGCGAGATCCAGGCGTTGATCGACCGTTTGCAGCTGGCGGCCCGCGACTCGCTCGAAGGCATGCGCCATCAGCTCGAGCATGCCGAAACCACCGTAGGCCAGGCGCAGGCCGCCGATGGCGCGCTGGCCACCATCGTCAGCGCCATCGGCACCATCGCCGTTACCGCGACCCGCATCGCCGACGCGACCGCGCAGCAGACCGGCGCGGTCGGCGACATCCGCAGCCATAGCGAGCGTATCCATGCGCTGGGCGAAGACAATCTGCAACGCGTCGGCGAGGGCCGCGAGCAAGGCGAACAGCTGCTAAGGCTCGGCGACGCGTTGAACACGGCGGTGCGCGCGTTCCGCGTCTGACGTCCCGCCAGGCGCTGATCGCTGCGTCACCGCCCCAAGCCGAGCAGAGTCCGTTATCATGCGCGCACGTTTTACCTAGCGAGACCGCCATGCGCCGCCTGTTTTTGCTGCTGTTCATGCTGCTGGCCAGCCCGTCCTTCGCCAGCAGCCTGCTCGACAACCGACCCAGCGCTTCCCTAGGCGCCGCCTCGCTGGATGCCAGCGCGGACTTCCTTCCGGTGCGCCAGGCTTTCAAGCTCAGTCTGGAGCACGTCGACCGGCAAACCGTCACCTTGCGCTTCGTCGCGGCGGAAGGCTATTACCTGTATCGCCATCGCTTCCAGTTCCGTACCGAGCCGACCGACGCAGGCCTGGGCCAGGCTCGCATCCCGCCTGGCGAGGCCAAGCACGACGAGTTCTTCGGCGACGTCGAGGTGTACCACGGCATCGTCGACATCGAACTGCCTCGCCAAGCCTCCGGGCAGCGGCCCGTCACCTTGCAGGTCACCTACCAGGGCTGCGCCGACAAGGGCTTGTGCTATCCGCCGCAAACCGAACGCCTGGAAATCCCTGGCGCCGCCGGGGCCCCCGCCGCGTCGATACCTGCCGTCGCCCCGGAAGGCTGGAGCTGGCGCTCACTGCTGCTGTTCTTCCTGGCGGGCGTCGGGCTGACCTTCACCCCGTGCGTGCTGCCGATGCTGCCGATCCTTTCCGGCGTGGTATTGCGTGGCCAGGTAGGTGGCCTGCGCGGCCTGAGCCTGTCGCTGGCCTACGTGTTGCCGATGGCGGCCTGCTTCGCCGTGCTCGGGGCGCTGATGGGCCTGTTCGGCGCGGGGCTCAATCTGCAGGCGCGCCTGCAATCGCCTTGGGTCCTGATACCCTTCGCGCTGTTCTTCGTGCTGTTCGCCCTGGCCATGTTCGGCCTGTTCGAACTCAAGCTGCCCCAGGCCCTGAGCAGCCGCCTGGACAAGGCCGCCAGCCGGACCAAGGGCGGCTCGCTGCTCGGGGCGGCCGTGCTTGGAGTGCTGTCCAGCCTGCTGGTGTCGCCCTGCGTATCGGCGCCTTTGGCTGGCGCGTTGCTGTACATCAGCGCCAGCGGCGATGCCTTCGGCGGCGCCTTGAAGCTGTTCGCCCTGGGCCTGGGCATGGGCGCGCCCTTGCTGCTGATGGCTACCGGCGGCGCCGCCTGGCTGCCCAGGAGCGGTGCATGGCTGGTGACGGTGAAGAACGCCATCGGCGTGCTGCTGCTAGGCCTGGCGATCGGTCTGCTCGCCCGTGTCCTGCCGGCGCCGCTGACACTCCTGCTGGTCGGGCTGCTGGCCGCCGGCGTGGCTCTGTTCCTCGGCACGCTCGAGTTCACGCACAAGACACCGGGCCAGCGTCTGGCGCAACTGCTGGGCCTGCTGCTGCTGTGCTATGCCTTTGCCTGCTGGCACGGCGCCCTGAGCGGCCAAGGAGATCCGCTGCGTCCGCTGGGCACGCCGGTCGGTAGCTCCGGCACTGCAGCGCAGCCGGCGCAGGTCGATGCCTGGCGCACCCTCACCACGCCAGCCGAACTGGATGCGGCACTGGCCCAGGCCAAGGCGGACGGGCAACCGGTCGTGCTCGACTGGTATGCCGACTGGTGCATCAGTTGCAAGGTGATCGAGCGCGAAGTGCTCGGGGCCGCCTCGATACACAAGCAGCTCGATGGCTTCGTGCGCCTGCGCTTCGACATCACCGAAAGCAACGCCGCCCAGCGTGCCCTGCTCGACCGCTACCAGCTGTTCGGCCCACCCGCCTTGCTGTTCTTTGCCGCGAACGGCAGCGAAATGACCGCCGATCGGGTAGTCGGCGAAACCACTGTCGAAGAATTCGCCCGCCATCTGTCACGCATGCGCCAGGACCTGGGGCTTTAACTTCCCAACTGGCGGGAAGTTTCCGGCAAGAGTGACCAAAGAACCGCTTTTGGTCACATACTTTGCGCGAATCTCGGGCATCGTGCCGGCTATTGCAGGGAACTGGACACTTGCCATCGCTTGCGGCATAGTCGCCGCGCTATATCGACTTGCCGAACAACAAGGAAACCGCAGATGGCGACCCTACTGGTGCTGCACGGCCCGAACCTCAACCTGCTCGGTACTCGCGAGCCAGGCCTGTATGGCGCCGTGACCCTGTCGCAGATCAACCAGGATCTGGAACAGCGTGCCCGCGCTGGCGGCCATCACCTGCAGTACCTGCAAAGCAATGCCGAGTATGAACTGATCGACCGCATCCACGCGGCGCGCAACGAAGGCGTGGACTTCATCCTGATCAACCCGGCCGCCTTCACCCATACCAGCGTCGCATTACGTGACGCATTGCTGGCGGTGAGCATCCCATTCATCGAAGTGCACCTTTCCAACGTGCACAAACGCGAACCTTTCCGTCATCACTCCTACTTCTCCGACGTCGCCGTGGGAGTGATCTGCGGCCTTGGCGCCACTGGCTACCGGTTGGCCCTGGAGTCCGCGCTGGAATACCTGGCTGCACACGCACAGCCCTGATGACAAGGCCCGGCCCGATGGGCACGGGTTTTACAGAAACGTCCTCGACACGTTTTCAAATTACATCCCTGACCGAACCTTGGGAGTTGATGCTTAATGGATATCCGTAAAGTCAAGAAACTGATCGAACTGCTGGAAGAGTCTGGCATCGACGAGCTGGAGATCAAGGAAGGCGAAGAGTCGGTTCGTATCAGCCGCCACAGCAAGTCCCCGGTCGGCCAGCAGTACTTCGCCGCCCCGGTGGCCGCGCCCGCTCCGACCGCAGCCCCGGCCTCTGCCCCTGCAGCCGCCGCGCCAGCCGCCGAAGCCGCAGCCCCGGTGCTCAAAGGCACGGTGATCCGCTCGCCGATGGTCGGCACCTTCTACCGCAAGCCGTCGCCGACCTCGTCCAACTTCGCCGAAGTCGGCCAGACGGTGAAGAAGGGCGACACGCTGTGCATCGTCGAAGCCATGAAGATGATGAACCACATCGAAGCCGATATCGGTGGCGTCATCGACGCGATCCTGGTGGAAGACGGTCAGCCGGTTGAGTTCGACCAGCCGCTGTTCACCATCGTTTGAACTGCGGAGAGCCTGCGATGCTGGAAAAAGTTCTGATTGCCAACCGTGGCGAAATTGCCCTGCGTATCCTGCGTGCCTGCAAGGAACTGGGGATCAAGACCGTCGCCGTACACTCCACGGCTGACCGTGAACTGATGCACCTGGGCCTGGCTGACGAGGCGGTGTGCATCGGACCCGCGGCCTCCAAGGATTCCTACCTGCACATTCCAGCGATCATCGCCGCTGCCGAAGTGACCGGCGCCACCGCCATCCACCCAGGTTATGGCTTCCTTGCCGAGAACGCCGATTTCGCCGAGCAGGTCGAGAAATCCGGTTTCGCCTTCATCGGGCCCAAGGCCGACACCATTCGCCTGATGGGCGACAAGGTCTCGGCCAAGGAAGCGATGATCAAGGCCGGCGTACCGACCGTGCCAGGCTCGGACGGCCCGCTGCCGGAAGACGAAGCGACCGCGCTGGCGATCGCCCGCGAAGTCGGCTATCCGGTGATCATCAAGGCCGCCGGCGGCGGCGGTGGTCGCGGCATGCGCGTGGTGCACAAGGAAGAAGACCTGATCGCCTCGGCCAAGCTGACCCGTAACGAAGCTGGCGCTGCCTTCGGCAATCCGATGGTCTATCTGGAGAAGTTCCTGACCAACCCACGCCACGTGGAGGTCCAGGTCCTGTCCGATGGCCAGGGCAATGCCGTGCATCTGGGCGACCGTGACTGCTCGCTGCAGCGTCGTCACCAGAAGGTCCTGGAGGAAGCCCCGGCACCGGGGATCGACGAGAAGGCCCGCCAGGAAGTCTTCGCTCGCTGCGTTCAGGCCTGTATCGAAATCGGCTACCGCGGTGCCGGCACCTTCGAGTTCCTGTACGAGAATGGCAGCTTCTACTTCATCGAGATGAACACCCGCGTGCAGGTGGAGCACCCGGTTTCCGAAATGGTCACCGGCATCGACATCGTCAAGGAGATGCTGAGCATCGCCGCGGGCAACAAGCTGTCGTTCCGCCAGGAGGACGTGGTGATCCGCGGCCATTCCCTGGAATGCCGGATCAACGCCGAAGACCCGAAGAAGTTCATCCCGAGTCCAGGTACCGTGAAGCATTTCCATGCCCCTGGCGGCAATGGCGTGCGCGTCGACTCGCACCTGTACAGCGGTTATGCGGTTCCGCCGAACTACGACTCGCTGATCGGCAAGCTGATCACCTATGGCAAGGATCGCGACGAGGCCATGGCGCGCATGCGCAATGCCCTGGACGAGATCGTCGTCGACGGGATCAAGACCAACATCCCGCTGCACCGCGAACTGGTGCGCGATGATGGTTTCTGCAAGGGCGGTGTCAACATTCACTACCTCGAGCACAAGCTGGCCAACCAGGAGTGATCCTGGCGTGAAACAGAGAACCCCGACCTCGTGTCGGGGTTTTTCATGGAGCCTGTTTCCAGGTGGTGCAGGTTGTGCGGCCCTGGTGCCGCGACCGGACCCGCGGAGACCGTAGGTTCGGTATCGTGACCTGGCAGTTCCATGGCGTGGCCTGGTTTACGGCCCCTGCGGGCCCGATCGCGGCGCAGCGGCCTGTCCCGCCAAGCGTCCTGCACAAACCTCGCGCACTCAAGTAAACTGCCACCCTCCGGCAGCCTCGGGCTGCCCCTGTCGATTTATCATAGGTACCCGCCATGCCCTGGCTGCAAGTACGCCTGGCCATCAGCCCGGAACAAGCCGAAACCTACGAAGATGCCCTGCTCGAAGTGGGCGCTGTCTCGGTGACCTTCATGGATGCCGAAGACCAGCCGATTTTCGAACCGGACCTCAATACCACGCCGCTGTGGAGCCATACCCACCTGCTCGCGCTGTTCGAGGCCGATGCCCAGGCCGAGGCGATCTTCGCCCATCTGCGTCTGCTTACCGATGCCGAGCTGCCCGAGCACCAGGCCGAATTGATCGAGGACCAGGACTGGGAGCGCAGCTGGATGGACAACTTCCAGCCCATGCGCTTCGGCCAGCGTCTGTGGATCGTGCCGAGCTGGCACCAGGCACCGGATGCCCAGGCGGTCAACCTGCTGCTCGACCCGGGACTGGCGTTCGGCACCGGCACCCATCCGACCACGGCCCTGTGCCTGGAGTGGCTCGACGGCCAGCAGCTCGAAGGTACCCAAGTGCTGGATTTCGGCTGCGGCTCGGGAATCCTCGCCATTGCCGCCCTGCTGCTTGGCGCACGTGAGGCGGTAGGTACCGACATCGACGTCCAGGCCCTCGAAGCCTCACGCGACAATGCCGGGCGCAATGGTCTGGCCGCAGAGCGCCTGGCGCTGTACCTGCCCGAGCAGATGCCGCCGATGCAGGCCGACGTGCTGGTCGCCAACATTCTCGCCGGGCCATTGGTGTCCCTGGCGGCACAACTGTCGGGCCTGGTCCGCCCGGGCGGCTTGCTGGCCCTGTCGGGCATCCTCGCCGAACAGGGCGCCGAAGTGGCAGCTGCCTACGCCGCGGACTTCGAACTGGATCCGATCGCCGAGCGCGACGGCTGGGTGCGCATCAGCGGTCGCCGCCGCCCGGCAGCCCAGGCATAAACCCCAGCAGCCCCCACGGACCCAGCGCATGAGCGACAGTTTCGTCACCCAGTGCCCACATTGCCAGACCCGCTTCCGCGTCACCCATCACCAGTTGAGTCTGGCTCGGGGCGTGGTGCGCTGCGGTTCCTGCCTGCAGGTATTCAATGCCGCCCGGCAGCTGCTGGAGCGGCACCGCGCCGAAACCGGCCAGCCATCTGCGGAAGAAACCGCCGGGGCGCAACCGGACACGACGCCTGCAACCCGCCCGACCGAGCGAGTCGACGGGCCATCGCTCGGGGAGCAGGCTGGCGTGCCGGCGACGATGGTATCCGCGGCACCGATGTCAGCTGGCAATGCGCCTGCTGCGAGTGCGGAGGACTGGGCAATGGCGGGCAACCCGCTGGACGAAGTGGATCTCGACCAGGAGCTGGCGCGCCTCGAGCGACGCGGCGTCCCCGCGCCGGGAGACAGTCACCCTAACCACGCCAGCCTGCATGCCCGGCGCGACGATACCACGGATGATCACGATGGACGCCCGTTCGGCACGGCCATCGAAGACAGCGAGGTGCAACCGCCTTCGCTGTTGTTCGCCGATCCGGCCAGCCCCGATGCGCCACACCTGCCGCCGGCCGAACGGACCGAGCCGACCCTGAGCCTCGACATGGCGCTCGACGAACATGCCAGCCGTTCCTCGTCCAGTGACTCCATGGCCACGGCCATGCCGGACCAGCACGCGCCACTCGACCGACCGGAGCAGATCGGGCACGACCGGATCGAGCCGGGGCTAGGCGCGCCCGCCGCCAGGCCGCGCAAGGAGCCGCTGATCGGCGTGGTCGACGACCCGCTGCAACTCGATTGGCAAAAGCCCGCGCCCAACTGGCGCAAGCGCCTGCTGTGGGGCCTGCTGGTCCTGCTGGCGACCGCCACGTTGCTGCTGCAGTACGTCTGGTATCACTTCGACGAGCTGGCGCGCCAGGACCAGTACCGCCCCTGGTTCCAGAGCCTCTGCCCGAGTCTGGGCTGCGAGGTACCGACCCGGGTCGATATCTCGCGCATCCGAAGCAGCAATCTGGTGGTTCGTAGCCACCCCGACTTCAAAGGCGCGCTGATCGTCGATGCGATCATCTACAACCGCGCCTCGTTCCCCCAGCCGTTCCCCCTGCTCGAGCTGCGCTTCGCCGATCTCAACGGCCAGCTGATCGCCAGTCGCCGCTTCAAGCCCAGCGAGTACCTCAGCGGCGAGCTGGCCGGACGCGGGGACATGCCGAGCCAGACGCCGATCCACATCGCCCTGGACATCCTCGACCCCGGCCCCAAGGCCGTGAACTACAGCCTGAGCTTCCGCTCCCCGGAGTAGGGAACACAAGCCACAAGCGAGCGCCCTGACGCCTGTCACTTTCCTGCCAAGCAGGAACGCTTGCGCTCCAGCGATATCGCTACGCAACTGCTTGCCGCTTGCGGGTTGCCGTTCACGACCTACCGCTGTTCAGTTTTTATCCAGCCCCATCTTTATCCAGTCATCGAGAGCGGGTATCATGCCAACCCTTTTTCGAACTCCAATGATTCGGCCCCACAACAGGGAACACCTATGTCGGCGGTACGCATCGGCCCTTATACACTACGCAACAACCTGATCCTCGCGCCCATGGCCGGGGTCACGGACCAGCCTTTCCGTACGCTTTGCCAGCGCCTTGGCGCGGGCATGGTGGTGTCGGAAATGGTCACCAGCGACCTGAGCCTGTGGGACAGCCGCAAGTCGCGCCTGCGACGCATCCATGAGGATGATCCGGAGCCCCGCTCGGTGCAGATCGCCGGAGGCGACGCGCAGATGCTGGCCGCTGCCGCCCGGGCCAACGTGCAAGCCGGTGCGCAGATCATCGATATCAACATGGGCTGTCCGGCGAAAAAAGTCTGCAACAAGGCGGCAGGCTCTGCTTTATTGAGAGATGAGGCACTGGTCGAGCAGATCCTGCGGGCGGTGGTCGACGCGGTCGAGGTCCCGGTGACCCTGAAGATCCGCACCGGCTGGGACCGGGCGAACAAGAATGGCCTGACGGTGGCGAAAATCGCCGAACAGGCGGGCATACAGGCACTGGCGGTGCATGGCCGGACGCGCGCCGACCTGTATACCGGCGAAGCCGAGTACGACACCATCGCCGCGATCAAGCAGGCCGTGTCGATCCCGGTGTTCGCCAATGGCGATATCACTTCGCCAGACAAGGCTCGCGCCGTGCTCGAGGCGACTGGCGCCGACGGGCTGTTGATCGGGCGCGCGGCGCAAGGTCGACCGTGGATCTTTCGCGAGGTCGAGCACTACCTGCGCACCGGTCAATGCCTGCCGGAGCCTGGCCTGGACGAAGTGGAGCGCATTCTGCTGGAACACCTTGCCGCGCTGCACGCCTTCTACGGCGAGGTGATGGGCGTGCGCATCGCCCGCAAGCATGTGGGCTGGTACCTGGCAACACGACCGGGCGGGAAGGAGTTCCGCCAGCAATTCAACGCTTTGGAAGATACGCAAGCGCAGTGCGCCAACGTTCGCCAGTTCTTCCGCGAACGTCGACAGAGCCTTGAGACAGGGGACGGACAAGGGGTGGCCGCATGACGATGATGACCGAGACTTTAGTGAGTGGAACAACGCCCGTGAGCGACAACGTCAACCTCAAACAGCACCTCAACACGCCGAGCGAAGAGGGTCAGACCCTTCGTGGCAGTGTCGAGAAGGCGCTGCACAACTACTTCGCCCATCTCGAAGGCGCGACCGTCACGGACGTATACAACCTGGTGCTTTCCGAAGTGGAGGCGCCCTTGCTCGAAAGCGTGATGAACTACGTCAAGGGCAACCAGACCAAGGCCAGCGAGATGCTCGGGCTGAATCGAGGCACTCTGCGCAAGAAGCTGAAACAGTACGATCTGCTGTAAGCCACAATCCCAACCAGAAAAGGCGACTCCTCGACGAGCTCGCCTTTTTTGCTGACTCCACCGCGTTATGGAATCCGAAATGACCGACCAGACTACCCGCCTGCCGATCCGCCGCGCCCTGATCAGCGTCTCCGACAAGACCGGTATCCTCGAGTTCGCCCGTGAGCTGCAACAGCTCGGCGTCGAGATCCTGTCCACCGGCGGTACCTACAAGCTGCTCAAGGACAATGGTGTGGACGCGGTGGAAGTGGCCGATTACACCGGCTTTGCCGAAATGATGGATGGCCGGGTCAAGACCCTGCACCCGAAGATCCACGGCGGCATTCTCGGCCGTCGCGGCCTCGATGACGCCATCATGGCCGAGCACGGCATCAAGCCGATCGACCTGGTCGCGGTCAACCTGTACCCGTTCGAAGCCACCATCGCCAAGCCAGGCTGCGACCTGCCTACCGCGATCGAGAACATCGACATCGGTGGCCCGACCATGGTCCGCTCGGCGGCCAAGAACCACAAGGACGTGGCCATCGTGGTCAACGCCAGCGACTACGCCGGCGTGCTCGAAGGCCTCAAGGCTGGCGGCCTGACCTATGCCCAACGCTTCGACCTGATGCTCAAGGCATTCGAGCACACCGCCGCCTACGACGGCATGATCGCCAACTACATGGGCACCATCGACCAGAGCCGCGACACTCTGGGTACCGAAGCGCGCGGTGAGTTCCCGCGCACCTTCAACACCCAGTTCGTCAAGGCCCAGGAAATGCGCTACGGCGAGAACCCGCACCAGAGCGCGGCGTTCTATGTCGAGGCCGGCAAGGGCGAGGCCAGCATTTCCACCGCCGTGCAACTGCAAGGCAAGGAGCTGTCGTTCAACAACGTGGCCGATACCGACGCCGCGCTGGAATGCGTCAAGAGCTTCGTCAAGCCCGCCTGCGTGATCGTCAAGCATGCCAACCCCTGCGGCGTGGCGGTCGTGCCTGAAGACGAAGGTGGCATCCGCAAGGCCTATGACCTGGCCTACGCCACCGATACCGAGTCGGCTTTCGGCGGCATCATCGCCTTCAACCGCGAGCTCGATGGCGAAACCGCCAAGGCCATCGTCGAGCGCCAGTTCGTCGAAGTGATCATCGCGCCGAAGATCTCCCAGGCTGCCCGCGACGTAGTGGCCGCCAAGCAGAACGTGCGTCTGCTCGAATGCGGCCAGTGGCCAGCCGAGCGCGCCACCGGCTGGGACTTCAAGCGCGTCAACGGCGGCCTGCTGGTACAGAGCCGCGATATCGCCATGATCACTGCCGATGACCTGAAGATCGTCACCAGGCGCGCCCCGACCGAGCAGGAGATCCATGACCTGGTGTTCGCCTGGAAAGTCGCCAAGTTCGTCAAGTCCAACGCCATCGTGTACGCCAAGAACCGCCAGACCATCGGCGTCGGCGCCGGCCAGATGAGCCGGGTCAACTCCGCGCGCATCGCCGCGATCAAGGCCGAGCACGCCGGCTTGCAGGTGCAGGGCGCGGTCATGGCCTCGGATGCGTTCTTCCCGTTCCGCGACGGCATCGACAATGCCGCCAAGGTCGGCATCAGCGCGGTGATCCAGCCAGGCGGCTCGATGCGCGACGCCGAAGTGATCGCCGCGGCCGACGAAGCCGGCATCGCGATGGTGTTCACCGGCATGCGTCACTTCCGCCACTGATCGGCTGCAAGCTGCAGGCATTGCGCATGACGCTTGCTTGCAGCGAACAACATTTCTGAACGATAAAGAAGTGGGAGCGGCAACGCGGCTTTAGCTTGCAACTCGAAGCTTTGGCCCCGCCCCCACGCCAAGGAGTCTTCAATGAAAGTCTTGATCATCGGCAGTGGTGGGCGCGAGCACGCCTTGGCCTGGAAGGTCGCCCAGGATCCGCGCGTCGAGAAGGTCTTCGTCGCCCCGGGCAACGCTGGCACCGCCACCGAAGCCAAGTGCGAGAACGTCGCCATCGACGTGACCGCCCTCGAGCAGTTGGCCGACTTCGCCGAGCAGAACGTCCAGATGACCATCGTCGGCCCTGAAGCGCCACTGGTCGCGGGTGTCGTCGACCTGTTCCGCAGTCGCGGCCTGGCCTGCTTCGGCCCAACCAGGGGCGCGGCCCAGCTGGAAGGCTCGAAAGCCTTCACCAAGGATTTCCTGGCCCGTCACCAGATCCCGACCGCCGACTACCGGAACTTCACCGAGATCGAGCCGGCCCTGGCCTACCTGAAGGAAAAAGGCGCACCGATCGTGATCAAGGCCGACGGCCTGGCCGCAGGCAAGGGCGTGATCGTCGCCATGAGCCTGGAAGAAGCCGAGGCGGCCGTGCGCGACATGCTGGCCGGCAATGCTTTCGGCGATGCCGGCTCGCGGGTGGTGATCGAGGAGTTCCTCGATGGCGAGGAAGCCAGCTTCATCGTCATGGTCGACGGGCACAACGTCCTGCCGATGGCCACCAGCCAGGACCACAAGCGCGTCGGCGACGGCGACAGCGGCCCGAACACCGGCGGCATGGGCGCCTACTCACCGGCACCGGTGGTCACTCCCGATGTCCACCAGCGCGTCATGGACCAGGTGATCTGGCCCACCGTGCGTGGCATGGCCGAGGAAGGCAACGTCTACACCGGCTTCCTGTATGCCGGGCTGATGATCGACAAGGCCGGCAACCCCAAGGTCATCGAGTTCAACTGCCGCTTCGGCGACCCTGAAACCCAGCCGGTCATGCTGCGCCTCGAGTCGAGCCTGGTCCTGCTGGTCGAAGCCGCGTTCGCCCAGGCCCTGGACAAGGTCGAGGCGCAGTGGAACCCGCGCCCGAGCCTGGGCGTGGTAATGGCCGCTGGCGGCTATCCCGGCGACTACGCCAAAGGCGCCGTGATCGGCGGCCTGGAAGCGGCCGCCAAGCTCGAGGGCAAGGTCTTCCATGCAGGCACTAGCCTCAAGGATGGCCAGGTGGTCACCAGCGGCGGTCGCGTACTGTGCGCCACGGCCTTGGGCGATACCGTGGCCCAGGCCCAGCAGCAGGCCTATCGCCTGGCCGAGCAGGTCAGCTGGGACGGCAGCTTCCATCGCACCGACATCGGCTATCGGGCCATTGCCCGCGAGCGTGGTGAGAGCCTGCGATAACCGCCGGGTGGAAGATCGGCGCGCCGCCGGCAGCCGACCTTTCGCCTCGTCGCCCAGGCCCTCGGCGGCCTTGCCTTGGCCTTGGCGCGCCGCGCATAGTGATGGGCCTGGCATCGAGCAAGGAAAGGAACTCGTCGTGCGTCGGCTTCGGATTGCCATTGTCCTGATCTTCAGTGCACTGACCCTGCTCTGCCTGCAGCCTGCCGCAGCCAGCCAGGGCGCGGGCTGGTCGGTCCTGCTCGACGAGCAGGCCAACCTGCAGCTCAGCGACATACGCTCCGATCGCTACCGCAACCAGTTCAGCCCGCTGCGCCTGGAAAACCTCGATGCCGGGCTGCCCGACCAGGCGCTCTGGCTGCATTATCGGATGCAACCTGGGCAGCAGGAACGTCTGTTACGCATCTTCGCGCCCGACCTGTCCCACCTGGACCTGTATGCGCTCGATGGTGACAGGGTGGTACGGCAGCTGCACCATGGTCGCACGAGCGAAGCCGACAGCTCGGCCTTGCGCAGCAGCGACCATGTCCTGGCCTTGCCGAACAGCACCCGGGTCCTGGATATCTACCTGCGCCTGGTTTCCGAACATCAGCTGCGCCCGGCGATTTCCCTGGAAACCGCCACGGCGGCGGCAGCCGACCAGCGCCAGCCGCTGCTCTTCGGCCTGCTGTTCGGCGGGTTGCTGATGCTGATCGCGCACAACCTGATCCGCTTTTTCTATTCGCGCGCCGGTGTCTGCCTGGCCCTGGCGCTGTACCACGGGCTGATGCTGCTCAGCGCCCTGATCCTGCTCAATCTCAGTGGCCCATGGTGGCATCTGTGGCATACCGCGCAGACGCCTGCCGCCTACCTGACACTGGTCCTGGCGGGAATGGCCGGGCTGTACTTCACCCAACACTTCTTCGCCCCGTGTCGATCGACCCGACTCAATCGCCTGCTGCAGGCCGAGATCCTGATGGCAGGCACCAGCGGGCTGATCCTGCTGTTCGTCGACACCTTGCCACTGAACCTGATGACCTACGCCTTGCTGGCCACCGGTAGCCTGAGCATGCTGTTGGTGTCGGGCTACCAGCAGTACAACGGCTATAGACCGGCCCGGATGTTCACCGCCGCGCTGCTGGTGTTCAACCTCGGCGGCCTGGTGCTGCTCCCCGCCCTGCTGGCGTTCACCCGTACGTCCACCCCCTGGCTGCTGTGCATCCTGATGGGGCTGACGGTACTCAGCGGCCTGCTGCTGAACTTGGCGGTCGGCGAACGCCTGCGCAAGATCAGCGAAGAGCGCATCCGCGCCAACCGGGCCCTGGCCGCCAGCGATGCGGAAATCAACGCCAAGGCCGAGTTCCTGGCCAAGATCAGCCATGAGATCCGCACGCCGATGAATGGCGTGCTGGGAATGACCGAACTGCTGCTGGGCACCCCGCTGTCGGTCAAGCAGCGCGATTACGTGCAGACCATCCATAGCGCGGGCAACGAGCTGCTGACCCTGATCAACGAGATCCTCGACATCGCCAAGCTCGAATCCCGCCAGATCGAACTGGACGATGTGCAGTTCGACCTCAATGCCTTGATCGAGGATTGCCTGAGCATCTTCCGCGCCAAGGCCGAGCAGCAGAACATCGAGCTGATCAGCTTCACCCAGCCACAGGTGCCGAGAGTCATCAGCGGCGACCCGACGCGACTGCGCCAGGCGCTGTCGAGCTTGCTGGACAACGCGATGAAGAATACCAGCGAAGGCGAGATCCTGCTGGTGGTTGCCCTCGACCAGCGCAGCGACATGCCGCGGCTGCGCATCGCCGTGCAGGACAGCGGCGAGTCGCTGGCCGATGCCGAGCGCGACGCCCTGTTGCAGACCGAACTGCACAGCCGACACTTTCTCTCGAGCGACAAGCTCGGCGGCCACCTTGGCCTGGTGATCGCCAAGCAGCTGATCGGCCTGATGCAGGGCGAGTTCGGTATCAAGAGCAGCGTCGGCACCGGCAATACCTTGTGGCTGACCCTACCGCTCGATCCACAGCGGCTGGAGCAGCCGCCGGCCGACCTGGAAGGGCCGCTGCGCGAGGCTCGCGCCCTGGTCGTCGACGACAACGACACCTGTCGCAAGGTGCTGGTCCAACAGTGCAGCGCCTGGGGCATGAGCGTCAGTGCCGTGCCGTCGGGCAAGGAGGCGCTGGCCTTGCTGCGCACCAAGGCGCACTTGCGCGACTACTTCGATGTGGTGTTGCTCGACCAGAACATGCCGGGCATGACCGGCATGCAACTGGCCACCCGGATCAAGGAAGACCCGAGCCTGAACCATGACATCCTGGTGATCATGCTCACCGGCATCAGCAACGCGCCGAGCAAGATCATCGCCCGCAATGCCGGGATCAAGCGGATCCTGGCCAAGCCGGTAGCCGGCTACACGCTCAAGACCACCCTTGCCGAGGAGCTGGCCCGGCGCAGCAAGGATCCGCTGCTGCCAGTGCCTGCTGGCGCCCTCCCTCCCGTGCAGGACCTGCCGGCGGACTTCCGTATCCTGGTGGCCGAGGACAACAGCATCTCGACCAAGGTGATCCGTGGCATGCTCGGCAAGCTCAACCTGGAGCCTGACACCGCCAGCAATGGGGCCGAAGCCTTGCAGGCGATGCAACGCACTCGCTACGACCTGGTACTGATGGATTGCGAGATGCCGATTCTCGACGGTTTCTCCGCGACCCAGCAGCTGCGCACCTGGGAACAGACTCAGGATCGCCCGCGCACGCCGGTCGTGGCCCTGACCGCGCATATCCTTTCGGAACACAAGGAGCGGGCCCAGCAGGCCGGGATGGATGGACACATGGCCAAACCGGTGGAATTGTCGCAGCTGCGCGAATTGGTTCAGTACTGGGCACGCCAGCGCGAGCAGCAGGCGGGAGCCTTGCGCACGCCTTGAGGCCAAGCGGGGCCTTGAATCCGTGCGCCCCGCCAGCGGGCCAGGCCAGGCGGCCGGGCCCGGCTCGGTTCAGGGTTTGCTGCCGTACCAGCGAGGCGTGTATACCCAGCTGCCACCACCGACGCGCTCGAAGGCACAGGTGGTCGAGGAGCCGACCAGCACCATGGTCCGCATGTCGACCATTTCCGGCGCCAGCTCGCCCAGACTGACCACCCGCAGCGCCTGGGCTGGCCGGCCGACATCGCGGCCGAGCACGACCGGCGTCGCTGGGTCCCGATGACGGCGCACCACGTCCAGGGCCTTGCCCAGCTGCCAGGGCCGGGCGCGGGAGATCGGATTGTAGAAGGCCAGCGCCAGGTCGGCCTGGGCCGCCAGCGCCAGGCGTGTCTCGATGATCGACCAGGGTTTGAGATTGTCCGAAAGCGACATGACGCAGAAGTCATGCCCCAGCGGCGCCCCTGCCAGCGCGGCCGTGGCCAGCGAAGCGGAAACGCCAGGCAGCACCTCCAGCTCGACCCGGTGCCAGGCCGGATCGTCCGACTCATGCAAGGCTTCCATGACGGCAGCTGCCATGGCGAACACGCCCGGATCGCCAGACGACACCACCACCACCGAACGCCCTTGCGCCGCCAACTCGAAGGCGTGCCGGGCGCGCTGCATTTCCTCGCGGTTGTCGGTGCAATGCAGCACCTGGTCGTCACGAAACGGCCCGGCCATGCGCACGTAGGTCTCATAGCCGAGCACGTCCTGGGCACGCGCCAGTTCAGCCTTGACCGCGGGCACCATGAACTCGGTCGCGCCTGGCCCCAGGCCAATGACCGCCAGCCGGCCACGCGCGCGGCCAATGCCACTTGGGTCGACCGGCACCGCAGCCACGCTCAGGCCCAGGCCTGGCACAGCGCTTGGCAGCGACTGGCCAGCGGGCATGGCCTGGCGCAGCCAGTGCTCGACGGACGGCCGTTCGGGAACGAAACGTAACGCCGTGCCAAGTGCCTGGGCCGCCTGCCGTAGCTGCGAATCGGCCATCTGCCGTTCGCCAGCCAGCAGGCAGGCCAGCGAGGCCTGGGCGATGCCCTGGGCCTCGAGTGCCGCTTGCACGCTTCGCGCCGGCTCCGGCACGCCGGCCTCGATGCTCACCACCACCGTGCGCGGATGGATCAACAGCTGCTCGCGGCTCGCCGGATGCGCCTGGTGACTGACACGGATGGTACGCCGGGCGGCTTCGCTGGCTGGCAGGCGCGCCTGCTCGAGCCACGGTGCCTGGCCTTCGATGCGCACGTCTTCGCCAGCCAGCAGGTCGGAGACGAACCGCTTGCCCTGCTCCAGGTCCGCCAGGACATAGCCTTGTGGCGGATTGAGCAGGCAGGTGCCGAAACGCAACTCGCCACTGGTGGTGATGGCTGCGGATACATCGAGCTCGGCGCCGATCTGTCGGGCCATGCCATTGACCCCGCCCAGCCCGCCCAACAAAGGCACCACGGCGCTGCCATCCTCGGCCACCGCCAGCACGGGCGGCTCGCTGCCCTTCTCGCTCAGCAGGCCGGCCAAGCTACGAATGACGATCCCCGCCGCGCACAAGGCGATGATCGGCGTGTCCTGCCGGTACAAGGCGCGCAGGGTTTCGCCGAATGAAGCGTAGGTGCTGTCGGCGCCTTCGACGCGGCCTTGCAGACCGTGGACCCGAGCCTGGGGGTAGAGCGCCTGGAGCCGCCGGGCCGTAGCCAGCCCGCCTTGACCCAGCACGATGATGGCAGGTGCCTTGTGCATGCTCATCCCTGCCATTTTTCCCCCGGTACGATGATCAGCGAGAAATACGGCGACGATTGTGGATCGACCTGGTCGAGCGGGACGATCTTCTGGTTGCCCATGGTCGCCCGCTCGACATACAGCGCTCGCTGCGCCAGCCCCAGCTCGACCAGCACTTGGCGGACCTTGTGGAAGTTGCGACCCAGCTTCATCACCACTGCCGCGTCGGCGTCGGCCAGGCGCCGCTTGAGCTCGTCATGCTCCAGCACGCCCGAAAGCACCGACAGGCTCTGGTTGCGATAGACCAGCGGCGCACCCAGTACCGAAGCACCGCCGAGCATCGAGCAGACACCCGGTACCACGCAGGCCTCATAGCGCTGCGCCAGACGATCGTGCAGGTACATGTAGGACCCATAGAAGAACGGATCGCCCTCGCAGATCACCGCCACGTCACGCCCGGCATCCAGGTGCGCTGCCACCTCCAGACCAGCCTGGTCGTAGAAGTCGCTGATCACCTGTTCGTAGGACAACGGTGCTGGCAGGACCTCGGTGGTAACCGGGTAGACCAGCGGCAGCAGGGTCTGCTCGGCCTGCAGGTGCGCCTCGATGATGCCGAAGGCGTTGCCGCGCTTGCCCTTGGCGACGAAGTACGCCACCACCGGGGCCTCGCGCAACAGGCGCAGGGCCTTCACCGTGATCAGTTCCGGATCACCGGGGCCGACGCCCAGGCCGAACAGCCGTCCACGTGGCGACATCATTCCACCTCCGTGGCCAGGGCATTGACCGCGGCGGCCGCCATGGCGCTGCCGCCCAGGCGGCCCTGCATGATCACGAAAGGCACCGCGCGGCTATCGGCGGCCAGCATCGCCTTGGACTCGGCAGCGCCGACGAAGCCTACTGGAAAGCCCAGGATCAAGGCCGGCCTGGGCGCCCCGGCGTCGAGCATCTCGAGCAGGTAGAACAACGCTGTCGGCGCGTTGCCGATCACCACCACGCTGCCTTCGAGGTGCTCACGCCACAGTTCCAGGGCGACCGCGGAGCGCGTGTTGCCTGCCCTGCGGGCCATCTCCGGCACCCGCGGATCGCGCAAGGTGCAGATCACCGCATTGTTCGCCGGCAAGCGGGCACGGGTGATGCCTTCGGCGACCATGTGCGCATCGCAGAGGATCGGCGCGCCCTGGGCCAAGGCCTCGCGCCCTGCCTTGCCGGCTCCCTCGGAGAACTGCAGGCCATCGATCGCCTCGACCATGCCGCAGGCGTGGATCACCCGCACGGCAAGCTTCTCGAGGTCGGCGGGGATCCGCTCGAGCCGGGCCTCCTCGCGAATGATGCGAAAGGAATTGCGATAGATCTCCTGACCATCGCGGATGTAGTCAATCATCAAGGTGCTCCGTCGGCAGGTCGAGCATGGCGCCTGCTTCTTTCAAGGTAAGGTTGCGTGCGCGCAAGGCTCCGAAGCCAGACAGGCGCGCATCGCGCAGGTACAGGTCATAGCGGCCCGGCGAGCGGGCCAGCAAGGTCGCCGGGGCGACATGCGCGGCGGCGCAGGAACGCGGGCAGCCGCTGAGATGGACGCTGCCGGCCCCACCGCCGCGCAGCAGGCTCGACAGCACCACGGCATCGTTCTTGGTGTCGGCCAGTCCCTTGGCGCAGCCACGCGAGCCCGTGCAGGCAGTCAGGCGCGCCAATGGCGCTGTCGCTTCGCAGAGCAGCCCGAGCCGGCGTAGCTGCTCGCCTGCCTCGGCCAGGCCGGCCGGGTCGAGATTGGTCAGCACCAGGCTCTGCCAGGGACTCAGGCGCAGGCTGCCGTCTCCCACCTCGCGCGCGATTCGCGCCAGGCCACGCAGCATGGCCGGTTCGAGGCGCCCCAGCGGTGGTGCCACGCCCAGAGCCATGCCCTGGCGCTGGGGAAGCACGCCGAGCCAAGGGCTCGACGCCTTGCCGCGCTGCCAGCGCAGTACCCCTTCGTCACGGCGCAGCGGCAGATCCAGCCCGGCGACGAACGTCTCGACGGTGCAGGTCTCGAGCAACTGGCGCATACGCGTCTGTTCAGGCGTGGCAAGCATGAGGAAGCGCTCCAGCACCGCGCGCACCAGCGCTAGCCCGGCGGCCAGCGGCACCGCCCCGACCGGCCGGTCGCGACCGGGACAGCCGGCCAGGCCGAACGCCAGCCAGATCTGCTGGTCGAGCTCCAGCGCCGACAGCCAGAGGTCATGGGGATGCTCGAGCATCGCCAGCCCCTCGCCGCCATCGAGCTGCACGGCGAACTTGGCCGACAACGCGTGCAGGCGCGGCGTGCCCTCCAGCATGGCGAGAATCTGCGCAGCCAGGGGCCGGGCATCGAAGCGCATCTGCGGATCGACACCGGCCAGCGGGCTGAGCATGAGGTTGCGCACATCGTCGCCGGCCGCCTCGCGTGGCCCCAGCCCGGCAGCCAACAGGTGTTCGACCAGGCCGCGATGATCGTGGCCGATGCCACGGATCTGCAAGTTGCCTCGGTTGGTGGCCTCGATCAGGCCGCCCGCGAAGCGCTGCGCGGCCAGGGCCACCGCATCGGCCTGGTCGGCCAGCAGCAGGCCGCCGGGCAGCTTGATGCGGCAGATCCCGCCGTCACGGGCGGCGACGATGCGCCACAACCCCGGGCAGGCCGAGGGACGAGGCGATACAGCTGGGGGCGGGACCGGCTTCAAGGAGGGCATCCGACAATCGTGAAAGAGCACTTCAGTGTAGAAGGCACGGTATTATGCCTGCTTTGCTCGCTTGCATGAAAAGCCGGCGATCGAACGTGATGACGAATCGGGAAGTGGCCCGTGTCCTGGCGCCCGGCCCAGCGATCCTGCCGGCAATGCGCTTTTCACATGGTGGATGAGGTATGCAATGACACCCTGGCTGACGGTGGTGGGTATCGGAGAAGACGGTTTCAGCGGCCTGGGCAAGCAGGCCCGACGAGCGTTGCTGGGCGCCTCGCAGGTCTTTGGCAGCTCCCGCCAGCTGGACTTGCTGCCGCGTTGCGTGAGCGCGCGACGCCTGGCCTGGCCAAGCCCGTTCTCCCTCGCTGCGGTCCTGGCACTGCGCGGCGAACCGGTATGCGTGCTGGCCAGCGGGGACCCGATGCTCCATGGGGTCGGGGCCAGCCTGGCGCGCCAGGTCGGCAGCGACGAGATGCAGGTGTTCCCCGCGCCGTCGTCCTGCACACTGGCCGCCGCGCGGCTGGGCTGGGCGCTGCAGGATGTGCCGGTGGTCTCGCTGGTCGCCCGTCCGCTGGCGCTGCTCAATGCCCAACTGTTCGACGGCAGGCGTCTGCTGCTGCTGAGCAACGACGCTGGCAGTCCTGCCGCCATCGCCGGGCTGTTGCGCGAACGCGGCTTCGGGCCGAGCCGGATGCATGTGTTCGAGCACCTGGGCGGCGCTCTCGAACGTCACCTGCAAGCCAGCGCCGAAGACTGGCCCGATGAACCGGTCGCGGCGCTCAACCTGGTGGCCCTCGAATGCCGGGCCACGCCTCACGCAGCCTTGGCCTCGTTGGCTTGCGGCTTGCCCGACAGTGCCTTTCGCCACGATGGCCAGCTGACCAAGCGGGACATCCGCGCCATCACCCTGGCACGCCTGGCGCCACGCCCGGGCGAACTGCTCTGGGACGTGGGCGCAGGCTGCGGTTCGATCGCGA
This sequence comes from Pseudomonas sp. Marseille-QA0332, assembly GCF_054950175.1. Lineage (NCBI taxonomy): Bacteria > Pseudomonadati > Pseudomonadota > Gammaproteobacteria > Pseudomonadales > Pseudomonadaceae > Pseudomonas > Pseudomonas sp. Marseille-QA0332. Next base: position 2,867,525 of record NZ_CM143106.1, read on the forward strand.
TCGAATGGATGCGTGCCCACCCCAGCTGCCGGGCCCTGGCCATCGAAGCCGACGCAGGGCGCCAGGCGCTGATCGAGCACAACCGCGATCAGCTCGGCGTGCCTGGCCTGCATCTGGTCCGGGGCAGCGCGCCACACGCTCTGCAGACGCTCGAGCGTCCCGATGCCATCTTCATCGGTGGTGGCGTCACCCGCGAAGGCGTGTTGCCCCTGTGCTGGGAGCGGCTGCGCCCCGGCGGGCGGCTGGTCGCCAATGCGGTGACCCTGCAGAGCGAACTGACCCTGGCCCGCTGGCGCGAGCTGCACGGCGGCGAGCTTACTCGCCTGCATGTCGCCCAGGCCCAGCCACTGGGCAGCTTCGACACCTGGCGTCAGGCGTTGCCGATCACCCTGCTGGACGTGGTGAAGCCAAGCGATGCGTGAGGAAACCCAGGAACGCGCCGCGCCGCTGCGCAGCGGCCTGACCACCGGCAGCTGCGCGACGGCCACCAGCCTGGCGGCGGCGCGCCTGCTGCTCACCGGCCTGAGCAGCGATGCCGTGCGTATCACCCTGCCCAAGGGCCGGCAGGTACAGATGCGCCTGGAGTTCTGCCGCCGCGCCGGCGAACAGGCCGAGGCCGGCACCTTGAAGGATGCTGGCGACGATCCGGATGTCACCCACGGTGCCTTGCTCTACAGCCAGGTGCGCCTGACCACGACGCCCGGCATCCGCTTCCTGGCAGGCGAAGGCGTAGGCACCGTGACGCGCCCCGGGCTGGTACTGGCGGTGGGGGAGCCGGCGATCAACCCGGTGCCCCGGCGGATGATCAGCGAACACCTGCAGCGGCTGGCCGACGAGCATGATCATGCGGGGGGCTTCGAAGTCACAATCAACGTTCGCGACGGCGAACGGTTGGCGCTCAAGACCATGAATCCGCGCCTGGGGATCATCGGTGGCCTGTCGATTCTCGGAACCAGCGGCATCGTCAGGCCGTTCTCCTGCGCCGCCTATATCGCCTCGATCCAGCAAGGCATCGACGTGGCCCACACCAACGGCTACCAGCATATTGCCGCATGCACGGGCAACGCCAGCGAGGACACCATGCGCCGGCTCTACGACCTGCCGGAGATCGCCCTGATCGAAATGGGCGACTTCGTCGGCGCGGTGCTCAAGCACCTGCGCAAGGTGCCCGTGGCTCGCCTGAGCCTGTGCGGCGGTTTCGGCAAGATCAGCAAGCTGGCCGCCGGACACATGGACCTGCACAGCCGGCACTCGAGCATCGACCTGCCGCAACTGGCCGAATGGGCAGCCCAGCTCGGCGGCGATAGCGCGCTGCAAGCGGCCATCACCCACGCCAATACCAGCCAGCAGGCCCTGGCGCTTGCCCATGCGGCGGGCATCGGGCTCGGCGACGCGGTCTGCGCCCGGGCCCTGCAAGTGGCCCGTGGCGTGGTGCCGGCGGCAGTGCGGGTCGAGGTCTTCGCCATCGACCGCCAAGGGGGCGTCGTCGGCCAGGCGGCTGGGCGATGAGCCTGCGCATCCTGCTGCTTGGCGGCGTCGCCGAAGCGCTGGCCATCGCCCGCCGTCTCGGCCCCCAGCATGTCTACAGCCTGGCCGGGATCGGTCGGGTGCCGCAAGACCTGGCCTGCCAGGTACGGGTCGGTGGCTATGGCGGTGCCGACGGCCTGGCCGCGTACCTGCGCCAGGCTGGCATCGGCCTACTGGTCGACGCCACTCATCCGTATGCCGCACAGATCAGCCGCAACGCAGCCCAGGCCGCGGCAGCGCTGGGCATTCCCTGCTGGGCCCTGCGCCGCTCTGCCTGGAAGCCGCAGCCGGGCGACGACTGGCGCGAAGTCGCGGACTGGGCGCAACTGAGCCAGGCCCTGGCCGTCTTCCGGCGCCCTTTGTTCACCCTCGGCCGGGAACCCCTGCAGCACCTCGAGCAGATCCCGACGCACCAGTTCTGGACGCTGCGTGCCCTCGAGGCTTGTCCCGGCAATGCCCGCTGCGAAGTGATCGGCGCACGGGGGCCGTTCCGTATCGAAGATGAACGCATGCTGTTCGAAAGCCGACGGATCGACGTGCTGGTCAGCAAGAACAGCGGTAGCAGCGCGACCGAGCCGAAGCTCGAGGTCGCGCGTGAACGGGGTGTCCCGGTGCTGGTGCTCAGCCGACCGCGGCTGCCTGAGGTAGACCGGGAATTCTTCGAGGTCGAGACGCTGTCGCACGCGCTGGGGCTTTAGGCATGCGGCCTGGCAGGCGGATCGACGCCTGCGGTGAAAGTGCCTACAAGCCATCGGGACTCGCCTGAATGGCTATCGGCCTTTACCCTGCCATACACTTCGCTCCCCCACATGGAAAGTCCCCTATGGAAATGCAATGGTGGGTCTGGCTGGTCTTCGGCTTCGCACTGATCGTGCTCGAGCTGGCCCTGCCGACCTTCTTCATCCTCTGGTTCGGCATCGGGGCCGTGCTGGTCGCGCTGGTCGCCCTTGCCGTGCCGAGCCTGCAACTGGACCTGCAGGTCCTGCTCTGGGTACTGCTGTCCTCCATCACCACCGCGGTATGGTTCAGGCTGTTCCGGCGCATGCGCCCGGATACACGCTGGACCGCCGACCACGTCCTGGGTGAGGTCGGCCTGCTGACGGTCGGCGTTTCGCAGTTCCGCAAGGGCCGGGTGCGCTTCCAGAAGCCGATCCTCGGCAATGAGGAGTGGGTCTGCATCGCCGACACCGAGATCGCCCCCGGCGAGCGCGTCCGGCTCGCCGCCATCGAAGGCAACATCGCCCGGATCGTCCGGGCCGAAACCGCTACAACAGGGAATCCAATGCCATGACCAGTCTCATCGTCGTCTGCACGCTTGCCCTCTTCGTCCTGATCACCGTCTTCAAGGGGGTACGAATCGTGCCCCAGGGCGAGGAATGGATCGTCGAGCGCCTGGGCCGCTACCACAGCACCCTCAAGCCCGGCCTGAACATCGTCATTCCGTACATGGACGTGGTCGCCTACCGCCTGCCGACCAAGGACATCATCCTCGATGTCCAGCAGCAGGAGATCATCACCCGCGACAATGCGGTCATCGTCGCCAACGCCCTGTGCTTCGCCAAGGTCGTCGATCCGCAGAAGGCTTCGTACGGCGTGCAGGACTTCTCCTTCGCCGTCACCAGCCTGACCATGACCTCGCTGCGCGCTATCGTCGGGGCCATGGATCTCGACGAGGCGCTGTCCAGTCGCGAGCAGATCAAGGCCCGCCTGCGCGATGCCATGTCCGAACAGACGGAGGACTGGGGTGTCACCGTGCGTTCGGTAGAGATCCAGGACATCAAGCCTTCCGCCAACATGCAGATGGCCATGGAGCGCCAGGCCGCCGCCGAGCGCGAACGCAAGGCCGACGTGACCCGTGCCGAAGGTGCCAAGCAGGCTGCCGTCCTCGAGGCCGAGGCACGCCTGCAAGCGGCCAGGCTGGATGCCGAGGCGCAGGTCAGCCTGGCCGAGGCCTCGGCCAAGGCCATCACCCTGGTACGCGAAGCGGTGGGCAGCGAAATCACGCCAGCCATGTACCTGCTGGGTGAACGCTATATCGGCGCGATGGAAACACTCGCTGGCAGTGACAATGCCAAGATGGTGGTGCTGCCCGCCGACCTCCAGGAAACCGTGCGCGGCCTGATGGGGCGCGGCAAGCCTGCCTGAGGCCAACGCGCTTGCCCTCGAGCGGCACGCAACACCCGGGTGCGGCAGTTCACCGCACCCTCGGCTTTTTACCTATACTCGGGCTTACAATAGCCGCCTGATTCCTGACCGGATCTCTCCATGCCCCCACGTCGGCACATTGCCTGGATAGCCTGCCTCGCGGTGCTGTTCAACCTGCTGGCCATGCCGCTATCTTGCGCCGCGCCGAAAAGCCCGACGCAGCAGCTGCTGTGGGGGGCCTTCTGTTCCAGCACGACGGGCAAGGCCAAGGCCGATCTCCAGGCCCTGGCCAAGATCGACCTGAGTCAGCAGCATGACGAGCATGCCCAGGTGCAGCACTGCTGGTGCTGCCTCGGCGGCCCGCCAGCGCTGGCCCTTTCCAGCCAGCCAGCCCAGGTGCGTGGCCCGCCTTCGCACTCGCAGGTGCATGCTCCGCCACCCCTTGCCAGCCAGCCCACACCGCGCCAGCTCTGGCCGGCACTCAATCCCAGGGCGTCTCCTCTGGTCTGAGTTCACTCGACACGTGCCGTGAACCTCGATCGACTGGAGAACCCCTCATGCTCAAGTACCGGGCCATACTGGCCGCCCTGCTGCTGCCCAGCGCCTTTGCCAGTGCTCATGAATATACCCAGGGCGAACTGCACATCGCCCATCCGTGGTCCCTGGAACTGCCCCCGAGCGCGCCCAATGTCGCCGCCTATTTCGTCGTGCACAACAATGGCAAGCAGGACGACCGTCTGCTCGGTGTCGACAGTCCGATCAGCAGCGATGCACAGCTACATGCCCATGTGCAGGACGCCAGCGGCACGCTGAAGATGCAGCAGGTGGCGAGCGTGCCGGTCCGGGCCGGCCAGGACCTGGTCTTCGCACCCGGCGCCTACCATGTGATGCTCATGCAGCCAGCGGATCGCAGCCAGCTGGGCGACGGCAAGCGCTTCCCGTTGACACTGCATTTCGAAAAGGCCGGCGACATCACCGTTCAGGTCCTGGTCCAGAAGCAGCCGCCTGTTGGCCAGAACGGCCAGGTCCACACGCACTGAGTCCCGGACGATACTGGCCATGAGCCTGCCACGCAGTCGCTTCGCCCGCCCTGCTCGCCCTGAACGCAAGCGTTCCGGTGGTGGCTGGCTGAGCCTGTTCGCCATGTGGATGCTGTTCATCGGTCCGCTGGTTTCCCAGTCGATGCCGATGAATCATCACGCCGGCATGGACATGCTCATGGCCATGCCGGCCGCGCACCATGCCGAGGCGTCCGATCATCACGGCCACTCGCACGATGGCCAGTTGCACGTGCTGTGGGAAAAGTGCGGTTACTGCAGTTTGCTGTTCAACTGCCCGGCCTTGCCGCAAAGCCTCAGCCCGCTCGGCACCAACGCCGTACCATGCCCAGCCTGCCCAGCCATCGCGACCTTGCAGGGTCATGCCAGGCAGGCCGTGTTCCCTGGAGCCCGCAGCCGCGCCCCACCCCATTCGATCAGCACCTGAGCGCCTTCCTGCCTGCCCTGCAAGGGCCGGCTCCCTCATGACCGATCGATTGGAATGATTATGTCCGGCTACACCTGTCTGCCTGCTCCATCCCTGCGCGGGACCCTTGCCTTGCTTTGTGGCTCGCTGCTGGCCCCGCTCGCCGCCGTGGCGGCCGATGCTGGAGAGCAGCACCGCCCAAGCGACCTCAAAGAACTGCGCCCAACCGTGATCACCGCGCTGCCACCCAGCTCGCCGCTGACGGTGACCACCAACCCCAAGGACCCTCGCCAGCCGGTACCGGCCAGCGACGGTGCCGACTACCTCAAGACCATCCCAGGCTTCTCGGCGATCCGCTCGGGCGGCACCAATGGCGACCCGGTCCTGCGCGGCATGTTCGGCTCGCGCCTGAACATACTCACCAATGGCGGCCTGATGCTCGGCGCCTGTCCCAACCGCATGGACGCCCCCACGTCCTACATATCGCCGGAAACCTATGACCGACTGACCGTCATCAAGGGTCCGCAAAGCGTCATCTGGGGACCGGGCGGCTCGGCCGGCACCGTGCTGTTCGAACGTGAGCCGGAGGTCTTCGGCGAACTCGGCAGCCGCATCGATGCCAGCCTGCTGGTCGGCTCCAACGGTCGCCTGGACAAGCTGCTCGATGTCGCGGCTGGCAACAGCCAGGCCTATGCACGTTTCGTCGGCAACCAGTCGCGCGCCGATGACTACCGCAATGGCCGTGGCGACGATGTGCCTTCGCGCTGGGACAAGTGGAACGGTGACGTCACCCTTGGCTGGACCCCGGACGCCGAAACCCTGCTGGAGCTGACCGCCGGACGCGGCGATGGCGAGGCACGCTATGCCGGGCGCGGCATGGACGGTTCGCAGTTCAAGCGCGAGAGCCTGGGGCTGCGCTTCGAGAAGTCCGGCCTCGGCGATGTGCTGGACAAGATCGAGGCGCAAGCCTGGTACAACTATGCTGATCATGTGATGGACAACTACAGCCTGCGTCGCCCCTCCGGCAGCGGCATGATGGGCATGCCGATGGTCAGCAATGTCGATCGCCGCTCCTTGGGCGCGCGTGTCAAGGCCACCTGGCGCTGGGCCGACCTGCAGCTGATCGGCGGCCTCGACGCGCAGACCAACGAGCACCGCAAGCGTGGTGGCATGGGCATCGACGCGCACCGAGGCCAGCCCTGGACCAAGGATGCCGATTTCCATGACTACGGTGCCTTCGCCGAACTGACCTGGTACGCCACGAGCGAAGACCGCCTGGTCAGTGGCCTGCGCCTGGATCGCGCTTCGGCCCGGGATTTTCGCCAGGCCAGCGCCACCGGCGGTGACACCCGCGCCGACAGCTTGCCCAGCGGCTTCGTGCGCCTGGAGCACGACCTCGCTTCGCTGCCGGCCACGGCCTACCTCGGTATCGGCCATGCCCAGCGTTTTCCTGACTACTGGGAACTGTTCTCGCCCAGCCAGGGGCCTGCCGGCTCGCGCAATGCCTTCGACGGCATCAAGCCGGAAAAGACCACTCAGCTCGACCTGGGCGTGCAGTACCGTGGCGAGCGCCTGGATGCTTGGGCGTCCGCCTATGCCGGTCAGGTACGCGACTTCATCCTGTTCGACTACCGCACCAGCATGATGGGCATGAGCAGCTCGCAGGCACGGAACATCGATGCAAGGGTCATGGGCGGCGAGTTCGGCGCAGGTTACAAGCTGTCGGACAATTGGAAAGCCGACGCGACCCTGGCCTACGCCTGGGGCAAGAACAGCAGTGACGGCAGGGCGCTGCCGCAGATGCCGCCACTGGAAACGCGCCTTGGCCTGACCTACAGCCAGGATGCCTGGAGCGCCGGCGCCTTGTGGCGGCTGGTGGCGGCGCAGCATCGCGTCGCCGAGAACCAGGGCAACGTGGTCGGCAAGGATTACCAGGACAGCGCCGGCTTCGGAGTCTTCTCGCTCAATGGCGCCTACAAGGTCAACAAACAGCTCAAGCTCAGCGCCGGTGTGGACAACCTGTTCGACAAGACCTACGCCGAGCACCTGAACCTGGCTGGCAATGCCGGGTTCGGCTATCCGGCCAACGATCCCAGGCCCGTCGACGAGCCCGGGCGAACCTTCTGGACCAAAGTCGACCTGAGTTTCTGAACCCGCATCAGGCGCGGCCATTGGCCGCGCCTCCTGGCCACTATCGGAGCGTTCCATGAACGGTTCACGGATTTCCTTCTACAACCTGGCGTGGCGCTGGCATTTCTATGCCGGGCTGTTCGTCGCGCCCTTCATGATCCTGCTGGCCATCACCGGGATCATCTATTTGTTCAAGCCACAGCTCGACCCGCTGTTGTATCGCGACCTGATGGTAGTCGAGGCCGGCCACCACCGGCTGGAGGCCGATACCCTGATGGCCAATGTGCACCAGGCATATCCGCAAGGGCACATAGGGCAGTACCTGCCTGCCATCGATGCCGGGCGCAGCGCGCAGTTCGTGGTACATGACCATGGGCGCGAGCTGAACGTGTTCGTCGACCCGTACAGCGGCAAACTGCTTGGCGAACAGGACAGTCAGTACAACCTGCAAGCCATCGCCCGCGCCTTGCATGGCGAGCTGATGGTCGGGACCGTCGGTGACCGCCTGGTGGAGCTGGCCGCGGGCTGGGGCATCGTGCTGGTGGTGTCGGGCCTGTACCTGTGGTGGCCGCGTGGGCGCGGGCGTGGCGGCGTCCTCTGGCCGCGCCTGTCGGCGCGCGGCAGGCTGCTGTGGCGTGACCTGCATGCAGTGAGTGGCTTCTGGGGGGCCGGCCTGCTACTGCTGATGCTGCTCAGCGGAATGACCTGGACCGGCCTCTGGGGCAAGCAGTACGCCGACCTGTGGAATCGCTTCCCGACAGCCATGTGGAACGCCGTACCGGCCTCGGATCAACAGGCCCGCGAGCTCAATCATGCCCATCGCCAGACCGTGCCCTGGGCCATGGAGAACACGCCGATGCCGCAGTCGGGCGCGCATGCCGAACACATGGGGCAGCACATGATGTCCAGCGCCCCGGCAGCCCCGCAGGTGAGCCTGCAGCAGGTGCAGGACATCGCCACGGCCAGTGGCGTCGAGCCGGGCTACAGCATCACCCTGCCGACCACCGCAGAAGGCGTGTTCACCATCGCCGTATTCGCCGATGATCCGCGCAACGATGCCACCTTGCACGTCGACCAGTACACCGGCAAGGTCCTGGCCGATGTCCGCTGGCGCGACTACGGCGCGGTCGCGCGTGCCACCGAACTGGGCGTTATGCTGCACGAAGGCAAGATGTTCGGGCCGCTCAACCAGATCGCGGTATTGCTGGTATGCCTGATGATCCTGCTGGGCGCCACCAGTGGCCTGGTGATGTGGTGGAAACGCCGCCCTGTCGGCGGCCTGGGCGTTCCTCCTTTGCGGCATGACTTGCCACGCTGGAAGACCGCCACGGCGGTGATGCTTGCGCTTGGCCTGGCCTTCCCGCTGGTAGGTGCGTCGATGCTGGTGATGTGGGTGGTCGACAGCCTGTGGGTACGACGCAAGGTAGCGATCGAGGCTTGAGCCTGGGCTGTTCGCGGCCGTCCCGGCCCGGGCGGCGACGAGCAGGCTGCCGCGCAAGGCTTTTCGGGATCCGCCTGGGGTCTTCGGAGCCGTCTGGGACTCGCGGAAACCCTTCGGGCCGATGCGCTCGAGCCTGCCCTGCCGCAGGCTTGCCGGGCATTGCCCGGCAAAAGTCGAGTCGATCTGTCACGCCCCGAATTGGTACGCTCGTGTTAGCCTGTACGGCTTTCTCGCACAACAAGACTGACCCTCCATGGAATGCAGCCAATGACCAGGACTTCCTCCAGCCCAGCTGACGACCAGCACCTGCAACGCAACCTGACCAACCGCCACATCCAGCTGATCGCCATCGGTGGCGCGATCGGCACAGGCCTGTTCATGGGCTCGGGCAAGACCATCAGCCTGGCCGGCCCATCGATCATCTTCGTCTACATGATCATCGGCTTCATGCTGTTCTTCGTCATGCGCGCGATGGGCGAACTGCTGCTGTCGAACCTGAACTACAAGTCGTTCATCGACTTCTCCGCCGACCTGCTTGGCCCCTGGGCCGGTTACTTCACCGGCTGGACCTATTGGTTCTGCTGGGTGATCACCGGGATCGCCGATGTGATCGCCATCGCCGCCTATACCCAGTTCTGGTTTCCCGAGCTGCCCCAGTGGCTGCCCGCGCTGGCCTGCGTCGGCGTGCTGCTGTCGCTGAACCTGATCACCGTGAAGATGTTCGGCGAGATCGAGTTCTGGTTCGCGCTGATCAAGATCATCGCCATTCTCGGGCTGGTCGCCACCGGCCTGTACATGGTGCTCATCGGCTTCGAGTCGCCGAACGGGCGAATCGCGAGCCTGGCCAACCTGTGGAACGACGCCGGCATGTTCCCGCATGGCCTGATGGGTTTCTTCGCCGGTTTCCAGATCGCCGTGTTCGCCTTCGTCGGGATCGAACTGGTAGGCACCACCGCCGCCGAAGCCAAGGATCCCATGCGCACCCTGCCACGCGCGATCAACTCGATCCCGGTGCGGATCATCGTGTTCTACGTGCTGGCCCTGGTGGCGATCATGGCCGTCACGCCATGGCGCGACGTGGTGCCTGGCAAGAGCCCGTTCGTCGAGCTGTTCGTCCTTGCCGGGCTGCCCGCCGCGGCCAGCCTGATCAATTTCGTCGTGCTCACTTCGGCCGCCTCCTCGGCCAACAGCGGGGTCTTCTCGACCAGCCGCATGCTCTACGGACTGGCCCAGGAAGGCGACGCGCCGAAAGCCTTCGAGAAGCTCTCGCGCCGCAGCGTACCGGCCAACGGGCTGTATTTCTCCTGCACCTGCCTGCTGCTCGGGGCCGCGCTGATCTATGTGATTCCCAACCTGGTCGAGGCCTTCACCCTGGTGACGACCGTGTCGGCGATCCTGTTCATGTTCGTCTGGTCGCTGATCCTGCTGTCGTACCTCAGATACCGCAAGCAGCGCGGCGCCTTGCACCAGGCCTCGACCTACAAGATGCCTGGCGGGCGTTTCATGTGCCATGTCTGCCTGGCCTTCTTCGCCTTCATCCTGGTATTGCTGAGCCTCGAGGACGATACACGCAAGGCACTGATCGTCACGCCGCTGTGGTTCCTGATCCTGGCCATCACCTATCGCTTCGTGCGAGCCAGGCGCATCAGCCGGCGGGCAGTGCCGCAATGACCGGACAGGGCCAGCCACGCCTGGCCCTGCCTGACGCCGATACGCTCATCGAACTCGCGAGGTTCTGTCATGCGCTACCAGATTCGTGATGCCTTGGCCGAGGATGTGCCCGCCATCCTGGCGATCTACAACGACGCCGTACGCAACACCACGGCGATCTGGAACGAGACCCCGGTCGACCTGGCCAACCGCCAAGCCTGGTTCGAAGCCCGGGCGGCGCACGGCTATCCGATCCTGGTGGCGGTCGACGACAGCGGCGTGCTGGGCTATGCCTCGTTCGGCGACTGGCGACCGTTCGAAGGGTTCCGCTACAGCGTCGAACATTCGCTGTACGTGCGCGACGACCAGCGAGGCAGGGGCTTGGGGTTCGCGTTGATGCAAGCCTTGATCGAGCGGGCGCGGGGTCGTGGCAAGCATGTGATGGTGGCTGCCATCGAACGCGGCAATGCGGCCTCGATACGGCTGCATGAAAGACTGGGGTTCGAGGTGACCGGGCAGATGCCACAGGTCGGGGTGAAGTTCGGGCGCTGGCTGGACCTGACGTTCATGCAGCTGGTATTGACGCCGGGAGCCGTGCCAATGTGAGCGGCCGCAGCGGCCTTGGGTCGCTGCCGGCCAGAACATTCCTGCCCGTGCCAGGTACAGCCGGCAGCAGTGCTCATCTGCAGATCCTGAGGCTGCTGCTCAGCCCATCGCGGCCGGGACGCCGTACCGGCCGCAATGGCCCGCAACACGGGCCAGGATCTGCCAGGCGACCACCGCTTTCACCTCGCTGGCACGGCTGTATGCACCCGTGGCGTCGGACTGGTCGTGATGGCTAGGCTGCACCCGCGTCCTGCCTGCACGCTCTGGTCATGCCTGGATAAACCGTCCCAGGCGCTGGCGCAGCATGACGTTCTCGCTGCGCAGTTGCCGTACTTCCTGCAGCAGCTCCATCGCCAGGGCCACACCCTCCCACTCCAGTTCCAGTTCCTGGCGCAACTTGGCCGCGCGCCTGGCCAGAAGCGGCGCCTGATCGTCGAACAACCATTCGTCGGGCGTTCGTCCCGACGGTTCGACGATGCCGTGTTCGACGATCTCGATCACGCAATCGGCCGTGAGGTCTGCCTCCTGGCAAAGGGTTCGCATGTCCAGCTGAACGATCAGGGTGCTGCTCATGATCAACTACTCCATTGAGTCCTCGGATTGAACGCGGCCTTCTCGGCAAGCTTGCTCCACAGTTCCCGGGTACTGGCGTCGGAATGGCTTGGCATCACCACCTTGAGCTGCGCATACAGATCGCCGCGCTCGCCCTGCTTGTTCGCCAGCCCCATGCCCTTGATGCGCAAGCGCTGGCCGCTCTGGCTGTCGGGGCGAATGGTCAGGTTGATCCGGCCGGTCAACGTCGGCACCGCCACCTTGGTGCCCAGCGCCGCCTCCCAAGGAGCCAGGGGCACGGTGATGATCAGGTCGTGGCCCTCGACATCGAACAAGGGATGCGGCGCCATGCGGATGGTCATGAACAGGTCGCCATTGGCACCTCCACCGATACCGGGCGCCCCCTGCCCCTTGAGGCGGATGCGTTCGCCGTCGGTCACGCCGGCAGGAATCCTGACGTTCAGCGTCCTGGTGGTGAACCCGCTGCGCTGGCCATTGGCGTCGAACTGCGGCACCTGGAAGCTGACCTGCTTGGACTCCTTGCTCAGGGTTTCCTCGAGGAAGATCGCCAGTTCCAGTTCCACGTCCTGCCCTCGCCTGCCCGCGCTACGTTGCTGAGCACGACCGAAGGGGCTGCCGCCACGGGCGCCGAAGATCGAGCTGAAGAAATCCGAGAAATCGCCGTTCTCGAAACCGCCGCCGCCACGCCCTTCCCAGCCTGGGGGCGCCTGGAACGGCCGGCCATGCTGGCCGCCGTACTTGCGGATCTCGTCGTACTCGGCGCGCTTCTCCGGGCTGCCGAGCACCTCATAGGCCTCGTTGGCCTCCTTGAACCTGTCCTCGGCGTCGCGTTCCTTGCTGACGTCGGGATGATACTTGCGCGCCAGCTTGCGGTAGGCCGCCTTGATCGCCTTGTCATCGGCCGTGGGCTCGACGCCAAGTATCTTGTAGTAGTCTTTGAAGTCCATTTAAGGGCTCACCCTCGAAAAATGTGCGTTGCAACTGAAGATAGGGGTCAAGCATAGCCTTTCCAAGGTGTGTCTGGCTGCGTCGCAGCGCAGACGATCGGTCTTGATTCTGCGAGCCACTGGCATACACTGCGCGGCCGTTTTGCCTCCGGAAGCTCTTCCCATGCCTGACCCAACCCCGGCCCGCGCCTGCGGCATCGACTTCGGCACCTCCAATTCGACGGTCGGCTGGTACCGTCCCGGCGTCGAGACGCTGCTCGCCCTGGAGGACGGCAAGATCACCCTGCCCTCGGTGGTCTTCTTCAATCTCGAGGAACGCCGGCCGGCCTATGGTCGCATGGCGCTGCACGAGTACCTGGAAGGTTACGAAGGCCGGCTCATGCGTTCGCTCAAGAGCCTGCTCGGTTCCAAGCTGATCAAGCACGATACCAGCGTGCTGGGCACGGCATTGCCGTTCAAGGACCTGCTCGGCATGTTCATCGGCGAGCTCAGGCAGCGTGCCCAGGCCAATGCCGGACGCAGCTTCGACGAAGTGGTGCTGGGGCGTCCGGTATTCTTCGTCGACGAGGACCCGGTCGCCGACCAGGAAGCCGAGGACACCCTCGCCGAAGTGGCGCGCAAGATCGGCTTCAAGGAAGTCTCTTTCCAGTACGAACCGATCGCCGCGGCCTTCGACTACGAGTCGGGCATCAGCCGCGAGGAGCTGGTGCTGATCGTCGACATTGGTGGTGGGACCTCGGACTTCTCGCTGGTACGCCTGGCGCCGGAGCGCCACCTGCTCGACGACCGCCACGGCGACATTCTCGCGACCGGCGGTGTGCACATCGGTGGTACCGACTTCGACAAGCAGCTCAGCCTGCAGGGCGTCATGCCACTGTTCGGCTACGGCAGCCGGATGAAGAGCCAGGCGCTGATGCCTACCAGCTACCACCTCAACCTGGCCACCTGGCACACCATCAACAGCCTGTACTCGCAGAAGTCACAGCTGTCGCTGGGCAGCATGCGCTACGACATCGAGGACACCGTGGGCATCGATCGCCTGTTCAAGCTGATCGAGCAGCGCGCCGGACACTGGCTGGCCATGGAGGTCGAGACGAGCAAGATCGAGCTGACCGAGCAGCAAAACCGCTGCATCGACTTGCGAAGGATCGAACCCGACCTGGCCGTCGAGCTGACCCGGCCTTTGTTCGAGGATGCCATCGAAGGGCTGCTGCAGCGCGTGCGCGGCAGTGTCGGCGAGCTGCTGAGCAAGGCTGGCATCGGCCAAAGCCAGGTCGACACGGTCTTCTTCACCGGCGGATCGAGCGGCATTCCGGCCCTGCGCCAGAGCATCGCGGCCATGCTGCCCAATGCCCGTCACGTCGAGGGCAACCGGTTCGGCAGCATCGGCAGCGGCCTGGCCATCGAGGCTCGCAAGCGCTACGGCTGAGACGGCAAGCGGCAAGCGGCAAGCGGCAAGCGGATCGCGCCGCTCTTGCAGATGGCGCAATCTGCTTGCAGCTTGCAGCTTGCCGCTTGCAGTTCGCTCCCCCCTCAGACCAGTTCGGCGCGCCGCAGCTCGCTCTTGAGGTAGGCATAGTAGATCGGCCCGGCCACCACACCGGGCAGGCCGAACGCGGCCTCGAATACCAGCATCGCCAGGAGCAGCTCCCAGGACTTGGCACTGATCTGCCCGCCGACGATTCGAGCATTGAGGAAGTACTCGACCTTGTGGATGACGATCAGGTAGCCCAGGGCCGCAACCGCTACCCAGATCGACAGCGACAGGCCGACGATGGTGATCAGCGTGTTGGACATCAGGTTGCCGATCACCGGCAGCAGCCCGAGCAGGAAGGTCAACACGATCAGCGTCTTGGTCAGCGGCAGGTGGATGCCGAACAGCGGCAGCACCAGCGCCAGGAAGATCCCGGTGAAGGCGGTGTTGAGCAGGGAGATCTTGATCTGCGCGAAGACGATGTTGCGAAAGGCCTGGACCAGCAGGTTCAGGCGTTCGAACAGGGCGGCGGCCAGTGGCTTGCGTCGCGAGACATCGGGAATGCGCTGCAGCGCGACGATGGCGCCAAGGATCATGCCGATCAGCAGGGTGACGAACATGTGCGCCGCGCCCTTGCCCAGCCATTGCAGCTCGCCGAGGTGGCTCTTGAGCCACTCGCCGATGGCGGTGCGGAACTCGGCCGCGCTGGCTGGCAGGTAGCTGTCGATGAACGGTGGCAACTGGCTACGGGCGCGATCGACCACCAGCATGAAGCGATCGAGCGAAGCGCCTGGGTTTTCCGCCTCGTGTAGCAGAAAGCTGATCGCGCCGGCAAACAACAGGCTCAAGGTCGTCACCACCAAGGTGCCAAGCAGGGCCACCGCCAGCCAGCGAGCACGCTGGCCGGCGAGCAACGGTTGCAGCCTCGGGGTGAGCATGTTCACCAGCTCGAAGACCAGCAGACCGGCCAGCAGGCTCGGCAGCAACTTCAGGGGCAAGGCCAACAGTAGGCCGGCAAAGACGATGATCCAGCTGGCCAGGATGACCTGGCGTGGGGTGAACGTCATACAACCTCGACGACGGACTGCGGGAAAGCTTGCAGTCTGCCAGCCTTCGACCTGCAGGCATAGTGACACGACCCTGTCATGAGCCTACAGCCCGGCGGCCTTGAGCCTGGCAGCGTGCTCGATGAACAGGCGCACGGGGTCGACCCCCTTGCCCACCGCGCCCAGCGACTGGTTGACGATATCCAGATGATCGAGCGGATAGTCATCGCCGATCACCTGGCCCAGGTGAGAACTGTAGCGACCGACCATGCCATCGCACTGGCCCCGCTCGCGCACGAAGCTGCGGGCACACAGGCGGCAGAAGCGATGGCTGCCATCCAGGCGATTGCGTCCCTGGTCGGTCAGGCCTGGTTGCAAGGTACCCGACCAGCAATAGTAGCGCACCCCATCGACCAGCCCCGGCCCCTCGGCGCCCCAGGCCAAAGGCAGTCCTTGAGGGCACGCCTGGTTGAACGAGGCGACCCCGGCGCTGGTCAGCGCCTGGTGCGCCGCCTGCGCATCGATGGGCAGGGGATGGCGGCGCCAGTCGGTTTCCAGCCAGACCAGCAAGGCTGCGATGCCCTCTAGCAGGACCTTGAGCAGCCTGCCTTGGGGCGAGCCGTCGGGTGCCTTGCGCTCGAGCCAGTCAGCCAGCTCCGAACCCTGGTTGGGACCGGCGATGGAGGTCACCGAGGCGACCCGGTCTGGTCGCCGGGCCGCGGCATGGCGTGCGTCGAGGGCGCCCTGGCTGTGGCCGAGCAGATTGACCTTGGCGGCGCCGGTACGCTGGCAGATGTCCTCGAGGATCGCCAGCAGTTGCTCGCCTCGTACCTGGGTACCGTGCAGCGGCGAGACCTGCACCGGGAACACCTGGGCGCCGCCCTGGCGTAATGCCGCAGGGATGCCGTACCAGTACGGATAGAAGACCAGCCGGACGAACCCGAACATGCCCGGCACCAGCACCAGTGGATATCGCGTGGCCAGTTCCTGACTCATGCTTGCTCCTGTTCTTCGCCGACCTGCGCGCCGACAAGCGGCGTTCGCAATCGAACTCCTCAAGCGCGGCGCGGCTCCAAGCAGAACAGCATCCGAGCGAGGAACGACACCATGTACAAGCAGACCCTGGCAATTCTCCTGGCAAGCGCCACCCTGGCCGCCTGCGGCAGTCATCCGGAAAACCCCGTGGACCATGTCACCTATCGCGACCAGCCGCTGGTCAAGCAGGTCGAGAACGGCATGACCATGCAGAAGGTGATCGCCATCGGCGGCAGCCCTTCCACTGTCACGGACCTGCCCAATGGTGGCACCTGCAATGACTACATCCTCAACCGCGAAGGTCATCAGCAGCCGTACTACGTGCGCTTCGATGCCACCGGTCACGTCGATGCCAAGGGCTTCAAGACCTGCAAGCAACGTGAAGAAGACCGCAAGGCGGTACCGGGCGCCTGAACCCGCGAACCGTGAACACCTTACCTGAATTGCCTGGAGATAACCGATGAGCAGCATCGAACTGACCGACGTGAACGTCCTGCGCCAACGTGCCCGCCAGCACGTCGAACAGGGCGCCGTGACCGAGGGCTACAATGCCGACCGCCAGGAAATCCTGCGTCTGCTCAATGAGGCGCTGGCCACCGAGCTGGTCTGCACCCTGCGCTACAAGCGCCACTACTTCATGGCCAGCGGCATCAAGGCCAGCGTCGCCGCCGACGAGTTCCTCGAGCATGCCAATCAGGAAGCCGAGCATGCCGACCGGCTGGCCGAACGTATCGTGCAGCTGGGTGGGGAGCCCGACTTCAACCCGGACAACCTGAGTCGCAACTCGCATGCCCAGTACGTCGCCGGCAGCACGCTCAAGGAGATGGTCCTCGAGGACCTGGTCGCTGAACGCATCGCCATCGACAGCTATCGCGAGATCATCCAGTACATCGGCGAGAAAGATCCGACCACCCGACGGATCTTCGAGGACATCCTCGCCCAGGAAGAAGAGCATGCCGACGACATGGCGGACATTCTCAACGACCTCTGAACCTGGCCGGGCTTGGCCCCCGGTCAGTCATGCATCGGCCCCAGGGTGACGCGCCCTGGGGCCGATGTGCTTTTGCCGTACGAACAGTGCCGGCGCGACGCTCCTGCTACGTTGAAAGCAGGCTCGCAATGCACATTCACACCTCGCGAACTGCGCTTGTTCGCCTGTTTTACTTGCCTGGTCGCCACTTGGTGACCTTTCGAAGAAACCTATTGCTTCGAATTCACAGCCTTGGGCGCCTGGCCAGCCTTCATCTTCTGCAGCAGTGGCTTGCACTGGTCCGGCACGTCGTCGCCAGGGGCGATCAGCGCCAGCAGGCCAGCCGCGGGGCCGACCGTCACACCGAGGGCAACCATGCCGGCACCACGCAGCGCCAGCGGCACCGCCTGCACCCCGGCGCTCGGATTGGCGAACGAGCCCCGGACATACAGGGGCGAGCGCAGCGAGAACAGCCGCAGCCCCTTGGACTCAGGGCTGATCTTCAAGTCCAGCCGCTCGCTGGCGAAGTTGGCGATGCCATCGATGTAGATGACGGCGTTTTCCGTGTCGAAGACGAACAGGCGGGTCTTGGCCAGCCCGTCCTTGATTCCGACATCGGCCGCCGCGCAGTTGATCTTCACCTCCTCGTCGCCGAACAGCTTGTCGACGACGTAGTTGCCAACATTGAGCCCGGCGATTTCCATCAGGCTGCGGCTGATGGCGCCATCGTTGACCAACAGGCGCAGATCACCGCTGGAGCTCCCCAGCAGCGCCGCTACCGAATTGCCACGGCCGCTCAGGTCGGCATCACCGTTGAGCTCGCCAAAGCTGGTCTGCATAGGGGCGAAGCCGGGGAACAGCTGCTTGAGCTTGAAACCCCGCGCGGTCAGCTGCGCACGGCCTTGCAACGGCGTGCTGCGCCCATCCAGGCGGATACGCGAATCCAGGTTGCCACCGGCCACGCCGAAGCGCAGCGGCTCCAGGCGCAGCAGGCCATCGTCGAGGATGACATGGGCCGACAGGTCGTTGAACGGCAGCTGTTCACTGTGCACGATACGCTTGCCGGTAAAGGTGACGTCGGCATCCATGGCCCGCCACCGGTCGGTCCGGAACTCTTCGACCGGCAACACCTTGTCGGCCGGCTGCTTGCTGGCGCCACCACGCGCTTTCTGCTCGGCATTGGAGTCGGCACCGATCAATGGCGCCAGATCATCGAACAGCAGCTGGTTCGACAGCAGCTTGCCGGTCAGCTTCGAGCGGGGCTGGCTGGAGACGAAGCCCAGGTCCCCATGGATATCGCTGTTGCCGATCTTGCCGTTGAACTGCTCGTAGCGGAACCTGGGGCCTTCCTTGGCCTGCAGGTTGGCGGTCAGATGACCGTCGGTGGAGTACGCCGGGGTATCGGGCAAGGTCACGCCGGTCAACGGATAGAGATTGCCCAGGCTGTTGCCGGAAAGACGCAGGCGCAAGTCCAGCGCGCCGAGGTTGAGTGGATCGACCAAGGTGCCGGCGAGCACCACATGGGTGTCGGCGATACGTACATCGGCTTGCAGCGGGAATGGCTGCTCGGCGTCGCGCAAGGCCAGCAGCCCACCGATCTTGCCAGTGCCCGATACCGGCTGGCCTTTGTAGCGCCCTTCGGCCTTGAGACCGAAGGCGTAGTCCTGGGCGCCGCCGGTCTTCTGCGCGGTCGCCTTGCCGACGATGTCGCCGAAGGGGATCGGCTTGCCCAGCGGGTCGATCTGCACCTTCATGCTGGCCTTGAGCGTCTGGTCCTCGAAGCTGACGTTGCCCTGGTCGAACCCGATCGAGCCGATGTCCAGTTCCCAGCTGGACGGCTCGGCATTCTCATCCTTGGGTCCGAAGTCGAAGGTCCAGTTGGCCCGGCCATCGGCCAGACGGGTCAGGCTGGCGTCAGGACGCGTCAGGTCGATGCGTGGAATGACGATCTGCCGGAACAGCAGCGGCAGTGGCGAGAGGCGGAACTCCACCCGCTGCAGACCGACCATGCGCGGCTCCTTGAGCCATTCGGGGTTGCCCAGTGTCAGGTCTTCGGCAATGAAGCGTGGCCACGGCACCCAGGCACGCCAGCCGCCTTCCTCCGGCTCGCGCTGCCAGCGCACGGCAAGGTTGCCGTTGATGGCGAAGGGGCGGTGGAGCGCTTCGGAGACCTTCTCATTGAGCAGAGGCTTGATCCGATTCCAGTCGAAAGTGGCGATGACCACCACCAGGATCAACAGCAATGTGGCGATGCTGGCAAAGATCCAGGTAGCGATTCTGGCGGGGCGCGTCATTGCGGGAATCTCCTGATGACAACGAAAACGGTGGCGGCAAACGAGTGCGGTAATACCTCGGACTGATGAAAACCCGCCAGGTTTTATCCAAGGGGTCACGACAGTGGCATTTGCGCTGGACAAATCACCGGGCCAAGCCACCGGGCGCTACCTGGCCATTTGCTTTCATTTCGCGCAGAACCTTGTTCCAGAGCCCTTGCGATGAACATCGACAGCGTCGATTTTCACCATCACTCATATGCACTTCTGAATCGACCAGGCGCGAGTAGCATTGGCTTCGTCCCTATTGCAAAGCCCTCCAGAGGAGCGCCGATATCATGAAATTCCCACTGCTGCTTGGCCTTTCCTTCTCCGTTCTGGCTGCCAATGCCTTGGCCATGCCCGCCGACGAACAACAACTGGCGGCTGAGTCCCATCCTGACCGTCTCGAACGTTTCCTGCCACTGGACACGCTCGCAGAAGGTGGCACGGACCGCCTGATCGAGCGCAACGACCGAGTCGCCGAAGGCGGAGCCGATCGCCTGAACCAGCGCAACGACCGGGTCGCCGAAGGCGGAGCCGATCGCCTGAACCAGCGCAACGACCGGGTCGCCGAAGGCGGAGCCGATCGCCTGAACCAGCGCAACGACCGGGTCGCCGAAGGTGGAGCTGATCGCCTGAACCAGCGCAACGACCGGGTCGCCGAAGGTGGAGCCGATCGCCTGAACCAGACGGGCCATGTCGGATGAACCGGCAGGCCGTGCAAGCTGGCCCCGCGGCGGCTGCAGCGCATTGACCGTGCTTCGTCTTTTTATCTAGAGTGCGAACCCCGTCCTCTCACAACGTTGCAACCATGCTGCCGCGCGCCGAACAGAAGCTTCAGACTCGCCAGGCCCTTCTCGATGCGGCGTGCCAGCTCATGGAAAGCGGCCGCGGTTTCGGCAGCATCAGCCTGCGTGAAGTGGCCCGGCTGGCAGGCATCGTGCCGACCGGTTTCTACCGACACTTCCCGGACATGGACGCCCTCGGCCTGGCCCTGGTCAATGAAGTC
Organism: Pseudomonas sp. Marseille-QA0332; assembly: GCF_054950175.1. Taxonomy (NCBI): domain Bacteria; kingdom Pseudomonadati; phylum Pseudomonadota; class Gammaproteobacteria; order Pseudomonadales; family Pseudomonadaceae; genus Pseudomonas; species Pseudomonas sp. Marseille-QA0332. The sequence goes on from NZ_CM143106.1 coordinate 2,887,857, forward strand.
GATGCGACCTTTCGGCAGACCATTCGCCTGGTACGTCAGAACGAACTCGAGCTTGGCGGTATCACCGATGCCTCGGTGCGGATCTTCCTCGATGTGGTCGCCGCGAACCGCGCCCAGTTCCTGTTCCTGGCACGCGAGCAGTACGGGGGATCGCAGGCCGTCCGCCAGGCCATCGCTCGCCTGCGTCACGACATCAGTTCCGACCTGGCCACCGACCTGGCGCGCATGCCGCGCTGGCAGCATCTGGATCAGACGGCCTTGGCCGTCATGGCCGACCTGGTGGTGAAAACCGTGTTCGCAACGTTGCCGGAACTGATCGACAGCCCGGACGCCACCAGCCCTCAACCCTTGAGCGCACAGGACAAGATCATCCAGCAACTGCGCTTCATCTTCGTTGGCGCGCGCCACTGGCAGGGGCTCGGTACGCCTGGCTGAAGCGGCCAGGCCAGTGATTCTGCTACCATGACGCCCTGCCCGACCGCAACGAGCGTCCCATGCCCGCCCTCCAGCCCGACGTCATATCCCAGCTTGCCCGATTCGCCCGGCATTTCTCCGATACTATCGTGCCACTCTGGCAAGGACCCGGCTGGAACGCCGAAATGGCGTTGCCCTATGAGGCGCTGGACGAGCAGCACAAGCCCTTGCCAGTACAGCGCTATCGCGCCATGGCCTGTGCCCGGCAGCTCTATCTGTTCAGCAGCCGCATCGGTGAGCCGGGCGCGGCCGAACGTGCCGCGGCCTTGTTCCGCTCACTGGGCCAGCACTTCCATGACCAGCGGCAGGGTGGCTGGTTCTACAGCATCGATGCCCAGGGCAGGCCGCTCGATCGGCGCAAGGATCTCTACACCCACGCCTTCATCGTCTTCGCCTGCGCGCATTACTGGGGCAAGGTTCAGGAGCGGCTGGTCGAATCGACTCTCGACACCGCCCTGGGCATCGTCGCACGGCGCTTCGCCAGGGCGGATGGCCTGTACGAAGCCAGCCTCGCCGAGGACTGGTCGGACCTGGCCAGTGGCCCGCTGCAAAATCCCCAGATGCACCTGGCCGAGGCGTTGCTGCAAACGCACGCGGTGCGTCCGGAGCGGAATGTGGAACGCGCTCTGCTGCAGTTGTGCGAAGCCTTGCAGCGACACTTCGTCGATCCGCGCTCCGGCGTGATGCTCGAAAAGCCGCGTGGTACCGCTGGCAACTGGTTCGAGCCGGGGCATCAGTTCGAGTGGTTCTTCCTGCTCGACACGTCGCCATTGCTGCGTGGCACTTCGCTGCATGCCTCGATCGCCCGCGGCTTCGAACACGCCGAGCAGACAGGCGTGAGAGACGCGGCGGTATTGGCGATGCTCGACACGGACGACAAGGTCCTCGATGCCAGCCAGCGTATCTGGGCACAGGCCGAGTACGTGCGCGCCCTGGCGCTGCGTCCTGACAGCCAGGCCAAGCTGTCTCGCCAGCTACAGGCGTTGCAGGCACGCTTCCTGCAGCCGGCCGGCTGGCATGAATGTCTCGATGCCAATGGCAAGCTCAGCCGTCCGGACATGCCGTCGACCACGCCATACCACCTGGCAACCTGCCTGGAAGGACTGCGTCGGCTGGAGGGCGCTTGACCAGGCGCTTGCGCTCGATGACGGTCAGCCAATCGGGCCGAGGTCCTGGCCCGACCTGGTATTTCTGCCAGTTTTTCACGCTCTGCTGTCGATGCTATTGTCGCCCTGTCATTCATCGACGGGGACGCGATCATGGGCATTGAACCGGCATTCGGTACCTGGCTTGAACAAGAAATCACACGCGTGGAAAGCAGGATCAGCGGCAACAAGCTCAAGGACCTCTCCCAAGCTCGGCTCGACTACCTGTTGAGCCTGCAACGCATCCTGAACAAAAAAGCCAACAGCAAGGATATCGGTCTGCACGATGCCATCAACGATGTATTGCAGCAGCTGGCCGTGATGAAGGAAAACGATACCTACCTGCATCGTGCCAAAGCCGATTAGCAGCGCAACTCAGGCTTCTTGCAACGCGTGCCTGCACGACGATCCTGTCGCGTTGAATACAGGCTCGAAATGCTCACTGGCAACTCGTGAACCTAGCTTGCCTGTTGGATCGCCGCTCGCCACTTGCTGTACGAACCTCGGCCAGCAGGCAAGGAACCGGGGATTCGGATCCGTGCAGCGCTGATCCGGACCCTGGCCCGATACTCAGCGTTTTGCCGAGCGATCGATGGCGAACCCGGCCCAGTCCTGGCTCACCGGCATCAGCTCGAGGCTGTTGATATTGACGTGCGCCGGCTGGTTGATCATCCAGAAGATGGTTTCGGCGATATCCTGGGGCTGGATCGGCTCGGCGCCGGCATAAGTGGCGTCATAGCGGTCCTGGTCCCCGCCGAAACGGACCAGCGAGAACTCGCTTTCGCACAGGCCAGGCTCGATGTTGCTGACCCGCACGCCCGTCCCACGCAGGTCACAGCGCAAGCTCAGCGAGAACTGGCCGACGAAGGCTTTGGTACCGCCGTACACGTTGCTGCCTGGATAGGGATAGTTGCCCGCCACCGACCCGACGTTGAGGATGCTTGCGCCGCGCCCATGGGCGATCAGGCGCGGCAGCAGCAGGCGGGTGGTGTACATCAGGCCCTTGATGTTGGTGTCTACCATGGTTTCCCAGTCATCCAGGCTGCACGCCTGCGCCGGCTCGACACCCAGCGCTAGCCCGGCGTTGTTGACCAATGCGCGAAGCTTGGCGAATGCCGGTGGCAGTTGGGCGATCGCCTGCTCCATGGCCTGGCGGTCACGCACGTCGACGACCAGCGCATGCACCTCGGCCTTGGCCGACAGTTCCTCGCGCAACGCATCAAGGCGCTCCCTGCGGCGACCGGTGATGACCAGCGACCAGCCAGCCTCGGCGAAGCGGCGGGCGGTCGCCTCGCCAAAACCGGACGTGGCGCCAGTGATGAAAATGGTGGGCTTCATGCTCTTCTCCTTGCTGTGGATATCTGCGGCAGGCGTTGCAGCATGCCTGCCGTTCAGGTTGCCAGCAAGTGGCTTGCCAATCTGTACAAAATTTGATCAATCCCTTGGAGGCCTTGCCGGTACGGGCATCCCAGGGGATATACGCATCTTATCCACAAGGCTTTCCCCATGGATTGGGGGAAACTTTCCGACCTGTTATTTCCCTGGCATCTAGATCGCCTTATGCATCACCACAGGATGATGGCCCAACGCTGCCAACCATGCTGCCTACAGCATTCTTTCCAAGGCTTGCCCACAGACTTGTCCACAGCTTGTTCAAGCACGAGCCAAGGCCTTGTCAGGTACCGACAAGGCCCTGCAAGACGCTCCCGTACTCAATCGATCAAAAAACCAACAAATACGCGCAGGCCTTTGTTCTAGAAGGCTCCAGCGACATACCACCATGTTTTCCACAGCCGGTTCCACACGAACCGTGGACAATCGCTGGCTGTGGAAAAACGTCCGCTCGCCCGAATCGCAAGGCACGCGACAGCGCTAGGGTGCGACAGGTTGTCCACATGCCGCGGAGCGCCTCCGTGCAACCGGAACGGGCCGCAGACAAGCCGGCCAGCCGATGATTGCCCGATGCCCAGACTGGACACACTCTTTCAGTGTCCACCCAGGTAAGCGTTGCGCACCTCTTCGTTGGCCAACAGTTGCTCCCCGGTACCGCTCATGCGGATCTGTCCGTTGACCATGACATAGGCCCGGTCCGACAGCTTCAGTGCATGGTTGGCGTTCTGCTCGACCAGGAAGATGGTCATGCCAGTGCTGGCCAGTTCGCGCAAGGTGGCGAAGATCTGCTTGACCACGATCGGCGCCAGCCCCAGCGAAGGTTCGTCGAGCAGCAGCAGGCGAGGCCGACTCATCAGCGCACGGGCGATGGCCAGCATCTGCTGTTCGCCTCCGGACATGGTCATTGCCCGCTGGTTGCGCCGCTCCTTAAGGCGCGGGAACAGCTCGTACATGCGTTGCATGTCCTCGTTGGCGTACTTGTCGCCGATGGGGATGGTACCCATCATCAGGTTCTCTTCCACCGTCATGTCCGGGAAGACTCGTCGCCCTTCCGGCGACTGGGCGATGCCATTGGAGGCGATGTAGTGGGACGACTTGCGGGTGATGTCGATGCCGCGATAGACGACCTGGCCGGACGCGGCGCGCGGCTGGCCGAAGATGGACATCAGCAGGGTCGACTTGCCGGCGCCGTTGGCACCGATCAGGCTCACCGTCTCGCCCTCGTCGATATGCAGCGATACCTTGCGCAGGGCCTGGATCGGGCCGTAGAACACGTCCAGGTCACGCAGTTCCAGAATCGGTCCACTCATGCCAGTTCCTCTTCATCGGCGCCCAGATAGGCAGCGATCACCGTCGGATTGTTACGGATGTCCTGTGGCGGGCCTTCGGCGATCACGGTGCCGTGATCGAGCACGACGATATGATCGGAGATGCTCATGACCATGCCCATGTCATGTTCGATCAGCACCACGGTGATGTCGTGCTCGTCGCGCAGCACGCGGATCATCCGGCTCAGGGCTTCGGTTTCCTGCGGGTTGAGGCCGGCCGCCGGCTCGTCCAGGCAGATGATGCCAGGGCGCGTACACATGGCACGGGCAATTTCCAGGCGCCGTTGCTGTCCGTAGGAGAGTTCGCCGGCCAAGCGGTTGGCGCAACTCACCAGGTCGACCACTTCCAGCCAGTAGAATGCATGGTCCAGCGCATCGCTCTCGGCCTGGCGGTAGGCCCGGGTATTGAGCACGCCGGCCAGCAGGTTACGGTTGACCCACATGTGCTGGGCCACCAGCAGGTTTTCCACGACCGACATTTCCCGGAACAGGCGAATGTTCTGGAAGGTTCGGGCCAGTCCGGCACGATTGACCAGATGGGTTCCACCGAACATCTTGTAGTACACCCGCTCGGCAAAGCGCGCTGGCGAGAGGAAGTCCGCTGGCTGGAAGCGTTCGCCCAGCAGCTGGATGACATCGGTCCGGCCGCCGCGCAGGTTCAGCTCGATGCGTCCGCCGCTGGCCTTGTAGAAGCCGGTCAGGCAGTTGAACACGGTGGTCTTGCCAGCGCCATTGGGGCCGATCAAGGCGAAGATCTGGTTGCGTCGCACCTTCAGGCTGACATCGCTCAGGGCCTTGATGCCGCCGAACTGCATCATCAGGTTATCCACCGACAGAATGATTTCATCGCTCATGGCGCCACCCCCTTGCGTAGCTCGACACCGGTGCGGCTGATGCGGATCAGTCCGCGTGGTCGCCAGATCATCATCAACACCATCAATACGCCGAACAGCAGCACCCGGTATTCCGAGAAGCTGCGCAGCAGTTCCGGCGCGACGGTCAGGACGAAGGCGGCGATCACCACGCCCACCGTCGACCCCATGCCACCCAGCACGACGATGGCCAGGATCAGCGCCGACTCGAAGAAGGTGAAGGACGACGGGTTGACGAAGCCCTGGTAGGTGGCGAAGAACACGCCCGCAAGGCCCGCCGTGGACGCTCCCAGGGTGAACGCCGAGAGCTTGACCAGCACGTGGTTGAGGCCCATGGAACGACAGGCGATCTCGTCTTCGCGCAGCGCTTCCCAGGCGCGTCCCACCGGCATGCGGGTCAGCCGGTGCTTGATGTACAGCACCGCCAGTACCACCAGGAACAGCACGATATAGATGAACAGGAATTTCAGGTTGGGGTTGTAGGCGATGCCGAAGAACTCGTGGAACGGCACCCCGCCATCCTTGGCCCTGCGGCCGAACTCCAGGCCGAGAAAAGTCGGCGAAGGTGCCGGCATGCCGTTGGGGCCACCAGTGAACGATAGCCAGTTGTTGAGCACCAGACGGATGATCTCGCCAAAGCCCAGGGTCACGATCGCCAGGTAGTCGCCATGCATGCGCAGCACCGGGAAGCCGAGGATGCAGCCTGCCAGCGCCGCGGCGATGGCGGCCAGCGGCAGCACGCTCCAGAAGCCCAGCCCCAGGTACTGGTAGCCCAGCGCCAGGCCGTAGGCACCGATGGCGTAGAAGGCCACGTAACCCAGGTCAAGCAACCCGGCCAGGCCCACCACGATATTGAGTCCCAGGCCGAGCAGCACGTAGATCAGCCCGAGGATCACCACGGTGAGCAGGTACTTGTTGGCGAAGAAGGGAAACACCACGGCAATCACGATCAGTGCGGGGATGATCCAGCGCAGCCGCGACTTGTAGCCCGGCTCCAGCACATGCACGCCGGAGCCACCGCTTTCGAAGCCCTGGAGCACCCGCTGACCGGTAGCGCTCTGCAGATACAGGCTGAGCAGCAGGCGCCCCGCCATCACCCCGCCGACCAGCCAGGCCACGCGTGTCGGCTCGGCGTTGAAGCTGTAGCCGTCGAGCACTACGCCGACCACCGGGCCGAAGACGATCAGTGCCAGCAACCCGGCGACGAGGGTCTCGACCAGGCTGCGTTTGACATCGATACCAGAGGAAACAGGATTGGCAGCGGACATGTTCACACCTTAGCCACGAGCGGGCGGCCCAGCAGGCCTTGGGGACGGAAGATGAGGATCAGCACCAGCAGCGAGAAGCTGAACACATCCTTGTAGTCGGAATTGATCAGGCCGGAGAACAGCGACTCCGATATGCCCAGCACGATGCCGCCGAGCATGGCGCCCGGCAGCGAGCCGATACCGCCCAGCACCGCCGCGGTGAACGCCTTGATGCCGATGATGAAGCCGGCATAGAAATCGAAGGTGCCGTAGTTCATGGTGATCAGCACGCCGGCCAGCGCCGCCATCACCGCGCCGATGACGAACACGTAGGAAATCACCCGATCGGTGTTGATGCCCAGGATCGAGGCCATCTTGCGATCCTGCTGGGTGGCACGGCACATGCGGCCAAGCTTGGTGTACTTGATCACGTAGGTGAGCAGGCCCATGCCGACGAAAGCGGCGACGAGGATGAAGATCTTGGTATAGGTCAACTGCACGAAGCCGGTGCCGACCTCGACGCGCCAGGCGCCTTCGAGCAGGGTCGGCACTCCTTGCTGGCGGGCGCCCTGGCTGATCTGCGCATAGTTCTGCAGGATCAGCGAGATGCCGATGGCGCTGATCAGCGGCGCCAGGCGGGTGGAGTTGCGCAACGGCTTGTAGGCGATGCGCTCGATGGTGAAGCCATAGACACCAGTGACCACGATGGTGAACAACAGCGTGCCGAGCATCAGCAGCGGAAAGGACTCGATGCCGAACCAGGCCAGCAATGCCAGGCTGATCGCCGCAAGGTAAGCGGAGATCATGTACACCTCGCCGTGCGCGAAGTTGATCATGCCGATGATGCCATAGACCATTGTGTAGCCGATGGCGATCAAGCCATAGACCGACCCGAGGGTCAGCCCATTGACCAGTTGCTGAAGGAAAATACCATCCATAACGCAATCTCACCTGATTGAGACCGCACCAGCGCCAACCGCGCAGGGGCTGGAATGACGCGCCCATGCAGCGCGGAACCGTGCAGATCCACGAATGAAGACGGGTACCGTCGAGCCCGGCCCGAAGCGCTGTCCGGGCCGGCTGGCGTCGTTATTGTTGTTTTTCCAGCTGGTGATACTTGCCGTTGGCGTCCCACTGGTAGACCACGTAGTCCGAGACGGTCAGGTCGCCTTTGTGGTCCCACTTCTTCTCGCCCATGACGGTCTTGACCGGGTTGGCCTTGAGCCACTCGGCGGCATCCTCGCCCTTGTTGGACTTGGCACCGTTGAACGCGGCGGCCAATGCCTGGATCGAGGCGTAGGCATAGAGCGTGTAGCCTTCCGGTTCGGTACCGCCCTTGCGGAACTCCTCGACCACCGCCTTGCTGTCGGGCAGCAGGCGCGGGTCGGCACCGAAGGTCATGTACACGCCGTTGGTGTATTGGGCACCGCCGGCGGTCGCCACCAGTTCGTCGGTGACGATGCCGTCATCGGACATGAACGGCACGTCCTTGAGGCCCTGCTCGCGCAACTGCCGGACCAGGGGGCCGGCTTCGGGATGCAGGCCGCCGAAGTACACGACGTCGGCACCGGCGGCGCGAATCTTGGTCACTACCGCACTGAAGTCCTTTTCGCCACGGGTCAGGCCCTCGTAGAGCACCGGCTTGACGCCACGTTTTTCCAGTTGCGCCTTGGTCGCATCGGCCAGGCCCTGGCCGTAGGTATCCTTGTCATGCAGCACCACCACCTTCTTGCCCTTGAGCACGTCGACGATGTAGTTGCCAGCGACGATCCCTTGCTGGTCGTCGCGGCCGCACATGCGGAACATGCCGGTGAGCCCGCGTTCGGTCACCTGCGGGTTGGTCGAGCCAGGCGTGATGGCGATCACCCCGGCCTCGTCATACACCTCGGATGCCGGGATGGTCGAGGAGGAACAGAAGTGGCCGACCACGCCGGCCACCTTGTCCTGGTCCACCAGCCGGTTGGCCACGGCCACGGCCTGCTTGGGCTCGCAGGCATCGTCGCCTCTGACCAGGACGATCTTTTCCCCATTGACGCCTCCGGCCGCGTTGATCTTGTCCGCCGCGGCCTGGGCACCTTTCATGTATTGCTCGCCGAACGCTGCGTTGGCCCCGGTCATGGGCCCCGCCACGCCGATCTTCAGGTCGGCTTGCACGTATGAAGAGAGACCCAATGCCGAAGCGACGGCAATGGCCAAAAAACCTTTCTTGTAGAACGTCTGCGACATGAGGTGGTGCTCCTAGATTTTTTTTGGTAGGCACTACAACATCGAGCGATCAGCTGTGAGCAAGCGGCGTGCCATTCGTTTTGTCTTCCGGGAAAACACTTTTCAGCCAAGGCTCTCGGCTGCCAGGCAACTGCGTGCCACCACGCTTGCGACCGATGGCTTCGCGACTGGCGCAACTCCCGTTCCGCTGAGGGCGCAACCACTGGAAGCCATCATTGCAACCTGGGTAGTGCCATCATTACGCAGGCGTGTAACGGCCAACGTCACCGATATGCACATCGCCAGTGCACGCCTGCTACGCAAGGCACTGTTTCAAGGCTAGCTGCTGCCCGGAAAAGCGGCAGGGTTTCTGCAGCTACCGCAGCGACGACATCAAAGGCGCGGGCCAACCGACTGATCGGGGTTTTTTGCTCATCGTGGCGCAAAAGGCTGGCACAATGTCTGCAACTACCGCGCGCTCGTGCCCATCGCCTAGCGCCGCCGACCTTGGAGCCCCTCAATGAGCGAGAGCGCATTTGCCGAGCGCATCGTGCATAACCTGCTCGACACCGACTTCTACAAGCTGACCATGATGCAGGCCGTCCTGCACAACTACCCCGATGCCGACGTCGAGTGGGAATTCCGTTGCCGCAATGGCGAGGACTTGCGTCCATACCTTGGCGACATCCGTCATCAGCTCGAGCTGCTCGGCGAACTCACCCTGGATGACGGACAGTTGCCGTTTCTCGAGCGAATCAGTTTCCTCAAGCCGGACTTCCTGCGCTTTCTCGGCCTGTTCCGCTTCAACCTGCGCTATGTGCGCATCGGTATCGAGAACGACCAGCTGTTCCTGCGCCTGCGCGGCCCGTGGCTCCATGTGATCCTGTTCGAGGTGCCGCTGCTGGCGATCATCAGCGAAGTGCGCAACCGTCACCTGCATCCGGCCATGCGCCTGAGCGAAGCCCGCGAGCAGCTGTATCGCAAGTTCGAATGGCTGCGCGCCAACGCCAGCGACGAAGAGCTCGATGCCCTGCAGGTCGCCGATTTCGGCACCCGTCGGCGTTTCTCCAGCCGGGTGCAGGAAGAGATAGTGACCGTGCTGCGCGATGATTTCCCGGCGCGCTTCGTCGGCACCAGCAACGTCGACCTGGCCTGGAAGCTCGACATCAAGCCATTGGGCACCATGGCCCATGAATGGATCATGGCGCACCAGCAATTGGGGCCACGGCTGATCGACAGCCAGATCGCCGCACTGGACTGCTGGGTTCGCGAATACCGTGGCCTGCTCGGCATCGCCCTGACCGATTGCATCACCATGGACGCCTTCCTCGGCGACTTCGACCTGTACTTCGCCAAGCTGTTCGACGGCCTGCGCCATGACTCGGGCGATCCGGTCGCCTGGGCCGAGAAGGCCATCGCCCATTACCGCAAGCTCGGCATCGACCCGATGACCAAGACCCTGGTCTTTTCCGATGGCCTGAACTTGCCGCGATCCCTGGCGATCTTCCGTGCGTTGCGTGGTCGTATCAATGTCAGCTTCGGCATCGGCACCAACCTGACCTGCGATATCCCGGGTGTGACGCCCATGAGCATCGTACTCAAGATGACCGACTGCAACGGGTCGCCCGTGGCGAAGATTTCCGACGAGGCGGCCAAGACCCAGTGCCGCGACGCGAACTTCGTCACCTACCTGCGTCATGTGTTCAAAGTCCCCAACAAGGAGTAGCCCATGCAAGCCGTCCAGCGCGAAATTGCCCAGCAACTGAAGGTGCAGCCCCCGTTCGCCGACGACGCCGCCCTCGATCGCGAGATCGCCCGACGGGTGACGTTCATCAAGCAGCGCCTGGCCGATGCCAGGCTCAAGACACTGGTGCTGGGGATCAGCGGCGGCGTCGACTCGCTGGCCGCCGCGCTGCTGGCCCAGCGCGCGATCAACGAACTGCGCGACGAAACCGGCGACGCGGCCTATCGTTTCATCGGGGTGCGCCTGCCCTACCATGTGCAGCATGACGAAAAGGATGCCCAGGCCTGCCTGGATGTGATCAAGGCCGACGAGGTCCAGACGATCGACATCGCGCCGGCGGTCAAGGGCCTGGTGGCCGAGACCAAGGTACTTGCCGATGGCTCGCCGGGCCTGGTCGATTTCGTGACCGGCAACGTCAAGGCGCGCATGCGCATGATCGCCCAGTACACCATCGCTGGTGCCTGCCAGGGCCTGGTGATCGGTACGGACCATGCGGCCGAGGCGGTGATGGGCTTCTTCACCAAGTTCGGCGATGGTGCCTGTGACCTGGCGCCTCTGAGCGGTCTGGTGAAGAACCAGGTACGTGCCATTGCCCGCCGTCTCGGCGCGCCTGACGCCCTGGTGGAAAAAGTGCCGACCGCCGATCTCGAGGACCTGGCGCCGGGCAAGCCGGACGAGCTGGCCCATGGCGTCACCTACCGCGACATCGACGCCTTCCTGCATGGCGAGCCGGTCAGCCAGGAAGCCTTCGACACCATCGTGGCTACCTATCGCAAGACCCAGCACAAGCGCGAACTGCCTTTCGCGCCATGAAATGCGACGCGGGGCAAGCCGGGATACCGGCTTGCCCCGCGTTCGTCGCAACCATCGGTCACTTGACGATGACCTTGCCCTTCATCATCGCGACGTGGCCAGGGAAGGTGCAGAAGAAGCTGTAGTCACCGCCGGCTTCGAGCCTGGACAGGTCCAGCGTGATGCTGTCCTGCTTCTCCGCAGCGCCAATCAGCTTGGTATGGGCGATGATCCGCGGATCGTCCGCCTTCAGGTATTCCTTGTCCAGGCCCTGACCCATGCCTTCGGTGGCAATTGCCTGCATGTCCGCGGTCTTGCTGATGACCAGGTTGTGGCCCATGACATTCTTCGGCAGGTTGCCGGAATGGGTCAGCGTGACGGTGAACGCCTTGCAGCTCTTGTCGACCGTGAATTCCTTGGTGGTATAGGTCATCTGGTCGGTGGAGTCGACAGTCACCGCGCATTCGGCGGCGAACAGGGAGGTACTGGCGAGCGTCAGCAGGGATACCGCAACGGCTTTTGCGAACATCGTGAATCTCCTTGGCAGGGTTTTCTTGTCCATCGCAAGACTGCCCGAAAGCAACGACTGCCGTCTGACCCAGGTCAAGCATGCACAGTCGGGCAGTTGAAGTGTTCTATGGGGCGCATGCAGATAATCTTGCGGCACATCATGCACTTTTATCGGACCATCGAACAATCGATCATTTAGGAGTAATTGCGATGTCCCTTGGTAGCTTGATGCGCGGCCTGCTGGCTGCCTACGCTTGTGGCGCCAGTGGCGCGGCCGTGTGCGAATTCGCTCGACCTGAGTGATGCTTCGCTGGAGTGAAAGGGTGTCGACCCTTATCCTGTGCGGGCCTTTCAGTGGAGAAGAACAATGCCCGTACGTTCCGTCTGTGTCTTTTGTGGCGCCAGCATTGGCGCCAATCCGCTCTACCGCGAAGCAGCCATCGCCCTGGGCCAGGCCATTGCCCGTCGTGGCCTGACCCTGGTCTACGGTGGTGGCGCGGTCGGCCTGATGGGGATCGTCGCCGATGCGGCCCTGGCTGCTGGTGGCGAAGTCATCGGGATCATCCCGCAAAGTCTCAAGGATGCCGAGATAGGCCATGCCGGCCTGACCCGCCTGGAGGTGGTGGACGGCATGCACGCGCGCAAGGCGCGCATGGCAGCGCTGAGCGACGCTTTCATCGCGCTGCCTGGCGGGCTCGGCACGCTCGAAGAGCTGTTCGAAGTCTGGACCTGGGGCCAGCTGGGCTACCACGCCAAGCCGCTGGGGCTGCTGGACGTGAACGGCTTCTACACGAAACTCGGCAGCTTTCTCGACCACATCGTCGACGAAGGCTTCGTCCGTGCGCAGCATCGCGCCATGCTGCTGCTGGGCGACCAGGCGGACCAACTGCTGGACGCGATGGAGCGGTTCGAGGCGCCAGTGGCGCCGAAATGGGTCCAGACCAATCCGGGTTGAGGAAGGCAAACCATACGAATATCCCTGCAAGCTCGTTCAGGACGCCGTCGCTTACCCGATCCCGAGGCCGCTGCGCCCTATCGTGACCGGTCCGGCGCCTCGACGGCGAGCCGCTTCACCAGCACCGATGGCGCTACCAGGGTAACGCCACAGGGGCCTGGGGAACCTGCGCAAGACATCGTCCCGGCCCAACCCTCGATCAGCGCGGCAGGACTGGCTGGCGCTGCTTGCGGTTAGCCTTGCCGCCCTTGGCCGCCTCCTTGCGTTCCTTGGCCGCCTTCTGGTTGCGCGCGAAAGCCTCGGCCTTGGCCTGTTCACGCTTGTCCCATGGCTTGCTGCCGTCACTGGCGCGTGGCGGCAGGCCGTTGTGCTGAGTGAGGATCTTCTGCTCCTTGCCCACCTTGTGGCTGCCCGAGGGCGTCGAGTTCTTGCGTCGCGCGCTCTGGTAGCTGTCTGTCTGGGGCTGGTGCAGCGGGACCAGCTGGTGTTTGCCCGGCCCGATCAGGTCGCTTCGCCCCATGCGTTCCAGGGCTTCGCGCAGCATCGGCCAACCCTTGGGATCGTGATAGCGCAGGAATGCCTTGTGCAGGCGTCGCTGCGCCTCGCTCTTGACGATTTCCACGCCTTCGCTCTTGTAGGTGACCTTGCGCAGCGGGTTCTTGCCCGAATGGTACATGGCGGTAGCCGATGCCATGGGCGAGGGGTAGAACGCCTGCACCTGGTCGGCGCGGAAGCCGTTGCCCTTGAGCCAGAGCGCCAGGTTCATCATGTCTTCGTCGGTCGTGCCTGGATGCGCGGCGATGAAGTACGGAATCAGGTACTGCTCCTTGCCCGCTTCTTTCGAGAACTTCTCGAACATGCGCTTGAAGCGGTCATAGGTGCCAATGCCCGGCTTCATCATCTTGTCCAGCGGACCACGCTCGGTATGCTCCGGGGCGATCTTCAGGTAGCCACCGACGTGATGGGTCACCAGCTCCTTGACGTACTCGGGCGATTCGACAGCCAAGTCATAACGCAGGCCCGAGGCGATCAGGATCTTCTTTACGCCCGGCAGCGCACGGGCCTTGCGGTACAGCGAGATCAGCGAGCTGTGGTCGGTATCGAGGTTCTCGCAGATGCCTGGGAACACACAGGACGGCTTGCGGCAATGCTTCTCGATGTCGTGACTCTTGCACGCGATGCGGTACATGTTGGCCGTCGGCCCGCCGAGGTCCGACACCACGCCGGTGAAGCCCGGCACCTTGTCGCGCATCTCTTCGATCTCGCGCAGGATCGAGTCGTGCGAGCGGTTCTGGATGATCCGCCCTTCGTGCTCGGTGATCGAGCAGAAGGTGCATCCACCGAAACAGCCACGCATGATGTTCACCGAGAAACGGATCATCTCGTAGGCCGGGATACGCGCCTTGCCATAGGCCGGATGCGGCACGCGTGCATAGGGCATGCCGAACACATAGTCCATTTCCTCGGTGCTCATGGGAATCGGCGGCGGGTTGAACCAGACATCTGCTTCGCCGTGCTTCTGCACCAGCGCACGAGCGTTACCGGGGTTGGTTTCCAGGTGCAGCACGCGGTTGGCATGGGCATACAGCACCGGGTCATTGCGCACCTTTTCGAACGAGGGCAGGCGGATGACCGTCTTTTCACGCGTCATGCGCGGGCTTTCCAGGATCTGCACCACCTTGGCTTCGTTCGGGTCCTGCACTTCGCCCTTGGCTTGCTCGATGGCGCAGGCTTGCATGTCCTGGGTATTGACGTACGGGTTGATGATCTTGTCGACCTTGCCCGGACGGTCGATGCGCGTGGAGTCGATCTCGTACCAGCCGTCGGGCGTATCGCGTCGTACCAAGGCGGTGCCGCGCACATCGGTGATGTCCTCGATCTTCTCGCCGAAGGCCAGTCGCTGGGCCACTTCGACCACTGCGCGCTCGGCGTTGCCGAACAGCAGGATATCGGCACAGGCGTCGATCAGAATCGAATGACGAACCTTGTCCTGCCAGTAGTCGTAATGGGCGATGCGGCGCAGCGAAGCCTCGATGCCACCGAGCACGATCGGCACATGCTTGTAGGCTTCCTTGCAGCGCTGGCTGTATACCAGGCTGGCCCGGTCCGGGCGCATGCCGGCCATCCCGCCAGGGGTGTAGGCATCGTCGGAGCGGATCTTCTTGTCCGCCGTGTAGCGGTTGATCATCGAATCCATGTTGCCGGCCGCGACACCGAAGAACAGGTTCGGCTCGCCGAGCTTCATGAAGTCGTCCTTCGACTGCCAGTTCGGCTGGGCAATGATCCCCACCCGAAAGCCCTGCGCTTCCAGCAGGCGGCCAATGATCGCCATGCCGAAGGATGGATGGTCGACGTAGGCGTCGCCGGTCACGATGATGATGTCGCAGGAGTCCCAGCCCAGCTGATCCATCTCCTCCCTGCTCATCGGCAGGAACGGCGCCGGGCCGAAGCATTCGGCCCAGTACTTGGGATAGTCGTAGAGAGGCTTGGCTGCTTGCATGTCAATGACCGGTGTTGGTGTGCAGGGAAATCGCGGGCGCGGAATATAGCACAAATTTTGATCACATCCGACCATCATGGTCGGATTTACCCACACCAGGTCTTTGTCATCCATGCGAGGCTGCGCTGCTTCCGCTGCTTGAAATGCGCAGCGCTCAAGCTAGGGATTGGCTACGAAACGGACGAACGGATCACTCATCGTCATCGAAGTTGTAGCTACCCGGCGCCAGGTTCTCGAACCGCGTGTACTTGCCGATGAACGCCAGGCGTACGAAGCCGATCGGGCCGTTACGCTGTTTGCCGATGATGATTTCGGCAATGCCCTTGTGCTCGGTCTCCGGGTGATATACCTCGTCGCGGTAGACGAACATGATCACGTCGGCATCCTGCTCGATCGCTCCGGACTCACGAAGGTCCGAGTTGACCGGACGTTTGTTGGGGCGCTGCTCCAGCGAACGGTTGAGCTGCGACAGGGCGACGACCGGACAGTTGAATTCCTTGGCCAGGGCCTTGAGCGAGCGGGAGATCTCCGAAATCTCGTTGGTGCGGTTGTCGCCGGCCGAACCGGGAATCTGCATCAGCTGCAGGTAGTCGACCATGATCAGCCCGATCTCGCCGTGCTCGCGCGCCAGGCGGCGGGTACGCGCGCGCATTTCCGACGGGCTGATTCCGGCGGTGTCGTCGATGAACAGCTTGCGATCGTTGAGCAGGTTGACCGCCGAGGTGAGGCGCGGCCAGTCATCGTCGTCGAGCTGACCGGAACGGACCTTGGTCTGGTCGATACGCCCGAGCGACGAAAGCATACGCATGATCAGCGACTCGCCTGGCATCTCCAGCGAGAACACCAGTACGGCCTTGTCGCTGCGCAACACGGCATTTTCCACCAGGTTCATGGCGAAGGTGGTCTTGCCCATCGACGGACGCCCGGCAACGATGATCAGGTCGGAAGGTTGCAGCCCGCTGGTCTTCTCGTCCAGGTCGGTATAGCCGGTGGACACCCCGGTAAGATCGCTATCGGAGTTGAACAAGGTGTCGATACGGTCGATGGCCTTGGTCAGCAGCTCGTTGACGCCCACGGGGCCACCGGTCTTGGGCCGGGCTTCGGCGATCTGGAAGATCTGTCGCTCGGCGTCGTCGAGGATTTCCTCGGCATTGCGCCCCTGCGGATTGAAGGCATTGTCGGCGATGTCGTTGCTGATGCTGATCAACTGTCGCAGCGTCGCCCGCTCGCGGATGATCTGCGCGTAGGCCTTGATGTTGGCCACCGACGGAGTGTTCTTGGCCAGCTCGCCCAGGTAGCCGAGGCCGCCAACCTGCGATGACAGACCCTCCTTGTCTAGCTGCTCGTGCAGCGTGACCACGTCGAACGGCTGGTTCTGGTCCGCCAGCTTGTGAATGGCGCGGAAGATCAGGCGATGGTCATGACGGTAGAAATCGCCGTCCGAGACCTGGTCCAGCACTCGCTCCCAGGCATTGTTGTCCAGCATCAGGCCACCGAGCACGGCCTGTTCGGCCTCGATGGAATGCGGCGGCACCTTGAGCGCTGCGGTTTGCAGGTCCAGCTGTTCGGAGTTGGAGATCTCGTTCATGTCCACTGGAAAATCTGGGTGGTGAAAAAGACAAAGGGCACGACCTGCGATGCAGGAGCGTGCCCGATGTTAACCGGCTGGCACGCGGGGAGCCAGCCGATCGGTACAGCTTAGGCGGCGACGACGACCACGCGAACGGTGGCTTCGACGTCGCTGTGCAGGTGCACGGCAACGTCGTATTCGCCGACGTTACGGATGGTGCCGTTCGGCAGACGAACCTCGGCCTTGGCCACTTCCACGCCGGAGGCGGTCAGGGCGTCAGCGATGTCGTGGGTGCCGATCGAACCGAACAGCTTGCCTTCATCGCCAGCGGTGGCGGTGATGGTCACTTCCAGCTCGGCCAGTTGGGCAGCGCGGCTTTCAGCCGAGGCCTTGCGGTCGGCAGCAGCTTTTTCCAGCTCGGCGCGACGCTCTTCGAACGCAGCCAGGTTGGCAGCGTTGGCAGCGACGGCCTTGCCGAAAGGCAGCAGGAAGTTACGGCCGTAGCCGGCTTTTACTTTGACTTTATCGCCCAGGTTGCCCAGGTTGGCGACTTTTTCCAGCAGGATCAGTTCCATTTGGTAAAACCTCTTAACTTTTAACCTTCACCGTTCGCGGAACCGTCACCCTTGGAGGGAGACGTGCGACCGCGAAAATCAATCAGGCTGTCGACAATGGCCAAGACCACGAGCAACGGATAGGTCAGCTGCATGAACAGCACCAGCGTTACGTACATCCCGATCAGCCAGAACCTGGCCAGTCGTTTGCGCGCCACCAGCCCATGCAGCAGGGCGATGCCTGCGAACAGGAGCGGCACACTGCACAGCGGCGTGAGCAGTGCCAGGCCTGAACCGAAGCTGGGCCCGAACAACATGCACGCCAGCAGTATCAGTGCTGGCACCAGGGGGATCCGCGCCGCCTGAAACTCACGCGCGAAACCACCCGGGTTGTACAACGCGGCCTGCCAGTACCGCCCCAGCATCAGGGTCAGTACGGTGACGATCTGCAGGGCCGCCGCGAACAGGCCGACGAGCACCGGTACGATCAGCGTTCCCAGACGGCCTTGCTCCTCTACCGAAAGATTCTGGTAGAGACCGTCGAGCATCTGCGGCAGGACTTTTTCAAGTGCTCGCGCCAGAGCTTCGATCGGTTCGCGGAACACCGAACCCAGGATCACACCGTACAACAGGCCCAGGGCGACGCTGTACAACAGCACCCGGCTCCAGGAATGGCCGGCGCGCAGCAGCGCAGCCAGCCCCAGCGTTCCCAGCAGCACCATCAAGGTGCGCGGTTCGCCGAAGACCCACCAGGCCAGCGCGGGCAGCAATGCCCAGGCGACGACCGAGGAGGCGTCCTTGAAACCGCGCCGCAGGAACACCAGGCTCCCGGCGGCGGCACTCAACCAGAACAACAGCGGCAGCGCCGCACAACCGACCACCACCACAGTGGCCTGCACGCGACCGCGCATGATGAAATCAGCCAACGCTCGCATGCTCTATCCCTTGCTACCTGTCGATCGCCCGGTCTCAGCGGCCGTGGCTGTCGGTGTAGGGCAGCAGGGCCAGGAAGCGGGCGCGCTTGATAGCGGTAGCCAGCTGACGCTGATAACGAGCCTTGGTACCGGTGATACGGCTCGGAACGATCTTGCCGGTTTCGGATACGTAAGCTTTCAGGGTGTTGAGATCTTTGTAGTCGATCTCTTTCACGTCTTCGGCGGTGAAGCGGCAGAATTTACGACGACGGAAGAAACGTGCCATGTAATGGGCTCCTCAAAAAGGTCCGTGGATTACTCGTCAGCGTTATCGCTGTTGTCGCTGTCATTGCTGTCGTCGCCTTCGGCGGACTCGGCATGCTCAGGACGCTCGCGACGCTCACGGCGCTCGCTGCGGTTCTCTTCGGCCTTGAGCATCTCGGACTGACCGGTGACGGCTTCGTCGCGACGGATGATCAGGTTACGGATCACGGCATCGTTGTAGCGGAAGTTGTCTTCCAGCTCGGCCAGGGCCTTGCCGGTGCACTCGACGTTCAGCATCACGTAGTGAGCCTTGTGAACGTTGTTGATCGCGTAGGCCAGCTGACGACGGCCCCAGTCTTCCAGGCGGTGGATCTTGCCACCATCTTCTTCGATCAGCTTGGTGTAGCGCTCGACCATGCCGCCGACTTGCTCGCTCTGGTCAGGGTGGACCAGGAAGATGATTTCGTAATGACGCATGAATGCTCCTTACGGGTTAGTAGTCTGCCAGCGACCTGGTCAGACAAGGAGTGAATGACACTGTATGTCTCGCCAAGAGAAAGGCACATGCGCACCTGCCTGCGGGCAAGGGGCGCAATTGTAGAGAAGGCACGACGGACAAGCAAGGTGATTGGCGATTATTTGAACAGCGATGGTGACTTCGGGGAGCACTCCACCATACAGTTGCAAGCAAGCTGCAAGCGGTGGCGGGCTCCCCTGGCAACCCGTCAGGGCTTGGCCTGGCGCTGGCGCACGGCCTCGAACAGGCATACGCCGGTGGCGACGGACACATTCAGACTGCTGACGCTGCCGGCCATCGGCAACTTCACCAGGAAATCGCAATGGTCGCGGGTAAGCCGGCGCATGCCCTTGCCTTCTGCGCCCATGATCATCACCAGCGGGCCGGTCAGGTCCTGCTGGTAGATCTGCTGCTCGGCTTCGCCTGCCGTCCCGACCACCCACAGACCGCGCTGCTGGAGCTTCTCCAGGGTACGGGCCAGGTTGGTCACGGCCACCAGGGGAATGACTTCCGCGGCGCCGCAGGCGACCTTGCGCACCACTGGAGTCAAGGTCGCCGACTTGTCCTTGGGGATCACCACGGCGGTGACGCCGGCCGCGTCAGCGGTGCGCAGGCAGGCGCCGAGGTTGTGCGGGTCGGTGACGCCGTCGAGCACCAGGATCAACGGCGCCCGCTCGCTGCGCTCGAGCAGTTCCTCGAGCATCGCCTCGCCCCAGACCTGGCTGGGACTGACCTCGGCCACCACGCCCTGGTGCACGCCCTCGACCCAGGCATCCAGTTCGCGGCGCTCGGCCTGCCCGACCGGCACACGGTTCTCGGCGGCCAGTTCGAGCAATCGCTGCAGGCGTGGTTCGCTACGCCCCTCGGACAGCCAGATCTGTTTGACCCGCCGTGGATGATGGTCGAGCAGTGCCTGCACGGCATGTACGCCGTAGATCTTTTCCAGCTGACTCATGACTTGCTCTTGCCTTTGCGTGGCGCGCTCGATTTCGAGGGTCCCTTGCGATGCTTGGTGGGCTTGCCGGTCGACTTGCCGGACTTGTCCGCCTTGCCGCCGCCATGGCTACCGCGCGCCTCGCCCATGAGCGCTTTCTTCATTTCCCGGCTCTTGCGCACTTCGGCGTTGCGTTGCACCGCATCGCGGGCGAAATAGGCTTCGGCGCTTTCACCCTTGCGCGCGCGCGCGGCCGCCTTAGGTTTGGCAGCGGCCTTGCCTTGCGTTTCGTCGGCGGCCAGGGTTGCGGGCTTCGCCGCGCCGGTGCGCGCCTTGCGTCCGACCGAGGCCGCCAGCGTGCTTTCGGCGACCTCGAAATCGATCTTGCGTTCGTCCAGGTTCACGCGCATGACCTTGACGTCCACCGTGTCGCCCAGACGGAAACTGCGGCCGCTACGCTCGCCGGACAAGCGATGATGGAGCGGATCGAAGTGATAGTAGTCGCCCGGCAAGGCGCTGACATGCACCAGGCCTTCCACATAGATGTCGGTCAGCTCGACGAAGATGCCGAAGCCGGTCACCGCGGTGATCACGCCAGGGAAGGTCTCGCCGACGCGATCTTTCATGTACTCGCACTTGAGCCAGTTGACCACGTCGCGGGTCGCCTCGTCGGCGCGACGCTCGGTCAGCGAGCACTGCTCGCCCAGCTGGTCGAGGGTGTTCTCGTCGTATGGATAGATACGCGCCTTGGGAATGCTCGGGGCACCGGCACGCTTGACGTGCGGCGTCTCGACCTTCGAGCGGATCACGCTGCGGATGGCCCGGTGCACGAGCAGGTCCGGATAGCGACGGATCGGCGAGGTGAAGTGGGTATAGGCTTCGTAGTTCAGGCCGAAGTGGCCATTGTTGTCGACGCTATAGACCGCCTGGCTCAGCGAGCGCAGCATCACGGTCTGGATCAGGTGGAAATCCGGACGATCGGCGATGTTGGCCAGCAGGGCCTGGTAGTCCTTCGGCGAAGGCTCCTTGCCCTTGTGCAGTGACAGGCCGAGCTCGCCGAGAAAGGCGCGGAGCTTTTCCAGGCGCTCCGGCGGCGGGCCGTCATGCACCCGATACAGCGCCGGTACGCCATGTTTTTGCAGGAACTCGGCGGTGGCCACGTTGGCCGCAAGCATGCATTCCTCGATGAGCTTGTGGGCATCGTTGCGCACGGTCGGGCGGATCTCCGCGATCTTGCGCTCGGCGCCAAAGATGATGCGGGTTTCCTGGGTTTCGAAATCGATCGCGCCGCGGGTGTGGCGAGCCGCGACCAAGGCCTTGTACAGGGTGTACAGGTGCTTGAGGTCGGGCAACACCTCGCTGTACTCCTGGCGCAGGGCCTTGCCTTCGCGAGTACGGGCGTGCTCGAGCATGCTGCTGACCTTGTTGTAGGTCAGCCGCGCGTGGGAGTGGATGACCGCCTCGTAGAACTGGTAGTCGACCATCTGTCCGGCCTTGTTGATGGTCATCTCGCAGACCATGGCCAGGCGATCGACATGCGGGTTCAGCGAGCACAGCCCGTTGGACAGCTCCTCCGGCAGCATCGGCACCACCCGCTCGGGGAAATACACCGAGTTGCCACGCTGCTGGGCCTCGACGTCGAGCGCCGAGCCCAGGCGCACGTAGCTGGAGACATCGGCGATCGCCACGTACAGGCGCCAGCCGCCAGAGAACAGCCGCAGCTTGCCCAGGGGCTCGCAGTAGACGGCGTCGTCGAAGTCGCGAGCGTCCTCGCCATCGATGGTGACGAACGGCAGGTGGCGCAAATCGATGCGCTTTTCCTTGTCCTTTTCCTCGACTTCGGAGCGGAACTTGCGCGCTTCCTTGGTCACCGCCTCGGGCCAGACGTGCGGAATGTCGTAGCTGCGCAGGGCGACGTCGATTTCCATCCCCGGCGCCATGTAGTTGCCGATCACTTCCACCACATCGCCTTGCGGCTGGAAGCGAGGCGTCGGCCAGTGGGTGATCTTGATCTCGACGAACTGGCCGACCCGGGCACCGCCATTGCGACCGGCGGTCACCAGCACTTCCTGCTGGATCTTCGGATTGTCCGGGGTGACATAGCCGATGCCGCCTTCCTCGAAGTAGCGCCCCACCACGCTTTCATGCGCGCGGGAAATCACCTCGACCAGCGCGCCCTCGCGGCGACCGCGACGATCGACGCCGGACACCCGCGCCAAGGCGCGATCGCCATCGAACACCAGGCGCATCTGCGTCGGGCTGAGGAACAGGTCTTCGCTGCCATCATCGGGGATGAGGAACCCGAAGCCATCGCGATGGCCGGAAACCCGGCCACAGATCAGGTCCAGCTTGTCCACCGGGGCATAGGTGCCGCGCCGGGTGTAGATCAGCTGGCCATCGCGCTCCATGGCGCGCAGGCGGCGGCGCAGGGCTTCGATCTGGTCTTCTTCATGAAGGCCGAATTCGCTGGCCAGCTGCTCGCGCGCGGCCGGCTCGCCGCGATCGGCAAGGTGTTGCAGGATCAGCTCTCGGCTGGGGATGGGATTCTCGTATTTTTCCGCTTCTCGGGCGGCCTCGGGATCGAGGGATTGCCAATCGGCCATCAGGAGGGGTTCACCTTGGTGTATATAGGGAGAGAGTTTGGCATAGACGTATTGAAACCGGAAATTTCGGTGTTGGACAGCCCCGCCGCGAGCCTGGAAAGCGGCTGACATGCCATTGAAATCAACAGGTTGAGGTTTTTGATATTTTTTTCGATCCAGGGCTTTACAGGCATCAGGCACGTCCGTATAGTGCGCACCACGACGACGGACACCCGACGTTGTAGTTGAGAATGGCAACGATGTAAAGCACCCCGTGCTCTTGCATGAAAGCGATCTCGATGATGTGCCCAGGTGGCGGAATTGGTAGACGCGCTGGTTTCAGGTATCAGTGACTTAACGGTCGTGGAAGTTCGAGTCTTCTCCTGGGCACCAAGATTTCAAAGTGATAGATAACAGATTCGTCTGTCACTGTGTAGCATCAGCTGTCGCGCTCGAACGCTACAGACTGAAGATTTAAAGATTTGCCCAGGTGGCGGAATTGGTAGACGCGCTGGTTTCAGGTATCAGTGACTTAACGGTCGTGGAAGTTCGAGTCTTCTCCTGGGCACCATACAAAAACCCACTAGCTTGCTAGTGGGTTTTTTCTTGCTCGTGATTCAGCCCAGACGGCCAAGCCTGTCTCGCTTCACGCTGGCCATGCCTTTGACGCAGGCGAGCCGCGCGCCGTCCTGGCGTCACTGTGTCACTTCAGTCATGAATTTTTCGCCATTCGGCCACTTGAGAAACGATTTCGTTTACCATTGTTTCCAAATATGTAGCCGTAAGCGAGGAAGTACCCGCATGACGATCCGTCCGCAAGCGCTGATGCGCACCTTGGCCGCCGCCGTCCTGAGCCTGGTTGTCGGCGCTCCGGCCGCCATGGCAGACGAACCGGTCACGTTGACCATGTACAACGGCCAGCACAAGGAAATCGGCGAGGCCATCGCCAAGGCCTACGAGGCCAAGACTGGCATCCATATCGATATCCGCAAGGGCAGCAGCAACCAGCTGGCCAGCCAGATCATCGAGGAAGGTGACCGCTCGCCAGCCGATATCATCTACACCGAGGAATCGCCGCCTTTGAACAACCTCGGCGAGCTGGGACTGCTGGCGAAGATCGATGATGCCACGCTGGACATGCTGCCCAAGGAATATGTCGCCGCCAATGGCACCTGGATGGGCGTGACCGCGCGAACCCGTGTAGTGGTGTTCAACCCCAAGAAGATCGATGAAAGCGAGCTGCCCAAGTCGGTGATGGATTTCGCCAATCCCGAGTGGGATGGCCGCGTCGGCTTCGTTCCGACCAGCGGTGCCTTTCAGGAACAGGCCGTGGCCATCCTGAAGCTGCACGGGCGCGAGGCTGCCGAGGACTGGCTGACCGGCCTGAAAGCCTTCGGCAAAACCTATACCAACAACATGGTCGCGCTCAAGGCCGTGGAAAAAGGCGAAGTCGCCGCGGTACTGGTGAACAACTACTACTGGTATGCCCTCAAGCGCGAGCGCGGCCAGCTCGATTCGAAACTCTACTACCTGGCCGATGGCGATGCGGGCGGCCTGGTGACCATTTCCGGCGCGGCGGCGGTCAAGGCCAGCAAGCATCCGAAGGAAGCGCAGGCGCTGCTGCACTGGATGGCTAGCGAGGAAGGCCAGCGGGTCATCACCCAGACCACGGCCGAGTATCCGCTGCACAAGGGCATGGTTTCCGACCAGGGCCTGAAACCGTTCGAAGAACTGCGTCCGCCGAAGATCACCCCGGCCGACCTGGGCAACGCCGAGGAAGCCCTGGAGCTTGAACGCGAGGTCGGTCTGCTCTGATGACTGCCGCCCTGCCCGAGCCAGCCCTGGTTCGCTACGTACCTCGCCGCCGACGGCCCTCCATCTGGGTGGTGCTACCGGTGTTGTTGCTGGTAGCGATGAGCTTGCTGCCATTGTTGTATGTCGCGCTCAAGACCTGGGAAGCCGGTTGGCGCGAAGCCTTGCACCTGTTATGGCGCCCCTTCGTCTGGGGCTTGCTGCGCAATACCTTGCTGCTGATGGCAGGCGTCACGGCAGCCTGCCTGGCGATCGGCCTGGCCCTGGCCTGGCTGCTGGAGCGCAGCGACATGCCAGGGCGACGCCTGTGGGGCGTGGTGCTGTGCTTGCCATTCGCCATGCCTTCGTTCGTCAGCAGCTTTACCTGGGTTTCCCTGAGCGCGGACTTCGAGGGTCTGGGCGGGGCGATCCTGGTGATGACACTATCCAAGTACCCGCTGGTATTCCTGCCGGTAGCCGCCACCTTGCGCAACCTCGACACCTCTCTGGAGGAGTCGGCACGAACCCTGGGCTGCAGCCGCTGGGGCGTGTTCATCAAGATCACCCTGCCGCTGCTATGGCCGGCCATGCTCGGCGGCGCACTGCTGATCGCCCTGCACATGCTGGTGGAATTCGGCGCACTGTCGATCCTTGGCCTGCAAACCTTTACCACGGCGATCTACCAGCAATTCGAGCTGGAGTTCAGCAACGCCAACGCAGCCATGCTTTCGGCGGTACTTCTGGCGCTGTGCTTGGTGATGCTCTGGCTCGAATTGCGGGTGCGCGGCAAGTCGCGGCATGTGCGCATCGGCCAGGGAGTGGCACGGCGCGCGCAACCAGTGAAGCTGCGCGGCTGGATGCCCGCCGGGCAGCTGCTGTGCATCGGCCTTGCGCTGCTGGGCAGCGGGATTCCGCTGGCGATGCTCGGCTACTGGCTGAGCATCGGCTCGTCGGCAGCCTTCCCGATCGCCGAGATCGGCAAGGCCTTGCTCACCTCGCTCTCGGTCTCCCTTGGCGGAGCCGGCTTCTGCGTACTGTTGGCACTGCCGATCAGCTTCCTGGTGGTGCGCTACAAAGGTCGCCTGGCGATCTGGGCCGAGCGCCTGCCTTACCTGCTGCATGCCCTGCCCGGCCTGGTCATTGCGCTGACCTTGGTATTCTTCGCCCTGCACTATGTGCCATTGCTCTACCAGACCACCGCGCTGCTGATCCTGGCTTATGCGCTGCTGTTCCTGCCACTGGCCCAGGCACCGGTGCGCACGGCCTTGAACAAGGCCTCGCCGACTCTGGAAGAGGCAGCGCGAACGCTCGGCGCCAGCAGCTTCGCGGCATTTTGCCGGGTCACCTTGCCGATCATCTTCCCGGCCCTGGCGGCGGCGTTCGCGCTGGTATTCCTCGATGCCATGAAGGAGCTCACCGCCACCTTGCTGCTCAGTCCGACCGGCATGACGACCCTGGCAACCGAAGTCTGGGCACACACCGCCAATGTCGAGTTCGCCGCCGCGGCGCCCTATGCGGCATTGCTGGTGCTGGTCTCGGGGCTGCCGGTCTATCTGCTGACCACGCGCATGTACCTGAACAAGGCCTGAGCATTGCCTGCGAGCGCAGCCCGGCAAACCACTGCCTGGCTGCGCTCGCAGAGCCTAGCGGGTTCCATTCCCTCCTCGCTCAAGCCTTGAACTGGCCCAGGCTCCCCCGCAACTGTACCGCCAGGTCATCGAGCACCTTGCTGCTGGCCGACGTCTGTCTCACGATCTCGGCCGAGCGCTGCGCCTGGGCATGGATGGTCTGCACGCGTCCGCGCACCGCCTGGGCACCTTGGGACTGTTGCTCGGCGGCCTGGGTGGCCAGCCCGATCGCGGTGTGTACCTGCTCCACCGCCGCCTGCATCGCATGCTGGCGGCGTTGATTGTCACGCAGTACCAGCAACCCTTGGCCGGCCTGCTGTCCGGCTTGACCAATGGAAGCGACCGCCTCGCGGGCACCACGCTGCAAGGCCGCGATGTGTGCCTGGATATCGCCGGTGGAGCGCTGGGTCTTGCTGGCAAGCGCCCGGACCTCATCGGCTACCACGGCGAAGCCACGCCCACTGTCGCCGGCGCGTGCCGCTTCGATCGCGGCATTGAGCGCCAGCAGGTTGGTCTGCTCGGCGATGCCGTGAATCACCGTCAGTACCATCTCGATCTGCTCGCTCTGCCTGGCCAGTCGCTCGATCACTGCCGAGCCGGTTTCGACCTGCCCTGCCAAGCTCTCGATCAGGTTGGCGAGCTGAGCAGAGACCTGGCTGTTTTCATCGCAAGCCATACGAATATCCGCGACCTGCCGCAGGGCCGCCTGCATGGCATGGCTTTCGGCCTGAGCTTCATCGGCCATGCTCGACAGATCCTGCAGGCTGGCGGCCACCGCATCACGCTGCAAGGCGGCCGCCGCATCGGCCCCGGCGCTGCGCTGGGCCATGGCATCGATCTCCACCCCGGTACGCTGTGCCACTTCCCCCGCCTCGCGCACGATGGGCTGCAGCTTGGCGACGAAGCGATTGACCGCCGAAGCCATGTCGCCGATCTCGTCGCGGCTGTCGAGCGGGACTCGCCGGGTCAGGTCACCTTCGCCAGCGGCCAGGTCATCCAGCGCAGTGATCAGCAGGCGCAACTTGCTGACCACACGACGCCCCAGCACTACCGCCACGACCAGCAGCACGACCAGACCGATCAGCACCAGCCCCACGCCCAGCCGCCAGCGCAGCGCCGTGGTGGCTTCATGCACGGTCTGCTCGGCGCTTGCCTGCATCGCATTGGCCGTGCCTTGCGCGGTTTCCAGGCGTGCCTGCAAAGCCTTGCCACTGTCGGCCGCGGCGCCGCCCAGGCTGTCGCCGACCAGTTGCCCGGCGCTGCCGATCAACGCAGCGAAGCGCTCGTCCAGCGCCTTGAGCTCCTGATCCACGCCAGCCGTCGAGACGCCCATGAGCACTTTGCCGATTTCGACCCCGTTGGGACTGATTGGCGCCTCGACCAGGTACACCGATGCGTCCTTGCGCGCTGCATCCAGCACCCTGTCCAACGTTCGCTCACCCTCGCCGTTCTGTATCAGGGCCTGGTTGATCGGATTCTGTCGGTTGAGATAGCGAGTCAGATGCTGCCCCTGGGCGTCGTCATAGATGACGAAAAGCACGTTGGGGTTGCGCTGGGCACGTCGGGCGAACTCGGAAAGCATCGGTACGTCGCTGTCCCAGATGGCCCGCGGCGCGACCGAGGCTAGCAACTCGGCCATGTCGTTGGCTGAATCCTTGAGATGCTTCTCGAGGGTGGCCCGCAACTGCTGCTGTTCGCTCTGCAGTCGATTGGAAAGCCCGCTGCCGAGCCGTTGACGAGTACTGGCCGACAGGCCGTCGAGCCCAGAGCGAACCTCGTGCCCGGCCTGCTCGAGCTCACTGGCCAACTGGCGCGTGTCGTTTCCCAGGCGCTGTCCCAGATCGGCTTCGAGCGCGGTGACCGTGCTCCGGGTCAGCGCAAGGGCCACCAGGACCTGCGCCACAAAAGCGATACCCAATGCTACAAACACAGGCCGCAACAGGCGGCTTCGTAACAACGAAAGGATGGCTGACACGGCAAGGCCCTCGGGTTCCTGGCGCCACTATTTTGATGGCATCTGCAGAACGTTTGTACAGCAAGGGTCATGCCGTACGCAGCAGGTATACAGGCCACAAGGGCGACTTTTCCGCGACCGACAAAAAGCCGCGGCCCTTTCGGGCGCGCGGCTTTTGCCAAGCGAACGAGGATCAGGCGAACGGATGACGCAGAACGATGGTCTCGTTGCGGTCCGGGCCCGTGGAGATGATGTCGATCGGTGCGCCGACCAGCTCCTCGATGCGCTTGATGTAGGCGCGTGCGGCGGCCGGCAGCGCCTCGAGGGTCTTGGCGCCCAGGGTCGACTCACTCCAGCCCGGCATGTCCTCGTATACCGGCTCCAGGCCGATGTAGCTATCGGCATCGGTCGGTGCATCGATGACCGCACCCTGTGCGTTCTTGTAGCCAACGCAGACGCGGATGGTTTCCAGGCCGTCGAGCACATCGAGCTTGGTCAGGCAGATGCCCGAAATGCTGTTGACGTCGATGGCGCGACGCAGGATGACGGCGTCGAACCATCCGCAGCGACGAGCGCGGCCCGTGGTGGAACCGAATTCATGGCCACGCTTGGCGAGGGTGGCACCGGTCTCGTCGAACAGCTCAGTCGGGAACGGACCGGAGCCGACGCGCGTGGTGTAGGCCTTGGTGATGCCAAGGATGTAGTCCAAGTACATCGGGCCAACGCCGGAGCCGGTGGAGATACCGCCGGCCGTGGTATTGGAGCTGGTGACGAACGGATAGGTACCGTGGTCGATGTCCAGCAGCGAGCCCTGGGCACCTTCGAACATGATGTCCTTGCCAGCGCGACGCAGGTTGTGCAGCTCGGCGGTGACATCCAGCATCATCGGCTTGAGCTGCTCGGCATAGGCCATGCACTCGTCCAGGGTCTGCTGGAAGTCGATGGCCGGTTCCTTGTAGTAATTGACCAGCTGGAAGTTGTGATAGTCCAGCAGCTCGCCGAGCTTGGCAGCGAAACGCTCACGGTGGAACAGGTCGCCGACACGCAGGCCGCGACGAGCGACCTTGTCTTCGTAGGCCGGGCCGATGCCA
Organism: Pseudomonas sp. Marseille-QA0332; assembly: GCF_054950175.1. Classification (NCBI taxonomy): domain Bacteria; kingdom Pseudomonadati; phylum Pseudomonadota; class Gammaproteobacteria; order Pseudomonadales; family Pseudomonadaceae; genus Pseudomonas; species Pseudomonas sp. Marseille-QA0332. Next base: position 2,916,820 of record NZ_CM143106.1, read on the forward strand.
CGGCCGGTGGTGCCGATCTTGGCTTCGCCACGCGCCTTCTCACGGGCCTGATCGAGCGCCACGTGATAGGACAGGATCAGCGGAGCGGCCGGGCTGATGCGCAGACGCTCGCGCACCGGTACGCCCTTCTCCTCCAGCTTGGTGATTTCACGCATCAAGGCATCCGGCGCGACCACGACGCCGTTGCCGATCAGGCATTGCACGCCTTCGCGCAGGATGCCCGAGGGAATCAGGTGCAACACGGTCTTCTCACCGTTGATCACCAGGGTGTGGCCAGCGTTGTGGCCACCTTGGTAGCGCACCACGGCGGCAGCATGTTCGGTCAGCAGGTCGACGATCTTGCCCTTGCCCTCATCACCCCACTGGGTGCCCAGGACGACGACGTTCTTACCCATGATAACTTGTCCTCATTCACGCAAACTTGGTTGTCGGCCAACTGCCGACGGAAGCACTCAATAGGTCAGCGGCAGAACCTGCCAGCGCCCGTCTTGCTGAATCAATTGCCGATCACAATCCGCCTCGCGGGCAGCACTCAGCGGCTGGCCAGGCAGGGCCTGGACCACGCGCTGGCCCTCGTGGCGCAACTGGCAGACCATCTGCCAGAGGGCCGCATCGCTGCTATCGGGCGTCCAGATGCCGCCGGCAGGCAATACGACCTCCGCTCGCCCCAGTGTGACCAGGGTCTTCAAATCCGTGGAAAATCCGGTGGCCGGGCGCGCCCGGCCGAAGTCGGCGCCGATGTCGTCGTAGCGCCCGCCTTGGGCGATGGACTGCCCGACGCCAGGCACGAACACGGCGAACACCACGCCAGTGTGGTAGTGATAGCCCCGCAGCTCACCTAGGTCGAAGTACAGCGGCAGGTCCGGGAAGCGTGCCGCCAGGCGATCGGCGATGGCCAGCAGGTCGTCCAGCGCCGCGAGCACGCCAGCCGGGGCACGTCCCAGGCGCACCCGGGCCTCGGCCAGCACCTCGCGTCCACCGCACAGCTCGCTCAAGGCGCGCAGCATGCTGGCCAGGTCCTTCGGCAGGTCGGCGGTCAACGCCTGGACCTCATCGATAGCCTTGCGCTGCAGCGCGTCGAACAGCTGCTGCTCGACCGCACCGGACAGGCCGGCGGCACGGGCCAGACCGCGATAGATGCCGACATGCCCTAGGTCCATGTGCACGTCGGGCACATCGGCCAACTGCAGCATCGCCAGCATCAGGCTGATCACTTCGACGTCGCTGGTCGGGCTGGCGTCGCCATACAGCTCCGCCCCCAGCTGGATCGGACTGCGCGAACTGGACAGCGCCCGCGGCTGGGCATGCAGCACGCTACCGGCATAGCACAGGCGGCTCGGGCCTTCGCGACGCAAGGTATGAGCATCGATACGCGCGACTTGCGGGGTGAAGTCGGCACGGAAACCCATCAGGCGTCCGGACTGCGGATCGACCACCTTGAATGTGCGCAGGTCGAGGTCCTGGCCGGCACCGGTGAGCAGCGACTCCAGGTATTCGATATGCGGCGTGACGACCAGCTCGTAACCCCAACTCTGGAACAGGTCCAACACCTGCCGACGCGCGATCTCGATACGCGCGGCCTCAGGTGGCAGTACTTCTTCGATGCCATCTGGCAGCAACCAGCGGTCTACCGTTGCCATTATGCCATTTCCCCTTTGGTCCGGGCGGCCTGCCTGCCGGCGAGCCATGAGTGGAACGGGTCTCCGCGCCCAACGGCGGGCAGCACTGATCCCAGCGCAACCGCCGTGCGAACACCCTTGGATACTTTGCGCCGGGGGCCGTCCCAGCGGCCGATGAACCTTGCAGACGCAAAAAAGCCGGGAATTTCCCGGCTGACTCATCATACACCCCTTTTTCCTCGGGATGCACCCCACCTGGCGTTTTCGCTGCCAGGCAGGGTCGGCATGCGCCGTCTTGACTCAAGGCCTGCTTTTGTCGAGGAAGCGGAAGAATTCGTTCTTCGGATCCAGGACCAGCACGTCGCTCTTGCTGGAGAAGCTTTCGCGGTAGGCCTGCAGGCTCCGGTAGAACGCGTAGAAGTCGGCGTCCTGGGTATACGCCGCAGCATAGATGGCAGCCGCCTGGGCGTCGCCATCACCACGGGTTTCCTCGGCTTCGCGATAGGCTTCGGCCAGCAGGACCCGGCGCTGGCGATCGGCATCGGCGCGGATACCCTCGGCCAGCTCGTTACCCTTGGCGCGATGCTCGCGGGCCTCGCGCTCACGCTCGGTGCTCATGCGATCGAACACGCTGCGGTTGACTTCCTTCGGCAGGTCGATGGCCTTGACCCGCACATCGATCACCTCGATCCCCAGCTCCTTGTTGGCCATGCGGTCGAGCGATGCGGTGATGTCGGCCATCAATGCATCACGCTCGCCCGAGACCACCTCGTGCAGGGTGCGCTTGCCGAACTGGTCGCGCAGCCCGCTTTCCAGACGACGCGACAGGCGTTCGTCGGCGATCTGCTTGAGGCCGGACGTCGCCGTATAGAAGCGTTCGGCGTCCTTGACCCGCCACTTGGCATAGGCGTCGACCATCACTGCCTTCTTCTCCAGGGTCAGGAACCGCTGGGTCGGGGCATCGAGGGTCATCAGGCGGGCATCGAACTTGCGCACCTGGTTGACGTAGGGAACCTTCACGTGCAGGCCGGGCTGGACATCGGCCTCGACCACGCGACCGAACTGCAGCAGCACCGCGCGTTCAGTCTGGGCCACGATGTAGAAGCTGTTCCATGCGACGATCGCCAGCACCACGGCGGCAATCAGGGCGATCAGCGATTTGTTGCTCATCAGCGGCTCTCCCTGGAACGCAGCGACTGCTGTTGCTGTTGCAGGTCGGCGGCGGCGCGAGCGGCGGCATCGTTGACCGATGGCGACACGCTGCCGGTCGACGCTGCGCTGTTGTTGCGGCTACCTTCGACCATCTTGTCCAGCGGCAGGTAGAGCAGGTTGTTCTGCCCATCCTTGGTCGCCACCAGGACCTTGCTCGAATTGCTGTAAACCTCCTGCATGGTCTCCAGGTAGAGACGCTGGCGGGTTACATCCGGCGCCTTGCGGTATTCGGCGACCAGCTTGGTGAAGCGATCGGCCTCGCCCTTGGCGCGGGCGATGACTTCGTCGCGGTAGCCGTTGGCGTCCTCGATGATCCGCTGCGCCTGGCCACGGGCCTCCGGCACCACGCCGTTGGCATAGGATTCGGCCTGATTGCGGGCACGCTGTTCGTCCTCGCGGGCACGGATCACGTCGTCGAAGGCTTCCTGCACCTCGCGCGGGGCTGCCGCGCTCTGCACGTTGACCTGGGTGACGGTGATGCCGGTGCGATAGGTATCCAGGAAACGCTGCAGACGCTCGCGGATATCCACCGCCATCTGCTCGCGCCCCTCGGTCAGCACCTGGTCCATCGAGGTGGAGCCCACTACATGGCGCAGGGCGCTGTCGGTCGCGTGCTGGAGACTGATCTCCGGCTGGTCGACGTTGAGCACGAAGTCCTGCAGGTTGGTGATCTTGTACTGCACGGTCAGCGGCACCTCGACGATGTTCTCGTCCTCGGTGAGCATCTGCCCCTGCTTGGTATAGGCCCGTTCGCGAGTCACGTTCTCCAGGTACTTGCGATCGATCGGCGGGAAGTAGATGTTCAGGCCCGGCCCTACCGTCTCGTGGTACTTGCCCAGGCGCAGCACCACGGCCTGCTCCTGCTCGTCCACCACGTACACGGCGTTGTACAGCCAGATGGCCGCGAGGACCGCCAGGCCTATGCCCAGCAGACCGTAGCCACCGCCCTTGCCGACTTTCCGGTCACCCCCACCGCGTTTCTTGCCACTGCCGAACATGCCGTTGAGGCTGTCCTGCAGCTTGCGGAAGGCCTCGTCGAGATCCGGCGGCCCCTTCTTGTCGCCACCACCGCCACCGCGGCGGCCGCCCCAGGGATCCTGATTGTTCGAGTTGCCACCCGGCTCGTTCCAAGCCATAGCGCTCTCCATCTGATAAAGCAAAGACGCGCCCACGGCGCGCCGTCCAATGCTACAGAATGCCTGTCACGGCTGCCCGGCGACGTGGTCGGGCATTTATTGCAAAGTGTGTTGCTCAATGAACGCTTGTGGCTCCAGCCCTTCCCGGCTGATCAGACGATTGAGTTCCACCCTTGGCAGACGCACGCTCAGCAGGCTGCTGCCTTCCTCATCGTGCTCTTCCTCCTGCACCGCGCCCAGCTCGAAGAGCTGCGCCCGCAGCCGGGAAAGCCGTTGTTCCAGGCGCAGGGTACCGACGAACAGGTCATTCCCCAGCAGTTCCGCGATGGCCTGGCCAACCAGCTCCAGACCGCGCCCGTCACGCGCCGAGACCCAAACCCGTTCGGGCTTGCCGTCGGCATTGCGCTGGATCTGCGGCTCGACATCCTCGAGCAGGTCGAGTTTGTTGTATACCTCCAGGATCGGCAAGCCTTCGGCACCGATCTCGTCCAGCACCGCCAGCACTTGCTCGATCTGCTCCATGCGCTCGGGCTCATGGGCGTCGATCACATGCAGCAGCAGGTCGGAGTTGCTCGACTCTTCGAGCGTAGCTCGAAACGCCTCGACCAGCTTGTGCGGCAGGTGGCGGATGAAGCCCACGGTATCGGCAAGCACGATCGGCCCGAGGTCATCGAGCTGCAGGCGACGCAAGGTCGGATCGAGCGTGGCGAACAGCTGGTCGGCGGCATATACGTCCGAAGCCGTAAGCGCATTGAACAGTGTCGACTTGCCAGCATTGGTGTACCCCACCAGCGAGACCGAAGGGATATCGGCGCGCCGGCGCCCGCGACGCGCCTGTTCGCGCTGGCTGCGCACTTTCTCCAGGCGCGCCTTGATCTGCCGCAGGCGTACCCGCAGCAGTCGACGGTCGGTTTCCAGCTGGGTTTCGCCGGGCCCCCGCAGGCCGATACCGCCTTTCTGGCGCTCGAGGTGGGTCCAGCCGCGCACCAGCCGCGTGCTCATGTGCTCGAGCTGGGCCAGTTCCACCTGCAGCTTGCCTTCATGGGTACGCGCCCGCTGGGCGAAGATGTCGAGGATCAGGCCGGTACGATCGAGCACACGGCACTCGAAGACACGCTCGAGGTTGCGCTCCTGGCTCGGAGTGAGGGTGTGATTGAAGATCACCAGATCCACCTGCTCGACATGGACCAGGTCGCGCAGTTCCTCGACCTTGCCGCTGCCAATCAGGTATTTGGCGGTGGGCTGATGCCGCGCGATGCTCGACATCGCGACGATGTCGGCCCCTGCCGACAACGCCAGTTCCTGGAACTCCTGCGGGTCTTCGCGCGCCTCAGGGTTCTGACCTTCCAAGTGAACGAGAAGTGCTCGTTCACCGCCACCGTGGCGCTCAAAGAACAAGAGAGACTCCTATCAGGCGTTGCCTGGCTCGGCGTCGCCGTGATCGGAATCTGACGGGCTTGGCAGGCGAACAGGGCGAGCGGGGACGACAGTGGAAATGGCGTGCTTGTAGACCATCTGGCTGACGGTGTTCTTCAGCAGCACCACGAACTGGTCGAAGGACTCGATCGAACCTTGCAGTTTGATTCCGTTGACCAGGTAGATGGAAACCGGGACTTTTTCTTTTCTCAAAGTGTTCAGGTAAGGGTCTTGTAGCGAATGCCCTTTTGACATATGCCGCACTCCTGTAGGGATCAATAATAGAAAACAACAAAAAACAGAGATTTCTGCCGGCCATCGCAATGATAGACGGCATTTGCAAGGACTCAGCTCAATATGGAGATGGCCCCGAGGTATTTCAAGGTGCGGGACAGATTGTCACAGGCCAGGCTATCAAGCCAGTGTACGTCGGACCAGCTGCGTAACCAGGTGAATTGCCGCTTGGCCAGCTGGCGCGTGGCGATGATTCCGCGCTCGCGCATCTGTACCGCCGTGAGCTTGCCATCGAGATGGTCCCAGACCTGTCGATAACCCACCGCTCGTATAGACGGCAAACCTGCGTGCAAGTCACTTCTGTTTCGTAACATACGGACCTCATCGACGAAGCCCTGTTCCAGCATCCGTGAAAATCGCAGAGCGATCCGCTCGTGCAGCACGTGACGATCCGCAGGCGCGATCGCCAGGCTGGCGACGCTGTAGGGCAACGGTCCTTCGCTGCTCAGGCCTTGAGCCAGCTGGCGCTCGCGGTGGCTGGTCATGCTCTGCCCGCTCACCCGGTACACTTCCAGGGCACGGATCAGGCGCTGGGGGTCGTTGGGATGGATGCGCGCCGCGGATGTCGGATCGACCTCGGCCAGCTGTCGGTGCAGCTGCGCCAGGCCGAGTTCGCGCGCCTGCGCCTCGAGCTCGGCACGGACCTGTGCATCGGCAGCCGGCATGTCGGCCAGGCCCTCGACCAGTGCCTTGTAGTACAGCATCGTGCCACCCACCAGCAGCGGAATGCGCCCGCGTGCGGTGATCTCGGCCATGGCGGCCAGGGCATCGCGACGAAAATCGGCCGCCGAATAGCTGTCGACCGGATCGAGAATGTCGATCAACCGGTGCGGATGCGCGGCGAGCACGGCCTGGGACGGTTTGGCGGTACCGATGTCCATGCCTCGGTAGACCAGTGCCGAGTCGACGCTGATCAGCTCGCAGGGAAGCACCTTGGTCAGCTCGATGGCCAGATCGGTCTTGCCGGCCGCGGTCGGGCCCATCAGGAATATCGCAGGAGGCTTGTCGTTCATCATCGGCCGCGCAGGAAGAGTTTGTCGAGGTCGTCCAGGCCCATCTGGGTCCAGGTCGGGCGGCCATGGTTGCATTGGCCGCTGCGCTCGGTGTTCTCCATGTCGCGCAGCAAGGCGTTCATCTCGAGGATGGCCAGGCGGCGGTTGGCACGCACCGCGCCATGGCAAGCCATGGTGCCGAGCAGTTCGTTGAGATGCGCCTGAATACGGTCACTGGTGCCGTATTCCATCAGGTCGGCCAGTACATCCTGCACCAGGCGGTTGGCCTCGGCCTGTTTCAGCAGTGCCGGGATCTGGCGAATCGCCAGGGTTTCCGGCCCCAGCCGCTGCAGCTCGAAGCCCAGTCGCCGGAACCACTCGGCATGCTCCTCGGCGCAATCGGCCTCGCGCTGGCTCAGCGCCAGGGACTCGGGCACCAGCAAAGGCTGGCCGCTCAAGCCTTCGCTGGCCATGGCCAGTTTCAACCGCTCGTACATGATGCGTTCGTGGGCAGCGTGCATGTCCACCAGCACCAGCCCGGTGGCGTTCTCGGCGAGGATATAGATGCCCTTGAGCTGAGCCAGGGCATAGCCCAGCGGCGGGATATCGCCCTGCGCCTGGGGCAGCTCCGTGGGCGCCGCCCCGGTAAGCGGTGCGAAGAACTCGCGGTAGACCGCACGCGCTTCGGCCGCTGGCACGCTGGGCGCTGGCTTTGGGGTGTACTGGTAGCCATGGCCGACGCTACCGCTGCTGCCGCTGCCATCCCCGCCACTTGGCGAATAGGGCTGCCGGGGCGCGCCTGCCGGCTGGTCGAGCAGCGACGCGGACAAGCGCATCTCGCCCTGCGGCCCGAACTCGCCAGCCTGCAGGCCGGTCGCACGGGGCGCTTGCTCGATCGCGGCCGGCGCTGCCACCTGATCCTGCGGACGGACGTCAGCCAGGGCGCGATGCAGGGTGCCGTAGAGAAAGTCGTGGACCATCCTGCCTTCGCGAAAACGTACCTCGTGCTTGGTCGGGTGCACGTTGACATCGACACCGCTGGGATCGAGCTCGAGGAACAGCACGAAGGTCGGATGACGACCGTTGAACAGCACGTCGCGATAGGCCTGGCGCACGGCGTGCGCGACCAGCTTGTCACGTACCGTCCGGCCGTTGACGAAGAAGTACTGCAGGTCCGCCTGGCTGCGAGAGAAGGTGGGCAACCCTACCCAGCCCCACAGGCGCAGGCCGTTGCGCTCGACTTCGATCGGCAGCGCCTGCTCGAGAAAGCCTGGCCCGCAGATCGAGCCGACCCGCCGCGCCCGCGCCATTTCATCCGCCGCCTCATGCAGGCCAAGCACGGTCTTGCCGTTGTGCCGCAGATGGAAGGCCACGTCGAAGCGCGCCAGCGCCAGCCGACGAATCACCTCCTGCAGGTGATCGAACTCGGTTTTCTCGCTCTTGAGGAACTTGCGTCGGGCCGGGGTATTGAAGAACAGGTCGCGCACCTCGACCGAAGTGCCCACCGGATGGGCCGCCGGCTGCACCCGCGGCGTCATGTCCCGACCCTCGGTTTCCACCTGCCAGGCCTCGCTGGCGCTGGCAGTACGCGACGTCAGGGTCAGACGCGCGACCGAGCTGATCGAAGCCAGGGCCTCGCCCCGAAAGCCCAGGCTCAGCACGCCTTCGAGGTCTTGCAGTTCACGGATCTTGCTGGTGGCATGCCGAGCCAGCGCCAGGGGCAGGTCGTCGGCAGGGATCCCGCTGCCGTCGTCACGCACGCGCAGCAACTTGACGCCGCCCTGCTCGACCTCCACGTCGATGCGCCGGGCGCCGGAGTCGAGACTGTTCTCGAGCAGCTCCTTGATCACCGAAGCCGGACGCTCGACCACCTCGCCGGCGGCGATCTGGTTGGCCAGCCGCGGGCTGAGCAGCTGGATACGGGCCTTCTCGCTCATCATTGCGACGCCAGGGTGGTATTGGGAATGGCCAGCTGCTGGCCGACCTTGAGCGCCTCGCTCTTGAGGTTGTTGGCACTGCGCAGGCTGGCGACGCTGACCTGGTAGCGCACGGCGAGCATGGCCAGGGTTTCCCCTGGTCGGACCGTATGTTCGCGCGGGCCCTGGGCGATCTTGCCGCTGTCACGCAGCCAGGCGATATAGGTGCCCGGTGGCGGGTTCTGTTGGAAGAACTGGCGCACACCGGTATGAATCGAGCGCGCCAGGGCCTGCTGGTGGCTACGGGTCGCGAGCTTGCTGGCCTCGTTGGCATTGGAGATGAAGCCAGTCTCCACCAGGATCGACGGGATGTCCGGCGACTTCAGCACCATGAAGCCGGCCTGCTCGACCCGCTGCTTGTGCAGCGGGGTGATGCGGCCCAGGTTGCCGAGCACCTTCTGCCCGACGTTCAGGCTGGAACTCAAGGTCGCGGTCATCGACAGGTCGAGCAGCACACCGGCGAGCATGCGGTCCTTGTCGTCCAGGCTGACGTTGCCGGCACCGCCGATCAGGTCGGAACGGTTCTCGCTGTCGGCCAGCCAGCGCGCGGTCTCGGAAGTTGCGCCGCGATCGGACAGGGCGAACACCGAAGCGCCGAAGGCCGCCCTGGAAGGCGCGGCGTCGGCATGAATGGAAATGAACAGGTCGGCACCCTTCTTGCGAGCGATTTCGGTGCGCTTGCGCAGCGGGATGAAATAGTCGCCGGTACGCGTCAGCTCGGCGCGATAGCCCTTTTCGGAATTGATCTGGCGCTGCAGTTCCTTGGCGATCTGCAGGACGATGTCCTTTTCGTGCTGCCCGCGTGCGCCAGAGGCGCCAGGGTCCTCGCCGCCGTGTCCGGCATCGATGGCGATGACGATGTCCCGCTTGCCGCTTGGCGCTGGTGGCAGCTTGGCCGCTGGCTGCGCCGGAGTCACCGGGAGCGCCGGGGTGCTTGCCGACGTCGCGACAGGGGTCGGTGCCGGAGCGGGGCTGCTGGCGGCAATGGCGTCTGCCTCTTCATCGTAGAGGTCGACGACCAGGCGATTGCCATACTGGGCATTGGGAGCCAGGGTGAAGCTCTTGGGCGTCACTGCCTTCTTCAGGTCGACCACCACGCGCAGGTCGTTCGGCGTGCGCTGTGCCGAGCGCAGGCTGGTGATCGGCGTATTGGAGGTGGGCACGTTCAACGGCGCGCCCAAGCTCGCGCCGTTGATGTCGATGACCAGGCGATCGGGCGCGCTCAGGGTGAAGACGCTGTGCTGGACCGGACCGGAGAGATCGAACACCAGGCGCGTGTTGTCCGGCGCTCGCCACAGACGCACGCTCTTGACCTGAGTGAGAGCCAGCGCGTCCAAGGTCACCGTCGTCAGCAGCAGCCCAACCAGCGTGACCAGTGCGCGTATGCGCATACCTTTCCCCATTACTGTTTGAATTCGGCGGCAAGCGCCGCGCACCAGGCTTCGCCGCGGGCACCCTGCGGCGACAAGGCAAGCGAGCGCCCGCCCGTTTGCGGGCTTATGGTAATGGTCAGGTCAGGCTTTGGCAAAACGCCCTCGCCCTTGTCTGGCCATTCGAACACGCACAGCGGATCACCTTCGAAATAATCGCGGATGCCCATGAATTCCAGCTCCTCCGGATCGACCAGTCGATACAGGTCGAAGTGATAAGCACGGACCTCGCCGATCTCGTAAGGTTCTACCACGGTGAAGGTCGGGCTCTTCACCGGCCCCTGATGCCCCAGACCACGGATCAGCCCGCGCGAAAGCGTGGTCTTGCCGGCGCCGAGGTCGCCCTCCAGGAAGATCACGCCATGGCCGCCAGTGATCGCGGCCAGACGCGCACCGAACGCGACGGTGGCCGGCTCGTCGGCCAGATACAAGGTTATGCCTGACACGCTGAATGCTCCTCCAATAGTTCTCGAATCACCGGAACCAGGTCGCTGGCCGCCAGGCCACGCCCCTTCACGCCCAGGCGCTCACCGGCACAGGCATGCAGCCAGACGCCCAGGCACGCCGCCGACCAGGCATCGAGCCCCTGCGCCAGGAACGCCCCCAGTACACCAGTGAGCACATCGCCCAGGCCAGCACCGGCCATCGCCGGGTGACCACGCTCGCACAGCGCCAGCTGCCCCCGTGGATCGGCCACCAGCGTTCCGGCCCCTTTCAGCACGCAGATGCTGGCGTGCCTGCGGGCCAGCTTGCGCGCCGTGCCAGGGCGATCGGCCTGGACCGCCTCGATCGAGATGCCCAGCAGCCGCGCCGCCTCGCCGGGATGAGGCGTCAGGATACTGCCACCGGGCATCGCCAGCGGCATGCGTGCCAACAGGTTGAGCGCGTCGGCGTCCCATACCTGCGGCACCTGCGCGTCAGCCGCCACCGACAGCAGGCTGCGCCCCCAGGCGGCCTGGCCCAGGCCCGGACCGACCACCAGCACCGAAGCGCGCTCCAGCACGCCCATCAGCTGGTTGGCGGAGCTTACGCCCAGGCACATGGTTTCCGGCAGCCGGGTCAGGCCGGCGCCGACATGCTCGGGGCGAGTGGCGACGCTGACCAGGCCGGCACCGCAGCGCAAGGCGGCCTCGGCACTGAGCAGCACCGAGCCGCCGGTGCCCAGGTCGCCGCCGACCACCAGCACGTGGCCGAAGTCGCCCTTGTGAGCCTGGGCCGGGCGCGGCGCCAGGCCCACGAGATGGTCACTGTCCAGCCGCCTGGGGCTGGCATCGATGTGTTTGGTCTGGGGCATGAGGTCAAAGGCTCCGATGTCTGGCAGAATTATACGCACCTGAGCTGGTAATGCCTTTGTTCATCCCAATGTCCGCGCAAACTCTCGATCTCGCCGACCTGACCCTGTCGATCAAGGACTGGGGCCGGGCGCTCGGCTTTTCCCATGTCGGCATCGCCGGAACGGACCTTGGCGAGCATGAGCAGCACCTGCAACGCTGGCTTGACGCCGGCCACCACGGCGAAATGGAGTACATGGGCGCACATGGCAGCAAGCGCTCGCATCCTGACGAGCTGGTACCCGGTACCTTGCGCGTGATTTCGCTGCGCATGGACTACTTGCCAGGCGACACGCAGATGGCTCGTCGTCTGGCCCAGCCGGAGAAGGCCTACGTTTCGCGCTACGCACTGGGCCGCGACTACCACAAGCTGGTACGCAAGCGCGTGCAGCAGCTGGCCGAGCGTATCGAGCAGGTCATCGGCCCGTTCGGCTTCCGCGCCTTCGTCGACAGCGCGCCGGTACTGGAAAAGGCGCTTGCCCAACAGGCCGGGCTGGGCTGGATCGGCAAGAATACCTTGCTGCTCAACCGCAAGGCCGGCAGCTACTTCTTCCTGGCCGAACTGTTCGTCGACCTGCCGTTGCCACTGGATGACGCCCAGGCTTCGGAACATTGCGGACGCTGCCAGGCCTGCCTGGACATCTGCCCGACCCAGGCGTTCGTCGGTCCCTACCAGCTCGACGCCCGACGCTGCATTTCCTACCTGACCATCGAATTCAAAGGCTCTATACCGGTCGAGCTTCGCCCGCTCATCGGCAATCGCGTATTCGGCTGCGATGACTGTCAGATCACCTGCCCGTGGAATCGCTTCGCCCGGCCGACCGCAGAACATGACTTCATGCCCCGTCACGGCCTGGACAACGCCGACCTGGCCGCGCTTTTCCTGTGGGACGAAGCGACCTTCCTCGGCAACACCGAAGGTTCGCCACTGCGCCGCGCCGGCCATGAACGCTGGTTGCGCAACCTCGCCGTCGGCCTGGGCAATGCCCCCTCGACCATCCCGGTACTCGAAGCGCTGCGCGCCAGGCGCGACCATCCCTCAGCGCTGGTGCGCGAGCATGTGGCCTGGGCCCTCGCCCAGCACGAACCCTAGCACTGAGCTGCAAGCTGCGAGCCGATCGCGGCGAAGCCTCTGTCGAGCACGCCTGTAAAGTCGTCGCGATCGGCTTGCAGCTTGCGGCTGGAGGCGGGAGGCGGGAGGCGGGAGGCGGGAGGCGGGAGGATGCTCAGGGCTGGTCGTTGTAGTGGAACTTGGGCATTTCCCAATGGAAACGGATGGCCAGCAAGCGCATCAGGAAACCGCCGAACAGGGTCAGCAGCATGGACTGCTCGGCCGGCACCTTGAAGTAGACGCAACCCAGGTAGAACCAGGCGGCGGCGAAGGACACGCTGGCATACAGTTCGCGACGGAACACCAGCGGAATGTCGTTGCAGAAGATATCCCGCAGGATGCCGCCGAACACGCCGGTGATCACCCCGCTGATCGAAGCCACCAGCATGCCCTGGCCCATTTCCAGCGCGGTCATGCAGCCAATCAGGGTGAAGGCCACCAGCCCCAGTGCATCGAGCACCAGGAACAGCGAGCGCAGGTGTTTCATCAGGGGCGCGATGAAGATGGTGAACAAGGCCGCGCAACTGGTCAGGACCAGGTATTCGGGATGTTTGACCCATGTCAGCGGATAGTGTCCAAGCAGCACGTCACGCACCGAGCCGCCCCCCAGGGCGGTGATGCAGGCGATCAGCACCACGCCGAACCAGTCCATACCCCGGCGCCCCGCCGACAAGGCACCGGTCATGGCTTCGGCGGTAATGGCGATCAGATACAGCAGCAACAGCATGGCATGGCTCCCGGCAGCAAAGGCGCGCAGTCTACCTGCCCGGCCGCAAGCCGCAAGCTTATCGCGTTGAGGGGTCTGCCAAGCACGCCTGCAAAATCACCGAGTACAGCTTGCAGCTTGTAGCTCAAACCTTGATGAAATGCTCGCGATAATGGCGCAGCTCGGCGATCGACTCGCGGATATCGTCCAGGGCCAGGTGGGCGTTGCCCTTCTTGAAGCTGTCGCGAACCTGCGGTGCCCAGCGCGCCGCCAGCTCCTTGAGCGTCGAAACGTCCAGGTTGCGATAATGAAAGTAGCCTTCCAGGGTCGGCATGTGCCGGTAGAGGAAGCGGCGATCCTGGCAAATGCTGTTGCCGCAGATCGGCGACTTGCCCTTTGGCACCCATCGTTCCAGAAACGCCAGCGTCTGTGCCTCGGCCTCGGCCATGTCGATGCGGCTGTCGCGCACCCGCTGGGTCAGCCCCGAGGCGCCGTGGGTGCGGGTATTCCATTCGTCCATCCGCGCCAGCACTTCGTCGCCATGATGGATGGCGATCACCGGGCCTTCGGCCAAGGTGTTGAGCTCGCTGTCGGTGACGATGGTGGCCATCTCGATGATGACGTCGGTATCCGGGTCCAGGCCGGTCATTTCCAGATCGATCCAGATCAGGTTCTGTGGGTTGTGCATGGTGAGCTCCTCGACTAGGCCACCATGGTAGCCCAGTTGCAGGTGGTTCGGGCCTGCGATCCGGCAGGATTTGTCGCAAGCGCGGCGTGCTAGACTGCCAACCGTTTTCCTCTGCCCGCCTACACGGAACATACATGGCCAAACGCCAGCTCAATCGTCGCCAGAACTGGCGTATCGAAAAAATCCAGGGTGAGCGCGCCGCGCGCGCCGCCAAACGGGAACAGCAGGTACTGCAGGAGCTCGAGGGCGGCGACCTGGGCCCTGAACAGTTGGGCCTGGTGATCGCGCACTTTGGCGTCCAGGTCGATGTCGAGGCCAGCGACGGCGAGTCGGCCGGCGAAATCTTCCGCTGTCACCTGCGCGCCAACCTGCCGGCCCTGGTCACGGGTGACCGGGTCGTATGGCGCGCCGGCAACCAGGGCATCGGCGTCATCGTCGCGCAGATGCCGCGCAGCACCGAGCTGTGCCGGCCCAACAACCATGGCCAGCTCAAGCCGGTCGCGGCCAACGTGGATCGGATCGTGATCGTCTTCGCGCCCGCCCCCGAGCCCCAGGCCAACCTGATCGATCGCTACCTGGTGGCCGCCGAACATGCCGGGATCCAGCCCTTGTTGCTGCTCAACAAGGCCGACCTGGTGAACGAGCAGAACGCCGAAGCGCTCGAGACCTTGCTATCGGTCTACCGTGAGCTGGGCTACCCCTTGCTGGAGGTGTCGGCCCACCATGGCGATGGCATGCAGCGCTTGCAACAGGCACTCGACGGCTGCACCAGCGTATTCGTCGGCCAGTCGGGCGTGGGCAAGTCCTCCCTCGTCAACAGCCTGCTCCCCGCGGCGCGAACCAAGGTCGGCGACCTGTCCGAGTGGTCCGGACAAGGTACTCACACCACCACCACGGCGCGGCTCTACCACTTCCCCAATGGCGGCGACCTGATCGACTCCCCAGGCATCCGCGAATTCGGCCTGATGCATGTCAGCCGCGACGATGTCGAGGCAGGCTTCATCGAGTTTCGCGAGCTGCTGGGCAAATGTCGCTTCCGCGACTGCAAGCATGACCGGGAACCGGGCTGCGCCCTGCTGGGCGCGCTGGAGGGCGGTCGGATTCGACCGCAGCGGATGAACAGCTACCGGTCGATCATCGCCAGCCTGCCTGAAGACGAGTACTGACAGGCCCCTGCCAGGTCGCGCGAAGCAGTGCGGCCTGGCAGGACATCACTCGCGGGGCTCGTCCAGCTTCAGCGTGCCTTGCTCGAAGATGTTCAGCTTCTGCCTCAGTTCCCGCGGCTGCATCGGTGCCTGGGCGCCTTGGCTGTCGGCTGGAGCCTTCGGCGTGGCATCGGCGGGAGCGGCACCGGCTGGCGGGGTCGTGGCATCGGGCTGGGCCGGCGCGCCCTGCTCCCCTTCGATGTCACGCTGGGCCTTCTTGGTCAGGACGATGATGTCGATCCGTCGGTTGACCGGATTGAACGGATCCTTGCGGTCGAACAGCGAGGACGAGGCATAGCCGACCACCCGCGCCACCTGCTCGTCCGGATAGCCGCCGGCCACCAGTGCGCGCCGTGCCGCATTGGCCCGGTTGGAGGAAAGCTCCCAGTTGCCGAACTCGCCGCTGCCGGCATAGGCCTTGGCATCGGTATGGCCGCTGATGCTGATCTTGTTCGGCACCGCCTTGATGGTATCGGCCATGGCCAGCAGGATATCTTCGAAATAAGGCTGCAAACGCGCGCTGCCCAAGGCGAACATGGGGCGATTCTCGGCATCCATGATCTGGATGCGCAGGCCGTCCTGGGTGATCTCGAAGAGGATCTGGTCCTTGAACTTCTGGAGCTCGGGGTTCTCCTCGACCTTGTTCTGCAACTCTTGCAGCAACAGCTCCAGACGCTCGCGCTCGACCTGTTCGGCAAGGCTTTCGACCTGCTCCTTGTCGAGCTGGACACTGTTCTCGCGACTGGGCTCGGCCTGCTGCTCGGGGTTGATGGTCTTCTCCGGCGACAACTGTGGCGAGCCACCTAGGTCGATGACATAGGGCGTGCCGCTTTCCGAGAAGCCGATCGGATCCTTGAAGTAACCGGCGATGGCGATCTTCTGTTCGGGCGTGGCCGTCGAGAGCAGCCAGAGCACTAGGAAGAACGCCATCATCGCCGTGGCGAAGTCGGCGAAGGCGATCTTCCAGGCGCCGCCATGGTGACCGCCGCCAAAGCGCTTGACGCGCTTGATGATAATCGGCTGATTGTTTTCCATGACTCAACGACCGCGAACGGCTTGTTCCAGCTCGGAGAAACTCGGACGATGCTTGGGATAGAGCACCTTGCGTCCGAACTCGACGGCCAGCGACGGTGGCATGCCCGAAGCCGAGGCCACCAGCGAGGCCTTGATCGCCTCGTACAGGTTCACTTCTTCCTTGGCATCGTGGGCCAGGCAGGTAGCCAGCGGGCCGAAGAAACCATAGGCGGCGAGAATGCCGAAGAAGGTGCCGACCAGTGCCGCGCCTACGTGCAGGCCGATCGAGGCCTGGTCGCCGTCGCCCAGCGAGGCCATGGTGACCACGATGCCCAACACCGCCGCGACGATACCGAAGCCAGGCATGCCGTCGGCGATGCCGGTGACCGCATGGGAGGGATGCTCGAGCTCTTCCTTCATGCTCAGCAGTTCCATGTCGAACAGCCCTTCGAGTTCGTGCGGCGCCATGTTGCCGGTGGACATGATGCGCAGGTAGTCGCAGATGTAGGCGGTCATGCGCTCGTCCGCCAGCACGGCCGGGTACTTGGCGAAGATCGGACTGGCGGCCGGGTCCTCGATGTCCGCCTCGACGGCCATCATGCCTTCGCGGCGGCTCTTGTTGAGGATTTCATAGACCAGGCCAAGCACTTCGAGGTAGAAGGTGTGGGTAAAGCGCGAGCCGAACATCTTGATCGACTTCTTGATCACATGCATGGTCATGTAGCCAGGGTTGGCCTGGAGGAACGCGCCAAAGGCAGCGCCCCCGATGATGAGGACCTCGAACGGCTGGATCAGGGCCGCGATCTTGCCGTGGGAAAGCACGTAGCCGCCGAGCACGCTCGCGAATACGACGATGATGCCGATA
Organism: Pseudomonas sp. Marseille-QA0332; assembly: GCF_054950175.1. Lineage (NCBI taxonomy): Bacteria > Pseudomonadati > Pseudomonadota > Gammaproteobacteria > Pseudomonadales > Pseudomonadaceae > Pseudomonas > Pseudomonas sp. Marseille-QA0332. The sequence continues at coordinate 2,933,815 of NZ_CM143106.1, forward strand.
ATTTTTGCCATGGTTCAAAACACTTGCTGTCGGGGTCTGGGTCGGGAGCTTGAAGACGCTCATCTCCTTATCGGCAGAACCGCGCCAGACTAAAGCCGGTCAAATCGAAAAGCCAGTTCGAGCTGATATCAGAATGCCAAGCGAAACCAAGACTCCAGCAACGCTCGATGCATGGGTGAAACTGCTCGACGGGATCCGCCTGCCCGTGCCCAAGCCCAGCCACGAGCGGGTCCTGTCGGCCATCAACGACAGCCGCCGTTCGCTGCGCGAGATTGCCGAATTGATGCAGGACAGTCCCGCGCTGGCCCTTGGTGTCATGCGCGAGGCCAATCATCGGGCCAATGCCAGCCAGGCCGAACCGGCCGAGAGCCTGGAAATCGCGCTCAACCGGCTGGGGCTCGAGCGCACCGCGCAGTTGCTTGCTCGCCTGCCGGCGCTGCAGCCAGACGATATTCCCCCAGTGCTGCGCCAGTTCCAGCTGATCAGCCAGCATGCCAGCCAGCAGGCCAGCGGCCTGTTCGCCAGTCGCCTGGCGCGCCTGTGGCAGGAAATCCACTGGGGCAGCCTGCTGTTCCTCGCCCCGCTCTGGCCACTGGCCATGACCCATCCCCGGCTGCTCGATGCCTGGGAGCTGCGAGTGATCCACAAGCGTGAAAACGCTGCGGCGGTGGAATACGAACTGTTCGGCGTGCGGATCATGGAGCTGTGCCAGGCCCTGGCCCGACATTGGCGCCTGCCCGCCTGGGTGACCCAGGGCTACCACTTGCTGATCGAGGAACGCGAGTCACTGGCCAAGGTGCTCGACATCGCCCGCGAGCCGCAAGTGCTCACCCAGCAGCGGCGTCTGGACGAGGAACCGGCCCTGCGCCGCTGGTTCAACCAGCCGGCCAATACCGTGATGCTGGCCAACGGCCTGGCACTGGCGGCCCAGGTGGGCTGGGACAACCCGCACCTGCTGCGCTGGCAGCTGCTTACCAGCCTCTATCTGCAGACTTCGCTCGACGATGTTCGTCAGCAGGTCCACCAGCAAGCTGCCGCCAGCGCGCGCCAACACGCGCGCAAGGCCTTGTTCCACCCGGCCGAGGCATTGCTCTGGCCATGGCACCAGCGTCGCCCGCACCCGGACATGCTGGCTCCCGAGCCGCCTTCGCCACAGCAGCTGGAACACTGGCGCAAGCTGTGCGGCGAACTGCTCGCCCAGCCCAGCCCTTTCACCAACGCCGTGCACCTGGGCAACCAGGCTCGGGAAGCCTTGCTGGCCTGTGGCATGCAGCGCGTCATGCTGCTGACCCTCGACAAGCCCAACCAGTGCCTGCGGGTCCTGCAGAGCGCCGGGTTGGCACGGGAGGCAGCAAGGCTGAGCCTGCCACTGGAGCAAGGCGCCGTGCTGCAGCGCCTGATGAGCCAGGCCGCGCAGTTGCGCCTGACGCCGGACAACCACGCCCGCCTGAGCGCCTCGCTACCGGCGTCTCTGCAGGCGCTCTGGCGCAGCGAACATGTGCTGTTGCGCTCGCTGGCGGTCAATGGCCAGGTGTTGATGCTGGTCATCGCCGACCAGGACGGTCGTCCCCTGGCCGACATAGGGGTGCAGGCCTTCAGCAGGACCAGCCAGTGCCTGGAGCGTGCCCTGGCCACGTTTGGCAACCGCAAGGCCTGAGCCTTGCGCTACAATCGCCGATCCATCTTTCTTGGAGACTGCCGATGACCGACTTTTCCGGCTTGCCCTTGGTGATCGAACCGGCCGACCTGTTGCCGCGGCTGTCCAGCCCACGGCTGATCCTGGTCGACCTGAGCAGCGCACAGCGCTACGCCAGCGGTCATGTGCCAGGCGCCCGCTTCGTCGATCCCAAGCGCACCCAGCTTGGCTTGCCGCCGGCGCCGGGGCTGTTGCCCGCGCAAGCGGACCTGGAAAGGCTGTTCGCCGAACTCGGGCATCGCGAGGATGCCGTCTATGTCGTCTACGATGACGAAGGTGGCGGCTGGGCAGGCCGCTTCATCTGGCTCCTCGACGTGATCGGACACAAGCACTACCACTACCTCAATGGCGGCATCCAGGGCTGGCCGACCGACCGGCTGACCACCCAGGTCCCGGCCAGCCTCGCGACCCCGGTGAGCCTGCAGATCGACGGCGAGCCGACCGCTACCCGCGAGTACCTGCAAAGCCGCCTGGGCGCGGCCGATCTGGTCGTCTGGGATGCCCGCAGCCCGGGCGAGTACCGTGGCGAAAAGGTGCTCGCGGCCAAGGGCGGGCACGTGCCGGGCGCGGTCAATTTCGAATGGACCGCCGGCATGGACCCCGCAGATGACCTGCGCATTCGCCGGGACATGCCGCAGGTGCTCGAGAGCCTGGGCATCACCAGGGACAAGGAAGTGATCACCCACTGCCAGACCCACCACCGTTCCGGCTTTACCTATCTGGTGGCCAAGCACCTCGGCTATCCGCGAGTGAAGGCTTATGCCGGCTCGTGGGGCGAATGGGGCAACCATCCGGACACGCCTGTCGAAGTCTAAGGAAACCCAATGAAATCCCGATTGTTCATCATCAGCCAGTACCTGTTGCCGCACCACCTGCTGTCGCGTCTGGCCGGCTGCGTTGCCGAGTGCCGCGTGCGCTGGTTCAAGAACGCCTTCATCGCCTGGTTCGCCAAGCGCTACCAGGTGGACATGTCCCAGGCGCTGGTCGAGGACCTGACCGCCTACGAGCACTTCAATGCATTCTTCACCCGTGCGCTCAAGCCAGGCGCAAGGCCGCTCGACCAGACCCCAGGCGCCATTCTCTGCCCGGCCGACGGTGCCGTCAGCCAGCTCGGCCCGATCGAGCATGGCCGCATCTTCCAGGCCAAGGGCCACAGCTACAGCGCGCAGGAACTGCTCGGTGGCGATCCGGCGCTGGCCGCGCCGTTCATGGGCGGCGAGTTCGCCACCATCTATCTTTCGCCCAAGGACTATCACCGGGTGCACATGCCCCTGGCCGGCACCTTGCGCGAGATGGTCTATGTGCCGGGGCGCCTGTTCTCGGTGAACCAGACCACGGCCGAGAACGTTCCCGAACTGTTCGCGCGCAACGAGCGCGTGGTGTGCCTGTTCGATACCGAGCGTGGGCCCATGGCCGTCGTGCTGGTAGGGGCGATGATCGTCGCCTCGATCGAGACCGTGTGGGCTGGCCTGGTGACGCCACCCAAGCGCGAGCTGAAGACCTTCCGCTACGACGAAGCCAGCCGCACGCCGATCCACCTGGAAAAAGGCGCGGAGCTGGGCCGCTTCAAGCTTGGTTCGACGGCGATCGTGCTGTTCGGGCCGCAACAGGTGAAATGGGCGGAGCTGCTGATGGCAGGCTCGGTGGTGAACATGGGACAGTTGCTGGCGGTGCCTGCCGAGGCCGTCGGTTCCGAGGACACTCCTGCACAAGGGTGAGCTTGTGGCGCAAGCCAGCCCGGCCGCGGTCGGTCCTACACAGCTCTCGGGCTGTGTTTGCCCATCGGTGCTGTCCGCGGGGCCGGCGAGCGGCCCGCGGCACACCCTCGAGAATCAGGCAGCGCGCCCCTGCGCTTCGCGATCGCGCATGCCCAGCAGGTAGAGCACCCCGTCCAGCCCCAGCGTGGAAATGGCATGACGCGCCGACTGGCGTACCAGCGGCTTGGCCCGGAACGCCACGCCAAGGCCGGCCAGCGCGAGCATTGGCAGGTCATTGGCGCCATCGCCGACCGCGATGGTCTGTTCCAGCTGCACCCCTTCCTTGTGCGCCAGCTCCACCAGCAGGTCAGCCTTGCGCTGAGCATCGACGATCGGCTCGACGGCGACGCCCGTCACCTTGCCATCGACCACTTCCAGCTCGTTGGCGAACACGTAGTCGATGCCCAGGCGCGCCTGCACCTGCTTGGCGAAATAGGAGAAGCCGCCCGAGAGGATCGCCGTCTTGTAGCCCAGGCGCTTGAGTTCGGCGAACAGCTTCTCGGCACCTTCGGTCAGGCGCAGGGAAGCACCGATCTGGTCGAGCACACCTACGTCCAGGCCCTTGAGCAGCGCCATCCGCTCCTTGAAGCTGGCCCGAAAGTCCAGTTCGCCACGCATGGCGCGCTCGGTGATGGCCGCTACCTGCTCGCCGACCCCGGCAGCCTTGGCCAGTTCGTCGATCACCTCGGCTTCGATCAGGGTGGAGTCCATGTCGAATACCGCCAGGCGCCGATTGCGGCGGAACAGGTCGTCTTTCTGGAACGCCAGATCGATGTCCAGCGCCTCGGCCAAGGCGAAGAAGTCCGCGCGCAGGGCCTGCGCGTCGTCAGGTTCGCCACGTACCGAAATCTCGATGCAGGCCTTGCCCCTGTCGGTCGCGGCGTCGAGCGCGACCCGGGCGGACAGGCGCTCGATCCGCTCGATCGTCAGGCCGTGACGGGAGATGGTCGCGCTGACCCGCTGCAACTGCTCGGGGCTGATCCTGCGGCTGAGCAGGGTCACCACATGGCGTGGCTCGCGGTGCCCATCCACCCAGTGCTGGTAGTCGCTCTCGGAGATCGGCGTGTAGCGCGCCAGCAGGTCCAGCTCGTGGGCCTTGGCCTGTACCGCCTGAAGCAGGGCCGATGCGGCTTCGTTGTCGGGAATGTCGACCAGGATGCCGAACGACAAGGTACCGTGCATCACGGCAAGACCGATATCGAGAATGCTCACGCCGCCCTGGAGCAGGACGCCAGTGATGGCCGCGGTCAGACCGGGACGGTCTTCACCAGTGATGTTGATCAGGACGATTTCGCGCAAGACCTGGCTCCAGAATGATGAAAAAGGCGCATTCTACCGATTTTTCGTGACCATCGGGCGCGGACGACGCTTTGCCGACAAAACTCCGCTCGCTATACTGCGCACCACTTTTCCGCCACAAAGAGCCGAGCTCTGTGAACCGGCCCACGCCAGTCAAGCCTGACAACTTCTTCGTGATGCTTTTCCGTGCCTTGCGCCAGCGTCGTGTCCCGCTGGTGCTGCGGATAGCCTTCCACAACATCTTCCTGGTGGCTCTTGCCCTGGTGATCTATGCCTGCGTGATGGGCCTGCAGTTCAAGCAGGCCATGCATGAGCAGGCGGACGCGCTCGGCCAGAGCCTCACCACGCAGACCGCCACCTCGGCCACCGAGCTGCTGGTGGCCAACGACATCCTCAGCCTGAACGTGCTGCTGGGCAACCTGGTGAAGAATCCGCTGGTCGCCCACGCGGCGATCTACAGCCCGGACAACCGCATCCTGGCCGAGGCCGGGCAACGCCCTCGCAACGGCCTGCTCGGCGAGACCGAAGGCTTGTACCAGACCAGGATCACTTTCCAGGACGTCACCGCGGGCCAGTTGCGCATCAGCCTGGACATGAGCCAGTTCCAGCAGCCCATGCTGATCAGCCTGCAGAGCATGGGCATCCTGGCGGCCATCCTGCTGGCCCTGGCGCTTGCCCTGAGCCTGCGCATGGGCCGACACATCACCACGCCGCTACTTCAACTGCGGGTCTGGCTGCGCGAGCCGCACCCGTACACCCCGGCGACCGACCGTCAGGACGAAGTCGGCGATCTGGCTCGCCAGCTGCATGCCCGCCTGGCGCCCCCGCCGCCTCCGGAGCCGGAAGACGACGAGCAAGCGTATGCAGAGGATATCGAGCTGGACCCTGTGCAACCGGTGGCCAAGAACACGTCCAGGCCTGCTCGGGCCAGGATCGAGGTGCATGTCGACGAGGTCGAGGACGACGAGGCTTTCGCCGGTCTGATCGACGACCCTGCGCCTGCCGACAGGCTCGCCGCCGCACCCGAGCCACCCCAGACCAGCGCCGTCCTGGCCGTGCAGCTCGGTTCGCAGGAACAGCTGCGTCGCCTGCCGCGCACGCGCCTGGCCGAACTGCTGGAGCGCTATCGAGATTGCCTGGAACAGGCTGCATCGCTGTACGAAGGCACCATGTACACCTTGAACGACGGCAGCACCCTGCTGCTGTTCAATAGCGGCGACAGTGGCGAGGACTACCTGACCAACGCCATCTGTTGTGGTGAACTGCTGCGTGCGCTGGGCCATGACTTGCAAATCGAGGTCGCCGACAGCGGCATCACCCTGCAAATGCAGCTGGGCCTGGTATTGGGCGAGAATCTTCATGGCCTGAGCCAGGTCGACCTGTTGCTGACTGAAAAGGCTCAGGATGCGCTGGCCTTGTCCCAGCACAGCCGCAACCTGCTGCTGGTCGAGCGCAACGTCAGCGATGACGCGCTGATCCGCCAGCGCGCCCGTATCCGACCGATCGCCAGCCCTGATGGGGCCTGCTGCGTCGAGCGGCTGATGGAGCCGTACCCGTCCATGCTCGAACGCCAGCTGGCGCGGATGCACGAACGCAGCCGCTGAGCGTCTGAAATGAAAAAGCCCGCAGCATTGCGGGCTTTTTCATGGACGGTCGGTCAGAACCGATAGATCTCCATGTCGGTCCGGATCGGGGTAGCCATCGGAATCTTCGGCTTTTCCGGCTCCTTGCGAACCTGGGCCGGCGCTGCCGGTTTCTTCACGGGCTCCTCGACGATGGCTGGCTGGTTGGCCAGCGGCTTGAGCGCGGTGCTAAGCTGCTCGGCCAGTTTCTGCAGCAACTGCCCCTGGGCCTGGACCTGCGACGCCTCGCTGCCTTGATGCTGCTGTTCCAGATGCACGATACGGTTGTCACGGACCTTGCCACGACGGTCGAGCAAACGCCATTGGGCGTCGAGCACGGCAGGCTGGTCGGCGCCGGAATCGAGCCGGGTGATGGAGAGCAGCACCTGGACATCCGGGGTGAAGCCGGCACTTGCCGGGGCCAGCACCACGCGCTGGCTGTCGAGACGCCAGGCCAGCTGGCGAACCAGCAACTGGTCGATGTCCGAGGACAGACTGCCGGCCCAGCGCCCGCCGGTCGAACCGGTCAAGCTGCCGTCGGCGCGGCGCTGCAGGAACGTCTCACGCTGCAGGTAATCGGCCACCGATACCGGGCCGAGCACGACCGCCATGCCCGCGCTTTGCGTGGGCTGGCCGGGGTCGCCGCTGTCGAGCTGATACAGGGCGACCGGCTGGTGCATGCTGCATCCAGCCAGGCCCAATACGCCAGTCATCAGCAGAACAAATGGAAGGCGCAGAAGTTTCATTCATCCCACCCAGGCGGCTGCCAACACGGCAAACCGCAGTGATACGTGTCAGGTTTCATGCAGGCACACAGCCACGCTGGCGCCGAGAGGGCACTATCATCCGCGAAATGCCCAGGCAACTCCAGCATTTCTGCCGGAACGCCGCCGAAGCGGTCGTCCCGGTCGTCGCCAACCTTATGCCGGGCCTTCCGCCGTCATGCCATCGACACGCTGGAACCCACGCGGAAGCTTGTTGCCACGCCGGCCACGCTCGCCCTTGTAGTGCTCCAGGTCGTCCCCCTTGAGCGAAAGCGTGCGCTTGCCCGCCTGCAGTACCAGAGTGGCGCCATCGGCCAGAACCGCCAGGTCGGTGACGTATTCCTCGCGGCTGGCCACGCGCTCGCCAGGTATGCCGATGATCTTGTTGCCCTTGCCCTTGCCCAGTTGCGGCAGGTCGGCAACCTTGAACACCAGCAGCCGGCCTTCGGTCGTCACTGCCGCCAACCAGTCCTGCTCGCGGTCGGTGACCGGACGCGGGCTCATCACCTTGGCGCCCTTCGGCAGGCTCAGCAGGCCCTTGCCGGCCTTGTTCTTGGTCTGCAGGTCCTCGCCTTTGACCACGAAGCCGTAGCCGGCATCGGAGGCGACCACGTACAGCGCCTCGTCCTCCGGCATCAGCAGGCACTCGAACGAAGCGCCTGGCGGTGGAGCGAGACGGCCGGTCAGCGGCTCGCCCTGCCCGCGCGCCGAGGGCAGGCCATGGGCGGGCACCGAGTAGCTGCGCCCGGTGGAGTCGATGAACACCGCGGACTGGTTCGAGCGACCGGGCGCGGCTGCCTTGAAGCCGTCGCCGGCCTTGTAGGAGAGCCCCGTGGCATCGATGTCATGTCCTTTGGCGCAACGTACCCAGCCTTTCTCGGACAGCACCACGGTCACAGGTTCGGTAGGCACCAGTTCGTTTTCCGAAAGCGCCCTGGCCTCGGCACGCTCGACGATCGGCGAACGACGATCATCGCCATAGGTCTGGGCATCCTTGAGCAGCTCGGTGCGTACCAGCTTGCGCAGCTTGGCTTCGCTGGCCAGCAGGCCGAGCAGCTTGGCCTGCTCCTTGAGCAATTCGTCCTGCTCGCCACGGATCTTCATCTCTTCCAGGCGCGCCAGCTGGCGCAGGCGGGTTTCGAGGATGTAGTCGGCCTGGGTTTCGGACAGGGCGAAGCGAGCGATCAGGGCCTGTTTGGGATGATCCTCTGTGCGAATGATCTGGATCACTTCGTCGAGGTTGAGGAAGGCGGTCAGCAGGCCTTCGAGCAGATGCAGACGCTTCTCGACCTTGTCCAGACGGAACTGCAGGCGCCGCCGCACCGTGGCGATGCGGTACTGCAACCACTCCTGCAGCAGCGTGCGCAGGTTCTTCAGTTGCGGGCGCCCGTCCAGGCCGATGATGTTGACGTTGACCCGGTAGGTGCTCTCCAGGTCGGTGGTGGCGAACAGATGCTGCATCAGCTCGCTGGCATCCACACGGTTCGAACGCGGAATGATGACGATGCGGCAAGGGTTTTCGTGGTCCGATTCGTCGCGCAGGTCGGCGACCATCGGCAGCTTCTTGGCCTGCATCTGCCCGGCGATCTGCTCCAAAACCTTCGCCCCGGACACCTGGTGCGGCAGCGCGGTGACGATGATGTCGCCATCCTCGATGCGATAGACCGCACGCATGCGAATCGAGCCGCGCCCGCTCTCGTAGAGCTTGAGCATCTCGGCGCGTGGCGTGATGATTTCGGCCTCGGTCGGGTAGTCGGGTCCCTGGATATGCTCGCAGAGCTGCTCGACGGTGGCCTTGGGCTCGTCGAGCAGGCGCACGCAGGCACTGGCCACTTCACGCAGGTTGTGCGGCGGGACGTCGGTGGCCATGCCAACCGCGATCCCGGTGGTACCGTTGAGCAGGATGTTGGGCAGGCGCGCCGGCAACACCGACGGCTCCTGCAGCGTGCCGTCGAAGTTCGGCACCCAGTCGACCGTACCCTGGCCAAGTTCGTCGAGCAGCACTTCGGAATAGCGCGACAGGCGCGCCTCGGTATAGCGCATGGCGGCGAAGGACTTGGGGTCGTCCGGCGCGCCCCAGTTGCCCTGGCCATCGACCAGGGTATAGCGGTAGCTGAACGGCTGGGCCATCAGCACCATCGCTTCGTAGCACGCCGAATCGCCATGGGGGTGGAACTTGCCAAGCACGTCGCCCACGGTACGCGCGGATTTCTTGTGCTTGGCATCGGCATCCAGGCCCAGCTCGCTCATGGCATAGACGATGCGCCGCTGGACGGGCTTGAGTCCGTCGCCGATGTGCGGCAGGGCACGGTCCATGATCACGTACATGGAATAGTTGAGGTAGGCCTGTTCGGTGAAGTCCGCCAGGGAGCGGCGCTCGACGCCGTCGAGACTGAGTTCCAGGGATTGGCTCATGCGGGCCTCGTCATTTCAGGTTCTGGCGCAGCAGCAAGGTGCCGCTGCGCTGGGTAAATTCAAGTTGTTTCAAGGCGCTCATGCCCAGCAGCACCTGGTCGCCGTCGAGGCCCGGCACTACCAGGGCGCGGACCTGGCGCAGGCGAATCTCGCCCAGTTGCAGGCTGTCGAGACGGGTGCGATAGCCTTCGGTGCGGCCATTGGCGGTACTGAGCATCACGCTGGCGCCACGCTCCAGCCCAAGCCGGCGCGCCAGCGACTGGGGGATCGCCACGTCGGTAGCGCCGGTATCGAGCATGAAATGCACCGGCTGATCATTGATCAGGCCATCGGCAACGAAGTGCCCTTGACCATTGCCCAGCAGCCGCACCTCGATGAAATCGGCACCACGTTCGGACTGCACCACCTGGTTGGGATTGTCGCGACGCTGCTCCCAGTCGCCGAAGAAACGCGTGGCCAGAAACAGCGCCGCTGCCCAGGCAAGGATCATCAGCACCTTGCCTGCACGCGTTCCCGGCGCCTGGCTCACGGCTTGGCGCTCCAGCCATCCTTCGGCGCGGCGAAGCGCCAGACGATCGGTCGGGTTTCGCCGTCGGCGCGCCTGGCCCCATTGTTGTCCAGCCCGACCCAGGCTCCCTCGGCATCGATCACCAGGGCCTCGGCCAGGCCGAACGGTTCGTCATAGCGACGCTTCTCATCCATGGCTCCCTCGGCGAACGACCAGCAACGCTCCACTTCGCCCTTGTCGACATCGCGGCGGCAAATACGGAAGGCGTTGCGCTCGAGGGTGAACAGCTTGCCCTGGTAGAAAGCCAGGTCGGCGAAGTCCCGTGGCACCGCACGCGTGCGCCCGGTCTGCGTTGGTGGCGCCTCGGTGCCGGCCTCGCTGAACAGCACGCAGTTGCCAGTGCAGTTCCATACCGACTGCTGGCGTTGCACCGCCAGCAGGCCGCGCCGCTCACGCTCCGCGGCCAGCCAGAGGCGATCACCCGCCGGGTTGATCGCCAGCCCCTCGAACAGGGCGTTGAAACGCAGCAGCATGCCGCTGGCGCGCGCCTGGCGAACCATGGCCGAGTCGATCTTCAACCAGTGCGCCTCGCCTTCGACGGGGATGTGCAGCACGGCGGCATTGGCTTCGCTGACCACATAGGCATTGCCAGCCTGGTCGCAACTGATCCCTTCGAAGTCCAGGGCACCGCCGCGCAGGTAGGAAGCCGCCCAACTGCTCGAACGCAGCCCCAACGGCAGCCCGCTGTCCGGCACTGGCGGCACGCTGACGATTCGCGACTCGGCCTGCCAGGTGCGCTGGCGCTGGTCCAGCCGGTAGATGCGATCGTCGTCCCGGTCGGACACCGCCCACAGCGCGCCCTGGCAGATGGCCAGGCCAGACAGATTGCCACCGAGCATGCCATCGATCGGATGCTCATCGACGAACTCGAGCTCAGGCCACTGCGCGGCCTGGCTCGACAAGGCCAGGCAGGCAAGCGTGACGGCCAGCCATCCACGGATCAAACCAGCACCTCGGCAAGGTTGCCCTTGGTTTCCAGCCAGCTCTTGCGGTCGCTGGCGCGCTTCTTGGCCAGCAGCATGTCCATGATTTCGCGGGTGCCTTGCAGATCGTCCAGGGTCAGCTGGACCAGGCGCCGAGTATTGGGGTCCATGGTGGTTTCGCGCAGCTGCGGCGGGTTCATCTCGCCCAGGCCCTTGAAGCGGGTGACCTGAGGCTTGCCGCGCTTCTTCTCGGCCACCAGACGGTCGAGGATCCCGTCACGCTCGGCCTCGTCCAGGGCGTAGTAGATTTCCTTGCCCAGATCGATGCGGTAGAGCGGGGGCATGGCCACGTAGACATGACCGGCCTCGACCAGCGGGCGAAAGTGCTGGACGAACAGCGCGCACAGCAACGTGGCGATATGCAGGCCATCGGAGTCGGCGTCGGCCAGAATGCAGATCTTGCCATAGCGCAGCTGCGACAGGTCCGAGGCGCCCGGGTCGACCCCGATGGCCACGGCGATGTTGTGGACTTCCTGGCTGGCCAGGACTTCTCCGCCGTCGACTTCCCAGGTGTTGAGGATCTTGCCGCGCAGCGGCAGGATGGCCTGGTACTCCTTGTCGCGCGCCTGTTTGGCCGAACCGCCGGCCGAATCGCCTTCGACCAGGAACAGCTCGGCCCGCATCGGGTCCTGCCCGGCGCAATCGGCCAGCTTGCCAGGCAAGGCCGGCCCCTGGGTAATGCGCTTGCGTTCGACCTTCTTGCTTGCCTTCAGACGACGACCGGCGTTGCTGATCGCCAGTTCGGCCAGCTGCATGCCCAGTTCGGGATGAGCGTTGAGCCAAAGGCTGAAGGCATCCTTGACCACGCCGGAAACGAAGGCCGCCGCCTCGCGCGAGGACAGCCGCTCCTTGGTCTGGCCGGAGAACTGCGGCTCCTGCATCTTCATCGATAGCACGAAGCTGATGCGCTCCCAGACATCCTCGGGCGCCAGCTTGACGCCACGCGGCAACAGGTTGCGAAACTCGCAGAATTCGCGCATGGCATCCAGCAGCCCCTGGCGCAGGCCGTTGACATGGGTGCCGCCCTGGGCAGTGGGGATCAGGTTGACGTAGCTTTCCTGAATGCTGTCACCGCCTTCGGGCAGCCACAGCAGCGCCCAGTCCACCGCTTCCTTGTTACCCGCCAGGCTACCGCAGAACGGCTCGTCGGGCAGGCGCTGGAACTCGCTGACCGAATCGACCAGGTACGAACGCAGGCCATCCTCGTAGTGCCACTCGACCTTCTCGCCAGTCCCCTTGTCCTCGAAGCTGATCGACAGTCCCGGGCAGAGCACGGCCTTGGCCTTGAGCACGTGCTTGAGGCGGCTGACGGAAAACCTGGGCGAGTCGAAGTATTTCGGATCCGGCGCGAAATAAACGCTGGTGCCAGTGTTGCGCTTGCCGACCGAGCCGATGATCGCCAGCTCGCTGGCCTTGAAACCATCGGCGAAGGTCATCTGGTATTCGTTGCCGTCACGCTTGACCCGCACCCGCACCTGGGACGAAAGGGCATTGACCACCGAGATGCCGACGCCGTGCAGGCCGCCGGAGAACTGGTAGTTCTTGTTGGAGAACTTGCCGCCCGCATGCAGCTTGGTGAGGATCAGCTCGACCCCGGAAACGCCCTCTTCGGGGTGGATATCGACAGGCATGCCCCGACCATCATCGGACACTTCCAATGCATGGTCGGCATGCAGGATCACCTGCACCGAACGAGCGTGGCCGGCCAGGGCTTCGTCGACACTGTTGTCGATGACTTCCTGGGCCAGGTGGTTCGGTCGGCTGGTATCGGTGTACATCCCCGGCCGCTTGCGGACCGGGTCGAGGCCGGAGAGGACTTCGATGGCGTCTGCGTTATAGGCGCTAGCGCTGGGATTGGCCATGGGTTCTCGTCGTCAGTCTGGTGAATGCTGGAAAATCAGAGTACAGAAAAATCGAATGTCGCATATCGCTCTGCAGCGATGCCGGCAAGGGCGAGCAGTTGCCCGATGCGCTCGGCGAAGCCCTGGAACCCGTGGTCGCCGCCTTCCTCGATGCGCAGGTCGCAGGCTGCGTAATAACGCTGCGCCTGCCGATAGTCGAGGGTCTCGTCGCCGGTCTGCAGCCAGACCTGGAAGCGCCTGGGATCCCGTGGCGCTGGGACCTCCAGTTCGGCCAGCGCCTGGACGTGGTCCAGGGTCAGCTCCCATGCCTGCCCGGTATAGAGGTTGCGTTGCAGCCCCAGGTAGCCGTCGAACAGCCGGTGCGGGGCGACGGCCGGGTTGATCAGCACGGCCTTCAGGGCATGGCGCTCGGCCAGCCAGGTCGCATAGTAGCCGCCCAGCGAACTGCCGACCAGCAAGGGCGTGCCGAGCTCGGCGATGGCTGCCTCGAGCTGGGCGATGGCCTGGCGTGGATGGTGGTGCAGCGCCGGTACTCGCAACTGTTCGGCGAGCCCGAGACGCTGCATCACGGACTCGAGCTGACGTGCCTTCCTCGACAGCGGCGAACTGTTGAAACCGTGGATATAGAGGATCGAGGCCGACATGCTGCTCCTGGAATGTGGCGGCGACACGCCCATCGATGCGGGCGCAGGGACGCGCAGTTTAGCCTGTTCGCCGGGTCTTGATGCAACGCAGGCTTTGTAGCGACGTATTGTTCAATAGCCAGGACTGTCGAAATCCAGCTTCACGATGAAATCATGCGCACGCTCGATGCCGGTTTCCAAGCCCCCGTCGGCGTGCAGGCGCAGCCAGCGATAGCCGGGATGCTCCTCGCTGACCTGAAAGTCCTCGCTGCAGGCGGCGAACTGGATGCAGGTAGACGGCGAGGCCAGCAGGCGCCGGGTGCCGTCGAGCTGGTCCCAGGCCTGGTGCACATGCCCCCAGAGCAACGCGCGCACCTGCGGGTGCGCCCGCAGGCACTGGAACAGGCTGTCGGCATTGCGCAGGCCGATCGGCGCCATCCAGGCGCAGCCGATATCCACCGGCTGGTGATGCAGGCAGACCAGGCAATGCCGCCCGCCCGCGCCATCCAGGGCCTGGTCGAGCAGCGCCAGCTGCGCCTCGTCGAGCCAGCCATGGGCAGCGCCGCGCACGGTCGAGTCGAGCATGACGATGCGCCACGCGCCGATATCGGTGACCTGCTGCAACAGTTCATCGCTGCCGGCCAGCTGCGCCATTACCCGCCTGTCGTCGTGGTTGCCAGGCAGCCAGCGGGCCCGCGTGCCGCAGGTGGCCGTCAGGTCGCGAAACGCTTCGTATGCAGCCACGCTGCCATCCTGCGAAAGATCCCCGGTGCAAAGCAGCAGGTCGACCCGCGGTCGTTCGCGACGGACCTGCGCTACCACATGGCGCAGGCTGTCGCGGGTATTGAGGCCCAGCATGGCGCCTTGTGGATCGCCGAACAGGTGAGCATCGGTAAGCTGGACCACCTCTATGGAGGACTGATCGGACCTGTGGTGTGACTGCGACAAGAAGCCGGCTCCTGGACAATGGAATTGGGTTCTGCTGAACGGCAGCACGTCGGTCGTGCCGGACGGTCCTGGCCGGGCGCTCAGCGCACCGCGGCGAGTTCGTGCCCACAGGCCAGGCAGTGGCTGAGCCACTCACCGAGAAAAAGGTTGAGCTGGGCCTTTTCGTCGGGCTGGTGCATCGCCGCATTCGGATAGGGATAGATGCTGCGCAGGCGACGGGCATGCTCGGCGCTGACCACCTCGGCCATCCGTGCGTCATGATAGACCTGCACTTCCAGCTGCGGTACCGGCAGCCAGGGCAGGCTGTGTTCCTGGCGCACGCGCAAGGTGGTGGTATAAGGGCAGGCCAGTGCCACCTCGAGCACCAGCACGCCGAGCATCTGGTCGCCCTGGGTCATGCCGATGCGACGCGAACTCTGGGTGCTGCGCATGTCCGGCAACAATCGCATCAAGCGTGCGTAGTTGGCCTCGCAGGCCGCCTGCAGGCCAGCCAGGTCGACCCGGTAGCGTTCGCGCAAGGGGCTCACGACCACATGCCCCTGACTTCGCCACGGTTCAGTGCCAGCCATTGCAAGGCGATGATGCTGGCGGCGTTGGCGATGCGCCCATCGCGCACCGCCTGCAGGGCATCCTCGAAGGACCAGACCTTGACTCGGATGTCCTCGCCTTCTTCTTCCAGCCCATGCAGGCCCCCGGCCCCCTCGCTGCTGCAGCGGCCAAGGAACAGGTGGACGAATTCGTCGCTGCCGCCTGGCGAAGGAAAATAGCGAGTCATCGGCCACAGCGCGGAAAACGCCAGGCCCGCTTCCTCTTCGGCTTCCCGGTGGGCGACCTCCTCGGGCTGCTCGTCCTTGTCGATCAACCCGGCGACCAGTTCGATCAGCCAGGGATTGTCGGTCTTGCCCAGGGCACCGACGCGGAACTGCTCGATCAGCACTACCTCGTCGCGCAGCGGATCGTAGGGCAGTACGCAGACTGCGTCATGGCGCACGAACAGCTCACGGCTGATTTCACGACCCATGCCGCCGGCGAACAGCTCGTGACGCAGGCGCAGCTTGTCGAGCTTGTAGAAGCCCTGGAAACAATTGGCCCGTTCGACGATCTCGACCGCCCGGGGTATCGAATTCAACGTATCTGACATGAAAACCTCGTGACCTCGTCTACCGCATCGCGCCATCCTACTCTGCACATCGCTGGCTTTCATCCCTTTCCGTTGCCCGCTCGGCCAGTCACGACAGGCTGTCATCACTCTGTTAGCTTAGTGGCGAACCGAAGGCCCCGCCGACGGTCGAAGGCCGACTCACCTTTGTCTTGCAAGGATCACCATGACGCTGGTCAAACTGACTTCCGTGGCCGTGCTGGCCCTGGCTCTGGGCGCCTGCCAGAGCCTGTTCACGCCCGATTACCGGGCACCGCTCGAGGTCAAGCGCGAAGCCTGGGAGCACGTCAAGCCCGGCTGCAGCGAAAGCGACTGCCCGCTGGTGAACATCGACACCGTGCATTTCCCGGCGCTGCCCAAGCTCGATGCCATCGTCGAACGCCGCCTACTGCAGCTCACCGAAGACAATCAGCATGGCGGCGCGCCCGCCACGCTCAAGGACTACGAAACGCAGTACCTGGCCCAGGCCGACAAGCGCAACAGCAGCTACCTGCAGGCCAAGGTACGCGAGCAGCATGACGGGCTGGTGATCATCGAGCTGTCCAGCTACCTCGACAGCGGCGGCGCCCATGGCATGCCCGGCCGCGGCTTCATCAACTACTCGCGCAAGCTGGACAAGGTCCTGACCTTGCAGGACATGCTGCTGCCTGGCCAGGAAGAGACCTTCTGGAAGACCGCCGCGCAATCCCACCGCGCCTGGCTGATCAGCACCGGCATGGACAAGGATCCAGAGTTCGTCAAGACCTGGCCGTTTCGCAAGAGCCCGCACGTGGCCCTGACCTATGGCGCGGTGGTGGTCAAGTACGAGGTCTATTCCATCGCGCCCTATTCCATGGGCCACATCGAGCTGAAGATTCCTTACCCGCGCCTCAATGGCGTGCTCAGGCCCGAGCTGTTTCCTGGGCGCGGCTGACGCTCAGCAAACCGTGCAGTGCCCCTGCCAGCAGCACTGCCGGCAGGGTCGCGCCGACCTGCGGGGCCAGGCTGGCGAGGGCGTGGTAGGCCGCCACGCCTGCCGACCAGGCGAGCAGGGCATGCCAGTGCAGCCCTCGCACCGCGGCCGGCGCACGCCGGCGACGCACCAGGAAGTGGTCGGTCAGCACCACGCCGAACAGCGGCGCGAACAGCGAACCGATCAGTAGCAGGAAGTTCTCGTACTGGGCCAGGGGAGCCAGGCAGGCGATCGAGGTGCACAGCAAACCGACCGCCACGGCCAGGTGCTCGACCTTCAGCCGCACCAGCAAGGCACTCGAGACGGCCGCCGAATGGATATCGGCAAAGGCGTTTTCCGACTCGTCGAGCAGGATCAGCAGCAAGGGCATGCCCAGCCCGGCGCCGGCCAATGCCAGCAGTAGCGCATTGGCCTCGCTGCCTTGGGTGAATGCCAGGGTATAGGCAACGCCCAGGCTCATCAGCCAGGCGTTGCCGAGGAAATAGCCCAACGCCGTGGCGCCGAACACCCGGCTGGCGCGCTGGCCGAAACGTGAATAGTCGGCGATCAGCGGCAACCAGGACAGCGGCATGGCGATGGCGATGTCGATGCCGACGGCCAAGGGCATCGAGCCGTCGCCTGCCCGGTTCCAGATCGAGGCCAGGTCAGCCTTGGCGAACAGGTTCCAGGTCAGCCACAGGCAGGCGCCGAGCAGCAGCCAGATGCCCCAGGTGCGCAAGATGCGACGCACGAAGGTCAGCGGGCCGCTGACCGCCAGCACGGTGGCCAGCACGCCGAAGCATGGCGTCCACAGCCACGGACTGCTCCAGGCGCTGCCTTCGCCGAAGGCACGCGCACCGAGCAGGCTGGCGGCATCGCGCATGACGATGATCTCGAACGCGCCCCAGCCGACCAGTTGCAGCAAATTGAGCACAGCCGGCGCCCGGGCACCATAGGCACCCAGGGTCAGACGCAGCGAGGCCATGGCCGACAGTCCGGTATCGGTGCCGATCACCCCGGCCGCGGCCAGCAGCACCACACCGATGGCGGTGCCAGAGCAGATCGCCAGCAAGGAGCCGCCCAGGCCCAGGCCGGGCGCCAGCATCGCACCAACCTGCAGGACCATCAGGCCGGTGCCAAGGGAAAACCACAGGGCGAAAAAATCGCGGGCGCCGAAGGGACGGTGGCCCAGCGGGATGGGCTGGTCAGGGGAAAATTGGCTAGGCGTGCTCACGGATCGATACTCGATGAAGGATGGATAGATCGTTGGGGCCGCCGTGCGGCCCATCGCGGCTCCGGGGCCGCTTGTGCATCAGACCTTCTGGTACAGCTGGCTTCCCGCCTGGCGGAAGCGCTCGGCCTGCTCGCGCATGCCCTCCTCCAGCGAGACATCCAGCGCGTCGATACGCTGGTTGGCGGCGTATTCGCGCACCTCCTGAGTGATCTTCATCGAGCAGAACTTCGGCCCGCACATGGAGCAGAAATGCGCCACCTTGGCCGACTCCTTGGGCAAGGTCTGGTCATGGAAGGCCCTTGCGGTATCCGGGTCCAGGCCGAGGTTGAATTGATCCTCCCAGCGAAATTCGAAGCGCGCCTTGGACAATGCGTTGTCGCGGATCTGCGCGCCGGGGTGGCCCTTGGCAAGGTCGGCGGCGTGGGCAGCGATCTTGTAGGTGATGATGCCGGTCTTCACGTCGTTCTTGTCCGGCAGCCCCAGGTGTTCCTTGGGCGTGACGTAGCAGAGCATGGCGCAACCGAACCAGCCGATCATCGCCGCGCCGATGCCTGAGGTGATGTGGTCGTAGCCTGGAGCGATATCGGTGGTCAGCGGACCGAGGGTATAGAACGGCGCTTCGTCGCAGCATTCGAGCTGCTTGTCCATGTTTTCCTTGATCAACTGCATCGGCACGTGGCCTGGGCCTTCGATCATGCACTGCACGTCATGCTTCCAAGCGATCTTGGTCAGCTCGCCGAGGGTCTCCAGTTCACCGAACTGGGCCTGGTCGTTGGCATCGGCGATCGAGCCGGGCCGCAGGCCATCGCCCAGCGAGAAGCTGACGTCATAGGCCTTCATGATTTCGCAGATTTCCTCGAAATGGGTATAGAGGAAATTTTCCTTGTGGTGGGCCAGGCACCACTTGGCCATGATCGAGCCACCGCGGCTGACGATGCCGGTGACCCGCTTGGCGGTCAGCGGTACGTAGCGCAGCAGCACGCCGGCATGGATGGTGAAATAGTCCACGCCTTGCTCGGCCTGTTCGATCAGCGTGTCGCGGAACAATTCCCAGGTCAGGTCCTCGGCGACCCCGTTGACCTTTTCCAGCGCCTGGTAGATCGGCACCGTGCCGATCGGGACCGGCGAGTTGCGGATGATCCATTCGCGAGTCTCGTGGATGTGCTTGCCCGTGGACAGGTCCATGACCGTGTCGGATCCCCAGCGGATGCCCCAGGTGAGCTTGGCGACTTCTTCCTCGATGGAGGAGCCCAGCGCGCTGTTGCCGATGTTGCCGTTGATCTTCACCAGGAAGTTGCGGCCGATGATCATCGGTTCGAGTTCGGTGTGGTTGATGTTGGCCGGAATGATCGCGCGACCACGGGCGATTTCCTCACGTACGAACTCGGCGGTGATCTCCTTGGGAATACTGGCGCCGAAGCTATGCCCGGCGTGCTGCTGCGCCAGCAGCCCTGCCGCACGGGCCTCTTGCAGCTTCATGTTCTCGCGGATGGCGACGTACTCCATCTCTGCGGTGATGATGCCCTTGCGTGCATAGTGCATCTGGCTGACGTTGGCGCCAGCCTTGGCGCGGCGCGGGTTGCGCACATGGGCGAAACGCAGCCTGGCCAGTTCGGCATCGGCCAGGCGCTGCTGGCCGAAATGCGAGCTCAGGCCCGGCAGGCGCTCGGTATCGCCACGCGCCTCGATCCAGGCTGAACGCACGTCGCCCAGGCCCTTGCGCACATCGATGGCGACATCGGGGTCGGTGTACGGGCCGGAAGTGTCATAGACCAGCACTGGGGCGTTGGGCTCGCCACCAAAGTCGGTCGGCGTGTCGTCGAGGCTGATCTCGCGCATGGGCACCCGGATGTCCGGGCGCGAGCCCTCGACATAGACCTTGCGCGAACGCGCGAAAGGTTGCACGGACTGCTGGTCGACCTGTGCCGACTCGCTGAGGTGGATCGCTCTTTCTTGTTTGCTCATCAATGGCTCCCGGACAAGCGCCTGGCGGTGGATGTCGGAGGAAGAACCTGAGCAGGCGCGGACGCACCCATGCTGGGCGCTGTGCCGGATACGCGAAGTGCCTGAGCCGAAACAGCTGCTGGACATCCCGGAACCGGCACAAGAGATTCGCCGGGATGGCGATAAATCTTGTTCCCTACGCAGGCGCTAACCTGATCAGGTTCAACGGGATCCGGAACTTTCCGATCTCAGCCTTCGACTCAAGGCACCCCGACAAGAACACCGGCAGTCTAGACTGGAGCGACCCATAAGCCAAGCGAGACAGGAATGATCCACGCCGCCGGTGGTCGATTGTTGCTGGATATCCGCGGCACTACACTGGCGCATCGCACGGAACCGACAGTTCAGTCACTCAACATCGTTCAAGGATTGCCCTATGTTGCGCAAACTTTCACTGGTCATTGCCGTGTCCTGTGCGTCCACTGCAATGGCCTGGGCAGCGGACGTGCCCAGGACGGTGAAGACCGACCTGGTCAGCGTCTACCAGGAGGCGGTCGACAACAACGCCGACCTGGCCGCGGCACGGGCTGACTATGGGGCGCGCCGCGAAGTGGTACCGCAGGCGCGCGCCGGGCTGCTGCCGAACCTGTCCGGTGGCGCCGAGATGATGAACACCCGCACCCGGCTCGATCGCCCCGCCTACACCGCCAACCGCAGTGGCAACTCCTGGAGCGCCACCCTCTCGCAACCGATCTTCCGCGCCGATCGCTGGTTTCAGCTGCAAGCGGCCGAGGCGGTGGACGAGCAGGCGGCGCTGGAGCTGTCGGCGACCGAACAGAACCTGATCCTGCAGACAGCCGAGAGCTATTTCGCGGTGCTGCGGGCTCAGGACAACCTGGCCGCGACCAAGGCCGAGGAAGCTGCACTCCAGCGCCAGCTGGACCAGTCCAACGAACGCTTCGACGTGGGCCTCTCGGACAAGACCGATGTGCTGCAGTCGCAAGCCAGCCATGACACTGCCCGGGCCAATCGCCTCATTGCCGAACGCCAGGTGCAGGATGCCTTCCAGGCGCTGGTCACGCTCACCAACCGCGAGTATCCGGCGCTCCAGGGCGTGGTCCACAGCCTGCCGGTACAGGTGCCGAGCCCCAACGATGCCACGATCTGGGTCGAAACCGCCGCGCGCCAGAACCTCAATTTGCTGGCGACCAACCACGCGGTCGCCGCTGCCGAGCAGACCGTGCGCCAGCGCAAGGCCGGCCATGCGCCGACCGTCGACGCGGTGGCGCGCTACCAGAAAGGCGACAATGACAGCCTCGGCTTCACCAACCCGGCGCCGCAGCCCGGCGTGATCTATGGCGGCGATGCCGAGCAGACCAGCATCGGCCTGCAGTTGAACATCCCGATCTACAGTGGCGGGCTGACCAGCTCCCAGGTGCGCGAGGCCTACCAGCGCCTGGTCCAGGCCGAGCAGCAGCGCGAGAGCCTGCGCCGCCAGGTCGTGGAAAACACTCGCAATCTGCATCGCGCGGTCAATACCGACGTCGAGCAGGTACAGGCACGCAAGCAGTCGATCATCTCCAACCAGAGCGCCCTGCAGGCCACCGAGATCGGCTATCAGGTCGGCACCCTCAACATCGTCGACGTGCTCGACGCCCAGCGCCAGCTGTACAACTCGGTGCGCGACTACAACGACAGCCGCTACGACTACATCCTCGACAACCTGCGCCTCAAGCAGGCGGCCGGCACCTTGAGCCCGCAGGACCTGCAGGACCTGGGGCGCTACCTGAAGGTCGACTACAACCCGGACCGCGACTTCCTGCCCCCGGACCTGGCTGCCGCCGCGGCGAAGAACTTCGAGCGCAAGCGGTGAACGATCCTCGACCCAAGGCTTGCGCAGCATGTCCACGGCGCAGACGCCGAGCATGCCGGCGCAGATCCAGCGCTGGGTAAGCATGGCACTTGGGTGAGTGGACGGGAGCCGGCTGGTACGCCTAGTTGCGCGATTCGGTTCAAAGCAGGCGGCCGAGCCCGTCCAGCAGTCGTTGCAACGCCCCTTGGTTGGCTTGCATCACGGCCCGACCTGCCTCGCCCATCCGGCGCGCCTGCTGTGGCAGTTCGAGCCGCTGGCGCACCGCCAGGGCCAGGCCATCGGCATCGTCCACCTGCTGCAAGGCGCCGGCCTGGCGCAACATGGCGCTGATCTCGAGGAAGTTGAACACGTGCGGGCCCATGATCACCGGCAAGGACAACGCCGCCGGCTCGAGCGGGTTGTGGCCACCGTTGGCGACCAGGCTGCCACCGACGAAGGCAATGTCGGCCAGCGCATAGAGAAACAGCAGTTCGCCCATCGTGTCGCCCAGCAGCACGCGCGTAGCCCCGTCGACCGCCGCGCCTGACGAGCGTCGCACCGTGGCGAAACGTTGGCTGCACAGGGCATGCACCGCATCGAACCGCTCCGGGTGACGCGGCACCAGGATCAGCAAGACATCGCCGTGGATCGCCAGCAGCTGGCGATGGGCTTCGAGGATCAGCGCATCCTCGCCTTCGTGGGTACTGGCGGCGATCCAGACCGGGCGCTGGCTGGCGCCCCAGCGCTGACGCAGCTCACGCGCGCGGGGCAGCAGCTGCGCGTCGATCTGCAGGTCGAACTTGATCGAACCGGTGACTTGCACGCACTCGGGTCGTGCCCCGAGCTGGCGAAAACGCTCGGCCTCGGTTTCGGTCTGCACGGCAATCAGGCTCATCTCGCCGAGCATCGGCCTGGTCAGCCCGGCGAAGCGTGCGTAGCCACGGGCGGAGCGCTCGGACAAGCGAGCATTCGCCAAGGCCACCGGGATACCGCGTCGATGACACTGGTGAATCAGGTTTGGCCAGAGCTCGGTTTCCATGATGATGCCCAGGCGTGGCTGGACGTGCTCGAGAAAACGCCCAGTGGTCCAGGGCAGGTCGTAGGGCAGATAGCAGTGCTGTACCCGCGGCTCGTCGGCGAACAGCGCGCGGATGCGCTCGGAGCCGGTCGGTGTCATGCAGGTCAAGGTGATCGGCAGGCCCGGATAGGCTGCGAGCAAGGCGCGGACCATGGGCGCGGCGGCGATGCTCTCGCCGACCGAGACTGCATGCACCCAGATACCGCCCGGGCGCAAAGCCGCAAGGCCACAGGCGAAGCGTTCGCCGATGCGCTGGCGATAGGCCGGCGCCTTGCGCCCGCGCAGGAACAGGCGCAGCGCGACCAGCGGCAGGCCCAGGTGGAACAACAAGGTGTAAAGGGTTCTGTTCATGACCGCGCAGTGTACTAGGCTTCGTACGAAAAGTGCCTGCGCGGCGCTCATGCTGCCTCGAAAGCAGGCCCGCACTGCTCATCCACCCGTCGTGCACTGCTTGCCCGCCCGTTTTCGCCTGGCCTGAGCGCCGCTCGACGACCTCCCTTGCAACCCTAGCCGATCGCACGCAAGTGCACCGCGAAACGCTCCGCCAGCCACTGCGCGGCTGGCCCCAGCGGTTCGTCGCGGCGCCAGGCGAGCTCCACCACCAGCGCCGGCGGGCACCAGTCGCAAGCCAGCTCGACCATCTGCGCCTGGTAGGTGGGGTATTGCACCACATGGCGCGGCAGCCAGGCCCAGCCCAGGCCGCGCATCAGCAGCTCGGCCATCGCATAGAAACTGTCGGCACGCCAGACCTGCGGGCTGATCGCCTCGCCACCTGGGTAGCCGCTCTGTTGCGGGGTGATCAGCAGCTGACGGTGGCGAGCCAGGCGCTGACGAGTCACCCTTGGCTCGCTTGCCAGCGGGTGGTCGATTGCGCATACCGTGACCATTTCCACGCTGCCGAGCGAACGCCGTTCGAGCGAGGCCGGAATACGTTCGTGATGGAAGAACAGGCCCAGGTCGGCCCGGCGCTCGAGCAGCTTGCGCGCAACGTCGCCCTGGGCGCCACTGGCCAGCTGGACTTGCAGATAGGGATAACGACTGGCCAGCTCGTCAAGGCTGTCGATCACCGGCTGGTACGGCATCGCCTCGTCCTGCGCCACGCGCAGCGACGCCTCCTGGCCACGCATCAGCGCCAGCGCCCGACCATCGAGACGCTCGCACTGGCGCAACAGTTCACGGGCATCCTCGAGCAGGGCCGCGCCACTTTCGCTCAGGCGCGGCTGGCGCCCGCTGCTACGGTCGAACAAGCCCACGCCCAGGTCAGCCTCGAGTAGAGCGATGGCACTGCTCACGGCCGATTGCGCCTTGCGCTGCTCGCGGGCCACGGCCGAGAACGAGCGCAGCTCGGCGACGCGAACGAACAGCCGGAGCTGCTCGAGATTCCAATGCTCAGCCATCGAACCCATCTCCCAGACAGATAGGTAATGACTTTATCGCAGCCGCCTGAGGGATAGAATGCCGCTCCAAACGGAGGATTTGCCAATGAACGCCTACATCTACCTGGCCATCGCGATTTGCGCCGAAGTCATCGCCACCGCGTCCATGAAGGCGGTCAAGGGCTTGAGCACGCCCCTGCCGCTGCTGCTGATGGTTGGCGGCTATGGCGTGGCGTTTTGGATGCTGACCCTGGTGGTGCGCAGCATTCCGGTAGGTATCGCCTATGCGATCTGGTCGGGGCTGGGCATCGTCCTGATCAGCGTGGCGGCGTTGGTGATCTACGGGCAGAAGCTCGACCTGCCCGCGATGCTTGGCATGGCCATGATCGTCGCCGGGGTGGTGGTGATCCAGGTTTTCTCCAGCACGGCCGGACACTGACGGCGAACTCGGCATGCCGACGCATGCGGGCCGAGCGCAGCCTGTATACTGGGCCCCTGTCCTAGTTTCCGAGGTATCCGCATGCCATCCGCCATTTCCACTGACGTCCTGATCGTCGGCGCCGGGGTCGCTGGCCTCTGGCTCAACGCCAGGTTGCGACGGCTCGGCTATTCGACGGTGCTGGTGGAGCGTGGCAGCCTGGGCGGCGAGCAGACCATCAAGTCCCAAGGCATCATTCACGGCGGTGCCAAATACGCCCTGCATGGCGCGCTCACGGGTGCCTCCGAAGCGATCGCCGACATGCCGCGACGCTGGCGCGAAGCGCTGGCCGGTCACGGCGAGCTCGACCTGAGCGCTACCCGCCTCTTGTCCGAGGCGCATTATCTCTGGTCGCCAGGCACCCTGGCCGGCAACCTCACCAGCTTCTTCGCCAGCAAGGCCGTGCGTGGCCGCGTCGACCAGGTCAAGGGCGAGCAACTGCCCCCTGCCCTGCAGGATCGAGCCTTCAAAGGCAAGGTCTATCGCCTGGCCGAGCTGGTGATCGATGTGCCTAGCCTACTGGCCAACCTGGGCCGCCTGGCCGGCGACAGCCTGCTGGCTGGCGAGCGGATCGAACCCCTGCGCGATGACGGCGAGCTGGCCGGCCTGCGCGTGGATGACCGCGAGATCCGTGCACAGCGGATCGTGCTTAGCGCCGGAGCCGGCACCGAGCAGCTGCTGCAGGCCCTGGGCATTGGCCAGCCGGCGATGCAGCGGCGTCCCCTGCACATGGTGCTGGTCAAGGGACCGACCCTCAAACCCCTGTATGCCCATTGCCTGGGGGGTGGCCCCAAGCCGAGGATCACCGTCACCAGTCACCCGGCCGCCGACGGGCAATGGGTGTGGTACCTGGGGGGCGATCTGGCCGAAGCCGAAGGGGTGGCCCGTGAGCCTGCCGCGCAGGTTGCCGCGGCGCAGAAGGAAATCGCCAGCCTGCTGCCCTGGATCGACCAGCGCCCGCTGCACTGGGCGACGCTGCGGGTCGACCGCGCGGAGCCGGCGCAGTCCGGCCTCGTGCGCCCCGACAACGCCTTCCTGGCAGAACAGCAGCGCTTGCTGGTGGGCTGGCCGACCAAACTGGCATTGGCCCCGGATTTCGCCGACCGCGTGCTGGCGGCTCTCGAGCGTGACGAGATCCGTCCCACCGCCCGGCCAAACCTGTCCGACCTGCCGCGCCCGGTAGTCAGTATCCCTGCCTGGGAGCATCTGTTGCCATGAGCCTGCCTACCCTGCATGACCACCATCGCCCACTGGGCAGTACCGGCCTGAGCGTATCGCCCTTGGGACTGGGCACGGTCAAGCTTGGCCGCGATCAGGGAGTGAAATACCCCTCCGGCTTCAGCATTCCGGATGACCAAGCCGCACGTGCGCTGCTGCGCCAGGCCCGCGAGCTTGGGCTCAACCTGCTGGACACCGCGCCTGCCTATGGCATCAGCGAGGAGCGCCTCGGTTCTCTGCTGCGCGGGCAGCGGGAGCATTGGGTGATCGTCAGCAAGGTCGGCGAAGAGTTCGAACAGGGACGCTCGCGCTTCGACTTCAGCGCCGCGCACACGCGGCGCTCGGTGGAACGCAGCCTGCAGCGCCTGGAAACCGACCGCATCGAACTGGTGCTGGTCCACTCCGACGGCAATGACCTGGATATCCTCGAGCACCAGGACGTCTACGCCACACTTGCCGAGCTCAAGCGCGAAGGCAAGATCCTTGGCTTCGGGCTTTCCGGCAAGACGGTCGCCGGCGGCCTGAAAGCCTTGCAACAAGGCGATTGCGCCATGGTCACCTACAATCTGAACGAGCAGGCGGAACGGCCGGTGCTGGACTACGCTGCCGAACAGGGCAAGGCAATCCTGGTCAAGAAAGCGCTGGCCAGCGGGCACATTTGCCTCGCGCCCGGTGTCGACCCGGTCCGGGCCAGCTTCGAACTGCTGTTCGCCCACCCCGGCGTGAGCAGTGCTATCGTCGGCACCATCAACCCGCTGCACCTGGCCCACAACGTGGCTACCGTGGCTCGTATCCTGGGCCGGCCTTGAGCCGCCCGCGCGGCCGCCCGAGACGAGGAGCAACCCCGTGGCGCGAACGTTGATCCGCAAGAACCCGAGTAACTTCAAGACCCTGCCGCTGCACGTCGAGGCCACCGCCGAGGGCCTGACCTACCAGAGCATCGGCATGCCTCGCAACTTCGCCCAGACCCAGGCCCGCCGCCGGCCGATCCAGCTCCCCGACCACGAGCGCTTCGTGGTCGAACTGGCCAACCTCGGCGTCTCGGTGCGGCTCACGCTGCACTGGCAGCATCGCGACTACTGGGTACTGGTGCGCCAGCGTCGCCAGGATCGCGGCGACGTGGTGCTCAAGCTGATTTCCGGCTACGTACCGGCGCATGAGCTCAACCTGCCACTGCACACCGCCGTACAGGAGGTCGCCGAGGAATGCCTGCTGGAAACGCCCGAAGGCTGGCTGGGCGGACGTTTCAACGATACCTGGCTGCCCGCGCCCTACGCGGCCGCGCTGCATTACCGCGAGGCGTTGCCCTTCATCCTTACGCCCGAGTCGGGCGCCGCGCTACCTGTGCACTGCGGCGGTCTCAGGCTGCTGGAGCGGCCAAGGGCCTATGTGCACCTGCCCACGGCCTCGCTGCAACTGGTCTATGACATGCGCCTGCAAGTGCCCAAGGAGGCCAAGTCCTTGAGCCTGTTCCACGTCGACGAGCGCCTGGAAGGCGACCAGCTGGTGACGAGGCTCGATCGCAAGCGCCCGGACCTGTACCTGATGCCGCTCGAGGATGGACGGCCGCTGGCCGAGCTGTATACGTTGCGCAAGGGCGAGCTGATCCCGGCCAATACCCGTGGCCTGTACCTGGCGGAGAGCTTCGCTCCGCAAGCGGGTTGGGTAGTGACGGACGAGCGGATTCGCTGGAAGGAGTGGTTGAGGCAGCAAGGGCTGGTGGAGCCAAACAGCCCCCGTAGCGGCCTGCAGCGATTCAAGCAGCAGGCCCGCGGCCTGGTACGAATGATGCGCGGCGCATTGCGCAAATAACGCATCGAGCCGCTCTGACAAGCAAGCCAGCCATGCTGGGCTGGCTCAGCCCAAGCGCCTGTCCCACCAGGTACGCAGCCGGGCGAAGAAATGAAAATAGCGATTCTCGCGCTTGCCCATGCCACGCTTGGGCGAGAACGATTCCTCGGCGAATTCGCCATGGATGCGCACGCGCGAAGCGGTGGTCGGCAAGGTGCAGACTTTCGCCTCTGCCCGCTGCAGGACGAACTTGAGCAAGCGCTCCGAATGCAGCTTGCGCCCGGTCTTTTCGCAGAAAGCGAAGATCTGCTCGATGCGCTTGCCATAGGCCTGGTATATGTCGCGCCCACAAATCGAGAAGCGATCGTTGAGCCCGCCCCACCATTGCCAGTCGGGAATGTAGGCGTTCAGCCTGCGGGCCCTGGCGTGGCTGAAGATGTAGCCTGGCAGGGGCGAATGGTAGAAATTGTCAGGCCGGATGAAGACCACGAAGTCGGGGTCGAAGCCCTCCACCATCTGCGTCACGCAGCGCAGCGAATGAAGCTGGTAGACCAGGTTGCGCAACGAGGCATGCTGGTCGTTCCAGGTATCGCCCTGAGCCTTGATACGCTCGAAATCCCACTGCTCCAGCACGCCTTCGGTCGAATCCAGGCGTCCGCTCATGCGCTCGAACGGCGCGTAGTTGTCGTCGTGCAGCGCGCCGCTTTCACCAGAGCGAGCGTTGTGCACCGCGTCGATCCGATACAGGTGATAGAACGTTCGGACCTGGCAACCGGCCGGGATCTGCGCAAGAACGTTCTGCTCGATGGAGGGAAAGCAGATACTCGAGTTGCGGGGAATCCCGAAAAATGCAACGGCGACTTTCAACACGCGAGTGAACCCTATTGAAGATGAGTGACAAGCTCGGCGGCCAGGCGAGTCAGGCCGACGTCAGCAACGACGCCACCACTGCCACCATTTGCGGCGAGCCTGCAGTTCCACCACGGTGACGTTGGCACGCAGTAGCCAGGCACGCTCGTAGTCCCAGGCGTGGCCACCCCACAGTTTGCCCGCTTCGTTGGAGAACCCGAGGGTGGCTAGCGAATACTCGAACCCCGGCTGGCCGCGCAATGCATCGAACAGCACCAAGGCATTGAATCCGGTGGAAGGCCCCACGAAACGTTTGCCGCCAGGACGCTCCACAGGGTAGTTCCAGAGCGCTGGCAGCGGTATGCGTTCGTGAAAAAGACTCACGCCTGGCAAGGGGCATAGCGGCTGGGTGCAGCCGACGAGCATGGTGAAGCAGCCCGCGCCACCATCGCGCAGCCACGCCGGCAGGTCGCGGTGCATGGGCAGGCCGAAGAAATAATGATCCGGTGCATTGTAGCCATGCACCAGCACGTGGCTGCTGCGTGGGCTGAGCAGGCCACCTTTGAGGCAGGTGTTGAAGCTCACTACCACGTCGCGCTCACCGAGTTGCAAGGCGTGCAGGTCGGTCGCACTGATGGCGGGGTTGTTGGCCACCAGCACCACCCGTTCGGCGCGGCGCAGGCAGGCCTTGAGCTCGGGGGAAACACTGGCGAAGACATCCTGGTGCCCACCCGGTAGCGCATCCAGCTGCATGGTGGCGTGCTCGACAGTCATTCGCTCACTCCGCCACACGCATGCCGTAGCGCCATTTCACCCACAGCCGAACCAGCGCCGAGGGCCGGCGCCAGGGCCGCATCGGTCGCTGGATCTGTTCGGCCAGGTCACGTCCGACACGGGCGAACCCATAGCGCTGGCGGACGAATGCCTGGCCATTGGCAGCGATGTGCGCTGCCTGCCCAGGGTTGTCCTCCAGCCACCGCAGCTTCTCGAGCGCCTCTTCCAGCGAACGATAGAACACCACGTTGTGCCCATCCTCGAAGCCGAGCAGCCGGTCTTCCTCGCCCTGGCTCCAGGCCAGCAGCACGCAGCCGCAGGCCATGGCTTCGAAATTCTTGATCATGAACTCGCCCATGCCGATGTCGGCGCTCACGAATACCTTGATCCGGTTGAGCATCCGCAGGTACTCCTCGCCCGAACTGGTCCGCGTCACCAGCATGCCGGTACGCTGCGCCAGCGTCTCGAGCAGGGCTTTGCGCTGGGCGTACTCCCGGCTTTTCAAGCTGCCCAGGAAACCTGCCGGTATGTCGCGCTGCAGGCCCAGGTTGTCGAGCATCTGTTCGTCATAGCCCTTGGAGACGAATGCGGCATCGATGCCTTCGGCCTGCATGCGCCTGGCGACCACGGCGCCGGAGACCAGCACCCGAGCCCAGGGCAGACGCTTGTAGAGGCGGGAATAGACCTGGCGGTACTTGCTAGACGGCATGTAGTTCTGATACGCGTCATGCTCCAGGAACACCAGGCCGGGGATGCAGCTCAATACCGCCAGCTGCGGTGCGAGACGCTTGACCCTGGAAAAGATCACGATGCGGTCGAACTGCTGGTGGTCCACCGAGGCGAGGAACGGCCCCAGGTTCATCTGCTGCTGCTTGCTCAGCCGCTGAATGACGCACTCCTCGCAGTTCTGCTGCACGATGTCGTACAGACGGTCGAGAATGACCCGCTGTTCATCCATGACCAGTAACATGACTTTCATACGTTCATCTATCGCTTTCCATGGGCGCCACCGGGCACCAGCCTGTTGCGCTTACCGGTTGAGGATCTTTTCCACGATGGCGGTGGTGGAGCTGTTCTCCACCAGTCCCAGCACCTTCACCGTGCCGCCATAGCCGCGCACGATATCGGCGCCTACCACCTGGTCGACCGCATAGTCGCCGCCCTTGACCAGCACGTCGGGGCGTACATGGGCCAGCAGGCTTTCCGGTGTGCTCTCGGAAAAGCTGATCACCCAGTCGACCGCGCCCAGCCCGGCCAGCACGGCCATGCGTCGATCGACGCTGTTGATCGGCCGCCCGGGGCCTTTCAGGCGACTGACCGAGGCGTCGTCGTTGACTGCGACGATCAGGCGATCACCCTGGGCACGCGCCTGCTCGAGGTAAGTCACGTGCCCGGCATGCAGGATGTCGAAGCAGCCATTGGTGAAGACGATGCTTTCACCATGCGCGCGGGCATCGTCGATGGCCACCAGCAGCTGCTCCAGGCTCAGCACGCCACGCTCCGAACCTTCCTCGCGCTGGATGGCGCGGCGCAGCTCCGGAGCACTGATGGCGGCGGTCCCGAGCTTGCCGACCACGATGCCTGCGGCCAAGTTGGCCAGGGCCACCGCGCACGGCAACTCCTCGCCGGCGGCGATCGCCGCGGCCAGGGTGGAAATCACGGTATCCCCGGCGCCAGTGACATCGAAGACCTCACGTGCGCGAGCAGGCAGATGCAGCGGTGGATGGCCAGGGCGCAGCAAGGTCATGCCGTGTTCGCCACGGGTGACCAGCAAGGCGCCCAGCTGCAGTTCGCTCATCAGGTCCGCGCCCTTGGCGACCAGCTCGGCCTCGTCGACGCAGTGACCGACGATCGCCTCGAACTCGCTGAGGTTGGGCGTGATCAGACTGGCACCGCGGTAGATGGAGAAGTCCTTGCCCTTGGGGTCGGCCAGCACCGGAATCTGCCGGGCGACTGCTGCCTGGATGAGGGCCTGGTGGTTCTTCAACGCCCCCTTGCCATAGTCCGAGAGCACCAGCACCTTGACGCCCTCGAGCAGTTGCTCGACTTCGGCGCCCAGCTGCACCGGGTCGGTGGCGAACGCTTCCTCGAAGTCGATACGCAAGAGTTGCTGATGGCGGCTCATGACCCGCAGCTTGACGATGGTTGGCTGGTGGCCGATGCGCTGGAGCACGGCCTTGACGCCGGCGGCTTCCAGGCTGTTGGCCAGGCTGTCGGCGGCTTCGTCCTCGCCGGTGACCCCAACCAGCAATGCCGGCGCGCCCAGCGCGGCGATGTTCAACGCCACGTTGGCCGCGCCACCAGGCCGGTCCTCGATCTGCTCGACCTTGACCACCGGCACGGGCGCCTCTGGAGAAATGCGCGAAGTACCGCCATGCCAATAACGGTCGAGCATGACGTCGCCGACCACGAGTACTGGGGCCGATTCGAAACGCGGCATGGATAACTTCATGGGCAACCCACATACAAAAGGAACAGGGCCGCGATATTAGCACAGGGTTTGTGCCCGACCTTAATGCCGCACGCTCGGAGAGGCCTGGCTGGCCTGGGTGTCATCGATGGGTGTTGCGTGCTTCCAGCACCATCGGTGAGTGTTTGCAGGGCCGGCGCAGGAACGGCCGCGATAGGGCGCGCGGCGGCCTGCGGTTCTGGCAGGCTCGAAAGACAGCCGCACGTATGCCGGTCGTGCTAACGGAGGTGGGCCATGGCGGGCGGTCCTGGCAAGCCGACCACTACCCATGCCAAGGCGTGCCAAAACGCCTTAGGCTCGGTCGGATAAACGACGCACCCAGAACAGCTCATGGCGACGTACCGCCTTGCGGAAGAACTCGTCCTCGCCTGTCACAGGCCAGCGACGCCCGGCGAGCAGGCGCTGGATCCAGCGACGTACCCGCTTCTTCAAGGGCGGACGGCCCTGCAGGTCGTGCTGCATGCGTAGCGCCATGGCCTTGTCGAGCTGCGTCTGGGTATCCAGGGTCGGGCTCCACAACCCATCGGTCACCGGCTCGTCGACCGCAGGGGGCAAGGCGATGCCGGCTCCCGCCGGGCCCATCGGCCAGCGGTCGTTGTCGTGCAGGTGGTTGGCATAGAACAAGGCCACCTCCGGCTTGCGGTCGCACTCGGCGATGGCTTGCAGCAGCGCCTGGGTCGTGGCCAGGTGGTCGGCGTGAGGATCGAGCTGGGGATGCGGGGTGACGACCACTTCAGGCTGGAAGTGCCGCAGCAACGCACCCAGATCAGCCACCAAGTTGTGCCAGGTCGGGCGACCGTCGGCATCGCCAGGCAATGCCAGGGGGTTGGCCTGGCGCGCCGAGCGGATATCGGCTTCACCAGACTCCAGCGAGCCGAACGGGCTGTCGGGCGCGCCGGCCATGTCGGGCAGGCGCAGGCAGTAGTAGCCCAGTTGCACGCAACGACTGGCGGGCACCCCGCCCCAGAGCGGTACGGCCAGGCTGTCCCAGCTGCGCAGCCGGCCCTTGAGGCGGGCAGCCTGCATCGGATCCAGCCCTAGCGCCTGATAGGCTTGCGCCTCGATCTCGCCCTGGGTGATCGTCACGATGCAGGCCTGGGGCGAACGGCTATAAAGCCCGAAGGCAGCCAGCTCGGCATCGTCGGCATGGGGCGCGAGCACCATGATGCGCCGGCGGGTGTAGTCCGGATTGCCCTGCACGTGCAGTATGCCTTCGCCAGCAATGCGGCAGAATCGCGGGCGCAACTGGAGCGTACCGGCCATGAGCGCCTCGCGCTGCCCCGACAGGTTCAGGTAGCGACGCCCCGCCACCCCGCGCTCGAAGGCTTGCTGGTCGTCACCGATCAGCACGTACGGATCGAGCAGACGGCCTAGCCAGCCAGCCTTGAGCGTGACCTCCAGGATCAGGGTTTCGCCTTCGGCCAGCGGTCGCTGCAGGACGACCCGCGGTGTCGTGCTCACTGGCTGGCTGGAGGTGCTCGGCGCGAAGGCATGGTGGTAATCGTCGCTGGGTCGATAGAACAGATGATCGGCGAACCAGGCCTCGTGGGCGATCCACCCCAGCAGCGCGAGCAAGGGCACCGCCCATGGCCCCAGCAGCAAGCCGGCCAGCGCGAGAGCCAGCAAGGCCACCAGCAGGGCGATCCGCTTGGCGCGCCGGTGGGCCTTGAGCAGCGCCTGTTTTCGGTTACTCATCGGCCTCTACCTCTGATAGACCGGTACGGTATGGCACCAGCGATCCTTGTATTCACGGTCGGCTCGGCCGAAGGAATAGCGTAGCGGCTTGCCCAGCGCACGGGCAGCTTCCCATTCGGTCTGGGTGTTGACGAAGCTGAGCACGCTGCCGGGGCTGAACGCCCGGCTCTGCGGGTCGACTCCGCCATTGACGTATTCGACCGAAACCCAGGCCGGCGCCTGCACCTTGTAAAGGACCTGGATGGCCACCGGGGCACCTTCGAGCTGGACGACGAAGCCGGTCATGAACTCGCGCAGCAGCGTGAACACCTCTTCCAGCCTTGCCTTGCCGGGAGCGGCGAAGTTCCAGCGACGCATGAACAGCTCGGCATACATCAGCGCCAGC
This sequence comes from Pseudomonas sp. Marseille-QA0332, assembly GCF_054950175.1. Lineage (NCBI taxonomy): Bacteria > Pseudomonadati > Pseudomonadota > Gammaproteobacteria > Pseudomonadales > Pseudomonadaceae > Pseudomonas > Pseudomonas sp. Marseille-QA0332. Next base: position 2,967,586 of record NZ_CM143106.1, read on the forward strand.
TCGGCTGGCGAGAATTCCTGCACCGGACGCAGCGAACCTCCGGCTTCCTCCAGCAGTCGCTGCTCGCGGCGCTGGTTGTAGCGAAACTTCTTGGAATAGTCTTCCGGTGCCCGGGCCAGCGCCAGCCCTTCGCGTTGCAACTCAAGCGTCGGAAAGCTGCCATGGTTGAGTTCCGACACGTAGCGCGCCCGCTGCCGCAGCGGCACTTGCACCTCGCTGCTGGCTGGCAGGATGACTTCGGCATTGCCCAGGTCGAACAAGCCACGTTGCCCGCGACGCTTGAGCACGTCCTTCGACAATGCCAGGTGGCGTCCCCAGCAGGGTATGGCCGCGACTACCTCGCCGTGAACTTCCCAGCCCAGGTAGCGCACGGGAATCCCGGCCAGATCGGCCAGGCGTTCCACTACCTGCGGATGCGTGGCGACACTGCCTCCCCAGCGCGCCCAGGCCTGGGCGTAGCTCGCCGCATCGATGACCGTCCAGCCTCGCTCACGCCAGCTCCGCAATGCATTCAGCATGGACCGGCAACCTGCTCGGACTGGGCATCGGGACCGTCTTCGAACTGCCTGGCGTGCAGACGAGCATAGTGGCCGTTGCGCGCCAACAGCTCGCCGTGGGTGCCGCGCTCGACGATACGACCCTCGTCCATCACCAGGATCAGGTCGGCCTTCTCGATGGTACTCAGGCGATGGGCGATCACCAGCGTGGTGCGGTTCTTCATGACTTCATCCAGGGCACCCTGGATATGCCGTTCCGACTCGGTATCGAGCGCCGAGGTCGCCTCGTCCAGGATCAGCAGGGGCGCATCCTTGAGCAGGGCCCGGGCGATGGCTAGGCGCTGGCGCTGACCACCGGAAAGCAATACGCCGTTCTCTCCCACCAAGGTCTGGTAGCCATCGGGCATGCGCTCGATGAATTCGTCGGCGTAGGCAGCCGCCGCAGCGCGCTTGATGCGCTCGAGCGGCGCGCCCGCCAGGTCGCCGTAGGCGATGTTGTTGGCCACCGTGTCATTGAACAAGGTGACCGACTGGGTCACCAGCGCCGTATGGCGCCGCAGGTTGTGCAAGCGATAGCGCTGTATCTCTTCGCCATCGAGCAGTATCTGGCCCTGGCTGTGCTGGTAGAAGCGCGGCACCAGGTTGGCCAGCGTCGACTTGCCGCTGCCGGAGCGCCCCACCAGGGCTACCATCTGGCCTGCTTCGGCGACGAAGCTGATATCGTCGAGCACCTGCTTGTCGGTGCCCGGATAGGTGAAGCTCAACCCACGCACTTCCAGCCTGCCGCTCACCCGCTGCGGCTCCAGCTGGCCTTCGTCCAGCTCGGCCGGCTCGTCGACCTGCTCGAAGATGCTTTCCGCGCCGGCCACCCCCTTCTGGATGGTCGAGCTGACTTCCGACAGCTGGCGGATGGGCTTGGGCAGCAGGCCAGCCATGGTGATGTAGGCCACCAGGTCACCTGGCGAGGCATCGCCACGCAGGTACAGGACCAGGAACATGACCACCGCCATGGCCGAATAGGTCACCAGTTGCAGCATCGGCGTGTAGACCGCGCCGGTCTTGGTCATCTTCAGCTGTTTCTCGGTATTGCTCTGGCTGGCCCTGGCGAAGCGCTGCTGCTCGTACTGTTCGCCACCGAAGCTGCGCACCACGCGGAAGCCATGAATGGTCTCGGATGCCACGTGGGTCACGTCGCCCATGGCCACCTGGATCTTCTTGCTCTGCTTGCGGAACTTGCGGCTGGTGCTGTTCACCATCAGCCCGATCAGGGGCAGGATGGCCAGCATGACCAGGGTCAGCTTCCAGTTCATCCACAACAGCGATACAAACAGGAAGACAATGGTCATGCCTTCGCGGATCACCACCTTGATCGCATCCGTCGCAGCGCCGGTCACCATGGTGACGTTGAAGGTGATACGCGAAATCAGGTGTCCGGAATTGTGGTTGTCCAGATAGTAGGTGGGCAGTTTCAGCAGCTTGTTGAACAGCAGCACGCGCAAATCGTGGATCAGCCCGAGCGACACGCGCGCCAGGAAGAAATTGCCCAGGTACGAGCCCACGCCCTGCAGGGCGGCGATCAGCACGATCATCAGTGGCACTGCCTGCAGCAGCTGCAGCTCGGGCAGCCAGGCATGACCGGCGAACAGCCTGGCCTCGGGATTGGCCAGGCCATCGACGAAATACTTGAGGATGTACGCCAGCATCGGCTGCGTCGAGGCGAAGAGCAGAAAGCCCAGGATGCTCAGCAGGAACAGGCCGACGTAAGGGCGGACATAGGTCAGAAGGCGCAGGTAGATCTTGAGCGTCGATTGCGCGCGAGGTTCAGGGCGACTCATGGGTTTCCATTACATAACGGCATGAAACGGCAATGGTAACACAGCCAAAACCACGCCCGGATGGTGGCCGTCAGCAGCCCTTGGCCGACCAACTGCGGTACCATGGCGGGCTTATCTGCCGAGGACACGCCATGCAGCAACTGGACCACACCGCCTATCTTGCCCTTCGCGAAGGGGCGAAAGTCATCGAGGCCGATGGTTCGGGAGACAAGGTGCTGCAAATGCCCGATGGGCGCTTTCTCAAGCTGTTCCGGCGCAAGCGCTGGCTGACCTCGGCAGCGCTGTTTCCCTATGCCCAGCGATTCGCGGACAATGCGCGGCAGTTGCGCAGGCTCGACGTGCCCACGCCTGAAGTGCTCGCGGTCTATCGGATCAAGAGCATCGAGCGAGACGCGGTGTACTATTCCCCGCTCCAAGGCCAGACCCTGCGCCAGCTGATCGCCGAATCGGCCGCCACGGATGAACTGCGCGAGGCGTACGGGGCCTTCGTCGCCCGGCTGCATGAGCAGGGCGTGTACTTCCGTTCGCTGCACCTGGGCAACGTGGTGCTGACGCCCGGACAGACGCTGGGCCTGATCGATATCGCCGACCTGAGCTACCGGTCGGGCCCGCTCAGCCAGGGCAAGCGGTTGCGCAACTTCCAGCACATGCTGCGCTACCGTCACGATCATGCCTGGCTACGCGCGCAGGATGCCGGCCAGGCCTTTCTCCGGGGCTACGCCCGGGCCCTGGGGGCAGGCAAGGCAGGCGAAAGGCTGCTCGGTCGTATCCGCGCCCTGCTCGCCAGCCAGGCTTTGCAATAGCGTCTGCGCGACGATCATGTCGCGCTGAAAACAGGCTCGCAATGCTCATCCCCCTCGTAAACCGGGCTTGCTTGCCTGTTTTCGCCTTGCCTGAACGCGCTCGGCGACGTTTCGCACAAACCCTAGCGCCCGATCACCAGCATTTTGTCACCCTTGCGGTTGGCGAAGCTCGCCAGTATCCGCTGCCGATGCTCCAGCAGCCAGGTCTGCAGCCACTGTTCGTCGGCGTCCGCCTCGATCACGAAGTACTGGTAACGCTCGACCAGCTCCGGCCCCATGGCAGCCTCGCGGGTCAGCTCGCTGAGTTCGTAGCCGCGCCCCGCATAATAGGCGATCCGCCCATCCTCATAGAAAATCGAGGCATTCGCCGGGGTGTGCGCCGATACCCAATGCCCGGCCTCGATATAGTGGGTCTTGCGTGCGCCCAGGGAAATCACGTTCGCCAGCATCACCAGCAGCCCCACCACCACCAGGGCCTTGCCCAAGCGTGGGTGGGACCGGGAAAAGAGACTCAGGCCCACGGCCAGCAGCGGCACGAGCAGCAACACCAGCAGGCTCAGGTAACGACCATTGATGAACTGCGTCCGGATGAAGAACAGCATCAGCACGACGAAATAGAGCAGGCCGATGATCGCCGCCAGGCGAAACTCACGCCAGTAGACGGCGAAGGCCGCCCAGGAGCGCCTGCTGGCGAAGGCGACCGCGCCAGGCCCCATCAGTCCGATGCACTTGAGCAGCAAGGAGCCTGTCAGTCCGATGAAGATGATGCGGCCCGCCTCGTTGGCCGAATACTTGTTGATCAGCGAATCGGCAAATTGCTGGCTCAGCTGCTTGAATGCGCCGAACATCGCCGAGGGCCGGATCAGGTCGATGTAGTAGTCCAGGCGCCGTACCTCCAGGCCGCTCCAGGCCAGCAGGGCCAGGCCGCCAGCCACGCCTGCCAGGACCGGGAGCCAGGCTATCTGGGCAAAACGTTGCCGCTGTCCGGCCCGCAACAGGTCGGGTAGACGCCACGCCAGGATCGCGCCGAACAGCAGCACGGCTTCCAGGCGGAAAAGGCTGCCCAGCACGATGGCCACGGAGATGGCCGCAGCCAGGCCCCAGCCGCCCCTGGCCTGCCAGCGTACCGCCAGCCAGAGCGCCAAGGTGCAGAAGAACCAGAAACCGGACTCGCGAATGATGTCGCCACGAAACTCGTTCATGGCTGGCATCGCCAGGACCACCAGGCAAGCCCAATGGGCCGCTTGCGGCGCCCGCTGGCGCACGACGTCGACCATCAGGGCGCAGGTGCCGGCCAGAAACAGGGTCGACCACAGGTAGGCGCAGTATTCCAGCGGCAGGCGCAGCACCCCATGGGTCCCGGCCAGCAGTAGTGAATACCACGGCCAGTCGAAACGCGCCCAGGCCACCTCGGCGCCCTGTTCGCTGGCCTGGCGCGCCAGGTCCAGGTAGAACGCCCCATCGCGCCCGACCGTCACCACGCCGAGGATGGCGATCAGCGAGAGCAGAAGGCTGCCGACCAAGGCCAGGACTGCCGGGTCGAAGCGCCCGATCGAACCTGTGACAGGCATGCCTGCGCGACTGGAAGAAGCTTCGGTACGCATGGAATCAGACCTTGGAAAATTGATGCTGGGACATTGGGCAACGAGATGCTTGGCAAGTGCCGCTCGGCGCTGAAAAACCTGTATAGCGGCCGCAGCGACAGGCGACTGTCACTTGAACAGGCACCGAATGGCTTTGCGGGTATAGGACCAACGCCTGAGCGAGCAGGGGTCCGAACGCAGTGCCTGCAGGTATAGGCCCTTGGCCCGGGCATAGTCGCCAGCACCATAGCAGTCACGGAACAGCGACAGGCAACGCTGGGTCAGGAACGCCTGGCGCAGGCTGTGCAAGGCGCTGGGCATGCGCGTGGGCGAAAACACCTCGTCGACCATGCCGACTCCGGCCGCCAGGCTTTGCTGCAAGTCGTGACGCATGCTGTCGTGATGCTTGTAGATCAAGGCCAGCGGTCGGTCCAGAATGGTGCATTCGCAGCGAGCCAGCACCTGGGCGAACACCGGGATGTCCTCGACGTTGCGCAGGTGTTCGGGATAGTTGCCGTGCACGAACACCTCCCGGTGCATTGCGCACGCGCCGTTGGACAGCGAAACGGTCTTGTCCACCAGGTAGCCGCGTACGCGGGCATAAGGCGAGGCCGGCAATGGCTTGGCCGTGTGCAGCACGCGCGAGCCATCCTCGAATACCGACCAGTGCCCTCCGATGACCATGCGCGTGCGGGGATTGGCATCGATATGCAGGCGCAGCGCATCCAGCGCGCCAGGCGCCATCTCGTCATCGGCATCGAGAAAGATCAGGTACTGGCCGCGCGCTTCGGCGATCCCCAGGTTGCGCACCGAAGACAGGCCGCCGTTGGCCTTGCGCAAGGTTCGAAAACGTCCGGCATGCTGCATCGACAGTCGATGCAGCACCTCAGGTGTTTCATCCGTGGACCCGTCATCGATGACCAACAGGTCACAATCGATGTCCAGCTGCGCTAGTACGGAGGTTACAGCCCTTGGCAAGACCTTGGCATAGTTGTAAGCAGGAATAACGACGCTGATCAGCACGTCAGTCTGCATATCCGTTCGCGCCCTCTTTGACCACCAGAATGTCTTCCATGATCAAGTATTGCAGGTCCGAGCCGAAGAACATGTTCAGGGCGTCGGTCGGCGAGCAGATCATCGGCTCGCCGCGCCGATTGAGCGAGGTGTTCAGTGAAACGCCGTTGCCGGTCAGCGCTTCCAGGGCTTTCATCATGTCGTAGTAGCGCGGATTGTACTCGCGCTTGAGCACCTGGGCGCGTGACGTACCGTCCTCGTGGACCACCTCCGGCACGCGGGTCTTCCACTCCTCGGCCACCTCGAAGGTGAAGGTCATGAACGGCGCGGGATGGTCGACCTTGATCATCTGCGGCGCGACGGTGTCGAGCATCGACGGACAGAACGGTCTCCAGCGTTCGCGGAACTTGATCTGTTCGTTGATGCGGTCGGCCACGCCCGGCACGCTAGGGCAGCCGATGATCGAGCGACCGCCCAGCGCGCGCGGACCGAACTCCATGCGTCCCTGGAACCAGGCCACCGGATTGCCGTCGACCATGATCCTGGCGATGCGCTGGGGCATGTCGTCGATCTTGCGCCACTGCGGCTGGCTCGGGTGGCGGGCGCAGGCCGCGATGACGTCCTCATTGCTGTAGGCGGGGCCGAGGTAGACGTGTTCCATCTTTTCCACCGGCACGCCGCGAGCATGCGAGACGTAGGCCGCCGCGCCCACCGCGGTACCGGCATCGCCGGAGGCCGGCTGGACGAACAGCTCGCTGACGTCGGCGCGATCGATGATCTTCTGGTTGAGCTTGACGTTCAGCGCACAGCCGCCAGCGAAGGCCAGCTTGCCGGTCTCCTTGAGGATGTCGCCCAGGTAATGGTCGATCATCTGCAGGGCAAGCTTCTCGAACAGCGCCTGCATGCTGGCTGCGTAATGGATGTACGGCTCGTCGGCGATGTCACCCTCGCGCTTGGGCCCGAGCCATTCGATCAGCTTGGGCGTGAAGTAGAACCCCTTGCCCTTCTCCTTGTAGCGGCGCAAGCCGATGACGTTGGCGTATTCGGTATTGATCACCAGTTCGCCGTTCTCGAAACTGGCCAGGCGGGAAAAGTCGTACTTGCTGGCATCGCCATACGGCGCCATGCCCATGACCTTGAACTCGCCATCGAGCATCTCGAAGCCGAGGAACTCGGTCATTGCGCCATACAGGCCACCGAGCGAGTCGGGATCGAAGAATTCCTTGATCTTGTGGATTCGGCCATTCTCGCCGTAGCCGAAGAAGGTCGTGGCATATTCGCCCTTGCCGTCGATACCGAGGATCGCGGTCTTCTCCTGGAAGCCCGAGCAGTGGTAGGCGCTGGATGCATGGGCCAGGTGGTGCTCGACCGGCTCGATCTTCACCTTCTTCGGGTCGAAGCCCAACTGTTCCAGGCACCAGACGATCTTCCTGCGATAGCGCTTGTAGCGGCGGTTGCCCATCAGGATGGCGTCCAGCGCACGATCCGGGGCGTACCAATAGCGCTTGGCATAGTGCCAGCGAGCCTTGCCGAACAGGCTGATCGGCGCGAAGGGAATGGCCACCACATCGACATCCGACGGCTTGATACCTGCCTGCTCCAGGCAGAACTTGGCCGACTCGTAAGGCATGCGATTCTTCGCATGCTTGTCACGCACGAAGCGCTCTTCTTCGGCGGCGGCAATCAGCTTTCCGTCGATGTACAGAGCCGCGGAAGGGTCATGGCTAAGGGCGCCGGACAGGCCAAGAATCGTCAATGCCAAGGGTCTAGCCTCTTCATTCGGTAAAGATGCGCCACGTCTGGAGGTACATGACGGCTAAAGGGCGCGATTATAACGCAAAGCAGGGTTTGGGTAATGCAGCGCAATGGCGGCGACCAGCTGGCACTCGTCGGCCATCGCTGGCGGCTCAGCCACCAGGCCGGCAATGACGAGCCGCGCAGGGCAGCGGACGCTTGCGGCCATACCCGCCTTGACGCACCCTGAAAAACTTCCAGACGCTACTCTGCTATCAGCCAGTCCATTCGCCAGCTGCCGTGACTCTGCGCCAGCTCGCGCGCCAGCCATGGCAGCAGTTCGCGCAATTGCTCTTCCAGCCCCCAGGGCGGATTGGCGATGGCCAGCCCGGAACCGTTCAAGCCCTGGGGGCTGTCCTGATGATGCACGTACAGTTCGGCGCGCAGCAGTTTCGGCGCACCGGTACTGCTCAGGTCCTGGTAGAAGCGTGTCAGCTGGCGCTGGTCCTTGATCGGGTACCAGATCGCGACCACGGTCTGGCGCATGCGCCCGATGGCCTCCTTGAGCGACTGGGTGCAACGCTTGAGCTCGTCGGCCTGCTCGAAGGGTGGATCGATGAGCATCACGGCGCGCTTTTCCTGGACCGGCAACAAGGCACGCGGCACATGCCAGCCCTCGCCCAGATGCACGACCACGCGCGGGTCCTTCTTCATGTTTTCCTTGAGCAGCGGACCGTCCTGTGGATGCTTTTCGTTGAGCAAGGCACGGTCCTGCTGGCGCATCAGGCGGCGCGCCAGCTCGGGGGAGCCCGGATAGTAGCGCAACTCGCCATCGGGATTGAGCCGCCCGATCACGCGCAGGTAATCGGCCGTCATCGCTGGCAGGTCAGTGCGCCCCCACAGCCGCGCGATACCTTCGAGGTACTCGCCGGTTCGCACCGCCTGGTCGCCCTGCAGGTCATACAGGCCAAGGCCGGCGTGGGTATCTAGGTAGGCGAACGGCTGCTCCTTGCGCGACATCAGGGCGATGAGGCGGGTCAGCACGATGTGCTTGAAGACGTCGGCATGGTTGCCGGCGTGAAAGGCGTGACGATAGTTCATGGCGACTCCTGCAGGGCCACCAAGTCTACCGCCTGGAGCGGGAGCCGCAAGCTCCAGGCCTCAAGCTGCAGGTTGCAAGCTGAGCGGCGATGCAACAGGTCCGCCGATCGGCTTGCAGCTTGCAGCCAAAGGCTCATTTGTCCGCGTGATAGGCCGCGTCAGCCTTCTCGAAGCGGGCGATCATGCTTTGCGAAGGGCTGCCCAGCTTGCTTACCACGACGATGGCGAGGCTGGCGAAGAGGAAGCCCGGGATGATCTCGTACAGGTCGGAGATCGCCAGATTCTTCCACAGGATGACGGTCACGGCGCCGACCACGATGCCGGCCAGCGCACCGTTGCGGGTCATGCCTTTCCAGAGCACCGAGATCAGTACCACAGGCCCGAAGGCAGCGCCGAAGCCGGCCCAGGCGTAGGCCACCAGGCCAAGTACGCGGTTCTGCGGATTGGCCGCCAGAGCGATGGCGATCAATGCCACGGCCAGGACCATCAGGCGGCCGACCCAGACCAGCTCGCCTTGCGATGCGTTCTTGCGCAGGAAAGCCTTGTAGAAGTCTTCGGTCAGGGCGCTGGAGCATACCAGCAGCTGGCAGCTCAGGGTGCTCATCACCGCTGCCAGGATGGCCGAAAGCAGCACGCCGGCGATCCACGGATTGAACAGCAGCTTGGAAAGCTCGATGAACACGCGCTCAGGGTTCTCGGTGACCGGCCCGGCGACCTCGGGGTGGGCCGAGAAGTAGGCGATGCCGAAGAAGCCTACCGCGCAGGTCCCGGCCAGGCAGAGGATCATCCAGGTCATGGAGATGCGACGGGCCTTGGCGATCGACTTGACCGAATCGGCCGCCATGAAGCGCGCCAGGATGTGCGGCTGGCCGAAATAACCCAGCCCCCAGCCAAGCAGCGAGATGATGCCGACGAATGTGGCGCCCTTGAACATGTCGAAGTGCGCCGGATCCTGCAGCTCGATGGCCTGGAAGGTGGTATCGAAGCCGCCGGTCGAGATCAGCACGATCACCGGGGTCAGGATCAGCGCGAAGATCATCAGCGAGGCTTGCACGGTGTCGGTCCAGCTGACGGCCAGGAAACCGCCGACGAAGGTATAGGCGATGGTCGCGGCGGCACCGGCCCACAAGGCGGTCTCGTACGACATGCCGAAGGTGCTTTCGAACAGGCGGGCACCGGCGACGATGCCGGAGGCGCAGTAGATGGTGAAGAACACCAGGATCACGATTGCCGAGATGACGCGCAGCAGGCCGGTCTGGTCCTCGAAACGACTGGCGAAGAAATCGGGCAGGGTCAGGGCGTCGCCGTTGTGTTCGGTCTGCACGCGCAGACGCCCTGCCACGAACAGCCAGTTCAGGTAGGCGCCGATGGTCAGGCCGATGGCAATCCAGGCTTCGGACAGGCCGGACAGGTAGATGGCGCCCGGCAGCCCCATCAGCAGCCAGCCGCTCATGTCGGAAGCGCCGGCGGACAATGCGGTCACCACGCTGCCGAGGCTACGGCCACCGAGGATGTAGTCGGAAAGATTCTTGGTGGAGCGATAGGCGACGAAGCCGATCAGCACCATTGCTGCGATGTAGACCACGAAGGTGATCGTAAGCGGATTGCCCATGTGTGTGCCCTGGCGTTTGTTTTTATCTCTGCGACCGGACCCCTGCCGGTTGCACCAGGCGACGGATCCTATGCAACAACTTGAACAAGGTGCAACCATTTTTCGCTTGCAAGTAGCGCCTCGGGCATTTTTTCGGAAATGACCTACAGTTTTGGCGCATCTTGCAACAGCCTGGGATTTGCCCCCGGACCGCCTTCTTGGCCGCTGCCCCAGCCTTGTCCGGCGCGCTCGGACGAACAGCACGGGGCCAGGCGAAAAACAGGGTTGCACTAGGTTGCACCCAAGCGCTCCTACCGCTAATCTTGGCGCCAGCTTAAGCCACGACCGTGGTAATAATGAGGACAACAAAATGGCGACGACCACCCTTGGGGTCAAACTCGATGACCCGACCCGCGAGCGACTCAAGACAGCCGCGCAGTCCATCGACCGGACACCGCACTGGCTGATCAAGCAGGCGATCTTCAACTACCTCGAGAAGCTCGAGGGTGGCGCCACCCTCACCGAACTCGATGGCCAGGCCGCAAGCCCCGCCGACGACGCCGGGGAAGTCCAGGCCGAGCACAGCCATCAGTGCTTCCTGGAATTCGCCGAGAGCATCCTTCCCCAGTCGGTGCTTCGCGCGGCCATCACTGCGGCCTATCGGCGCCCCGAACAGGAAATGGTGCCGGTATTGCTGGAGCAGGCACGCCTCACCGCGGCCCAGGCCGAAGCCACCAACAAGCTGGCCGCGCGAATCGCTGACAAGCTGCGCCACCAGAAGAGCGCCAGCGGTCGGGCAGGTATCGTGCAAGGTCTGTTGCAGGAATTCTCGCTGTCTTCCCAGGAAGGCGTCGCCCTGATGTGCCTGGCCGAAGCCTTGCTGCGCATTCCCGACAAAGGGACTCGGGACGCCCTGATTCGCGACAAGATCAGCACCGGCAACTGGCAGCCGCACCTGGGCAATAGTCCGTCGCTGTTCGTCAACGCCGCCACCTGGGGCCTGCTGCTGACCGGCAAGCTGGTCTCGACCCATAATGAATCGGGTCTGACCGCCTCGCTCAGCCGGATCATCGGCAAGAGCGGCGAGCCGATGATCCGCAAGGGTGTCGACATGGCCATGCGCCTGATGGGCGAGCAGTTCGTCACCGGCGAGACCATCGCCGAGGCGCTGGCCAACGCCAGCCGCTTCGAATCCAAGGGTTTCCGCTATTCGTACGACATGCTCGGCGAGGCGGCCCTGACCGAGCACGACGCGCAGAAATACCTGGCCTCCTACGAGCAGGCGATCCATTCGATCGGCAAGGCTTCCCACGGCCGTGGCATCTATGAAGGCCCGGGCATTTCCATCAAGCTTTCGGCCCTGCATCCACGCTACAGCCGGGCACAGTATGAGCGGGTGATGGAAGAACTCTACCCACGTCTGCTTTCGCTGACCCTGATGGCCAAGCAATACGACATCGGCCTGAACATCGATGCCGAGGAAGCCGATCGCCTGGAGCTTTCCCTGGATCTGCTCGAGCGCCTGTGCTTCGAGCCGCAGCTGGCAGGATGGAACGGCATCGGCTTCGTCATCCAGGCCTACCAGAAGCGCTGCCCCTATGTGATCGACCATGTCATCGACCTGGCCCGGCGCAGCCGTCACCGACTGATGATTCGCCTGGTCAAGGGCGCCTACTGGGACAGCGAGATCAAGCGCGCCCAGGTGGAGGGCTTGGAGGGATATCCGGTCTATACCCGCAAGGTCTATACCGACATTTCCTATATCGCCTGCGCCCGCAAGCTGCTGTCGGTGCCGGAAGCCATCTACCCGCAATTCGCCACCCACAACGCCCACACCCTGTCGGCCATCTACCATATCGCCGGACAGAACTACTATCCGGGCCAGTACGAGTTCCAGTGCCTGCACGGCATGGGCGAACCGCTGTACGAGCAGGTGGTCGGCAAGATTTCCGAAGGCAAGCTGAACCGGCCGTGCCGGATCTACGCGCCTGTCGGCACCCACGAGACCCTGCTGGCGTACCTGGTCCGCCGGTTGCTCGAGAACGGTGCCAATACGTCCTTCGTCAACCGTGTGGCGGACCACTCCCTGTCCATCCAGGAACTGGTCGCCGACCCGGTGGTGAGCATCGAGCGGATGGGCACCCAGGAAGGCTGCATCGGCCTGCCTCACCCGCGCATCGCGCTGCCACGCGACCTTTACGGCAGCGAGCGGGCCAACTCGGCCGGCATCGACATGGCCAACGAACACCGCCTGGCCTCGCTTTCCTGCGCCTTGCTGGCCACCGCCCATAACGACTGGAAGGCTTCGCCGGTACTGGCCTGCCCGGCCAGCGAAGAGGCAGCTTCGGCAGTGCTCAATCCTTCGGACCACCGCGATGTGGTCGGGCATGTGCAGGAGGCCACGGTCGCCGACGCCGACAATGCCGTGCAGTGCGCCGTGAATGCCGCACCGATCTGGCAAGCCACGCCGCCCGCCGAACGCGCCACGATCCTGGAGCGCGCCGCCGACCTTATGGAGGCCGAGATCCAGCCGCTGATGGGCCTGCTGGTGCGCGAAGCCGGCAAGACCTATGTCAACGCCATCGCCGAAGTGCGCGAGGCGGTCGACTTCCTGCGCTATTACGCGGTCCAGGCGCGCAACGATTTCAGCAACGATGCCCACCGTCCGCTGGGGCCGGTGGTATGCATCAGTCCCTGGAACTTCCCGCTGGCGATCTTCTCCGGCCAGGTTGCCGCCGCGCTGGCAGCCGGCAACCCGGTCCTGGCCAAGCCGGCCGAACAGACCCCGCTGGTCGCGGCGCAGGCCGTGCGTATTCTGCTCGAGGCAGGCATTCCCGAAGGCGTGCTGCAATTGCTGCCGGGGCGCGGCGAAACCGTCGGCGCTCGCCTGGTCGGCGACGAGCGGGTCAAGGGCGTGATGTTCACCGGCTCCACCGAGGTGGCGCGCCTGCTGCAGCGCAACGTCGCCGGACGCCTGGATGCACAAGGCCGGCCGATTCCGCTGATCGCCGAAACCGGCGGGCAGAACGCAATGATCGTCGACTCCTCCGCGCTCACCGAGCAGGTAGTGGTCGACGTGGTGTCCTCCGCCTTCGACAGTGCCGGCCAGCGCTGCTCGGCCCTGCGCGTGCTGTGCCTGCAGGAGGATTGCGCCGATCGGGTGGTCGAGATGCTCAAGGGCGCCATGGCCCAGAGTCGCCTGGGCAATCCGGAGCGCCTGTCCGTGGACATCGGCCCGGTGATCGACGCCGAGGCCAAGGCCGGCATCGAAAAGCACATCCAGGGCATGCGCGAGAAGGGCCGTTCGGTGTACCAGGTGGCGCTCGCCGATGCCGAGGAATGCAAGCGCGGCACCTTCGTCATGCCGACCTTGATCGAACTGGAAAGCTTCGACGAACTCAAGCGCGAGATCTTCGGCCCGGTCCTGCATGTGGTGCGCTACAACCGCCGCAACCTGGATCAGCTCATCGAGCAGATCAATGCATCCGGCTATGGCCTGACCCTGGGCGTGCATACCCGTATCGACGAGACCATTGCCAAGGTCGTGGACAACGTCAAGGCTGGCAACATGTACGTCAACCGCAACATCGTCGGTGCCGTGGTCGGCGTCCAGCCGTTCGGTGGCGAGGGTCTGTCGGGCACCGGTCCGAAAGCCGGTGGTCCGCTGTACCTGTACCGCCTGCTCTCGACCCGCCCGGCCGATGCCATTGCCCGTCACTTCAAGCGCGTCGACGGCGACGCCGTGCCGAGCGATCCGGTCCGCGAGCAGTTGCTCAAGCCATTGGAGAGCTTGAAGGCCTGGGCTGACGGCAGCCAGCAGGGCGATCTGGCCACGCTCTGCGAGCAGTTCGCCGAACAGTCCCAGAGCGGCATTACCCGCGTGCTGCCAGGCCCCACCGGAGAGCGCAACAGCTACACCGTCCTGCCACGCGAGCACGTGCTGTGCCTGGCCGAAAGCGAAGCCGACCTGCTCGCCCAGCTCGCCGCCGTGCTGGCTGTCGGCAGCTCGGCGCTGTTCCCCGACAGCGAACCGAGCAAGGCCTTGCGCACCCGCCTGCCGAAGGACGTGCAGGCCAGGATCGGGCTGGTGGCCGACTGGCACAAGGACGAAGTCGCCTTCGATGCAGTCCTGCACCATGGCGACTCCGACCAGCTGCGCGCCATCTGCCAGCAGGTAGCCAAGCGCGGCGGCGCCATCGTTGGCGTGCAAGGGCTGTCCAGCGGTGACCATCAGATCGCTCTCGAGCGGTTGGTGATCGAGCGGGCAGTCAGCGTGAACACCGCCGCGGCGGGGGGTAATGCAAGCCTGATGACCATCGGCTGAAGCAAGCAGTCACGCTCAGGACGGGCCGAAGTGGCGAATGGCTGCTTCGGCCCGTTTTTCATGACACGGCGTCTTCCAGAACGCTCGCCGCCAGCCTGGGAACCTTCCCATCGTTGCGTTGGCTATCAGAAATATCTGGCTTTTCCTTGGGAAATGTAAGGCAGATTCGGCCAGGGGCAATCAGGTTGAATGGCCTATCGCTTCGACAAGGTGTGCCGGGATGCCCATACAAAACGTTGCTCCTCCGATTCAGCAACTCAGCGAGGCCAAGGTTGGCGAACCCATGTTCTTCGTGGTTTCGATACGAAAGCTGCTGATCCTGAGTCTGCTCACCTTCAATGGGTACTGGCTGTTCTGCTACTGGCGCAGCTGGGTCTTCTATCGGCGCAGCAGCGGCGAAAAGATATGGCCTGCCCTGCGTGCGGCCGGCGGCATTCTGTTCCTGTACGGCTTGAACCGCAGGATCGATCAGCAAATTCGTCTATCGGGAAGAACCTACCGCTGGTCCCCGTTCCTGATCGCCCTCGCCGCTCCTCTGGCACTGGCCGCGCAAATCTGGCTGTCGCTGCTGGCCAGCTCGAAGCCGGAATGGTCCTGGCTGCCGATCGCCGTGGTTGGCCTGGGCTTGTGCTGGACTGTCAGGCTGCAGCAGGCGATCAACTTCTGCGTGGGGGATCCAGCCGGAGAATCCAATTCTCGGTTCACCTGGGCTAACGGTATATGGATGGCTTGCGGGGCGTTGTCATGGCTGGCGTACCTCGCGGCCATCATCCTGCCGGGTGCGGTGTCGATGTCGATACCATCGAGCTGAACGCTCTGGCAGAGGCGGACGGGCCGCGCAGCGATCGAGGACCATGAAGCACGCCCGTGCCGCTACATCCCTGCCATAATGCTCCTTTCGTCCGAGCCAGACCTGGCCCCGGTCAGGCCGTGACCACATGGAGGTCCCTGCATGTTCGACTCGACCGCCCTGCTGCGCCAGCGTTTCGCCGCGCTGCGCAGCGAGGCCGAAGTGTTTTCCCTGCGTCATGTGAAGCAGTCCTACCAAGGGCTGTCGGTACGCCGCAACGTCGTCGAGCCTCCTTTCTTCAGCCAGGACGAGGGCGCCATGCTCACTGTCCGCCTGGCTGGCGTGCAAGCCTATGCGGCCACCGCCGACCTGTCCCAGACGGGCCTGCAGCGAGCGCTCGAGCAGGCCGAGACGCTGGCCCGCCAGGTCGCGGCTTGCAACCTGCTGGACCTGAGCGGGCAGCCCGTGGCCAGCGAGCGCCATGAGCATGTCTCGCCGAATCTGGATCAGCCGCTGCCAAGCCTCGCCGAGTGGCTTGAGCTGCTGGCGACCGAATCGGCACGGGTCCCCAGGGACGAGCGCCTGGTGGACTGGCAGGCCACGCTGGGCATCACCCAGGTCGAGCAGACCTACCTGAACAACGCCGGAGCCGAACTGCGGCACGCCCAGCGCTTCCTCTTTCCCGGCATGGGAGTGACCGCCAGCGATGGCCGGGACAGCCAGAGCCGTAGCCTGGGCCGCGAGAACTTCGGCCAGCAGGGCGGCTTCGAGGTCATCGACGACTGTGGACTGGTTGGCGCCGGCGCACGCGTGGCCGACGAAGCCTTGCAGCTGCTGCTGGCGCCGAACACACCCGACGGCGTGCGTGACCTGCTGTTGATGCCGGACCAGATGATACTGCAGATCCACGAATCAATCGGCCATCCGCTGGAAATGGACCGAATCCTCGGTGACGAGCGCAACTATGCCGGGACCAGTTTCGTCAGGCGCGAGGACTTCGGCCGATTGCAATATGGCTCATCGCTACTGAACGTGACCTTCGATCCGACCATCGCCCGTGAACTGGCCAGCTACAGCCATGACGACGAGGGTAGCGTGGCGGACAAACAGTTTCTGATCCGCGATGGCCTGTTGCTGCGCCCGCTCGGTGGCGCCCTGTCGCGGTTCCGTTCGGGCCTGGACGGGGTTGCCAACAGCCGCGCCAGCAGCTGGAACCGCGCGCCGATCGACCGCATGGCCAATATCAACATCGAGCCGGGCGACCGAACGCTCGAACAGCTGGTCGGCGGTATCGAGCGTGGCATCCTGATGCGCACCAACCGTTCCTGGTCGATCGACGACGCGCGCAATAAGTTCCAGTTCGGCTGCGAATGGGGTCAGTTGATCGAGGATGGCGAACTCAAGGGCGTGGTGAAGAACCCCAACTACCGGGGCATCTCGGCGAGTTTCTGGCGCAGCCTGGCAGCTGTCGGTGATCGCGGTACCCTCCAGGTGCTCGGCACGCCCAACTGCGGCAAGGGCGAACCCAACCAGGTGATCCGGGTCGGCCATGCGTCGCCAGCGTGCGTGTTCAGTCAGATCGACGTATTCGGAGGGCAAGCCTGATGCTGGGCAAGGCACAGCAGCATTTCGAGGACCTGGCCGGCGCACTGCGGGACAGCATCCGCCCCGGCGAGCGGTTCACCTTCGGCTACAGCGCCGAACGTTCCCGGTTCGTGCGCTTCAACCACGCCAAGGTACGCCAGGCCGGCTCGGTCAGCCAGGCCCACGCACAGCTGCGACTGGTTCACGAGGGCCGCCAGGCAGAGTCACAGCTGACTTTGAGCGATGACCCCCAGGTCGATCGCCAACGCCTGCGCCAAGCCCTGGCGCAATTGCGCCAGACCTTGCCGCTGTTGCCAGCCGACCCCTGGTTGCGCCTGGACGAACGTGCCTGGCGCAGCCATAGCGTCCAGGACCATGCCCTGCCCGAGCTGGCGGATGTGCTGGGCCAGATCGAGCATGAAGCAGGCGATCTCGACCTGGTCGGCATCTATGCCGCAGGCCCCATAAGCCGTGGCTTCGCCAGCTCCTGCGGAGCGACGGGCTGGCATCAGGCCAACAGCTTCAACCTCGACTGGAGCCTGTTCCACGGCAACGGCGAGGCGGTGAAGGCCAATTACGCCGGGCAGGCCTGGAGCCAGCAGACGTTCGCCCAACGCATGCGCCTGTGCCGCGAACAACTTGACGCACTGGGCCGCCCGGCCCTGACCTTGCGGCCAGGCAGCTATCGTGCCTACCTGGCACCGGCCGCCATGGACGAAATCGCCGCAATGCTCTGCTGGGGCGGCTTTTCCGCTCAGGCGTTGGCGACTGGCAACAGCGCGCTGCAGCGCCTTTACCATGGCGATGCGCAATTGGCCCCGATCGTGTGCTTCGACGAACAGGTCAGCGGCTCGCTCAGCCCGGCGTTCTCCGACCAGGGTTCGCCGCGCCAGGACGTATGCCTGATCGAGCAGGGGCGGGCCAGCGGGCGCCTGGTCAGCATGCGCAGCGCCGCCGAGTTCGGCCTGGCCGCCAACGGCGCCGACAGTCACGAATCGCCTTGCGCCCTGAGCCTGGCCCCCGGCGACCTGGCCCAGGCGCAAATCCTCGAGCGCCTCGGCACAGGCCTGTATATCAGCAACCTGTGGTACCTGAACTATTCGGACCTGCCAGCGGCGCGCATGACGGGCCTGACCCGCTTCGCCACCTTCTGGGTGGAAGACGGCCAGATCCGCGCGCCAGTGACCACCATGCGCTTCGATGACAGTCTGTACAGCCTGCTAGGCGAGCAACTGGAAGCGCTGACCCGCGAGCGTGAACTGATCCTCTCGACTAGCACCTATGGCCAACGGCATACCGGATCGAGTCATCTGCCAGGAGCGCTGGTCAAAGCCATGACCCTGACATTGTGATCGCCCTTTCGTG
Organism: Pseudomonas sp. Marseille-QA0332; assembly: GCF_054950175.1. Lineage (NCBI taxonomy): Bacteria > Pseudomonadati > Pseudomonadota > Gammaproteobacteria > Pseudomonadales > Pseudomonadaceae > Pseudomonas > Pseudomonas sp. Marseille-QA0332. The sequence goes on from NZ_CM143106.1 coordinate 2,985,807, forward strand.
GGCCGGGCGGCGAACAGCCCGACCCGCCCGCGACGGCCCAGACGAGACCACCAATGCCTGAACGCACGCCGCTCGACCCCGTCACCGCCCGCTGGATTCCCTGGGTGGTGGCCATCGCTTTCTTCATGCAGTCCCTGGACGGCACCATTCTCAATACCGCGCTGCCGGCCATGGCCCGTTCGCTGGAGGAAAACCCGCTGCGCATGCAGGGCGTGATCATTGCCTACATGCTCACCGTGGCCCTGCTGATTCCCGCCTCGGGCTGGATCGCCGACCGTTTCGGCACCAAGCGCATCTTCTTCAGCGCCATCCTGCTGTTCAGCTTCGGCTCGCTGCTCTGCGCCATTGCCAACAGCCTGACATTCCTGGTCGCCGCCCGGGTGATCCAGGGGCTGGGGGGCGCGCTGATGCTGCCGGTGGGACGTCTGGTGGTACTGCGAGCCTACCCGCGCTCGGAGCTGGTGAGGATCATGAGCTTCATCACCATTCCCGGCCTGCTCGGTCCGCTGCTTGGCCCGACCGTGGGCGGCTGGCTGGTGGAGATCCTCAGCTGGCACTGGATCTTCCTGCTCAACCTGCCGGTGGGCGCACTCGGCTGCTGGGCGGTCTGGAAGCTGATCCCGGACTTGCGCGGGGCGCAGCGTACACCGTTCGACGGGCCGGGCTTCGTGCTCTTCGGCGCGGCGATGGTACTGATCACCATCGCCATGGAAGGCCTGGGTGAACTGCACCTGCCGCACCTGCGCGTGATGCTCCTGCTGTTCGCGGGCATGGCCTGCCTGGCGGCCTACTGGCTACGAGCGGGACGCGACCCGGACCCGCTGTTTTCGCCAAGCCTGTTCCGGGTGCGGACCTTCGCCATCGGCATCCTGGGCAACCTGTTCGCACGCCTGGGCAGTGGCGCCCTGCCCTTCCTGGTGCCGCTGCTGCTGCAGGTGGCGCTGGGGTATTCGCCTTCACAGGCGGGCATGAGCATGATCCCGCTGGCCGCCGCGGCAATGATCGCCAAGTCCATCGCCCGCCCGCTGATCGAGCGCCTGGGCTACCGGATCATCCTGACTGGCAATACCCTGCTGCTCGGCCTGTTGCTGGCCAGCCTGGGCCTGGTCGACGAACAGACGCCCTATGGACTGCTGCTGGTGCAGCTCGGCCTGCTTGGAGCGGTCAATTCGCTGCAGTTCACGGCAATGAACACCGTGACCCTGATCGACCTGGACGATGCCAGCGCCAGCAGCGGCAACAGCCTGTTGTCGGTAGTGGCGCAACTGTCGCTTAGCCTGGGCGTGGCCTGCGCCGGCGCGCTGCTCGGGGGGTTCACCGCCGCCGGCAGCGCTGACGGTGTCGAGACGACCCTGGGTGCCTTCCAGCTGACCTTCCTGACCATCGGCCTGATGGCCATGCTTGCCGCGGCGATCTTCCTCCAGTTGTCGCCGTCCGATGGCCGACGTGCCCGTCGTCCGGAACCGGAGCTGGAGCCTTAGGAAGAATGCTCGCGAGCCTGTAGACTGTGCGGCATTTTTTGCACTCCAGGCTCGCCTCGTGACCACCGAATCCACCGCCTTCGCTACCCTGCCGCTGTCCACCGCCATGCTGGCCAACCTCCAGGCGCTTGGCTACGCCTCCATGACCCCGATCCAGGCCCGCAGCCTGCCGGTGATCCTCAAGGGCCAGGACCTGATCGCCCAGGCCAAGACCGGCAGTGGCAAGACCGCGGCCTTCGGCATCGGCCTGCTTCACCCGCTCAACCCTCGCTACTTCGGCTGCCAGGCGCTGGTGCTGTGCCCGACCCGCGAGCTGGCCGACCAGGTCGCCAAGGAGCTGCGCCGCCTGGCCCGTGGCGAAGACAACATCAAGGTCCTGACCTTGTGCGGCGGCGTGCCGCTGGGTCCACAGATCGCCTCGCTGGAACATGGCGCGCACATCGTCGTCGGCACCCCAGGCCGAGTGCAGCAGCACCTGGACAAAGGCACCCTGGTACTCGATGGCCTCAACACCCTGGTACTCGACGAAGCCGACCGCATGCTCGACATGGGCTTCTTCGATGCCATCGCCAGCATCATCGGGCGCACGCCGACGCGACGCCAGACCCTGCTGTTCTCGGCCACCTACCCGGCCGGCATCGAGAAGCTGGCAGCGGACTTCATGCGTCAGCCCCAGCAGGTCAAGGTCGAGAGCCTGCATGCCGACAACCAGATCGAGCAGCGTTTCATCGAGATCGATCCCGACCAGCGCATGACGGCCGTCACCCGGGTGCTCGGGCATTTCCGCCCGCAGTCGTGCGTGGCGTTCTGCTTCACCAAGCAGCAGTGCGAAGAGCTGGTCGCCCATCTCAAGGCCAAGAGCATCGTCGCCCAGGCCCTGCACGGCGATCTCGAGCAGCGTGATCGCGACCAGGTCCTGACCCTGTTCGCCAACCGCAGCAGCTCGGTGCTGGTGGCTACCGACGTGGCGGCGCGCGGCCTGGACATCGATGGGCTGGACATGGTGATCAATGTCGAGCTGGCACGTGACGCCGAGATCCATGTGCACCGGGTCGGCCGTACCGGGCGCGCCGGCGAGAAAGGCCTGGCGGTGAGCCTGGTGGCTCCGGCCGAAGGCCACCGTGCCCAGGCCATCGAGCAGTTGCAGCAGCGCCCGCTGCGCTGGGAGCAGCTTGACGCGCTGAGTTCCAAAGGCGGTGAGCCGCTGTTACCTCCCATGAGCACCCTGGGCATCGCCGCAGGGCGCAAGGACAAGCTGCGCCCTGGCGATATCCTCGGCGCCCTGACCGGCGAAGCCGGAATCGCCGGCAGTCAGGTGGGCAAGATCGCGATCTTCGACTTCCAGGCCTACGTCGCGGTCGAGCGCGGCGTGGCCCGGCAGGCGCTACAGCGGCTCAACAGCGGGAAGATCAAGGGCAGGTCCTTGAAGGTGCGCATCGTCTAGGGTACGTACTCGTCGGACCAAGGAGCTGCCGCGCAGCCCTTGGGGCCGCGCCTGTACGTCGCCCTGCAAGCACCCACCGGGGCGCTGTAACCCGGATGGATCAACCCCTGCCAAGACAAGGACCCTTCGTGCAAACCATCGATGTGATCATCATCGGCGCTGGCGCCGCCGGCCTAATGTGCGCCCAGCTCACCGCCCGCCGCGCACGCCAGGTGCTGCTGCTCGACCATGCCAACAAACCTGGCAAGAAGATCCTCATGTCCGGCGGCGGGCGCTGCAACTTCACCAACCTGTATACCGAGCCGGCCAATTTCATCTCGCAGAACCCGCACTTCTGCAAGTCGGCCCTGGCGCGCTATACGCAATGGGATTTCATCGAACTGGTCGCCCGCCACGGCGTGCCATATCACGAGAAGAAGCTCGGCCAGCTGTTCTGCGACAACAAGTCCAGCGACATCCTCCAGATGCTGCTCGCCGAGTGCGACCAGGCCGGGGTCGAGCTGCGCATGAACACCAGCATCGAGCGGATCGACAAGGCCGATACGGGCTATCGCTTGCAGACCAGCGCCGGGGCGTTCGCCTGCCAGTCATTGGTGATCGCCACCGGTGGTCTGTCGATCCCCACCCTGGGCGCCACCGGTTTCGGCTACCAGGTCGCCCGCCAGTTCGGCCACAACGTGTTGCCGACCTGCGCCGCGCTGGTGCCGTTCACCATTACCGAGCCCCAGTTGAAGGCACTGTGCAGTGAATTGTCGGGCACCTCCCTGGATTGCATCGCCAGCTGCAACGGCGCCAGTTTCCGCGAAAACCTGCTGTTCACCCATCGCGGCCTGAGCGGCCCGGCCATGTTGCAGATTTCGTCGTACTGGAAGCCCGGCGACACGCTCCAGATCAATCTGCTGCCTGACCGGAACGCACTGGACTGGTTGCGCCAGCAGCAGGCCGAGCGGCCCAACAGCGAACTGAAGACCGTGCTTGGCGAAGTCTTCACCCGCAAGCTCGCCAACCTGCTGGCCGAGCAGTGGTTCGTCTCCAAGCCGATGAAACAGTACACACCGGCGCAGCTGGCCGAGTTCGCCGAAAGGCTGGCGGCCTGGCAACTGGTGCCCGCTGGCACCGAGGGCTATCGTACCGCCGAAGTCACTCTTGGCGGCGTGGACACCCGGGAAGTCTCCTCCAAGAGCATGGAGTCGCTGAAAAGCCCTGGCCTGTACTTCATCGGCGAAGTGCTGGACGTCAGCGGCCACCTCGGTGGCTTCAACTTCCAGTGGGCCTGGGCATCGGCCAACGCCGCCGCGCAGTTCGCCTAGGCTTCGGGCTAGAATCGATGACGCACGGAACGCTTCTTGCTGGTCCGTGACCAAGAGAGTGCCAGGCTCTCTTGACCGGTATCCTTTCGTTCATTGCCCAGCAGGCCACCATGTCATCGTCCCCTTTGCGCCACAGGCTGCGTCGCCTGTGGGCCCAAGACAAGTTCAGCTACAGCATCCGCGTCACCATCGCGCTCACCGGCAGCATGGCTCTGTGCTGGCACCAGAACGAAATGAGTCTGCTGATCCCGTTGTTCCTCGGCATCATCGCCTGCGCCCTGGCCGAGACCGACGACAGCTGGCAAGGCCGGCTCAGCGCCCTGATGGTCACGCTGGTGTGCTTTGCCATCGCCGCGCTGTCGGTGGAGCTGCTGTTCCCCTACCCCTGGCTGTTCGTCGGTGCGCTGGCGCTGTCCGCCTTCAGCCTGACCATGCTGGGGGCCTTGGGCGAACGCTATGGTGCCATTGCCTCGGCGACGCTGATCCTCGCCGTGTACACCATGATCGGCGTCGACCAGCGTGGCGGGCAGGTCAGCGACTTCTGGCACGAGCCCGTGCTGCTGGTAGCGGGTGCGGCCTGGTATGGCCTGCTGTCGGTGCTATGGCAAGCCCTGTTCTCCAACCAGCCGGTACAGCAGGGACTGGCCCGGCTGTTCTTCGAACTCGGCGCCTACATCAAGCTCAAGGCCAGCCTGTTCGAGCCGATTCGCAACCTGGACGTCGAGGCACGGCGCCTGGAGCTCGCCCGGCAGAACGGCAAGGTGGTCGCCGCGCTCAACGCGGCCAAGGAAATCATCCTGCACCGGGTCGGCAACAGTCAGCCCAACTCGAAGGTCAGCCGATATCTCAAGCTGTACTTCCTGGCCCAGGACATCCATGAGCGGGTCAGTGCCTCGCACTACCCGTACAATGCCCTGGCCGAGGCTTTCTTCCACAGCGACGTGATGTTCCGCTGTCAACGACTGCTGCGCCAGCAAGGCAGCATCTGCCAGCAGCTGTCCGAATCCATCCGCCTGCGCCAACCGTTCGACTACGACACCGGCTTCGCCGAGGCCCTGGACGACCTGCACGCGTCCCTCGAACACCTGCGCAGCCAGAACAACCCCGCCTGGCGCGGCCTGCTGCGCTCGCTGCGGGCGCTGGCCAGCAACCTGGCCACGCTGGACCGCCTGCTTGACGCGGCAAGCAATCCGGAAACCCTGGCCGAAGCCACCGACAGCAGCCTGCTCGATCGCTCGCCGCGCGGTTTCAAGGATGTCTGGGTTCGCCTGCGAACCCAACTCACGCCCACTTCGCTGGTCTTTCGTCATGCCTTGCGCCTGTCGCTGGCGTTATCGATCGGCTACGGCATGGTGCATCTGATCCACCCGACCCAAGGCTACTGGATCATCCTCACCACGCTCTTCGTCTGCCAGCCCAACTACGGGGCCACCCGGCTCAAGCTGGTCCAGCGGATACTCGGCACCGCGATCGGCCTGACCGTGGGCTGGGCCCTGTTCGACCTGTTCCCCAGCCCGATCATCCAGTCGATGTTCGCGGTCATCGCCGGCGTGGTGTTCTTCGTCAACCGCACCACTCGCTATACCTTGGCCACGGCTGCCATAACGCTGATGGTACTGTTCTGCTTCAACCAGATCGGCGATGGCTATGGCCTGTTCCTGCCACGCTTGTTCGATACGCTGGTCGGCAGCCTGATCGCCATCCTGGCGGTGTTCCTGTGCCTGCCGGACTGGCAAGGCCGCAAGCTGAACAAGGTGCTGGCCAACACCCTGGCCTGCGCCAGCGAGTACCTGCGCCAGATCATGCAACAGTATGCACACGGCAAGCGCGACGACCTGGCCTACCGCCTGGCCCGGCGCAACGCCCACAATGCCGACGCCGCGCTGTCGACGACGCTGTCGAACATGCTCATGGAGCCGGGCCACTTCCGCAAGGAAGCCGATGCCGGCTTCCGCTTCCTGGTCCTGTCCCACACCTTGCTCAGCTACCTGTCCGGCCTCGGTGCCCATCGCGACACCGCGCTGCAACCCGAGGCCCATGCACAATTGATCGACGGTGCCGGTGCCAGCCTGGCGGCCAGCCTGGAAGAAATCGCCAATGGCCTGGCCGCGCGTCTGCCGGTGGCCATCCACAGCGACGCCGAGCAGGCCCTGGCCAGCAGCCTGGAGCAGATGCCCGACGACCTGGACGAACACCAGCGCCTGGTACAGAGCCAGCTGGCGTTGATCGCCCGGCAGCTCGGCCCCTTGCGAACCCTAGCCGCGCACCTGGTCAAGGCCACCCCGGCCTGACTGCCGGCCGGCAAGCCCCACGTCCCCTGTCAGATCGAGGCGGGGCTCGCTGGCAGACGCCTGGTTTGCGATGATGGTCGTCCTACTCAAGGAGCCACCCGATGTCTCTCGACTGGATCTGCAAGCATCACACCGACCTTGGCAAGCAACAGCTGCACGCCATCTTGCAACTACGTACCGAAGTCTTCGTCGTGGAACAGCGCTGTGCCTATCAAGAGGTCGATGGCCAGGATCTGGCGGGCGATACCTGCCATCTCATGGCCTGGCAGGATGACCAACTGGTTGCCTACCTGCGTCTGCTCGATCCGCAATCACAAGGCGGCGACGTGGTGATCGGCCGGGTGGTGATCGCCGCCTCGGCGCGTGGCCAGGGCCTGGGTGACCAATTGCTGCGCAAGGGCCTGGAATTCGCTTCGCGCTGCTGGCCGCAAACGCCGGTCTATCTGTCAGCCCAGGCCCATCTGCAAGCCTTCTATGCCCGTCATGGCTTCGAGGTGGCAAGCGAGGCCTACGTCGAGGACGGGATCCCCCATATCGGCATGCGCAAGGCTTGAGCCGCCGCCATCGGGCCAGACAGGTTCACGGATAGCCCAGTACCTGGCGGATCTGCCGCAGGTGACGACCCACCCAGGCCTTGTCGATCGCCCCCCAGTCGCGAATGCGATAGTGCCCGGCATGGTTGCGCGCACCGGCCTGCTGCTCGAACTCGCAGACGATATCCAGCTCGGCCAGCGCGGCGATGGTGTCCTGGGCGGTGCGCCGGGGCATGCCGGTCGCCTCCATCAGGGCCGGCACGCTGGCGGCAGCCTGGCTGTCGATCAGCCAGGCCACGTACAGACGTCGGTAGAAGCTGCTGCGGGTCTTGCTTGCAACGGTGGTCATGGCGTACTCCTCAGACGCTGCCGGGCAGTTCTTTCCAGGTGAGGTAGACCCTCAGGTCGAACTCCAGTTGGTGGTAGGCCGGCTCCATGTGCTGACACAGCTGGTAAAAAGCCTTGTTGTGCTCGCGCTCTCGCAGATGCGCCAGCTCATGCACGACGATCATGCGCAGGAACTCCGGCGCCGCCTCCTTGAACAGCGAGGCGATGCGGATTTCCTTCTTGGCCTTGAGCTTGCCGCCCTGGACACGCGATACCGCCGTGTTCAGGCCCAGGGCGCGATGGGTCAGATCGAGGCGGTTGTCGAACAGCACCTTGTCAGGGCTGGGCGCGCTGCGCAGGCTCGACTGCTTGATTGCCTGCACATAGTCATACAGCGCCCTGTCGCTCTGCACCGCGTGCCGGTCAGGATAGCGTTGCCGCAGGTAGTCGCCCAGGCGCCCATTGGCGATGAGTTGCCGCACCTGCTCTTGCAGGTTCGGCGGATAGGCTTGCAGGTAACGCAGTACGATCATGGCAGGCTCGAGTAGCCGGAAGATGCGCCAGTTTATCAATCAGCGCTGCGGCCAGGGATAGCACTGGGGAAAATCGCCGGCACTGGGTGGTGTCACCGCAGCAATGCCTCGAAAGCCCGCAGGCGGCCATCGGGGAAGGCTACCTGGAGCTGGTAGACCAGGCTGAAATCCCGCTGCCCGATGGCCGTGCGCACGCTGTCTTCGAGCATCAGCGGCGAGCGCGCACGACCATCGAGTTCTTCGTCATAGAAGCGATACTGCTGCCGGCCGGCTTGCTGGGCGGCAAGAAAATCCACAGGCATGAAAAAACCCGCATCGCTGCGGGTTCTTCATCGTGCCTGACGTACCTGATCAGTTGACCTTGGCGGTCAGCTCGCCTTTGGCGTAGCGCTGGAACATGCCTTCCAGGGAGATCGGCTTGATCTTCGAGGCATTGCCGGCAGTGCCGAACGCTTCGTAGCGGGCGATGCACACGTCGCGCATGGCTTTCACGGTTTCGGCGAAGAACTTGCGCGGGTCGAACTCGCTCGGATGCTTGGCCATGTACTGACGAATGGCACCGGTGGACGCCAGGCGCAGGTCGGTGTCGATGTTCACCTTGCGCACGCCGTGCTTGATGCCTTCGACGATTTCCTCGACCGGCACGCCATAGGTTTCCTTGATGTCGCCACCGTACTGGTTGATGATCGCCAGCCATTCCTGCGGTACCGAGGAAGAGCCGTGCATGACCAGGTGGGTGTTGGGAATGCGCTTGTGGATTTCCTTGATGCGATCGATTGCCAGGATGTCGCCGGTTGGCGGCTTGGTGAACTTGTAGGCACCGTGGCTGGTACCGATGGCGATGGCCAGGGCATCGACCTGGGTTTTCTTGACGAAATCGGCGGCCTCTTCCGGATCGGTCAGCAGCTGGCTGTGATCGAGAGTACCTTCGGCGCCGACGCCGTCTTCCTCACCGGCCTGGCCGGTTTCCAGGCTGCCCAGGCAGCCCAGCTCGCCTTCCACGGAAACGCCGCAGGCGTGGGCGAACGCCACGGTCTGCTGGGTCACGCGCACGTTGTATTCGTAGTCCGACGGGGTCTTGCCGTCTTCCTTGAGCGAGCCGTCCATCATCACCGAGCTGAAGCCCAGCTGGATCGAACGCTGGCAGACGTCCGGGCTGGTACCGTGGTCCTGGTGCATGCAGACCGGAATGTGCGGGAATTCCTCGATCGCCGCCAGGATCAGGTGACGCAGGAAGGGTGCGCCAGCATATTTGCGCGCGCCTGCCGAAGCCTGGACGATGACCGGGGAATCGGTCTTGTCGGCGGCTTCCATGATGGCGCGCATCTGCTCGAGGTTGTTGACGTTGAAAGCCGGAACGCCATAGCCGAACTCTGCGGCGTGGTCCAGCATCTGGCGCATGCTAATGAGTGCCATTGTGTATCTCTCTCCCGACGATCGTCGTTTTTTCGTGCAAGCCTGCCGCGAAGGCGGTTGCAGTTCAAGTTAGTATGGGTCGCCACAGCGACCCGGCCAGTCACGGTGCCTTGCAGCCCCGCCCTATCAGATCATTGGTTGCGACCCAGTAGGCCAACCCTTCGCTGCCCTGGACATGCAGGGCCAGCACTCCATCACTGTACAAGGCGCCCGATGCGCCCGGCTCGGCACGCAGCTGGTAGACCCGCTCGCTGCCGCCAAGGCGGACTTGCACGCGGCCCTGCTCGGGATCGGCGAAGCGCCATAGCACCTCGGCCTGGCTGTCGCATACCCAACGGGTCCAAGGCCCTGGCGTCGCGGGCTCGGTGTCGAAGACAGCGCAGCCTCCCAGCGCCGCCAGGGCCAGCATGAGCAGGAGCGCCTTCATCGCACGCCCTCCAGCAGACCGCCGAACGCCTGCCAGGTTGCCTCGTCATGCCTCATGGACACCCCTGCGCACGCTGCTGGTGCTCCTCGTCGTACTTCTCCAGGCCGGCCGGCCCCAGGCGCTTGTTGATCACCGGCACGGTTTCCGCCTGCCACTGCGACTGGTAGCAGCCGCCCTTGGCAGGCTGCACAGGCTCGTCCTGCGGGGCCGGCGTGCCGGAACAGGCCGCCAGCGACGCCAGCATGGCCAGCGCAACCATTCGTTCGATCATCAAGCCGCTCCCTCCGCCAGGCGTGCCGTCGTCAGGCCTTGGCCCGCTGTTCCAGGATTTCGACGGCCGGCAGGACCTTGCCCTCCACGAACTCCAGGAAGGCACCGCCGCCGGTAGAAATGTAGGAGATTTCCGAAGCAACGCCATATTTGTCGATCGCGGCCAGGGTATCGCCGCCACCGGCGATGGAGAAGGCCTCGCTGTCGGCGATCGCCTTGGCCAGGACCTGAGTGCCGTTGCCGAACTGGTCGAACTCGAACACGCCGACCGGACCGTTCCACAGGATGGTCCTGGACGACTTGAGCAGCTGGGCGAAGTTGGCGGCGGTCTGTGGCCCGATATCGAGGATCATGTCGTCATCGGCCACGTCGGCGATGGCCTTGACGGTCGCCTCGGCGCTTTCGGCGAACTCCTTGGCGACCACCACATCCACCGGCAGCGGCACGTTGACCTTGCCAGCGATGGCCTTGGCAGTCTCGACCAGGTCCGGCTCGTACAGCGATTTGCCGACCTTATGGCCAGCCGCGGCAAGGAAGGTGTTGGCAATGCCGCCCCCGACGATCAGCAGGTCGCAGACCTGGCTCAGGCTGTTGAGCACGTCCAGCTTGGTCGAGACCTTAGAACCGGCGACGATCGCCGCCATTGGCTTGGCCGGTGCCTTGAGCGCCTTGCCCAGCGCGTCCAGCTCGGCGGCCAGCAGCGGGCCGGCCGCGGCCACCTTGGCGAAACGGGCCACGCCGTGGGTCGAACCTTCGGCGCGATGAGCGGTGCCAAAGGCATCCATCACGAAGACGTCGCACAGGGCCGCGTATTGCTGCGCCAGCTCGTCCGTGCTTTTCTTCTCGCCCTTGTTGAAGCGAACGTTCTCGAACAGCACCAGCTCACCGGGCTTGACCTCGACACCCCCGAGGTAGTCGGTGACCAGTGGCACCTCACGGCCCAACGCCTTGGCCAGATAGTCGGCGACCGGCTTGAGGCTGTTCTCGGCGGAAAACTCACCCTCGGTCGGACGGCCCAGGTGCGAGCAGACCATCACGGCCGCACCTTTTTCCAGGGCCAGCCTGATGGTCGGCAGCGCAGCCTGGATACGCGCATCGCTGGCTACCGCACCGTCCTTCACTGGGACGTTGAGGTCTTCGCGGATCAGTACGCGCTTCCCTTGCAGGTCGAGGTCGGTCATCTTCAACACGGTCATGAATGCAGTCCTTCAAGGCTGTTTGCAGGTGGTACGGGTTCGCTCGACGGCCTGCAGGTAATGGCCTGCGACGTCGAGCATGCGATTGGCGAAACCCCATTCGTTGTCGAACCAGGCGAGCAGATTGACCAGTCGCGGGCCCGAGACCCGGGTCTGGCTGGCATCGACGATGGCCGAATGGGGATCATGGTTGAAATCACAACTGGCGTGCGGCAACTCGGTATAGGCCAGCAGTCCATGCAGCGGACCGCCCAAGGCGGCGTCGCGCAACACGCGGTTGACCTCGGCAGTCGAAGTCGCGCGGGCGGTCTGCAAGGTGATGTCCAGGCACGATACATTGACCGTCGGCACGCGTACCGCTTTGGCCTGGATTCGCCCGGCAAGTTCCGGCAGCAGACGCTCGATGCCCCGGGCCAGCCCGGTGGATACCGGGATCACCGACTGGAAGGCCGAACGCGTACGTCGCAAATCCTCATGGTGATAGGCGTCGATGACCGGCTGGTCGTTCATCGCCGAATGGATGGTGGTGATCGACACGTATTCGATGCCAAAGGCGTCGTCCAGCACGCGCAACAGCGGCACGCCACAGTTGGTGGTGCAGGATGCGTTCGACACCAGGCGTTCGCTGCCGGTCAGCGTCTGGTGATTGATACCATAGACCACCGTGGCGTCGACGTCTGCCTCGCTGGCCATCGGCTGCGAGAACAGCACCCGCGGGGCGCCGGCGTCCAGGAAGCGCTGGCCGTCGGCACGCGTGTGATGGACGCCCGAGCATTCCAGCACCAGGTCGATATCCAGGTCGGCCCAGGCGATGTCCTCGGGCGCGGCGCTGCGCATGACCTGGACACAGTCACCATTGATGTACAGGCAGCCGCCATCGACCTTCACCTCACCGGGAAAGCGACCGTGGGTGGAGTCGAAACGCGTCAGGTATTCCAGGCTGGCCAGGTCGGCCAGGTCGTTCAGCGCGACGATCTCGAGATCGGTCCCGGCGCCCCGCTCCAGCAATGCACGCAAGACGCAGCGGCCGATGCGGCCATAACCGTTGAGGGCAACCTTGAAAGGACGCGAATGGGGCATGAGGTACTCACGTGGCAGTAGCGTTCATACGACTGTCGCGGGCCTGGACGGGGCTGCGCCAGCAGAGTGCCCAGGGTTCGTACCCTCGGTCGCGCACATGTCGCGCCACCGAGCCAGCGCGCCCACGGCAGCCATGCATCGGAAAACGATGCACGGCCACTTCAGGAACGAAGGCTCGGCCTTGCGACTCGCCTCGCGACCGCGCGAGTACAGGCCCTGGACATTCCGGGACGCCGGCGCGAGGCCTGGCCTGCGATCGAAGGGGGCATCATTGCCCCCCGGACCTCTACATCAGTCTTCCAGCAGTTCCTCGGCGGTGCCCAGGATGTTTTCCAGGGTGAAGCCGAACGCCTCGAACAGCGCGGCGGCCGGCGCCGACTCGCCGTAGCTGGTCATGCCGATCACACGACCCTCGAGACCGACATACTTGTACCAGAAGTCGGCATGCGCGGCCTCGATGGCGATCCGCGCACCGACTTCCAGCGGCAGCACGGACTGCTTGTAGGCAGCATCCTGGGCATCGAAGACGCTGGTGCACGGCATGGAGACCACGCGAACCTTGCGGCCCTGCTCGCTGAGTTTGTCGAACGCCTGCACGGCCAGGCCCACCTCGGAACCGGTGGCGATCAGGATCAGCTCGGGCTCGCCCACGCAGTCCTTGAGGACATAGCCGCCACGGCCGATGTTGGCGATCTGTGCCGCATCGCGCTGCTGGTGCTGCAGGTTCTGACGCGAGAAGACCAGCGCCGAAGGCCCATCGTTGCGCTGCAAGGCATAGGCCCAGCACGCCGCCGACTCGACCGCATCGGCCGGACGCCAGGTGTCCAGGTTCGGCGTGCTGCGCAGGCTGGTCAACTGTTCGATCGGCTGGTGGGTCGGACCATCCTCGCCCAGGCCGATGGAGTCGTGGGTATAGACATGGATCACCCGCTGCTTCATCAGTGCGGACATGCGCACCGCGTTGCGCGCATATTCCATGAACATCAGGAAGGTCGCGCCATAGGGCACCAGGCCGCCATGCAGGGCCACGCCGTTCATGATCGCGGTCATGCCGAACTCGCGCACGCCGTAGAACAGGTAGTTGCCGCTGGCGTCATCGCTCTTCACGCCCTTGCAACCTTTCCACAAGGTCAGGTTGGAGCCGGCCAGGTCGGCGGAACCGCCAAGCAGCTCCGGCAGCAGCGGACCGAAGGCGTTCAGGCTGTTCTGGCTGGCCTTGCGGCTGGCGATCGTCTCGCCCTTGGCCGCCACCTCGGCGACATAGGCCTGGGCTTTCTCGGCGAAATCGGCAGGCAGCTCGCCAGCCAGGCGACGCTTGAACTCGGCGGCCAGCTCGGGGTAGGCCTTGGCATAGGCATCGAAACGCTGCTTCCATTCGGCCTCGAGCCGGGCGCCGGCAGCCTTGGCATCCCATTCGGCATAGATGTCGGCGGGGATTTCGAACGGGCCGTGGTTCCAGCCCAGCTCCTGGCGCGCCAGGGCAATCTCGTCGTTGCCCAGCGGAGCGCCGTGGCAGTCTTCCTTGCCTTGCTTGTTGGGCGAACCGAAACCGATGATGGTCTTGCAGCAGATCAGGGTCGGGCGATCGCTCTTGCGTGCGGTTTCGATGGCCGTCTTGATCTCTTCGGCATCGTGGCCGTTGACGTTGCGGATCACCTGCCAGTCATAGGACTCGAAACGCTTGGGCGTGTCGTCGGTGAACCAGCCTTCGACTTCGCCGTCGATGGAGATGCCGTTGTCGTCGTAGAAGGCGATCAGCTTGTTCAGGCCCAGGGTGCCGGCCAGCGAGGCGACCTCGTGGGAGATACCCTCCATCATGCAGCCGTCGCCAAGGAACACGTAGGTGTTGTGGTCGACGATGGTGTGGCCTTCACGGTTGAACTGCCCGGCCAGCACCTTCTCGGCGATGGCGAAGCCGACGGCATTGGCGATGCCCTGGCCAAGAGGCCCGGTAGTGGTCTCGACGCCTGGGGTATAGCCATACTCGGGGTGGCCCGGGGTACGGCTGTGCAGCTGACGGAAGCCCTTGAGATCGTCGATCGACAGATCGTAGCCGGTCAGGTGCAGCAGCGAATAGATGAGCATCGAGCCGTGGCCATTGGATAGCACGAAGCGGTCGCGATCGGCGAACTGGGGGTTGCTCGGGTTGTGCTTCAGATAATCGCGCCACAGCACCTCGGCGATATCCGCCATGCCCATGGGGGCACCTGGGTGGCCGCTGTTGGCCTTTTGCACGGCATCCATGCTGAGTGCACGAATAGCGTTCGCACGCTCACGACGGCTGGGCATCGCTAATCTCCTGGGGCTTTGTATTGGGTGATGAAACAAAATGGCGCCCATTTTCGCCCACGTTGGCCCCTCGGAGCAATGACGGATGGTCGCAGCCAGGCGATTTGCCGAAGTTATCGGACAGCCTGGACCGTAGCGAAGGTGCCTGGAAGAACATCCTAGTCGGCCAGTCGCGCCCTCCATCCAATATCAAAACTTTTTGATATTGCTGTTGCGAGTCGTGCATCCCCTGTCTAGACTGCGATCCATGAACCTTCGTGTCCCCGCTCCCGTACTCCAGCAAAGCGACGAACTGACCGCCCTGTGCAAGGCCGGCGGCGATCCGCTGCGCCTGAATGTGCTACGCGCCCTGGCCAACGATTCCTTCGGCGTGCTCGAGCTGGCGCAGATCTTCGACATCGGCCAGTCAGGCATGAGTCATCACCTCAAGGTGCTGGCCCAGGCCGAACTGGTGGCCACCCGACGCGAAGGCAACGCCATCTTCTATCGCCGTGCGCTGCCCGATACCCAGCGCCTCGGTGGCCGCCTGCATGCGGCATTGCTCGACGAAGTGGATGGACTGTCCCTGGCCGAGGACGTGCAGGCCCGCATCGCCCAGGTCCAGCAGCGCCGCGCCGCCACCAGCCAGGACTTCTTCCTGCGCGTGGAGGAAAGGTTCCGCGCGCAGCAGGACCTGATCGCCGGCCTGCCGCAATATCGCGAAAGTCTCCTGGCACTGCTCGACAAGCTCGGCTTCGCCGAGCCTGCCACCGCCCTCGAGATTGGCCCCGGCGACGGCGAATTCCTGCCGGACCTGGCCCGGCGCTTCAACCGGGTAGTGGCGCTGGACAACAGCCCGACCATGCTCGAGCTGGCGCGCCAGGTGTGCCAGCGCGAGCACCTGGACAATGTCGAGCTGCGCCTGGCCGATGCGCTGTGCGCGTCGGACGAACAGGCCGATTGCGTCGTGCTGAACATGGTCCTGCATCATTTCAGCGACCCGGCCGAGGCCTTGCGCCGGCTGGCCTTGCGGCTCAAGGCAGGCGGCAGCCTGCTGGTCACCGAGCTGTGCAGCCATGACCAAGGCTGGGCCAGGGAAGCCTGTGGCGATCTCTGGCTCGGCTTCGAGCAGGAGGAGCTGGCAGGTTGGGCCGTCGCGGCGGGGCTGGCTCCCGGCGACAGCCTCTACGTCGGTTTGCGTAACGGTTTCCAGATTCAGGTCCGACACTTCCAGCGACCTGCTGGCGACATTCACCATCGGTAAACTTTAGGAACCCGTCGAGATGAGCGAATACTCCCTTTTTACTTCCGAGTCCGTGTCTGAAGGCCATCCGGACAAGATCGCCGACCAGATTTCGGATGCAGTCCTCGATGCCATCATCACCCAGGATAAGTTCGCCCGCGTCGCCTGCGAAACCCTGGTCAAGACCGGCGTCGCCATCATCGCCGGTGAAGTGACCACCTCGGCCTGGGTCGACCTGGAGGATATCGTCCGCAAGGTCATCGTCGACATTGGCTACGACAGCTCCGACGTCGGCTTCGACGGCGCGACCTGCGCCGTGATGAACATCATTGGCAAGCAGTCCGTCGACATCGCCCAGGGCGTCGACCGCTCCAAGCCCGAGGATCAGGGCGCTGGCGACCAGGGCCTGATGTTCGGCTATGCCAGCAACGAGACCGACGTGCTGATGCCGGCGCCGATCTGCTTCTCGCACCGCCTGGTCGAGCGCCAGGCCGAGGCGCGCAAGTCCGGCCTGCTGCCATGGCTGCGCCCCGATGCCAAGTCCCAGGTCACCTGCCGCTACGAAGGGGGCAAGGTGGTGGGTATCGACGCCGTCGTGCTGTCGACCCAGCACAACCCGGAGGTCGCGCAGAAAGACCTGCAGGAAGCGGTCATGGAACTGATTGTCAAGCACACCCTGCCAGCCGAGCTGCTGCACAAGGACACCAAGTTCCACATCAACCCGACCGGCCAGTTCATCATCGGCGGCCCGGTTGGCGACTGCGGCCTGACCGGGCGCAAGATCATCGTCGACAGCTACGGCGGCATGGCCCGTCACGGCGGCGGTGCCTTCTCCGGCAAGGACCCGTCCAAGGTCGACCGCTCGGCGGCCTACGCCGGTCGCTATGTGGCCAAGAACATCGTTGCCGCCGGCCTTGCCGAGCGTTGCGAGATCCAGGTGTCCTACGCCATCGGCGTGGCGCAGCCTACCTCCATTTCGCTGAATACCTTTGGCACTGGCAAGATCTCCGACGACCGGATCATCCAGCTGGTGCGCGAGTGCTTCGACCTGCGCCCGTACGCGATCACCACCATGCTCGACCTGCTGCATCCGATGTACCAGGAAACCGCCGCCTATGGCCACTTCGGTCGCACGCCGCAGCAAAAGACCGTGGGTGACGATACCTTCACCACCTTCACCTGGGAGCGCACCGACCGCGCCGAGCAACTGCGCAGCGCGGCTGGCCTCTAAGCTCCACGCTGCGCCAGGCAAGGCGAATCGAGAGCCCCCGTCGAGTGATCGGCGGGGGCTTTTCGTGTCATATCGACTGACAACTTCGCCGGGTGGGTTGGCTATCGCCTGTCTAGGCTGATCCTCTTCTGTCAGGCAAGGATGCCTACCTATGACGAGGTGGTTGATAGCACTCTGGGTATGGGCCGGCTTCGGTCCATCGGCAGTGGCGACCGAACGGTGCCCCGACTGGCCGGCAATGCGGGCCAAGGCGGAGGTGCAACGGCTGCGCGCCACGCTGGCGGATTGGGATGACCATTATCATCGCCTGGGCGTCTCGCCAGTGGCCGATGCGCTCTATGACCAGAGCCGCCAGCGCCTGGAGCATCTGCAAGGCTGCTTTGCCCTGGCGCAGGCCTACGACCCCCTGGCGACGGCCGCAGGGCCGGTCGCTCACCCGGTACCCCATACCGGCGTCGGCAAGCTCGCCGATGAAGTGGCCGTCCGGCGCTGGCTGCATGGCAAGCAGGATGTCTGGATACAACCCAAGGTCGATGGCGTGGCGGTCTCGCTGGTGTATCGGCAGGGGCGCCTGGTGCGCCTGCTCAGTCGCGGCGATGGCGAGCGCGGGCATGACTGGAGCCGACATATCGCCCAGCTTGCCGACATTCCCCGACAATTGCCCGAGCCACTGGACCTGTATCTGCAAGGCGAGCTTTATTGGCGCCTGCCTGGGCACATCCAGGCACGTTCCGGCAGCCTCAACGCCCGGAGCCGTGTCGCCGGGCTGATGGCGCGTAGCCAGATGAACGCCGAGCAAGGGCGCGGCATCGGCCTGTTCGTCTGGGAGTGGCCTGAAGGTCCGGCGAGCCAGGCGCAGCGCCTGGCTCGCCTGCAAGCCTTGGGTTTTGCCGACAGTGCACGCTTGAGCGTGGCGGTCAGCGGTTTCGACGAAGCGCTGCGCTGGCGCCAGCACTGGTACCGGACACCGCTGCCCTTCGCCACCGATGGCGTCATCCTGCGCCAGGGCAGCCGTCCGCCGGCTTCCCGCTGGCGGGCGCGGGCGCCTTACTGGATCGCGGCCTGGAAGCACCCTTACGCCCAGGCGCTGGCTGAGGTGCGCCAGGTCGAGTTCAGGATCGGCCGTAGCGGCCGGGTGACGCCCGTGCTGCGCTTGCAGCCGGTCCAGCTGGATGACCGACGCATCGCTCAGGTCAGCGCCGGTTCGCTGGCCCGTTGGCGGCAGATGGATATACGCCCTGGCGACCAGGTATCCATCAGCCTGGCCGGGCTGACCATTCCACGCCTGGATGGGGTGATACACCGCAGTACCGAACGCCATCCGGTCAGTGCCCCTGATCCGGCTCGCCATCATCCCTTGAGCTGCTGGACAGCCAGCGAGGCTTGCCAGGAGCAGTTCCTTTCGCGGCTGGCTTGGATGACCGGCAAGCAGGGCCTGGACTTGCCTGGCCTGGGCCGCGGCACCTGGGCGCATCTGGTCGAGAGCGGCAAGGTGGCGTCACTCGGCGACTGGCTGGCACTCGGGGAGCACGACCTGCTGGAGATACCGGGCATTGGCCAGGCGCGTGCCGCGCAACTGCTGCAAGCCTTCGCCAAGGCACGCCAGCGGCCATTCGAGACCTGGCTGCGGGCGCTGGGCTTGCCGGCTCCGGCAAGCCTGCGGCTCGGGCCGGACTGGTCGGCCCTGGCGGCCAGGAGCCGCGAACAGTGGCTGGCCGAGCAGGGCATTGGCCAGCGACGCGCAGCCCAGCTACGCGCCTTCTTCATGGACGAGCAGGTCCAGGCGCTGGCCGCGCAACTGCATGCACATGCAATCGAGGGTTTCTAATTTCACGCGATCAGGGCAGCATTTCCCTTTTGCTGCCCCGTTCGACTGGAGCCCCCATGAAACTGCTCTGCACCTTCACCCTGCCTGTCCTGCTCGCCTTCACCGCCACGCCACTGCTGGCCGCCGAGCAACAGCCGGGCCTGACCGGCTGCGCCGCCAAGCGCCAGGCAATCGGTGAACAGCTTGCGCAAGCTCGCCTGAGCGCCGACGGACAACAGGTCGCGGCCCTCGAGAAAACCTTGCAGGAGGTCTCCGAGCGCTGCACCGAAGCCAGCCTGCGCAAGGAACGCGAGCAGAAGGTCCTCGATGCCCGGCATGAAGTCGCCCAGCGCAGGAAAGACCTGGACAAGGCCATGAAAAAAGGTGATCCACAGCGGATCGACAAGCGTAAGGAAAAGTTGGCCGAAGCCAACAGGCAGCTGCAGGAAGCCGTGAAGGATCTGGAACGTTGACCCTGGTTGCCGAGGCAACATGTAGGACTTTTCTGAAGTTGAAGCCCCTCTCGCTCCTTAAGAGGCATCGCCTTCTACAATCAGCCGCAGATTTTGAATCATTTCGACAAATTTGCTTCGGCAGGAGACGTCCAATGAAACTGCTTGCCCCGCTCTTTCTCGCCTGCGCATGGTGCCTGTCCGCCGGTTCGCTGCAGGCCGCGCAGCCGGCGCCCGGCCTGAGTGGCTGCGCGGCCAAGCAGGACTCGATCAGGAAGGAAATCGAGATGGCCCGCGAGCGTGGCCACCTGTTCAAGATCGCCGGCCTGGAAAAGGCGCTCAAGGAAAACCAGGCCCACTGCACCGATGACAGCCTGCGCGCAGCTCGCCAAGCCGACGTGCGCAAGGCCGAGCAGGAAATCCGTGAACGCGAGGCCGACCTGGCCGAAGCCAGGGCCAAGGGCGACGCCGACAAGATCGCCAAGCGCGAACGCAAACTGGCCGAGTCCCGCCAGGAACTCGAGCAGGCCAGGCAAGCGCTGGACAAGTGAGACTGCACGGGCGCTGAACGAGCCGTCCGGCTCCGAAGCGCGACAACCATAGCCCGCCGAGCACCTGCTCGGCGCCTCCTTGCGCCTGCAGAAGCTGCATGAGCGAAGACCGCCTTGCATCGAGACATGGGTAAGTTAGCATCGGCACTGCCACGGGTCGGAAGCAGACCGGCGTCATCGTGACGACCACGCCTTCGCGACGCAGCGCCGGCTTTCGCCTGTGAGCACCCTCCCACTCTCTAGCGAACCTGGCCAGGGCCACCACCCTGGTCCCCAAGGATGCAAAGCATGACACCTCTTCTGCGCCATCTCGCCTGGGCGCTTCCCGCCCTGGCCTTGCTGGTCGGCTGCAACGACGGCGACAAGGCCCAGCCGCGACCCCATGCCCTGGCTACCTATGTCCAGGCCGACTGGCAAGACCTGCCGGCCGTCGAAGATGCCGACATGCTGGCTGGCTTCGAGTCATGGCGCAGCGGTTGCGACAAGCTTCGGCGCGACCCGACC
This sequence comes from Pseudomonas sp. Marseille-QA0332, assembly GCF_054950175.1. Taxonomy (NCBI): domain Bacteria; kingdom Pseudomonadati; phylum Pseudomonadota; class Gammaproteobacteria; order Pseudomonadales; family Pseudomonadaceae; genus Pseudomonas; species Pseudomonas sp. Marseille-QA0332. Next base: position 3,006,171 of record NZ_CM143106.1, read on the forward strand.
TGGGCGAGCACCTGCGAGGCGGCCGCCGCGGTCCCGGCCGACGCGGCCCAGGTGCGCGCCTTCCTGCGCCAGAACCTGCAGGTCCATGGCTTGCGTTCGGCCGCGAACAGCGCCGACGGCCTGATCACCGGCTACTACGAACCCGTGTACCCTGGCAGCCTGAGCCGCAGCGACTCGGCCAACGTGCCAGTGTATGGCGTGCCGGACGACATGGTAGTCGTCGACCTGGCCAGCCTTTATCCGGAACTCAAGGGCAAGCGCCTGCGCGGACGACTGGAGGGCCGGGTGCTCAAGCCCTACGACAGCGCCGAGGTGATCAATCGCCAGGGCGTCCCGGCTCCGGTGCTGGCCTGGCTGACCGATCCGATGGACCTGCAGTTCCTGCAGATCCAGGGCTCGGGCCGCATCCAGCTCGAGGACGGTCGACAGTTGCGGCTCGGCTATGCCGACCAGAACGGCCATCCCTACCGCCCCATCGGCCGCTGGCTGGTCGAGCAGGGTCAGCTGAAGAAGGAAGAGGTGACCATGGGCAGTATCCACGCCTGGGCCCAGGCCAATCCGCAAAAGGTACCCGAGCTGCTGGCCAGCAACCCCAGCTACGTGTTCTTCAGCGCTCGCCCGGACAGCAACGAAGGGCCGCGCGGTTCGCTCAACGTGCCGCTGACCGCCGGCTACAGCGTGGCCATCGATCGCAAGGTGATTCCGCTGGGCAGCCTGCTCTGGCTGTCGACGACCCGCCCTGACGGCAGCCCGGTGGTGCGCCCCGTGGCTGCACAGGATACCGGCGGCGCGATCACCGGCGAGGTACGCGCAGACCTGTTCTGGGGCACCGGCGCCGAAGCCGGCAAGCTCGCCGGCGACATGAAGCAGCAAGGACGGCTCTGGCTGCTCTGGCCCAAGGGCATGCCGCTGCCCGACGTACCCAAGGCGCCTTGAGCGTTCGAACTCAGGCGGAGACCACGAAGAACGCCACGATCAGCGCCAGGCCGATGAACCATGTCAGCGAGCGCAGCGCCGCCCAGTCGGCCAGGTAACAGATGATGTAGAGCAGACGACTGGTGATGTACAACACTCCGAGCACATCCTGGGTCACCTGCTCGGCATTGCCGACGATATCGGCGACCAGCACCGCGGCGATGAACGGCGGCAAGGCTTCGTGGCTGTTCTGCTGGGCGGCGTTGGCCCGGCGCGGCAGCCCTTCGAGCGTATCGAGAAAGCCGCGCGGGTCATGGTTGTCCTTGATACCGAAGCGCCCGCTGCTCAGCTTGGCGATCAGCGAGCAGAGCGGTGGCAGGAAGATCGCGATCAGCACGCACCATAGAGCGACGGTCATGACAGGTTCCTTGTGCAAATGTCGGGGTTGGAGCCTGATCCGGCGTATCCCGCCAGGACCTGCTCGCAGGCTAGGATTCCCGGCCTTGGAAAAGGTTCTCGCAGCCCGCTCCAGATGAACGAATTCGATAATTTCGGTCATAAGCTGTGCCCCGAACCCTGGATCAGGTCATCAAAGAACTGCCCGGGTCATTCGGGTTACGAATCGGAAGCCACTGTTACAGGAATCGGGATGCTTGAGCTTGTCGCTGCGTTTATCTGCCTGACCACCCTCCTCACCTACGTCAACTATCGTTTCATCGGGCTGCCACCGGCCATCGGCGTGATGGTCACGGCCCTGATGTTCTCCCTGATGCTGCAAGGGCTTAGCCTGGTCGGCTATCCCGGCCTGGAGGAACGTGTCGAAGGCCTGATGAACCAGATCGACTTCAACGATCTGCTGATGCACTGGATGCTGGCCTTCCTGCTGTTCGCCGGGGCCCTGCACGTGAATCTCGCCGATCTGCGCAGCTATCGCTGGCCGATCGGCCTGCTGGCTACCGTGGGCGTGCTGATCGCCACCGTGGTCATCGGTTTCCTGGCGCACTGGGTCTTCGCCCTGTTCGGCTGGCATGTCAGCCTGATCTACTGCCTGCTGTTCGGCGCACTGATCTCGCCCACCGATCCGATCGCGGTGCTCGGCGCGCTGCGCACGGCCAATGCCTCCAAGCCGCTGAAGACCACCATCGTCGGCGAGTCGCTGTTCAACGACGGCACCGCGGTGGTGGTCTTCACCGTGCTGCTGGGCATCATCCAGCTGGGCGAGACACCCAGCCTCACCGATACCGCCATGCTGTTCGCTCACGAAGCCATTGGCGGCGTGCTGTTCGGCGGGCTGATCGGCTATGCCACCTACCGCATGATCAAGAGCGTCGAGCAATACCAGGTGGAGGTCATGCTGACCTTGGCCCTGGTCATCGGTGGCTCGGCCATGTGCTACGAACTGCATGTCTCGGCCCCCATCGCCATGGTGGTGGCAGGGCTGATCATCGGCAACCTGGGCCGCAACCTGGCCATGAACGACATGACCCGTCGGTACATGGATGGCTTCTGGGAGCTGATCGACGACATGCTCAATGCCCTGCTGTTCGCCCTGATCGGCCTGGAGCTGCTGCTGTTGCCATTCAACTGGCTGCACCTGGCGGCGGCGGGCGTTCTCGCGGTAGCCGTGCTGCTCTCGCGCCTGCTCACCGTGGCGCCGGCGATCCTGCTGCTGCGCCGCTGGCGCAGCGTGCCCCAGGGGACCATCCGGGTGTTGACCTGGGGTGGCCTGCGCGGCGGCGTCTCGGTCGCCTTGGCGCTGTCGCTACCGATGGGCGAGGAGCGAGACCTGCTGTTGTCGATCACCTACATCGTGGTGCTGTCGTCGATCCTGATCCAGGGGCTGTCGATCGGCCGCGTGGTGCGCGGCGTCACGCGCCAGCCTAACGGGACACCAGAACAGCCGTGATCGCCCCTGCAGCACCCGCCGCGCCCATGGCCCATGGGAGCGGCGGGTGCTGGTGGTGAGCCTCTGCTTTGATGCTGTACCGCACTTTTGCCTGCTGGCACGATCGAGCGTACAAGCGGCACCGTGGCAGGGCGATGCCGCAACCAAGACGAGCCCTTCTGGTCATGCAGGGGAAGAGACTGCCCTGCTCATTCCACCGCCGTATCGAACTGGTCCTCGATATACTTGATCCTGGTGCGCCCATGCGGCGCCGGCAGCCCGTCTTCGCCCAGGTTGACGAACACCATGCGATCAACCGTCAGGATGCTCTTGCGGGTGATCTTGTTGCGCACTTCGCAGCGCAGGGTGATCGAGGTCCGACCGAATTCGGTGGCGGTAATGCCCAGCTCGATGATGTCGCCCTGGCGTGAAGCGCTGACGAAGTTGATTTCCGACATGTACTTGGTCACCACGCGCTGGTTGCCCAGCTGGACGATCGCATAGATCGCCGCCTCCTCGTCGATCCAGCGCAGCAGGCTGCCTCCGAACAGCGTGCCGTTGGGGTTGAGGTCTTCTGGCTTGACCCACTTGCGAGTATGGAAATTCATGGTTGCTCCTGCTGCTTGGCTGTCGTGCAACCATCATGGCAGAGCCTCTCGGACGACTCCATGGAAGATCGACCATCGTCTCGATCAATCGATCGAAGCGCTTGGGCATGGCTGCTGACAAGGCTATAATCGCCAGGTTTCCACATGACTGTCCGACAGGAGGGTCATGCCCGCCACCCAGCCGAGGGGCGCTGCAGCAGGTTCGACCTGTCAGGCTCGGTTGGGGCGTTGTCCGCCTCGCGGACGCTCAACGCACAACGGCGCCCATTCGCACACTACGAATGGAGGCTCTAATGAGCGCTGTAAACACGCCCGCAGGTTTTTCCGACTTCAAGGTCGCCGACATCTCCCTGGCCGACTGGGGCCGTCGCGAGATCATCATCGCCGAATCGGAAATGCCCGCGCTGATGGGCCTGCGCCGCAAGTACCAGGCCGAGCAACCACTCAAGGGCGCCAGGATCCTCGGCTGCATCCACATGACCATCCAGACCGCCGTGCTGATCGAGACCCTGGTCGCGCTGGGCGCCGAGGTGCGCTGGTCGTCGTGCAACATCTTCTCCACCCAGGATCAGGCCGCCGCCGCCATCGCCGCCGCCGGGATCCCGGTGTTCGCCTGGAAAGGCGAGACCGAGCAGGAGTACGAATGGTGCATCGAGCAGACCATCCTCAAGGATGGCCAGCCCTGGGACGCCAACATGGTCCTGGACGATGGCGGTGACCTGACCGAGATCCTGCACTCGAAGTACCCGGCCATGCTGGACAAGATCCACGGCGTCACCGAAGAGACCACCACCGGCGTGCATCGCTTGCTCGACATGCTGGCCAAGGGCGAACTGAAGGTGCCGGCGATCAACGTCAACGACTCGGTCACCAAGAGCAAGAACGACAACAAGTACGGCTGCCGCCACAGCCTCAACGATGCCATCAAGCGCGGTACCGACCACCTGCTGTCGGGCAAGCAGGCCCTGGTCATCGGCTACGGCGACGTGGGCAAGGGCTCGGCCCAGTCCCTGCGCCAGGAAGGCATGATCGTCAAGGTCAGCGAAGTCGATCCGATCTGCGCTATGCAAGCCTGCATGGACGGCTTCGAAGTGGTTTCGCCCTTCAAGGACGGCATCAATACCGGCACCGAGGACGGCATCAACCGCGACCTGCTGGGCCGCATCGACCTGATCGTCACCACCACCGGCAACGTCAACGTCTGCGATGCCAACATGCTCAAGGCATTGAAGAAGCGTGCCGTGGTCTGCAACATCGGTCACTTCGACAACGAGATCGATACCGCCTTCATGCGCAAGAACTGGGCCTGGGAAGAGGTCAAGCCCCAGGTGCACAAGATCCACCGCACCGGCCACGGTGACTTCGATCCGCAGAACGATGACTACCTGATCCTGCTGGCCGAAGGCCGCCTGGTCAACCTGGGCAACGCCACCGGTCACCCTAGCCGGGTCATGGACGGCTCGTTCGCCAACCAGGTCCTGGCGCAGATCTTCCTCTTCGAGCAGAAGTTCGCCGAGCTGTCGCCAGCCGAGAAGGCCGAGCGCCTGACCGTCGAAGTGCTGCCCAAGAAGCTCGACGAGGAAGTCGCCCTGGAAATGGTCCGCGGCTTCGGCGGCGTGGTCACCCAGCTGACGTCGCAGCAGGCCGAGTACATCGGCGTGACCGTCGAAGGGCCGTTCAAGCCGGACAGCTATCGGTACTAAGGCGCCGCGGCAAGCGGCAAGCCCTGAACGCAGCGCCGGTCAGCTTGCCGCCTGCCGCTCGAGGAGACACCAGGCCGGACGGCGCCAAGCCGCTCCGGCCTTTACCTGCAGCCTGAAGCTCGAGGCTTGAGGCTGAAGAGAGAACGAGATGGCACAAAAGCGCAGTTACAGCTTCGAATTCTTCCCGACCAAGACCGAAGCTGGCCATGAGAAACTGATGAACGTCGCTCGCCAGCTGGCGAGCCTGGAACCGGAATTCTTTTCCTGCACCTACGGCGCCGGTGGTTCGACCCGCGACCGCACCCTCAATACCGTGCTGCAGCTGGAAAACGAAGTGAAGGTGCCTGCCGCGCCGCACCTTTCGTGCGTTGGCGACAGCAAGCAGGAGCTGCGGGCGCTGCTCGCCCAGTACAAGGACGCCGGCATCAAGCGCATCGTCGCGCTGCGCGGCGACCTGCCATCGGGCATGGGCATGGCCTACGGCGACCTGCGTTACGCCAGCGACCTGGTCGAATTCATTCGCCAGGAAAGCGGTGACCACTTCCACCTCGAAGTCGCTGCCTACCCGGAGATGCACCCGCAGGCGCGCAACTTCGAAAGCGATCTGGCTCATTTCGTGCAGAAGGTCAAGGCGGGCGCCGACAGCGCCATCACCCAGTACTTCTTCAACGCCGACAGCTATTTCTACTTCGTCGAGCGAGTACGCAAGCTGGGCGTGGACATCCCGATCGTGCCGGGCATCATGCCGATCACCAACTACAGCAAGCTGGCGCGCTTCTCCGATGCCTGCGGCGCGGATATCCCGCGCTGGATCCGCAAGCAGCTCGAAGCGTACGGCGACGATGCCCAGAGCATCCAGGCATTCGGCGAGCAGGTCATCACCCGCATGTGCGAACAGTTGCTGCAAGGCGGCGCCCCAGGCCTGCACTTCTACACCTTGAACCAGGCCGAGGCGAGCCTGGCGATCTGGAACAACCTGCAACTGCCCCGCTGAATCGCCGCTGGGCCGGTCGGCCATGGCCGGCCCATGCTCAGCCGTGCATCGGATCCCTGGCAGCACCGGCATCCCGCCGGTGCTTGGCCGGCCTGGCCCATCCGTCGTAATCTGTCGCGATGCCCTATTTCATTCGTCTCTTCGCCATCCTCCTGCTGGCCTGCCTGGGTTCGACGGCGCATGCAGAGCGCCTGCGCATCGTCAGCGATGACTGGGCGCCCTACATTCACTTCGAGGCAGGCGAGCCCAAGGGCATGCATGTGGAGGTGGCCAACGAAGTCTTCCGGCGCCTGGGTATCGAGGTGCAATGGCAGTTCATGCCATGGCGGCGTTGTCTGGCGATGGTCGAGCGCGGCCTGGCCGACGGGGTGATGGACGTGTTCCGCTCCGGGCCACGCCGGCAATACATCGTCTATCCCGACGAACCCATGTCGAGCGTGGACTTCGTGCTGTTCCAGGCCCGTGCGCGTCCGCACCGCGTGCGGCGTCTGGAAGACCTCGCCGGCCTGGTCGTGGGCGTCTCGCCCGGCTATGACCATGGCAAAGCCTTCGAGCAGTCGACGCTGTTTCGCCGCGAGCCAGCGCCGACCCTGCAAGCCAATTTCGGCAAACTGATGCTCGGTCGCATCGACTTGCTTGTCACCGATCGACGTGCCGGGCATCACGCGCTGCATGCGCTGGGCTTGCAGGACGCGGTGCAGATGCTGCCTTGGCGGGTCAACCAGCGTCCCCAATACCTGGGCTTGCGTCTGGAACCTGGCCGGGAGCGTTTGGCGCAACGATTTGCCGAAGAACTGCGGCGCTTCAAGCGGGAGCCGGCGTTCCAGGCGATCGATGCGCGTCATGCCGTGGCGATGGATTTTCCTGACGCCGTTGAGCAGCAGGAAAGCGGCACACTTCGATAGCTCTGTTATACTCGGGCCTTCCCGCCCGGCTCACGCCCGGACGCTCGGTCTCGAAACAGGCATCTCGACCGGCAGGCATGCGCCCCGTGCGCCGCCCGCCACCGTTCGATGCATGGCCAAGGCCCAGCAGTACCGGACGCGATCGCATCTTCCGATGCCCATCGCGCCAGGCAAGATCATCCCATAGGGCCCAGCCCCCACTAGAACAGGATTGCCCATGTCCTTTGCCTCCCTCGGTCTCTCCGAGGCTCTAGTCCGCGCTATCGAGGCTGCGGGCTATACCCAGCCAACCCCGGTGCAACAGCGGGCGATTCCCGCCGTGTTGCAAGGTCGTGACCTGATGGTCGCCGCCCAGACAGGTACTGGTAAAACCGGCGGCTTCGCACTGCCGATCCTCGAGCGGCTGTTCCCGGGTGGCCACCCTGACAAGTCGCAGCGTCACGGCCCGCGCCAGCCACGCGTGCTGGTGCTGACCCCGACCCGGGAGCTCGCCGCGCAGGTGCATGACAGCTTCAGGCTGTATGCCCGCGACCTGAACTTCGTCAGCGCCTGCATCTTCGGCGGCGTCGGCATGAACCCGCAGGTCAAGGCGATGGCCAAGGGCGTCGACGTCCTGGTCGCCTGTCCCGGACGGCTGCTGGACCTGGCCGGCCAAGGCAGCGTGGACCTCTCGCATGTCGAGATCCTGGTGCTCGATGAAGCCGACCGCATGCTCGACATGGGCTTCATCCATGACGTCAAGAAGGTCCTGGCCCGCCTCCCGGCCAAGCGCCAGAACCTGCTGTTCTCGGCGACCTTCTCCAAGGACATCACCGACCTGGCCGACAAGCTGCTGCACAATCCCGAGCGCATCGAGGTCACGCCGCCCAACACCACGGTCGAGCGCATCGAGCAGCGCGTCTACCGACTGGCCGCCAGTCACAAGCGCGCCCTGCTCGCCCACCTGATCACTCTCGGTGCGTGGGAGCAGGTCCTGGTGTTCACCCGTACCAAGCACGGCGCCAATCGCCTGGCCGAATACCTGGAAAAGCACGGCCTGACCGCTGCCGCCATCCATGGCAACAAGAGCCAGAACGCCCGCACCAAGGCCCTGGCCGACTTCAAGGCCAATAGCGTGCGCGTGCTGGTCGCCACCGACATCGCCGCCCGCGGCCTGGATATCGACCAGTTGCCGCACGTGGTCAACTTCGAACTGCCCAACGTCGAGGAAGACTACGTGCATCGCATCGGCCGTACCGGCCGTGCTGGCCGCTCCGGCGAGGCGATCTCGCTGGTGGCGTCCGATGAAGAGAAACTGCTCAAGAGCATCGAACGCGTCACTCGCCAGAAGATTCCCGATGGCGACCTGATGGGCTTCGATGCAAGCCAGGTGGAAGCCGAGAAACCCGAGGTTCGCGAACGCCAGCCGAACAACGGCCGTGGTGGACGTAACCAGCCGCGCGCCGAGGGCGCCGCCGGACGCAAGGACAAGGCCAAGGAGAAGGACAAGGGCAAGCCCCGGCAAGGCACCGAAAAGTCCACCGAGAAAGCCGCTCGCGGCGAGAAGGACAAGCCTGCCGCCGACCGCCAGCCGCGCAAGTCGCGCGCCAGCAAGCCACGTCAGCAGCCAGGTGAAAAGACCGTGGCGGGCCCCATCGCGCTACCGCCTGATCGCGATCCGGAGGAATTCCTCGACGACGAGATCGACAACTTCGGCAATCGTGCCGACTATGTCAGTCCGTACCAGAACCGCAACCAGGGCCGCAACCGCGGCAAAGGTGGCAGCGGCGGCCAAGGCCAGCCTGGCGGTGCTCGCAGCGGCGCCGCCGGTCAGGGGCGTCCAGCCGGCCCACGCAATGGCGGCGTCAACGAGAAGCGTCCGCGCTCGAACAACCCTGCCGGGCGCCGCGACAACAACGCTGGCCGCAAGCGGCCGGCCGGTCGCGACGACTTCGCGCGCCAGGAGCCGGCAGTACGCAGCTCGCGCGAGCCGCAGAACCAGCCGGTGATCATCCGCAAGGAATCCAAGCTCGACCGTTATCCAACGCCAGAGCAGCTGGACGACGTGCCAAGCCGTCCACGCGGCGAACGCCCGGCCTTGCTAACCCGCAACCGCTGATTGGCGCTACAGAACGAAAACGCCGCCCCGATGGGCGGCGTTTTCGTTCATGGTCTACTCGTCACTTCTGCTTGACGCCTTCCAGGCTGATATCCAGGTCCAGGGTCTGGGAGGTCGGTCCCGGTCCCTTGATGCCGAAGTCGCTCAGGTTCAGCGTGGTCTTGGCATTGAAGCCTGCGCGCTCGCCGCCCCATGGGTCCTTGCCTTCGCCGTTGAACACGGCCTTGAAGGTCACCGGCTTGGTCACGCCGTGCAGGGTCAGGTCACCGACCACATCGGCGGTCTTGTCACCGGTGGGCTTGACGCTGGTGGAGACGAACCTGGCTTCGGGGTACTTCTTCACGTCGAGGAAATCGGCGCTGGCAATATGCTTGTCGCGCTCGGCATGATTGGACCACAGACTGGCAGTCTTGAGATCGACGCTGATCTTGCTGTCCTGGGGCTTGGCGCTGTCCCAGGTGAAGGTCCCGTCGAAGTCCTTGAACGTGCCATGGATGAAGCTGTAGCCCAAGTGGCTGATCTTCCAGTCGACGAAGGCGTGCTGGCCTTCCTTGTCGATCTTATATTGCGCGGCCATGGCCTGACCGGCCGAGAACAGTGCGCTGCCCAGCGCCAGGGCGGCAAAAGTCTTCTTCAACATCCTGAGGTCCTTTCTTTGCGATTGAGGATCGAGATTCAAGCCTTGCGACCGAACATGCGCAGCAGGGTCGCGTCACGGTCGATGAAATGATGCTTCAGTGCGGCCAGGCCATGGAGCGTGGCCAAGATCACCAGCCCCCAGGCCAGGTAATAATGCACGACCCCGGCAAGGTCCGCCTGGTCGGGCAAGTCGCTGACCAGCGCCGGCACTTCGAACAGGCCGAACACCGGGATACCGACACCATCGGCGGTGGAGATCAGGTAGCCGGCGATCATCACCGCGAACAGCCCGCCATACAGCGCCAGGTGGCCAAGCTTGGCGGCCACGCGGGTGAACATGCCGTGGGTGGCAATCGCGGGCGGCGGCGGGCTGGCCAGGCGCCAGAGCACCCGCACCAACATGACCGCCAGCAGCACCAGGCCGATGCTCTTGTGCAACTCGGGGCCTGCCGTGCGCCAAGGACTATAGTAGTCCAGCCCGACCATCCACAGACCGAGCGCAAACAGAGCGAAGACCGTCAGCGCCACGCTCCAGTGCAGGACGATGCTGACAAGACCATAGCGAACAGGTGAGTTGCGCAGTTGCATGAGCCATGTTTCCCCATGAAAGCCGAGTACAAGATTAACGCGTCATCGATCGAATAAAAGCGGAAAAACCTGCCGCAAAATATCGATAAATACGATGATCAGTGTGAGGCTTGGTCATTAAGCAAACGTTAACGATAGCCATTGGCCTGCTTGTCGCAACCCAGACTGGCGCCAGGCGCCAGCCTTGGGGCAGGCTTCAATGGGTCGTCGATCGAGGACGGGGCGCTGCCTTGTCGATGCCGTCGGTCTTGGTCGGCGTCTTGTGGACCGAGGCTGGCTTGCCGGCGTGCCTGGCCGGCGCCGGATGCTTGGCGGGCGTGGGTGTGCGAGGGTTGGCCTTGGCCTGGTCGCCGGCCGTGGTCGCAGCGGCCTTGACAGGTTGTGTTCTGGCCTGGGAAGCGGTGCTCGCTGTCGCCGCAGCGGCTGGCTGCGGCGCGACCAAGGGCTGCGGCGCAGGTGCCTCGCTCTTGCCGGCAGGCTCGCTCGAGGCTGGTGCCGATGGCTTGGCCCAACCGAACAGCCTCGAGAAGAAGCCTGGCCTGGCCTGCTTCGTTTCATCGGCCTTGCCTTGCCCAACCTCGGCAGGCGCCGGCTTGGCCCTGCGCGGCTCGCCTGCCTTGCTTGACGAACCGCCGAAGAGCCTGGAGAAGAATCCGCCCTTGTCCGCGGCGGCGGCGGCGCTGACACCGGTGGCAGCCACGGCGACGCCGGGCGCGATCTTGACCGGGTCGAACGACCTGCCCGCCGCCAGTTCCTGAACCTGTGTGGCGGCCCGCTGGCCGCTGCGCAAGGCGCCTTCGAGGGTGCCCGGGTACAGCGCATCGGTATGTTCGCCGGCGAAGGCGATGCGCTGCACCGGCCGCTCCCACAGCCGCCAGTATTTGCTGATCTGCCCGGGGCCGTACGCCAGGTACGCACCGCCAGTGCCTGCGTCGGTGCTGTAGCGGCGCACTTCATAGCCGGTGAACGCACCACGCGCCTGTGGATAGAAGGCATGCAGGCGAATCAGCACCTGGTCGACCATCTGCCTGTCGCCGAAGGCCTGCAGCAGGCGCGCGTTGTCGCCGGACAGGTTGATCACCACGTTGGCACCGCCCTTCAAGGCCGGCTCGATCCACAGCATGCCCAGCCCAGCATTGCTGAAGATTTCCCCGGACATCCGCGCCCGGCTTTCCCATACCGGCTTCTTGAACTTGAGCAGCAGCTGGTCGCGCCAGCCGTAGTTGGTGCCTTTGAGGGCAGCCAGGTGCTGGTCGTCGAGCCCTGGGGTGATCTGGATCCTGGCCAGGGCGCGCAGGGGAACGGCCATGACCAGGTAGTCAGCCCGGTAACCGACGCCGCCGACCTTGACCGTGACGCCCTCCTTGTCCTGGACGATGGCCGTCACCGCCGAAGCGGTCTTGATGGTCCTGATCTGCTTGACGAATGCCTGGGCAAGCAGCGGACTGCCGCCCGGCAGGCGCGAGGCACGCAAGTCACGGTCGCTGATGTCGCGGTAGACACGGCTCTGCTGGGCGAAATACAACAGGGAGAGACGCGACGGTTCGTCGTAGCGACTGCGGATCTGCTGGTTGATCAGCTGTCGCGCGGTGGCCGGCAGCTGCAGCTTGTCCAGCCAGTTGGCGACGGTGATCTGGTCCAGGGCGAACAAGGTGCTGGTGGCAGCCGGCTCGAGCGGATCATCGATCGAGCCGGCCAGCTCGTCGAGGGTCTTCTCATAGCGTCTGATCGCCTCGGCGATGGCCGGTTGCCTGGTCGCCAGATCGGCGCTGCTGAAATAGTCGCCGTCGATCAGGTAGCCAGGGTTGCGCACGAACTCAGGTGCCGCAAGCGTCGTGAGCTGGAAGCGCTGCAGGTAGTGGTTGAGCACCGGCTGGATCTTCTCGTTGCCGACCCACTCACTGGTCGCCAGGCCCGAGCGCCCGCCCACGCCAGGCTTGGCTTCGAGCAGGGTCACCTGCCAACCCTTGCCTTGCAGCTCGTAGGCGGCGCTAAGCCCCGCCAGGCCGCCACCGACGACGATCGCCGAGGGCACCTTGTCCTGGGCCAGCGCAACGCTGCCGGACATGCCGATCACTACCCATGCGCACACGCGCAGCCAACCACCAGCCATCTTGCTGTACTCCGGTTCAACGGTAGGGAATTGGGAGGCAGGACGCCTCCTGAGGAAAAAGACCAGGCGAAGAATACGCCAGGGCCATCATGCCTGCCAGCATTGCCGCGGAGGTGGCAAGGCGATTGCGGGTTGTCCTCGGACCTGGCATTGCATAGGCTTGCCGGCCAAGTCCGCGCCGCGAGCCAGGAGAACGACCATGGGCCTGAACCAACAGTGGATGCAACGCGACCTCGAGGTCCTGTGGCATCCCTGCACCCAGATGAAAGACCACGAGCAACTGCCGCTGATTCCGATCAGGCGTGGCGAAGGCGTCTGGCTGGAAGACTTCGAAGGCAAGCGCTACCTGGACGCCGTGAGCTCCTGGTGGGTCAACGTATTCGGGCATGCCAATCCACGCATCAACCAGCGCATCAAGGACCAGCTCGACCAGCTGGAACACGTGATTCTCGCCGGCTTCAGCCATCAGCCGGTGATCGAGCTGTCCGAACGCCTGGTCGCCATGACGCCGGCGGGCCTCGACCGGGTGTTCTATGCCGACAACGGCTCCTCATGCATCGAGGTGGCGTTGAAGATGAGCTTCCACTACTGGCTGAACAAAGGCCAGCCGGGCAAGAAGCGTTTCGTCACCCTGAGCAACAGCTACCATGGCGAAACCATCGCCGCCATGTCGGTCGGCGATGTGTCGCTGTTCACCGAGACCTACAAGGCCCTGCTGCTCGACACGCTCAAGGTCCCGAGCCCGGACTGCTACCTGCGTCCGGAAGGGATGAGCTGGGAAGAGCACTCGCGGAACATGTTCGTTGCCATGGAGCAGACCTTGGCCGAACACCATGCCAGCGTCGCCGCGGTGATCATCGAGCCGCTGATCCAGGGCGCCGGCGGCATGCGCATGTATCATCCGGTCTACCTGAAGCTGTTGCGCGAAGCCTGCGATCGCTACGGGGTGCATCTGATCCACGACGAGATCGCGGTCGGCTTTGGCCGCACCGGGACGATGTTCGCCTGCGAGCAAGCCGGGATCCGGCCCGACTTCCTCTGCCTGTCCAAGGCCTTGACCGGAGGCTACCTGCCGCTGGCCGCCTGCCTGACCACCGACGAGGTGTACCAGGCATTCTATGACGACTACCCGACTCTGCGCGCCTTCCTGCATTCGCACAGCTATACCGGCAACCCGCTGGCCTGCGCCGCGGCGCTGGCGACCCTGGACATCTTCGAGCAGGACAACGTGATCCAGGCCAACCAGGCACTGTCGGCGCGCATGGCCAGTGCCACCGCGCACCTGGTCGATCATCGGCACGTGGCCGAAGTCCGCCAGACCGGCATGGCGCTGGCCATCGAGATGGTCCGGGACAAGGCCAGCAGGCTCGCCTATCCCTGGCAGGAGCGGCGTGGCCTCAAGGTTTTCGAACACGCCCTGAGTCGTGGCGCCCTGCTGCGCCCGCTGGGCAGCGTGGTCTACTTCCTGCCGCCTTACGTGATCACGCCCGAGCAGATCGATTTTCTCGCCGAGGTCGCCAGCGAAGGGATCGAAATCGCCACGCGCGATAGCATCAGCGTGGCGGTGCCTGCGAACTTCCACCCGGACTTTCGTGATCCGGGCTGACCTGATCCCATGAAACGGGCGCGAAGAGGTGGTTTCATTGGTCATTTTGGGGCCGCCATGCGACCCTCGCGGCCGGGCGTGCCCATTCCACCCGCTCCAGGAGCGGCCGGGGTGCCGCGATAAGCCGCAAGGCGCCCCGCACAGCCCATCTCCAGCCCGTCCTACTGGCCCAGCAGTCAGCTGAACGAACAACGACACCAGAGCAGAACCATGAGACTCTCCCGCTTCTTCATCGACGCCCCCTTGAACCTGGGCGAACACGCACTCCCCGAGGCCCAGGCTCACTACATCGGTCGCGTACTGCGCATGGCCGCGGGTGACGCCGTGCAGCTGTTCGACGGCAGTGGCCAGGAATTTCGCGGCCGGTTGCTGGAAGTAGGCAAGAAAAGCGTGCGCGTCGACCTCGACCAGGCCCTCCCTGGACAGCCCGAATCGCCATTGCACGTTCACCTTGGCCAGGGCTTGTCGCGCGGCGAGCGCATGGACTGGGCGATCCAGAAAGCCACCGAACTGGGCGTCAACGAAATCACCCCGATCATCAGCGAACGCTGCGAGGTACGTCTCAAGGACGAGCGCGCCGACAAACGCATGGCCCATTGGCGCCAGGTGGCGATCAGCGCCTGCGAGCAATGCGGTCGCTCGGTCTTGCCGGTGATCCATCCACCGCTGGCGCTCGGCGACTGGATCAAGGCCAGCGAAGCCGACCTCAAGCTGGTCCTGCACCCCGTCGCAGCCCCCTTGACCAGCCACGCCAAGCCGGCCCGCCTGGCCTTCCTGATCGGTCCGGAAGGTGGCCTCGGCGACGCCGAGGTCGAACAGGCCAGGCACGCCGGCTTCCATGCCGCCCGCCTCGGCCCGCGCGTGCTGCGCACCGAAACGGCGCCGGTGGTCGGATTGGCCGTGGCGCAACAGCTCTGGGGCGACTTCTGAAAGACTACTTGGGCGCCTGGGCCGAACGAACTAGCGATATCGCGTCTTGGAACACGTCTACTTCAGGTTCGCCTAGCACGGCCATGTAGTCATCGAAAAGTTGTACGGTGGCGCTGTCGACCTTGCCATCCTGGCCACATTTGGCATCCACCACTCGCAAGCCACCCGTCATGAGAAGCCGCCGTCCGTCATAGTCCTTGTACGGACCGGATTCTTCCCTGAACCTGAACATGAACTTCTTCGGTAGCTCCAGATAACCGACGCCACCGTTGAGCATATCGATCTTGAAGTTCTGCAACTTCATGTCGATGGAGGGCTTGTTAGGATAGGCCGTGGGCGTCAGCGCAAGGGTGTCGCCCACACTGATGCCACGACCGTGGTCCAGCTTGGACTTGCCAACGGCATCCACCGTGTAGTTCAGAGTGCCACTTTCCGGCGTCCAGTCGCGTATGTTGAAACCGCACTCACTGGCCTGGGAGCCTATCGACAGGGAAAGGGTCAATGCAGCCAACGCAAGCTGAAACAAGTTCATGGATTTCATGATCGTTCCTTTCATCTCGACAAAGGGTTGTGCAGGCCGTTGACGAGCTTGGCAACACGGCAACTTCTCTGCAGGTACTGCTTGCCGAAAGGCTACGGACGTCTCGATCAGCTTGCTACTGACAGAAATGATGGAATGTATCTCGGATGAAGATATCCAGCGTGCCGTTCATATCACGAACAGCCCTATTGCCACGAAGTGCAACGAACTGCCTGCCATGACGAACAAATGCCAGATGCCGTGCCAATGGCGATAACGCCGGTCGAAGGCGAAGAACACGATGCCGATGGTATAGAGCACGCCGCCTGCCGCCAGCCAGGCGAAGCCGGCGGTGCCGAGCGAGAGCAGCAGCGGCTGGACGGCCACCAGCACGATCCAGCCCATCAGCGCATAGATGACCACTGAAAGCACGCGCGCTTCCGAGCGCGGCTTGATTTCCTGCAGCATGCCGACCACCGCCAGGCCCCAGACCACGCCAAACAGGCTCCAGCCCCAGGGGCCGCGCAAGCTGACCAGGCAGAACGGGGTATAGCTGCCAGCGATGAGCAAGTAGATGGACAGGTGATCGAGCTTGCGCATGATCACCTTCAGCCGCCCGCGCGTGCTGTGATACAGCGTGGAAACGCTATAGAGCACCAGCAGCGTGACGCCATAGATCGAACAGCTGACGATCTTCCACGGATCGCCTTGCAACCCGGCGGCGACGATCAGCCAGATCGCCCCGACGCAGGCCAGTAGCGCACCGACCAGGTGCGTCCAGGCATTGAAACGTTCACCGTAATACATGCCTGAACAGACCTCGTCGGGCCCTGGCCGGTTCCTGTGGGCCTGCAGCCGGTAGCTCCAAGCTGCAAGCCGATCGTGTCGACCTTGCCAGTGACGCTGGGCTGGAAGATGGCACCGCTTGCAAAGACAACTCGGGCTGCCTTGGCTTGCGGCTACCGGTTGCGCACGAGCCGCTCCAGGCCGACCAGGTCCGGTACACGGGCGACCTGGTCGCCCACTTGCACGGCGGCAAGCTCCAGGTCGGCCAGCGGCACGTCCACGTAGCTGAGCTGGCTGTCGAGCTTGCACGAACGCGGCATGCCCTGCAGCAGCAGCGCGAGGTAGCGCAGGCCGGTGTCGCCCAGGGCGTTGAGCACGACGATACGGGACCGCTCGCCCCAGGGGGTGTGGCCGCCACAGGCGGCTTCGAAGCCGATCAGCGGCAGGCGGCGCTGGCGCCAGTCGAGCCAGCCGAGGTGCCACTGGGCCTGGCCGGCTTCGGGGATGCTGGCTGGCTGGCCGACCAGTTCGGCAATCGCGACATTCGGCAGGACCAAGGTACGGTCGGCCAGGGGCAGGAGCAGGCCGGTGAGGATGCTGCGCTGGCCGGCGATGTGTTCAAGCATGACGTTCACTCCAGCGGGCGATGCTCTGGAGCAGGAGCGATTCCTGGTACGGCTTGCCCAGGTAGTCGTTGACCCCGATCGCCATGGCCCGGTCGCGGTGCTTCTGTCCCGTGCGCGAAGTGATCATGATGATCGGCACGTTCTTGAAGCGTTCGTCGGCACGCATTCGCATGGCCACCTCGAAGCCATCCATGCGCGGCATTTCGATATCCAGCAACAGCAGATCCGGCCGATGCTCCTCGAGCAGGCCCATGGCATCGACACCGTCCTTGGCGGTAATGACATTCATGCCATGGCGCTCCAGCAACCGCCCGGTGACCTTGCGCACGGTCACCGAATCGTCCACCACCATGACCAGCAATGGCCGGGGCGTGGGCCCGAACCCTTGGCGTGGGGCGATCGGTGGACGGGCCAGGCTTCTTTGTCGTCCGCGCAATTGCCCAAGCAGATCGAGGATCAGCACGACTCGCCCATCGCCAAGCAAGGTGGCGCCTGCCAGGCCAGGCACGGCGGCCAGCTGCGGCCCCAGGCTCTTGACCACGATCTCGCGGCTCGGCGAAAGGCTGTCCACCTGGATGGCGAAGGATCGCTGGCTGGATTCGACCAGCAGTACCGGCAGTGGCACGCTCTGCCCCAGCAGCTGTGGCTGGCTGCTGCCTTGCAGCAGGTCACCGAGGTAATACAGCTGGTATTCTCGCCCGGCATAGCGATAGCGAGGCGGGTCTTGCTGGTAGCACAGCTGCAGCTCGGTCGGCGGCACGCGGACGATGCCTTCGATGCTGTCGAGCGCAACGGCGTACTGCTCCTCGCCCAGGTTGACCATCAGGGCCCGGTTGACCGAGACAGCCAAGGGCAGGCGGATGGAAAACCTGGCGCCCTTGCCGGCGCTCGAGGCGATGCTCATGGAACCACCCAGCTGCTTGACCTCTTCGTGCACCACATCCATGCCCAATCCGCGCCCGGAAATCTGGGTGATCTTCTCGGCAGTGGAAAAGCCCGGCCGCAGGATGAACTGCATGACCTCGTGATCGCTCAGTTGCGCCCCGGGGTCGAGCAGGCCGCGCTTGATCGCCTTGCGACGCACCGCTTCCAACGGCACGCCGGCGCCGTCGTCGCTCATTTCGATGACGATGTCCGAGCCTTCGTGGAGCAGGTTGAGCAGGATGGTGCCGTGCTCGGGCTTGCCCGCGGCCAGTCGCGCCTCGCGGGTTTCCAGGCCGTGATCCACCGCATTGCGCAGCATGTGCTCTAGCGGCGCCACCATGCGTTCGAGCACGCTGCGGTCAAGTTCACCCTCGGCGTTCTCCACCATCAGTTCCACCTGTTTGCCCAGTTCGCTGGCCACTTGCCGGACAACCCGCTGCAGGCGCGGAACCAGTCGCTCGAAAGGCACCATGCGGGTGCCTAGCAGCCCCTCCTGCAGGCGGCCGTTGACCCGGGCCTGTTGCTGCAGCAATGCCTGGGCTTCGCGGCTTTTCTGGCAGAGCGTTTCCTTGAGCTCGAGCAGGTCCGACGCCGATTCGAACAGCGCCCGCGACAGCTGTTGCAACTGGGAATGCCGGTCCATCTCCAGCGGATCGAAGTCGTCGTAGTCATCGCCTTCGGCTGGCTGGCGCCCGAAGCTGCGGCCCTGGGTCTCGGTATCCAGGCGCAGCAGCTGGTCACGCATGCGCTCGAGGGTGGTTTCCATCTCGCTCAGGGCGAACTGGGCATCGTTGACATGCTGCTCCACGCGCCCACGGATGATGGAATGTTCGCTGGCCAGGTTGCCAAGGTCATCGAGCAGTTCCGCCGCTACCTTCACCATGTCCCCGGCGGACCGGTCGGGCGCCGCCACGACGGCTTCGGACAGGTCTGCCTCGGGCTTGCCTTGGCCGGCGGCACTGTCGGTCAGGGTAGCGCTGCTGAAATTGCGGATGTAGTCGATCAGCGCTGTCGCCGCATGCAAGGGCTGGCCGAGCCGAATGGCATCGAGCATGTGCGCGAGGCGATCGTGGCAGTTCTGCAGCAGCCCGAACAGTGCCGGGCCGGGGGGCAGGTGGCCAGCAGCCAGCAGCTCGTAGAGAAACTCCAGTTCGTGGGCCAGGTCGCCGATGGCGCCGACCTGCACCATGCGCGCGTTGCCCTTGAGGGTATGCAGGTCGCGCAGCAGGTTCTCGACCTCCACCGTGTTGCGTGGCTCGGCCTGCCAGCGAACGAGCGACTCGCTGGCGTTTTCGACGAGGTCGGAGCTTTCATCGAGGAAGACTTCCAGCAGTTCCTTGTCGCCTCGGACGCCTTCGCAGGCGGCCAGCCGATCCGACTCGGCTGGTCTGGGCGGCGTGCTCTGCTCGGGCCTGAGCGCCTCGTCGAGATCGACGACCCCGTCTCGCTGGCTGAGCACACCGAGCGAAGACGGTGCAAGCGCTTCGCCAAGCAGGCCGCGCAGCGCCGACACGACCTGGGGCCGGGACGTGACCCGCTGTCCGGCGGCCAGTTCGTCGAGCATGTCGATAAGGGCTTCGTGGGCCTGCTGCGCCTGCCTGAAGAAGCCAGCATCGACCGCCAGGCTGCCTTCTTCCACGGCACCGTACAGGTCGAGCAAGGCTTCGCAGACGTCGTCGATCTGCCAGAGCTCGGCAAGGTGCGCGGCATGACCGAGCGAAGTCAGCTCGGCGAGCAAGGCGTCCAGTTCCTGCCGTTCGCGCGGATGCTCCTGCCAGCGCGACAGCAGCGACTCGGCATCGAGCAGGATATCCATGCCTTGGGCCAGGAAACCGGCGATCAGCTGTGGATCGCGCCGGGTGCGCCGCGCCTGGCCATCCTCATCGGCCAAGGCCAGCAGACGGGCATCGACCGCCGCGCCAAGCGCTTCGATCAGGACGTTCGCACCGGCGATGACCGCCAAGGGCCTGCCCAACTGCGCCACTGCGCCGCGCAGCAGCGCGCTCGCCGCGCCGAGCCGCTGCAGGTCGCCGGTCTCGAGCGGCAACTGGTGCGCCTTGTATTCGCGAGCCAGGCGATCGAGCGCAGTCGCCAGTTCGGCGATCGGCAATACGCCAGCCATGGCAGCGCTGCCCTTGAGGGTATGCAAGGCACGCTGCAATTCGTCGCTGACCGGCGTCGCCTGGCCACCTGCAGCCTCCAGGAACTGCTCGAGCACGGTCAGGTGTCCTTGCGCCTCGCCACGAAAGATCTCCAGCAACCTCAGGTCGGGGCCGCCGGCTTCGGCGTGAGACGCTGTGTCGCGGTTCGCCAGTCCATGCAGGTGCTCGGCCAGCCGCTCGACTTCGGCAAGCGCCGGCAACCGGCCATCGGCGAAGTCCCCAAGCAGGACTGGCAGGCGCGCAAGCGCCTGCTGCAACATCACCTGAGCCTGTGCATCCAGACTCGCGCGGTCCTCCAGCACCCGGTTGAGCAGATGCTCGGCGCCCCAGGCCAGTTCCGCAACGACCTGGGCATGAGCCATCCGACCGCTGCCCTTGAGGGTGTGCAATACACGGCGCAGCGCTTCGAGGGCACTGCGCTGGCTATTGTCGGCACACCAGCGCAGCCAGTGCCGCTCGAGCTGCTCAAGCAATTGGCGAGCCTCTTCGAGAAACACGCGACGCAGTTCATCATCCACGCCAGGCTCAGCCGGCGTGGGCAGACTGTCCTCGGTGGGGCTGGGGCACTGCACTCCAAGCGAGCGCAAGCTGGCCCGAGCCTGCTCCTGGAACGGCTCGGTATCGGCCTGCGGATCGGCGATGCGCCATTGCAGATCGCACTCCATGGCACTCAACGCCCGCGCCAAGGCATCGAGCTCATCGCTCGACGGATCCCGCTCCGGCTGGCGCAGCCAGCTTTCGAGGTAACCCGCGCAGCCGCTGGCAAGGTCGCCAGAGCGGGGCAGCATGAGCATCTGCAGCGCGCCGCGCATCTGCTGGAACAGGCCCGGCAGGGCTTGCAGGCGCTGGCGCGACCATCCCGACTCGATACAGTCGCCGATCAGGTCCTTGGCCTGGCGCAGTACCGCCAGCGCTTGCTCCAGGACCACCTGGCGAATCTCGGCCAGGTCCGTTGCGGACAGCGACGCCTGCCCCGGGTCTTCCAGCGGGCCGACCATGCCGTTCAGGCTAGCTTCGACATACGACAGGGCGCCGGCCATGTCCATGAGCAGCGCAGCGTTCATCGGCTGCGCTTCGCGCGACAAGCCCTGCAAGGCCAGGACCTGGTCCAGGATGACCCGCCGGGGCTGCCGGAACCCTAGGACGGCCAGGGTATCGGCGACCTGACGCAAAGGTGCCAGCAAGGTGTCGAGCTGCTCCTGACGACATTCGCCACGCGCGGCCTGGTCGAGCCGCTCCCGGATCCGCACCAGGTCATCGCAAAGAGCCATCACCACGGAGCGCAAGGCATCACGTCCGTGGCCATCTTCGTGCAGCTGCTCGGGCCAATCGGCATAGACCAGGTCGGCATCGGTCGGCCGCGAGCCGGCGTCGGCACCCGCTTGCAAGCTGTCCTGGTCAAGCGGTTCGGCCCCTCGACAACCGCGCAACTGGTTGAGCAGGGGCAGCACCACCAGCGGCAGGTCATGGCGTGCGCTGCGCAGGCGCTCCAGATAGACCGGCAACTGGGCGATGCCGCGCCACAGCGCGCCCAGGCATTCGCCGCGGGCTCCATGGCCATCGGCCAAGGCCCGCCCAAGCAGCTCGAGTTCCTCGGCCAGGCGCGCCGCGCCGCGCAGCTCGAGCATGCGCAGGCAGCCTTGGACCTGATGCAGGTTGTCGACGAACACAGTCAGTGCCGTGGCTTCGCCAGGCTCGCTGGCAAAGCGCTCCAGGGCCTGCCGGGCATCGGCCAGGCACTCGTCGATCGCTGCCCTGGTCCAGGCCAGGGCGACCATGGAGTGACGCTCGGGCGTTGCAGCTGTGCGGTTCATCGGCTCATGCTCGGCGGTGCGCGGTCGGGGCGGGCAAGGTGAAGCCGGAAACCGACCGACGCATCTCGCTGGCCATCCGCGCCAGATGGCGAATGCTGTCGGCGGTAGCCCCCGAACCTGCCGAGGTCTGCGCAGTGATTTGCTGGATCACCGCCATGGTATGGGAAATCTGCCCAGCCGAGGACGTCTGCAGCTGGGCCGCGTCGGAAATGTTGTGAATCAGTTCGGCCAGCGTCTGCGATACCCCTTCGATCTCCGCCAGCGCCACCCCCGCGTCCTGCGCAAGCCGCGCACCGCGCACCACCTCGGCGGTCGTCTGCTCCATGGAGATCACCGCCTCGTTGGTATCGGCCTGGATGGCCCTGACCAGCGCCTCGATCTGCCGGGTGGCCGAGGACGAGCGTTCGGCCAGGCGCTGCACTTCGTCGGCGACTACGGCGAAACCACGGCCGGCCTCCCCGGCCAGCGACGCCTGGATGGCCGCATTGAGCGCCAGGATGTTGGTCTGGTCGGCGATGTCGTCGATCAGGCTGACGATATCGCCGATTTCCTGTGAAGACTCGCCGAGCCGCTTGATCCGCTTGGCCGTATCCTGGATCTGTTCGCGGATGTTGGCCATGCCCTGGATGGTGTTGTGCACCACCTCGTTGCCTTTGTTGGCGATCTCCACCGAGCGCTCGGCCACCTTGGCCGACTCGTAGGCATGGGCGGAGACCCGGTCGATCGATTCGACCATGTCACCGACCGCCACCGACGCTTCGCTGATCTGCTCGGCCTGCTGTTCGGAAGCCTTGGCCAATTGGCGCGCAGTGGTCTGGGTGTCCTGCACCGCGCTGGCGACCTGCTCGGCGCTATGGTTGATCGTGGTCACCAGGTCCCGCAGCTGGTCGACCGAATAGTTGATCGAATCGGCGATGGCGCCGGTGAAGTCCTCGGTCACCGATACGGTCACGGTCAGGTCGCCGGCGGCCAGCTCCTCGATTTCATCCAGCAGGCGCATGATCGCTTGCTGGTTGCGCTCGTTCTTCTCGGCGGTCTCACGCAGCTGGCGATGGGTGGTACGCACCATGATCAGGCCGATCAGGATGATCGAGGCCAGCGCCAGCAGCCCTAGCGCATAGCCACCGACGGTGTCGAGGGTGCGGCTGGCCACCAGGTTCTCGAAACCGTTGGCCAGGTGCGAGGCTTCGTCGAGCAAGGTCTGCGACAGGCTGAAGATGCTGCCTGCCGCCTCGCGGACGCGAAACAGCTCCGGCGAAGTCTCCAGGATTTCATCGACCGAACCGGCGACGAACTGGAACAGTTCGGCAATTTCGGCCAGTCGCGCTCGCGCATCGGCATCGGCCACTCGGGTAACCTGGATCGCCGGGTTGCCGGTCAGCATGCCATCGAGCACCTGCCCGAAGCGGCTGGCATCGCGGCCGAACGCGTCGGCCGCCTGGGCGGCGCTGTCGTCACCGGCCAGCACCGTGTTGACCGAGCCGAGGATACGCTCGGCCAGCAGCAACTGGCGCTGGGCCACGGCCACCTGGCTGGCTGGCGCGCCACTTTGCAGGAGGATCTCGACCACCTTCTCGTACTCGACCTGCAGCTGTGGCACGGTTTCGGCCAGGGTCGCGGCCACCTGGTGCAGGGAGAGCACGGTCTGCTCGCTGGCCAGGATGGTATCGGTGTTGCTTCGCAGGTTTTCCCAATCCTGCCGTACCGCGGCCATTTCGTCGCGGACCGCTGCCGGTGCCGCCGGCAGACCAGTGGTCGCATCGCCATCCTTGAGGTAGCTCCAGCGCCTCTCGAAATCATTGCGCGCATCGCTGAGCAGCTTGAACGCCAATGACTTGCCGGCTGCCGCCTCGGTGGCGTTCTTGGCAATGCGTTGGGACAGTACGCGCAGCTCGCCGGCATGACCGATGTACTGCTTGTCATAGCCGGACTGGGTATTGAGATAGGCGAAATTGGCGAACAGCAGGATGATCGACAGGATCAGCACCACGAACAGCACGGTGATCTGCGCACTGCTGCGCGATCGGCTGGAAACGGCGGGGGTCACAGGCGTGCTCACGAATCGAAGTCCTCTACAGCGCCACGTCCAGGAAGCCGGGCGCCTGGGCCAAGGCATAAGGGCTGAAGATCGCCCAGTTGCGCTGCGTCGCGAAATGTCCACGGACGAACGGGGCAGCGGCCGGGATCAAAGGTTGTGGTGGCACAGGTTGCAGGCTGGCGGGGGGAAAATGCTGCAGCCCCAGCACCTCATCGACCAGCAGGCCGGCGAAAATGGCTTCGTGGTCCAGCACCAGCACCCGACGCTGCTTGCCTGGCAACACCGGCCCCACGCCGAAGAAACCAGCCAGGTCCATCACCGGTAGCAACCGCCCGCGCAGGTTGGCCACGCCCCGGACCCAGGGCTGCACGCCGGGCACCCGGGTGCTGCGTGGCTCGTTGAGCACTTCGGCGACCTCGCCCATGGGCGCGACGAACCATTGCCCGGCAAGGCGAAAACCGATGCCGCTCCACTGTTCGACCCGGCGCTCCGATGACGGCTGGTCGGCAGTCAGCAGCCGGCAACGCCGATCGATGTCCAGCAGCAGTTCGAAGGCGGTCGGCGTCCCCCCGGATGACTGCATGATCAAGTCTTGAGCACACCATCGAGCGCCTGGATCAGGGTCTGCTCGTCGACTGGCTTGACCAGATAGCTGCGCGCGCCCTGGCGCTGCCCCCAGACCTTGTCGGTGGCCTGATCCTTGGTGGTGACGATGATCACCGGGATGGCACTGGTCTCGGCATCCTTGCTCAACTGGCGAGTGGCCTGGAAACCGTTCATGCCAGGCATGACGATATCCATCAGCACGGCATCGGGTTTCTCCTGGCGGGCCAGAGCGACCCCGTCGGCACCATTGTCGGCCTTCAGGACGCTGTGACCATGCTGTTCCAGCATCTGGGTCATTTTGTACATTTCCGTCGGCGAGTCGTCGACGATCAGAACTCGAGCCATGCTGCGTCCCCATGGAAGGCTATCGATGCGCAACGCGTGCGACATCACGGTGCGTGTTGTGCCTGCCCGGCGAACCCAGGCACATGGGCCCTGATCGCATCGAGCAGTTCGTCCTTGCTGAAAGGCTTGGTCAGGAATCGATCGGACCCGACTACCCGTCCCCGCGCCTTGTCGAACACCCCGTCGCGCGACGACAGCAGGATCACCGGGATGTCCTTGAAAGCGGTATTGTGCTTGATGATGGCACAGGTCTGGTAGCCATCGAGGCGGGGCATGAGGACGTCGACGAAGATGAGCGCCGGCTTGTGGTCGACGATCTTGGCCAAGGCCTCGAAACCATCGCTGGCGGTGATCACCTCGCAGCCCGCCTCGCCGAGCAGCAGCTGGGCGGTACGGCGGATGGTGCGAGAATCGTCGATCACCATCACCTTCAGGGGTCGTTCCATGGTTGCGTCACCGTCGCGGGGCTTTGAGCTGCAAGCTGCAAGTCGAAGCAGACCGAATTGCCTTTGCAAGCGGCTCCATCTTCCAGACCAGCGTCATTGGCAAGATCGACACGATCAGCCTGTGGCTTGCCGCTCGAAGCTCGAAGCCAATGCCGGCCTTTGTAGCACAGTCCGGATGGGCATTCCATCCGTGCGCCTCTTGACCATCCGCGCGCCCGGCGCCACCCTGAACGACTTTCAATCGAGTAGCGCGGCCAATCGCCGCCAATGAGGAATCACCCATGAGCGTTCGCCTCGGGATTGTCATGGACCCCATCGCGGGCATCTCCTACAAGAAGGACAGTTCGCTGGCCATGCTGCTGGCCGCGCAGGAGCGCGGTTGGACGTTGTTCTACATGGAACAGCGCGACCTCTACCTGGGGGCTGGCCAGGCCCGTGCGCAGATGCGTCCGCTGAAGGTGTTCGCCGATCCGGCACGCTGGTTCGAACTGGGCGAGGAACAGGATGCGGCGCTGAGCGAGCTGGACGTGATCCTGATGCGCAAGGATCCGCCGTTCGACATGGAGTTCGTCTACAGCACCTACCTGCTGGAGCAGGCCGAAGCCGAAGGCGTGCTGGTGGTCAACCGGCCGCAGAGCCTGCGCGACTGCAACGAAAAGCTGTTCGCCACGCGCTTCCCCGAATGCATGGCGCCAACCCTGGTCAGCCGCCGTGCCGATGTCCTGCGCGAGTTCGCCAGCACCCATGGCGACGTGATCCTCAAGCCGCTCGACGGCATGGGCGGCGCTTCGGTGTTCCGTCATCGCCCGGGTGACCCCAACCTGTCGGTGATCCTCGAGACCCTCACCCGACATGGTCAGCAGCAGATCATGGCGCAGGCCTACCTGCCGGCGATCGTCGATGGCGACAAGCGCATCCTGATGATCGATGGCGAACCGGTGCCCTACTGTCTGGCGCGCATTCCGGCAAGCGGCGAAACCCGCGGCAACCTGGCCGCCGGGGGGCGTGGCGAGGCGCGCCCGCTGAGCGAGCGAGACCGCTGGATCGCGGCGCAGGTCGGCCCGACACTGCGCGAGAAAGGCCTGTTGTTCGTCGGCCTGGACGTCATCGGCGACTACCTGACCGAGATCAACGTCACCAGCCCGACCTGCATCCGCGAGATCGACGCCGCCTACGACACCCGCATTGGCGCCCGCCTGATGGACGCCATCGATCGCCAGCTCAAGGCCCGCTGACAACCGACGCGAAGCCACCGTGCAGAGTGAGGTATCATGCAGTTCGTTCCCGACCTGCGCGCCCGCCCTGCCCGGATGGCGCCCCGCCTTGCGGTTTGCTGGATATTCGATGACGTTGCCTGCCGACATCCCCTCCGACCTGCTTCCATCGCGCGTGCGCCCGGTGGATCGACTGGGCTTTACCTTGTTCCTGGCTGCCCTCGTACACTTGGCGCTGATCCTCGGGCTGGGTTTCTCGTTCGCCGAACCCAAGGAAATCCGTCGTTCAATGGAAATCACCCTGGCCACGTTCAAGAGCGAAAAGGCTCCGGAAAAAGCCGATTACCAGGCCCAGGAAAACCAGCAGGGCAGTGGCACGCTGGAGAAGAAGGCGCTGCCCAGCACCACCGAGGTAGCGCCATTCCAGGACAGCAAGATCAACAAGGTCACTCCGCCCCCGGCTGCCAAGCCTGAAGTACGGGTACCGCCGAAGCCGCAGAAGGCTGCCGTGACCACCAGGGCGGCCAAGCCGGAAAAGCTGGTGACCCGTCCTCGGGAAAGCAAACCGCAGCCCAAGCCCACGACCAACGTGCCGAAGTTCGACAGTTCACAGTTGTCCAGCGAGATCGCCAGCCTCGAGGCCGAGCTGTCCCAGGAGCGGCAGCTGTACGCCAAGCGCCCGCGTATCCACCGCCTCAATGCGGCCTCGACCATGCGCGACAAGGGCGCCTGGTACAAGGAGGAGTGGCGCAAGAAGGTCGAACGGATAGGTAACCTCAACTACCCCGACGAAGCGCGCCGTCAGCAGATCTATGGCAGCCTGCGAATGATGGTATCGATCAACCGCGACGGGTCGTTGTACGAGGTGCTGGTACTGGAGTCCTCCGGCAGTGCGATCCTCGACCAGGCCGCTCAGCGCATCGTCCGCCTGGCCGCGCCGTTCGCCCCGTTCACGGGAGACCTGGCCGAGTTCGACCGGCTCGAGATCATCCGCACCTGGCGCTTCGCCCGCGGCGACCGTCTGTCCAGCAACTGAGCTGCAAGTCGAAGCGGACCGAGTCGCCTGGCAAGCGACTTCATCTCCCAAACCTGCGTCATTGGCAAGATCGACAAGATCAGCTTGTAGCTTGCAGCTGAAGCCCCCTGAAGCCACACTATCAACCATGAAAACCTTCGCCCCCAGCTACCTCAAGCATCAGTTCCTGATCGCCATGCCGCACATGAGCGATCCGAACTTTGCCCAGACCCTGACCTATGTCCTCGAGCACAATGCCAATGGTGCCATGGGGCTGATCGTCAATCGTCCACAGGACATCAGCCTGGCGGACATCCTCGAACAGCTGCGACCGGACCAGGAACCGACGCCGAGCAGTGTGCAGGTCCCGGTCTACATGGGGGGACCGGTGCAGATCGAGCGTGGCTTCGTCTTGCACAGCGACGATATCAGCTACCAGGCGACCATCGAGCTGCAGGGGCTGTCGTTGTCGACCTCCCAGGATGTGCTGTTCGCCATCGCCGATGGCGTGGGCCCGCGCCAGAGCCTGATCACGCTCGGCTATGCCGGCTGGGAAGCTGGCCAGCTCGAGGCCGAAGTCGCCGACAACGCCTGGCTCACTTGCCCGTTCGACCCGCGCATTCTCTTCGACACCGCCAGCGAACTGCGCCTGGAGGCGGCCGCGGCCAGCCTGGGTATCAACCTCAGCCTGCTGACCAGCCAGGCGGGGCACGCCTGATGGCTGAAGTGCGTCTGTTGCTGGGCTTCGACTATGGCAGCAAGCAGATCGGCGTGGCCGTTGGCCAGGTCATCACCGGCCAGGCCCGTGAACTCTGTACGCTGAAGGCGCAGAATGGCGTGCCGGATTGGTCGCAGGTGGAAAAGCTTGTCAAGGAATGGCAACCCGATGCCCTGGTGGTTGGCCTGCCCCTGAACATGGACGGCACCCCCAGCGAGATGAGTGCCCGGGCCGAAAGGTTCGCCCGTCGCCTGCACGGGCGCTTCAACCTGCCCGTGCATACCCATGACGAGCGCCTGACCACATTCGAGGCCAAGGGCCAGCGCCTGGCCCAGGGTGGCCAGCGCGGCAGCTACCGTGACAACCCGGTCGACGCCCTGGCCGCCGCCCTGCTCCTGCAAGGCTGGCTGGAGGCCAACGCCGGGACGTGACCTGACCACCCGGTCCAGGCCGGGTATACCCTGGTTTCTTGAGGAGCAAGCATGAGCCTACCCAACCCCGCCGAGCTGATTCGGCAGATGGCCGTCGACCTGCGCGCGCACCTGGCGCGCCGTTCCATCAGCGCCCCGCGCTTCATCGGTATTCGCACCGGTGGCGTCTGGGTGGCCCAGGCACTGCAGGCGCAGATGCATGACAGCAGCCCGCTGGGTACCTTGGACGTGTCGTTCTATCGGGACGACTTCAGCCAGAACGGCCTGCACCCGCAGGTCCGTCCTTCGGAGCTGCCGTTCGAGGTCGAAGGCCAGCACCTGGTGCTGGTGGACGATGTGCTGATGAGTGGGCGGACCATCCGCGCTGCCCTCAACGAACTGTTCGACTACGGGCGTCCGGCAAGCGTGACCCTGGTCTGCCTGCTCGACCTGGACGCAGGCGAACTGCCGATCCGCCCCAACGTGCTTGGCGCCACGCTGTCATTGGCGGCCAACGAACGGGTAAAATTGTCCGGACCCGCACCGCTCGTTCTCGAGCGCCAGAACCTTGCTTGCGCACCAGCCCTTTGAGAGTCCCCCCGCGATGACGCCAACCGACGCCAAGCGCCCGCTGCAGCTCAATGACCAGGGCCAGCTGCGCCATTTCCTTTCGCTTGACGGCCTGCCCCGTGAGCTACTCACCGAAATCCTCGACACAGCCGACTCGTTCCTCGAAGTCGGCGCCCGCGCGGTCAAGAAAGTCCCCTTGCTGCGCGGCAAGACCGTCTGCAACGTGTTCTTCGAAAACTCCACGCGCACCCGTACCACCTTCGAGCTGGCCGCCCAGCGGCTGTCGGCCGACGTGCTCACCTTGAACGTATCGACCTCCTCGACCAGCAAGGGCGAGACGCTCTTCGACACCCTGCGCAACCTCGAGGCCATGGCCGCCGACATGTTCGTCGTACGCCATTCCGACTCCGGGGCCGCGCATTTCATCGCCGAGCACGTCTGCCCCGAGGTCGCGGTGATCAATGGCGGTGATGGCCGCCATGCGCATCCGACCCAGGGCATGCTCGACATGCTGACGATCCGTCGCCATAAGGGCGGTTTCGAGAACCTGTCCGTGGCGATCGTCGGCGACATCCTGCATTCGCGGGTAGCCCGCTCCAACATGCTGGCCCTCAAGACCCTGGGCTGTCCGGACATCCGGGTGATCGGCCCGAAGACGCTGCTGCCGGTCGGCATCGAGCAATACGGCGTGAAGGTCTACACGGACCTTTGCGAAGGCCTCAGGGACGTGGACGTGGTGATCATGCTGCGCCTGCAGCGCGAACGCATGGCAGGCGGCCTGCTGCCTAGCGAGGGCGAATTCTATCGCCTGTTCGGCTTGACCACCGCGCGTCTGGCCGGCGCCAAGCCGGACGCCATCGTCATGCATCCGGGGCCGATCAACCGGGGCGTGGAGATCGAGTCGGCGGTCGCCGACGGCGCCCAGTCGGTGATCCTCAACCAGGTCACCTATGGCATCGCCGTGCGCATGGCCGTGTTGTCCATGGCCATGAGCGGACAGAACGCACAACGTCAAATCGATCAGGAGAACGCCCTGTGAGCATCAGCATTCTCGGTGCACGGGTCATCGATCCCAACAGCGGTCTCGACCAGGTCAGCGACCTGCACCTGGCCGAGGGCAGGCTGATCGCCTTCGGCGCCGCGCCTGCTGGCTTCCAGGCCAGCCGCACGATCCAGGCCGCCGGCCTGGTCGCCGCGCCCGGCCTGGTCGACCTTGGCGTTGCCCTGCGCGAGCCTGGCTACAGCCGCAAGGGCAACATCGCCAGCGAAACCCGCGCCGCCGTGGCCGGTGGCGTCACCAGCCTGTGCTGCCCACCGCAGACCCGTCCGGTGCTGGATACCTCGGCGGTCACCGAGCTGATCCTGGACAAGGCGCGCGACGCCGGCAACAGCAAGGTGTTCCCGATCGGCGCCTTGACCAAGGGACTGGAGGGCGAACAACTGGCCGAACTGGTCGCCTTGCGCGATACCGGCTGCGTGGCCTTCGGCAACGGGCTGGCTGGCGTGGCCAACAACCGTACCTTGGCGCGCGCGCTCGAATATGCAGCCACCTTCGACCTGACCGTGGTATTCCACTCCCAGGATCGTGACCTGGCCCAAGGCGGCCTGGCCCACGAAGGCCCCATGGCCAGCTTCCTCGGCCTGCCCGGCATCCCCGAGACCGCCGAGACCGTGGCGCTGGCCCGCAACCTGCTGCTGGTCGAACAGACCGGCGCCAGGGCGCACTTCACGCAGATCACCAGCGCCCGTGGCGCTCGTCTGATTGCCCAGGCGCAGGCCATGGGCCTGCCAGTGACCGCCGACGTCGCGCTTTACCAGCTGATCCTGACCGACGAAGCCCTGCGTGATTTTTCCAGCCTGTACCACGTCCAGCCGCCACTGCGAACCGCAGCCGACCGCGACGGTCTGCGCGAAGCGGTGAAGTCCGGGGTGATCCAGGCCATTTCCAGCCATCACCAGCCGCACGAGCGCGACGCCAAGCTGGCCCCCTTCGGCGCCACCGAACCGGGTATCAGCAGTGTCGAACTGCTGTTGCCGCTGGCCATGACCCTGGTCGAGGATGGCCTGCTCGACCTGCCGACGCTACTGGCTCGCCTGAGCAGCGGCCCGGCCCAGGCCATGCGCCTACCGGTCGGTGAACTCAAGGTCGGCGGGGCCGCCGACCTGGTGCTGTTCGACCCAGGCGCCTCGACCCTGGCCGGCGAGCATTGGTATTCCAAGGGCCAGAATTGTCCGTTCATCGGCCACTGCCTGCCCGGTGCCGTACGCTACACCCTGGTCGACGGGCGGATCTGTCACGAACCGGGCTGAGGGGCGCAGCTTGCAAGCCAAAGCAGACCGAGTCGCCTTTGCAAGCGACTCCGTCTGCCAGACCAGCGTCCTTGGCAAGATCGACACGATCAGCTTGTCGCCTGCGGCCTGCGGCTTGCGGCTTGAAAAGCCCGCCCCCCTCCCCCATATGAGTCTGCATCAGGCATTTTCGCCCCGCTGCGTGGAGACTCCCCCTTGACTACCATCGTTTCAGTTCGCCGCCACGGCAAAGTCGTCATGGGTGGCGACGGCCAGGTTTCCCTCGGCAATACCGTAATGAAAGGCAACGCCAAGAAAGTCCGTCGCCTGTACCACGGCCAGGTCATCGCCGGCTTCGCTGGTGCCACCGCCGATGCCTTCACGCTGTTCGAGCGATTCGAAGGTCAGCTGGAGAAACACCAGGGCCATTTGGTCCGCGCCGCCGTGGAGCTGGCCAAGGACTGGCGTACCGACCGTTCCCTGAGCCGCCTGGAAGCCATGCTGGCGGTCGCCAACAAGGACGCCTCGCTGATCATTACCGGCAATGGCGATGTGGTCGAGCCCGAGGACGGGCTGATCGCCATGGGTTCCGGTGGCGCCTTCGCCCAGGCCGCGGCCCGCGCGTTGCTGAACAAGACCGACCTTTCGGCTCGAGAGATCGCCGAAACCGCCTTGAGCATCGCCGGTGACATCTGCGTGTTCACCAACCACAACCTGACCATCGAGGAGCAGGACCTGGCCGAGTGATCAGCTGTTCTGGCGCCCGGCCCTGGCGGCCGGGCTTTTCCACGCTGACTCACCCTGTTTCAGGACCAGACACATCATGTCCATGACCCCCCGCGAGATCGTCCACGAACTCAATCGCCATATCATCGGCCAGGACGACGCCAAGCGCGCCGTGGCCATCGCCCTGCGCAATCGTTGGCGGCGCATGCAGCTGCCGGTCGAGCTGCGTAGCGAAGTCACCCCCAAGAACATCCTGATGATCGGCCCCACCGGTGTCGGCAAAACCGAGATCGCCCGGCGTCTGGCCAAGCTGGCCAATGCCCCCTTCCTCAAGGTCGAGGCGACCAAGTTCACCGAAGTCGGCTATGTGGGTCGCGATGTCGAATCGATCATCCGCGACCTGGCCGATGCCGCGCTGAAGATGCTGCGCGAGCAGGAAATCATCCGGGTGCGCCATCGCGCCGAGGATGCGGCCGAGGACCGGATTCTCGATGCCTTGCTGCCCCAGGCGCGGGTCACCAACTTCGCCGAGGAAGCCGCGAGCACCAGCAGCGACTCCAATACCCGCCAGCTGTTCCGCAAGCGCCTGCGTGAAGGGCAACTGGACGACAAGGAGATCGAAATCGATGTCGCCGACGCGGTAGGCGTCGAAATCGCCGCGCCACCTGGCATGGAAGAGATGACCAACCAGTTGCAGAGCCTCTTCGCCAACATGGGCAAGGGCAAGCGCAAGACGCGCAAGCTCAAGGTCAAGGAAGCGCTGAAGATGGTCCGCGACGAGGAGGCCAGCCGCCTGGTCAACGAGGACGAACTCAAGGCCAAGGCGCTCGAGGCGGTCGAGCAGCACGGCATCGTGTTCATCGATGAAATCGACAAGGTCGCCAAGCGCGGCAATGTGGGCGGCGCCGACGTTTCCCGCGAGGGTGTCCAGCGCGACCTGCTGCCGCTGATCGAAGGCTGCACGGTCAACACCAAGCTGGGCATGGTCAAGACCGACCATATTCTCTTCATCGCTTCCGGCGCCTTCCACTTGAGCAAGCCCAGCGATCTGGTGCCCGAGCTGCAAGGCCGCCTGCCGATCCGCGTCGAGCTCAAGGCCCTGACTCCGCAGGATTTCGAACGGATCCTCCAGGAGCCACATGCTTCGTTGACCGAGCAGTACCGCGAACTGCTCAAGACCGAAGGCTTGCACATCGAGTTCGCCGCCGAAGGCATCAAGCGCCTGGCCGAAATCGCCTATCAGGTCAACGAAAAGACCGAGAACATCGGTGCCCGTCGCCTGCACACCTTGCTCGAGCGCCTGCTCGAAGAGGTATCGTTCAGTGCTGGCGACCTGGCCAGCGCCCATGACGAAGCGCCGATCCGCATCGACGCCGAATACGTCAACAGCCACCTGGGCGAACTGGCACAGAACGAAGACCTGTCTCGCTACATTCTCTGATTAGCTGCAAGGGACAAGCCGACCTGTGTCGGCTTGTCGCTTGAGGAGCAAGTCGGGCGCTTGCGCTGGCTGTCCACACTCAGACTGATGCGAACCGGTGCTCGATGCACGAGCCACCTCGGCCAGCTTGAAGCTTGCGGCTTGCGGCTTGCTGTCGCACACTCCTCACTCACTTCGAGCCAATGCTCGATGCATGGATCAGCTCGACCAGCTTGCCGCTTGAAGCTTGCAGCTTGAGGCTGGACCTTTAAGCCGAGGAGCCCGTCATGCCGAGATTGCCCACCGCGATCAACCTGCACAAAGCCACCAAGACCTTGAGCCTGACCTATGCTCCGGACGAGGTCTATCATCTGCCTGCGGAATTCCTTCGGGTGCATTCTCCGTCCGCCGAGGTCCAGGGCCATGGCAATCCGGTCCTGCAATACGGCAAGCTGGGGGTCGGCCTGACAGGGCTGGAGCCGGCTGGCCAGTATGCATTGAAGCTGACCTTCGATGATGGACATGACAGCGGCTTGTTCACCTGGGAGTACCTCGAGCAGCTGTGCCTGCGCCAGGATCAGTTGTGGAGCGAATACCTCGACGAGCTGCACAAGGCCGGCCGTTCGCGTGACCCGTCCGAGTCGGTGGTCAAGCTGATGCTCTAGCCTGTCGGGCGCCCATGTAGCCTGGCCAGTTTCTCCGCCCGCATGGATGGGGCCGTGCGTCGGCGCTTGCTGTCCATCCCCTGCCCAGACAACGGAGCGTCGTAGATGAGTGGCAAGAAAGACGATGAGGTGCAGCGACAGGCATCGAAGAACCCTCTGGGCCTTGCTCCGGTGGTCGGCCTTCGGGCCAGGAACCTGTTGTCCACGGCGCGCACGATAGTGCGCCAGGCAGTACGTCAACCGTTGCACAGCGCCCGCCATGCCGCCCATCTGGGCCTGGAGCTGAAGAACGTGCTGCTTGGCACGTCCAGCCTGCGGCCGGACAGCGACGATCGCCGCTTCAACGATCCGACGTGGAGCCAGAACCCGCTCTATCGGCGCTACCTGCAGGCTTACCTCGCCTGGCGCAAGGAGTTGCACGACTGGCTGGACGACAGCGGCCTGGATCCGCGGGACATCGACCGTGGCCACTTCGTCATAAACCTGATGACCGAGGCCATGGCGCCGACCAACTCCATGGCCAACCCGGCCGCGCTCAAGCGCTTTTTCGAAACCGGCGGCAAGAGCCTGCTCGATGGCCTGGGCAACCTGGCCAAGGACCTGGTCAACAACGGCGGCATGCCCAGCCAGATCAACATGGACGCCTTCCAGGTCGGCAAGACCCTGGCCACCAGCGAAGGGGCCGTGGTCTACCGCAACGAGGTGCTGGAGCTGATCCAGTACCGGCCCGTCACCGAACGGGTGCATGCCCGGCCATTGCTGGTCGTGCCACCGCAGATCAACAAGTTCTACGTGTTCGACCTGACGCCAGAGAAGAGCGTGATGCGCTTTTGCCTTCGCTCCAGTCAGCAGACGTTCATGGTCAGCTGGCGCAATCCGACCAAGGCACAGCGCGACTGGGGCCTGTCGACCTACGCCGAGGCACTCAAGGAAGCCGTCGACGTGGTGCTGGCCATCACCGGCAGCAAGGACCTGAACATGCTCGGCGCCTGCTCGGGCGGCATCACCTGCGCGGCGCTGGTCGGTCACTATGCCGCCCTGGGTGAAGCCAAGGTCAACACCCTCACCTTGCTGGTCAGCGTGCTGGATGCGACGCTGGACAACCAGCTCGCGCTGTTCGTCGACGAGCAGACCCTGGAGGCGGCCAAGCGCCACTCCTTCCAGGCCGGCGTGCTCGAAGGCAGCGAAATGGCCAGGGTATTCGCCTGGATGCGCCCCAACGATCTGGTCTGGAACTACTGGGTCAACAACTATCTGCTGGGCAACGATCCGCCGGTCTTCGATATCCTGTTCTGGAACAACGATACTACCCGTCTGCCAGCGGCCTTCCATGGCGACCTGATCGACATGTTCAGGGACAATCCGCTGCCGCGCCCCGGTGCCCTGGAGGTCTGCGGCACGCCCATCGACCTCGGGCAGGTCCGTTGCGACATCTACAGCGTCGCTGGAAGCGCCGACCACATCACCCCATGGCAATCGTGCTACCGCTCGGCCCACTTGTTCGGCGGCAAGATCGAGTTCGTGCTGTCCACCAGCGGACACATCCAGAGCATCATCAATCCGCCCGGCAATCCCAAGGCACGCTTCATGACCAGCAGCGAGCGACTGGATGACCCGCTGGCCTGGCAGGAGACCGCCATCAAGCATGCCGACTCCTGGTGGCTGCACTGGCAGGGCTGGCTGGCCGAGCGCGCCGGCCGGATGAAGAAGGCTCCGGCGCGCCTGGGCAATCGTGCCTATCCGGCCGTCGAACCAGCCCCAGGCACCTATGTACACGAACGCTAGGCTTTGTACGGAAAGTCGCCGAGCGGCGATCAGGCAAGGCGAAAACAGTCGAGCAAGCGAAGTTTGCTGGTTGTAAATGAGCATTCCGAGCCTGTTTTCAACGTAGCCTGATCGTCGCGCAGGCACTTTTCGTACAAAGCCCAGGCCAACCCTGGCGCCCGCCGGTGGGGCGGGACACCTCTCAACCAAAGAGTCTTGTGCATGTCGCAACCGTACATCTTCAGGACAGTCGAGCTGGGCAACCAGTCCATCCGTACCGCTGTCCGCCCCGGCAAGCCGCACCTGACACCCCTGCTGATCTTCAATGGCATTGGCGCCAACCTGGAGTTGCTCTTTCCGTTCATCGAGGCACTCGACCCGGACCTCGAGGTCATCGCCTTCGACGCTCCTGGCGTGGGTGGCTCATCGACCCCCGCGCGACCCCATCGGTTCTCCGGCCTGGCGAAATTGACCACGCGCATGCTCGACTGCCTGGACTACGGGCAGGTCGACGCCCTGGGCGTATCGTGGGGCGGAGGGCTGGCGCAGCAGTTCGCCCACGATTATCCCGAACGCTGCAGAAGGCTGATACTGGCGGCTACCGGCGCTGGTGCCGCGATGGTGCCCGGCAAGCCCAAGGTCCTGTGGATGATGGCCAGTCCGCGACGGTATCGGCAGCCTGCCGATGTGACCCGCATTGCGCCCGTGATCTATGGCGGCAGCTTCCGTCGCAACCCGGAGCTGGCCTTGCAGCATGCCGCCACGGCCCGCTCTAGCGACAAGACCGGTTACTACTGGCAGCTGTTCGCCGGCCTTGGCTGGACCAGCGTGCACTGGCTGCACAAGCTCCGGCAACCGACGCTGCTGCTGGCAGGCGACGACGACCCGCTGATTCCATTGATCAACATGCGCCTGCTGGCGTGGCGGATTCCCAATGCCCAGCTGCATGTGATCGACGACGGCCATCTGTTCCTGATCACTCGGGTCGAGACCATCGCGCCGATCGTCATGCGGTTTCTCGGGTAGCCAGGACTGCAAGCTGCTTGTGGCTTGTGGGTGGTGAGGTCAGGCCAGGGCCTTGTCCACGGCCCGCTCGATCTCGCTCTTGATGGCACCGCTCATCATCGACAGCATCATGCCGAGCTTGAGGTCGATACGGATGCTGTCGTCGCCGATGAAGACGCTGCCATTGGCACCGCTGCGCGAGATGTCGACGCGGTCGCCTTCCCAGCGCGCCGCCAGGTCATACTTGCTGGTGAGCTTCTCCACCAGCGCCTCGGCCTTGGCGCGGGCGGCCTCGCGGCCGAGGGAATGTTTACGTTCGACACTGATCTGAGTCATGCAGGTGTTCCTGAAGATGAAGACATGCTTGGCATTATGCCTGCCCCCGCCTACCGGTACACCCCGCCAAGACAAATCGGCCGGTTCACCCTAGAATGGCGATAATTTTTCCCCGGTGAAGCGATATGAACGACCAGCGCAAAGGCGAACACGCCGAACCCACGACCCACTTCGGCTACCAGAACGTGCCGGAAAGCCAGAAGGCGGCCAAGGTCGCCGAGGTCTTCCATTCGGTCGCCGCCAAGTACGACCTGATGAACGATGTCCTGTCCGGCGGCATGCATCGTCTGTGGAAGCGTTTCACCATCGAGCTGTCGGGCGTGCGCACCGGCAATCGCGTGCTCGACATCGCTGGTGGCACCGGCGACCTGGCGGCGAAGTTCTCGCGCCTGGTCGGCCCGACCGGCCAGGTAGTGCTGGCGGATATCAACGCATCGATGCTCAAGGTTGGCCGGGATCGCCTGCTCGACCGTGGGGTCGCCGGGAACATCGAGTTCGTCCAGGCCGATGCCGAGAAGCTGCCTTTCCCGGACAATCACTTCGACTGCGTGACCATCGCCTTCGGCCTGCGCAACGTGACCCACAAGGAAGAGGCCCTGCGCTCGATGTTGCGCGTGCTCAAGCCTGGCGGCCGGCTGCTGGTGCTGGAGTTCTCCAAGCCCACCAACAAGCTGATGTCCAAGGCCTACGACGCTTATTCCTTCGCCTTCATGCCCCTGGCTGGCAAGCTGATCACCAATGATTCGGACAGCTATCGCTACCTGGCGGAGTCGATCCGCATGCATCCGGACCAGGAAACCCTCAAGTCGATGATGACCGCGGCCGGGTTCGATCGTGTCACCTACCACAACATGACCAGCGGCATCGTCGCCCTGCACAGAGGAATCAAGCCCTGATGTTCATGGCCGGTGTTCTCGCCAGCGTCGAGCGGGGTCTGAACCGTGTTCTGCGCCTGGACAGCACGGCCCTGCCGCGCCTGGCCAGGCTCGAGGGCAAGGTGATCGCCATCGACTGCCGCCAGCCGGCCATGCGACTGTTCATCCTGCCCGATGAAGAGGGCCTGATGCTCGCCGGGCATTGGGAAGGCGAGGTCGACTGCACCCTGAGCGCTCCCGCCGGCAGCCTGGTCCAGCTGGCGCTGGCCGAGGACAAGACCGCCGTGCTGCATGGCCCGCAGGTCCAGCTGCATGGAGACAGCGCCGCGCTGCTGGACCTGTTCGGGATCCTGCAGGACCTCGAGCTGGACTGGGAGCATGAGCTTGCGCGCTGGCTCGGGCCGGTAGCCACCGCCTTGCTGGCCGGCCATGTGCGCCTGCGCTCGCGCTGGACCCGTGACGGGCTCGCGCGCCTGGGCCGGAACCTGTCCGATTATCTGGCCGAGGAATCCCGCTCGCTGGTAGGTCAACGCGAGGCCGAAGCGGCCTTTGCCGAACTGGACGTCCTGAAGCTCGACCTTGAACGCCTCGAGGCACGCATCGCGCGCCTCGCCCGATCCCTTGATACCAGCGATAACGCATGAAGCTGCTTGCCGTCCGCCGTCTGTTGCGCATCCAGCGCGTCGTGATCCGCCATCGCCTCGACGACCTGCTGTTCGACCTGCCCCTGCCCTGGTGGCTGAAGAGCCTGCGCCTGTTCATGCCGTGGCGCTGGCTGCCGCGCAAGCCACCGGCGCACAACCGTGGCGCGCGCCTGCGCATGGCGCTGCAGGAACTGGGGCCGATCTTCATCAAGTTCGGCCAGTTGCTGTCCACTCGCCGCGACCTGTTGCCGGCCGACGTGGCCGACGAACTGATGCTGCTGCAGGATCGGGTCCCGCCGTTCGACCCACGCAAGGCCATGGCGCTGATCGAAGCCCAGCTGGGCGCCAGCATTGGCGAAGTCTTCAGCCGCTTCGACGTCGAGCCCCTGGCTTCGGCATCGGTGGCCCAGGTCCATGCCGCGCGGCTCAAGAGCGGCGAGGAAGTGGTGGTCAAGGTGGTGCGGCCCGGGCTCAAGCCGATCATTGCCCAGGACCTGGCCTGGCTGTTCCTGATCGCCAGGGGCGCCGAGCGTGTCTCGGCCGATGCGCGCCGCCTGCATCCGGTGGAAGTGGTCGGCGACTACGCCAAGACCATCTACGACGAACTCGACCTGCTGCGCGAGGCCGCCAACGCCAGCCAGCTGCGCCGCAACTTCGAAGGCTCGGAGCTGATGTACGTGCCCCAGGTGTACTGGGACTGGTGTCGTCCGAAGGTGCTGGTGATGGAGCGGATCTATGGCGTGCCGGTGACCGACCTGGCGACTTTGGCCGACCAGCGCACCGACATGAAGCTGCTGGCCGAGCGCGGAGTGGAGATCTTCTTCACCCAGGTGTTCCGTGACAGCTTCTTCCATGCCGACATGCATCCGGGCAATATCTTCGTCAGCAACGTCAAGCCCTGGAGCCCCCAGTACATCGCCATCGACTGTGGCATCGTCGGCAGCCTGACGCCGCAAGACCAGGATTACCTGGCACGCAACCTGTTCGCCTTCTTCAAGCGCGACTATCGCCGGGTCGCCCAGTTGCACATTGATTCGGGCTGGGTGCCGGCGCAGACCAAGCTGAACGAGTTCGAGGCGGCGATCCGCACCGTGTGCGAGCCGATCTTCGAAAAACCGCTCAAGGACATTTCCTTCGGCCAGGTACTGATGCGCCTGTTCGAGACCGCCCGGCGCTTCAACATGGAAGTCCAGCCACAGCTGGTACTGCTGCAGAAGACCTTGCTGAACATCGAGGGTCTGGGTCGACAGTTGTATCCTGACCTGGACCTCTGGACCACTGCCAAGCCCTATCTGGAACGCTGGATGCGCGAGCGTTACAGCCCCAAGGCCGTGCTTGGCAACCTGCAAAGCCAGGTCGAGCAGCTGCCGCACCTGGCCGACATGACCCGCGACCTGCTCGAGCGCCTGTCGCAACCACACCTGCACGATCCGAAGATGCCACGCCAGCGCGACGACGAGCGCTGGCCGCTACGCCTGCTCGGTGCCGGCCTGCTCGGCGGCGGTGCTACCCTGGCGGCGAGCGCGGCGAGTCTTGCCGCGCCGGCCGCCTGGCCAGCCTGGCTGATGCTTGCCGGCGGGCTCTATCTCATCGTTCGCCGATAGCCAGTCGGGTCCCCGGCTGGCAAACTAGCAGCAGGGGCCGGTACAGGAACGGGCCCGGCTTTGGAGTCGATGATGAAAGACTGGCTGGACGAGATCAGATGGAACAGCGATGGCCTGGTGCCTGTCATCGCCCAGGATCACAAGACCGGGCGCGTCTTGATGATGGCCTGGATGAACCGTGAGTCCCTGGCCCTCACCGCTGCCGAACGACGTGCCATCTACTGGTCACGCTCGCGTGGCAAGCTGTGGCGCAAGGGCGAGGAATCGGGGCACGTGCAGAAGCTGCATGAAATGCGCCTGGACTGCGATGCCGACGTGATCATCCTGATGGTCGAGCAGCTCGGCCAGATCGCTTGCCATACGGGCCGCGAAAGCTGCTTCTACCGGGTCTTCGAGGAGGGCCGGTGGAAGACCGTCGATCCGGTCCTCAAGGATCCCGATGCCATCTACAGCGCAGGACACTGACATGAACGACACCCTGAGCCGCCTCGCCGAAGTACTCGAAGCCCGCAAGCACGCGGCGCCTGACAGCTCCTACGTGGCCAGCCTGCATCACAAGGGGCTCAACAAGATATTGGAGAAAGTCGGCGAGGAAGCGGTCGAAACCATCATCGCCGCCAAGGATGCCGCCATCAGCAGGGACTGCAGCGACGTCATCTACGAGACGGCCGACCTGTGGTTCCACAGTCTGGTCATGCTCAGCGCGCTGGGTCAGCATCCGCAAGCCGTGCTCGACGAACTCGAACGACGCTTCGGTCTTTCCGGGCATGCCGAGAAAGCCGCTCGGCAACCTTCCGCCTGATCAAGGAACTAGGAGAACCCCATGGGTATTTTTGACTGGAAACACTGGATCGTCCTGCTGGTGGTCGTGGTGCTGGTATTCGGCACCAAGAAGCTGAAGAACTTTGGCAGCGACCTGGGCGAGTCGATCAAGGGCTTTCGCAAGGCGATGAACGACGAAGAGCACAAGCCCACCGAGCAGACTCCGCCGCCGGTGACACCTGTGCAACCGGTCCAGCCCCACGATAGCGCGCCACTGAACCAGCCCAACACCTTCGATGGCCAGGCAAGGCCAGCACAAGAAACGCAACGGAAAGACTGACCCATGTTCGGGATCAGCTTCAGCGAGCTTCTGCTCGTCAGCCTGGTGGCCTTGCTCGTGCTGGGTCCTGAGCGCCTGCCTGGCGCGGCACGCACCGCCGGGCTGTGGATCGGTCGGCTCAAGCGCAGCTTCAACAGCATCCGCATGGAGGTCGAGCGCGAGATCGGCGCCGATGATATCCGCCGTCAGCTGCATAACGAGCACATCCTGTCGATGGAGCAGGAAGCGCGGCGCATCCTCGACCCGAAGACGGCTTCGTCGGCACCGGCGAGCGCCGCCACGCAAGCGGATCCTGATCCTGCCGCGGTTGCTCCAGCGATCACTGCGCCTACGGCCGACGCGAACGAAGTCGCGGCCAAGAGCGGCGCGCAACCCGACTTGCCGAAACCTTCAGAGCCGCCCAAGAACCCATGAGCGAAACTCCGGAACATGACCAGCCGATGCCGCTGGTATCGCACCTGACCGAATTGCGCACACGCCTGCTGCGCTGCGTTGCCGCCATCCTTCTGATCTTTGCCGGGCTGTTCTCGTTCGCCCAGCAGATCTACACCCTGGTCTCGGCGCCCCTGCGCGCGCACCTGCCGGCCAACGCCACGATGATCGCCACCGACGTGGCCTCGCCGTTCCTGACGCCGTTCAAGCTGACCATGACCGTCTCGCTGTTCCTGGCCGTGCCGTTCATCCTGCAGCAGGTCTGGGGGTTCATCGCGCCGGGCCTGTATCGTCACGAGAAGCGCATTGCCATCCCGTTGCTGGTGTCGAGCATCATCCTGTTCTACGCCGGCATGGCTTTCGCTTATTTCTTGGTGTTCCCGCTGATCTTCGGCTTCTTCGCCGCGGCGACACCCGAGGGCGTTTCGATGATGACGGACATATCCAGCTACCTGGACTTCGTCATGACGCTGTTCTTCGCCTTCGGCGTGGCGTTCGAGATACCGGTGGCCGTGGTGCTGCTGGTATGGATCGGCGTGGTCGACGTGCAGTACCTCAAGAAGGTCCGGCCCTATGTGATCATCGGCTGCTTCGTGGTCGGGATGGTGCTGACACCACCGGACATCTTCTCCCAGACTCTGCTGGCGGTGCCGATGTGGTTGCTGTTCGAGGTCGGCGTGCTGTGCGGCAGCCTGATCCGCAAGCGCAGCGCGGAACGCGACGCCACCGACAACCCCGATGACCAACCGCCAGCGACCCAGCCGTGAACCTGCTGCTGCTCGAGGACACCGACTTCATCGCGGCCGATCGCGTGGTCCTGGCCGACCGACGCTTCATCCACATGCAGCAGATCCATCGGGTCGCCGTTGGTGACCACCTGCGCGTGGGCCGGCTGGGGGGCGCCATGGGCCAGGCGCGGGTAGTCCGCCTGGAAGGGCACGAAGCCGAGCTCGAGGTCGGCTTCGAGCAGGCGCCTCCGGCCAAATTGCCGCTGACCTTGGTATTGGCCCTGCCCCGCCCGAAGATGCTGCGCAGGGTTTTCCAGAGCGTGGCGACCCTGGGTGTACCGAGGCTGGTCCTGGTCAACAGCTACCGGGTAGAAAAAAGCTTTTGGCAAACCCCCTTCCTCGATCCCGCGGCGATTCGCGAGAACCTTGTCCTGGGGCTCGAACAGGCCCGCGATACGGTGCTGCCCGAAGTGCTCATCGAAAAACGCTTCAAGCCGTTCGTCGAGGATCGTTTGCCGGCCATCGCCGACGGTACCCTCGGCTTGGTCGGTCACCCCGGTCCTTACCCTGCCTGCCCGCGCGCGGTCGCTTCGGCCGTGACCCTGGCCATCGGCCCGGAGGGCGGCTGGATTCCCTATGAGATCGACCTGCTGAGCAGGGCCGGCCTGCAACCGGTTCAGTTGGGGGAGCGCATCCTGCGCGTCGAGACGGCGGTCACTGCGCTTCTTGCCCGGCTTTTTTAGCGGCAAGACAGAGCGTAGCACGCATCCATCCGTGAACCGCTTCGTTGCCCGTCGCAGCTCTGGCCCACCTTGCGGGTCATTGCCGCCGGCTCGGCGCCCCGACGGCGGCGTTGCGAACACCCCACCGATGGTCCTGCAAGCCCGTCTTGCCTGGTTTTTCTTGGGTCGCGTTGCAGCCCTGGAACCCTCCTGCCTCATATACATAGGGCAAGGGCGACGTCTCAAAGCACCTGACGCAGGAAAGCCTGGGCCCGTGCGTCGTTGGGGGCGCTGAAGAACGCTTCGGGGGCGGCATCCTCCAGCAGCTTGCCATGATCGAAGAACAGCACGCGATCGGCGACCTCGCGGGCGAAGCCCATCTCATGGGTCACGCAGACCATGGTCATGCCTTCCTGCGCCAAGGTCTTCATGACATCGAGCACCTCGCCGACCATTTCCGGGTCGAGGGCCGAGGTCGGTTCGTCGAAGAGCATGACCTGCGGATCCATGGCCAGGGCGCGCGCGATGGCTACCCGTTGCTGCTGGCCGCCAGACAGCCGGGATGGATATTCGTTGGCTTTCTGGGCAATGCCGACTTTTTTCAGCAACATCCGTGCCTTGGCCTCGCGTTCGGCCTTGCCACGCTTGCGAACCACTTTCTGCGCCAGGCACAGGTTCTCCAGCACGGTCATGTGCGGAAACAGGTTGAAATGTTGGAACACCATGCCGACTTCGCGACGGTAGGCGTTGATGTCGGTCTTCGGATCATCCAGCGCCAGGCCATTGATCGACACATGACCAGCGTCGAAATCCTCGAGGCCATTGAGGCAGCGCAGGAAGGTGGACTTGCCGGAACCCGAGGGGCCAAGCACCACGACCACTTCGCCCTTGGCCACCGTCGTCGTCACGCTGTCCACGGCGCGCACCACATGGCCACGGGTATCGAAGACTTTCAGCAGGTCACGTACTTCAATCACTTTGCGCAAGTCTCCGTTCGAGCCGGCTGGCGAGGTGCGACAGCGGCAGGTTGATCAGCAGGTACAAGCCTGCTACGCAGAACCAGATCTCGAAGGTCGAGAAGGATGTCGTGATGGCCTCGCGGCCGCTCTTGGTCAGCTCGGTGATAGCGATCACCGAAACCAGCGAGGTGTCCTTGACCAGGCTGATGAACTGCCCTGCCAGTGGCGGCAGCACCCGCTTGAACGCCTGGGGCAGGATCACGTGGCGCATGGACTGGCTGGCATTGAGTCCCAGCGAGCGCGCGGCTTCGCTCTGGCCCTTGGCGATGGACTGCACCCCGGCACGCACGATTTCCGCCACGTAGGCCCCGGTGAACAGCGCCAGGGCAGCCACCCCGGCAAATTCGCGCG
Organism: Pseudomonas sp. Marseille-QA0332; assembly: GCF_054950175.1. Classification (NCBI taxonomy): domain Bacteria; kingdom Pseudomonadati; phylum Pseudomonadota; class Gammaproteobacteria; order Pseudomonadales; family Pseudomonadaceae; genus Pseudomonas; species Pseudomonas sp. Marseille-QA0332. Next base: position 3,051,031 of record NZ_CM143106.1, read on the forward strand.
ACAGGTTCAGCACCGTGCCGATGAAGAAGTAGAAGATGAAGATCTGCACCAGCAGGGGCGTGCCGCGCACCAGTTCGACATAGACCGTCGACAGGTCGCGCAAGGTGGGATTGTTCGAAAGCCGGCAAAGCCCCGCCAGCAGACCGACCAGCAAGCCCAAGGCGCCGGACACCACCGAGATCCACAGCGTGGTCCACAGACCCCAGGCCAACGGCCCGGCCGTCCAACTGCGAGTGACACCAACCTGGTCGCCCTCGGCGACATCGTCGCCGCGGCTCACTTGCAGGCTGTCCTTGGCCACCTCGAGCGTCTGCTCGCCACCGTGCTCATCGCGCAGGGTCACTCGAGCCAGCTCGCCCTGCTCGACGATGTCCTGCACCGTGCCGTAGCCTTCGGCGCGCTGGGCTTGTTCGGCCTGGTAGAGGAAATATTGCGGCACACGGTTCCAGCGCCACTCATAGGAAATCATGGAAGTGGCCAGGTACAGACTAAACGCCAGGCCCACCAGAACCAGCGCCGTAAGGCCGTGCCAGGGCCACCGGGCCTTGTTGTGTTTGATCACGTTCGGGTCGTTCCGTAAAAGCGAAAGCGCAGGGCCAGCCTGCGCGTCGGGTTCAAAGACTGGTCAGCAGGCCAAGCTCATTCCATTTCCTTGAGCCATTCCTTGTTCTTGAACCACTTGTCGTGGATACGATCGTAGGTGCCGTCGTGCTTGATCTGGTGCAGGAAATTGTTGATGAAGTTGAGGCTGTCGTGATCGCCTTTCTTCAGGCCGAAGGCCAGGGGCTCGTAAGTGAACGGCTCGTCCAGGTACACCAGCTTGCCGCCACCGACCTTGTCCACCGCCACCACGTTATAGGGCGCATCGTAGACGAAGGCATCGGCCTTGCCGTTGACCACGTCCATCACCGCTTCGGGCTCGTTGTCGTAGCCGTGGTACTTGGCCTTGGCAATCAGCTTGCGGGCCACCAGTTCGCCGGTGGTACCCAGCTTGGAAGTGATGCGGTACTTCTCGTTGTTCAGGTCCTTGTAGGACTTGATCTCGCCTGCCAGCTCCTTGCGAATCAGCAGCGTCTGGCCCACCACGATGAAGGGTTCGCTGAAGTTCAGGCGCAGGTTGCGTTCCTGGGTCAGGGTCATGCCGCTGCCGATCATGTCGAACTTGTCGGTCAGCAGGGCCGGGATGATGCCGTCGTAGGCCGTGGAAACGGTCTCCAGCTTGACTCCCATGGACTTGGCCATGGCCTTGAGAATGTCCACTTCGAAGCCGATGATCTCGCCGCGCTTGTTGGTCATCTGGAACGGCATGTAGGTCGGATCCATGCCGACACGCAGGGTGCCACGCTTGACCGCATCATCGATCGCACCGGCCTGCACCGCCGAAACCGCGAGCAGAGCGGTCATGCCGAGCACGAGCCGCGACAGGTATTTCTTGATCATTACCAGGTCCCCTAGCAGGAAAGACATATCTTCTTATGTGCCGCTGCAAGGTCTGACAGACCGATCGGCATTTTCGGGGAGCGATGCTAACGCATGCGCGCCTCCTCACCTAGAGGCGCGACGGACTTTGTCTGGCAAAAACGATGATGGGTGGTCGACGAGCTGATCGGCTGGGCGACCCAGGGCACGGCGATTGCCCCAGGTCGTGGCCAAGCTCGGTCAGGTCAGGTGCTGGCCAGTGCGGGTTGCGCACCGCCTTCCGGATGCAGGGGCAGCAACGGTGAATGCGGATCGTTGGCGATCGAACCCCGCCACAGGTCGATCCAGGCCCGGTGCTGTTCGCTCCAGACCCGTTCATGCAGACGTGCCAGCGCGACCGGGTCGCTCAGCAGGGCCAGGCGTGTAGCAGCATCCAGTGCCTGAGGCCCGACTTCCAGTGCCTTGGCCAGGTTCGCCGCGCGCTGTTTCTCGATCGGTTCGGCATGTCGGTGGCGGGCCGTGGCCATGGCGCACGCCAAGGCGTTCTGGCGCGGATCGACCACGGCGCGGACGAAGCCGTCACGCATCGCATGCCAGCGGTTTTCGTGCGCATAGTGGTCGGTGGCTCGCAGCTCCTGGGGCGTGTCGTACTCCTCGGGAATGAGGAACAGTTTCTCGTCCTTGGCACGCAGGCCGAGATTCACGCGGCTGGAAATGACCGAGACCGGAATCGACAGCACCAGCGAACCGACGATCGGCGCCAGCCACCACAGGAAGCTTGGGTTGAGCCAGGCCACCAGCGCTGCCCAGGCAATGCCGAGCAGGGTTTGCGGCCCATGGCGGCGCACCGCCTCGCTCCATGGCGTGGAATCGTCATCACGCTGCGGCGAGTTCCAGGTGGCCGCCCAGCCGAGGAACGCAGCCAGCACGAAGCGCGTATGGAAGATCATCCGCACCGGGGCCAGCAGCATGGAGAACAGCATCTCCAGCAACATCGACACCGTCACCTTGATCCGCCCGCCGAATTCGGTCGCGCCCTTGGCCCAGATCAGCACCACGCTCAGCAGCTTGGGCAGGAACAGCAGCACGATGGTCGTGGAGAACAGAGCAATGGCTTTCTCCGGATGCCATTGCGGCCACAACGGATAGAGCTGGAACGGCTCGATGAAGTATTGCGGCTCCATCAAGGTGTTGGTGGCCAGCAAGGCGGTGGACAACACCAGGAAGAAGAACCACAGCGGCGCCGACAGATAGGACATCACTCCGGTCAGGAACACGGCGCGATGAACCGGGTGCATGCCCTTGACCAGGAACAGCCGGAAGTTCATGAGGTTGCCATGGCACCAGCGCCTGTCGCGCTTGAGTTCGTCGAGCAGGTTGGGCGGCAGTTCTTCGTAGCTGCCTGGCAGGTCGTAGGCGATCCATACGCCCCAGCCGGCGCGCCTCATCAACGCGGCCTCGACGAAGTCGTGCGACAGGATCGCGCCGGCGAAGGCGCCCTTGCCCGGCAACGGCGCGAGGGCACAATGCTCGATGAACGGCTTCATGCGAATGATCGCGTTATGCCCCCAGTAATGCGATTCACCCAGTTGCCAGAAATGCAGGCCAGCGGTGAACAGCGGCCCATAGACACGCGTGGCGAACTGCTGCAGACGCGCATACAGGGTATCCATGCCGGACGCCTTGGGCGCGGTCTGAATGATCCCCGCATCCGGATTGGCTTCCATCAGCCGCACCAGGCTGGTCAGGCATTCGCCACTCATCACGCTGTCGGCGTCGAGCACGACCATGTACTTGTAGTCGCTCCCCCAACGGCGGCAGAAGTCGTCCAGGTTGCCGCTCTTGCGCTTGACCCGGCGGCGGCGGCGCCGATAGAAGATCCGGCCGAAACCCTTGGCCTCGCGGCAGACTTCGAGCCAGGCCTGCTGCTCGGCGACGGCGATGTCGGGGTTGTTGGTGTCGCTGAGCACGAAGAAGTCGAACCGATCCAGGTCGCCCGTGGCAGCCACCGATTCGAACGTGGCGCGCAGGCCGGCGAACACCCGTGGAACGTCTTCGTTGCAGATTGGCATGACGATCGCGGTACGCGATTGCTCGGCGATCGGCTCGTTACCCGCGCTGCTCCCGGAAATGCGGTACTTGTCGCGCCCGGTGAGCAGTTCGAGGAACCCCATCAAGGCTGTCCAGAAGCCGGCCGATACCCAGCAGAAGAGAATCCCGAAAAGGATCAGGATGCTCGTCTGCAGCGCATAGGGCCAGACCTGGACCACGGTATCCCATAGCGGCTGGTTCACCACCTCGTCGAAATCGACGAAAGACCAGCCCTGGTACGGCAGGATACCCTTCATGTACCAGCCGGCCACGGCGGTCTGGCCGAGCATCAGCACCAGCAGGATGTAGCGGCGCATCGAGCCTACCCAGCGCCAGCGAGCCGCCGGCAGATCGCGAAGCTCGCGGTCGAGCTTGGGCTGCGGGGCGACGGAGCGTCCGGTCAGGCGCCGCCAGATGCGTACCAGGACGTTGGTGCGCCACGGCTCGGGCAGCATGCGGGTGCGCCTGATCGGCGGGGCGACCTTCAGGCCGACCCGACCGTTGCCATCGACGCCAAGCATCTCGGCGTCCTCCAGGTCGGCAGCCGAGTCCAGGGCCAGGCGGGTGGCCACCGAGCCTTGCACGGCTTCGTCGGGCTCGGTGCACGACTGGCCCGACAACCGCTGGTGCAGTTCGCCGAACGAGGAGCAGCCGGCCAGCTCGGCACGCTGCTCGTCGCTCAGGGGTAGGTGGGCCAGGTACTCGTCAAGCGATCCTGGCCTTGCGCTTGAGTTACTCATCGGCAGGCAACTGATAGCTCCAGGTCTCGGTCACCACCTGCTCGGTAGTGGCCGGTTTTTCTTCGACGGCGGGCGCCTCGGCAGCAGCCTGCTCGGTCGGCTTGGCAGCCTTGTCCTGCTTGGCAGACTGGGCGGCAGGCTTGTCCTGCTTGCCAGCGCTGGCAGGCTGAACCTGCTTGGCAGGCTCGACCGGAACGTCACGCAACAGCGCGGCACGCATTTCGGTGGACTTGGCCGGATCCTTGACCTTCAGTCGCAAGGTCAGGCGCCAGCCCTTGGTTTCGGGGTTGTGGCGCAGGTTGTTCTCGACCACCTCGGCATTGTCGCCGACGCTCACCTGGCTGCGCAGCGGGGTATCCTCGGGCAACGCGGCCAGTGCCGGGCCCTCGAAGTCGACCAGGAAGGCGATGCTGCCGTCAGGCTGGCGGATCAGGTTGGACTGCTTGACGTCACCGGTCGAGCGCATGGTCTTCTTGACCCAGCCCAGCTCCGGCGAGTGGAACCGCGACTCGTCGATGGTCCAGTGCAGGCGGTAGTCGTACTCGAACGGCTGGCCCGGCTCCGGCAGTTTCTCCGGGCTCCAGAACGCCACGATGTTGTCGTTGGTTTCGTCGGCGGTGGGGATTTCCACCAGGTCGACGGTACCTTTGCCCCAGTCGCCACGCGGCTCGATCCAGGCGCTCGGGCGCTTCTGGTAGTTGTCGTCCAGGTCCTCGAAGTGGCTGAAGTCACGTTGACGCTGGAGCAGACCGAACCCGCGCGGATTTTCCACGCTGAAGTTGCTCACGGCCAAGTGCCTGGGGTTGTTCAATGGGCGCCACAGCCATTCGCCGTTGCCGGCATGGATCGAAAGCCCTTCGGAATCATGCAGGGCCGGGCGATAGTTGAGCACCTTGGAGGGCTGGTTGCTGCCGAACAGGAACATGCTGGTCAGCGGGGCGATGCCAAGGCGGCTCACATGATCGCGCAGGAACACCCGCGACTTGACGTCGACGATGGTGTCGCTGCCGGGCCGCAGGATCAATTTGTAGGCGCCGGTCGAACGCGGCGAATCGAGCAGCGCGTAGATCACCAGGTGCTTGTCTTCAGGCTTGGGGCGTTCGATCCAGAACTCGCGGAAGCGAGGGAACTCCTCGCCCGATGGCAGCGCGGTATCGATCGCCAGGCCACGCGCCGACAGGCCATACACGTGCCCCTTGCCGACCACGCGGAAATAGCTGGCGCCGAGCAGGGTCATGATCTCGTCCTGCTTGTCCGCCTTGTTGATCGGGTACAGCACACGGAAGCCCGCATAGCCGAGCTGCTTGGTGGCGTCGGCATCGAACTGCAGGTCACCGAAATCGAAACGGCTCGGGTCGTACTTGATTTCCTCGACCGTGGTGGCGGTGACCTCGTTGATCCTGACCGGCGTATCGAAGTGCATGCCCTGGTGATAGAAGGACAGCTTGAACGGGGTCTTGTCGCCGGCCCACTCGGCCTTGTCCTGCAGGAAGCGGATCTTCTGATAGTCCGCGAACTTCATGTCGCGGAAGACCGCTGGCAGGTTGCTCTTGGGCGCCTCGTATTTCTGACCAGCCAGATCCTTGGCCTTGGCTGCCACATCATCAAGATTGAACGCCCACAGCTGGCCGGCGCTCAACAGGCCGACCAGAGCCACGCCGGCGGCCAGGGCCTTGCGCAGACGATTGCCGGGGATTCTTGGTGCGTTACAGGGACTTACAATCACGAGCAACCCTCGCCGAAAACAGATCATGAAACCAACGGCCAGCGACCAATGCCGGGTTGGCGAGCACTGTTCGGACTCCGAAAGGGCGGAATGATTCCCCAAACGGTTCCGGACGGTACTCGAGTCAGAGTGAAACGGACCTGCGAATGCAGGCCCAGGCAGCAGGCGATTATCCAGCAGGCCGACTGACAACGCATCAGTGCGGCCTAACTATTTAATACGCAAAGACAGGTTTTTCACGCCCATGGAGCGCTTTTGTGCCTCATATTTGTAACATGAATGTTACAGGGCCATCATTGACCAGGTGAACCTGCATGTCCGCGCCGAAACGACCACTGCGAACCGGGTCATGCAGCTGCCTGGCCTGCGCCAGCAGATAGTCGAACAGCTCGGCGCCCAAGGCAGGCGGGGCGGCCGTGGAAAAGCTCGGCCGCATGCCGCTGCGGGTGTCTGCCGCCAAGGTGAACTGCGAGACCAGCAGCAGGCCGCCGCCCGTGTCCTTGAGCGACAGGTTCATCCTACCTTGCGGATCGCCGAACACACGATAGTTGAGCAACTTGTGCAATAGCTTGTCGGCATGCTGCGGTGTGTCCTGCGGCTCGACAGCGACCAGGGCCAGGAGTCCCTGGTCGATGGCTCCGACGGTCTGCCCTGCCACCTCGACCCGCGCCCTGCTCACCCGCTGGATCAGCCCCTTCATGCTTCTTCCAGCGGCAGGTCGAGCAGACGACGGGCCATCTGGTCGGCAGCCCGGACCAGCGCATCGGTGATGCCTGGCTCGGACGCCGCGTGCCCGGCGTCGCGGATGACCTTCAATTCGCTGTTGGGCCAGGCCTGGTGCAGTTCCCAGGCGTTGTCCAGCGGACAGATGACATCGTAGCGCCCATGCACGATAACCCCCGGCAGGTGGGCGATCTTGTGCATGTCCCGGACCAGCTGGTTTTCTTCCAGGAACGCATTGTTCATGAAGTAGTGCGATTCGATACAGGCGATCGACAAGGCACGCTGCGGATCGGAGAAACGGTCGACCACCAGCGGGTTGGGTCGCAGGGTGGCCGTCCTGCCCTCCCAGATCGACCAGGCCTTGGCCGCATGCATCTGGGCGATCTGGTCGTTGCCGGTCAGCCGCTTGTGGAAGGCCCTGACCAGATCGCCACGCTCCTCCGCGGGGATCGGCGCGATATAGTCCTGCCAGTAGTCAGGAAACAGGCGACTGGCGCCTTCCTGGTAGAACCAGTGGATTTCCTGGGGCCGGCAGAGGAAGACGCCGCGCAGGACCATGCCCAGGACTCGATCGGGATGGGTCTGCGCGTAGGCCAGCGCCAGGGTGGAGCCCCAGGAGCCACCGAAGAGCACCCATTTCTCGATGCCCAGATGCTCGCGGATGCGCTCCAGGTCCTCGACCAGATGCCAGGTCGTGTTGTTCTCCAGGCTCGCATGCGGCGTCGAGCGACCGCAACCGCGCTGGTCGAAGGTGACGATGCGGTAGACGTTCGGATCGAAATAGCAGCGGCTCTGCGCGTCGCAACCAGCCCCCGGCCCGCCATGCAGGAATACCACGGGCAGCCCCTCTGGCGAGCCGCTTTCGTCGACGTACAGCACATGCGGCGCCTCCACGGCCAGATCGTGCCGGGCGTAGGGTTTGATCTGCGGGTACAAGGTCTGCATTGCGCACTCCGTGTGAGGATTTAGTCTGCCGTTGGCATCATAAACCTGAATTGCGCTTTGAGCATGTGTACTTGTGGGGCATTGGACGCGAAGCGGCCGCGATGGGACGCAGAGCGCCCCCAGCTCACACGGTGCAAGGCCGAAAACCGTGTCGTCTGCCAGATCCCAGGCCGCGGCCCCCATCGCGGCACGGCGGCTCCTACAGCCGCCACGCACCCTGGCAGAGCCGCTCAATGCGCCTTGGCGATATCCCGGTCGGCCACTCGCCAGATCAACCGGCTGGTGTCGTACCCCTGCTGGCGGGCCCTGGCCAGCAACCTCTCACGTTCGACGACCGCCAGGGCGGGCGTGCGTGAAAGCACCCAGAGATGGCGGCGATCCGGACTGCCGACGATTGCGACCTGATAGCCTTCGTCGACATACAGAATCCAGTAGTCGGTCGTGGCCAGGCCGGGCATCAGGTGGCTGAACCAGCTGTCGAACTCGACCATCAGCCTGTCGCTCTGGCCAGGCACTTGCTGCCAGGCGCTGCCCTGCGCGCGCAGCCACTGGCCGTCGAGCGTGCGACAACGGTTCAGTACGCCTAGCGTACCGTCGCCACGCAGGTTGTAATGCGTCTCGGACTGGGCGCAGCCGCGCTCTAGGTACATCGGCAGGCGCGCCAGCTCGAACCACTTGCCCTGGTAGGCCTTGAGGTCGATGGCGCCGGCGGTGTTCGGCGCCAGCGAGTCGCCGGGCGTGGCACAGGCGCCGAGCAGGACGCTCAGGCAGATGCCCAGCAGGACCTGCAAACGTGTCATTTCAACCCCTGCCCGGAATACATCAGTACCTTGTCGGCGGCATACTGCACGCTGATGAAGCTCTGCTCGTCACCCCAGGTGCAGCTGCTCATGCCGAGCGCGCCGGCGCATTCGGTCGGCGTGCCGAGCAGTTGCTCGACCTCGCCCCGGGTCATGCCGGCCTTGAGCCTGGAATAGTTTTCCTGGTTGATCTTGCTGCAGGCAGTCAGGACGACGCACAGGGAAAGCAAGGCGAGAGAACGCATCGACGGCATGCGGGGGCTCCTGGAAAAAAGGGGCAGGCGTAGCGCCTGCAGGGGCCTTAGAAGCGAAAACGGCTCCTCGGTTCCCTGGTCACCCCTTTTTGTTCATCCAGCGCCTGTTCAGAAGCGCGAGCCTGGCTCGAGCAGGAAATCCATCTCCTCGTTGGTGCTCGGCCTTCCCAGGACCAGGTTGCGATGCGGGAAGCGTCCGAAGCGCTCGATGATGCGCTGGTGTTGCCGGGCATAATCGAGGAAACCTTCGAACAGCCGGCGATTGGCCTCGGGCTGCTCGTCCAGTAGAGACTGGTGGCGTTCGACCGACAGGTTCTGCCAATCGAGCACTTCCGAATGCTCCAGCACCAGCAGGATGAAAGCCCGCTGGATGGGCAGCAGCTGGTAATCCCAATGCTGCTGCAGCCCCTGCATGGCGATGACCTGGGCCCGCCGGTCGCCCTCGAACGCGCGCGGCGTGTCGCGATGGATCATCCGCGGCAGCTGGTCGAGCAGCAGGATCAGGCCCAGCCAGCCCTGCGGGCTCTGCTGCCATTCGTCCAGCCCTCCAGCCAGGGCCTGTTCAACCAGGTCGCCGAAGCGCTCGCGCGCCTCGTCGTCATGGTGCTTGCCGAACCACAGCGTGCTTTTCTCGTCAGCCACGGCCTGGGCACTGGTACCCCAGCCGAACCACCATTCCAGCAACGGCTGCCAAGGTGCAAGCATGAATCTACTCCTTATGATAGGCGGTAACGCGCTCGACCTCTTGCTTCGAGCCGAGGATCACCGATACGCGCTGGTGCAGGCTTTCCGGCTGGATGTCGAGGATACGCTCGTAGCCGTTGGTGGATGCGCCACCGGCCTGCTCGATGATGAAGGACATCGGGTTGGCTTCGTACATCAGGCGCAGCTTGCCCGGCTTGGACGGTTCACGAGCATCGCGCGGATACATGAACAGCCCGCCACGGGTGAGGATCCGGTGCACGTCGGCGACCATCGAAGCGATCCAGCGCATGTTGTAATTCTTCTTCAGCGGCCCGGTGTCGCCCGCCAGCAGCTCGCCCACGTAGCGCTGTACCGGCGCCTCCCAATGTCGCTGGTTGGACATGTTGATGGCGAATTCGGCAGTGCTTTCCGGCACGCGGATGTTCTCGTGGGTCAGGACGAAGCTGCCCAGCTCGCGATCGAGGGTGAAGCCCTTGACGCCATTGCCGAGAGTCAGCACCAGCATGGTCTGCGGCCCGTAGATCGCGTAGCCGGCGGCCACCTGCTGGGTGCCTGGCTGCAGGAAGGCCTTTTCGTTGAGCGTTTCGTTCTGGCTCAGGTACTCGTTCGGGCAGCGCAGCACCGAGAAGATGGTGCCGACCGAGACGTTGACATCGATGTTAGAGGAGCCATCCAGCGGGTCGAACACCAGCAGGTAGGCACCCTTGGGGTACCTGCCGGGAATCTGGTAGGCATTGTCCATTTCCTCGGAAGCCATGCCGGCCAGGTGCCCCCCCCATTCGTTGGCTTCGAGCAGGATCTCGTTGGAAATCACGTCGAGCTTCTTCTGCACCTCGCCCTGCACGTTCTCGGTGCCCATGCTGCCCAGCACGCCACCCAGGGCGCCCTTGGAGACGTTGTGGCTGATTTCCTTGCATGCGCGCGCCACCACCTCGATCAGGAAGCGCAGATCGGCAGGGGTATTGTTGCTGCGGGTCTGCTCAATCAAATAGCGACTCAGGGTAACGCGGGACATGTGTGGCTCCGGAAAGGGAATAAGGTAGGTAAACCTACGCAGTTTACAGGGAGAGTGGCAGGCTAGCGAGCCGCCAGGCAGTGCCCGACGCCCGTCGGCCAAGGCGCCAGGGCCTGTCGAGGAGACCATGCTGGCTCCTCGTGCCCGGCTCCAGGGCCGCGGCTTGCGCATCTGACGACCTGGCGCCAAGGTAGTTCAGCACCGGCCTGGAGACTTGTCCATTCCAGGCCGGCCGAAACACCTGCCTTCATTCCAGCGCCTTCCAGATGTCGGTGGCGTACTCGCGAATGGTCCGGTCGGACGAGAACCATCCCATGTGCGCGGTATTGAGCACGGCCTTGCGCCACCACTCCTGGGGCTGGCGCCATAGCTCCTCGACACGCCGCTGGGCTTCCCAATAGGCATCGAAGTCGGCACATACCAGGAAGCGATCATGCTCGACCAGGGCATCGACCAGCCCGGTATAGCGCGATGGATCGTCCGGCGAGAACACCCCGCTGCGGATCGCCTGCAGCACATCGTTGAGCCGGTGGGAAACGGCGATCGCGGCATTCGCGCCAAAGTCGCCGCTGCGTCGACGCGACTCGACCTGCTGGGCGGTAAGGCCAAAGATGAACATGTTCTCGATACCGACGTGGTCGCACATCTCCACGTTGGCACCGTCGAGCGTGCCAATGGTCAGCGCGCCATTGAGGCCGAACTTCATGTTGCTGGTCCCGGAGGCCTCGTAGCCTGCGGTGGAGATCTGCTCGGACAGGTCGGCGGCCGGAATGATGCTCTCGGCCAGGCTGACGTTGTAGTTGGGCAGGAACACTACCTTGAGCAGACCGCGCACGGTCGGGTCGTTGTTGACCACCCGGGCGATGTCGTTGGTCAGCTTGATGATCAGCTTGGCCTGGTGGTAGCTGGCCGCTGCCTTGCCGGCGAAGATCTTCACGCGCGGTGCCCAGTCGGTCCCCGGCTCGGCGCGAATGGCCTGGTACAGCGCAACCGTGTGCAACAGGTTCAGCAGCTGGCGCTTGTATTCGTGGATGCGCTTGACCTGTACGTCGAACAGCGCCTCGGGATTGATCGTCACGCCCAGGCGCTCCTGGATGATGCTGGCCAGGGCACGCTTGCTGTGCAGCCGCTGGGCCGCGAACTGGCGACGGAAGCTGGCCTTGTCGGCGTACGGAGCCAGGTCCTGCAGGCGCCCTTCGGGATCGTCCAGCACTTGCTTGCCCAGTGCCTCGACCAGCATGTCGGTGAGCTGCGCATTGGACTGGTAGAGCCAGCGGCGGAAGGTGATGCCGTTGGTCTTGTTGTTGATCCGCTCGGGATAGAGCTTGTGCAGCTCGGCGAACACGGTATCGCGCATCAGCTTGCTATGCAGCGCCGAGACACCGTTGACACTGTGCGAGCCGAGGAAGGCCAGGTTGCCCATGCGCACGCGCCGGCCGTTGTCTTCTTCGATCAGCGACACGGCACGCAGCACTTCGAAATCATGCAGCCCCTTCGCCCGCAAGGCATCGATGTGATAGGCGTTGATCAGATAGATGATCTGCATGTGCCTGGGCAACATGCGCTCCATGAGCGAGACCTGCCAGGTTTCCAGGGCCTCGGGCAGCAAGGTGTGGTTGGTATAGGCCAAGGTCCTGACGGTCAGGTCCCAGGCGGTATCCCAAGGGATCTCGTGCAGGTCGACCAGCAGGCGCATGAGTTCGGCCACCGCGATCGACGGGTGGGTGTCATTGAGCTGGATGGCAGCCGCGTCGGGCAAATTCAGCAGCGTCTCGTGCATGGTCAGGTGGCGTCGCAGCAAGTCCTGCAAGGATGCCGAGACGAAGAAGTACTCCTGGCGCAGACGCAGCTCCTGGCCGGCTTCGGTGCTGTCGGCGGGGTACAACACACGCGAAATGCTTTCTGCCCGGGCCACCTCCGCCACTGCCCCGAGGTGGTCGCCGGCGTTGAAGCGTTCCAGGTGCAGCTCCTCCAGCGCGCGTGCCCGCCACAGCCGCAAGGTATTGACGCTGGCGCCACGCCAGCCGACCACAGGCGTGTCGTAGGCGACCGCGCGGACCGTCTCGCCTGGGGTCCAGATCTGTCGCTGCTGGCCGTCGGCGTCCTGCACGGTTTCGACGCTGCCGCCAAAGCTGATCGGATAGATCACCTCGGCCCGCTCGAACTCCCAGGGGTTGCCGAAATCCAGCCAGTTCTCGGTCTGCTCCTGCTGCCAGCCATCGACCACCGCCTGGCGGAACAGTCCGTGCTCGTAGCGGATGCCATAGCCATGCGCGGCAATGCCGAGCGTCGACATGCTTTCCATGAAGCAGGCCGCCAGGCGCCCTAGCCCGCCGTTGCCCAGAGCCGCATCGGGCTCGAGCAGACGGATCCGTTCGAGGTCCACATCCAGGCCGTCCATGGCTTGGCGAGCGATCTCCAGCAAGCCGAGATTGCTCAGGCTGTCGTACAGCAGCCGGCCGATCAGGAACTCCAGGGAGAGGTAGTAGACCCGCTTCTGGCTGCGTCTGTAGGACTGGCGGGTGTGATCCATCCAGTGATCGACCATGTGGTCGCGGGCGGCCAGGGCGACGGCTTCGAACCAGTCGTGTTCGAAGGCGTGCTCCGGATCCTTGCCGACCGCGTAGGTCAGTTTGTCCAGTACAGCGGCGCGGAAGGCAGCCACCTCTGCGTCACGTGCGGTGAGTTCCTGAGACATGCAGCGTCCTCGGGCAAGTTGACGAAATACGGATGGGAAGATTGAGCCTAGACGCTTCGACACGCAGCGCCTGGCTGGGTTCGAGGTTTCTGCCGCGTGCGCCGAACCGGCGAAAGGTCATCCACAGGCCTGGCGACTCCGGTATGATCGCGCGCCCCGTCCCCTTGCCCTTTGTCGAAAAATGAAACCGACCCTGATCGCCGCTGCCGAAGTCGACCGCCTGGACACCTGGCAACGTTATGCCAGCCACATGTGCGGAGGCTGTCACTCGACCTGCTGCACACTACCGGTGGAGGTGAAGATCAAGGACCTGATCCGCATCGGAGTGGTCGACGAATTCGAGCAGGACGAGCCGCCGAAGAACGTGGCCAAGCGCCTGCAGAAAGACGGCATCATCGAACGCTTCAATCAGAAGTCGGGCATCTTCACTCTGGCCCGGATGAGCAACGACGATTGCCTCTACCTAGATCGCAAGAGCCGGCTGTGCACCATCTACGACAAGCGTCCGGATACCTGCCGCAACCATCCCAAGGTCGGGCCGCGGCCGGGCTACTGTGCCTACAAGCCAAGGATGCCTGGGCGTTGAACACCTTCTGCCCATAGCCCTGGCAGCGGGTCCAACCCGGGCACGAAAAAGCCCCCGGCCTTGCGGCGGGGGGCTTTTTCATTCAGCCAGCGCTGGCGATCAGGCCTTGGCTTTCTTGGCCGCGCGGGTACGCTCGCCTTCGTCCAGGATCTTCTTGCGCAGACGGATCGACTTCGGCGTCACTTCGCACAGTTCGTCGTCCTGGATAAACTCGAGTGCCTGCTCCAGGGTATGGCGAACCGGCGGTACCAGGGCGATGACTTCGTCCTTGCCCGAGGCGCGCATGTTGTCGAGCTTCTTGCCCTTGGTCGGGTTCACGCCCAGGTCGTTGTCACGGCTGTTCAGGCCGATGATCTGACCATTGTAGATCTCCTGGCCATGCTCGACGAACAGCTTGCCGCGCGCCTGCAGGGTTTCCAGCGAGTAGGTCAGCGCCTTGCCGGTCTCGACCGATACCAGCACGCCGTTCAAACGGCCGGACATCTGGCCCGACTTCATGGTGTCGTAGCGATCGAAGATCGAGGTCAGGATGCCGGCACCGTTGGTCAGGGTCAGGAACTGGTTGCGGAAGCCGATCAAGCCACGGGCCGGAATGTTGTACTCCAGGCGAACGCGGCCCTTGCCATCGGGCACCATGTTGGTCAGATCGCCCTTACGCAGGCCCATCTCTTCCATGACCTTGCCCTGGGATTCCTCAGGGATGTCGATGGTGACGTTCTCGAACGGCTCCTGCTTCACACCGTCCACTTCGCGAATGATCACTTCAGGACGGCCCACGGCCATTTCGAAGCCTTCACGACGCATGGTTTCGATCAGCACCGACAGGTGCAGCTCACCACGACCGGAGACCTTGAACTTGTCCGGGGAGTCGGTTTCCTGAACGCGCAGGGCCACGTTGTACAGCAGCTCCTTGTCCAGACGGTCCTTGATGTTGCGACTGGTGACGAACTTGCCTTCCTTGCCGCAGAACGGCGAATCGTTGACCTGGAAGGTCATCGAGACGGTCGGCTCGTCGACGGTCAGTGGCTTCATCGCCTCGACGGCGGTCGGGTCGCACAAGGTGTCGGAGATGAACAGCTCGTCGAAACCGCTGATGCAGACGATGTCGCCTGCCTGGGCTTCTTCGACGTCGACGCGGTGCAGGCCATGGTGGCCCATCAGCTTGAGGATACGGCCGTTACGCTTCTTGCCGTTGGTGTCGATGGCAACCACCGGGGTGTTCGGCTTGATGCGACCACGGGCGATGCGGCCCACGCCGATGACGCCGAGGAAGCTGTTGTAGTCCAGTGCCGAGATCTGCATCTGGAACGGGCCGTCGAGGTCGACGCTCGGTGCCGGTACGTTGTCGATGATCGACTGGTACAGCGGGGTCATGTCTTCGGCCATGTCGGTGTGGTCCAGACCGGCGATGCCGTTCAGGGCCGAGGCGTAGACGACCTTGAAGTCCAGCTGTTCGTCGGTGGCGCCGAGGTTGTCGAACAGGTCGAAGATCTGGTCCAGCACCCAGTCGGGACGCGCGCCCGGGCGGTCGACCTTGTTGATGACCACGATCGGCTTGAGGCCGGCTTCGAAGGCCTTCTTGGTCACGAAGCGGGTCTGAGGCATCGGGCCGTCCTGGGCATCGACCAGCAGCAGCACGGAGTCGACCATCGACATCACACGCTCCACCTCGCCACCGAAGTCGGCGTGGCCGGGGGTGTCGACGATGTTGATGTGATAGCCATTCCAGTTGATGGCGGTATTTTTCGCCAGGATGGTGATGCCGCGCTCTTTTTCCTGGTCGTTGGAGTCCATCACGCGCTCGTCGTTGAGCTCGTTGCGCTCCAGGGTGCCGGACTGGCGCAGCAGCTTGTCGACGAGGGTGGTCTTGCCATGGTCGACGTGGGCGATGATGGCGATGTTACGCAGATTTTCGATCACAGGTGTATCTCGATCAGAGGATTCGGTTGCCGCCAGTCTAGGCGGCCAATATGAATGAATGGTGCTCAGCGGGCCCGTGGGTCGGGAGGGCGATGGCGGATGCTGCCGCCATTGAGCCCCGGAACCTTATGCCGGACGATAAACACGCACATTGGCATGTCCCTCACTGAGCAGATGATGCGCATGCAGGCGGCTCATGACGCCCTTGTCGCAATAAAGCAGGTACTGGCGGTTGGCATCGAGCTGCTTGAAGCGGCTGTTGATCGCGTAGAACGGCAACGCCTGCACTTCGACGCCCTCGAGCACCAGCGGCTCGTCTTCCTGGGCATCGGGATGGCGGATGTCGATCACGATCTGCCCTGGCAGGGCCTCGGCGACTTCCTCGATCTCCACGTCCTTGCCCAGTTCGTCGATGACATTGTCGATCGAGATGAAGCGGGCGCGCTCCAGGGCGCGCTCGAGCACGGCCATGTCGAACTGCTCTTCCTCGCGGGCGACCCGGTGCGGCTTGGCGCAGGTGGTCGGGTTCACCGAGATCACGCCGCAGTATTCAGGCATGTGCTTGGCGAATTCGGCGGTGCCGATCTGGTAGGCGGTATCGATGATGTCCTGCTTGTGGCTGGCCA
The DNA here is from genome assembly GCF_054950175.1 of Pseudomonas sp. Marseille-QA0332. NCBI lineage: Bacteria > Pseudomonadati > Pseudomonadota > Gammaproteobacteria > Pseudomonadales > Pseudomonadaceae > Pseudomonas > Pseudomonas sp. Marseille-QA0332. The sequence continues at coordinate 3,067,279 of NZ_CM143106.1, forward strand.
GCAACGGACGCAGCACCAGCTTGTCGGTAGCCTGATCGATCACGGCGAGGTTCGGCAGGGTCTGGCTGGATACCTGGGAGATGGCCTCGCCGGTGACCAGCGCGTCGATTTCCAGGCGATCGGCCAGGCGCGCCGAGGCGCGCAGCATCATGCGCTTGAGCGTGACACCCATGTAGCTGTTGTCGACCTTGCCGAGGATCTCGCCGATCACCTCCTCGAAGGGCACGCTGATGAACAGCACGCGCTGGCTGCTGCCGAATTTCTTCCACAGGTAGTGGGCCACTTCCATCACGCCCAGCTCGTGGGCTCGGCCGCCGAGGTTGAAGAAGCAGAAGTGCGTCATCAGCCCGCGGCGCATCATCTGGTAGGCCGCGACGGTGGAATCGAAGCCGCCGGACATCAGCACCAGGGTCTGCTCGAGGGCGCCCAGCGGATAACCGCCGATGCCTGGATGGCGGGTATGCACCACATACAGGCGTTGGTCACGGATTTCCAGGCGCACTTCGACCTCGGGATGTTTCAGGTCGATGCCGGCGGCACCGCACTGCTGACGCAGCTGGCTACCGACATAACGGTCGACGTCCATCGAGGTGAAACCATGATGGCCACCGCGCTTGCAGCGAACGGCGAAGCGCTTGCCGGCCAGCAGGTGGCCGAAGTGCTCCCGGCACTTGGCGACGATATCGTCGAAGTCGCCCAGCGGGTATTCCTCGACCTGCAGGAAGTGCGCGATGCCGGGCATGCAGGTCATGCGCTCGATCATTTCGCGCTGAACCTTTTCATCCTCGACGCAGGTGTTCACCTCGAGATTGTCCCAGACACCCTCGACCGCGAGCTGCGGATCGAGATCCTTGAGCACGGTACGAATGTTCTTGCCGAGCTGGCGGATAAAGCGCTTGCGCACCGGCCGGCTCTTGATCGTGATTTCTGGAAAGACTTTGACGATGAGTTTCATGAAAACAGCGCGCGCATGCCTGCCGAAAATGGGGGGCGCGAATTATAGCGGAAATTGCTCAAGCTTTGAGCAACTTTTGTACAGACGGCAGGCATGGCACTTTTTTGGTGCGCATGTTGCCTTGAATGCATCCAAAGGGTGCATCCAGTCGGCCGTTTTGCACCGAGATGCCGTGCGCAAGCACGTACATGGCGCAACCTGGCCATTTTCGGGCACTGGCATGCAATTTGCTCCCTTGTGAGGCAGGTAAGCTTGGCCGACTATGCGCGCCCAGCGGCAACCTTTTTCCAGGGTAGCGGCCCACCGTGCCCTAGACCATCCGGAGGACAACATGTCGAAGTCGGTTCAACTCATCAAGGATCATGACGTCAAGTGGATTGATCTGCGTTTCACGGACACCAAAGGCAAGCAGCAACACGTCACCATGCCAGCTCGCGATGCACTGGAAGACGACTTCTTCGAAGCTGGCAAAATGTTCGACGGTTCCTCCATCGAAGGCTGGAAGGGCATCGAAGCTTCCGACATGATCCTGCTGCCGGATGACAGTACCGCCGTGCTGGACCCGTTCACCGAAGAACCGACCCTGATCCTCGTCTGCGACGTGATCGAGCCTTCCACCATGCAGGGCTACGACCGCGATCCGCGCGCCATCGCCCGTCGCGCCGAGGAATACCTGAAGTCCACCGGCATCGGCGACACCGTCTTCGTCGGCCCGGAGCCGGAGTTCTTCATCTTCGACGAAGTGAAGTTCAAGTCCGACATTTCCGGCGCCATGTTCAAGATCTACTCCGAGCAGGGCTCCTGGATGACCGACCAGGCCGTCGAAGGTGGCAACAAGGGCCACCGTCCGGGCGTCAAGGGCGGCTACTTCCCCCTGCCGCCGGTCGACCACGATCATGAAATCCGCACTGCCATGTGCAATGCCCTGGAAGAGATGGGCCAGGTCGTCGAAGTGCACCACCACGAGGTAGCGACTGCCGGCCAGAACGAGATCGGCGTCAAGTTCAACACCCTCGTGGCCAAGGCTGACGAAGTACAGACTCTCAAGTACTGCGTACACAACGTCGCCGATGCCTATGGCCGCACCGCGACCTTCATGCCCAAGCCACTGTATGGCGACAACGGCTCGGGCATGCACGTGCACATGTCCATCTCCAAGGAAGGCAAGAACACCTTCGCTGGCGAAGGCTACGCCGGCCTGTCCGATACCGCCCTGTACTTCATCGGCGGCATCATCAAGCATGGCAAGGCCCTGAACGGCTTCACCAACCCGTCCACCAACTCCTACAAGCGCCTGGTGCCAGGCTTCGAAGCCCCGGTCATGCTGGCCTACTCGGCACGCAACCGTTCGGCCTCGATCCGCATCCCGTACGTGTCCAGCCCGAAAGCCCGCCGCATCGAAGCCCGCTTCCCGGATCCGGCCGCCAACCCGTACCTGTGCTTCGCCGCCCTGCTGATGGCCGGCCTGGATGGCATCCAGAACAAGATTCACCCTGGCGATGCCGCCGACAAGAACCTGTACGACCTGCCACCGGAAGAGGCCAAGGAAATCCCGCAGGTCTGTGGCAGCCTGAAGGAAGCCCTGGAAGAACTGGACAAGGGCCGTGCATTCCTGACCAAGGGCGGCGTGTTCTCCGACGACTTCATCGATGCCTACATCGAGCTGAAGTCCGAGGAAGAGATCAAGGTCCGCACCTTCGTCCACCCGTTGGAGTACGACCTGTACTACAGCGTCTGATGTAGGCGACGCCAGGCGTTCGATGCATCCGCGAGCGGCCTCCATTGGAGGCCGTTCTTGCTTTTCGGACAAGCATACGGGAAAGCGCCGACTGGTATGGCCTGATCCACGGAGCAGACTCGGAACTTCTGACCTGGAGTTTCCATCATGCGCCCGACCTTTCCTGCCTGCTCGCTTGTTCTTTTCGCCCTGGCTGGCTGCGCCACTACCGCACCTGCCGACCCAACCATCACGCCCCTGCTTGATACCATCGAGCGACGCCTGGAACTGGCCGATATCGTTGCATTGCACAAATGGGACCTTGGCCAGCCGGTCCAGGCCAGCGAACGGGAGCGCCAGGTCATCGCCGCGGTTCGCCTGGCAGCAGCCGACCATGACCTGGCGCCTGATCGGGCAGAAGACTTTTTCGTCGACCAGATGGAAGCCAGCAAGCTGGTGCAGTACACCTTGCTGTCGCGCTGGCATGCCCTGGGTGAAGCGCCGGCCCTCGAGCGGCAGGACCTGGGCCAGGTCTTGCGCCCGCGACTGGACCGATTGCAGCACCAACTGCTTGACGAGCTTGCCCGCTTCGACCAGCAGAGCTGGCCGCAATGCCAGGAGCGACTGGCCGCTGCCTTGGCAGAGCGTTCGGACGACATGCTCAGGCAGGTTGCGCTGGCCCGTGCCACTGGACGACTTTGCCAAGCTCACTTGGCCGAAAATGCTCCAAAATAGTGCATTCTCCGACTACTTCCATGGCTAGAAAATTCATTACGGGGCGTCTTGTCATGCCGTCAGGGCCTTCGACACCGGGACATGCCCGAATAGAGGTCTTTTCCTAAAAACCTCGCTTCGTTTCGGAGCCTTGGTTTGGTTCTTGCATTTTTCCAGCATCAGCGGATTGTCGGCGCGTTCGCCTACGGTCCATACCGAGGCATCCATGTGCCAAAAGAGGTCAACGACGCCCCATGACCATCAGCGATGCACTGCACCGTCTCTTGCTGGACAACCTGACCACCGCGACCCTCCTGCTCGACGGCGCCTTGCGCCTGGAGTACATGAACCCGGCCGCGGAAATGCTGCTGGCCGTCAGCGGCCAACGCAGCCATGGCCAGTTCATCAGCGAGCTGTTCACCGAGTCGGCCGAGGCACTCAACTCGCTGCGCCAGGCCGTCGAGCAGGCGCACCCTTTCACCAAGCGCGAGGCCCAGCTGACATCGTTGACGGGGCAGACCCTCACCGTGGACTACGCCGTCACGCCAATCCTGAACCAGGGCCAGACGTTGCTGCTGATCGAGGTTCATCCGCGCGACCGGCTGCTGCGCATCACCAAGGAAGAAGCCCAGCTCTCCAAGCAGGAAACCACCAAGATGCTGGTCCGTGGCCTGGCCCACGAGATCAAGAACCCCCTGGGTGGTATCCGCGGGGCCGCGCAGTTGCTGGCCCGAGAGCTGCCCAGCGCCGAACTGCGCGACTACACCAACGTGATCATCGAAGAGGCGGACCGCCTGCGCAATCTGGTCGACCGCATGCTCGGCTCGAACAAGCTGCCTTCCCTGGCGCTGACCAACATTCATGAAGTGCTCGAGCGTGTCTGCAGCCTCGTGGAAGCGGAAAGCCAGGGCGGCATCACCTTGGCCCGCGACTACGACCCGAGCCTGCCGGATGTCCTCATCGATCGCGAGCAGATGATCCAGGCCGTGCTCAACATCGTGCGCAACGCCATGCAGGCCATCGGCGGCCAGAACGAATTGCGCCTGGGGCGCATCACCTTGCGCAGCCGGGCCATGCGGCAGTTCACCATCGGTCACACGCGGCACCGCCTGGTGGCTCGTGTCGAGATCATCGACAACGGCCCTGGCATTGCCCCGGAACTGCAGGACACCCTCTTCTATCCCATGGTCAGCGGACGCCCGGACGGCACCGGGCTGGGCCTGGCCATCACCCAGAACATCATCAGCCAGCACCAGGGTCTGATCGAATGCGAGAGCCATCCCGGGCATACCACCTTCTCGATCTTCCTGCCCCTGGAACAAGGAGCCACAGCCTCATGAGCCGAAGTGAAACCGTCTGGATCGTCGACGACGACCGCTCGATCCGCTGGGTCCTGGAAAAAGCCCTGCAACAGGAAGGCATGACCACCCAGAGCTTCGACAGCGCCGACGGGGTCATGGGCCGCCTGGCCAGACAGCAACCGGACGTGATCATTTCCGATATCCGCATGCCTGGCACCAGTGGCCTGGACCTGCTGGCCCAGATCCGTGAGCAGCATCCCCGCCTGCCGGTCATCATCATGACCGCCCATTCCGACCTTGACAGCGCCGTGGCGTCCTACCAGGGCGGGGCGTTCGAGTACCTGCCCAAGCCGTTCGACGTCGACGAAGCCGTCTCGCTGGTCAAGCGCGCCAACCAGCATGCCCAGGAACAGCAAGGTCTCGCCGCGCCACCCAGCCTAGCCCGCACCCCGGAAATCATCGGCGAGGCGCCGGCAATGCAGGAAGTGTTCCGGGCCATCGGCCGACTCAGTCATTCCAACATCACCGTGCTGATCAACGGCGAGTCCGGTACCGGCAAGGAGCTGGTCGCCCATGCCCTGCACCGACACAGCCCGAGGGCTGCCTCTCCGTTCATCGCCCTGAACATGGCAGCCATTCCCAAGGACCTGATGGAGTCCGAGCTGTTCGGGCACGAAAAAGGCGCCTTCACCGGCGCGGCCAACCTGCGCCGCGGACGTTTCGAGCAAGCCGACGGCGGGACGCTGTTCCTCGACGAAATCGGCGACATGCCCGCCGATACCCAGACGCGACTGTTGCGGGTCCTGGCCGACGGCGAGTTCTATCGGGTCGGCGGGCATGTACCGGTGAAGGTCGATGTGCGTATCATCGCGGCCACTCACCAGAACCTGGAAACCCTGGTCCAGGCCGGCAAGTTCCGCGAGGACCTGTTCCATCGCCTGAACGTGATCCGTATCCATATCCCGCGCTTGGCCGACCGGCGTGAAGACATCCCTACCCTGGCTCGTCACTTCCTCGGGCGCGCCGCCCAGGAACTGGCGGTCGAGCCCAAGCTGCTCAAGCCGGAAACCGAGGCGTTCATGCGCAACCTGCCCTGGCCAGGCAACGTCCGTCAGCTGGAAAACACCTGCCGCTGGATCACGGTCATGGCCTCTGGCCGCGAAGTGCTGATCGGCGACCTGCCACCGGAGCTATTGAACCTGCCGCAGGACACCGCACCGGTGACCAATTGGGAGCAAGCCTTGCGCCAGTGGGCCGACCAGGCGCTTGCGCGTGGCCAGTCCAACCTGCTGGACAGCGCCGTGCCCAGCTTCGAGCGCATCATGATCGAGACCGCCCTGAAGCACACCGCCGGCCGCCGCCGCGATGCCGCCGTGCTGCTGGGCTGGGGCCGCAATACCTTGACACGCAAGATCAAGGAACTGGGCATGAAGGTCGATGGCACGGACGAAGACGACGGCGAGTAACATTGAGCCGTCGGGATCGAGGTGGATCCGAGCGATTGTTTCGCGTCGCGCGCTGCAAACACCCACCGATGGCGCTGGAAGCACACCTCGCGTGTAACGGCCGCTGTGCCGCGACAGGGCACGAGCGGTCCCAGGATCCGCAGACTAGAAAGCCAATTGCTCCCGTGCGGGCCGTGTCGGCGAGAGGTCTGGCAGACCCTGGGGCCGCGTTGCGGGCCATCGCGGCCGGTCCGGCGGCCACCGCTCTAGCGGGTGTGATTCCAGCCACATTGCACCGATCCTGTGCCTGCTGCACTGCCAGAAGGCAATATTTCCCCTGGCCCTCCCCTGCGACAACCCGCAAACCCTGATTACAGGGCCATTGCGAAACTGGCACGGCACCTGCATTAAGTCAGGTATCTCCAGTTTCGGGGACCCTGGTACAGGCAGGCCAGGATATCCCCTCTTTTATTCGTGCAGCCTCACCTGCACCCGCCAGCGCCCCGCCTCCTCTGCAAGGCTCCATTCGCCCTGCAGAGGACGCGCGGCGACCACCGTCAACAGCATGCCATGGTCGCTCTCGCGCAGTTGCCAGCCAACCGGCTTGCCTTGCATGCGCAACTGTCCACGGCGCGCCTTGCCTTGGGCTTCGAACACCAGCGCCAAGGTGCCATCCACCGTTTCGCCATGCAGCTTCGGCGCCTCGTTGAACCACAGGTCCAAGCCACTCTCGACGACCTCGACACGCTCCAGCAGTCGTGGCTCGGGCGCGGTCAGGCGGCCAATCATCAAGCCCACCAGCATGCCGAACAGGGCCAGGGAGAGCAGCACCCGTGGCCAGGCTTTAGAACGCGGGTCCGGTTCAGGGGTAGAATGCGCGTCATCTTCATGCCTGGAGCCGTGCATGTTTCATGTCATCCTTTTTCAACCAGAAATCCCGCCCAACACCGGCAACATCATCCGGCTCTGTGCCAACAGCGGCTGCGACCTGCACCTGATCGAGCCGCTCGGCTTCGAGCTGGACGACAAGCGCTTGCGCCGCGCCGGGCTGGACTACCATGAGTATGCCACGCTCAAGCGTCACGAGAGCCTGGCCGCCTGCCTGGAAAGCCTCGGCCAGCCACGCCTGTTCGCCTTCACCACCAAAGCCTCGCATCCGTACCATGAAGTCGCCTTCCAGCCAGGCGATGCCTTGTTGTTCGGCCCGGAAAGCCGTGGGCTGCCCACCGAGATCCTCGACAACCTGCCCGCGCAGCAGCGTCTACGCCTGCCGATGCAGCCAGGATGCAGAAGCCTGAACCTGTCCAACACCGTGGCCGTGACGGTCTACGAGGCCTGGCGCCAACAAGGCTTTGCCTGAACCTGCCGCAAGCACCGGGTCCCTGTCCGACGGCCATGAAAAAAGCGCCCCGCAAGGCGCTTTTCTGCCCAGCACGCGGCGTCACGTCACTGCAGCGACGGTGCCTCGCCAGCTTCCTGCATGCGCTGCATTTCCTGGGCATACAGGGCGTCGAAGTTGACCGGCGAAAGCATCAACGCCGGGAACGAGCCACGGGTGACCAGGCTGTCGAGGGTCTCGCGTGCGTACGGGAACAAGATGTTCGGGCAGAACGCACCCAGGGTGTGGCTCATCGAGGCCGCGTCAAGGTTCTTGATCAGGAAGATGCCGGCCTGCTGGACTTCGGCGATGAAGGCCACTTCCTCGCCGTTCTTGACGGTAACCGAAAGGGTCAGCACCACTTCGTGGAAGTCGCCCTCGAGCGTCTTCTGCTTGGTGTTGAGGTCCAGCGAAACACTCGGTTCCCATTGCTGGCGGAAGATCGCCGGGCTTTTCGGTGCCTCGAACGAAAGGTCGCGCACATAGATGCGCTGCATCGAGAATTGCGGGGAGTTGTCTTCGGCTGCGCCGTTGTTCTGTTGGTCGGTCATGGCAGATCCTTTCTGATGTTTGGGGCGAACGTGCGTCAGGCCTGGAGCAAGCCGTCAAGCTTGCCGGCCCGCTCGAGGGCAAAGAGGTCATCGCAACCGCCGACATGGGTGTCGCCTATCCAGATCTGCGGAACCGAGGTGCGGCCTGCCTTCTGGCTCATCTCGGCGCGCAGCTGCGGCTTGCCGTCGACCCGGATTTCCTCGAAGGCGACGCCTTTGCTGTTGAGCAGCTGCTTGGCGCGGATGCAATAGGGGCAATAGTCGCTGGAATAGACGATGACGGGTTTCATATCACTTCACCAATGGCAGGTTGTCGGCTTTCCAGCTGGATACACCGCCACTGAGCTTGGCTGCGGTGAAGCCGGACTTGAGCAGCTCGCGGCAGAGCGTACCGGAATGCTGGCCCATGCTGTCGACCAGGATCAAGGTCTTGGACTTGTGTTTCTCCAGCTCGGGCATGCGCTTGGCCAACTTGTCCTGCGGGATGTTGAGCGCGCCGACGATATGGCCGGTGGCGTACTCCTTGGCCGGGCGGATGTCGATGACCACGCCCTTGTCGGCGTTGACCAGCGCGGTCAGCTGGCCGTTGCTCAGGCTCTGACCGCCGCGACGGATTTCATTGACCAACAGCAGGATCAGCAGAACGAAGAAGATCGCCACCAGAATGAAGTGGTTTGTCGCGAATTGAATCAGGTTAGCAACCATCGGGGTGTTCCAGGCGATTGAAAATGCCGGCCAGTATACACTTCGCCCCAGATGGGCCAAAGTCCGAAGGACAGGTCGGGCTCTCGACGACCGGCAGTTTGTCGGTACCTGCCCGAATGCAGGAGGAATATTCGTCAACCTTGGCGAATTTGCCCTAAAATGCGTGTCTTTATCATCTTTGACAAGCGCGAGTGGGATCGATGACGAGCACGCCCAAACCCCTGGTCCTGATCATCCTGGATGGATTCGGCCACAGCGAAAGCCCTGAATACAACGCCATCCACGCGGCCAGCACGCCGGTCTACGATCGCCTGCGCGCAACCCGGCCGCATGGCCTGATTTCCGGCTCCGGCATGGATGTCGGGTTGCCGGACGGCCAGATGGGCAACTCGGAAGTCGGGCACATGAACCTTGGCGCAGGGCGCGTGGTGTACCAGGACTTCACGCGAGTGACCAAGGCCATCCGCGATGGCGATTTCTTCGACAACCCGGTGCTCACCGAAGCGGTGGACAAGGCCGTGGCAGCTGGCAAGGCGGTCCACGTGCTCGGGCTGCTGTCCGACGGTGGCGTGCATAGCCATCAGGACCATCTGGTGGCGATGGTCGAGCTGGCTGCGCGCCGCGGCGCCGAAAAGATCTACCTGCATGCCTTCCTCGATGGCCGCGATACCGCACCCCGCAGTGCCAAGGCTTCCATCGAGCTGCTCGACGACACCTTCGCGCGCCTGGGCAAGGGCCGTATCGCCAGCCTGATCGGCCGCTATTTCGCCATGGACCGCGACAACCGCTGGGAGCGTGTCAGCGCAGGCTACGACCTGATCGTCGACAGCGTGGCCGAATACAGCGCCGACAGCGCTCTCGCCGGCCTCGAAGCGGCTTATGCGCGCGACGAGAGCGACGAGTTCGTCAAGGCCACGCGCATCGGCGAGGCGGCCAAGGTCGAGGACGGCGACGCCGTGGTGTTCATGAACTTCCGCGCCGACCGTGCCCGCGAGCTGTCACGCGTGTTCGTCGAGCCCGACTTCGCCGAGTTCCCGCGTGCGCGGATGCCCAAGCTCGCCGCCTTCATCGGCCTGACCCAGTATTCGGCCAAGATCCCGGCGCCAGCGGCGTTCGCTCCGGCGAGTCTGGACAACGTCCTGGGCGAGTACCTGGCCAAGCATGGCAAGACCCAGCTGCGGATCGCCGAGACCGAGAAGTACGCCCATGTCACCTTCTTCTTCTCGGGTGGTCGCGAGGAACCGTTCGAAGGCGAGGAGCGCATCCTGATCCCATCGCCGAAGGTCGCCACCTATGACCTGCAGCCGGAGATGAATGCCCCGCAGGTGACCGACCGTATCGTCGAGGCCATCGAGCAGCAGCGCTTCGACGTGATCGTGGTCAACTACGCCAACGGCGACATGGTTGGCCACACGGGCGTGTTCGAAGCGGCAGTCAAGGCGGTCGAGGCGCTCGACACCTGCGTGGGCCGCATCGTCGAGGCGCTCGAGAAAGTCGGTGGCGAGGCGCTGATCACTGCCGACCACGGCAATGTCGAGCAGATGGAAGATGAGTGCACCGGACAGGCGCATACGGCGCACACCACCGAGCCGGTACCGTTCATCTACGTCGGCAAGCGCAACCTCAAGGTTCGCGAGGGTGGCGTGCTGGCCGACGTGGCACCGACCATGCTCAAGCTGCTGGGGCTGGAAAAGCCCGCGGAGATGACCGGGAGCTCGATCCTGGTCGATGCCTGATCAGCCTCGCGGGGGCGTCGCGCCCCCATCGCGGCCGGTCGATGCGGAACGGGCATACCGGCCAGCGCACTGATTCGTCTCTGGTCTTCGCATTGGCGACCGCAGGCGTGCCGCTGATACAGCGAAGCGTTTTTTTTGCGCGCCATGGCGGGCATACTAGGCCGAACTCCATCCCCGGTATGCCCAGTCCATGCTTCGCGCCCTGATCCCTCTCGCCCTGACCTGCCTGCTGAGCCCGGCGTTCGCCGACGAGCGCGCGCAGACCCAGCAACAGCTGGAAGCCACGCGTCAGGATATCGCCGAACTCAAGAAAGTGCTCGACAAGCTGCAGGCAGAGAAATCCGGCGTGCAGAAGGACCTCAAGACCACCGAGACCGACATCGGCAAGCTCGAGCAACAGGTGGAGGCACTGCAGCAAGAGCTAAAAAAGACCGAAGGCGAGCTGGAGCGCCTTGATATCGAGAAAAAAAAACTCCAGAGCGCACGCATTGAGCAGCAGAGGCTGATCGCCATCCAGGCCCGTTCCGCTTATCAGAACGGCCGTGAGGAATACCTCAAGCTGCTGCTCAACCAGCAGAACCCGGAGAAGTTCGCTCGCACCCTGACCTACTACGACTACCTGAGCAAGGCGCGGCTGGAACAGTTGCACGCCTTCAACGAGACGCTGCACGAGCTGGCCGGCGTCGAGCAGGACATCGCTCGCCAGCAAGCCCAGTTGCTGGCCCAGCGCGGCAACCTCGACAGCCGTCGCCAGGAACTCGAACAGGTACGCAGCGAGCGCAGGCAGGTGCTGGCCAGGCTCGACAACGACATGAAGGACCGCGATCGCAAGCTGCAGGCCCGCCAGCAGGACCAGGCGCAACTGAGCCGCGTGCTCAAGACCATCGAGGAAACCTTGGCCCGCCAGGCTCGCGAAGCCGAGCAAGCGCGCCAGCGTGCATTGCTCGCTCGCCAGGAACGGGAAAGACGCGAGCGCGAGGCACTGGCCAGCCGCGACGCCGAGACGCCGCGCCCGCCACGCAGCGCCGCCGGCCCGCGGGTGAGCAGTGGTGGCGAGACCTATGGCGGTGCTTTTTCTGCCGCGCGGGGAAAACTTCCATGGCCGGTCGATGGTCGATTGCTGGCGCGCTTCGGCGATGCCCGAGGTGGCGACTCCAGGGCCAAGTGGGATGGCGTGATGATCGGCGCGCCACTGGGCAGCCGGGTACGTGCCGTACATGGCGGGCGCGTGGTCTTCGCCGACTGGTTGCGCGGTGCCGGGCTTCTGGTCATCCTCGATCACGGCAATGGCTACCTGAGCCTGTATGGCCACAACCAGAGCCTGCTCAAGAGCGCTGGCGACATCGTCAAGGCCGGCGAAGCGATTTCCACCGTAGGCAACAGTGGTGGCCAGGAAAGCGCGGGGCTGTACTTCGCCATCCGCCAGCAGGGCCGCCCGAGCGATCCGGCGCAATGGTGTCGAGGTTAGAAGGCGTATTCGTTCATCAGACGGTGTGACGCAGGCACTGGCCGCACCGATGCTCCCGCGGGAGCGATACCAGGATCAGGAGTTCGTTCGACATGTTGCATTCGCCTCGCCTCTCTCAACTGGCCCTGGCCATGACCCTGGCGCTCGGTGGGCCAGCCGCCCTCGCCGCCGAGCCGGCCAGGTCGGCTTCGGTCCCGGCCACCGAGGTCACCGCCAAGGCGCCACTGCCGCTGGATGAACTGCGCACCTTCGCCGAAGTCATGGACCGCATCAAGGCCGCCTACGTGGAGCCGGTCGACGACAAGACTCTGCTGGAAAACGCCATCAAGGGCATGCTCAGCAACCTGGACCCGCACTCGGCCTATCTCGGCCCCGAGGATTTCCAAGAGCTGCAGGAAAGCACCAGCGGCGAGTTCGGTGGCCTGGGAATCGAGGTCGGCATGGAGGACAACTTCGTCAAGGTGGTTTCGCCAATCGACGACACGCCGGCTTCGCGTGCCGGGATCCAGGCGGGTGACCTGATCGTCAAGATCAATGGCCAACCGACCCGCGGCCAGTCCATGACCGAGGCCGTGGACAAGATGCGAGGCAAGATCGGCGAAAAGATCACCTTGACCCTGGTTCGCGACGGCGGCAGTCCGTTCGACGTGACGCTGGCCCGTGCGGTCATTCAGGTCAAGAGCGTCAAGAGCCAGCTGCTGGAAAGCGACTACGGCTACATTCGCGTCACCCAGTTCCAGGTCAAGACCGGCGAAGAGGTCGGCAAGGCACTGGCCAGGCTGCGCAAGGACAACGGCAAGAAGCTGCGCGGCATCGTCCTGGACCTGCGCAACAACCCAGGCGGCGTGCTGCAGTCGGCGGTCGAAGTGGCCGACCATTTCCTGACCAAGGGGCTGATCGTCTATACCAAGGGGCGCATCGCCAACTCCGAGCTGCGCTTCTCCGCCGATGCCGCCGACGCCAGCGAAGGCGTGCCGATGGTGGTGCTGATCAACGGTGGCAGTGCCTCGGCCTCGGAAATCGTCGCCGGCGCCTTGCAGGACCAGAAGCGTGCGGTGCTGATGGGTACCGACAGTTTCGGCAAAGGCTCGGTGCAGACCGTGCTGCCGCTGAACAATGACCGTGCGCTCAAGCTGACCACTGCGCTGTACTTCACGCCCAATGGGCGCTCCATCCAGGCCCAGGGCATCGTTCCGGACATCGAGGTGCGTCCGGCCAAGCTCACCGCCGAGGCCGACCTGGAAAACTTCAAGGAGGCCGACCTGCAAGGCCACCTGGGCAACGGCAACGGCGGTGCCGATCGGCCGTCCGGTGGCGGCAAGCGCAAGCAACGACCACAGGACGATGACTTCCAGCTCAGCCAGGCCCTGAGCCTGCTCAAGGGCCTGAACATCACCAAAGGCAGTTGAATCGCCCCATGCGCCTGATGTCGTTGCTGCTGGCCGTGCTGCTGGCGGGTAGTGCCCACGCTGCGCCCGCGCCCACCAAGGCCTACCTGAGCCTGATCATCGATGACCTGGGCCAGAACATCGAGCGCGACAACCGGGTCCTGGCGCTACCGGGCCCGGTGGCCGTGGCGATCATGCCCGATACGCCCCACGCCACCGATTTCGCCCGCCAGGCGCACAAGGCCGGCAGGACCGTGATCCTGCACATGCCCATGGAGCCGGCGACCGGCCCTTACGCCTGGCATCCAGGCGCGCCGGTCGAAGCGCTGTCGCGACGACTGGACGCGGCCTTGGCGAAAGTGCCGTTCGCCGCAGGTCTCAACAATCACATGGGCAGCCGCATGACCTCGCAGGCCGCGCCGATGGCCTGGCTGATGCGCGAGCTGCAAGGACGCGGACTGTTCTTCGTCGACAGTCGCACCAGCGCGGCCACCGTCGCCGCGGCCAAGGCCCAGGCGATCGGCCTGGCCCATGTGTCCCGCGATGTGTTTCTCGATGACGTGCGCACGCCCGAAGCCATCCTGGCGCAGTTGCGCCTCGGCATCGAGCTGGCGCGCAGGCAAGGCTCCGCCGTGCTGATCGGTCATCCCTACCCGCAGACCCTCGCGGTTCTGGAACGAGAACTGCCCCGCCTCGCGAGCCAGGGCATCGAATGGATCGAGATCCGCCAGATGATCGCCGAGCGCGGCAACCTGGCCATGCCAGCCCATGGTCGACATGGTCTGTACCCCGGGCGCTGAGCCGGGACAGCGCCGATCATTCGAAGGGAATCAGCCCCTCGACCTGTTCGGGCCGCAAGTCCCCCCGGTAGATGGCCAGCAGGTCCCTGCCCGTCGACGCTGCGCGCAACTGCGCTTCGCGCCCGAGATTGCGCTGCGACCACAGTTTCAGGTGCCCCTTGCGAAATGCCCGGGCCGGTGCGCTCGCCTCGAGATAGTGGAAATGCGCCTCCCAGAGACCTTCGCCCCTGGACTGCCCCGGCGCCGGCTGGCGGCGGATCTGGTAGACATCCAGATAGTCGTTCGGCCCCAGCGCCCTGCGCGCACCCGCGCGCGTGATGGTCACCTGGCCATGCTCATGGAGAAAGCGCAGGCTTTGGGCCGTCGGATGGCTGGTCGCCAGGTAAAGCCCGATCAGCAGGTCGCGGCGTGCGGCCTGCAGGCGCTCGATGGCCTCTGCCAGGGCACGTTGCAAGGCCGCGTCGAGCTCTCCACGTGGCAGCTTCATCTGCACCTCGAGCAGCTTTTCCACATGCAGGTCGATGACCGATGACAGCCCATGCGGTTCATCCGTCCTGACGTACTTGCGGGCCAGGCGGATGACCGACTCGACCTCGGCTATCAAGGCCTGCCCCCGTTGGCGCAAGGCATCAGGCTCCTGGCCCGTTCCAGGCGTCTCCACCGCGCTGCCTGCATCTTCCAGCCACTCCGAGCCGTGCCGGTGAAAGGTCTTGAGTACCCGGTTGGTGCGTGAGTCACGCTGTTGCACCACGGAAATGCCGTCTATCACGACCTCGGTTCCGACCACGCTGCGCCCGCGCTGGGTCCTGACTACCCGACGCCTGCCTCCGCGACTTGCATAGATCGCTGGGCGACTGAGCCGAGGCGTAGCCAGTTCCTTCTCCCGCACCGCTTCCTCGAGTTCTCTTTCCGCATGGCCCTTGAGCCTTTCCAGCGTCTTGCAATAGAGCTCGAGCTTGTCCGCACGAATGGTCTGCGTGGCTATGCTGCCCAGGTAGTCCGCCGATACGGCAGCTTCCTCATAGGCTTCCAGCACACCGTTGAGGACGCTGATCCGCTCTTCGAGCCCCAGTTCGCTGCCGGCCAGCTCACCGTGCGCCACACCTGCGCTGTGCAGCGCATCGCCGGCCAGATGAGCCTCGAACTTCCTGAGCGTGCGCTCATCGGCTCCAGCCAGCCGATCGATGCTCAGCTCGCCCAGATCCAGCAGCAGACGGAACTCCAGGTCGACGGCATTGAGTCGACGCCTCTCGATGATCTCCGACAGCCGTTGCTGCTTGGACACCCTGGTACCGCTCTCGGCATGCCTGAAGACGATCGAATGATCGTTGAGCGTCTCTTCCAGTAGGCGATCGAAATGGCCGGACACCTCGACCAGGTCAGCTTCCCACTTCACCACTTTCTCCAGCGCGTCCCGGTAGCGCTTGTACTGCTGGATCTCCGCTTCGTCCTCGGGATGGATGGCGATCGCATCAGCCAACTGGTCGAGGCTTTCCGCGTTGATCAGCGACACCATCTCGTTGTAGAAGACCTCGCAGTATTCCAGCAGCTCCTGCCGCAGCTCGCTGCGATGCGTCTTGACGGCCTCGTCGAGCAGCTGTTCGCCATGCCTGAGCGTGAAGATTTCGGCCACGGTCTGGTCATGCACCAGTCCGTGATCGATCAGGGCCTTGAGATCGTAAACGACGGTTTCCCTGATGCGCTTTTGCAGATCCTTGAGCAAGGCAAGCTCCCTGGCTTGCAAGTCACCCGGATTCGCCACGGCTTCGAGATCCAGGATCTGCGCCGCCTTGTCCATGAGCACGTTGCGGTGTGCGCCCAAGGTCTTGGCCAGCGCGTTGCGCTGTTGGATCAGGCCGGCTTCCTTGTGCTTGAGCGCTTCGAGACGCTGTTGATTCTGCTCCCTTCTGAGCTGCACGCGGCTCTTGGGCATGCCGCCGCGCAGACGCAAGTCTGCATCGACACGCCACGCCCCGAACGCGAAACGAAGCCATGGCCCCGTTTCGCCTTGTGCGCCGATCACGCGAACACCGCTTTCGGACCGCTCGACAGCGTAGACATCGCTCATCATGGCGACGTACAACTGCTCGCCCACCTTGTACAAGCCGGAATCCTCCAAGGCTGCGCCACGCAGGTCGATGGCCGAACGCAGCCCGCGTAGCCGCTCACGCTGCGCGGCAGCAAGCGCATTGAAGCCCTGCGCACCGCGCCAGGAAAAATCCAGGTGCATGCCGGGCCGGGCGGCCAGGGCCTGCGCCGGCCGCAGGCCGCCTTGCCGTGACATTGCCTTGCTCTGGCCAACGGTCAGTCGCGGTCGGGGCATCATGCCAAGCGCCGTGGTGCTGGCCGCCAGGAACGTGCTGGAGGAAATGCGCCTGGGCAGCCTGGCGTGAAGCAGGATCATGCCCAGGCCGAGCAGCAGATCGACGATCGCGGCGGAGCGTTCGAAGGTACTGCCCTGGGTAATGGCCGGCAGGTCGCTCTGCAACGCCGCCACGCCCTGTACCAGCCAGGCGACTACCGCGGCAGGCCCGCGCAGCACCAGGCTTGCCACGTCGAACAGCAGCCAGGCACCCTGGACGAGCAGAGCCCAGCGTCTTTCCAGATTGGAAAGCGATTGCCGATCCGCGAGCTCGACCAGCAAGTCGCGATTGGCCTGGTAGAGCCTCGCATCCACGTCGTGCATCCAGAAGCTCGCATGCAGCACCGCAGGACCCGTTCTCGGCAACAATGCGCTGTCATCGAGGATCGGCTGCAACGGATGAGGCTCGAGGAACCCGCCATGGGCATAGACGCGGCGAGCCTGCTCAGGCAGCCAGTCGAGCACGCTGTCCTGCAGCTCGCCCGTGGTCGCGATTGCCTTCATCAGTTCCTCCAGGCTCTGGAACATCATGATCGGCTCCTGCGCATGCAGCGGCCTGTACAGGACTACCATCGCAGGCTCGGCCGAGAACAGCACGTACATGCCACGCACTGTATCCACTTGCTCTGCATCTGCATCGGGCCTGAATGCCAGCGGCATGAGCACGACACCTGGGACATCCCGGTCCAGATGGCCGCGACAGTAATCCAGCAGGCATCCCAGCGCTGCCTCGTCGAGCTTGCCGGCCAACTTCGCCTCCAGCGCGGCGGACAGTAGCGCGCAACGCCACTCCCTGGCGAAACAGGCGATCCGCTGGGCCTTGCCTTCGCTTTCGTCCATGCTTCGTGCCACATAGGCGGGATAGCTTGCGCCGATGTCGACACGCCGTACCAGCTCGTCCACATAACGCGTGCTCAGCCAATGCATGATCAACTGCCCGTGCCGGTGCTCGACAGTCGTCAGCAGCGCGTCCTGGAACCGGCCAAGCTTGCCGATGGCATAGTCGACCAGACTCACCTTGGCGGTCTCCACGACGCCATCGCCTGGGCCGACCGAAGCACCACCCGGCGTTGCGCGAGCAATGCTCAAGGTCAGCAGAAGATCATCGGGAAGGTAGTTGGCGTCATCGGGGTGATCCTCCAGCAGCGCTTGACGCAGGCGCTGGGCTGCATAGCCGTGCAAGTCCATGACGCTGTCACGGGAGGAGCAGCCGGCCGATTCGGCTTGTGCCAGGGCCAACTCGAACAGGATCGCCTGGCAGGCGAAACCATCGGCGCCCGAAGCGTTGCGCAAACCGGGCGGTACCGGCAGCGATGGTTCGCTCACGGCGCGGTAGCCCGCGATGAAGGCCCGGGCCGGATCGCTCAAGACGGCGAACAGCGCTTGCAGCGTGCCTGCATCGGAGCACTGCCAGTAGCGAACGGTGCGGATCGCATCGAGCATCGCCTCGAGCAGCAAGGCCGACTGCTGGGCAAACGGATCGCCCTGCAACACGTAGCGAGTCCAGGTCAGCAGGTCGAAGCGATACTGCTCGGCCAGTTCGTCATGCAGCGCAGCCGCGAACGCCTCGAAGGAGTCGAACGCGCGCACCACGCTCGACGGGGCGCACCACAGCAAGACCATGCGCTCATCGTACTCGCCCTGCACCAGCAGGTTCGGCAAAACCAGGCAATGACTGGCACCTTCGCATTCGAGCCGTGCCTCGAGAGCGAAGACGGTCGGCCTGGCCTTCGCGCCCCGGAGCAAGCCATGGACACAGGCCAGCTGCTGATCATCGAGTCCTTGCAACGGAAGGTTCTGCAAAAGTGCCGACTTGATCGTCAACTGCAGCCAGCGATCTCGGCTGGCACCAAGACTGCTCGCCTGCGCCCAATACTCGACCTGAGCATCACAAAAGGTCTGAACCAGTCTTCTTAACAATGCATCGAGCTCATCGAGCTGTTTTTGTATCGAGATGGCCTCGTCGAGCAGTGGGCCCTGGGCGTCCCTGAACGGATACTCGTCGCTCGAGGCGATCATGAACTCACCCCCCTCCACGCCGAGAGTCCGGAGCGTGCTGCCCTGCAGCAAGGCATCGAGCAAGGCGTCCACCAGAGGGCGTCGGATCCAGTACGGATAGGACGGCGAAGCATCGCTCTGGATCTGTGGAATCAGCAGCACCATGGGTTCGGCGTTGGGCATGTTGGCGGCGGCCACCGCCGGATGTGTCGCGGCAAGAATTTTCAGCGCCTCGCTGCCAGCCACCTGGCGTAGCGTCGGCCGCGCATCGAATTCGGCGGCGACAGCCTGCTGGTAGTCCCTGGCGGTATCCAATCGATTCGTCATGCGTAGTGCTCCTGTTGGTCGGCGGAGCAGCAGACATTGGGCAAAACTGACGACGAGGCGGTGGTACATAAGGCAGCGTCGGACGAGAGCCGCGCTTGCCGGCCAAACGCAAAGGCCCGGTTCTGGCGAACCGGGCCTGGTACCCGTTCAAGCAGGATCAGCTATACACGCGGCCCAGTACCTGGCGATGACTTTCGAACTGGTCCAGTACATCACGCACGATCTGCTCGCCGCGCAAGCCCATGAGGTCGTACTCCTGGCTACCGTCATGCAAGTACACCTCGGCGCGGTAGAAGCGCTGGCGTACCTCGGGCTCGCCATCGACCGGCGCTTCGTTCGAGGCGGCCAGGTACCCATCCAGGCTCACTTCGTAGACGAACGGGTTACCCTCGGCCATCGGCACGCGCAAGCCCATTAGCGCACGTGACTGCCCCAGACGCGTCTCGACGTCGAAACCAAGGCTGCTCATCTGCGCCGCCGCTTCGCGCAGCGCCGGGGCGACCTGTTTGTCCATGAAGCGCTGGACCACGGCCTGGGTGGGTTGCAGCTCCAGCTGGGTCAGCCGCTCACTGAAGCCGCGGCGACCGCGGGCAGCCAGCTCGGCGCGCTCCTGCTCGAGCTGGGCATCCTGCTTCATCGCCTTGTACAGGCCGAACATGAATAGCACCAGGACTACCGAGAACGGCAGACCCGCCAGCACCACCATGGTCTGCATGGCTGCGAAATTCCCCGCGAACAACAGACCAATGGTGACCAGCGTGATGATCACCGCCCAGAAGATCCGCATCCAGTTGGGTGCGTCTTCGTCGACGTGGCCGCCCTTGCAGGATAGGTTGGCCATCATCACCGCGCCGGAATCGGCCGGTGTCAGGAACAGCACGAAACCGACGAACACCGCCACCCCGACCACGATCCGCGCGGCAGGGAAGTACTCGAGCAACTGGTAGATCGCCATCGAGGGTTGCTCGACCGCCGTCTTGCCGAGCTCCACCGCGCCCTGGTTGATGACCAGGTCGAGCGCGGTGTTGCCGAAGATCGACAGCCAGGCCAAGGTGAAGCCCAACGGAATCAACAATACGCCGGCGACCAGTTCGCGCACCGTGCGCCCCTTGGAGATACGCGCAATGAACATGCCGACGAACGGTCCCCAGGAAATCCACCAGGCCCAGTAGAAAACGGTCCACAGGCCGAGCCAACGCTCGGACTTGGCCCCATCGTCCCCATACACGTAAAAGTCGAAGGTCTTGAGCACGAAGCCGTTGAGGTAGTCACCGACGTTCTGCACCAAGCCATTGAGCAGGTGCAGCGTCTGGCCACCGAGCAACACGAACAGCAGCAGGCCACTGAACAGCAGGATGTTCAGGTTGGACAGCCGGCGAATGCCGTTTTCCACGCCGGACACCGCAGCGATGGTCGCCACGCCGCTCATGACCAGGATCACCACCAGCAGGTTGGTCCGGTCGTGCTCCATGCCGAACAGGTACTCCAGGCCCGAGGCCACCTGCATGGAGCCGATGCCAAGATTGGTCACCAGGCCCAGCAACGTCACGAACATGCCGAAGATGTCGACCGCATGGCCTGCGCCGCCCCTGACCCAGCGCTCGCCGAACAGCGGGAACAGGGCCGAGCGCAACGCCAACGGTTGATTGTGACGATAGGCGAAGTAGCCCACGGCCAGGCCTACCAATGCATAGATGGCCCAGCCGTGCAGCCCCCAGTGCAGGAACGTCAGTTGCAGGCCATGACGGGCCGCCTGCATGCTCGACGGCACCCCTTCCGGTGGGTTGAGGTAATGATCCAGAGGCTCGGAGGCTCCGAAGTACAGCAGCGAAATGCCGATGCCCGAGGAGAACAGCATGCCGGCCCAGGCACCATAGCTGAAGTCCGGCTGGTCATCCTTGCCGCCCAGCCTGAGCTTGCCGAAATCCGAGAAAGCCAGCGCGACGACGAACACCAGGTAGCCGCAGATCGCCAGCATGTAGTACCAGCCGAAGGTTCGGGTGAGCCACGACTGGGCGACATCTAGCACACGGCCGGCAGTGTCGGGCACGGCGATGAGCAGCAGGGTCAGCGACAGGATCAGTAACGCCGAGGTGCAGAACACCACGCGGTTGACGCGCACCCTTTCGGCGGGGGGTTTGGTAAGGGAGGCAGAACTCATTGCACGAAGGCTCCGGCAGTGCGGGTATGGAGGCTAATCGGTATGGCCCCGAGCAATTGGTGCAATAGCCCTACTGCTTCAGGTGTTATAAAAGCGTCCAGGGAAACGTGGTTCGTGCACGCAGCGGGACGAAACAGGCACGCCTGGCTACGCTCCGATCGGTTCGCTGCGCTGGCGATGACCGTTCGGCAGTTGCCACTGGCACCCTGCCGATGTTTTCAAAGCCCTGCCATACGGCGCTTCCACGCATTCCTGGGACTCGATTCGTGCCGGCCTCGACGGCCCTTGAAGCTGTCAATGGCACAAATTGTCGCAGAGCTTATTCTTTATTGATTGAACGTTCAATCAAAACAAAATAGACTGGCTTCGCCGAGGCAGTTGCGCGTCGACTGCTCGCAGGCCTGAGGAGATGTACGAGATGCCCAAGGTCGGTATGCAACCCATCCGCCGCCAGCAATTGATCGAAGCCACCTTGCAGGCTGTCGACCAGGTCGGAATGGGGGATGCCAGCATTGCGCTGATCGCCCGCCTGGCCGGTGTGTCGAACGGGATCATCAGTCACTACTTTCGGGACAAGAACGGCCTGATCGAAGCGACCATGCGCTACATCATGAGCATGCTCAACCAAGGCGTTGCGCAGCGTCGCCAGGCACTGGCGGACGGCAGCCCGCGGGCCCACCTGAAGGTGATCATCGAGGGCAACTTCGATGCCAGCCAGGTCAACGGTCCAGCCATGAAGACCTGGCTGGCCTTCTGGGCCTCGAGCATGCACCAGCCGTCCTTGCACCGGTTGCAGCGGATCAATGATCACCGCCTGTATTCCAACCTGTGCTGCCAGTTCCGTCGCGCGCTTCCCTTGACCGAGGCGCGCCTCGCGGCCCGCGGGCTGGCGGCGCTGATCGACGGCCTATGGCTGCGCGGTGCCCTTTCGGGGGATTCGTTCGATACCGAGCAGGCGATTCGCATCGCCTACGAATACATGGATCTACAACTGGCCAAGCGCCAGGCCCCGTCCAACGACGGCGCCCAGGCCGCTGGAAAAACGCGCGAAGCGATCGCCGAACTGGCAGGAGCACGACGCGAATAGCCATTCACATTGCACTTGCGAGGACTCTATGGCCCGTTTCGGAACGCAAAAACTCTACATCGACGGTGGTTATGTCGACGCTGGCACCGACGCCACCTTCGAAGCCATCAACCCGGCCAACGGCGAGGTCCTCGCCCATGTGCAACGCGCCACCGAAGCGGACGTCGAGCGTGCCGTGCAGAGCGCCGAGCGTGGCCAGAAAGTCTGGGCGGCAATGACCGCCATGCAACGCTCGCGTATCCTGCGTCGCGCCGTCGAGATCCTGCGCGAGCGCAACGACGAGCTGGCCATGCTGGAGACGCTCGACACCGGCAAGGCCTACTCGGAAACCCGTTACGTCGACATCGTCACCGGTGCCGACGTGCTCGAATACTATGCAGGCCTGGTTCCGGCGATCGAGGGCGAGCAGATCCCGCTGCGCGAAAGCGCCTTCGTCTATACCCGTCGCGAACCACTGGGCGTGACCGTCGGTATCGGTGCCTGGAACTACCCGATCCAGATCGCGCTGTGGAAATCCGCCCCGGCCCTGGCCGCTGGCAATGCGATGATCTTCAAGCCCAGCGAAGTCACCTCGCTGACCACTCTCAAGCTGGCCGAGATCTACACCGAGGCCGGCCTGCCGGACGGTGTGTTCAACGTCCTGACCGGCAGCGGCCGAGAAGTCGGCACCTGGCTGACCGAGCACCCACGGATCGAGAAGGTCTCCTTCACCGGCGGCACCACGACCGGCAAGAAGGTCATGGCCAGTGCCTCGAGTTCGTCGCTCAAGGAAGTCACCATGGAACTGGGTGGCAAGTCGCCGCTGATCATCTGTGATGATGCCGACCTGGACCGCGCCGCCGACATCGCCATGATGGCCAACTTTTACAGCTCCGGCCAGGTCTGCACCAACGGCACCCGCGTGTTCGTTCCGGCAGCGCTCAAGTCAGCCTTCGAAGCCAAGATCCTCGAGCGCGTCGCCCGGATCCGGGTCGGCAACCCCGAAGAGGAAAACACCAACTTCGGCCCGCTGGTCAGCTTCGCGCACATGGAAAACGTGCTGGGCTACATCGCCAAGGGCAAGGAACAGGGTGCACGCGTGCTGTGCGGTGGCGAGCGTCTGCTGGACGGCGACTTCGCCAACGGCGCCTTCGTCGCCCCGACCGTGTTCACCGACTGCCGGGACGACATGACCATTGTCCGGGAAGAAATCTTTGGCCCGGTCATGAGCATCCTGACCTACGAGACCGAGGAAGAAGTCATTCGCCGGGCGAACGACACCGACTACGGTCTGGCCGCTGGCGTATGCACCAACGACCTCAGCCGCGCGCATCGCATCATCCACAAGCTCGAAGCGGGCATCTGCTGGATCAATGCCTGGGGCGAATCGCCCGCGGAAATGCCAGTCGGCGGGTACAAGCAATCCGGCATCGGTCGCGAAAACGGGGTGAGCTCGCTGGCCCAGTACACCCGAATCAAGTCGGTCCAGGTCGAGCTGGGCGACTACGCCTCGGTGTTCTGACCCGCAGGTCCAAGCCGCAAGTTTCAAGCGGCACGCTGCAAGCAAGAGCCGAGTGGCGTCGCGCCGCCGGCCCTTGCAGCCCCCATCCATTGCGCAAGCGCGCCGAGTTGCCTTTGCTTGCAGCTTGCCGCTCGAGGCTTGCAGCTGCTCCCAGGAGAGAGCCATGACATACGACTACATCATCGTCGGAGCCGGCTCGGCCGGTAACACCCTCGCCACCCGCCTGACCGAAGACGCCAGCGTCAGTGTACTGCTGCTCGAGGCAGGCGGGCCTGACTACCGTTTCGACTTCCGCACCCAGATGCCCGCCGCGCTGGCATTCCCACTGCAAGGGCGCCGCTACAACTGGGCCTACGAGACCGACCCGGAGCCGCACATGAATGGCCGGCGCATGGAGTGCGGGCGCGGCAAGGGCCTGGGTGGTTCCTCGCTGATCAACGGCATGTGCTACATCCGCGGCAACGCCCTGGACTTCGATGGCTGGGCCAAGCTGCCCGGCCTGGAAGACTGGACCTACCTGGACTGCCTGCCTTACTTCCGCAAGGCGGAAACCCGTGACATCGGCCCCAACGATTACCACGGCGGCGATGGTCCGGTCAGCGTGGCAACGCCCAAGGCAGGCAACAATCCGCTGTTCCACGCCATGGTCGAGGCAGGCGTGCAGGCGGGTTATCCGCGCACTGAAGATCTCAATGGCTACCAGCAGGAAGGCTTCGGCCCGATGGACCGCTCGGTGACCAAGCAAGGCCGTCGCTCCAGCACGGCGCGAGGCTATCTGGACCAGGCCAGGAAACGCCCCAACCTGACCATCGTCACCCACGCCCTGACCGACCGGGTACTGTTCGAAGGCAAGCGTGCCATCGGCGTTACCTACCTGGTGGGCGACAGCGAGGAGCGCATCGAGGCGCGTGCGCGCGAGGAAGTCATCGTCAGCTCCGGCGCCATCGCTTCGCCACAGCTTCTGCAACGCTCCGGGGTTGGCCCGCGCGCGCTGCTCGAAAGCCTCGACATCCCCGTGGTGCACGACCTGCCAGGCGTGGGCGAGAACCTTCAGGATCATCTCGAACTGTACCTGCAGTACGCCTGCACCCAGCCAGTCTCGCTGTACCCTTCGCTGCTGTGGTGGAACCAGCCGGCCATCGGTGCCCAATGGCTGTTCAGTGGCACTGGCATCGGCGCCAGCAACCAGTTCGAGGCCGGCGGGTTCATCCGTACCCGTCCCGAGTTCGAATGGCCGAACATCCAGTACCACTTCCTGCCCGTGGCGATCAACTACAACGGCAGCAACGGTGTGAAGGAGCACGGCTTCCAGGCGCACATGGGCTCGATGCGCTCGCCCAGCCGTGGCCGTGTGCAGCTCAAGTCGAAAGACCCACGCCAGCACCCGAGCATCCTCTTCAACTACATGGCGACCGAACAGGACTGGCAGGAATTCCGTGATGGCATCCGTCTGACCCGCGAGATCATGGCCCAGCCAGCCCTGGACCCGTACCGTGGCCGCGAGATCAGCCCTGGCGAACACGTGCAGACCGATGAGGAGCTGGACCAGTTCATCCGCGAGCATGCCGAGACAGCCTTCCACCCTTCCTGCTCGTGCAAGATGGGCGAAGATGAAATGGCGGTGGTCGATGGCCAGGGCCGCGTCCATGGCATGCAAGGCCTGCGAGTGGTCGATGCTTCGATCATGCCGATCATCATCACCGGCAACCTCAATGCCACCACGATCATGATCGCCGAGAAGATCGCCGACCGGATCCGCAACCGCCCGCCGCTGCCCCGCAGCAACGCCAAGTACTACGTGGCCAACGGCGCCCCGGTACGAGGCAAGCCGGTACGCGAGGTCAAGCGCGGCTAAGAAGCTGCAAGCTGCAAGCTGCAAGCTGCAAGCAAGAGCAGACCGGTGGCGCCGATCCGCTTGCGGCTCGCAGCTTGTGGCTTGCACCTGATTCCTCAGGTTAGAATCGATTGGCACGCGACCTGCTTGCCGTAGCCCCAGCCAGGTCCCCTTCCCGCGATGTACCGGAGTGAAGCCTTTGGATGCGAGCACCATCAACAGCCTGTTCCTGATCGGCGCCTTGCTGGTGAGCGCAAGCATCCTGGTCAGCTCGTTGTCCTCGCGCCTGGGCATTCCCATCCTGGTCATCATCCTCGCGGTCGGCATGGTTGCCGGCGTCGATGGCGGCGGGATCATCTTCAACAACTACTCCGTCGCCTATCTGGTGGGCAACCTGGCGCTCGCCGTGATCCTGCTCGATGGCGGGCTGCGCACCCGCGTGGCAAGCTTTCGCGTGGCCTTGTGGCCGGCACTGTCGCTGGCGACCGTCGGGGTACTGATCACCACCGGGCTGACCGGCATGGTCGCCGCCTGGCTGTTCGACCTGAGCCTCATCCAGGGGCTGCTGATCGGTGCGATCGTCGGCTCCACCGATGCCGCGGCAGTGTTCTCGCTGCTCGGTGGCAAGGGCCTGAACGAGCGGGTCACCGCGACCTTGGAAATCGAATCAGGCAGCAACGATCCCATGGCGGTGTTTCTCACCGTCACCTTGATCGAGATGATCGCCAGCGGCCAGACCGGTCTGCACTGGAGCCTGCTGACCCATCTGATCCGCGAATTCGGCATCGGTGGCCTGCTAGGCCTGGGTGGTGGCTGGCTGCTGCTGCAACTGGTCAACCGTATCCACCTGGCCAGCGGCCTGTACCCGATCCTGGTGATCGCCGGCGGGCTGGCGGTCTTCGCCCTGACCAATGCCCTGCATGGCAGCGGCTTCCTGGCGGTCTACCTGTGCGGGCTGGTGCTGGGCAACCGGCCGATCCGCAGTCGCCACGGCATCCTGCACATGCTCGACGGCATGGCCTGGCTGGCGCAGATCGGCATGTTCCTGGTCCTCGGCCTGCTGGTCACGCCCCATGACCTGCTGCCTATCGCAGTGCCGGCACTGGGTCTGGCGCTGTGGATGATCCTGTTCGCCCGGCCGCTCTCGGTGCTCGCTGCGCTGCTGCCGTTCAAGGCCTTCCATGGCCGCGAGAAAGCCTTCATCTCATGGGTCGGCCTGCGCGGCGCGGTACCGATCATCCTCGCCGTGTTCCCCTTGATGGCAGGGCTCGAGGATGCACAGCTGTTCTTCAACCTGGCCTTCTTCATCGTCCTGGTGTCGCTGCTGGTACAAGGCACCAGCCTGCCGTGGATGGCCAAGCTCCTGAAGGTCACCGTCCCCCCGGATCCGGCGCCGATCTCCCGCTCTGCCCTGGAGGTGAACATCACCAGCGAATGGGAGCTGTTCGTCTATCGGCTCGGTGCGGAAAAGTGGTGCATCGGCGCGGCCCTGCGTGAACTGAAGATGCCCGAAGGTACCCGCATCGCCGCGCTGTTCCGTGGCGAACGGTTGCTTCACCCTTCAGGCAGCACGGTGCTGGAAGTCGATGACCTGCTTTGCGTGATCGGCCACGAACATCATCTTCCGGCGCTCGGCAAGCTGTTCAGCAAGCCGCCGCAGCGTGGTCTAGACCTGCGCTTCTTCGGCGACTTCGTGCTCGAGGGCGATGCCGAGCTGGGGGCGATCGCCGCGCTGTATGGCCTGCAGATCGAGACCCAGGACCCGAAGATGCCGCTCGCGCAGTTCATCCGACAGAAGGTCAAGGGCGCGCCAGTGGTGGGCGACCAGATCGAATGGGCCGGCACGCTGTGGACCGTGGCGGCCATGGAGGGGAACAAGATCCTCAAGGTCGGCGTCAAATTCCCCGAAGGTACTCGACCCAGCCCCGGGTTGTTCCTCTAGAATCCGTTGTCGCCCCGTTTCGCAAGATCCTGACTATGTCCCTGCGCGTGACCCTTCGCGCAGCCCTGCTGGGGCTGTGCCTCTCGCTTTCGTTCGCCAGCCTGGCCGAAGAAGCGCCTACCACCGCCAGCGTCCAGCACAGCCTCGACAAGATCGCCGAGCGCAAGCTGCCTGAGGCCGAGCAGAAGGCGCTGCAACAGGTGCTCGAGCAGACCCTGGCCCTGCTCGCCAGCAAGCAGGACAGCGATGGCAGGCTCGCGGCGCTCAAGCAACAGCTCGCCCAGGCGCCTGCTGAAATTCGCGATAGCCAGCAGGAGCTGGCCAAGCTCCACGCCAGCAAGACGCTGCCGGTCGCGCAGCGCTACGCCAGCTTCAGCGTGCCGCAGCTCGAGCAGATGCTCAGCGAACGCACCGCCCAGCAAGGCGACCTGCAAAGGGCCTTGTCCGAGGCCAACAGCCTGATCATCAACTCGCAGACCCGACCCGAGCGGGCGCAGGCCGAGATCAGCAACAACCAGACACGTATCCAGCAGATCAACAACAGCCTCAAGGCTGGCAAGGACAACGGCAAGACGCTCAATGCCGACCAGCGCAACCAGCTCAACGCCGAGCTGCTTTCGCTCAATGCCCTCATCTTGCTGCGCCGTCAGGAACTGGCTGGCAACAGCCTGCTGCAGGACCTGGGCAACGCTCGCCATGACCTGCTGCTCGAACGGGCAGCGCGCCTGGAGCAGGAGATCCAGGACCTGCAGACGCTGATCAACGAAAAGCGTCTGGAACAGTCTCGGCAGACCGTCACGCAACAGTCGATCGAAGCGCAGAAAGCTGGCGGCAGCGCCCTGCTGGCCAACGAGAGCGCGACCAATCTGAAGCTGTCCGACTACCTGTTCAGGAGTACCGATCGGCTCAACGAGTTGACCCAGCAGAACCTGCAGACCAAACAGCAGCTCGACAGCCTGACCCAGGCCGACCAGGCCCTGGACGAACAGATCAGCGTACTCAAGGGCAGCCTGTTGCTGTCGAAGATCCTCTACAAGCAGAAGCAGGCCCTGCCACACCTCAAGCTCGACCGTGACCTGGCCGACCAGATCGCCGACACTCGCCTGTATCAATTCGAGGTCAACCAGCAACGCGAGCAGATGAGCACGCCGGGCAGCCATGTCGATCGCCTGCTGGCCAACCAGCCCCAGGAAGAAGCCACGCCGCAGTTGCGCAAGGCCTTGCTGGAACTGGCGATCACGCGCAGCGACCTGCTCGAGCGCCTCAACCGCGAACTCAGTGCGCTGCTCAACGAGTCGATCACGTTGCAGTTGAACCAGAAGCAGCTGCTGGCCATGGCCCAGAACCTGCGCACCACCCTCGACGAACAGATGTTCTGGATCCCCAGCAACAAGCCGCTCGACTGGGAGTGGCTGCGCCTGGTGCCACAACGGCTGGTCGAGCAGGTCGCCAGCCTGCCTTGGGGTTCGGGCGTCAAGGAGCTGGGTGACGGGCTGGCCCAGAGGCCTTTGCTGTTCCTCCCCCTGCTGCTGCTGATCGGCGCCTTGCTGTGGCGCCGGACCTACCTTTACCAGCGTCTGAGCAAGGTCCACCAGGATATCGGCCATTTCAAGCGCGACAGCCAGTGGCACACCCCCCAGGCGATCCTGATCAATGTCCTGCTGGCGCTGCCAGTGGCCCTGGCCCTGGCGCTGTGTGGCTACGCCCTGCAGATCGATGCGCGTGGGCAGAACGCCAACCTTGGCGCCGCGCTGTGGCAACTGGCACAGGCCTGGCTGGTGTTCTACACCGCCTATCGGATACTCGCCCCAGGTGGCGTGGCCGAGGTGCATTTCCGCTGGTACAAGCCGCAGGTCGAGTTTCTTCGCGGCTGGGTGCGGCGGCTGGGCATCGTGGTGCTGGCCCTGGTTGGCGTGGTCGCGGTCGCCGAACACCAGCCTTCGGCCCTGGCCGACGATGTCCTGGGGATAGGCGTGGTGCTGACCTGCTACGCATCGATGGCCTGGCTGCTCAGTCGCCTGCTGCTCAGCAGCCCGGCCCACCGCAGCACCTCGCTGTTCCGCAAGGCGGTGGGCGTGGCCTTCACCGCCTTGCCCATCGCGCTGTTCGTCGCTGTCTGCTTCGGCTACTACTACACGGCGCTCAAGCTCACCGACCGATTGATCTATACCCTCTACCTGCTGCTCTTCTGGCTGGTGATCGAGGCGGCTTTCGTGCGCGGGCTGAGCGTGGCTGCCCGGCGCCTGGCCTACCAGCGAGCCCTGAGCAAGCGCCAGGCAGCCAAGGACAACCAGGACGGCGAGCTGATCAGCGAGGAGCCGACACTGGATATCGAGCAGGTCAACCAGCAGTCCTTGCGGCTGATCCGCCTGGCCCTGCTCGGTGGCTTCATCGGTGGCCTGTACTGGGTCTGGTCGGATCTGATCACGGTCTTTTCCTACCTGAACAATGTCACCCTGTACGAATACACCAGCGGCACCGGAGCGGCCGCCAGCATGGTACCGATCAGCCTCGGCGACCTGCTCGGCGCGCTGGTGATCGTCGGCATCACCTTCGCCCTGGCCGGCAACCTGCCGGGCCTGCTCGAAGTGCTGGTGCTGTCGCGCCTGAACCTGGCCCAGGGCAGCGCCTACGCCACCACCACCCTGTTGTCCTACGCGATCGCCGGCATCGGCTTCGTCAGCACGCTCTCGACCCTTGGGGTCAGCTGGGACAAGCTGCAATGGCTGGTGGCAGCGCTTTCGGTGGGGTTGGGCTTCGGCATGCAAGAGATCTTCGCCAACTTCATCTCGGGCATCATGATCCTGTTCGAACGCCCGGTGCGCATCGGCGACACCATCACCATCGGCAACCTCTCCGGCACCGTCAGTAAGATCCGCATCCGTGCCACCACCATCACCGACTTCGACCGCAAGGACATCATCGTCCCGAACAAGACCTTCATCACCGGGCAGCTGATCAACTGGTCGCTGACCGATACGGTGACCCGGGTCACCTTGAAGCTGGGCATCGACTACGGCTCGGACCTGGATCTGGTGCGCGAACTGCTGCTCAAGGGCGCCCATGAGAACCCGCGCGTGCTCAAGGATCCGGAACCGTTGGTCTATTTCCTGAACTTCGGCGAGAACGCGCTGGAGCATGAACTGCGCATGCATGTACGCGACCTGGGCGACCGCAACCCCACCCTCGACGAGATCAACCGCTACATCGACCGGGAATTCAGGGCCCACGACATCAAGATATCGGTACGTCAGGTCGAGGTGTTCCTGATGGAGCCGAACGGCAGCCGGCAGAAACGCATCGCTACCCAAGGCGACGGCGTCGACAAACCCGATGGCACTCGACCGGCCTGAGCGGACTCCATAGCACATGAGCGCCCGGATACGGGCGCACCCCCTTCGTATCGCGCCGTCCCGACGTGCGATCGGATTCGATAGGAGCAGGCCCTTGAAAACCCTCGATCAACTGACCTTCGACAATCGCTTCGCCCGACTGGGCGATGCCTTTTCCACTCAAGTGCTCCCCGAACCGATCGCCGAGCCGCGCCTGGTGGTGGCCAGTGAAGCAGCCATGGCCCTGCTCGACCTCGACCCTCGGCAGGCCGAAACGCCGCTGTTCGCCGAAATCTTCAGCGGGCACCAGCTATGGGAAGCAGCCGACCCGCGGGCGATGGTCTATTCGGGCCACCAGTTCGGCGGTTATACGCCACGCCTGGGCGATGGCCGCGGCCTGCTGCTCGGCGAAGTGCTGAACGATGCAGGCGAGCATTGGGATCTGCACCTCAAGGGCGCCGGGCCGACACCCTACTCGCGCATGGGTGACGGCCGTGCCGTGCTGCGCTCGTCGATCCGCGAGTTTCTCGCTTCCGAGGCCCTGCATGCGTTGGGCATCCCGAGCAGCCGCGCCCTCTGCGTGATCGGCTCCAGCACGCCGGTATGGCGCGAAACCCGCGAAAGCGCCGCGATGGTCCTGCGCATGGCCGAAAGCCATGTACGCTTCGGCCACTTCGAATATTTCTACTACACGCGTCAACCGGAACAGCAACGCGTGTTGCTCGACCATGTGCTCGAGGCCCACTATCCCGAATGTCGCCAGGCCGAGCAGCCCTACCTGGCCATGTTCCGCAGCATCGTCGAATGCAACGCCGAGCTGATTGCCCGCTGGCAGGCATATGGGTTCTGCCACGGCGTGATGAATACCGACAACATGTCGATCCTGGGCATCACCTTCGACTTCGGCCCTTATGCCTTCCTCGACGACTTCGACGCCAACTTCATCTGCAACCATTCCGACGATCGCGGCCGCTACAGCTACAGCAATCAGGTGCCGATCGCCCGCTGGAACCTCAGCGCGCTGGCCCAGGCGCTGACGCCTTTCATCGAGGTAGAGCCCCTCAAGCAGGCGCTGGACATGTTCCTGCCGCTGTACCAGGCCCATTACCTGGACCTGATGCGCCGCCGCCTGGGCTTCACCGTCGCCGAAGACGACGACATGGAGCTGGTCGAGCGCCTGCTGCAACTGATGCACAAAGGCGCGGTCGACTACACCCTGTTCTTCCGCAAGCTCGGTGACCAGCCGGTAGCCCAGGCCCTGCGAGTCGTGCGTGACGACTTCGTCGACCTGGCAGGCTTCGATGAATGGGGCAAGGCGTACCTGGCGCGTTGCGAGCGCGAGCCGGACAATGCCGCCGGCCGGCGGGAGCGCATGCATGCAGTCAACCCGCTGTATGTTCTGCGCAACTACCTGGCCCAGAAGGCCATCGAGGCCGCCCAGGCAGGCGACTACAACGAGGTGAGGCGCCTGCACCAGGTACTGACCAGGCCTTTCGAGGAGCAACCGGGGATGCAAGCGTACGCCGAGCGTCCACCGGAGTGGGGCAAGCACCTGGAGATCAGCTGTTCTTCGTGATCGCGCCCGCAAGGTACACTGGCCATGTCCATGCACTGCCAACGACTTCGACGGAGCCCTCCATGATGTCCTCGTTACTGGTCCCCTGTCCCTACTGCAACGGCCTGAACCGGCTGCCGACCGAACGCCTTGGCGATGCGCCCAGGTGCGGGCGTTGCAAGCAGCCCGTCCTGCCTGGCAAGCCATTCGATCTGGCCGAGGGTGACTATGCCAGCCAGATCAAGGGCGACCTGCCCTTGCTGCTGGACGTCTGGGCCGACTGGTGCGGCCCGTGCAAAGCCTTCGCCCCGGTGTTCGAGCAGGCTGCCCGGCAACTGCTCGGTCGCTGCCGTCTGGCCAAGCTCGACAGCGAGGCCAACCGGCAACTGGCCGGGCAGCTCGGCATACGCTCGATTCCCAGCCTGATTTTGTTCAGCAATGGCAGTGAGGTGGCGCGCCAGGCCGGAGCCCTGCCGCTGCCAGGCCTGCTGCAATGGCTGGGCAGCCAGGGCGTTTGAGGCCAGCGTTTCGCCTGTGCGGTGCGCAAGGCTGCCACAAGCGGACCAGGCCAGCCCCGGCAAGCTTTGCAGCCGCCGGAACGGCCCTGATCCGACTAGCTGTCGGCTTCGAGCAGCGCATGCAGCTCGACGAATTGCCGGGTCAGCTTGTGCCTGGCATCGAGGTGAATCAGTGGCAGGCTGGCGTGGTGAGATTCGCGCATCTTCACCGAACTGCCCAGATACACCGGCAACACGGGCAAACCTTCGGCGAGCAGTTCGTCGAGCATCTGCTGGGGTAGCGTGGTGCGGGGCTGGAACTGGTTCACCACGATGCCCTCCACTTTCAGATCCTCGTTGTGATCCTCCTTCAACTCGTCGATCTCGGCGAGCAGGCCGTACAGGGCATTGCGCGAGAAGCTGTCGCAATCGAAAGGAATGAGCACGCGGTCGGCAGCGATCAGGGCGGAAACTGCATAGAAATTCAAGGCAGGCGGCGTATCGATGTAGATACGCTCATAGTCTTCGTCCAGCGAGTCGAGCAGTTTGCGCAGCTTGTTGATCTTGTGCTTGGCCTCGAGCTTGGGTTGCAAGTCGGCGAGCTCGGCGTTCGCGGTGACCAGGTGCAGGTTCTCGAAGGGGGTTTCGTGGACCTCGACCTTGTTCTTCTTGGCCTGTGGGCCACCGGCCAAGGTCTGCTTGAAGAAGTCGGCGATGCCAGTGGGGATGTCATCGCCGGCAAGGCCCGTCAGGTACTGGGTCGAGTTGGCCTGGCTATCCAGGTCGACCAGCAAGGTACGGTAGCCGTCGCTGGCGCTGACCGCCGCCAGGTTGCAGGCGATGCTGGACTTGCCCACGCCACCTTTCTGGTTGAACACCACACGTCGCATGACTGGCCTCCATGTCTCGGGAATGCCCGAGTATGTGTCGCCTGGAACTGATTGGCCAGCGTGTTTGCGATCGACTGGGCCGGCATCAGGCCATGATCACCTCGCTGGTCAGCAGCTCGACGAATGCCTTGGCCATGGCTGAACTGGGGCCCTGGCGCTGGACCAGCCAGACCGCGCTGACTGCCTCTTCATCGGTCAAGGTGCGGTAGACCACGCCTTCGATTCGCATGCGCTGGTAGGAGGCTGGCAATACCGAGACCCCAAGCCCGGCGGCGACCAGCCCGATGATGGTCATTACCTCTCCGGCCTCCTGGGCAAAATAGGGATTGAAGCCTGCCTGGCGCGCCAGGCTGAGCAGTTGCGCGTACAGCCCACTGCCATAGCTGCGTGGGAAGAAGACGAAGGGCTCATGGGCCAGAGCCTGCATGGACAACCCGGCTTCGCTGCCCTCGGCCAGCGGGTGGGCCGCGTTGAGCACCGCCACCAGCGGCTCGCGAAACAGTTCGGTCATCCTCAGCCCCTCGGGCAGCGGCATCGGTCGCATGATGCCGACTTCGATCGACTCATCGAACACCGCATCGGCCACCTCCCGGCTGCTCATTTCCTTGAGATCCAGGTGCACCGCCGGATAACGCTGGCGAAACGTGCGCAGTGCCTTGGGAATTCTCGAGGTGAACGGAGCGGAAGAGGTGAATCCGATCTTCATGTCCCCCAACTCGCCCAATTGTGCCCGGCGTGCCACGTCGGCGGCTTTCTCGACCTGAGCCAGCACCAGGCGGGCCTCGTCCAGGAACAGCCGACCCGCCTCGCTGAGTTCGACCCGGCGGTTGGTACGCTCGAACAGCCGGGCCCCCAGTTCCTGCTCCAGTGCCTGGATCTGCTGGCTCAACGGCGGCTGGGAGATACCCAGCTGCTGCGCGGCGCGTCCGAAATGAAGCTCTTCGGCCACGGCAACGAAATAGCGCAAGTGACGCAATTCCATGACACCCCCAATGATTCGCAAGACCTATCAAATAGGTCGAACAATATATTGGATCTAATCATTAGCCAGCTATATGATTTTCCACATAGCGTTGCTCATCGACTCCAGAGGTCACCTGTTCGTGAAAACCGCCCTAGCCTCGTCTTCCCTTCAAGCCAAGCCGGCGACCGCTGGGGTGGCCGGCGATGCCTGGATCGAGAAAGGCACCCCGGCCTTCATGAAGACCGTTCTGGCCCTGTTCAGCGGTGGCTTCGCCACGTTCGCACTGCTCTATTGTGTACAGCCGATGATGCCCCTGCTGTCACGGGAGTTTTCCATCAACGCCGCACAAAGCAGCCTGGTGCTGTCGGTCTCGACCGCCATGCTCGCCATTGGCCTGCTGGTTACCGGCCCGCTCTCCGACCGCATCGGGCGCAAGCCCGTGATGGTCTTTGCCCTGGTCTGCGCAGCGCTGGCGACCCTGGCCAGTGCCATCATGCCGACCTGGGAAAGCGTGCTGGCCACCCGTGCGCTGGTCGGCCTGTCGCTCAGCGGCCTGGCGGCCGTGGCCATGACCTATCTGAGCGAGGAAATCCATCCACGGCACATTGGCCTGGCGATGGGCCTGTACATCGGCGGCAACGCGATCGGTGGCATGAGTGGCCGGCTGATCGCTGGGGTACTGATCGATTTCGTCAGCTGGCATACGGCAATGCTGTGCATCGGTGGCCTGGCCTTGGTGGCGGCATTGGTGTTCTGGAAGGTACTGCCCGAATCGCGCAACTTTCGCAGCCAACCGCTTCGCCCACGCACTTTGCTCGACGGCTTCGTGATGCACTTCAGAGACGCCGGCCTGCCTTGGCTGTTCCTCGAAGCCTTCCTGTTGATGGGCGCCTTCGTCACGCTCTTCAACTACATCGGCTACCGGCTGCTCGCCGAGCCCTACCACATGAATCAGACCTTGGTCGGCCTGCTCTCGGTAGTCTATCTCTCGGGGATCTACAGTTCCGCCCAGATCGGCGCGCTGGCCGACCGGCTCGGACGCCGCAAGGTGTTCTGGGCCAGCATCGTGGTGATGGCGAGCGGCATGACGATGACGCTGGCCACACCTCTGCCATTGGTGATCTTCGGCATGCTGGTGTTCACCTTCGGTTTCTTCGGCGCCCATTCGGTAGCCAGCAGCTGGATCGGCCGGCGAGCATTGCAGGCCAAGGGACAAGCTTCGTCACTGTACCTGTTCAGCTACTACGCAGGTTCGAGCGTTGCCGGGACGGCAGGCGGGGTGTTCTGGCACCTGGGTGGCTGGAACGGCATCGGACTGTTCATCGGCGGCCTGCTGGGCGTCGCCCTGTTCATCGCCTGGCACCTGAGCCGCCTGCCGCCAAAGACCGCCTGAGCCCGACGGATCGACCCGGCGACGATGGCCTGCTGTCGCCGGTTTCGAGGATCAGTTGACGATTTCGACCCTGTCCACGTCCACCTCACGATTCATCAGGTGCTTTTCCACCTCGCCGGTCAGCTTGACCTTGGTCTTGTCGTCGAACGGCGTCGGCGGCAGGTCCTCGTCATCGATTTCGATGGTGATGGTGCCGGTGTTGTCCCTGAATTCGTACTTGTCGTCATTGTCGATCTTCCTGGTCACGAAGCCTTGCAGCACGATGGGCGTGTCGTCGGCGGCTTCCTTGGCGGCGGCGACGGTCGTCACGGGCTGCGCGCCAGGGCCGGTATAGCCGGCAGCGAGGGCGGCAGTGCTGAACAGCGGGGCGAGCAGCAAGGCAAGATGACGAGTCTTCATGGTTCTGGTCCTGTGCGGGTTGGGATGGGACCAGATTAGCGGCGGGGGCTGAATTCAAGCTTAATGGCACAAGGCCGCGAGCTGGGAGCCCCCCGCGGCCGCTTCGGTGCGTTACCGGTGATACTGCGCCGAGTACTCATGTACGGCCTCGATGAAGGCACCAGCGTGCTCGGGATCGACCTCGGGCGTGATGCCATGGCCGAGGTTGAACACATGTCCGCTTCCGTGACCATAGCTAGCCAGGATCCGGGCCACCTCCTTGCGGATTGCCTCGGGCTTGGCATAGAGCACGGTCGGGTCCATGTTGCCCTGCAGCGCGACCTTGTCGCCGACCCGGCGGCGGGCATCGCCGATATCGCAGGTCCAGTCCAGGCCCAGGGCATCGGCTCCGGCCTCGGCGATGCTTTCCAGCCACAGGCCGCCATTCTTGGTGAACAGGATCACCGGAACCTTGCGTCCATCGTGCTCGCGGATCAGGCCAGCGACGATCTTGCGCATGTAGGCCAGGGAGAACTCCTGGTAGGCCGCGGCCGAAAGATTGCCGCCCCAGGTATCGAAGATCTGCACGGCCTGGGCGCCCGCCTGGATCTGCCCGTTGAGGTAGCTGGTAACCGACTGCGCCAGCTTGTCCAGCAGCAGGTGCATGGCCTGTGGCTGGTCGTAGAGCATCGCCTTGGTCTTGCGAAAGTCCTTGGACGACCCGCCTTCGACCATATAGGTGGCCAAGGTCCAGGGACTGCCGGAGAAACCGATCAGTGGAACACGGCCATCAAGCTCGCGGCGAATGGTGCCGACCGCATCCATGACATAGCCCAGGTCCTGGTGTGGATCCGGAATCGGCAGCGCCTCGATGTCGGCCATGCTGCCGATCACCTTCCTGAAACGAGGCCCTTCGCCGGTCTCGAAATACAATCCCTGGCCCATGGCATCGGGAATGGTGAGGATGTCGGAAAAGAGAATCGCCGCATCCAGGGCATAGCGGTCCAGTGGCTGGAGGGTGACCTCGCAAGCGAACTGCGGATTCTTGCACAGGCTCATGAAGTCCCCCGCCTTGGCACGGCTGGCCCGGTACTCCGGCAGGTAGCGCCCGGCCTGGCGCATCATCCAGACAGGCGTCACGTCCACGGGTTGCTTGAGCAGTGCGCGCAGGAAACGGTCGTTCTTCAAGGCAGTCATGTCGGCATCCGGGAGAAAAGTGAGGGCATTTTCTCAGACGCACGGTAAAAAGGCACGGCTGTTCTGTAGCCGCCGCCGGGGTGGCGCGGTGAACACCCACCCATGACGCCGCGCAGGAGCGGCCGCCGCTCGGCAGATACCTACCAATGGCGGCGCAGCCCACGCGCCGGCAGCGCTCGATCAGACTTCCAGGTAGTCCAGGATTCCCTCGGCCGCGGTACGGCCTTCGAAGATCGCCGTGACCACCAGGTCCGAGCCGCGGACCATGTCGCCCCCGGCGAACACCTTGGGATTGCTGGTCTGGTGCTTGAACCGGCCTTTCTCCGGGGCGACGACGCGGCCCTGGCTGTCGGTCTGGATGTCGAACTGCTCGAACCAAGCTGCCGGGCTGGGACGGAAGCCGAAAGCGATCACCACGGCATCGGCCGGGAGGATTTCCTCGGAGCCTGGAATCGGCTCGGGGCTGCGCCGCCCGCGTGCGTCCGGCTCGCCGAGACGGGTCTCGACCACCTTGACGCCTTCGACCTTGTCCTCGCCGACGATGGCGATAGGCTGGCGATTGTAGAGGAACTTTACCCCTTCTTCCTTGGCGTTCTTCACTTCCCTGCGCGAACCTGGCATGTTCGCCTCGTCACGCCGGTAGGCGCAAGTCACCGACTTGGCGCCTTGGCGGATCGAGGTGCGGTTGCAGTCCATCGCGGTATCGCCCCCGCCGAGCACTACCACCGTCTTGCCTTGCATGTCGATGAAATCCGCCGGCGATTTCTCGAAGCCCAGGTTGCGGTTGACGTTGGCGATCAGGAAGTCCAGCGCATCATGCACGCCCGGCAGGTCTTCGCCGGGGAAGCCACCTTTCATGTAGGTATAGGTGCCCATCCCCATGAATACCGCGTCGTATTCGGCGAGCAGTTGCTCCAGGGTGACATCCTTGCCCACCTCGGTATTGAGGCGGAACTCGATGCCCATGCCGGAGAACACCTCGCGGCGATTGCTCAATACGGTCTTCTCCAGCTTGAACTCCGGAATGCCGAAGGTCAGCAGGCCACCGATTTCCGGATTGCGGTCGAACACCACCGGCGTCACCCCAGCGCGTACCAGCACGTCGGCGCAGCCCAGGCCCGCCGGGCCCGCACCGATGATGGCGACACGCTTGCCGGTCGGCTTGACCTTGGACATGTCCGGACGCCAGCCCATGGCGAAGGCAGTGTCGGTGATGTATTTCTCCACCGAGCCGATGGTCACGGCACCGAAGCCATCGTTGAGGGTACAGGCACCCTCGCACAGACGGTCCTGCGGGCAGACGCGACCGCAGACCTCGGGCAAGGTGTT
Organism: Pseudomonas sp. Marseille-QA0332; assembly: GCF_054950175.1. Taxonomy (NCBI): domain Bacteria; kingdom Pseudomonadati; phylum Pseudomonadota; class Gammaproteobacteria; order Pseudomonadales; family Pseudomonadaceae; genus Pseudomonas; species Pseudomonas sp. Marseille-QA0332. Next base: position 3,106,184 of record NZ_CM143106.1, read on the forward strand.
GGTCTGGTGCGACAGCTCCGCCGCGGCCAGGATGTTGCCTTCCGACACCAGCTTCAGCCAGTTGGGGATGAAGTTGTGTACCGGACACTTCCATTCGCAATATGGGTTGCCGCAGCCCAGGCAGCGATGTGCCTGCTCGCTGGACTGCTGCGGCTTGAAAGGTTCGTAGATTTCCACGAACTCCTTCTTGCGCTGGCGCAGCAGCTTCTTCTTGGGATCCTTGCGCCCTACTTCGATGAACTGGAAGTCGTTGCTCAGACGTTCAGCCATTTTTCAAAACCTCTTTACAGCAGCCGCGAGCCTCAAGCTCCAAGCCGCAAGTCGATCACGTAAGCCGGGGAGCCCGAGCGGCTGCCTGCAGCTCGAAGCTCACCCCGTGCAGCTGCCTTTACTGCGGGTTGGCGCGGGTGCTGGAGAGCAGGTGCTTGAGGTTGGCCGCCTTGGGCTTGACCAGCCAGAAGCGCCGCACGTAGTCATCCAGATTTTCCGAGAGCTCGCGGCCCCACTCGCTGCCCGTCTCTTCCACGTATTCGGCCAGGACCCGCGCCAGATGGCTGCGATAGGCCTCCATCGCCTCGCCACTGATGCGCTGGATCTCCACCAGCTCGTGGTTGAGCTTGTCGACGAAGGTGTTGTCCTGGTCGAGCACGTAGGCGAAGCCGCCAGTCATGCCAGAACCGAAGTTGTAACCGGTCTTGCCAAGGACGCAGACAAAGCCACCGGTCATGTATTCGCAGCAGTGATCGCCGGTGCCTTCCACGACGGCATGGGCGCCGGAATTGCGCACCGCGAAGCGTTCCCCGGCAGTGCCGGCGGCGAACAGCTTGCCGCCCGTGGCGCCGTACAGGCAGGTGTTGCCGACGATGGCGCTGTGCTGGGTCTGGAACGGGCTGCCGGCTGGCGGGACGATGGTCAGCTTGCCGCCGGTCATGCCCTTGCCGACATAGTCGTTGGCATCGCCTTCCAGGTGCAGGTGCAGGCCACCGGCGTTCCACACGCCGAAGCTCTGCCCCGCGGTGCCCTTGAAGCGGAAGGTGATCGGCGCGCCGGCCATGCCCTGGTTGCCGTGCAGCCGGGCGATCTCGCCAGACACCCGGGCACCGATGGAGCGATCGCAGTTGCAGATGTCGAGGCTGAACTGGCCACCTGCCAGGTCGCGGATCGACGGCATGGCCATCTGTACCATCTTCTCGGCCAGCTCACCCTGGTCGAACGGCGGGTTCTTCTCGACCTGGCAGAATTGCGGCTTGTCCGCCGGGACATGACTGCTGCCCAGCAATGGGCTGAGGTCCAGGTGATGCTGACGCTCGGTGTCGCCTGGCAGCACCTCGAGCAGCTCGGTGCGGCCTATCAGCTCGCCGAGGCTGCGAACGCCAAGCCTGGCCAGCCACTCGCGGGTCTCCTCGGCAACGAAGGTGAAGAAGTTCACCACCATGTCGACGGTCCCGATGTAGTGGTCCTTGCGCAGCTTGTCGTTCTGGGTCGCCACGCCGGTGGCGCAGTTGTTCAGGTGGCAGATGCGCAGGTACTTGCAGCCCAGGGCGATCATCGGCGCGGTGCCGAAGCCGAAGCTCTCGGCACCGAGGATGGCCGCCTTGATCACGTCCAGGCCAGTCTTCAGGCCGCCGTCGGTCTGTACCCGCACCTTGCCGCGCAGGTCGTTGCCGCGCAGGGTCTGGTGGGTCTCGGCCAGGCCCAGCTCCCATGGCGCGCCGGCATACTTGATCGAGGTCAGCGGCGAAGCGCCGGTGCCACCGTCGTAGCCGGAAATGGTGATCAGGTCGGCATAGGCCTTGGCCACACCGGCGGCGATGGTGCCAACGCCGGCCTCGGCCACCAGCTTGACCGAGACCAGCGCCTGCGGATTGACCTGCTTGAGGTCGAAGATCAGCTGGGCCAGGTCCTCGATGGAATAGATATCGTGGTGCGGCGGTGGCGAAATCAGCGTCACTCCAGGCACCGCGTAGCGCAGCCGCGCGATCAGGCCATTGACCTTGCCGCCTGGCAGCTGGCCACCTTCGCCGGGCTTGGCGCCCTGGGCCACCTTGATCTGCAACACTTGCGCATTGACCAGGTACTCGGGCGTGACCCCGAAGCGGCCGGTGGCCACCTGCTTGATCTTGGAACTGCGCAGGGTGCCGTAGCGCGCCGGGTCCTCGCCGCCCTCGCCGGAGTTGGAGCGCGCGCCCAGGCGGTTCATGGCTTCGGCCAGGGCCTCGTGGGCTTCCGGCGACAGTGCGCCGAGGGAGATGCCGGCCGAGTCGAAGCGCTTGAGGATCGCGTCCAGTGGCTCGACCTGCTCCAGCGGGATCGGCTGCTCGGCTTCCTTGACCTTGAGCAGGTCGCGGATCATGGAGACCGGGCGCTTGTCGACCAGCGCGGTGTATTCCTTGAACCGGGCATAGTCGCCCTGCTGTACCGCGGCCTGCAGGGTGTTGACCACGTCAGGGTTGTAGGCATGGTACTCGCCGCCATGGACGAACTTCAGCAGGCCACCTTGCTGGATCGGCTTGCGCGCGCTCCAGGCTTCGGCCGCCAGCAGCTTCTGGTCACCTTCCAGGTCGACGAAACGCGCGCCCTTGATGCGGCTGGGCACGCCCTTGAAGCTCAGCCCGACCACTTCGTCCGACAGACCGACAGCCTCGAACAGCTGGGCGCCGCGGTAGGAAGCGATGGTCGAGATGCCCATCTTCGAGAGAATCTTCAACAGGCCCTTGGAAATGCCCTTGCGGTAGTACTTGAAGACTTCGTCCAGGTCGCCCAGCACTTCGCCGGTGCGGATCAGGTCGGCCAGTACCTCATAGGCCAGGTAAGGGTAGACGGCCGAGGCGCCGAAGCCGATCAGCACGGCGAAGTGATGCGGGTCACGCGCGGTCGCGGTCTCGACCAGGATATTGCTGTCGCAGCGCAGGCCCTGCTCGGTCAGGCGGTGGTGGACCGCCCCGACGGCCAGGGATGCATGCACCGGAAGCTTGCCCGGAGCGATGAAGCGATCGCTGAGCACCAGCTGGGTCTTGCCACCGCGCACGGCCTCCTCGGCCTGGTCGGCGATGTTGCGGATGGCCGCTTCCAGCCCGATGCCCTGCTCGTAGTTGAGGTCGATCAGCTGGCGCTCGAAACCTTCGCGCTCCAGCGCCATCAACGAACGCCACTTGGCCGGGGAAATCACCGGCGAGCTGAGGATCACCCGCGAGGCATGCTCGGGAGACTCCTGGAAGATGTTGCGCTCGGCGCCCAGGCAGATTTCCAGAGACATCACGATCGCTTCGCGCAGCGGGTCGATCGGCGGATTGGTCACCTGCGCGAACTGCTGGCGGAAGTAGTCGAACGGCGAACGCACCCGCTGGGACAGGATCGCCATGGGCGTATCGTCGCCCATGGAGCCGACCGCTTCCTGGCCTTGCTCGCCGAGCGGACGCAGAACCTGGTCGCGCTCCTCGAAAGTGACCTGGAACATCTTCATGTACTGCTTGAGCTGGTCGGCATCGTAGCTGGCGACGCCCGGATCGTCGCTCAGGCTGGCCTGGATACGCAGCGCATGCTGACGCAGCCAGCGCTTGTAGGGATGGCGCGACTTGAGGCGATTGTCGATCGCGTCGGTATCGAGGATCTGCCCGGTCTCGGTATCCACGGCGAAAATCTGGCCTGGCCCCACGCGGCCCTTGGCCACCACTTCCTCAGGCTTGTAGTCCCAGACGCCGATTTCCGAGGCGAGGGTGATGTAGCCATTGGTCGTGGTCACCCAGCGCGCCGGACGCAGCCCGTTGCGGTCGAGCAGGCAGACGGCATGCCGGCCTTCGGTCATCACCACGCCGGCCGGACCGTCCCAGGGCTCCATGTGCATGGAGTTGTACTCGTAGAACGCGCGCAGGTCGGCGTCCATGGTCTCGACGTTCTGCCAGGCCGGCGGAATGATCATGCGCACGCCGCGGAACAGGTCGATGCCGCCGGTGACCATCAGCTCGAGCATGTTGTCCATGCTCGAGGAATCCGAGCCGACACGGTTGACCAGCGGGCCAAGCTCTTCCAGGTCGGGGATCAGATCGTTGGCGAACTTGGTACGACGCGCCATCGCCCAGTTGCGGTTGCCAGTGATGGTGTTGATTTCGCCGTTGTGCGCGAGGAAGCGGAATGGTTGGGCCAGTGGCCACTTCGGCAGGGTATTGGTGGAGAAACGCTGGTGGAATACGCAGATCGCGGTCTTCAGGCGTTCGTCGCCCAGGTCGGGATAGAAGGCGGACAGGTCCGCCGGCATCATCAGGCCTTTGTAGATGATGGTCTTGTGCGAAAAGCTGCAAATGTAGTGATCGGCATCCTCGGCGTTGGCCACCGAGGAACGACGACGGGCACTGAACAGCTTGATGGCGAACGCCTGGTCGCTCAGCCCTTCGCCTCCGATGAACACCTGCTCGATCTGCGGCAGGCGCTCGAGCGCCAGGCGGCCGAGCACGCTGGTATCGATCGGCACCTTGCGCCAGCCGACCAGCTGCAGGCCGGCGGCAAGGATCTCGCGATTCATGTTGGCGCGAGCGGCCTCGGCCTTCGCCGGATCCTGATTGAAGAAGACCATGCCGACGGCGTACTGCCTCGGCAGCTCGATGGCGAAATGCTCGCTAGCGACGGCGCGCAGGAAGGCATCTGGCTTCTGCATGAGCAGACCGCAACCGTCGCCGGTCTTGCCGTCCGCGTTGATGCCACCGCGGTGGGTCATGCAGGTCAACGCCTGCATCGCGGTTTGCAGAAGATGATGGCTCGGCTCGCCCGTCATGTGGGCGATCAGGCCGAAGCCACAGTTGTCCTTGAATTCTTCGGGATGGTACAGACCTGTTTTCATAGACACTTCTCACCAGGTTTGCCTCTCAACCAAGGCAAATCTCTTTTTTTAACAAACACTTACCATCCGCGCCGATCAATCGCCAGCTTTTTGCAGGGGGTAATGGATGACCATTGTTGCACAGCGACAATCAGACCCACAAATTTTCATGACGAATCATCGAAAACTTGTGTCGCCATTTTGAATTTTTCTTGTCAGTTTCCGTGATAACGGATCGACTTGAGTCTGAAGCGTTTCAGCCTGGACTGCAAGAGAGGCTCGTGGCCGGCAGCCTGGGACAGGCAAGCCTGCCGCACGACGCGCAGCAGGCCTGGAAAGTTCGGAATCGCTCAGCTACAGGGCAGCGGGGTGATGCTGCCCGGAAGGTATCAGCGGGCGGTCGCCAGCTCTTGTTGGACGCTGGCCACCGTACGAGGCCAAGGTTTACCAGCCTGGACCTTGGCTGGCAAGGCTTTGATTGCGGCAACGGCGGCATCACGGCTGGCGAAGCTGCCATAAGTGACCACGTACAGTGGCTTGCCTTGCAGGGTTTTCTTGAAATAGCGGTAGTCACCACCTTGGGATTTGACGAACGCCCGGGCCGACGCTTCGGAACTGGTGCCGAGGATCTGCACCACGTAATTGCCAGGCTTCTGCGCTGCATACCAGCCGCCCCCGGCATTACCGCCAGCGGGCTTTTCAGCAGGCTTGGCGGCAGCCACCGGATTGGCCGGCGCGGAGGGCTTGGCGGCCGGTGCGACAGGCTTGGCAGGCGCAGCAGCCACCGGCTTCTGTACCGGAGCGGTCGCCGGCGCGGATGGGGCACTGCTGCCAGGCTGCACCGGCGTTGGCGCGGGGCCTGCGGCCATGCCTTGCGGTGGAGCGGTGGTGGTCACGGTCGGCGGGTTGGACGGCTGCAAGGCGGTAGTGCCAGCGGGACCGCCTTCGTCGCCCTCGCCCATGCCGGCCGCTTCGGCCAGTGGCTCGCGCATGATTGGCTGCGATTGCCCGCCCAGCGGCAGTGGCTGCGATGAACCGGAGAACTCGATGGCCGGATTGCCGCCGGAAGAGCGGCCATCGGCAGGCTGGCCCTGCCCCAGTGGAAGCTGCGCTTGCTGGGCCGGCGCCTCGACCGGCTTGTCGCTCTTCTTGGGCATGAGCACGGCGGCGGCCACGGCGACCACGACGACAGCTGACAGTGCCAGGACATGTTTCTTAGGCATATTGAACCCCATGGATGGTCGCTTGGCCGAGCTGCGGCTGGCGATCATGGCTTCGATCAAGGTCTCCCTGGCGACCTGGTTGATATTGCCAGGCCAGCCATCGGAATTCTCATGGATATCGGCGATCTGCTCACGGGTGAACACCTCGATGCCTCGACCGGCGCCCTCCAGGCGCTGCTCCAGGTATTCGCGGGTTTCGTCTTCGCTGTAGGGCGCAAGCTCGATGACGTGGAAACGCTCCTGGTCTTCATTGAGCTCCTCCAGCCCAGCGATCAGTGACGGCTCGCCGAACAGGAACACATGCGGACGCCCCTCGGGGACGCCAGCGGTCAGTTCCAGCAACGCTTGGAGTGCCGACTCGTCAAGTTGTTCCGCATCGTCCACCAGCAAATAGACTTCCTGTCCGGTCAGGGCCAGTTGCACGACCTGGGCGAGGATATCCGGCACCTCTGGCCGAGCCACACCCAGCGTCTGGGCTACCTGGCCGAGGACGCTGGCGGCGTCACCGGCCGCGCGAGCCGACACCACGACGCTCTGCACGGCCTGCTTGTTGGTACTGGCGACCAGTGCTTGGCGCAGCAGGGTCTTGCCACTGCCGACCGGCCCGGTCACCACCAGCATCAGCTGGCTATAGCGCGCCAGGTGGTGCAGTTGCCCCAGCACCGGCTTGCGCTGCGCCGGGAAGAACTTGAAGCCTGGTACACGCGCGGCGAACGGGTCATGGCTCAGTTGGTAGTGCTCGAGAAACGCCTCATCGGCATGCAAACTAGTCATTGCGCTGTCACAACCTCAAAGCTGGGCCACGATCGCGCGATAATCCGCCGCGAGCGTTGCCTGAAGGATCTCTTTCGGATAATCGTCGGTCACCACGGCCTGACCCATCTGCCGTAGCAGCACCAGGCGCAGGCGGCCGTCGAGCACCTTCTTGTCGACCGCCATGTGCTCCATGAAATGGGCCGGGGTCATTTGCGTGGGCGGCACGACCGGCAGGCCTGCCTCGACCAACAGGCGAATGCCGCGATCACGCGCTGCCCGCTCGATCCAGCCCAGCCGCATGGACATCTCCAGAGCCATCGCGGTGCCAGCGGCGACCGCCTCGCCATGCAGCCAGACGCCATAGCCCATGTGGGTCTCGATGGCATGGCCGAAGGTGTGGCCCAGGTTCAGGGTAGCCCGCACACCGGACTCGCGCTCGTCGGCACCGACCACGGCGGCCTTCGCCGCGCAGGAGCGACGAATCGCCTCGGTGAGTGCCTGCGGCTCGAGCCGGCGCAGTGCGGCCATGTGTTCTTCCAGCCAGCCGAGAAAGGGCTCGTCACAGATCAGGCCGTACTTGATCACCTCGGCCAGCCCGGCCGACAGCTCCCGATCGGGCAAGGTGGACAGGCTGGTGGTATCGATCAGCACCGCGTTGGGCTGGTAGAAGGCCCCGACCATGTTCTTGCCCAAGGGGTGGTTGATGCCGGTCTTGCCGCCCACCGACGAGTCCACCTGGGAAAGCAGGGTGGTCGGCACCTGGATGAAATCCACGCCACGCTGGTAGCAGGCGGCGGCGAAGCCCGCCATGTCGCCGATGACGCCGCCGCCCAGGGCGACGATGGTGGTACGGCGATCGTGCCGGGCCCCCAGCAGGGCGTCGAAAATCAGCTGCAGGGTTTCCCAGTTCTTGAAGGCTTCGCCATCGGGCAGCACGATCGGCAGAACCGACCAGGCGCCCAGGGTTCGGCTCAGGCGCTCGAGATACAGAGGAGCGACGGTCTCGTTGGAGACGATGGCAACCTGCTTGCCGGCAATGTGCGGCCTGAGCAGATCCGCCTGGCCCAGCAGGCCTTCGCCAATGTAGATCGGGTAGCTACGGTCACCCAAGTCGACCTTTAGTGTCTGCATGTATCCCCACAATGAACTTGGGCGCGGCATCGACGTGCGACCCGCGCTGAGTTTTAACCCTGCCTTCGGCACCGGTCGCCGAGCATAGTGCCGGCTTATCGGGGCGGCAACTTCTCCAGGCGCTCGAGGATGTCGAGCACGACCATGCGTGGCGGCCGTTCGTCGGTTTCCACGATCAGGTCGGCAATTTCCCGATAGAGCGGATCGCGCACGGCCAGCAGCTCGCGCAAGGTCTGCTCCGGGTTGGCGGTACGCAGCAAGGGGCGGTTGCGATCACGCGCGGTTCGCCCGACCTGCTGCTCCACCGAGGCATGCAGGTAGATCACCCTGCCCCCCTGGTGCAGGGCCGCGCGGTTGGCTGGGCGCATCACCACGCCGCCGCCGGTGGCCAGTACCACGCCATCAAGCGCGCAGAGCTCGGCGATCATCGCCTGCTCACGGTCGCGAAAGCCCGGCTCGCCTTCCTTGTCGAAGATCCACGGGATATTCGCTCCGGTACGCTGCTCGATCTCCTTGTCGGAGTCCCGGAACGGCAGGCGCAGTTCTTTGGCCAACAGCCGCCCGATGGTGCTCTTTCCGGCCCCCATCGGTCCCACTAGTATCAAATTTCGCACAGAATCAACGACTCACGACAATCGCCTGGTCATTCATGATACGCGGAGTCAGGAAGACCAGCAGCTCGGATTTTCTTTGTTGTAAAGCATCGCGTCGAAACAGTCGCCCAACATACGGCAGATCGCCGAGAAATGGCACCTTGTCGACCACATTGCTCTGCACGGTCGAATACACCCCGCCGATCACGACCGTCTCGCCATTTCTCACCCGTACCTTGGCGTTGACCTCATTCTTGCGGATCGGCGGTACGTCGTTGAGCGCGTTGAGATAGTCCGGTTCGTCCTTGGTGACCCGCACGGCCATGATCACGCCGTCGTCCGGCGTGATCTGCGGGGTGACCTCCAGCGACAGGGATGCCTCGCGAAACGACACGGATGTCGCGCCGTTACGGCTGGTCTCCTGATACGGCACCTCGGTGCCCTTGAGAATGCGCGCGGTTTCCTTGTCCGCGGTGAAGACCCTCGGTTGCGACACGATCTCGCCATTGCCACTCTTCTCCATGGCGGTGAGTTCGAGGTCCAGCATGATATCGCTGCGCAGCAAGCCCAGGCCGAGGCCGGAAGTCGCCCGTTCCACGCCAAGGTCGACGAACAGCTCGCTGCCCAGGCGGACCTTCTCGCCGTACAGCGGCCCGCCCCAGCGCACCCCCAGGTGCTTTTCGTAATCGACATCCGCCTCCACGATACGCGCCTCGATCATCACCTGGCGCACCGGCACGTCCAGCTGCCCGACCAGTTCGCGTATCTGCGCCAGGCGCCGGGCAGGCTGGGTCACCACCAGGGTATTGGTGCGCTCGTCGACACTTATCGCGCCACGCCCAGCCAGGATGCCATCGTCCTCGAAGGCAGCCATGACCAGCGAAGCCAGTTCGCTAGCCCGGGCATGGTGGACCGCCAGCAAGGCCCGCTCGAGCGGCTGGCGGTCATCTTCCAGCTCGCGCTCGACGCGGCTGTCCCGGGCCTGTCCCGCCAGCTCGGCCAGAGGCGCCACGAGCAGCACTCCGGCGACCTCCCTGCGCCCCAGTCCCTTGCTGCGCAGCACCAGGTCCAGGGCCTGGCTCCATGGCACATCCTGCAGGCGCAAGGTCACATTGCCTTGCACCGTGTCGCTGACGACCAGGTTGACGCCGACATAGTCCGCCAGCGTCTGCAAGGCCGAACGCACCTCCACATCCTGGAAATGCAGCGAAAGCGGTTCATCCCGCTCGTCCGCCCCGCTCGAGAGCGGCAGCGCCAACAGCGCCAGCATCCATCCCAGCCACTTGAGCCTGCCCATCCTGATTCTCCTTGGTCGTGCCTTTTCCGAGCACGATGAACCGCGAGCGCTGTACCCATCCCTGGCCGGCCACGAAGGCCGGGGCGCTCACCTGTACGCGGCGGGCATCGATGCCGATGACCCGTCCCTCGCCGTGCCCGAGTCGCTCGCCCACGGCGACCCGGTGCAAGCGTCCGTCCAGGCGCAGTACGGCCTGGTGCACGCCGCGCCGAGCCAGGACGCCGACCATTTCCAGCCGTTCGAGCGGCACCTCCTCCAGGCCTTGGGGACCTGCCGTGGCGGTCGCGTGCTGAAACGGATCCACGCCTGGCGCCGCTGGCGCGGCTCGCGAGGGTTCGTGGGCAAGCGATGACGGGGCTGGCGATCGCGCGATCTCGCCCTGGTAAGCCCGGACCTGCAGTTGCAGGCGCACTGCCCCGGGATACGGGGCAAGCTGGGCCAGGTGCAGATCCTCTACCTGCAGCAGTCGCAGCTGGCCCAGCCAGTCATCCAGCCAGAGCCGCAAGCTTGCATAACGACCGACCACCTGCAGCTGCAAGGGCATGCTGCGATAACCATCGGCGTCTTGTTGGTCCCTGGCCTCGATCCGTTCGAACACCAAGTCGTATTCACTGGCCTGCCTGCTCAGTTGCTCTTGAAGCTCGTCGAAACCGGCACCCGCCGATAGCCGCCAGGAAGCATCCTGCAAGGCCTGCTCCGCTTGTCCGATAGCCGCCTCGACGGCCTGTGCACGGCCAAGCGCCACGCGCCGCTCGGCCTCTCGGGCCTGAAGCGCCTGCGCATTCAGGCGGGCCATGCGATAGGTCTCGGTCAGTGGCTCGATACGCCAGGCCCAGCCCAGTCCGAGCGCGACCAGCACGAACAACGTCAGTAACAGCGCCTTCACGGGCCAGGGCAGCAGCGCCGCCTGTTGCCATGTCAATCCCGCGCAGCCGCTCATGACAAGCGCTCCTGCAATTGCAGCGAAAGTCGAAAGGCATGGCCCTGCCCGCCAGCACGCAGTTCATGCAGTTGAGCCGACCGTACCGCGGGCGCCGCCTGCAGCGCGCGCAAGAAGTCTGCAACCGCAGCTGCGCGTGCGGCTTCGCCGCGAATGTGCAGGCGACGCTGCTCGAACTTCAGTTCCGTGAGGTACAGGCCTGGCGGCAAGACATCTTCTAGATGACGCAGCAGGGCGAGCGGATCGCCCGCCTGCTCGCGCAGCCTGGCCAAGGCCCGATGCTTGCTGCGCAAGGCTTCGAGCCGCTCTTGCAGTTCGGCCAGTTGCTGCACGGAAGCTTCCAGGGACTCGAGCTGTGCCTGCAACGAGGCATTGTCGGCCTGCAGGATGTGCAAACGGTGTCGGTGGCGCAGCTCCCAGCTGGCAACCAGGGCTCCAGCCAACAGCACGGCCACCACCATCGAGACTTGCCAGCGACGAACCCTGGCCTGGCGCCGATGTTCGCGCCAAGGCAGCAGGTTGATACGGTTCATGGCTCCAGCCCGCGCATGGCCAGGCAGCAAGCCAGGCTCATCAGGGATGCGTGGCGACGCAGGTCGTCGCTGTCGCGAGGCATGTCAGCCGTGTGCACCGGTAATGATTCGATGAAATGGCAGCGCATCGCCAGGCGCTCGCTCAGCGAGCGCCCCAGGGTCGCGTGCGCACCGAGCACATACAACCCTTGCGCGCGGTACGTCGATGGCGGGTCGCCGAGCCAGCGCGCCAGCTCATCGATCCACGTCCCTTGCGAATCGGTGCGCATCACCCGGCACCACGGTGCTTCGTCTTCCGGCCAGGCGTGCAAGGCCGCCCTAGCGCCGTCGATTCGGAGCAGGCGGGCGTGGGGCCCCGCGCTGGCCGGCAGCAAGCGGCGCAGGACCAGGGTGTCCACTTCGAGCACGCTCGCCCGCAGGTCGGCTGCCTGGAGCAGGTCCTGCAGCGTGTCCAGCTGGACCTGGCGACAGGCTGCGACCAATACGTCCAGCATTGCCGGGTCGCGCGGGCAAGGCCTCTGCACGTGAAAGTCGAGGGCCAGTTCGTCGAGCGCGAACGGCACGAAGCGATCGGCCTCGGCCAGCAGCTGCGCTTCCATTCGCTCCTCGCCCAGCCCGGCTGGCAGGTGGTGCCGCTTGACGATCACCTGGTTGGCCGGCAAGGCCAGGGCCATATGCCGCGGGCCACCGAGGCGTTGCGCCAGCCTGCGCAGCGCGGCGACCAGGGGCTGGGGGTCGCGAACACGGCCCTCGTCCAGTGCCGTCGGTGGGAATGGCTCGATGCCCCAGGCCAGGACCTGGTACCGGCCAGCCTGCCTTCGAAGCCGCAGGGCGCGCACGGAATCCGGACCTATCTCCATCCCTGAGAATGAACCGGCATCCTTGCCGAAGCGTCCCAGCATGACTGCTTTCCTCGTGTTTTTTCGCGGGCGGCATGGCCCGACGGTGGCACAGGCGTGCCCGTCGGCCGGTCACCCGGCAGAGTGAAAAATGCTTATAATGCCCAGCGTTTTTTTCTGAGCCCGGCCATTGCGCGCAACCTAAATCCTCAACCTGGACGCCCTAGAACCTTGATACGCCTGCTGAAGTTTTTCTGGTGGTCTTTCGTCGCTGTCATCTGCGCGCTGGTACTCGGTGTAAGCGGTGCCTTCCTTTATCTTAGTCCCAGCCTGCCCTCGGTCGACGCGCTCAGAAGCATCCAGTTGCAGATCCCGCTGAGGGTCTACAGCAGCGACGGCAAGCTGATCGCCGAGTTCGGCGAAATGCGTCGCTCGCCGATCCGCTTCGAGGAAATCCCCCCGCAGTTCATACAGGCGCTTCTGTCAGCCGAAGACGACAATTTCCTCAATCACTATGGCGTCGACCCTGGCAGCCTGATGCGTGCCGCCACCCAGCTGCTCAAGTCGGGGCATATCCAGACCGGTGGCAGTACCATCACCATGCAGGTGGCGAAGAACTTCTTCCTCAGCAGCGAGCGCAGCTTCTCGCGCAAGACCACGGAAATCCTCCTGGCCTTGCAGATCGAGCGCGAGCTGACCAAGGACGAAATCCTCGAGCTGTACGTGAACAAGATCTACCTGGGCAACCGCGCCTACGGTATCGAGGCAGCGGCGCAGGTCTACTATGGCAAGTCGATCCGTGACGTGAGCCTGGCGCAGATGGCGATGATCGCCGGGCTGCCCAAGGCGCCGTCGCGCTTCAACCCGCTGGCCAACCCGGTCCGCGCCAAGGAGCGTCGCGACTGGATCCTGGGGCGCATGTACCGCCTCGGCAAGATCGATCAGGCCAGCTACCAGGCCGCCCTGGCCGAACCGCTCAATGCCAGCTATCACGTGCCAACGCCCGAGGTGAATGCGCCCTGGATCGCGGAAATGGCCCGCGCCGAGATGGTCGGCCGGTACGGCAGCGACGCCTACACCGAAGGCTTTCGCGTGACCACCACGGTGCCCAGCGACCTGCAGGAAATGGCCAACGATGCCGTGCGCGACGGCCTGGCCAGCTACGACGAGCGCCACGGCTACCGGGGCCCGGAGGCACGCTTCCCGGGCAAGGACATTGCAGCCTGGCAACAGGCGCTGAACAAGCAGCGCAGCCTCGGCGGGCTTGAGCCGGCCATCGTCACCCAGGTGGAAAAGACCGGCCTGCAGGTACTGATGCGTGATGGCAAGCAGGAGCATGTCGCCTGGGAAACCATGAAGTGGGCCCGACCGTTCATCAATACCAACAGCCTGGGGCGCGTGCCACGCGGGCCTGCCGATGTCGCCGAGGTCGGCGACCTGGTGCGCCTGCAGCGCTTGGCCGATGGCACCTTGAAGTTCAGCCAGGTGCCAGGCGCGCAGAGCGCACTGGTGACCCTCGATCCCTACAACGGTGCCATTCGGGCCCTGGTAGGCGGCTTCTCCTTCGAACAGAGCAACTACAACCGTGCCATGCAGGCCAAGCGCCAGCCCGGCTCGAGTTTCAAGCCGTTCATCTACAGCGCGGCCCTGGACAATGGCTATACCGCAGCCAGTCTGGTCAACGATGCCCCGATCGTCTTCGTCGACGACTACCTGGACAAGGTCTGGCGCCCGAAGAACGACACCAACACCTTCCTCGGCCCGATCCGCATGCGCGAGGCGCTGTACAAGTCGCGCAACCTGGTGTCGATCCGCCTGCTGCAATCGATGGGCGTCGACCGTACCATCGACTACATCGCCAAGTTCGGTTTCAACAAGCAGGACCTGCCACGCAACCTGTCCCTGGCGCTGGGCACCGCGACCCTGACTCCGATGGAGATCGCCACCGGCTGGAGCACCTTCGCCAATGGTGGCTACAAGATCAGCCCGTACCTGATCGAGCGGATCGAGAGCCGTACCGGCGAAACCCTGTTCACGGCCAATCCCGCGCGCGTGCCACAGGCCAACCAGGACCAGGCCGGCATCGCCGCGCCGGAGCAGCCTGTCGGTGTCCAGTTGCCAGGCGAGGCCATGCCGGCCGATGCCCAGCCAGCCGCAGCGCCGCAGGTGGCCGAACGCATCGTCGACGGGCGCACCACTTATATTCTTACCAGCATGCTGCAGGACGTGATCAAGCGCGGCACAGGTCGCCGGGCCATGGCGCTCGGACGCAACGACCTGGCAGGCAAGACTGGTACCACCAACGAGTCCAAGGATGCCTGGTTCTCCGGCTACAACGCTGACTACATCACCACTGTCTGGACCGGTTTCGACCAGCCTGAGACCCTGGGTCGTCGCGAGTACGGCGGTACCGTGGCGCTGCCGATCTGGATGAAATTCATGGGCGCTGCGCTGAAGGACAAGCCAAGCCATCCCCCAGCCGAGCCGGAAGGTATCCTCAGCCTGCGCGTCGACCCGGTCAGCGGACGCGCCGCCACGCCTTCGACGCCCAACGCCTACTTCGAGCTGTTCAAGGCCGAAGATTCGCCGCCTTCGTCCAGCGAGCTGGGCAACGGCGTGGCGCCAGGCAGCCCGCTGCCGGCGGACGAAGCCGCACCGATGGACCTGTTCTGACGGGAGCGGCCGCGAGTCGTAGGAGCGGCCCTGCAAACACTCACCATGGCGCCGCAAGCACGCCGGGAGCGCCAGGGTCTGATCAACGAAAAAGCCCCGGCTTTCGCAAGCCGGGGCTTTTCTTCACGACAGGGTCACCGATCAGCCGTTGAACACGTCATCCACGCTCTTGAGCGGATAGTGCTGCGGATACGGCAGAGTGGCGACGCCGGACTCGATCGCAGCCTTGGCTACAGCGTCCGAAACCACCGTGATCAGGCGCGGATCCATCGGCTTGGGGATGATGTACTCGCGGCCGAACTCCAGGGATTCGACGTTGTAGGCAGCGCAGACTTCCTTTGGCACGGGCAGCTTGGCCAGGTCCTTGAGGGCCACGGCCGCTGCGATCTTCATCTCTTCGTTGATGCGCTTGGCGCGTACGTCCAAGGCGCCACGGAAGATGAACGGGAAGCCCAGCACGTTGTTGACCTGGTTCGGATAGTCGGAACGACCGGTGGCCATGATCACGTCATTGCGGGTTTCGTGCGCCAGCTCCGGCTTGATTTCCGGATCCGGATTCGAGCAGGCGAACACGATCGGGTTGGCCGCCATGGACTTGAGCCCTTCGGCGCTGAGCAGGTTCGGGCCGGACAGGCCGACGAACACATCGGCGCCTTGCAGGGCATCGGCCAGGGTGCGCTTGTCGGTGGCGTGGGCGAACTGGGCCTTGTACTGGTTGAGGTCGTCACGGCCGGCATGGATCACGCCGTTGCGGTCGATCATGAAGATGTTCTCGACCTTGGCGCCCATGCTGACCAGCAGCTTCATGCAGGAAATGGCCGCGGCCCCGGCGCCCAGGCAGACGATCTTCGCCTCGTCCAGGGTCTTGCCGGCGATTTCCAGCGCGTTGATCATGCCCGCCGCGGTGACGATGGCGGTGCCGTGCTGGTCATCGTGGAACACCGGGATGTCGCACTGCTCGATCAGGGTGCGCTCGATCTCGAAGCACTCTGGCGCCTTGATGTCTTCCAGGTTGATGCCGCCGAACGTGATGGAAATGCGCTTGACGGTGTCGATGAACGCCTGCGGGCTTTCGGCATCGACTTCGATGTCGAAGACGTCGACACCGGCGAAGCGCTTGAACAGAACACCCTTGCCCTCCATGACCGGCTTGGAGGCCAGCGGACCAAGGTTGCCCAGGCCGAGGATGGCGGTGCCGTCGGAGATGACGGCGACCAGGTTGCCCTTGCCGGTGTACTTGTAGGCCAGCTCCGGATCGCGACCGATCTCGCGCACGGGCTCGGCGACGCCTGGGCTGTAGGCCAGGGAAAGATCGCGCGCGGTGGCGGTCGGCTTGGTGAGTTCGACGCTCAGTTTCCCCGGACGGGGATGGGCGTGGTATTCGAGAGCGGCGGTTTTTAGATCTGACATGATGGGCATTCCGCTATTGGACTGTTCTGACGGACCGCCGAGGATACGCAAAGAGCCGAATAGCGACAAGACTGCCCGGTCACTTGTGTCAAGGCCTGTTGCCTACGACTTTACGCTATATCTGGCCAGGCGCAACGCGCTTTCGCAACGACCGTTGCGCTCGCCGCGCGGCAGGCTCAATGTCGTTGCAACATGACCGGGTCGCTGACGGAAACCAGCCAGCGCGGCCTTTTCCCTCGGCGCGCGGCCGTCGTGCCGCGCTCGCGCACCCAGCCACGGACTTCCATCGTGCGGCCCTGGAGGCGATCGAAGAAACCAGCCGGAAACCGGCGCTGCTGGCCTGCCGGTATATGCACGGTCAGATGACCATCGAGCTCCAGCCAGGTCCCGCCACGATTGCGCTCGATGCTGCCGACACGCCCTGCGACCAGCGCGAACCCCGGGCGCATGATGCTTGTGGCTCGCCGTACCGGGGCGTGTCGCCATAGCCCCAGGCGCGCCTGCCGAGCCTGGCGCTCGGCCTGGCGCTGGCAGTCGACGAGGGCAAGGTTCGGCGCCAGGGCAACCTGGTAGGCCAGCCCCTCGGCCAGCAGACGCGCCTCGAAATTGTCACCTTCGCGTCCATATACATGCGCGAGGGTTCGGCCATAGTGATCCTTCGCCTGTCGGCCCAATACCAGGCCGACACGACCATCGCTGGCTCTTACCAACGCTTGCAGCCGACGCCGCGCAGCCTCGGCATAAGGTTCGCCGGCCTGTCCCCTGCGGCCGACTTCCGGCGCATTGATGCCGATCAGGCGAACGCTGCGACCATCGGCCAGACGCAAGGTATCGCCATCGACCACCTGGCGAACCGCGGCCTGCTGCGCCTTGGCCGGCACGGGACAATGCGCATGGGCCGACGCATGCCAGATCGCGCCCATGAAAAAGGCGCCCACGAGGGGCGCCTTCTTCGACAGCCATGCGAATCCCGAAGGTTTCGCCATGTGCATGCTTACTTCTTGGTACCGAACATGCCGAAGCGGTCGGCGAACTTCTGGACGCGGCCACCGGTGTCCAGGACTTTCTGCTTGCCGGTGTAGAACGGGTGGCACTGCGAGCACACGTCGATCGCCAGCGGCTTGGCCAGGGTCGAACGGGTTTCGAACTTGTTGCCGCAGCTGCAGGTGACTGCTACGACTTCGTAATTCGGATGAATATCTGCTTTCATGGTCACTTCCTCGGCTGCGTGCCGCCATCCAACACCATTGTTGAATACCGCACGGAATCAGGCGGCGAATAATAACAGAGCCGCGCTCGAGCGCAAGTTTTCGCACCCACCGACCGTCGTGCTAGGCTCGCTTGGGCTACCGCCCCTTCAGAGATTGCCGCGTGTCCGACGTCATCCTGCGCCTCGCCCTGCCTTCGCCCCTGCGCCGTCTGTTCGACTACCGGGCGCCAGCGGGCACGGCAAGTCATTCGCTTGCTCCGGGCATGCGCCTGCGCGTGCCCTTCGGTCGCCGAGAGCTGATCGGCGTGCTGATCGAGGTGTGCGATACCAGCGAGGTGCCCGCCGACAAGCTCAGGCCCGCCGTCGCCGTGCTCGACTCCACCTCGCCGATGCCGGCATCCCTGCTCAAGCTGTGCCTGTGGACGGCCCAGTATTACCAGCACAGCCTGGGCGACACGCTCAACTGGGCCTTGCCGACCCTGCTGCGCCAAGGCGAACCGGCACAGATGCGCCAGGACCGTTTCTGGCAAGTGGCGCCAGGCGCGCGCCTGGACGACCCACGCATGGCACGGGCACCTCGCCAGCGCGAAGCCTTGCGTACCTTGAGCCAGCACCCCCATGGGGTAGCCCATGCCCTGCTCGGCAAGCTGGGCCTGAACAAGGACAGCCTCGATTTGCTGCTGGCCAAGGAGCTGGTGGCGGTCGAGGTGCGGCGCCATCTGCCGGCGCCTCGCCACGAACACTGGCTGGCGCAGCCGGAACTGCCGCTCAATGACGAGCAACGCGCCGCGTTCAATGCGGTGCGCTCGGCCTTCGGCGGCTTCCAGGCGTTTCTGCTGGCAGGCGTCACCGGGAGCGGCAAGACCGAGGTCTACCTGCAACTGATCCGCGAAACCTTGGAGGCCGGCAAGCAGGCATTGATCCTGATTCCGGAAATCAACCTCGGCCCGCAGACTCTGGCGCGCTTCGAACAGCGCTTCAACGCCCGCATCGCCCTGCTGCATTCGGCGGTCAATGATCGTGAGCGCCTGGACGCCTGGCTCGCGGCCCGCGACGGCGAGGCAGACATCATCATCGGCACGCGATCGGCACTGTTCACGCCCATGAAGCATCCCGGGCTGATCATCATCGACGAAGAGCACGACAGCTCCTATAAACAGCAGGAAGGCCTGCGCTACCATGCCCGGGACCTGGCACTGGTGCGTGCTCGACAGGAGGGCATTCCCATCCTCCTGGGTTCGGCGACTCCGTCGCTGGAAAGCCTGCACAATGCCCACTGCGGCCGCTACGGGCTGTTGCGCATGAACCAGCGTGCCGGCGGTGCCCGTCAGCCGCGCTTCCTGCGCCTGGATGTGAAGAGCAGGCCGCTGGACAGCGGCATCAGCGGCCCGTTGCAGCAGGCGATCGGGCAGACCTTGGCCGCCGGCCAGCAGGTGCTGGTGTTTCTCAATCGACGCGGCTTTGCGCCCACCTTGCTCTGCCACGATTGCGGCTGGCTTTGCGAGTGCCCGCGCTGCGATGCGCGCATGACCGTGCACCAGCGCTCCGGCGTGCTGCGCTGCCATCACTGTGGCCATGAGGAACGGATTCCACGGCAATGCCCACAGTGCGACCACGTCGACCTGCGTCCGGTCGGCGCTGGCACCGAACGCGCCGAGGAGCGCCTGGCCACGCTGTTCCCCGATTACCCCGTGCTGCGCGTGGACCGAGACAGCACCGCGCGCAAGGATGCCATGCAGCAACTGTTCGCCACCATCCAGCGCGGCCAGCCGTGCATCCTGGTCGGCACCCAGATGCTGGCCAAGGGTCACCACTTTCCGCGCGTCACCCTGGTAGCAGTGCTGGACGCCGATGGCGGCCTGTTCTCCGGCGATTTCCGCGCCAGCGAGCGCATGGCGCAGATGATCGTCCAGGTCGCCGGCCGCGCCGGACGGGCCGAAGAGCCCGGCAAGGTCATCGTGCAGACGCACCTGGCCGAGCACCCTTTGTTGGTCCAGCTGACCGAGCAGGGCTATTTCGCCTTCGCCGAACAGGCGATCAGCGAGCGCCGGGCTGCGGGCCTTCCACCTTTTTCCCATCTGGCCCTGCTGCGTGCCGAAGCGCACAAGCCTGGTCAGGCCGAAGGCTTTCTGGACGAAGCCTGCAACGCGGCGCAGCGCCTGCTGGCCGAACAAGGCGCCAGCGGAATCGAACTGCTCGGCCCGGTCCCGGCGCCGATGGAGCGTCGTGCCGGTCGCTACCGTGCCCAGTTCCTGTTGCAGGCCAGCGCCCGCGCACCTTTGCATCGCCTGCTTGGCGCCTGGCTGCTCGAACTCGAGCAGATGCCTTCGGGACGGCAGGTCCGCTGGTCGCTGGATGTCGATCCGGTCGATTTGTACTGAGCCGCAGGCTCCAAGCTGCAGACAAGAGCAGGCGGTGCAGGCGTCGCGGTCTGTCTTCGCTTGCAGCTTGTGGCTGAAGGCTGCGGCTTGACGCTCGCCGCCTGCGGCTCACCCCGTGGAGGTTGGCAAGCCGGCCCTGGGCACGGATAATGCCCAGTTTTTCCACCTGCGCATCGAAGCGCCTTGCCGCGCTTGCGGTCGAAAGAGATCCCGATGAAAGACACCATTCGCCAGCTGATCCAGCAAGCCCTCACCCAACTCGTCGCCGACGGTGTGCTGCCTGACGGGCTGACGCCGGCGATCCAGGTGGAAAATGCCCGGGACAAGAGCCATGGCGACTTCGCCAGCAACATCGCCATGATGCTGGCCAAGCCGGCCGGCATGAAGCCGCGCGACCTGGCCGACAAGCTCATCGCGGCCCTGCCGGCCAGCGAAGAGGTCAGCAAGGTCGAGATCGCCGGCCCTGGCTTCCTGAATTTCTTCCAGAATACCCAGGCCCTGGCCAACCGTCTCGATGCCGCCCTGGACGACGATCGCCTGGGCGTGCGCAAGGCAGGCCCTTCGCAGCGCGTGGTGATCGACCTGTCGGCACCGAACCTGGCCAAGGAAATGCACGTCGGCCACCTGCGCTCGACCATCATCGGCGACAGCGTCGCCCGGGTGCTGGAATGGCTCGGCGACGAGGTGATTCGGCAAAACCATGTCGGCGACTGGGGCACCCAGTTCGGCATGCTGCTGGCCTACCTGGAAGAGAATCCGGTCACCAGCGACGAGCTGTCGGACCTGGAGAATTTCTACCGCGCCGCCAAGAAGCGTTTCGACGAGTCCGAGGCGTTCGCCACCCGGGCGCGTGGTCTGGTGGTCAAGCTGCAGGCGGGCGATGCCGAATGCATGGCATTGTGGACGCGCTTCAAGGACATCTCGCTGTCGCACTGCCAGAAGACCTATGAACTGCTCAACGTCAAGCTGACCATGGCCGACGTCAAGGGCGAAAGCGCCTACAACGCCGACCTGGCGAATGTCGTCGCCGACCTGGCGGCAGCTGGCCTGCTGGTCGAGAGCCAGGGCGCCCAGTGCGTGTTCCTGGACGAATACAAGACCGCCGAAGGCGACCCACTGCCGGTCATCGTGCAGAAGGCCGACGGTGGCTACCTCTATGCCACCACCGACCTGGCGGCGATCCGTTATCGCAGCAATGTGCTCAAGGCCGACCGGGCACTGTACTTCGTCGATCAGCGCCAGGCCCTGCACTTCAACCAGGTGTTCGAAGTGGCACGTCGCGCCGGCTTCATCGGCCATCCGATGCACATGGAGCACATGGGCTTCGGTACCATGAACGGCGCCGACGGCCGCCCGTTCAAGACTCGCGACGGTGGCACGGTCAAGCTGGTAGACCTGCTGAACGAGGCCAAGGAACGCGCCTATGCCCTGGTCAAGGAGAAGAACGCCGGCCTCGATGAGCAGGAGCTGCGCCAGATCGCCGAAGTGGTCGGCATCGGTGCGGTCAAGTACGCCGACCTGTCGAAGCACCGTACCAGCGACTACAGCTTCAACTTCGAGCTGATGCTCAATTTCGATGGCAACACCGCGCCTTACCTGCTGTATGCCTATACCCGAGTCGCGAGCATCTTCCGCAAGCTGGGCAAGACCTTCGACCAGGCCGACGGTCAGATCATGCTGCAGGCCGCCCAGGAACAGGACTTGGCCGCGCGCCTGGCCCAGTTCGGCGAAGTGCTCAACAGCGTGGCCGAAAAGGGAACGCCACACGTGCTGTGCGGCTACCTGTACGACATCGCCGGGCTGTTCTCCAGCTTCTATGAAAACTGCCCGATCCTCACCGCCGAGACTCCCCAGCAGCAGCAAAGCCGCCTGCGCCTTGCCGCACTGACCGGTCGCACCCTCAAGCAGGGCCTGGAACTGCTGGGCCTGGAAACCCTGGAGCGCATGTAAGTTGGCCGCCAAGAAGAAACCCGCCCCCAAGCGCGGCGCCAGCCGTACCCAGGCGCCGGCCAAGCAGCCGATTCCCGGCTGGATCTGGCTGGCGGTAGGCCTGACGGTAGGTGCCTTCGTCGTGTTCCTGATGAAGCTCGAGCCAGGCGGCAACGATATCAAGCGCACCAAGCCCGAGCAGCAGGCGCAAAAGCCTTCCGAGGCAGCCAGGACCACGCCGTCTCCCCAGCAGCCGGTCAAGCCGAAGTACGACTTCTATACGCTGCTGCCTGAGTCGGAAGTCATCGTGCCGCCAGAGGCCGTACCCGAGAAGACTCCGCCTGTCCCGGCGCAGCCGGTCAAGCCGGTCACGCCCGAAGAGGCCGCGAAGATCGACACGGCCCGCGCCCAGGCCGCCCTGCTCGGCCAGACGCCGCCCCCCGCGCCACCGGTGCTCAAGCCGGCGGCCACTACCCAGTACTTCCTGCAAGCCGGCTCCTTCCGCAAACAGGCCGATGCCGACAAGGTTCGCGCACAGATCATCCTGCTCGGCCAGTCGGTCAAGGTCGAGTCGGGTACCGTGAAGGAAGAAACCTGGTACCGCGTCCTGGTCGGCCCGTTCAGCAATCGCGAACAGTTGACCGGAGCCCAGAAGCAGCTGGCGAGCGCCGGCTTCGGCAACCTGCTCCTGCAACAGCGCCAGACGCGGCAGTAAGCTGCAAGCAGATCATCGAGATTTCACGATCGGCTTGCAGCTTCAGGCTTGCAGCCTGGAGCCCTTAACGACGCTCGGCATTGAGCCTGGAGATCTGCCCGTTGAGCGTCCAGAAGTCGTACAGGACCCCGACCAGGAACAGCCCACCGGTGCACAGGTAGACCAGCGCGCTGATCCACTTGCCCTGGTACAGCCTGTGGACTCCGAACAGGCCGAGGAAAGTCAGGAAGATCCAGGCCAGGTTGTAATCCACCCGCCCTGGCTGGAATCGCAGGTCGGCCTGGCGATCCATCTCCGGGATCAGGAACAGGTCGATCAGCCAGCCGATGCCCAGCAGACCCAGGGTGAAGAACCAGATCGTCCCGGTGATCGGCTTGCCGTAGTAGAAACGGTGGGACCCGGTGAAACCGAAGATCCATAGCAGATAGCCCAGCACCTTGCTGTGCGTGTCATGGGCGATAGGGGGTTGCTGATAACCATTCATTAGTAAACCTCGCAACAAAGCATGAAAATTTTCTAAAAATTTTTGTGACTTTTTTGAACCTGCCCGACGTATGGCGGTCTTGGATCGACCAACGGATCATTAAATGATCACAAGCTGTTATAAAGTTGCGCGCCAAGACACCAACAAGAGCTTCAACTATGCCACCCTTGCTCAAGACATGGCTGACCCTCTGCCTATTATTGCCACTGGCCGCCCACGCCACCAATCGTGAGCAACGTCTTCCCAACGGTTTCACCACCTACACCAGCAACGCCTCGGCCAGCCATGCCAAGGCCTCCCACGCGTCGCTGCGGGCCAAGCCCGCCAATGCCGCCAAGGTACGCACCGGCAAGCTCGTGGCCGCGTCGGGCAAGCAGAGCAGCGCCGTGCTTGGCCGCGCGGTCAGCGCCCTGGGCACGCCTTATCGCTGGGGTGGCAGCAGCCCGAGCAAGGGCTTCGACTGCAGCGGCCTGGTCAGGTATGCCTTCGATGACGTGGCCAACGTCAACCTGCCACGCACGTCCAACGCGATGGCCCAGGGACATGGGGTGAAGGTCGCACGGGGTGACCTCAAGCCTGGCGATCTGATCTTCTTCAACATCAAGAGCCGCCGGGTCAACCATGTAGCCATCTACCTGGGTGACGATCGCTTCATACATGCTCCGCGTCGGGGCAAGCGCGTGAGCATCGACAGCCTCAACAAGCCTTACTGGAAAAAGCACTACGTCGTGGCCAAGCGCGTGCTGCCGAAGGACCAGGGCAACGCTGGGCTGCGCGTGGCCAAGCGCTGACCTGATACCAGGCGACCGGCTCGGCGCGCTTGACCGTCGCCTACTCTACCAGGCCTTGCACTCTGAGCAGACGCAAGGCCTCCTCCATGGTCCGCATGCCCTGCGTCGCGCCCGACTGGATCGCCGAATCCAGTTGCGCGATACGTCCCTCGCGGATGAGGTTGCGTACCGCTGGCGTACCTACCAGCACTTCGCGCGCAGCGATGCGCCCGCCGCCAATCCGTTTGACCAGTGTCTGGGCAATCACCATGCGCAGGGACTCGGCGAGCAGCGCCCTGATCGTCGACCGTTCCTCGCCACTGAAGACTTCGACCAGGCGATCGACGCTATTGGCCGCCGACCGCGTGTGCACCGTGGCCAGCACCAGGTGCCCGGTCTGCGCCGCGCGCAAGGCCAGGCGGATGCTTTCGAGGTCGCGCAGCTCACCGATCATCAGCACATCGGGGTCCTGTCGCAGAGCACTGCGCAAACCTTGGGCGAAGTCGCGGGTATCCCGCCCTATCTCCCGCTGGGTGACCAGCCCCTTGTGGCTTTGGTGGAGGATCTCGATCGGATCTTCCAGGGTCAGGACATGCACCGCATGCCGGCACACGAGCTGGTCCACCAGTGCAGCCAGGGTCGAGGACTTGCCGCTTCCGGTTGGCCCACCGACCAGCACCAAGCCCTCGCGCCACTGCGAAACAGCCTGAAACACTTCCTCGAGCCCTAGCGCTTCCAGGCCAGGTGCCTGCGCTGGCAGCAGGCGAAAGCTCGCCGCCAGGCCCGCGGCCTGGCGAAACAGACTCGCACGCAGGCGACCGACAGGAGCCACGGCAAGGGCGATGTCCAGCTCGTCCCCGTGCAACCATTGCTGGCGCTGGGTTTCGCTGAGCCAGGGTGCCAAACCCAGGCGCAGGTCATCGCAGGATAATGGCTTGGGCTGCATTTGCCGCAGCTCTGCGTCAAGACGCAGCATCGGTGGTCGCCCCGTCGCCAGATGCAGGTCGCACGCGCCCGACGCAGCCGCACGCGCCAAGAGTTCGGTCACATCCATGAGACTCCTCAAAGGCCATCAAGCAGGTAGAATGCCGAGGACCCCAGAGCCGTCGGCAGCGATCCATGTCCACCATAGCAGACAACCTGTACGCCCTCGCCATGCGCATCGACCACGCGGCGAACGCCGCCAGGCGCGACCCGACCAGCATCCACCTGCTGGCGGTGAGCAAGACCAAGCCGGCCAGCGCGATACGCCAGGCCTACACCGCGGGCGTGCGCGACGTCGGCGAGAACTACCTCCAGGAGGCGCTGGCCAAGCAGGAGCAGTTGCGCGATCTGGACCTGACCTGGCATTTCATCGGCCCCATCCAGTCGAACAAGACCCGCGCCATCGCGGAGCACTTCGACTGGGTCCATTCGGTCGATCGCCTCAAGATCGCCCAGCGTCTGTCCGAGCAACGCCCTGCGCACCTTCCCGAGCTGAACATCTGTCTGCAAGTGAATGTCAGCGGCGAAGCCAGCAAGTCCGGCTGCAACCCGACCGAGCTGCCGGCCCTGGCCAGGGCCGTGGCAGCCCTGCCGCGGCTGCGCCTGCGCGGTTTGATGGCCATTCCCGAACCCAGTGACGAGCGCGTCACGCAGGAGGCTGCCTTCGCCAGCCTGCGTCGACTCCAGGAAAGCCTCGCTCTCGACCTGGACACCCTGTCCATGGGCATGAGCCATGACCTGGAAGCGGCAATCGCGCAAGGAGCGACCTGGGTGCGCATCGGTACCGCCCTGTTCGGTGCCCGCGACTACGGGCATGGCTGAATCCATGTTCTACTCACCCTTTCCTTCAAGGACCTGACATGAGCAAGACACGTATCGCCTTCATCGGCGCGGGCAACATGGCGGCGAGCCTGATCGGCGGCCTGCTCGCCCAAGGCATGGAAGCGTCGCGCATCCGCGCCAGCGACCCGGGCGCCGACACCCGGACGAAAATACAGGCCGAGCACGGTATCGAGGTTTTCGAACACAACGACCAGGCGATCGCCGATGCAGACGTGATCGTGCTCGCGGTCAAGCCGCAAGTGATGAAGGCCGTGTGCCAGTCCTTGCAGCCGAGCCTCGTGCCTGGCCAGCTGATCGTTTCCATCGCTGCCGGGATCACCTGCCAGAGCCTGCAAGCGTGGCTCGGGCCACGCCCGGTGGTCCGTTGCATGCCCAACACGCCTTCGCTGCTGCGCCAGGGGGCCAGTGGCTTGTATGCCACCGAGGAAGTCTCGACACAGCAGCGCCAGCAGGCCGAACAACTGTTGTCAGCCGTCGGCATCACCGTATGGCTGGACCAGGAGCAGCAGATCGACGCGGTCACGGCCGTGTCCGGCAGCGGCCCGGCCTATTTCTTCCTGTTGATCGAAGCAATGACCACGGCCGGGGAAAGACTGGGCCTGTCTCGCCAGACTGCTTCGCAACTGACCTTGCAGACGGCGCTGGGCGCCGCGCACATGGCCACTGCCAGCGACGTCGACGCCGGCGAGCTACGCCGCCGGGTGACCTCGCCGGCAGGCACCACCGAGGCGGCGATCAAGTCGTTCCAGGGCAACGGCTTCGAAGCGCTGGTCGAGCAGGCGCTGCAAGCCGCCGCGCAGCGCTCTGCCGAGCTGGCCGAACAATTGGGCAAATGAGGAGCTTTCGATGAATGCACTGTCTGGCGCCATGATCTTCGTGGTGCAAACACTGGTCAGCCTGTACCTGGTGATCGTCCTGCTGCGTTTCGTGCTGCAGCTGGTCAAGGCCAACTTCTACAACCCGCTGAGCCAGTTCGCGGTGCGTGCCACCCAGCCGCTGCTCAAGCCGGTACGTCGTGTCATCCCGAGCATCGCCGGGCTGGATACCTCCTCGCTGCTGCTGGCGATCGTGATCCAGGCGCTGTTGATGGCTTTCGTGCTGATGGTCAGCTACGGCACCTTCGGTGACATTCCACACCTGCTGATGTGGGCGGTGATCGGCGTCACTTCGCTGTTCCTGAAGATCTTCTGGGTGGCGATGATCGTCATGGTGATCGTTTCCTGGATCGCGCCCAACAGCCACAACCCGGCGGCCGAACTGGCCTACCAGATCAGCGAGCCGGTACTGGCGCCGTTTCGCCGGATCGTGCCCAATCTCGGCGGCCTGGACATCTCGCCGATCTTCGCCTTCCTGGCGATCCAGGTGGTCCAGTCGTTCGTCATGCCTCCGCTGGCCGCCTATGCCGGCATGCCGCAGGAACTGTGGCGGATGATCTGAGGCCGTGCGCCCACGTCGATGAACGACAGTGGCAAGCTGCGGCTTGCCGCTGCCTAGGGGGGTCTTTAGACTTACGCCTCATTCAAGCGTGAGCAGGATCGATGTCCACTGTCTTTCCCGAAGATTCCGTCGGCCTGGTCGTACCGCAACTGGCGCGGTTCGACGAGCCGCTGGCCCTGGCCTGCGGGCGTTCGCTGGCTGGCTACGAGCTGATCTACGAAACCTATGGCACCCTCAACGCCACGGCCAGCAATGCCGTGCTGATCTGCCATGCGCTGTCCGGCCACCATCACGCCGCCGGCTACCACAGCCCCACCGATCGCAAGCCAGGCTGGTGGGACAGCTGCATCGGCCCTGGCAAACCCATCGACACCAACCGCTTCTTCGTGGTCAGTCTCAACAACCTCGGCGGCTGCAATGGCAGTACCGGGCCAGGCAGCATCAACCCGGCCAGTGGCAAGCCCTATGGTGCCGACTTCCCGGTCCTGACCGTGGAGGACTGGGTCCACAGCCAGGCGCGCCTGGCCGATCGCCTCGGCATCGAGCAGTGGGCGGCCGTGGTCGGTGGCAGCCTGGGCGGCATGCAGGCGATGCAGTGGACCATGACCTATCCGGAACGCGTCCGGCATTGCGTCGACATCGCTTCGGCACCCAAGCTGTCGGCCCAGAACATTGCCTTCAACGAGGTTGCTCGTCAGGCCATCCTGACCGACCCGGAATTCCACGGCGGCTCGTTCCAGGACCAGGGAGTGATCCCCAAGCGCGGCCTGATGCTGGCACGCATGGTCGGGCATATCACCTACCTGTCCGATGATTCCATGGGCCAGAAATTCGGTCGCGAGCTCAAGAGCGACAAGCTCAACTACGACTTCCACAGCGTCGAGTTCCAGGTCGAGAGCTACCTGCGCTACCAGGGCGAGGAATTCTCCGGGCGTTTCGATGCCAACACCTACTTGCTGATGACCAAGGCTCTGGACTATTTCGACCCGGCTGCCGCCCATGCTGGCGACCTGGCGGCGACTCTGGCGGGAGTCAAGGCCGACTACTGCGTGATGTCCTTCACCACCGACTGGCGCTTCTCCCCGGCCCGCTCGCGGGAAATCGTGGACGCCCTGATGGCCGCGCGCAAGAACGTCTGCTACCTGGAAATCGACGCGCCCTACGGTCACGACGCCTTCCTGATCCCGTCGCCTCGCTACATGCAGGGCTTCTCGAACTACATGAACCGTATCGCCATCTGAGGACAGCATGAGAGCCGACCTGGAAATCATCCAAGACTGGATTCCCGCCGGCAGCCGGGTGCTCGACCTCGGCTGCGGCAATGGCGAGCTGCTGGCTTCGCTGCAGGCGCACAAGCAGGTCAGCGGCTATGGCCTGGAAATCGACCCCGAGAACATCGCGGCCTGCGTGGCCAAGGGTGTGAACGTGATCGAGCAGGACCTGGACAAGGGCCTGGGCAACTTCGCCAGCGACAGCTTCGACGTGGTCATCATGACGCAGGCTTTGCAGGCCGTGGAATATCCCGACCGCATCCTCGATGAAATGCTGCGGGTCGGGCGTCAGTGCGTGATCACCTTCCCCAATTTCGGTCACTGGCGCTGCCGCTGGTACCTGGCCACCAAGGGGCGCATGCCGGTCTCGGATTTCATGCCGTACACCTGGTACAACACGCCGAACATCCACTTTTGCACCTTTGCCGACTTCGAGGCCTTGTGCCTGGAGCGGCGAGCGAGGATCATCGACCGCCTGGCCGTGGATCGCCTGCATCAGCACGGTTGGGCAAGCCGTCTCTGGCCGAACCTGCTGGGCGAGATCGGCATCTATCGCTTGAGCAGCCCCGGCCTGCGGGAGCAGCAGGTCGCGGTCTGATCCGATCGGGAGGTTCGCATCCATGCATCGCCTGGCTTCCCTGTTGCTGAGCCTGTGCCTGGCCCTGCCAGCAGTGGTCGCCGATGCGGCCAGTGCGCAGCGCAGCCAGGCCTTCGGCGACGTCACGATCCACTACAATGCCTTCGCTTCCAGCTTGCTGCAGCCGGAAGTGGCAATGGCCAATGGCGTGCTGCGCAGTCGCCACCAAGGCGTACTGGTGATCGCCGTGCTCAAGGCCGGCAAGACCAGCATGGCCACGATCAGCGGCACGCTCGGCAGGCCAGGCGCCACCGCCAGGCCGCTTTCCTTCCGCCAGGTCAGCGACCATGGGGCGGTGTCCTATGTGGCCCAGTTCGACATCGAGCAGCCGCAGGTCCTGAGGTTCGATCTGGACATCCAGGCCAGCGGCAGCCGCTATCCACTCAGTTTCAACCAGGAAGTCTTCCCAGGCGAATGATGAATCTCCAACAACTCGTATTGGCCAGCCACAACGCTGGCAAGCTCAAGGAACTGCAAGCCATGCTCGGCGAGTCCGTGCAACTGCGCTCGATCGGCGAATTCAGCCAGGTCGAACCCGAGGAAACCGGCTTGTCGTTCGTCGAGAACGCCATTCTCAAGGCACGCAATGCCGCGCGCATTTCCGGCCTGCCGGCGCTGGCCGACGACTCCGGGCTGGCGGTCGACCACCTCAAGGGCGCGCCAGGCATCTATTCGGCACGCTACGCCGACGGCCAGGGGGACGCGGCGAACAACGCCAAGCTGCTCGACGCCTTGAAGGATGTCCCGAGCGAACGACGTACCGCCCAGT
The DNA here is from genome assembly GCF_054950175.1 of Pseudomonas sp. Marseille-QA0332. Lineage (NCBI taxonomy): Bacteria > Pseudomonadati > Pseudomonadota > Gammaproteobacteria > Pseudomonadales > Pseudomonadaceae > Pseudomonas > Pseudomonas sp. Marseille-QA0332. Next base: position 3,135,822 of record NZ_CM143106.1, read on the forward strand.
TCGTCTGTGTACTGGCACTGGTGCGGCACGCCGATGACCCACTGCCGATCCTCTGCGAGGGCCTGTGGCATGGACGCATCCTGTTCCAGGCCAGCGGCGAGCATGGTTTTGGCTATGATCCCTTGTTCTGGGTGCCCGAACGCGGCTGTTCCAGTGCCGACCTGACGCCAGCCGACAAGAACCAGCTCAGTCATCGAGCTCGCGCCATGGCCGTGCTGCGCCAGCGCCTGGGCCTGGCATGATCGCAACGACCTCCGACAGGCCGTTGGCGGGGTCGCCAGGGCTGCCTGAGCTGCCGCCATTGGCGCTGTACATCCACATCCCATGGTGTGTGCGCAAATGTCCCTATTGCGACTTCAATTCGCACGCGGCCGGCCCTGAACTGCCGGAGCAGGCTTATGTGGACGCATTGCTGGCCGATCTGGAAGAGGAGCTGCCGGCGGTGCAGGGTCGCGCACTGTCATCGATCTTCTTCGGCGGCGGAACGCCGAGCCTGTTCAGCGCCGCCGCGCTCGGCCGCCTGCTCGCCGGCGTGCAGGCGCGGGTGGCGTTCGCCGCCGACATCGAGATCACCCTGGAGGCCAACCCGGGAACCTTCGAGCAGGAGAAGTTCAAGGCGTACCGGCAGTTGGGCATCAACCGACTGTCGATTGGCGTGCAGAGCTTTGAGCAAGGCAAGCTCGAGGCCCTCGGCCGCATCCACAGTGGCGACGAAGCCGTACGCGCCGCCAGCATGGCCCGCGCTGCCGGCTTCGACAATTTCAATCTCGACCTCATGCACGGCCTGCCCGGTCAGTCGCTCGACGAAGCGCTGGGCGATCTTCGTCGCGCCATCGACCTGGGGCCTACCCATCTGTCCTGGTACCAGTTGACGCTGGAGCCGAACACGGTGTTCTGGAGCCAGCCACCGGAGCTGCCGGAAGACGACATCCTCTGGGATATTCAGGAGGCCGGCCAGGCCCTGCTCGCCGACCACGGGTTCGCGCAATACGAAGTCTCGGCCTATGCTCGCCCTGGGCTGGCAGCCCGACACAATCTCAACTATTGGAGTTTTGGCGACTTCATCGGCATCGGCGCTGGCGCCCACGGCAAGCTCAGCCATCTGGACGGCCGCATCCTGCGGACCTGGAAGACCCGGCTGCCCAAGGACTATCTCAATCCTGCCAAGCCTTGCAAGGCCGGCGAGAAATCCCTGCCGGCCGATGAACTGCCCTTCGAGTTCCTGATGAATGCCCTGCGCCTGACCCAGGGCGTCGAGGCCGAACTGTTCACCCGCCGCACCGGGCTGCCGCTGGCCCAGCTTGCCGTCGCGCGGCGCGAGGCAGAACGAAAGGGACTTTTGCAGGTCGAACCGCATCGACTGGTGGCCACGCCACGCGGACAATTGTTTCTGAACGACCTGCTGCAGTATTTCCTGAACTGAGGACGACCCATGGATCTGGTACTGGACCTGCTCTCGAACGTGTCTCGCTGGAGTCGCGGCAACCTGTCCGAAATTTCCCTGGCTCTGGTGGGCTGCGTCCTGGTGCTGTTCGGTACGGATATCAAGTCCACGGTGGAGCAGCGGCTCGGCAGCCTGACAGGCGCGTTGCGAGTGCCCGCCATGGCCGCGCTGGTGCTGGTCGGCAGTGGCGCCGCGCTGATCCATGCCACGCCCTGGGTAGAGAAAGGCCTGGCGCAGTTCAACAACTATGCGCTGGCCCCCGTGCTACTGGTGGTGCTGGTATTGCTCGGCGTGGTGGCCGATCGCCGGAGCTGATTGCCGCGCAGGCAGTCATGCTCCACTGCGCTCGCCCAGGCCGGTACAGCGACCGGCCCGGGCAGGCCGGTCCTGTCAGGCCAGCTTTTCGAACTTCAGGTCCCACACGCCATGGCCGAGCCGTTCACCGCGACGTTCGAACTTGGTGATCGGACGCTCTTCGGGTCGTGGCACATAGGTGCCGTCAGCGGCCAGGTTGCGATAGCCGGGCGCGGCCTTCATCACCTCGAGCATATGCTCGGCATAAGGCTCCCAGTCGGTCGCCATGTGGAAGACACCGCCAGGCTTGAGCTTGCTGCGCACCAGTTCGGCAAAGGCTGGCTGGACGATCCGGCGCTTGTGGTGGCGTGCCTTGTGCCACGGATCGGGGAAGAACAGCATCAGCCGATCGAGGCTATTGTCTGCCACGCAGCGATTGAGCACCTCGATGGCGTCGCAATCATAGACGCGCAGGTTCGTCAGCCTCTGGGTCAGGACGCCGTTGAGCAGCGCGCCGACGCCTGGACGATGGACTTCCACCCCAATGAAATCCTGCTCGGGGGCCGCCGCGGCCATTTCCAGCAGCGAATGCCCCATGCCGAAGCCGATCTCCAAGGTACGCGGCGCCGAGCGACCGAACACCTGGTCATAGTCCACCGGCTGGTCGGCCAGCGGCAGGATGTACAGCGGGCCGCCCTGCTCCAGGCCGCGCTGCTGGCCTTCGGTCATGCGCCCGGCACGCATCACGAAACTCTTGATGCGACGCTGGGGCCGCGCTTGGCCGTCGGCAGGGATCGGCATTTCTTGCGATTCAGTCATCAGGGGCTCTTACTTGATCAGACCTTCCAGCGGCGAGGAGGCGCTGGCGTAGAGTTTCTTCGGCATGCGTCCGGCCAGGTATGCCAGACGACCCGCGACGATGGCATGCTTCATGGCTTCTGCCATCATGACCGGTTGCTGGGCATGGGCGATGGCCGAGTTCATCAGCACCGCTTCACAGCCCATCTCCATGGCGATGGTGGCGTCGGAAGCCGTGCCGACGCCTGCGTCGACCAGCACGGGCACCTTGGACTCCTCGAGGATGATCTGCAGGTTGTAAGGGTTGCAGATACCCAGGCCGGTGCCGATCAGGCCAGCGAGCGGCATCACCGCGATGCAGCCGGCTTCGGCCAGCTGGCGGGCGATGATCGGGTCGTCGCTGGTGTAGACCATCACGTCGAAACCATCCTTGACCAGCACCTCGGCGGCCTTGAGGGTCTCGATGACGTTCGGGAACAGGGTCTTCTGGTCAGCCAGAACCTCCAGCTTCACCAGGTTGTGTCCATCGAGCAGCTCGCGCGCCAGGCGGCAGGTGCGCACCGCTTCGCTCGCGTCATAGCAGCCGGCCGTGTTCGGCAGGATGGTATAGCGCTCCGGCGGCAGGACATCGAGCAGGTTCGGCTCGTCCGGATTCTGGCCGATGTTGGTCCGGCGCACGGCAACGGTGACGATCTCGGCACCGGAAGCCTCGATGGCCAGGCGCGTCTCTTCCATGTCACGGTACTTGCCGGTGCCTACCAGCAGGCGCGACTGGAACGTGCGCCCGGCCAGGGCTAAAGGCTTGTCGCTACGAGCGTTGCTCATCGTTGTTCCTCTGGAAAGGTTGCAAGGGCTTGGAGTTGATCGTCGGGTGCTCAGCCACCACCGATGGCATGCACGATTTCGACCTGGTCGCCGTCATTGAGCAGGGTCTGTGGATGCTGGCTACGCGGCACGATGTCCATGTTCAGCTCCACTGCCACTCGCCGGCCCGTCAGGTCGAGCCGGCCAAGCAGGGCCGCGACCGTTTCGCCGTCGGGCACTTCGTAAGGTTCACCGTTCAGTTGAATGCGCATGGGCGGCCACCACGGTTGTTTGGGGTCGGCATTCTAGCCCCGATCAGGACCCGAACCCAAGGGTACCGGCCACCATTCGTCCAGGCTGCCGACGGTTTCAGCCCAGGCGCCAGGCCGCCAGGCCGAGGCACAGCCAGCCGGCCAGCAAGCACAGCCCGCCCACCGGCGTGATGATGCCGAGCCGGCCCAGGCCGCTCAGGGTCAGCAGGTACAGGCTGCCGGAGAACAGCACGATGCCCAGCACGAACAGGGCGCCGGCCCAGCCGACCAGCCGGCCTGGCAGGTGCGCCGACAGCACCGCCACGCCCAGCAGGGCCAGGGCATGGACCAATTGGTAGGTGACGCCGGTCTGGAAGATGGCCAGGTAGTCCGTCGTCAACCGGCCCTTGAGGCCATGGGCGGCGAAGGCACCAAGGGCGACACCGGTGAAACCGAAGAACGCGGCAAGCATCAGGAAGCTGCGAAGCATGGGAGGACTCCTCCAGAGGGGTCTGTATAATGGCCCGTTCCATCAGCCCGGCCAAGCCATTGCCATGTTGTCATCCCTCGTTCGCCGACTTGTCCATGCACTGCTCTGGTTCGCCGCGGGCAGCCTCGTGCTGGTACTGCTGCTGCGCTGGGTGCCACCGCCTGGCACCGCGCTGATGGTCGAGCGCAAGGTACAGTCCTGGTTCGCCGATGAAAGCATCGACCTGCAGCGTGACTGGGCGCCCTGGGAAGACATCGCCGACGACCTGAAGGTGGCGGTGATCGCTGGCGAGGACCAGAAGTTCGCCCATCACTGGGGCTTCGACATCCCGGCCATCCAGGCCGCCCTGGCACACAACGAGACAGGCGGCAATCTGCGCGGTGCCAGCACGCTGACCCAGCAAGTGGCCAAGAACCTGTTCCTCTGGTCGGGCCGCAGCTGGCTGCGCAAGGGCCTGGAAGCCTGGTTCACCGCCTTGATCGAACTATTCTGGTCCAAGCAGCGGATCCTCGAGGTCTACCTCAACAGCGCGGAATGGGGCCCTGGCGTGTTCGGCGCACAAGCGGCGGCGCGCTACCATTTCGGCGTGGATGCCAGCCGCCTGAGTCGCCAGCAGGCCAGCCAGCTGGCTGCCGTGCTGCCTAGCCCGCTCCGCTGGAGCGCCAGCCGGCCAAGCACCTACGTGGCCAGCCGGGCAAGCTGGATCCGGCGGCAGATGAGCCAGCTGGGCGGCCATGGCTACCTGATGCAACTGGATAGGCCTCGGCAATAGCGCGCACGAGGTAGGCCGTGGCGGTAAAGCAGGCTCTGGAAAGACTGCGGGGCAAGCCGGCTCGCCGACTTGCCCCGCCTTGGACGCTGCGCGGGATCAGGCGGCGATCAGCGCCTTGACCTTGTTCATGGCATTCTTTTCCAGCTGGCGGATACGCTCCGCCGATACGCTGTACTTTTCCGCCAGCTCATGCAAGGTGGCCTTTTCCTCGGCCAGCCAGCGCTGGTAGAGAATGTCCCGGCTACGCTCGTCAAGCCCGTTCAGGGCTTCGTGCAGGTTGCTGGTGGAGTTGTCGCTCCAGTCCGCGTCCTCGAGCTGCCTGGCCGGATCGTAGCGATGGTCTTCCAGGTAGTGTGCAGGCGACTGGAAAGCACTGTCGTCATCGGCTTCGGCGGCCGGGTCGAAAGCCATGTCCTGGCCACCCAGACGGCTTTCCATCTCGCGCACTTCGCGCGGCTCGACACCGAGGCTCTCGGCCACGCGATGGACTTCGTCGTTGTTCAGCCAGGCCAGGCGCTTCTTCTGGCTGCGCAGGTTGAAGAACAGCTTGCGCTGAGCCTTGGTGGTCGCCACCTTGACGATACGCCAGTTGCGCAGGATGAACTCGTGGATTTCCGCCTTGATCCAGTGCACGGCAAAGGACACCAGGCGCACGCCCATCTCCGGGTTGAAGCGCTTGACGGCCTTCATCAGGCCGACGTTGCCCTCCTGGATCAGGTCGGCCTGGGCCAGTCCGTAGCCGGCATAGCTGCGAGCGATGTGGACGACGAAACGCAGGTGCGCCATCACCATCTGCCGAGCGGCTTCGAGATCCTGCTGGTAATAGAGACGCTCGGCCAGTTCACGCTCCTGCTCGACAGACAGCAGCGGAATGCTGTTGACCGTATGCACGTAGGCTTCCAGGTTCGCACCGGGCACCAGGGCATGGGCAGGTTGCAACGAAGTGGTCATTCAAGAACCTCCGACTCACTGAATTCGTGCTCAATAGGCACCGCCAACATTGACCGGAACCTGGCAGGCAAGTTCCGGTCGTGAAAAAGGCTTAATGTTGGCCGGGAAACATTAGCGGGGCGCCAGCTCGTTCAAGTGACGAGCCACTGCGATCCACGCACCGATATACCCTAACAGTACAGCACCTATCAAGAGTGAAAGTCCATCCGATGCTGGTACACCTGCCAGGGCGAAATCACTGCCATACAGGTCCGACAGGCCGACGACGGCGTCGTTCAGCCAGTCCAGGGCGAACGCCAGGATACCCCAGGCCAGCACGCCGGCGCCTAGGCCATACAAGGCGCCCATGTAGAGAAACGGGCGCCGGACATAGCTGTCGGTACCGCCTACCAGCTTGATCACCTCGATCTCGACACGCCGGTTCTCGATGTGTAGGCGAATCGTGTTGCCAATGACCAGCAGCAGCGCGGATATGAGCAGCACCGCCAGGCCGAACACGAACCGATCGCCGAGCTTGAGAATCGCCGCCAGGCGTTCTACCCAGACCAGGTCCAGCTGCGCGACATCCACGCGCGGCAGTTCCGCCAGACGCTGACGCAGGGCTTCGAGTGCCGGCTTGTCGACTTCGGTCGGCGTCACCACCACCACGCCGGGCAGCGGGTTCTCTGGCAGTTCGCGCAAGGCTTCGCCAAGCCCCGACTGCTGCTGGAACTCGTCCAGCGCCTGCTCCCGGCTGATGTACTGAGCCTCCAGCACGCCAGGCATGGCCTTGATTTCATCGCGTAGCGCCTCGCCTTCGCGGCTGCCCGCATCGAGCTCCAGATACAGCGAGATCTGCGCTGCGCGCTGCCAGGAACCGCCGAGACGCTCGACGTTCTTGAGCAGCAGCGACAAGCCCATGGGCATGCTCAAGGCCACTGCCATCACCAGGCAGGTGAAGAAGCTGCCGATCGGTTGCTTGCCGAGCCGGCGCAGGCTGTCGGCCAGGCTCGCACGATGGCTCTCGAGCCAGGCGCGCAACAGGGCGCGCAGGCCGGGTCCGTCGTCGTCGGCGTTGCCTCGCTTGCGTCCTGGTTGGGGGTCGGCGGCCTTGGGCGCGACCCGTTCGGAAACTTTCGGCGTGCGTGCAGCGCTCATTGGCCCGCCTCCCCGTCGCCGATCAGGCGACCACGTTGCAAGGTCAGCATGCGATGACGCATGCGAGCGATCAGGGCCAGGTCGTGACTGGCGATCAGCACCGTGGTGCCGAGCCTGTTGATGTCCTCGAAGACACCCATGATCTCGGCAGCCAGCCGCGGATCGAGGTTGCCGGTCGGCTCATCGGCCAGCAGCAAGGCCGGCTGGTGCACGATGGCCCGGGCGATGCCGACGCGCTGTTGCTGGCCGGTGGAGAGATCGGCGGGGAACAGCTCGCCCTTGTCGCCCAGAGCCACGCGCTCCAGGGCCGAGTCCACGCGCTTGGCGATCTCCTCCCTGGACAGGCCGAGGATCTGCAGCGGCAGCGCGATGTTGTTGAACACGGTGCGATCGAACAGCAGCTGGTGATTCTGGAACACCACGCCGATCTGGCGACGCAGGAAGGGAATCTGCGCATTGGTGATCTGACCCAGGTCCTGCCCGGCCAACAGCAACTTGCCGCTGGTCGGCCGCTCCATGGCCAGCAGCAGCCGCAGCAGGGTGCTCTTGCCGGCGCCGGAATGGCCTGTCACGAACAGGAATTCGCCGCGCCGCGCGCGGAAGCTCAACTCATGCAGGCCGACATGGCCGTTTGGGTAGCGCTTGGCGACCTGCTCGAATCGGATCATGAATGCTCCCGCTCGGCGAACAGAGCCTTGACGAAGGGCTCGGCTTCGAAGGTCCGCAGGTCGTCGATGCCTTCGCCGACGCCGATGAAGCGGATCGGCAGGCCGAACTGCTTGGCCAGGGCGAAGATCACCCCGCCCTTGGCCGTGCCGTCCAGCTTGGTCAGCGCCAGGCCGGTCAGCTCGACGCTCTGGTTGAAATGCTTGGCCTGGTTGATGGCATTCTGGCCAGTGCCGGCATCGAGCACCAGCAGGACCTCATGCGGGGCATCCGCATCGAGCTTGCCAATCACCCGCCGGACCTTCTTCAGCTCCTCCATCAGGTTGTCCTTGGTGTGCAGCCGACCGGCCGTATCGGCGATCAGCACATCGATGTTGCGAGCCTTGGCGGCTTGCACGGCGTCGAAGATCACCGAGGCCGAATCGGCTCCGGTGTGCTGGGCGATGACCGGGATCCGGTTGCGCTCGCCCCACACCTGCAACTGCTCGACCGCCGCGGCACGGAAGGTATCGCCAGCGGCGAGCATGACCTTCTTACCCTCGAGCTGCAGCTTCTTGGCGAGCTTGCCGATGGTGGTGGTCTTGCCGGCGCCGTTGACCCCCACGACCAGGATCACGAAGGGCTTGCCCTGGGACTGGATCTGCAACGGGCGCTCGACCGGACGCAGCAGGTCGGCCAGCTCGCCCTGCAACGACTTGTACAATGCATCGGCATCGGCGAGCTGCTTGCGCGCGACCTTCTGGGTCAGGTTGCGAACGATCAGCGATGTCGCTTCGACGCCGACATCGGCAGTGAGCAGGCGCGTCTCGATCTCGTCGAGCAACTCGTCATCGATGGCCTTGCGGCCGAGGAACAGGCTGGCCATGCCTTCGCCAATGCTGGCGCTGGTCTTGCTCAGACCCTGCTTCAGGCGAGCGAAGAAGCCGGTCTTGACTTCCTCGGCTCGGGCCGGCGCGGCGGCCGGCTCATCGACAGGTTCGGGCTGCGCGGCCTCGGCTTCGGCCGGCGGCACATCCAAGGGCGCAGGCACAGCCGGCTCGACTTGGCTATGGCTGTGCGCGGCGGCCGCTGGCGGGGTTTGCGTGGCGGGGTGCGGTGCTGCTGGCGCGGACGGTGAGCGCTCGGGAATCGCCGGCGGCGTCTGTGGCTCGAGGTCGGGCACCAGCGCCACCGGCTCTTCGGCGACCGGGAGCACCAGGCTGCCGGTGGGTGGTTCGTCCGGGTCGATATGCGCCGGCATGGCCGCGCCAGGTGCCTGCGGTGGTGCCAGCGGAGCCTCGTCGAGCGACGCAGGCGACTGTGCCGCGGTCGACGCTACGCGTTCCGTTTCCGCGGGAACGTGCGCCTCTACCGACTCGGGCGCTTCTTGAGGCTGTTCGGCGACAGGGGGCTGCGGCTTCTTGCGAAACCAGCTGAACAGGCCTTTCTTCTGGCCAGCCTCGGCCGGCGCTTTTTTGTCGTCGTTGGAACCAAACATGGAAGACGGCTATCTCAGGGTAGCGATGAGCCATCAGCGGCGCATCGGAATTCTCTAAACGCAGAACAGACTGTTTTGAATCCGGCTGGTTCATGCGCAACATTTTGTCGTGAGGCCTGCGGGCAACAACGGCAACAGGCATGGTCGCCAGGCAGGCAGATCAGTATCCTAGCACCTCCTGGCCCGCAGACGCTAAACCCGAGCGGGCCGCCGTACAGGTTGAACAACGTATGAATGCCCTAGCCCGCCGCGCCGCTGGCCTGTTGCTAAGCGCGCTCTGCCTGCCCCTGGCCGCGCTTGCCGCCGATCCCCAACCCACCCACGAATTCAGTCTCGACAATGGCCTGAAAGTGGTGGTGCGCGAAGACCATCGCGCCCCGGTCGTGGTCTCGCAAGTCTGGTACAAGGTCGGTTCCAGCTACGAGACCCCTGGCCAGACCGGGCTGTCCCACGCACTCGAGCACATGATGTTCAAGGGCAGCGCCAAGCTCGGCCCCGGCGAGGCTTCGCGCATCCTGCGCGATCTCGGCGCCGAGGAGAACGCCTTCACCAGTGATGACTACACCGCCTACTACCAGGTTCTGGCTCGCGACCGCCTGGCGGTGGCCCTGGAGCTGGAGGCCGACCGCATGGCCAGCCTGCGCCTGCCGCCCGAGGAGTTCAGCCGCGAGATCGAAGTCATCAAGGAGGAGCGCCGCCTGCGCACCGACGACCAGCCCAACGCCAAGGCGTTCGAGCTGTTCCGCGCCATGGCCTATCCGGCCAGTGGCTACCACACCCCGACCATCGGCTGGATGGCCGACCTCGAGCGCATGAAGGTCGAGGAGCTGCGCCACTGGTACGAGTCCTGGTACGCGCCCAACAATGCCACCCTGGTGGTGGTCGGCGACGTGAGCGCCGACGAGGTCAGGCAACTGGCGCAGAAGTACTTTGGCGCCATCCCCCGGCGCCAGGTCCCAGCGGCCAAGCTGCCCCTGGAGCTGGCCGAGCCGGGCCAGCGCCAGTTGACCCTGCATGTGCGCACCCAGCTGCCGAGCCTGATCTACGGCTTCAACGTGCCCGGCCTGGCCACGGCCAAGGACCCGCGTACCGTGCATGCCCTGCGCCTGATCTCGGCCCTGCTCGACGGCGGCTACAGTGCGCGGATGCCCGCGCGGCTGGAGCGCGGCCAGGAACTGGTGGCAGGCGCCTCGTCCAGCTACAACGCCTTCACCCGGGGCGACAGCCTGTTCCTGGTTTCGGCGACCCCGAACGTGCAGAAGCACAAGACGCTGGCCGATGTCGAGAAAGGCATCTGGCAGCTGCTCGAAGAACTCAAGAACACGCCACCGAGCGCCGAGGAACTCGAGCGCGTGCGTGCCCAGGTCATCGCCGGCCTGGTCTACGACCGCGACTCCATCAGCAGCCAGGCCACCACCATTGGCCAGCTCGAGACGGTCGGCCTCTCGTGGAAGCTGATCGACAAGGAGCTCGAGGAACTCCAGCAGGTCACCCCCAAGGATATCCAGGAGGCCGCGCGTACCTACTTCACCCGCGAGCGCCTGAGCGTTGCCCACGTATTGCCCGAGGAGTCCGCCCATGAATGATCGCAGCGCTCTGCGTTCCACCCCGTTCGGCCTGGGCAGGCTGGTGCATGCCGTGGCCCTGGGCCTGCTGCTGGCCGGCGGCGCCCATGCCGAGGGCACCGCGAAGAGGCCTGTCGACGCCGAGGCCCGGCAGCCGGCCCTGCAATCGCTGGCCGAACTCGACGGCAAGGCACCGGCCCGCCGCCAGTTGAACATCCAGTCCTGGAACACCGCCGAAGGTGCCCGGGTACTGTTCGTCGAAGCGCGCGAGCTGCCGATGTTCGACCTGCGCGTGACCTTCGCCGCGGGCAGTAGTCAGGATGGCGCCACGCCGGGCCTGGCCACCCTGACCAACGCCATGCTCAACGAGGGCATCGCCGGCAAGGACGTCACCGCCATCGCCGAAGGCTTCGAGGGGCTTGGCGCGGACTTCGGCAACGGCTCGTACCGTGACATGGCCGTGGCCTCGCTGCGCAGCCTGAGCGCTGCCGACAAGCGCGAGCCGGCGCTCAAGCTGTTCGCCGAGGTGGTCGGCAAGCCGACCTTCCCGCAAGACGCCCTCAAGCGCATCAAGAACCAGCTGCTGGCGGGGCTGGAGTACGAGAAACAGAATCCAGGCAAGATTGCCGCCAAGGCGTTGTTCGCCAACCTGTATGGCAGCCATCCCTATGCCCACCCCAGCGACGGCACCGCACAGAGCATCCCGTCGGTCACCATCGACCAGCTTCGCGCCTTCCACGCCAAGGCCTACGCGGCGGGCAATGCGGTCATCGCGATCGTCGGCGACCTCGATCGCAGCGAAGCCGAAGCAGTTGCCGCCCAGGTGTCCGCGGCCCTGCCCAAGGGGCCGGCACTGGCCAGGCCGCCGCAGCCTGACGAGCCGAAACCGGGGACTACGCATCTGGACTTCCCTTCCAACCAGACTCACCTGCTGCTGGCCGAGCTCGGTATCGACCGGACCGACCCGGACTGGCCTGCCCTCTCGATGGGTAGCCAGATCCTGGGCGGTGGCGCCTTCGGTACCCGTCTGATGAGCGAAGTGCGCGAGAAGCGCGGCCTGACCTATGGGGTATACTCCTCGTTCACTCCGATGCAGGTCCGCGGCCCGTTCATGATCAACCTGCAGACCCGCGCCGAATTGAGCGAGGGGACACTGGAACTGGTACGTGGCATCCTTGCCGACTATCTCCAGACGGGGCCTACGCCCGCAGAACTGGAAAACGCGAAACGTGAACTGGCCGGCAGCTTCCCGCTGTCCAACGCGAGCAACGCCAGCATCGTCGGACAACTGGGCGCGATCGGTTTCTACAACCTGCCCCTGACCTGGCTCGAAGACTTCATGCGGCAGTCCCAGGCGCTGACGGTCGAGCAGATCAAGGCCGCCATGAACAGGCACTTGTCCGTCGACAAGCTGGTGATCGTCACGGTCGGACCGAAGGTTGCGCAGAAACCGTTGCCGCCTCCCACCGAAAAACCCGCCGAGCGGCCGCTTGGTGTACCGGAGCATTGATGGCACGACCTTCCAACACCGCCCGCCCCAGCCAGGGGCCGGGCCAGCTGCGCATCATCGCTGGCGAGTGGCGCAGCCGCCGCCTGGCGGTACCTCAGGGCGACGGGCTGCGTCCGACACCAGATCGCGTTCGCGAAACCGTGTTCAACTGGCTGGCGCCAGTGATCGAGGGCGCCATGGTCCTCGATGCCTTCGCCGGCAGCGGCGCCATGGTTCTCGAAGCCTTGTCCCGAGGCGCCAAGGATGCGGTGGCGCTCGATACCAATGCCGCGGCCGTCGACAACCTCAGGAACAACCTCGAGGTGCTGCGCTGTCCTCGCGGCCAGATCCTGCAGACCGATGCCCTGCGTTACCTGCAGGGCCCGGTGAAGCAGCAGTTCGACGTGGTTTTCCTCGATCCGCCTTTCCACAAGGACCTGCTGGGCAGCACCTGCGACCTGCTCGAGCGGGGCCAATGGCTGCGCGAACATGCATGGATCTACACCGAAAGCGAAGCCGCTCCTTCTTCCCTGCCGATGCCTGAAAGCTGGCGCCTGCACCGCGAGAAGAAAACCGGCCAGGTGCACTACGCCTTGTGGCAGAAGGCTTGATTAGCCAGTGCCCTACTGGCACGGCTCGCGCATGCGGGCAGGCCAGGGGCCCGGCGGGATCCATCGCGGTGCAAGGCCTCGCCCATAGACCGCTGGGCTGGAGAGTGTCGGCGTAGGCGCGAAAGCCAGCGCCGTGTGGCAAGCTGGCGGATCATTTGCAGAGTGCCCGTGCATGCCGTTCGACTTCACACCGTTGCGCCCCGCCACTGCCTTGGGCAACCCCCACTTGCAGACCCTATGGGGGCCGCTGTTTCGCCGACAGGCTCAGCCAGAACGTGACCGAGAACGTTTCTGGCTTGCCGATGGCGACTTCCTCGACCTGGACTGGCATGGCCCACATTCATCTGATACGCCACTCGTCCTGATCCTCCATGGTCTGACTGGCTCCTCTCGCTCGCCCTACGTGATCGGCTTGCAGCAGGCCTTGGCGACCATGGGCTGGGCCAGCGTGGCGGTCAACTGGCGCGGCTGCTCCGGCGAGCCCAACCTGTTGCCACGCAGCTACCATTCGGGCATCAGCGAGGACTTGGCCGAAGTGATTGCCTACCTGCGCGGCCGGCGTCCATTGGCGCCACTACACGCGGTAGGCTACTCGCTAGGAGGCAATGTATTGCTCAAGTACCTGGGGGAAACCGGGCGACACAGCCAATTGCAGGCGGCCGTGGCAGTGTCCGTGCCATTTCGCCTGGACCAGTGCGCCGACCGCATGGCGCTGGGCTTCTCGAGGCTCTACCAGGCGCACTTCATGCGCGAGCTGGCGACGCACCTGCAGGCCAAGCGACAGCACTTGCGCGACCTTGGGCACGCCGACGCGCTTGCAACGCTCGAGCGGCTGGGGCCCTTGGGACGACTCCGGACTTTCTGGGACTTCGACGGCAAGGTCACTGCCCCGCTCAACGGGTTCGAGGATGCCCAGGATTACTACCGGCGCGCCTCGAGCCGCTACTACCTCGGCGCCAATCGCACGCCTACGCTGATCATCCAGTCCAGCGACGACCCGTTCATCTTCCGCCACAGCCTGCCGACGGCAGGCGAACTGGCCGCCGACACCTGGTTCGAACTGCATGACAAGGGCGGTCACGTAGGTTTCGTCGAAGGCAGCCTGCGCCGGCCACGCTACTATCTGGAGCGACGCATTCCGCAATGGCTGCAGGAGCGCACCTGAGGCATGCGACTCAGGCGCCCATCCGCCACCCGCACGGCCTGCCCAATTGCTATTCGCCCAAGGCGACGCCTCGCTGCGGATCGTTGATCCATTCGCTCCACGAGCCGGCATAAAGACGCCCCAGCGGGTAACCCGCCAAGGCCAGGGCGAACAAGTCATGGCAGGCGGTGACCCCGGAACCGCAATAGGCTACCAGTTGCTCCGGCGCCCGCCCGGCCAGCAGCGACTCGAAGCGCTGGCGCAGTTGCTCGGGCGGCAGGAAATGCCCGTCGGCGTCGAGATTGTCACTGAAGGCTGCGCACTGGGCGCCGGGAATATGCCCGGCGACCGGGTCGATCGGTTCGACCTCGCCACGGAAACGCGGTAGCGCACGGGCATCGATCAACGTCAGTTCCGCCCTGCCCAGACGCTTGGCCAGACGCTCGGCATCGATCAGCAGGCCGTGGTCAGGCTCGCCTTCGAAACAGCCCAGACGCTTGACCGGTGGGTCCAGACTCAGTGGCAGATGCGCGTCATGCCAGGCCTTGAGCCCGCCATCGAGCAGGTAGACGCCGCTGCGCTTGCCCAGCCAGGCCAGAAGCCACCACGCGCGCGCCGCGAAGGCGCCCGGCCCGTCATCGTAAAGCACCACGTCGCTGTCATTGTCCACGCCCCATTCGCGCAGGCGCTCGACCAGGCGCTGCGGGTCCGGCAAAGGATGGCGACCGGTCCGGCCTTTTTGGACAGGGCCACTGAGGTCCCGTTCAAGATCCGCGAAGTGCGCGCCGGCGATATGCCCCTCGGCATAGCTGCGCTGGCCGTAGTCGGCATCGTCCAGCGCAAACCTGCAATCCAGGACCACCAGAGCAGGCGCCTCCAGGCGCTCGGCCAGTCGTTGTGGGGTGATCAATTGCGCGAGGGGCATGTCAATCTCCTGATCTACGAAAAGACGCCGGCCCAAGGTCTACCGGCTGACCCGGCGTGGGCAAGTCGTTGCATCTTACGGCCTACTCAGCCTGACATGCACCCGCTACCAAGGAAAGAGCATCAGCGGCCTCGTCCTTGCTCCCCGACCTTGGTCTCATGCGGCCATCGTGCGCCCCACATGACAAACAATATCCACACTGTCTATAGTGCCTGCATTGCCCACGCGACTTGGCCGGGCGCGGTCGCTGCGCTACCATCCGACTCCCCAACGCACTCCAGCCAGGATGACGCGATGAACCGAGTGTTGTACCCGGGTACTTTCGACCCGATTACCAAAGGCCACGGTGACCTGGTCGAACGTGCCTCGCGGTTGTTCGACCACGTGATCATCGCGGTGGCGGCCAGCCCGAAGAAGAATCCGCTGTTTGCGCTGGAGCAACGAGTGCAGCTGGCTCGCGAGGTGACAAGCCACCTGCCGAACGTCGAAGTCATCGGTTTTTCCACGTTGCTGGCGGGCTTCGCCAAGGAACAGGGCGCGAACATCCTGCTGCGCGGACTGCGCGCGGTCTCCGATTTCGAGTACGAGTTCCAACTGGCCAACATGAATCGGCAACTGGCCCCGGACGTGGAGAGCCTGTTCCTGACCCCGTCGGAACGGTACTCCTTCATTTCCTCCACCCTGGTACGGGAAATCGCGGCGCTGGGCGGCGACATCAGCAAGTTCGTGCACCCGGCCGTGGCGCAGGCGCTGACCGAGCGCTTCAGCCAATAGCCAATCGGGCTGACCGTCGCGTTCGCGTGCACTGCGGGCGCGAATGCGGCACAATCATGCCCATTGTTTCGTACATGCCCGGGCCCAGAGCCCCGGCCGGAGTCCCCATGTCCCTGATCATCACCGACGATTGCATCAATTGCGACGTCTGCGAACCTGAGTGCCCGAACGCCGCGATTTCCCAAGGCGAAGAGATCTACGTGATCGACCCGAACCTGTGTACCCAATGCGTCGGCCACTACGACGAGCCGCAATGCCAACAGGTTTGTCCGGTCGACTGCATCCCGCTGGATGAAGCCCATCCGGAGAGCCACGACGAGCTGATGGCCAAGTACCGCCGGATCACTGGCAAGCACTGACCTGGCGCCACACGCGCCAAGGTCGTGGCGCTCTTCAGCGCTGGCAGCGCGGACAGTAGACGCTGGCGCGCTGGCCCAGCCGGACTTCCCGCAGCAGCGTGCCGCACACCTTGCATGGCTGGCCACCGCGCCCGTAGACGAACAGCTCCTGCTGGAAATAGCCCGGCTGGCCATCGCCGCCAACGAAGTCGCGCAAGGTCGTGCCGCCACGCTCGATGGCCGCGGCCAGCACCCGCTTGATCTCCACCGCCAGCTTGACATAGCGGGCTCGCGAGATGCCGCCTGCTGCCCGGCGTGGGTCGATCCCTGCCGCGAACAGCGCCTCGGTCGCGTAGATGTTGCCGACCCCGACCACCACGGCGTTGTCCATGATGAACGGCTTGACCGCCATGGCCCGCCCCCGGGAAAGCTGGAACAGGCGCTCGCCGTCGAACAGGTCGGTCAGAGGCTCGGGGCCCAGACGCAACAGCAGCTCATGGTTGAGCGGGTCGGGGCTCCACAGCATGGCACCGAAGCGCCGCGGATCGGTATAGCGCAGGGCCAGCCCCGACTCCAGCTCGATGTCGACATGTTCATGACGCGCCGCCGCCAGCCCCAGCTCCACCAGGCGAAGATTGCCCGACATGCCCAGGTGACTGATCAGCGTGCCTACCTCGGCGTTGAGCAGCAGGTACTTGGCACGACGGTCGACGCTGAGGATGCGCTGGCCGGACAGGCGCACGTCCAGGTCTTCTGGAACGGGCCAGCGCAAGCGACCATCGCGCACCACCACGCGCGTCACGCGCTGGCCTTCGAGGAAAGGCGCGATGCCACGGCGTGTCGTTTCTACTTCTGGCAATTCAGGCATGGATCAGCGTCCGCTCAGTTCACGAAGGGTCTGCTTGAGGTTCTCGAAGTCGTACTCCGACAGTCCGATGTAGTCCAGCACCAGTGGGGCCACCGCTTCCCATTCATGGTCCTGCGCCTGGTTGCCGAGCATCTGGTGGGAAGCGCAGATGTGCTCGGCCATCTTGAGCACGGCCAGGAGGTTCTTCAACTGGGTATTGCGTGGCGATTCGTCGCGAAATACCGAGAGCGCGTTGTGATGGTTGGCGATCGCCGCGCTCAGGTGCTCGGGTAGCCGCCAGGACTTGGCGGTGAAGTAGCCGACCACCGAATGGTTGGTGTTGAACACCTGGTTCTCGGTGTCGACCACGCGCCGCTGCGTCCCGGCCTGGGCATAGGCCTCTTCCAGTACATCCATGTAGTCAGGAAAGCGCTTGAGCATCAGGGGCACGCCGCAGTCATGGAACAGCCCGAGGGTATACGCCTCGTCGACCGCGGGGATACCGGTGCGCTTGGCCAGGTTCAGGCAGGTCATGGCGACGTCCTGAGCGTTGTCCCAGAAGCGATTGAGCGTGACGATGGTCTCATCGCTCATCTCGCCCTTGATCGACTGCGCGTTGATCAGGTTGATGATCGAGCGACTACCCAGGATGTTGACCGCGCGCTGGATCGACCCGATCTTGTTGCAAAGGTCGAAATGCGCCGAGTTGACCAGCTTGAGCAGGGCTCCGGAAAGCCCCGGGTCCTGGGATATCAGCCTGGCGATGGTTTCCAGGTCAGGGTCGGGCATGTACTGCTCGAACTGCAAGTCGACCAGGATCTGCGGCTGCGGTGGAATGCTGATGCCTTGCAAGGCTTGCCGGATCTGTTCAGGGGTGAGTTCCTGGGACATCGATGCACACTCGGGAATGACAGGCGATTCTAACCTCCGACCCCCGTGCGCTACCAACCGCTCGACCCTCTCCAGGAACTTTCGCCTCGAGATGATGGCCTGTTTTTCCAGACCCATTTGAAATGCGAAGGAGTAATCCATGACGAGTTCATTGAACGGCAAGCGCGTGGCATTTCTGGTCACCGATGGCTTCGAGCAGGCCGAACTCACCGGCCCGCGCGATGCCTTGAGGCAGGCAGGCGCGACCGTCGACATCCTCAGCCAGCAGCCAGGCAAGGTGCGCGGCTGGAACCATGACCAGCCGGCGGACGAGTTCGACGTCGATGCCACGTTCGACGACGCCGCTGCCAACCTCTACGACGCCATCGTGCTGCCGGGCGGCGTGCAGAACTCCGATACCATCCGCCTGGTTCCCGGTGCCCAGAAGCTGGTCAAGAGCCATGCCGCGAGCAACAAGCCACTGGCGGTCATCTGCCATGGCGGCTGGCTGCTGGTCTCGTGCGACCTGCTCAAGGGCCGCCGCCTGACCAGCTACAAGACCTTGCAGGATGACATCCGCAACGCCGGGGGTGACTGGGTGGACCAGGAGGTCGTGGTCGACGGCAACCTGATCAGCAGCCGTCAACCTGACGACATCCCTGCCTTCAACAAGGCCATCCTCGCCGCTCTGTCCTGATCGACGCCCGTCGTCGGCCGCGCCAGCCGCGTGGCCGACGCGCTATACTCCCGCTCTTTTTTCCGGAGCGACAGTCATGTCCCTGCCCAGCCTTCGTCTCAAAGCCAATGCCGATCGCCGCCTGCGCGCCGGTCACCTGTGGGTCTACAGCAATGAAGTCGACGTTGCGGCGACGCCATTGCAGGGCTTGCAGGCCGGCCACCAGGCGATCCTCGAAGCGGCCAATGGCAAGCCGCTGGGCATCGTCGCCCTGAGCCCGAACAACCTCATCTGCGCGCGCCTGTTGTCACGCGACGTCAAGCTGGCGCTGGACAAGTCGCTGCTGGTGCATCGCCTCAACGTGGCGCTGTCGCTGCGTGAACGGCTGTTCGAGCGACCCTGCTACCGCCTGGTCTATGGCGACTCGGACTTGCTGCCCGGTCTGGTGGTCGATCGGTTCTTCGATATCCTCGTGGTGCAGCTGGCCTCCGCGACCATGGAACGGCACAAGGACGAGGTCATCGCCGCACTGGTGCAGGTACTCAAGCCCAGCGGCATCCTGTTCAAGAACGACTCGGCGGCGCGTGATGCCGAGGGTCTGGAGCGCTACGTCGAAACCGTCCACGGCGAAGTCCCGGACTGGGTCGCGCTGGAAGAAAACGGCGTGCGCTTCGAGGCGCCGGTGCGCGAAGGCCAGAAGACCGGCTGGTTCTATGACCACCGCATGAACCGCGCGCGGCTGGCGCCCTACGTCAAGGGCAAGCGCGTACTCGATCTGTTCAGCTACATCGGTGGCTGGGGCGTGCAAGCCGGTGCCTTCGGCGCCAGCGAAGTGTTCTGCGTCGACGCCTCGGGCTTCGCCCTCGACGGTGTCGAACGCAACGCTGCGCTCAACGGCATCGCCGAGAAGCTCACCTGCATCGAAGGTGACGTGTTCGAAGCGCTCAAGGAGCTCAAGGCCGCCGAAGAGCGCTTCGACGTCATCGTCGCCGACCCGCCCGCCTTCATCAAGCGCAAGAAGGACCTGAAGAACGGCGAGGCCGCCTACCGCCGCCTCAACGAACAAGCCATGCGCCTGCTGACCAAGGACGGCATCCTGGTCAGCGCCTCGTGCTCGATGCACCTGCCCGAGGACGACCTGCACAACATGCTGCTGACCAGCGCCCGACACCTGGACCGCAACCTGCAGCTGCTCGAGCGCGGCGGCCAGGGCCCGGATCATCCGGTGCACCCGGCGATCGCGGAGACCCGGTATATCAAGAGCATGACTTGCCGGTTGTTGCCCAATGGCTGACCAAACACGTTAATGCACCGTTTAAAACCGGCGCTAGATGCCTAGCGCCGCTTCGTTTACTCAAATCCTCTCCAAGCAAGAAGTTCACCCGGCAATCGCCGAGACTCGCCACCGTGGCACTCTGATGCCTGGGCGGGGCGAGTCCGTTTAATTACGCGCGGGCCTTATCAACGAAGGCACGACGGTGGATTCAGGACCCGCTTCGCGGCACGGCGCGGCAGGTCAGATATCCAGCACCTGGGAGGCGATGCCGAAGTACACCAGCACACCGGCTGCGTCGGCGATCGAGGTCACCAGAGGCCCGCTGGCCGTGGCCGGGTCGAGCTTGATGCGGCTGAGCAGGAACGGCAGGCTCATGCCGATCAGGCTGCCGACCAGCACGATCACCAGCATGCTGCTGGCGACGATCAGAGCGATGTCCGGCCCGCCGCGCAGAAGCCCGAGCGAGGCGACTGCGATCGCCATGGTTCCGCCCAGCGCCAAGGCCACGGCAGATTCGCGACCGAGCAGGTACAGCCAGTCACGCAAGGCCACCTCGCCAGTGGCCAGGCCGCGCACCATCAAGGTTGCCGACTGGGCACCGGCGTTGCCGCCGCTGTCCACCAACAGCGGCAGGAAGAACACCAGCGCGATGTGCGCGGCGATGGTGTCCTCGAAGGCGGCGACCCCGGCGCCCGAGAAGAGGTTGCCGAACACCAGCAGGACCAGCCATAACACGCGCTTGCGGTACAGCAGGCCGATGGTGGCGTCCTTCAGGTTGCCGACATGGTTGGCGATCAGCGCGCCCTTGTGAAAGTCCTCGGTCGCCTCGTCGACCACCACATCCATGGCGTCGTCGCAGGTGATGATGCCGACCATGCGCCCGCTCTCGTCGAGCACCGGCACGGCAAGCAGGTCGTGTTCGCGGATCAGGCTCGCCACTTCCTCCTGGCGGCTGGTAGTGCCGACGCAGATCACGCTGCGTGTCATGATCCGCTCGATCGGCCGGTCCGGCGCGGCCAGGATCAGCTCGCGCAGCGACAAGGTCCCGAGCAGGTTGCGCTCGGCATCGAGCACATAGGACTGGTAGATGGTCTCGGCGTCGGCCGCCTCGCGCCTGAGCATGTCGATGGCCTGGCTGGCGGTCAGGCCACTGTCGAGGCTCGAGTAGTCGCTGGTCATCAGCGCGCCGGCCGTGCCTTCGGGGTAGCGGCCAGGCTGCAACAGGTCGTCCCGGCGGGCCTGGGCGGCCTGGCGCAGGTCGTTTGGGAAGATGGACAGGTTGGAATCGTGGTGCATGAGTGTCTCCAGGCGCCGGCCAGGCACCTGCAGACCCCGCCCTCACGGGCTCAGGCCTTCGGTAGCCCTGGCGGCGGCGCGCTCAGTGCCAGATGACAGGTTCCGGGGGAACTGAAACTGGGAAGGTCCATGAAGTCGTGTCTCGTTACACCGCAAATGCGGCGGCGAAATGATAGGTAGCGATGGATGCCGCGTCAGCCCTGAAACCGGAAGGTTTTCGCAGTTTCAGAAATGTCCTACGCAAAGCTTCCTGCCGCCGAATGCCAACGCCATCGTCACGCCAATCCGGCCAGCCATCCATCTCGCCATTCCTTCCCCGCGCTGGCGGTGTAGAATCGGCCTATTCATCGCCAGACATCCCCGGCGGGTTTATGAGCTCTGGTCGGACACGCGGCGATCCCGTGGTGCCTTCGACCTCATCCGCGCCAGTGGCTACAGGCCTGGGCGACAAGGACAAGAGAGGCTCACTCCCCATTCCGTGACCCTGATTCAGCCGCCAGGAGTGCTTCATGCCTGATTACCGTTCCAAGACTTCCACCCACGGCCGCAACATGGCCGGCGCACGTGCCTTGTGGCGCGCCACCGGGATGAAGGACGACGACTTCAAGAAACCGATCATCGCCATCGCCAACTCGTTCACCCAGTTCGTCCCGGGCCATGTGCATCTCAAGGACCTGGGCCAGCTGGTCGCCCGCGAGATCGAGCGGGCCGGCGGAGTGGCCAAGGAATTCAACACCATTGCGGTCGACGACGGCATCGCCATGGGCCACGACGGCATGCTCTATTCGCTGCCGAGTCGCGAGATCATCGCCGACGCCGTGGAATACATGGTCAATGCCCACTGCGCCGACGCGATCGTGTGCATCTCCAACTGCGACAAGATCACCCCCGGCATGCTGATGGCCGCCCTGCGCCTGAACATCCCGGTGATCTTCGTTTCTGGTGGTCCCATGGAAGCCGGCAAGACCAAGCTGGCCAACCACGGCCTGGACCTGGTCGACGCGATGGTGATCGCCGCCGACTCCTCGGCCAGCGACGAGAAGGTCGCCGAATACGAACGCAGCGCCTGTCCCACTTGCGGCTCCTGCTCGGGCATGTTCACCGCCAACTCGATGAACTGCCTGACCGAGGCGCTGGGCCTGGCCCTGCCGGGCAACGGTTCGACCCTGGCGACCCACGCCGACCGCGAACAGTTGTTCCTGCGCGCCGGCCGCACCATCGTCGAGCTGTGCAAGCGCTACTATGGCGAGAACGACAGCAGCGTGCTGCCGCGCAGCATCGCCAGCTTCAAGGCCTTCGAGAACGCCATGACCCTCGACATCGCCATGGGCGGTTCCACCAACACCATCCTGCACCTGCTGGCCGCGGCCCAGGAAGGCGAGGTGGCGTTCGACCTGCGCGACATCGATCGCCTGTCGCGCAAGGTACCGCAGCTGTGCAAGGTGGCGCCGAACATCCAGAAGTACCACATGGAAGACGTCCATCGTGCCGGCGGCATCATCAGCATCCTCGGCGAGCTGGCCCGTGGCGGCCTGCTGCACACCGACTTGCCGACCGTCCATAGTTCGAGCCTGGAAGAGGCCATCGCCACGTGGGACATCACCCAGACCGACGATCCGGCGGTGCATGAGTTCTTCAAGGCCGGGCCGGCCGGCATTCCCAGCCAGGTCGCCTTCAGCCAATCGACCCGCTGGGACTCCCTGGACGATGACCGCGCCAACGGTTGCATCCGCAGCGTCGAGCATGCCTATTCACAGGAAGGCGGCCTGGCCGTGCTGTACGGCAACATCGCCCTGGACGGCTGCGTGGTGAAGACTGCCGGGGTCGACGAGTCGATCCTGGTGTTCGAAGGCCGCGCGAAGATCTTCGAGAGCCAGGACAGCGCCGTGCGCGGCATTCTCGACGACGAAGTGCAGGCCGGCGATATCGTGATCATCCGCTACGAAGGGCCCAAGGGTGGGCCTGGCATGCAGGAAATGCTCTATCCGACTTCCTACTTGAAGTCCAAGGGCCTGGGCAAGGCCTGCGCCTTGCTCACCGATGGTCGCTTCTCCGGCGGCACCTCGGGCCTGTCCATCGGCCATGCCTCGCCGGAAGCCGCGGCAGGCGGCGCCATTGGCCTGGTGCGGGATGGCGACAGGATCCTGATCGATATCCCCAACCGTACCATCAACCTGCTGGTCAGCGACGAAGAGCTGTCGCACCGACGCATCGAGCAGGACAAGAAGGGCTGGAGACCGGCGCAAGCACGTCCGCGCAAGGTCACCACGGCGCTCAAGGCCTATGCCCTGCTTGCCACCAGCGCCGACAAGGGAGCTGTGCGCAACAAGGCCATGCTCGAAGGATTGTAGGATCCTTCTGAAAAACAGACCGGCGCTCGATGCGCCGGTTTTTTTTGTGCTCCATGTCACGAAATGCCGAGCGGCTTGTTTCTAGACTTGCAAGGCCTCGGGCCAATCAAGGAGACATCGCCGATGGGCAGGATTCCAGGTGCACTGTATTGCGTGGCATGCATGGTGGTGGCGGGAAACCAGGCCCAGGCCGCCCAGGTCATCCGCTTCGTGGGGCATGTGTACGAACCCAAGTGCCAGGCGTCCTGGCAGGCCGCCCACCATCGCCTGGTCCTGCGGGATTGCCCGCCCGCTGGAGCGCAGCGCGTCGAATCCTTCGTGAGCGAACCTGTCGCTACGCTGTCGGATGTCGCCGACCCGACCTCCCGGGTCCGCTTGCAGGCGATCGGTAAGCCCGACGGGAGCATCGTCTATCCGCTCGCCGATGCCGACGGCAAGCCGGTGGACGCCGGGCAGTTCGTGATCACGCTCGAGCTTCCCTGACTGCCCGCCACATGGTTCGCTCCGCTGGAACTACAAGCTCCGTTTTCCAGACTGTTAGCATGTACCTTGCCATTTTGCGCAAACCCTGCCTCTCGTCTTTCCTGGAGCTTCGATGAACCTGCCGTTACTGTTCAACCTGCTAGTGTTCCTGGCCTTGTTGCTGGGCCTGGCGCAAACCCACCGCACCAACTGGAGCCTGGCCAGGAAGGTCTTGCTCGGCCTGGTCCTGGGCGTGACGTTCGGGCTGGCCCTGCACGCGCTCTACGGTACCGGCCACCCGGCCATCCAGGCCACCATCGGCTGGCTCGACCTGGTCGGCAACGGCTATGTCGGGCTGCTGCAGATGGTCGTCATGCCGCTGATCTTCGCCTCCATCCTCGGTGCCGTCGCGCATCTGCGCAATGCCTCCTCGCTCGGCCGGATCAGCGTACTGAGCATCGGCACGCTGCTGCTGACCACTGCCATCGCGGCGCTGATCGGCATCACCCTGACCAACCTGTTCGGCCTCACTGCCGAGGGGCTGGTCGCCGGCGCCCAGGAAAACGCGCGCTTGCAAGCCATCCACGGTGACTACGCCGGCAAGGTCGCCGACCTCGACGTAGCGAAGCTGCTGCTGTCGTTCATCCCCAGCAATCCGGTGGCGGACCTGGCCCGCGCCAAGCCGACCTCGATCATCAGCGTGGTGATCTTCGCCGTCTTCGTTGGCCTGGCAGCGCTGCAACTGGTTCGCGACGACGCCGACAAAGGTGGGCGCGCGCTGGCTGCGATCGACACCTTGCAGGCTTGGGTCATGCGCCTGGTACGGCTGGTGATGAAACTCACGCCCTATGGCGTGCTGGCGCTGATGGCCAAGGTGGTGGCCAGCTCCAACCTGCAGGACATCCTCAAGCTCGGCAGCTTCGTGGCGGTCTCTTACCTGGGCCTGGGGCTGATGTTCCTGGTGCATGCGCTGATCCTGGGTCTTACCGGTGTCAGCCCGCTACGGTTCTTCCGCAAGGTCTGGCCAGTACTGACCTTCGCCTTCACCAGCCGCTCCAGCGCAGCCAGCATCCCGCTGAGCATCGAAGCGCAGACCCTGCGCCTGGGCATACCGCAGTCGATTGCCAGCTTCTGCGCCTCCTTCGGCGCCACCATCGGGCAGAACGGCTGTGCCGGCCTGTATCCGGCGATGCTGGCGGTGATGGTCGCGCCAGTCGTCGGCATCGACCCGCTCGATCCGTGGTGGATCGCGACGCTGGTGGCCATCGTCACGTTGAGTTCGGTCGGCGTGGCCGGGGTCGGTGGTGGCGCCACGTTCGCCGCGCTGATCGTCCTGCCGGCCATGGGTCTGCCCGTGGAACTGGTGGCCTTGCTGATTTCGGTGGAACCGCTGATCGACATGGGCCGCACCGCGCTGAACGTGAACGGCTCGATGACCGCTGGCATGGTGACCAGCCAGTTGTTGCGGCAAACCGATCGCCGGGTGCTGGAAAGCACCGCGCATGCGGGGTTGAGCCAGTCCTGAGGCCACCCCGGCGCGCGCCGCTGGTCGAAGGCCCTCATGCGACCTTCGCAGCGGCGGTCAGCGCTTGTCCCACACCTCGAAATGGTAGGCCGGTCCGGCGCCTTCGGGCGGCTGCGGCTGGCTCGAGCGCAGGCGCCAGCCAGCTTTGTCGAAGCTCGGGAACCAGGCGTCGCCCTCTGGCTGTAGCTCGACCCGGGTCAGGTACATGCGGCTGACCCGGCCTTCTTCCAGCGCCTGCTCGTACAACTGGGCGCCACCGATCAGCATCAGTTCGTCCACGCCTTGCTCGCCGGCCCACTGTTGCGCGCGGGCAAGGGCATCTTCCAGCGATGCGAAGACTTCCGCGCCTTCGAGCCGCAGGCCGGGTTGGCGGCTGACGACCAGGTTCAGGCGCCCTGGCAAAGGACGTCCAAGCGAATCCCAGGTCTTGCGCCCCATGATGATCGGCTTGCCGAGCGTGGTGGCCTTGAAATACTTGAAATCCCCCGGCAGATGCCAGGGCATGCGGTTATCGATGCCGATCACGCGATTGTCGGCGACCGCCGCGATCAGGCTGAGAGGGAGTGATGTCTTCATGTGGCCGAGGATAGCAAAGCCGCCTCGTGAACGCCTGGGTTATGCTGTGCCCTGGATTGATCGACGGAAGCCGCTGTGACTGGACTGACCGAACTCGACAAGCGCTGGCTCACCGAAGCGGTACGCCTGCGCGAGCAACATGCCGGCCCGCTGGAAGATCAGGAGGCCAACCGGCATGCCCGCCAGCAAGGCGGCGACCTGGCCGAGCGCATCATTGCCCGCGCGCTGTGGCTGGCTCGTCGCGACGGCATGCTCGAGGCCCTGCGGCACTGGAAGCAAGGCGCCAGCCTGGCGCTGGCGGCGCTCGTGCTGATGGCTCTGCTCAGCGGCGCCGGCCTGGCCTTCGCCGCGCTGGGAGACGGGCAGCGTCCGGTCAATGTGTTCTGGGCGCTGGGCAGCCTGCTTGGGGTCAATACTCTCCTGCTTCTGGGCTGGGCCATCGGTTTCTGCGTGGCTGGCGGGCAAGGCAGCGGCCTGGGCCGGGCGTGGCTATGGCTCAGTGAACGCTTCGCCCGGGATGCCAAGGCCGTGCACCTGGCGCCGGCCTTGCTGGTACTGCTGCAGCGCCAGCGCCTGAACCGCTGGTTGCTCGGTGCCCTGGTGCATGGTCTGTGGCTGGTGGCGCTGCTGGCGGCCCTGCTGATGCTGCTGGCGCTGCTGGCGACACGGCGCTACGGCTTCGTCTGGGAAACCACCATTCTGGGAGCAGACACTTTCGTCGAACTGACACGCGGCCTGGGGACCCTCCCGGCCCTGCTCGGCTTCGCTATCCCGGACGTGGCCATGATCCGCACCAGCGGCGAAGCGCAGCCGGCGCTGGAGCTGGCGCGCCAGGCCTGGGCCGGATGGCTGCTGGGGCTCGTGCTGGTGTACGGCATCCTGCCGCGCCTGGCGCTTGCGCTGCTGTGCCTGTGGCAATGGCGCCGCGGCTGCCGGGCCTTGCTGCTGGACCTGGAGCAGCCTGCCTACAGCCAGTTGCGCGCCAGCCTGATGCCCAGCAGTGAACGGCTTGGCGTACAGGATACGGCGCCACGCACGCTGCCTCGCTTCGAGGCTGGCCAGGCGCAGGTCCGGCAAGGCGGTGCCGTGCTGGTAGGGTTCGAACTGGATGAGCAGCGCCCTTGGCCCCCTCAACTGCCAGGGCCGGTGGCCGACGGCGGCATCCTCGACAGCCGCGAGTCGCGCAGACAACTGCTCGATCGCCTGAGTCATTCGCCGCCTGCCCGCCTGGCGATCGCCTGCGATCCCCAGCGCTCGCCCGATCGCGGCAGCCTGGCCTTGCTGGCTGAGCTGGCCCACTACGCCGGTACCACACGTATCTGGCTGCTCCAGCCAACCGCTGGACAGACACTCGATGCCGCGCGCCTGGGCGACTGGCGCCATGCGCTGGACCAGCTCGGCCTGGCGCACGCGGACACTTCGCCCCTGGCCTGGCTGGAGCATGGACATGACTGAGCCTCTGAAACTGGCCGTGGTCGGCCACACCAATGTCGGCAAGACCTCGCTGCTCAGGACGCTCACCCGTGATGTCGGTTTCGGCGAAGTGTCCCACCGTCCCAGCACCACGCGGCACGTGGAAGGCGCGCGCTTGTCGGTGGATGGCCAACCGCTGCTGGAGCTGTACGACACCCCTGGGCTGGAGGACGCGATCGCGCTGCTCGACTATCTGGAGCGCCTGGAACAGCCTGGCGAGCGCCTGGATGGCCCGGCCCGGCTCGAGCGTTTTTTGCAAGGCAGCGAGGCGCGTCAGCGGTTCGAGCAGGAAGCCAAGGTAGTGCGCCAGTTGCTGGCCAGCGATGCCGGCTTCTACGTGATCGATGCACGTGAACCGGTACTGGCCAAGTACCGCGACGAACTGCAAGTGTTGGCCGGCTGCGGCAAACCGCTCCTGCCAGTGCTTAATTTCGTGACCAGCAGCGCGCAGCGCGAGGAGCAATGGCGCCAAGCCTTGGCTCGCCTTGGCTTGCACGCGCTGGTGCGCTTCGACAGCGTGGCGCCACCGCAGGACGGCGAGCGGCGCCTATACGAAAGCCTGGCCCTGCTGCTGGAACATGCCCGGCCCGCCTTGCAGCGTCTGATCGATGACCAGCAGGCCCAGCGCGTGGCCCGCCAACAGGCCGGCAAGCGCCTGATCGCCGACCTGTTGCTCGACTGCGCGGCTTGTCGGCGCAGCGTCGCTACCGAACCTGCGGCGCAGGCCAAGGCCATCGAAGCGCTGCGCCAGGACATCCGCCAGCGCGAGCAGCGCTGCGTCGAAGCGCTGCTCGCGCTGTACGCCTTCCGTCGAGAGGATGCCAGCGCCAGCGACTTGCCGTTGCTGGACGGGCGCTGGGGCGATGACCTGTTCAACCCGGAAACGCTGAAGCTGTTAGGTGTGCGGGTCGGTGGTGGCGTGGCGGCCGGCGCGGCGGCTGGGGCCGGTGTCGACTTGCTGGTGGGCGGGGTGACCCTGGGTGCGGCGGCATTGGTCGGGGCGCTTGCCGGGGGTGCCCTGCAGACCGCGCGCAACTACGGCTCGCGGCTGTTGGGCAAGCTCAAGGGGCAACGCGAACTCACGGTGGACGATACCGTGCTGCGCCTGCTGGCGCTGCGCCAGCATCAGCTGCTGGCCGCCTTGGAGCAGCGTGGTCATGCCGCGCAGGACAGCATCCGGCTGAGCGAACCGGACCACAAGGCCTGGCGCCAAGGCAAGCTGCCCGAGGCCCTGGCCAAGGCACGCGCGCACCCGCAATGGTCGACGCTCAATGGCAGGATTCATGTCGACCAGGCCGAAAGACAGGAGCAGCTGGACCGGCTCATGACCCAGCTCTGAGAACGCCGCGCTTGGCCGGAGCTATCATTTCTGCCAGTAGCGGGTGGTTTTCGTTCGACTTATCGTGAAGCTCGGTTTGCATGTCCCTAAATGAACGGAGTCTGTAGCGATGAGCCTGAAAATCGTTTCATCCGAGAAATTCTTCGACGCTTACATCGAGACCTTCCAGTCAGATAATGCCATTTCCCCTGGTGAAAGCATCAAGATCCGCAAGTCCGCCGACCAGGAACTCGAGCTTGTACTGCAAAGTCTGCGAACCCATGTGAACGACGTCCTCAAACGGGAACGCAAGCCTGATTTCGACTGGTCGCTCAAGCGCCTGCAGATGCTCTGCGACATCATGGCCGAGGATCTGCAGGCGCTAACTAAGCTGGTGCGCAATGCCGATCTCGATGAAGACACGATCACCAGCATTCGCTCCGCAATAGAACATCAGCTGACCTATGTCGTGTTCGCCCACAACGCCTCGATGGGACGGGTGAAAGCACTGGAAAAACGCTGAGCGAAGTTCGCTGCTGGACTGGCCGGGCGGGCCAGCATCTCTCCCCGTCATGGGCTGCCGAGCCAGCCTGGCCTACTTGCGCAACAGCCGCAGCCCGTTGAACACCACCAGCAGGCTGACGCCCATATCGGCGAATACCGCCATCCACATGGTCGCCATCCCGGCGAAGGTGAATGCCAGGAAGACCGCCTTGATGCCCAGCGCCAGGACGATGTTCTGCATCAGGATCGCGGCGCTCTGGCGCGAAAGCCTGATGAACGCCGGAATTTTGCGCAGATCGTCGTCCATCAGCGCCACATCCGCAGTCTCGATCGCGGTGTCTGTTCCGGCCGCCGCCATGGCGAAGCCGATTTCGGCGCGGGCCAGGGCCGGCGCATCGTTGATGCCGTCACCGACCATCCCGACCTTGTGCCCTTGGCCATGAAGCGCCTCGATGGCCTCGAGCTTGTCCTCGGGCAGCAGGTTGCCGCGTGCCTGGTCGATACCAACCTGGGTGGCGATCGCTTCGGCGGTATGCGAATTGTCCCCGGTCAGCATGACGGTCCGCACGCCAAGCGCGTGCAGCTCGGCGATGGCCGCGCGGCTGCTGTCCTTGAGCGTGTCGGCGACGGCGAACAAGGCCAGCGGGCCGCTGGCGTCGAGCAGCAGGACCACGGTCTTGCCCTGCCGTTCGAGCCGATCCAGTTCGGCCTCCAGCGCAGGCGAACAAAGGCCGAGCTCCTCGGCCAGGCGATGGTTGCCCAGATGATACAGCTGCCCGTCGACCAGTCCTTTCACGCCGCGCCCAGCCAGCGCCTCGAAGGCGCTGACCTGCACCAGGTCCAGCCCTTGGGCCGACGCCCGCTCGGCAATGGCCCGCGACACCGGATGGTCGGAGCGTGCCCCAAGACTTGCGGCCAAAGCCTGTGCTCGCGCTTCGAACGCCGATCGCAGCACCTGGAAATCGGTCTGTACCGGCCTGCCATGGGTCAATGTACCGGTCTTGTCGAGCGCGAGGAAGTCCAGCTTGCGGCCGCCTTCGAGGTAGACCCCGCCCTTGACCAGAATGCCTTTGCGCGCCGCCGCGGCCAGGCCGCTGACGATGGTCACCGGCGTGGAAATGACCAGCGCGCAGGGGCAGGCCACCACCAGCAGTACCAGGGCGCGGTAGACCCAGTCGAACCAGGCCCCGGCGAAGAACAGCGGTGGCAACAGCGCGACCAGCAGAGCCACGGCGAACACCGCAGGCGTGTAGATCCTAGCGAAGCGATCGACGAAGCGCTGGGTCGGCGCACGCGCGGCCTGCGCGCTTTCCACTGCCTTGATGATTCGCGCCAGGGTAGACTCGCCGGCCTTGGCGGTGACCCGGTATTCGAGCGCACCGGACTGGTTGATGGTCCCGGCGAACAGTCTGTCGCCGATAGTCTTGTCCACGGGCAGGCTCTCCCCGGTGATTGGAGCCTGGTCGACCGTGGAGCGTCCGCTGACCACCTCGCCATCGAGGCCGATCCGCTCGCCCGGACGTACCCGCGCCAACGCCCCAGGGCTAACATCGCGCACCTCTACTTCGCGCCACTGGCCATCGGCCTGGCGCAGCGTGACCGTCTCGGGACTGAGCTGCATCAGGCTGCCGATGGCCTGCCGGGCACGTTCGAGCGAGCGTGCCTCGATCAGCTCGGCCAAGGTGAACAGCACCATCACCATGGCTGCTTCCGGCCACTGGCCGATCAGCAGCGCACCGGTCACGGCGATGCTCATCAAGGCATTGATGTTGAGGTTGAGGTTTCGCAGGGCGATCCAGCCTTTGCGATAGGTGCCCAGGCCACATCCAAGGATGGCCGCGACAGCCAGCGCCGCCACCAGCCATTGCGGCGCCAAGGCAGCCAGGTGCAGCACCTCCGCCGCGAACGCGGCGAGACCGGACAATGCCAGGGGCCACCAGGGCGCGCGGGTGGGGTCCTGCCCGGCTTCGTGCTCTGGGTCTTCACCAAGCAATGGTTCGGCCTGCATGCCAAGGCCGGCGATGGCACGCTCGATTGGCGCGGTGTCGCCCAAGGTGTGCCGGACGCCGAGCACCCGCTTGATCAGGTTGAACTCCAGCTGCTCGATGCCGGCCATGCGCCCCAGACGATCCTGGATCAGGCCTTGCTCGGTCGGGCAATCCATGGCTTGGATGCGAAACCGGTCCAGGCGGGCATCGTCGCTGGCCACGTCCGTCAGCCGTACCTGGGTGGGAGCGGCCTGCGCCGCGCAGCAACCCTTGCCGATGGCGCCTGCCTGGCAGGCATCGTGGGTCCCATGGCCGTGGTCATGGTCATGGTCATGCGGCTGGGCGTGCTTGTGCACAGGCGAGTGATCATGCGAATGGCTGACAGGCTGGTTCATCGACGTGTCCTTTGGAGGCCTGTTGCCAAGTGAACACCCTGTAGCCACTATAGGGTCAAGTCATTGGTCGGAGATTCGCGATGAAGATCGGAGAGCTCGCCACGGCAACCGATTGTGCCGTGGAAACCATTCGCTACTACGAGCGCGAGGGCCTGTTGCCCGAACCGGCACGCAGCGAAAGCAACTACCGTCTCTACACCCAGGCGCATGTCGAGCGACTGACCTTCATTCGCAACTGCCGCACCCTGGACATGACCCTCGATGAAATACGCAGCCTGCTGCGCTTGCGCGACAGTCCCGAAGGCCAGTGCGACAGCGTCAACGCACTGATCGACGCGCATATCGCGCATGTCCAGGCCAGGATCGACGGACTGCAGGCGCTACAGGCGCAACTGCTGGAGCTGCGCCGACAATGCACCGCGCAAGGGTCGGCCTGCGCGATCCTGCAGCAGCTGGAAGTCAACGGAGGCGTGTCGGTGCCGGAAGCCGAGCACTCGCATGTGGGCCGCAGTCATGGCCACTGAACCAGGAGGGCCGTTTCACGCCCCCCTGGAGAAAGCCCTCAGACCGCCATCGGCGCCGTCATCGGCGCATGATGCTCGTACCCTTCCAGGCTGAAATCGCTCGGCTCGATCTTTTCCAGCCATTGCGGCTCGTAGACACCGGTACTGGCGAATTCCGGAACCCGCTCGCTGATCACCAGGCGTGGCGCCTCGAGCGGTTCGCGCCTGAGCTGTTCGCGTAACATCTCCAGGTGGTTTTCGTAGACATGCGCGTCGCCGATGAAATAGGTGAACCAGCGCGGGGTATAGCCGGTCAGGCGACCGAACAGCGACAGCAGTGCCGCGCCTTCGGTGAGGTTGAACGGAGTACCCAGGCCCAGGTCGTTGGAACGAATGTACAGGGTCAGAGAGATTTCCCGCGTCTCGACGTTGGGGTGGAACTGGTACAGCAAGTGGCAAGGCGGCAACGCCATCTCGTCGAGCTGGGCGCAGTTCCAGCCATGGAACAGGATGCGCCGGCTGCCCGGGTCCTTGACGATGGTATCCAGGCACTGGCGCACCTGATCGATCGCCTTGTACAGGATCACGAACGCCTGGCCGTCCTCCTGGTCCTGGGCGATCTGGCGAAAGCCCTGCTGCTCGGCCATCTCGATCGCCGTCGGGTTGCTCAGCGCGATGCGCTTGTAGCCTGGCCACTGGCGCCACTGCACGCCATAGATCTCGCCAAGATCGTCGTGCCCCTGACGGAACGGGTTGGCCAGCCACTGGGCGTTCTCGTTGGCATTCTGGTCCCAGACCTTGCAGCCCAGCTCGCGAAACTGGCCAGCATCGCGCACGCCACGCAGGAAGCCGACCATTTCGCCGATCGCCGACTTGAAGGCGAGCTTGCGGGTGGTGATGGCCGGAAAGCCTTTCTGCAGGTCGAAGCGCAGCATGGCCCCGGGCAGACTGATGGTGCGGATGCCGGTGCGGTTTTGCTGCAGCGTGCCGTTCTCGATGACGTCGCGAACCAGGTCTAGATACTGTTTCATGGCCTACCTGTAACGGAAACGGCAGGAGGATCACCCCTGCCGGGGGATTCAAAGGGCGGGTTTCGCCGTAGGCTTGCGATTATAAGCCCACCAGATCAATGCCAGGCCACCAAGTATCATGGGCAGGCACAACAGCTGACCCATGGTCAGCCAGCCGAAGGCGATGTAGCCGAGCTGGGCATCGGGCACGCGGACGAATTCGACGATGAAGCGGAAGATGCCGTAGAACAGCGCGAACATCCCGGAGACCGCCATGGTCGGCCGCGGCTTGCGCGAGAATGCCCAGAGAATCACGAACAGCGCCACGCCTTCGAGGGCGAACTGGTAGAGCTGCGACGGGTGCCGGGGCAACTGCGCCGGGTCGCTGAACGGCGGGAAGACCATCGCCCATGGCACGTCGGTCGGCTTGCCCCACAGCTCGGCATTGATGAAATTGCCGATGCGCCCGGCGCCCAAACCGATCGGCACCAACGGCGCGACGAAATCCATCAGCTCGAAGAAGGACTTGTCGTTGCGCTTGCCGAACCACAAGGCCGCCAGCATCACGCCGATGAAGCCGCCATGGAACGACATGCCGCCTTTCCAGACTTCGAAGATCAGGGTCGGGTTGGCCAGGTAGGCGTGCAGGTCATAGAACAGCACGTAGCCCAGGCGCCCGCCGACGATCACGCCCATGGACAGCCAGAACACCAGGTCGGACAGCTTCTCGCGGCTCCAGGTCGGATCGAAGCGGTTCAGGCGGCGCGAGGCGAGCAGCCAGGCGCCGCCTATGCCGATCAGGTACATCAGGCCGTACCAGTGGATTTTCAGCGGCCCGATGGCCACGGCCACGGGGTCGATCTGCGGGTAAGGCAGCATGGTGGTTCCTCTCGATTCAAATCAGGAAGCTGAGTCCTACGCAGAACAACAGCGTGGCGAACAGACGCTTGAGCAGGCGCGGCGACAACTGATGCGCCAGTCGAGCGCCAAGACGGGCGAAGAACATGCTGGTCACGGCTATACCGATCGTGGCCGGCAGGTAGACGTAACCGAAACTGTGAGGAGGCAGGCGAGCTTCATGCCACCCCAGCAGCATGAAGCTCGCCGCGCTGGCAATGGCGATCGGCAAGCCGCAGGCCGAAGAAGTCGCGACGGCCTGCTGCATCGGCAGGCTGCGCCAGGTCAGGAACGGCACGGTCAGCGAGCCGCCACCGATGCCGAAGATCGCCGAAGCCCAGCCGACCACCCCACCTGCCGCGATCAGCCCGCCCTTGCCTGGGATCGCCCGGCTGGCTCTGGGCTTGAAGTCGAGCGCCATCTGCACGGCGATCACCAGCGCGAAGACGCCAATGATCTTCTGCAGCATCGGCCCCTGGATCAGCGAAGCGGTCTTGGCCCCGATCCCGGCGCCGACCAGCACGCCGAGGGTCATCCAGGCGAAGATCGACCAGTTCACCGCACCTTTGCGATGATGCTCGAGCACCGCATTGATCGACGTGAAGACGATGGTGGCCAGCGAGGTACCGACCGCCAGGTGGGTCAGCACCGCCGGGTCGAACCCTTGCAAGGTGAAGCTGAACACCAGCACCGGTACGATGACGATGCCGCCACCCACGCCGAAGAGCCCGGCCAGAACACCGGCGCAAGCGCCCAGCAGCAGGTAGAGTACGAACGCCATTGGCCGCCTCCTTGGAAAACAGTCAGGCATGGTAACGGAAGCCGGGCGTGCTGCTCTAGTGAACTCTGTGCGCGCTGGATGGACCTGCCCCTCCGGCGCCAGGTAGAGTGACCAGAAACAGCGAGAACTGCCCATGTGCCTGATCGTATTTGCCTGGCGCCCCGGACATGCCCCGCCCTTGCTCGTGGCCGCCAACCGTGACGAGTTCCACGAGCGCCCGACCCAGCCGTTGGCGGCCTGGCAGGATGCGCCGGGCGTGCATGCCGGCCGTGACCTGGAAGCCGGTGGCACCTGGCTCGGCGTCGGCCCTCACGGGCGCTTCGCCGCACTGACCAATATCCGCGAGCCTGGCCAGCCGGGTGGCCTGCGCTCGCGTGGCGCACTGGTCGCCGAATACCTACGCGGTGAGCTCGGCGTGGAAGCCTATCTGGAACACGTCACTGCCCACTGCGCCGAGTACGCCGGTTTCAACCTGCTGGTGGGCGATACCCAGACGCTGGGCTACCTGCATGCTCGCGAGGCCGTGCCGCGCCTGCTGGAGCCGGGCATCCACGGCCTGTCCAATGCCGCGCTCGACACGCCCTGGCCGAAGCTGCTCAAGGCGCGCACGGGGCTACAACGGGTGCTCGACGAGCCGTCGACGGACCGGCTGCTGGGACTGTTGGGCGATGATCGACAGGTCGCCGATGCCGAGCTGCCGGATACCGGAGTAGGCCTGGCGACCGAGCGTCTGCTGTCGAGTGTGTTCATTGCCAGCCAGCACTACGGGACACGGGCGAGCACAGCCTTGATCATGGATGCTGGAGGTCGGCGGGAGTTGGTCGAACGCAGCTACGGGCCGTTCGGCCGTTACCTGGGGGAGGTGCGACTGGTGGTCTGAAGAGCCGTACGCCAAGGCGTCCCCTGCTGCCCTGGCGAGCTCACAGGGTCTTGTTCGCCTCTGGCCCGATCATGCGTGCCAGCCCCAGGTTCTTCAGCGCCAGCTGCAACGAGCTGTGGATCACCTGCGGGTTGTCGTGGGCCATGGCCTCGGCCAGCATTTCGTGCGCCTTGCTCATGTTGATCTGACGCAGCATCCACTTGACCTTGGGCAGGTTGGTGGCGTTCATCGAGAGACTGTCGAAGCCCATGGCCATCAGCAGCACCGCCGCCGCCGGATCGCCAGCCATTTCGCCGCAGATGCTCACCGGCTTGCCCTCGGCATGGGCATCGCGCACCACCGTCTGCAAGGCCTGCAGCACGGCCGGGTGCAAGTAGTCGTAGAGATCGGCGACACGCGGGTTGTTGCGGTCCACCGCCAGCAGGTACTGGGTCAGGTCGTTGGAGCCGACCGAAAGAAAATCCACCTGGCGGGCCAGTTCTCGGGTCTGATAGACAGCGGCGGGAATCTCCACCATGACCCCTACCGGTGGCATCGGCACGTCGGTGCCTTCGTCCCGCACCTCGCCCCAGGCCCGGTGGATCAGGTGCAGGGCTTCTTCGAGCTCATGGATGCCGGAGATCATCGGCAGGAGGATGCGTAGGTTGTCCAGGCCCTCGCTGGCCTTAAGCATGGCGCGGGCCTGTACCAGGAAGATTTCCGGGTGGTCGAGCGTGACCCGGATGCCACGCCAGCCGAGAAACGGATTTTCCTCCTTGATGGGGAAATACGACAGTGCCTTGTCACCAC
Source organism: Pseudomonas sp. Marseille-QA0332 (assembly GCF_054950175.1). Taxonomy (NCBI): domain Bacteria; kingdom Pseudomonadati; phylum Pseudomonadota; class Gammaproteobacteria; order Pseudomonadales; family Pseudomonadaceae; genus Pseudomonas; species Pseudomonas sp. Marseille-QA0332. Next base: position 3,172,169 of record NZ_CM143106.1, read on the forward strand.
CGATGTCCAGGCTGCGCATGGTCACCGGCAGCGGATGGAAGGCCGCCAGCTGCTCCCGGTAGATGGCCAGTTGTTCCTTCTCGCTGGGGAAGCGCTGATTGATCATGAACGGCACTTCGGTACGGTACAGACCGACGCCTTCGGCGCCACGCTGCTGGGCACGCGCGACGTCGGCAAGCAGGCCGGTGTTGACCCACAGCGGCATGCGATGCCCGTCCGGGGTCACGCAAGGCAGCTCGCGCAAGGCGTCGAGCCCCTGGGCCAGCTGGCGCTCCTCCTCGACCACGTCGCTGTACTGCTTGCGCAGCACGTCGCTGGGGTTGGTGAACACCTCGCCCTTGTAGCCATCGACGATCAGCTCGATGCCGTCGACCTTGGAATATGGCAGGTCGACCAGGCCCATGACTGTCGGAAGGCCCATCGCCCGCGCCAGGATGGCCACGTGGGAGTTGCCCGAGCCCAGCACCGAGACCAGGCCCACCAGCTTGCCTTCGGGCACTTCGCCGAGCATGGCCGGGGTCAGTTCCTCGCTGACCAGGATGGTGTTATCGGGATAGACCAGCGACGACTGGCGCGCCTCCTGCAGGTAGGCGAGCAGTCGACGCCCCAGGTCCTTGACGTCCGAGGCCCGCTCGCGCAGGTAGTCGTCATCCATCAGCTCGAAGCGCTTGACGTGCTCGCCGACCACCTGGCGCAAGGCGCCCTGGGCCCACTGGCCGGTCCGGATGGCCTGGACCACCTCGCCACCGAGGGCAGCGTCCTCGAGCATCATCAGGTAGACGTCGAACAGCGCCCGCTCCTCGGGCCGCAGCTGGGTAGCGAGTTTGGCGGACAGCTTGCGCATGTCTTCGCGCACGCCTTCCAGGGCGTTGTGGAACAGTTGCAGTTCGGCCTCGATGTCATCGACCGCCTTGTCCGGCACCACGTCCAGATCGGCAGGCGGCAGCATCACCACGGCGCGCCCGACCGCGGCGCCGGGCGACCCCGGCACACCGACGAAACGCGCCTCCTGGATGCCCTTGCCCTGGCGCCCGAGGCCGCGAATGGAGCCGGTCGCCTCGGCATGGGCGATGACCCCGGCGAGCTGGGCGCTCATGGTGACGAGGAAGGCTTCCTCGCCTTCGTCGAACTGGCGACGCTCCTTCTGCTGGATGACCAGCACGCCGACCACGCGTCGATGATGGATGATCGGCGCGCCGAGGAACGAGGCGAAGCGCTCCTCGCCCGTCTCGGCGAAATAGCGATAGCGTGGATGGTCGGCGGCGTTTTCCAGGTTCAGCGGCTCTTCGCGGGTCCCCACCAGGCCCACCAGGCCCTCGTTGGGCGCCATGCTGACCTTGCCGATAGAGCGCTTGTTCAGGCCCTCGCTGGCCATCAGCACGAAGCGATTGCTTTCCGGATCGAGCAGATACACCGAGCAGACCTGGCTGCCCATGGCCTCTTTCACGCGCAAGACGATGATCCCCAACGCCGTCTTGAGATCTTTGGCGGAGTTCACTTCCTGGACGATCTTGCGCAGCGTATTGAGCATGGCTCGGGGTCGAACTCCGTCGTCAGTCGCGCGTCAGCAGACGCGGGGCAAGCTCTTTGAGGGCGCGCCGATACACCTCGCGCTTGAATGTCACCACCTGGCCGAGCGGGTACCAGTAGCTCACCCAGCGCCAGCCGTCGAACTCCGGCTTGCCGGTCAGGTCCATGCGAACCCGCTGTTCGTTGGTGACCAGCCGCAGCAGGAACCACTTCTGCTTCTGCCCGATGCATAGCGGCTGGCTATGGGTGCGCACCAGCCGCTGGGGCAGGCGATAACGCAGCCAGCCACGGGTACAGGCCAGTATTTCCACGTCCTGGCGTTCCAGGCCTACTTCTTCGTTGAGCTCTCGGTACAGGGCGTCTTCCGGCGTTTCGTCAGGGTTGATACCCCCCTGGGGAAACTGCCAGGCATCCTGGTTGATCCGTCGAGCCCATAGCACCTGCCCGGCATCATTCGTGAGAATGATCCCGACGTTGGGGCGAAAACCATCCGGGTCGATCACGGCAGCAACCTCGCAAACGCATGTTCGGGCATTGTTCCACAAAGCCGGCGAGCGCAGCAACGCGCCCGCCAGCATATGTGCAGCGACTTGGAAACTCCGTATTCTGCGGGGCCTACCTGCCAACTCTGCGAGTGACCGCGATGCGCCTGGCCTTGTTCGACCTTGACAACACCCTGCTCGCCGGCGACAGCGACCATGCCTGGGACGACTACCTCCTTCCTCTGGTTACCAAGAGGGCTGTCATGACAGGCCGCTATGAAATTTCATCTGAGCGTTGGGCGCAGCGTTTCAGGCAATGGCGGGATAACAGCACGTTCGAGCAGGTTCTGCGTCACCTGCACCTGCGTTTGCGGGAAGCCGGTTTTATCAATCTGGAGACCTGCATGGTCGACTCCACGTCAATTCGAGCCACCCGAGCTGACAGCGGCTCGGAAAAAAAAGGGGCCTACAGGAACCGCAACACCACTGTCTCGGCCGCAGCCGAGGCGGACTGACCACAAAATACACCTCGCCTGCGACAGCTATGGCTTCCCGCTGGCCATCATGCTGTCGCCTGGCGAACAGGTGGACGCGCGTTACTTCATGCGGTTGCTGGATCAGATTAGCCTTTCTGGCAGCAAGGGTCGCCCACGCAAGCGTTGCCGATATGTGCTGGCCAACAAGGGTTATGACAGCCAGGTGCTGCGGCAGTACTGCGACCGCTCCGGTATGCAGCCGATCATTCCCTTGCGCAAGATGCATCGCTAGCCTCGACCCGGTCTACCTCGACTGTTTGATAAACCACAGTACAAAAAGCGCAACGTAATCGAGCGGCTATTCAGCTGGCTCAAGGAAAAGCGTCGGCTCTGTACGCGATACGACAAACTGGCCAGCAGCTTTAAAGCCACCGTCACACTGGTCTGCATCGAGAAGTTTTTGCGGGCCGACTTTTCAGACAAACCCTAGGATTATCCAAACAAGACCACTTGAGAAATCAGGATCGACACGTGGGTGTAACAGCTGTTCAGCAAGTACGCCTGAAAATAGAGTGATACGGTCTATAGAAAATCGAGAGCCCTCCACCTGACCACTCACCCCGGGGAAGTTGATAAGGCCCGAAACGATCTGAAGCCACAAACGAAAAGACCCCCCGCTTTTTCCGCGAGGGTCTAGAGATGGCCGCCCCATCAAGGGTTTGAAGCTCTTGGCTACTTGGACATCCTGGCAACGACGACATCCAGAAGCACCTGGGCGCCCTCGATCAGCTCTTTGTCGTCCGTGTGCTCTCTCGGGTTGTGGCTGATGCCTGCTTGGCTCGGCACGAAGATCATCGCTGCTGGTGCTATCCGCGCGATCATCTGAGCATCATGACCTGCACCGGAGGTCATGCGACGATAGGTCAGGCCGCGCTTTTTGACCGCCGTTTCGATCTCTTCACAAAGCTTCTCATCGAACACCACCGGCTGAAAACGAACCAGGCGCTCTGTGGTGATCTTCACACCCTCTTGCTCGGCGATGCGTGTTGCGAACCTGCTCAGGCGGTCTTCCGCCAAGGTCAGAAGCGCTTCATCAGGATCCCGCAGGTCGACCGTAAAGGTCGCTTTGCGAGGAATCACGTTGATGACATTCGGTTCGAATTTGATCGAGCCGACCGTCGCCAGGGTCGAGCTGTTGGAGTCAGTAGCGATCCTGCGCAGCTCACAGATGATCGAGCTGGCCGCCAGGCCGGCGTCATGACGCAACCGCGTTGGGGTGGTACCGGCATGGTTGGCATTGCCTTGGATGGTGAACTGCTGCCAGGAGATACCCTGCAGGTTCTCGACTACACCAATCAACTTCCCTTCAGCCTCAAGAATCGGGCCTTGCTCGATGTGGAGCTCGATGTACTCCGCTGGCTGAATGGCGCCTGGCTCCATGGTACCGGCATAACCGATCCGGGCAAGCTCATCACCCAGCCGAGTGCCATCTGTACCAATGGTCTCCAGAGCTTCCTCAACTGGCAGACCACCCGCGTAGACCAGCGAACCCATCATGTCAGGTTGATAACGAACGCCCTCTTCATTGGTGAACGAACCAACGATGATGGGACGAGTCGGCAAAGTCCCTGCATCCCTGTATGCACGACATACGGCAATACCGGCAAGCACGCCGTAGCAGCCATCGAGGGCGCCGGCGTTTGTCACGGTATCGATGTGGGAACCCATCATCAGCGCGTTCTTGGTGAGCTCACCATCTAGAGCAGGCAGGATCCCAAAAATGTTACCGATGCGATCAACCTGAACATTCAGGTCGAGCTCTTTCATCCAGGCTACCACCTGATCACGACCTGCTTTCTCGTCATCAGTCAGGGCAATCCGGGTGCGCCCACCTACAACGTGATCCGTCCCGATCAACCCCAAGGCATTGATCTGCTGAATGAGTTTGTCGCCGTCAAGTTTCAGTTCTTCGTTAGCCATATTCACTCCTAGCCACTGCGGTGGCTGCGAAATAATTCACCAGCTGCTGATAAATCGGATGCTCGCCGAGCCCTGCTGGAACGCCCTAAGCGGCGCACTTGCGCGAGCACACAGCGCCCCTCAAAGCCCCAGCTTCATGCCAGTAACGATAACCCGGCACCAACGCAACAGGCGTGCATTGCTGGTCTGGTTTTAGGGATTTTCTTGCATTTGCATCGGATAGCATGGATTCACGCCTAATCACTCTTGTGACCAAAGGCGTCGCCGTACACAGACTTTGGAGCCTGGACGCTCCAGTAATCGGTGAAAAATCAAAAGCGTAAGATTTTTACTTTCTCTGCCTTCAATAAGCAGCTCCTAATGGAGCGTAATAACATTTGGAGAGAACATCGTGAGCCAGTCCGCGCTATACAAAACCAATGCTGCAACCAGCACATCGAGGTGGTCAAAGCACGACACCGTTTGGGTACTTGGAATTTACGGCTGCGCCGTGGGCGCAGGGAGCCTCTTCTGGCCTGTCAGTCTCGGACTGGCCGGGATCTGGCCGATGCTGATCCTCACAGCCCTAGTAGTTCCAATCACCTATTACACTAACAAGAAATTTTCACTGCTGGTGCAAGCAGCAGCAGTGAAAGAAGGAGCGCGTGAAGGCAATATTATCGATGCTGTAGAAGAACATTTGGGGCGGAAGTGGGCAAAGTCGCTTACCCTAATGTACTTCGTGCATGTATTTCCTGTCATGATGATCTATACTATTACGCTGACCAACACGATCATCGACTTCTGCACCTCACAGCTTCACATCGAGGCCCCTTCTCGCTTCATCGTCGCACCCGCTGTAGTGGCGGCCTTGGTAGCCCTAGTTCAGTTCAACCCGCAAGCCATCGTCAAGATGATGAGTGTGATGGTCTTCCCGTTCATCATCTCGCTCTTCGCATTCGGCTTTATGGCTATCCCCCATTGGAACACATCGTTCTTCACGACTGCTTCCGACTTCGGAGGAGCGAGCGGTCTGTTCTCCGCCACCTGGTCGGCTCTCCCTACTGCGATTTATGCATTCAGTTTTGCATCGATCATCTCAAGCTTTGTAGTCGCCCAGAAACGCGAGTACGGCTCCAACGCGCCCCGCAAGTGCGATCAGATTCTGGCGGTGGCCGTAGCGCTGATTATATTCACAGTTGTCTTCTTCTCCTGGAGCGTAATCTTTGCACTGACTCCCGAAGATTTCCTGGCCGCCAAAGAAAACAACCTGACCGCGCTGTCCTACCTCGCCAAGAAATTCGATAATCCAATGCTGGCTTATGCCTCGCAAATTATAGTTTTCTTCGCTACGGTCAAGTCTTTCTTCGCTCACTTTCTAGCGACTCAAGAAAGCGCCAAGGGCTTCGTGACCAGTTGGCTGGGGGGCACCGTGGCGGCCACCAAGGGCAAGCTGTTCCGTGTCTGCTTGGCTACCTTCATCTTCGTAGCGACCCTGATCCCAGCTCTGCTGAACTGGAACGTCCTGAACCTAATCAAGGTAGCGATTGTTCCAATCAGCGTGTTTGTCGTGTACTTCCTGCCTCAGGTGGCATACAGAAAATCAGCACCACTCAACAAATACATTGGTGGATTCTCAAATAAGTTCGTCGTGTGCATTGGGATAATCTGCCTTGTAAACGGACTACTAACAGCCCTCTGACACGACCAACAGCGGCGTCTCTCTTAGAGGCGCCAGTCATTTTCAGCCCAATCTGCTTGGTGAATTGCCCCGGGTTTCGTGGAGGCTGTTTCGTTTAAGTCAGGCCGCTATAGCCTGACCCGTTTGTTGCTGGTGGAAGTTTGCCTCAGCCTCCGCAGGCGGGATATCCGATTGAACTCAACAGCCGCTGATGGTTGTACCAGTGCACCCATTTCAAGGTCGTCATCACCCACAGCTGGTTCGGGCAGTCGGCATGGAGCTGGCGCTGAACACGATCCAGCGACACAGCGACTTGTTGCTGGCCACGCCTAATTCCCTGCAGCCCAGCTCGCCGCATTAGTCGCTCCACCGTACAGCTGGCGACCAGATTGCGCTGCTTCGCCGCGTGCCTGCGAGTAACCGGACGGGGTGATCTGCAAGACACGGCGGATCGACTCGACCCCGAGATGGTCACGATGCCGATGGACAAATGCTCTGAGGACTTGGTGCGGCGGTCGAGCTCCGCCTGGGCAAAATACGCACTGGCTAGACGCAGAATCTCGTTGGCTTTGGGCAGCTCGCGGTTCTCCCGTTCAAAGCCTTGATGCGCTCACGCTCTTCGGTGGTCGGGCCTGGACGTTGGCCTACGTCGGTCTGATGACGGCGAATCCAGCCATGTAACCTTTGTGCTGCACAGCCAATCTTCGGCGCCATGGCTTTAATAGCGGCCCACTCGGAGGAGTAGGCGTTCAAATGCTCCAGAACCATGCGCACGGCACGTTCACGGACTTCGGGGAAGTAGGTCGTAGTCTTTCTCATGGCCATCATCTCAAGAGTTGAGGCCTCCACAAAACCCGGGGCGATTGAGCTCGCATGCTGCTGCGTAGTGAGTATCACAGGGAACTGCCTGAGTTCACGGCGATCAGTGCGGCAAATTGCGGCCACAGTAGAGCGCTCGCAGCCGCTGCTAGACACCTCGGCTGTAAATGCGTACTTGTCCTGCTTCTCAGCACCAGCACTGACTGTGAGGCGGCGGTTAGCGCCTTTCGCGTCGAGGTTATCCGAAACATCAATAACGGTCATGAGGCCCTCGAACATGCTACAAAGCTTACAAGCCAACGGCTGGAGTCTGATGTCCGTGTTTCTCCTGAAGGCTACCAGATCATTCTCCGCGACATCATGCGGGGCTATGGCATAAATGCTGCCCAGATCGTCGAAGCGGGGGAACAGAGAGAAGACTTCGTTCACATGATCCTGCCGGGAGGCATTGGAGTACTGGCTGATGTTATAGCCAGCTACTTTACCAGCCCTAGGGCAACAAGCCCCCCGACCTTCCTCATCATTGAGCCAGCTCATGCAGACTACCTGTATCAGAGTGCAATGCAGGTTTGGTTAATAGTAAGATTTGTTCCTGGGTTTGGAGTTTTTAAGCCCTGCCGTGGATTTATTCATGACTATTTCTGACGATGAAGAGACGGCGTCCATGCGACAGCTGGCGGTCAAGCCCGGCAGCGACAGTCCCTTCGCGGGCGGGGATTCCGCACTCGCCCGCTTTTGTGCGCTCATGAAGCAAGCCGACCAGTTTGCCACAGAGGTCAGAGTCAACGGCCAGTCCCGCGTGCTCTTGATCACCACCGGCGCCGAGGCTAATGCCAAGGCGCTCGCGCAGCCTGCCGGACAACCCGTCGCAACCGTCGCTTCGTATGAGCGTGAATGACGTCAACCAACGCAAGTGGCTTGATCCATTTGCCAGATGGGCCTGGGAGAGCAGCATTCAGCCTTGTCCCAAAGCCCTGTCTTCGCGAGTACGGCACTCAGCTCGGGTTCACCGGTACTGCGAAGGTGCGCTTGATATTTTGCATCGCCACGTAGGTTTTGAACTGCTTGATGTTTCCATAGAAGAACATGTCTCGCGTCAGAGCCTCGTACTCCGACATATCCTTCACGTTCAACACCAATAGGAAATCGAAATCGCCCGTCACGTAATACACCTGCTGGACTTCAGCCCGGGCAACGAACCTGGCTTTGATCTCATCCAGAAGATCAAGGCGTTCGTTTTCGACCTTGACCTCCACAATAATCGTGATGGGTCGACCTACGGCCACAGGATCCACCACGCTTACGTTGTGCTTGATGACCCCTGCACTTTCCAACGCCGAGATCCGCCTGTTAACCGCCGACGGAGACAGGTTGACTGCTTCGGCCAGCTCGCGCTGAGGTAGTTTGTTGTTTTCTTGGAGCAGTGCCAGGATTTTCTTATCGTACACATCAAGCTGCATATACCGCCTCCACCGACTGCGTCGGTAACCCTAATGGGTCATGTTAAACCGTCAGCCTGCACTTGGTCTTGAGCTTAGGCGTCAAAAGAGCCCGACCATGGCCGAGCCCTTCGACAATCCCTAGTGCATTAGCTCATCCTTTCACGCCATCACGCTCGGACTCAGCAGCAGGAGTGAGCTGCACGGTGGGCTCACTCTTAAGGATTGGAGACTCAGGCCTGCGGGCATAGCGCTGAGCCAGCGAGGCGCAGACCATGAGCTGAATTTGATGGAAGACCATCAAGGGCAAGATGAGCAAACCAGTCGTGCTGCCTGCAAAGAGCACCTGAGCCATGGGCACGCCGGTCGCCAGGCTCTTCTTGGAGCCACAGAACAAGATGGTGATGCGATCTTCAATATTGAAGCCCAGCCACTTCCCGAGCAGTGCCGTGATCCCCAACGATAGCGTCAGGAGCAGGCAACAGCCTAGGACAATCCAGCCGAGAATCGTGGGTGGCACCTGCTGCCACAGGCCACCTATGACCGCAGCGCTGAACGCAGAGTAGACAACCAGGAGAATGGAACTCTGGTCAACGTACTTGAGCCAGCTTTTGTTGCGGCCCACCCAGTTCCCAATCCAGCGCCGTGCAATTTGACCTGCAATGAAGGGCACCAGGAGCTGAATGCTGATCTTGCGAATGGCTTCTAGCGTCGAGCCACCATCCCCGTGAACCCCCATAAGCAGCGCCACGAGCACGGGCGTGGCGAAGATACCAATAAGGCTAGATGCGGCTGCGCTGCAGATGGCAGCGGGAATGTTCCCGCGAGCGAGGGAAGTGAACGCAATCGCCGATTGAACTGTCGCCGGCAGTGCGCAGAGGTAAAGGAAGCCCATGTAGAGCATATCACCGAGCAGTGGCATAAGCAGCGGTTTGAGCGCCAGACCAATCAGCGGGAACAACACGAAGGTGCAGAGGAAAACCAGGAAATGGAGCCGCCAATGACCGGCACCGGCGACAATTGCCTGCCGTGAAAGCTTGGCGCCATGGAGGAAGAACAGCAGCCCGATCGCGATGTTGGTAATCCAATCGAACACAACGGCGACTTGATCACGCGCGGGTAGCAGGGTGGCAGCAGCCACCACTGCGACGAGTGTGAGGGTAAAATTGTCCGGCAGAAAGCGTGATCGAGCCATGATGAAAATCCTGTTGTTGTCAGAACTGCCCGCTTACCTTAGCCTTCATTGCCATATCCGACTAACGGGATGAGGGCAATAAATGTCTATAAACGGACAACCTGCAGTGCATGAACGCTCGGTGCCGGCGCTGGCTACGCTCCCTAGACCGTTGTTTGCTCGGAATGAGTCGTCGGTGCACGCAGAGCGCACCCGAATGCACAAACACCCCTGGATTCAGCTCTCGTACGCCATCTCAGGCGTATTGCATGTCCACACCCCACACGAGAGCTTCGTGGCTCCTCCGCAGAGAGCTGTGTGGATCCCCTCCGAGATGGAGCATGAAGTTTTTAATTTCGCCAACACGGAGATGAGGAGCCTATACATCGACAAGCACCTGATTAGTGATTACCTAAGCCGGTGTAGGGTGGTTGAAATCACGGCCCTTACCCATGAGCTGATCAAGCAGTTCTGTCAACTCAGTGCCGACTATGACGAGCACGGTGAAGGGGGCCGTCTTGCCCAGGTGTTAGTCGACCAGCTACGAACTGCCAAAGAGGTGAGCATGTCGCTGCCCCTCCCTCAAGACCATCGTGTGCTGCAATTGTGCCGCAAGCTCCAAGACTGCCCGGACGATGACAGGACGCTGGCCGAGTGGGGTGAGGAACTGGGTGCCTCTGAAAAGACCCTGAGAAGGATTCTTCTACGCGAGACTGGATTGCCGTTCCGCGTGTGGCGTCAGCGCATGCGCTTGCTGGGCGCCTTGGAAGAACTGGGCCAAGGGATAAGAGTGACCCAGGTTGCATTGAACTCGGGATACAAATCCACATCCGCATTCATTTCCGCTTTCAGGGCTCACTTTGGCGTTACGCCCGGGGACTTTTTCCCTGCACACAAAAAATTTCCTAACCTCAAATAAGTGCAAGACCACATAGAACCGCTGCCAAAAATCCTAATTGGCTTAGGAAACCCAAGCGCCATTATTGCACCGTCTTATCTGTTGCATATTCAGTCGGTAAAACGCACAAATCTTGCACACGGCAGAGAGTAAGCTCAGGTTGGAATCTCACGCACATTTTTCTTTGTTTCTCGTTCGCATCAAATGCGTCTGCACTATCTAACAGGAGTTCGTATGCGAAATTTTCAACAACCTGGGCGCTCTGAAGTCATGAGCACCAGGGCCATGGCGGCTACCTCCCATAGCCTGGCGACTTCTGCTGCACTGGAGATCCTGCAGATAGGCGGTAACGCATTCGATGCCGCAATCGCAGCAGCTGCAATGCTTGCAGTGGTTGAACCCACACAAACAGGCATTGGCGGAGACTGCTTCGTAATTTTCAAACGCAAGGGCCAGCCCGTCCGAGCCTTGAATGGCGCGGGTTGGGCGCCGGAGGGTGCAAGCGCCGAATCGCTCAAACAAAAGAACATTTCTGAGATCGACCCCTATACCGCCCACGCTGTGACGGTTCCTGGAGCCGTCGCGGCGTGGCACAAGCTCTCGGTTGATGAGGGAAACCTCAGCTTTGCACGCTTACTCCAGCCGGCTATCCACGCTGCCGAGAAGGGCTATCCGGTGACCGAGCGCCTCGCTCGCGACTGGCTCCTGAGGAAAGGACAGTTCACACACTGCAAGAACTTCTCCGACGCCTTCTATAGGAATGGTGACGCGCCAGAGCCTGGGGATCTGCATAAGCAACCCATGCTGGCTAAAGCCCTACACAGCATCGGTGAGGAGGGGGCCGACGTCTTCTATAAAGGCTGGATTGCTCAAGATATCCTAGAAACACTTCAGGCCATTGGTGGCGTTCATAAACCATCTGACTTCGCCGACTTTGCGCCTGAGTACGTCACGCCCATTACAGCCAGCTATCGTGGCTACCAGCTGTGGGAGTGCCCGCCCAGCGGCCAAGGTATCGTAGCCTTGGCGATGGCGAAAATTCTTGAAAAATACAACCTCTCCGAGCTGGATCCGCTGGGCCCTGAGCGGCTTCATCTGCAAGCCGAGGTCTCCCGCATAGCCTATGCCGAGCGCGATCTCTTCCTGTGTGATCCTGACCATCACCCTGTCCCGGTAGAGCATCTGCTGTCGGAGGAACGAGCTTCGATGCTGGCAGCCAAGATCAAGCTCGATGCACGCCTCAGCGACCTTGACGAGCTTCTGCATACTCGCCATGCCGACACCGTCTACATCTCGATCGTCGATGAAGAAGGCAACGCGGTTTCGTTCATCAACTCGATCTTTGACGATTTCGGCAGCGCAATCTTGGCGCCCAAATCGGGCATCATCCTGCAAAATCGCGGTAGCGGCTTTACCCTTCAGGATGGCCACCCTAATCGTCTGGCTGGCCGGAAAAAGCCACTGCATACGATTATCCCGGCACTCCTGACCAAAGACGACGAAGTGGTCATGTCTTACGGTGTTACCGGTGCTCATTACCAGGCCATGGGGCAGATTCACGTTCTGACCAACATCGTGGATTACGGCATGGGCATTCAGGAGGCCATCGACTTCCCCCGCTTCTTTGCCCGCGACAACACCTTTGAAGTTGAAGAGACCGTCCCCGACCAAACAGTACAAGCGCTCAAAGCGTTGGGGCACAACGTTACGGTAGCCCAAAACCCCATGGGCACCGCTCAGGCGATTTGGATTGACCACAATACAGGCGTCCTCCGCGCAGGTGCAGATCCTCGTCGAGATAGTTGCGCTCTAGGCTACTGAGCCTCAAGTCGGGTCATCTGCCGAAAGGCTGATGACCCGCATCCACCGTATATCAATACGTCGAGTCCTCGCCATCGCGCAAAAGGCTAACTCTGATCCAGAACTTTTGGACAAAACCGCACAAACAAACCACCGCCTTCCTCTGCACTAGCCAACCTCGGGCAAGAAAAGCAACATTTGTGCGTTCACTTAGGGCAATAAGCAAATTTTGCCTGCATGACAGTGGTTAGCATTAGTGCGAACCTCAGAATCGATGGCCGTCATGGCAGTCGTCTGGTGGGTCTTGGACGATCAGCGCAGCAGATCGTTGACCAGCGTAAAAATAACGTCAGCCCCGCGAGGCGTGGGCACTGATTAACGGGTCAGCCAGGGGATCACCGCCCATAGCTGAACGAATCCAATGGTGGAGCGCTCGTTCTTAAAGCACTAAAGCTCCTTGACAGTCGCACGCGATGGTTAGCCGACTAGTCATATGCAAGTACCGATCACGCACTTTATAACCGAATACTCCTAAAAGATTGCAGATTTCTACCAGTAACGATGCAAAAAACACGCCGTAATTGATCAGAGCTGGATCTACCATAAAACAACTAACCGCCGGCCGTTCAGCCCAGACCGATTTTGCTGAAATGCGCACATTCAAATAGCGATACATAGGTTCCCTAGGAGAGACAATGTTTACTGCCAACAAGAACGCCAGTCGCCAAGCTTACCCACAACAGCTGCAGGACATCATGAGCATCCAGAAGGCTGCTGAGAGCCGCGCCTGGTTATCGTCCTGGGACAAGATCTGTAGCCAGGGCACCCCTCTGCACAGCCTACCTGGGTTGGCTCGCGAACTTGGCGTCAAGGAAGTGAAAGTCAAGGATGAGTCGGTTCGCTCGGAACTGGGCAGCTTCAAGGCGCTGGGTGCTCCGATCGCGCTGGTACGTCTGATTCTGCGTACCTTCCCTGACTCAAATCTCGACCCTCGTCGCCTGCTGGCCGGTGACTACAAAGACACCTTGGCAAACTTCGTCGTAATCAGTGCCACCGACGGCAACCACGGCAAAGGTCTGGCTGCTGCGGCTCAAGACATCGGCTGTCGTTGCGTTATAGTTCTGCACGCCAACGTGAGCGTGGAGCGTGAAGAAGCCATCGCTGCATACGGTGCTGAGATCGTCCGTATCGCCGGCAACTACGATGAATCTGTAGAACACGCCGCCGCCCTGGCTTCGCAGAATGACTGGATCGTTGTTTCCGACACCTCCTACGAGGGTTACGAAGTCATCCCGCGTGACGTGATGCAGGGCTACGGCACCATTGCTTCGGAAATCATTGACGCTGTGGAACCGGGTGAAGAGTTCACTCACGTACTGCTGCAAGGTGGCGTAGGTGGCCTGGCTGCAGGCATCGTCAGCTACTTCTGGGAGTTTTATGGCAGCAAGCGCCCAACCTTCGTGGTGGTTGAGCCAGAGCAAGCTGATTGCCTGTTCCAGAGCGCCCTCGAAGGCAAAGCGGCTAAAGCAACTGGCTCGGTCGACTCCGTGATGGCTGGCCTGGCGTGTGGCGAGACCTCGCCTCTGGCCTGGAAATTCCTGCAGCCAAGCGTCGATTTCTTCATGACCATTACTGACGATGAAGCCGTCGCTTCCATGCGTCGCCTAGCCGTTGAGAACGGCACTGACATACCCGTCGTGGCTGGCGAGTCGGCTGTTGCCGGTCTGTCGGCACTCAAGCAAATCTCGCAGTCCAGCAGCCTGGCAGCGGATCTGGGCATCAATGCGAACTCGCGCGTCCTGCTTATCAGCACCGAAGGGGCCACTGCACCAAAAGTCTACGAAGAGTTGGTCGGCCAGTCTCCCGAAGCAGTCGAAGCGCGCCAGAAGGTCTGGGCTTCCACTACTGCCTAACCCGCTAGGAGATCGATCAAAGTGGTCCACGAGACGGGTTTTGATCTCTAAACAATAGAAACGCCGATTTTGAGTAAGTCGTCCATGTGTGACCAATCAAAACCGGCGTTTCGCCTATCGCGCCCCACTGTCAGCTGCAGGCTGCTGATGTGCGCTTACTCCCTTTAGCTTGTCCAAAGCCCGCTCCATCTCTAAGTGCCTGGCACGCTTCTATTCGAAATTTTTCAGGCGCCTGTGTCCTGGATGAATCAGCGCAATGCTACCCTAGCGACTTCGGCGAAGTAGTGGGCACCAATCGAAAGCACGTCATCGTTAAAGTCGTACTTGGAGTTGTGAAGCGGCACACCGCCTTTCTCATTCGCATCACCATTGCCGATGAAGACAAAGTTGCCGGGCACGACCTGTAGGAAGGCACCGAAGTCTTCGGAGATCATCATCGGATGAACCTCGGCGTTCACATTCTGGGCACCGACGATTGTACTCGCTGCTTCAACAGCAACCGGGGTGCACTGCTCCCAGTTCACGGTCGGTGCGAATTCATGGGTGTATTCGAATTCGCACGTTGCGCCATGCATTTCGCTAATTCCTACGCTGATCTCGCGCATCCGCTTCTCAAGCATCGCCTGGACTTCAGGGGCGTAGCTTCGCGTGTCACCTTTGATGGTCACGTGGGTAGGAATTGCATTGCGGATACCATCGGTGATGAACTCGGTGCACGAGATGACCGCAGGTACGCTCGGATCAAGGTTGCGAGCAACGATGGTCTGCAGCGCCAAGACAATTTCCGAGCCGATCACAATCGGGTCAATACCCATGTGAGGGCGAGCCGCGTGGGTGCCCTGACCTTTGATCTTGATTACGAAATTGTCTTCACTCGCCATGATGCCGCCCGAGCGAGTGGAGATCATCCCGGCCGGCAGGCCTGGCATGTTATGAGCGCCATAAATCGCATCGACAGGGAATCGCTCAAACAGACCGTCAGCAATCATGGCTTTGGCACCACGGCCATGCTCTTCAGCCGGCTGATAGATGAAACGAACAGTGCCATTGAAGTCGCGGCTTTCGGTCAGCAGCTTGGCGGCGCCCAGGATCATCGCCATATGGCCATCGTGGCCACAAGCATGCATCTTTCCTGGGTGAACGGAGCTATGGCAACGATCCGGAGCATCCTCATGGATATGAAGGGCATCCATATCGGCACGCAGGCCTACCACCTTGGAGCCATTGCCCATGGTGAGGCTGGCTACCAGACCAGTACCACCGATACCACGATGAACCTCAAGCCCCATTTCCGTGAGCGCTGCGGCGATATAGTCGGAAGTTTGTATTTCTTCAAAACCAACCTCAGGATGGCGATGAAGATGGTGTCGCCAGGCTTTCAGTTGGTTTTGAAACTGCCCTTCATTACCCATCGTTACCCCCTCATGACAAGTTGCTTCTAATGCATGTATGTTTAGAGGTTTTAAGTTCAACACGCAGTTGTCGCCCGGTAGCGCCCTAAGAACTGGCGAACGCGCTCACTATCCGCATCAGTGAAAAACTTTTCAGGCGCTGAGCGTTCAATCACCAGCCCTTTCTCAATAAATACCACTTCATTCGATACAACCCTGGCGAACTCCATCTCATGGGTAACGATGACCATCGTGAAGCCGTCCTCTGCCAACGAGCGCATCACCGCCAAAACTTCTCCCACCAACTCGGGATCTAGCGCCGAGGTGGGCTCATCAAAGAGGATGACCTCAGGATTCATCGCCAGAGCTCGGGCGATTGCCACCCGTTGCCGCTGCCCGCCTGACAGCGAGAACGGATAAGCATCATGCTTGTGCGATAGACCCACTTTCGCCAGCAGCTCTACGGCGCGCTCATGTGCCTCTCGCTTGCTTGTGCCCAGCACGTGCACAGGGGACTCTGTGACATTCTGCAGGACGGTCAGGTGCGGCCACAGGTTGAAGCTTTGAAACACCATGGCTGTGCGGGCTCGCATGGCGGCGAGCTCCCTGTTGGACATGGGCTTGATCCCATCGGCCTTAACGCCCATGCGGTCGCCACCAATGTAAATCTCACCACTGTTGGGCACCTCAAGCCAATTAATGCAGCGCAGCATCGTGGACTTACCAGAACCCGATGACCCCAGCACGCTGACGGTCTGCCCTCGCTCAACCTTGAGGTTTATGCCCTTGAGTACTTCAATGCCACCGAAGCTTTTATGGAGGTCTTTGATCTCAACTACCGGCGCAGACTTATTCATGGACTAACCCTCTTGCTTGAGCGTACTTACTCAGACGACGCAGAATTGCTTCTACAATCAAAGTCACCACCCAATAAAGTGCGATAACAAAGATAAAGGGAGGCAAAGGAACGAAATACTGTGCTTGAACCGCAGAAGCCGCAGCGGTCAAATCCGTCAGGGTAATAATCGAAAGAAACGCAGTATCTTTCAGCAGACAGACCATTTGGTTGCCAAACAATGGCCCTGAGCGCATAACCATTTGTGGTAGCAAAATACGCCAGTACATCACTGAGTTAACAAACCCGTGTGCACACGCGGCCTCAGCCTGGCCGGCAGGCAATGAAGCCCTCGCAGCGCGTAATATTTCGGCAAAGTAGGCCGCATGATAAGTGATGAGAGCAATAAACCCTGCTTTCCAGACATCCAAGCGTAAACCCAGGTTCGGCAGGCCGTAATAGAGCAGGTACAAGAATATGAGGAACGGGAGCATCCTCATCACATCCAATGATTGGCGAATACCCCTCCTGAGGTAATTATCGTGCCCCTCAAGTAAATAGGCGATAAAGCAGGCCAGTACAAAAGCGGCCACAGCGGACAACAAAAACAATACAAGCGTATTTTGCAGCCCCTGTGTAAAGATCTCCAAGTTATCCCAGATCATTTGAAAGCCATTCATTGCAGCCTCCTACATTGCCAGTCGCTTGGCGCGCGAATCGGTCACTCGCTGGAGCCGTACAAGCCCACCGATGATGAGGATGTATAAAACCCCAGCGGCCAAGATTGGAGGAAGGGGGTCGTAAGTAACCGCTGCAATACGGTTGGTCACACGAGTCAGATCGACGATCCCTATCATCGCAATGGCCGGGCTACTCTTTACGAGCAGGGACATTTCATTGACCAGTCCAGGCAAACTTGTCGTCAACATCTGTGGAAGCATGATCCGGCGAAGAGTGAGACTTGTGGTCATCCCGGCAGCCTTGGCCGCCTCGATTTGCTCTCTGGAAAAACTGGTGAGAGCACCTCGCCAGATTTCCGCGTTGAAGGCGGTGGTATTGATGGTCATGGCGGCGATGGCCACCACACGAGGATCCACATCCCAGCCCATAGATGGTGCGATTACGAAGAGGAACAGGACTAGCGTGACCATGGGGGTTGCCCGAACCAAGCTCACGTAGACTGTCAACATCTGGCTGACCATGGGAATTCGAGCGGCACGCAACATTGCAACCACAAGCCCAAGTGCAACGCCTAAGACAATAGACGCGCCTGAAATCCAGACAGTTGTCCACGCCGCTTTGAGTAAGATCAACCAGTCGCTGATTTCCATTAGAAAGCCCTGATATATTCGCCTAAGATTTTTACTTAATAAGCTTCTATTCTTTGACCGCAACCCTATGGGCAAGTCGCCTTGGAGGCAGCCGTTTTCGTGTTAGCCTTATAAGTTTATATTTTTGGCGAAGATGCTCTATATGTAGGGCACTACCGATGCCTTCTGCGCCGGCAGCGCCTCCCCCTTTTTACTGGGCAGTTAGCTTCTTGAATTGGTCAATGGACGTGATAGCTTCGCGCGGCAGATCATTAAACGCTTGCCCCAGCCATTTACTCTGCAGTTCAGCCAGCTTACCGGTATCGCGCAGATGATTTACAAAACCTGACAAATAAGCGACAAGCTCATCATTTCCTTTCGCCACCGGCCAGGCGATGAGGCCCTTGTTGGAAGTCGGTTCACCGATCGCGAAAACTTTAGGCCGCTCTTTCACCAGCATGTTGGCCGGAACAAGCCCGTTCACGACGTAATCCAGCCTGCCATTGGCCAAATCGGCATAAGCTTCCGGATAGGATTGATACTGGATGATTTTGCCCAGAGACCCGCCCATGCCCTTCAGCTTATCGTCGAGCTGAGACAAGCGTGCAAGCTGAGCACCTCCCGCCTGTACTCCTACAGTAAGATTAGACAGGTCGGCAATGCCCTTGATCCGGTCGTCGTCCGCGCGCTTGATATAATAGGAAATTTCTGGTGCAACAGGGGCTACGAAATCGAAAGCGCCCAAGCGTTCTTCCGTAACACCCGCACCAGTGATGGCACCGTCATATTTACCCGATGTAATACCGGCGAGCAGACCTGTCCAAGGGATGATTTCTTGATTGACCTTGAACGGAGCATATTTTTTAAGCTCTTCAATGATATCTTTATGGAAGCCTTCAGGCTCGCCACCCTTGATGAACTCGAAAGGATAATAGTTATCCTCAGTGGCAACATTCAGCACACCTTTGGATTTGACTTCCTCAAGTGTGGATGCCTGTGCGAGAGATGCGACACCTAATGCTAAAGCAACGCTCGTAGCGCCCGTCAAGAGCATGCTCGAGATAAACCTTGCGGCTGAAGTAAGGCGCACTGCATTTTTCATAATTGTTTTCCCATCGTATTGGTGGCGGGCAGTACGAAAACTTGAAGCTGTGGCCGGGTTCTGGACAGATGTCATGCTCTCTCCTTTCTTATTTTGCCTTAGGGAACGCTACCCTTACCTAGATGCAAGTAGGCTTGAAACGAGCTTAAGCTCTTGACGTGCACATTTTTCCGAAAAAACAGAACCAAAACGCATCATTTTTGCAGATCCGTAATCAACCCAAGAGAGGTGCGGGGCAGAAAGCAGGAAAAATTCGCGTATGGTGCGGGCAAAAATATGGCGTGAAGCAAAGGCTTTCGCGGTGTTTTAGCTTCGAGGGAACAGCTTCCGGGGTTTCCAAGGGTTGGGCCGTGGGAGGCCGAGCCGTTCTGGACAGACTCCTGCGTAGCCTCATGCGGCGTGGTTGGCGGGGCGTGAAACTAGCCATCTCCGATGCCCACGAAGGTCTGAAGGCGGCCGTTTCCAAGGTCTTCAATGCTACTTGGCAGCGCTGTCGCGTCCACTTCATGCGCAACGCCATGGCCCACGTCGGCAAGGTCAGCGCACCATGGTGGCGGCCCTGCTGCGCACAGTCTTTGCCCAAGACAGCCGCGCCGAATGTCATCGGCAATGGCGTTTGGTCGCTGATCAGCTGCGAAAAATACCCCAAGATCGCGGCACCCATGGATAGCTGCGAGAATGAAGTGCTGCGCACATGGCATTTCCCAAGGCCCACCGGCAGCAGTTGCACAGCACCAACCCACTCGAACGGCGCAATGCCGAGATCAAGCGCCGCACCGATGTCGTGGGCATCTTCCCGAATGATCCGGCAATCACTCGCCTGATCGGGGCGATGCTGTGGAGCAGAACGACGAATGGTGCCTGCAACGACGTTACATGCAGTTGGAGGCCTTTGAAGCGGTCAGCGATAATCCACAGGCCAAGCTGTCCGCCGTGATCAACTAAACGGCAAACTCATTGGCCAGAGCCATGATGAGTTACACCACTTCCCGGGACACGATCGAAGGAATGGGAACGTAGTTGGAAGGAGGTCAGCTTTGATAAGAGAATGTCCTGAGGTTTGACAAGATTTAAGAATATTCTGCGAAAATGGCAAAACGTGAAACTGATCGAGCAGCACCGCGGCGCCGGTGACCAGTTGGTGATCATCACGGCGACCAATCGCTTCGTCACCGACCCGATCGCCCGCCGCCTGGGCGTGCGCACCCTGTTGGCCACCGAGTGCGAGCAGCGGAACGGCCGCTATACGGGGCGCAGTACCGATATACCGTGCTTTCGTGAAGGCAAGGTGACACGCCTGCAACGCTGGATGCTGGAGAATGGCCACGACCTGACGGACAGCTGCTTCTACAGCGACTCGCTGAACGACCTGCCATTGCTCGAGCGCGTGACGCACCCGGTGGCGGTCGACCCGGACCCGACGCTGCGGGCAGAGGCCGAACGTCGGGGCTGGAAGATCATTTCCCTGCGCGACTAGGCCGGGGCAGGGCCAACCCGCCGCCGGTCAGCCAAGGAACAGCCTATAGGCCGGGTTGTCGGTCTCGTCCCAGTAGGGATAGCCGATCTTGGCCAGTGCGCCGGGCACCAGGTGACGTTCCTCTTCGGGCACTTGCAGGCCGGCGACCACGCGGCCATCGGCGGCGCCATGGTTGCGGTAGTGGAACATCGAGATGTTCCAGCGCCCGCCCAGCTTGTTGAGGAAGTTGAACAGCGCCCCGGGGCGCTCGGGGAACTCGAAGCGCAGGACCATTTCGTCGCCGGCGCCGGCGGAATGCCCACCGACCATGTGCCGGATATGCAGCTTGGCCAGCTCGTTGTCGGTCAGGTCGATGACCGGGAAGCCCTGCTTGGCGAGCTGGTCGATCAGTGCGCTACGCGGGTCGGTTTCCGGATGCGTCTGCACGCCGACGAAGATGTGCGCCTGGCCCTCGGCATGGTAGCGATAGTTGAACTCGGTGATCTGGCGCTTGCCGATGGCCTCGCAGAAGGCCTTGAAACTGCCTGGCCGCTCGGCCAGTGTCACCGCGATGATGGCCTCGCGCCGCTCGCCCAGCTCGGCCCGCTCGGCCACGTGGCGCAGGCGGTCGAAGTTGACGTTGGCGCCTGAGTCGATGGCCACCAGGGTCTGCCCAGTGACCCCCTTGAGCTCGACGTAGCGCTTGATACCGGCCACCCCCAGGGCGCCGGCCGGCTCGGTGATCGAACGGGTGTCGTCGTAGATGTCCTTGATGGCGGCGCAGATCTCGTCGGTGCTGACCGTGATCACCTCGTCGACATGCTGCCGGCAAATGTCGAAGGTATGCTGGCCGATCTGCGCGACCGCCACGCCATCGGCGAACAGCCCGACCTGCGGCAGCACCACCCGCTCGCCGGCCGCCATGGCCGCCTGCAGGCAGTTGGAGTCGTCCGGTTCGACGCCGATGATCCTGATCTGCGGACGCAGGTACTTGACGTAGGCAGCGATCCCGGCAATCAGGCCGCCACCGCCCACCGGCACGAAGATCGCGTCCAGGCGGCCCGGATGCTGGCGCAGGATCTCCATGGCCACGGTGCCTTGCCCGGCGATGGTGTGCGGGTCGTCATAGGGGTGGATATAGACGTAGCCCTTTTCCTCGACCAGCTTGAGCGAATAGGCCAGCGCCTCGGGAAAGGAGTCGCCATGCAGGACGACCTTGCCGCCCCGCGAGCGTACGCCCTCGATCTTGATCTCCGGGGTGGTCTTGGGCATCACGATGGTCGCCTTGATGCCCAGCACGCGGGCCGCCAGGGCCAGCCCTTGGGCATGGTTGCCGGCCGAGGCGGTGACCACCCCGCGCGCCAGTTCCTCGGGGCTCAGTTGCGCCAGCTTGTTGTAGGCTCCACGGATCTTGAACGAGAAGACCGGCTGCAAGTCCTCGCGCTTGAGCAGCACCTGGTTGCCCAGCCGCTTGCTCAACTGCCCGGCGCTGTGCAGCGGGGTTTCGACCGCGACGTCGTAGACGCGCGAGGTGAGGATCTTCTTGACGTACTGTTCGAGCATCGGGAAAGCATCACTGGCCGCGGGACAAGGCCGGGCAGTCTACCCCAGCGTCACCTCGGGCGACCACTGCAAAGCCGAGGTTTTGCCGGCACTTGCGGCTATACTAGGCAGCTTCGATTTTCGCCTGCCCCTTCCGGAGCCCGCATGACCCAGGACCAACTCAAACAGGCCGTCGCCCAGGCCGCCGTCGACCTCATCCTGCCCCAGCTCGACGAGAAAAGCATCGTCGGCGTCGGCACCGGCTCGACCGCCAATTTCTTCATCGACGCCCTGGCCCTGCACAAGACGGCCTTCGACGGCGCGGTCGCCAGTTCCGAAGCCACGGCCAGCCGGCTCAAGGCCCATGGCATCCCGGTGTACGAACTCAACACGGTCAGTGAGCTGGAGTTCTATGTCGATGGCGCCGACGAAAGCGACGAGCATCTGAACCTGATCAAGGGCGGTGGCGCGGCCCTGACCCGCGAGAAGATCGTCGCGGCGGTCGCCCGTCGCTTCATCTGCATCGCCGACGCCAGCAAGCTGGTGCCGGTGCTGGGCAACTTCCCGCTGCCGGTCGAAGTCATCCCCATGGCTCGTAGCCACGTGGCACGCCAGCTGGTCAAGCTCGGCGGCGACCCGGTCTACCGCGAAGGCGTGGTCACCGACAAC
Source organism: Pseudomonas sp. Marseille-QA0332 (assembly GCF_054950175.1). Lineage (NCBI taxonomy): Bacteria > Pseudomonadati > Pseudomonadota > Gammaproteobacteria > Pseudomonadales > Pseudomonadaceae > Pseudomonas > Pseudomonas sp. Marseille-QA0332. The sequence continues at coordinate 3,194,645 of NZ_CM143106.1, forward strand.
GGCAATGTCATTCTCGACGTGCATAACCTGCAGATCACCGATCCGGTCACGCTGGAAAGCCAGATCAACGCCATCGTCGGCGTGGTGACCAACGGCCTGTTCGCGGCGCGCCCGGCCGATGTGCTGCTGCTCGGTACCGCTGCAGGCGTCAAGCAGCTCGAAGCCCGCCAAGGGCGCTAGGACATCGGTTGGCAAGGGACTCGCACCGCTTGCTCGCCCCGCAATGGATGACCTGTGCCGGCCCATGGCGTCGTGTCGTCAGGCTCAATCCGCTGCTCGCTCGAACAGGTAGAACAGGTTCGGCTCGCTGACCAGGTAGAGCCTGCCGGCATCGTCCATGGCGATGCCCTCTGCCTGGGGCACGTTGCGCTTGAGCCCCTGGTAGCCCCGTTTGAGAGACATCGTGCTCAGCGGCCGGCCTTGCTCGTCCAGCTCGACGACCAGCCTGGATTCGTCCGACAGAGCCAGCAAGTGCCCGCTGCGTTCGTCGAACTGCAAGCTCGACAGGTCGCGGACGAACAGTCGCGCATCGCGTTCCTTGTCCTGTACCACGCGCAAGGCATAAGGCTGTGCGGGATCGGCATGCGGGAACCCTTGCACCACGTAGATCTGCATCGGATCGCGCTCCTTGGCCACGAACAGGCGCCTGCCGGCCGAGTCGTAGGCCAGGCCTTCGAAGCCCTTGTTGCCGTTGAGCCCGATGCCGAGGGTCAGCTGTTCGGCCTCGGCAGCATCGAGGTAGGTGGTCTCGTCCTCGATCCGTACACGGATGAGGCGTTGCTGGCGCTCGTCGGTGATCACGTAGCTGCCAGGGCCGACGTATTCCACCGCTTCCGGATCACCGAAGCCGACCAGGGCTATCCGGCGCAGGATCTGCCCATCCAGCGACAGCTCGATGAGTTCGGAACGGGCATTGGTCACGGTGAACAGCGATTTGCGATCGGGGTCGTAGGTCAGCGCCGACACATCATCGTGCAAGCCTTCGATAGGCCTGGCCTCGAGCACCACCCGATAGTCGTGCAGCAGCATGCCGTGCTCGGCCGGCTGCCACCAGGTCCTGAGGTTGAACCAGGCTCGCTCGAACAGGCGCAACTGCTGCCCCGCCACGCCCAACAGCAGGACGCAAACCAGCAGGGCACAGATGGCGGCAGGTAGACGGATCAGGCGGCGCATGGGATCGGACTCGATTTCGGGAAAGCGAATCTAACCACCGACAGCTGAAGCAAAGCTTAATGCCAGCATCCGTGGAATCGTGATCTGCGGTCAGTCTTTTCTGAAGCGATAGAACAGGTTGGGCTCGCTCACCATGTACAAGGTGCCCTCTTCGTCCATGGCCACGCCTTCGGCACGGGGCAGGGTCGACTTCAGACCATTGAAGCCGCCCAGCAGCGTCATGAAGCTCACCTGCTCGCCGTGTTCGTCGAGTTCCAGCAACATGTTCGAGTCGGCCGACAGAGCCAGCAGGTGGCCGGTGCGGGGATCGATGCTCAGCGCGGACAGGTTGCGCAGGTCGAGCTGGTCGCTGGGCAAGGCGAACTTCTCACCTTTGAGCGGGCTACGCCCATCGCTGTTCCAGGCGTAGAGCTGCGGTGGCCGCTCCTCGCCAAGCAGGATGCGCTGGCGCAGCGGATCCCAGGCCACGCCCTCGAAGCCTTTGTTGCCATTGGGCGATTCGCCCAGGTCGTGACTGGCGAAGTCTTCGCGCCGCAGCGATGTGGTTTGGGCATCCACCCGCACCAGGACCATGTCGTGGCGGCGCTCGTCGACGATGGCGAGCCGACCGTCCGGCAGAACCGCGACCCCTTCGGGATTGCTCCAGCCGACCAGCGGGATCTTGCGCAGCACGTCGCCATCGAGGTTCAGCTCGACCAGGAAGGGATTCTTGCCCATTACCGAAAACAACGTACGGGTCTTCGGGTCGTACGCCAGGTCGGAGGCTTCGTCGTCCTCCATTCCCGGCAGCACCTTGGCATCGATATCCACACGGTAGTCTGGCAGCCAGGTACTTTCCTGGCGCTCGACAGGGCTTTCGAAGTACTCCTTGACCCACAGCAGGCCCCGGTCGTCCCAGTGCATGCTCACGGCCAGGGTGCAGCCAGCCAGTATCGCGGCGGCCAGCCAGGTAGGCCAGCGCAGCCAGGTTCGCGTCCTGCCGGATGGTGGAAGGGGGGCACTGGAAATGAGAGGCATTGAGCAGACGTTCCTGATGGTCTTGCCGACGGCGTCGCCTGGAGCCGGCGTTGAGCGGATGATCCGCCATTATCCGCAAGCTTTGTGAAAAAACGGTAAACCTGATCGGCGGGGCCTGCGTGACGGCCAATTGCCGTCACGCAGGATCGTTCAGAGTACGCGGCTTTCGAAGCGGCTCGCGCCTGGCAGTTCCAGTACCAGCTCGTCGCCTGGAGTCAGCGGGCCGACGCCGGCGGGCGTCCCGGTCAGGATCACATCGCCTGCCCGCAGGGAGAAATGCGCGGCCATGTGCTGGATCATCGGCACGATCGGATTGAGCATCAGGGCGCTATTGCCATCCTGCCGCAACTGGCCGTTGATGCTCAGGCGGATACCGATGTCGGCCAGGTCCGCGAAGGTGCCCGCCGAGACGAACGGCGCCAGCACGCAGGCACCATCGAAGCTCTTGGCCAGCTCCCAGGGCAGGCCCTTTTCCTTGAGCCCGGCCTGCACGTCACGCAAGGTCAGGTCCAGCGCTGGGGCGAAACCGGAAATGGCATCGCGCACTTCTTCCTCGCTGGCATGGGCAGACAAGGGCTTGCCGAGCAGTACCGCGATTTCCGCCTCGTAGTGGACCGAGCCGCGTTCGGTCGGGATCTTGAAGCCGCTGTTCAAGGGCACCACGCAGCTGCCAGGCTTGATGAACAGCAGGGGCTCGGATGGAACGGGATTGTTCAGTTCCCTGGCGTGCTCGGCATAGTTGCGACCGATGCAGACCACCTTGCCCAGAGGAAAGTGAATGGGCGTGCCGTCCACGTACGCATGCTGATAGCTCATTGCCGACTCCTGTGCTGCTTTCATTCGGGAGCGAAGATCTTACCCGGATTCATGATGCCGTTCGGATCGAATACCGCCTTGATCGCCTTCATGCAGGCGATTTCGGCGGCAGAACGGCTGTAGCCTAGGTAGTCGCGCTTGGTCATGCCCACGCCATGCTCGGCGGAAATCGAACCCTGGTAGCGCTCGACGATCTCGAAGACCCAGCGGTTGACCGTGGCGCAACGGGCAAAGAACTCGTCCCTGGCCATCGCATCGGGCTTGAGGATGTTCAGGTGCAGGTTGCCGTCGCCGATATGCCCGTACCAGACCACCTCCAGGTCCGGGTAGTGCAGGCTGACGATCGCGTCGATCTCACGCAGGAACGCTGGCACCTTGGAAACGGTGACCGAAAGGTCGTTCTTGTAAGGGGTCCAGTGCGAGATGGTCTCGGAAATGTACTCGCGCAGTTTCCACAGGTTGCGCAACTGCGCCTGGCTCTGGCTCATCACGCCGTCGAGCACCCAGCCTTGCTCCACGCAGTGCTCGAACGTGGCCAGCGCGCTGTCGGCCAGCGCCTCGGTGCTGGCCTCGAATTCCAGCAGGGCATAGAACGGGCACTCGCTCTCGAACGGCGCCGGGACATCGCCACGTCCCAGTATCTTGGCCAGCGCCTTATCGGAAAAGAACTCGAAGGCAGTCAGGTCGAGCCTGGCCTGGAAGGCGTGCAGCACCGGCATGATCGAATCGAAATCCGGCGTGCCGAGGACCATGGCCGTCAGGTTGCGCGGTGCCCGTTCCAGGCGCATGGTGGCCTCGACCACGAAGCCGAGGGTGCCCTCCGCGCCGATGAACAGTTGGCGAAGGTCATAGCCGGTGGCGTTCTTGACCAGGCCCTTGTTCAGCTCCAGCAGCTCGCCGCTACCGGTGACCACCTTGAGTCCGGCCACCCAGTCGCGGGTCATGCCGTAGCGGATCACCTTGATGCCACCGGCGTTGGTGCCGATGTTGCCGCCGATCTGGCTGGAACCGGAAGAGGCGAAGTCCACCGGGTAGTACAAGCCCTTTTCCTCGGCGAAATCCTGCAACTGGCGGGTGATCACGCCGGGCTGGCAGACCACGGTGCGGTCCAGTTCGTCGAAGGCAAGGATCTGGTTCATGTAGTCGAACGCCACGACTATCTCGCCGTCGGCAGCTACCGCCCCGGCGGAAAGCCCGGTACGGCCACCAGAGGGCACCAGCGCGAGCCGGTGCCGGTTGGCCCAGCGCACGATGGCCTGCACCTGTTCGGCCGAGCGCGGGAAGACGATCGCCGAGGGCGCCGCGGGATATTGCCGCGTCCAGTCCTTGCCATAGGCCTCGAGCGAGGCGGGGTCGGTCAACACCTTGCCGGGATCGACCAGGTGGGTCAGTTCATCAAGTAACGCGGATGTGATCATCGGTTTAACTCTCGAACCATTCATGGTCAGCCTGAGCACTCTTCACCTGTCGGAATCAGCTCAGATTGTGTCGCGTATGCTAGCATGGCGCTCCCGCTGTTCATGCTAAGGCCGATGCCGCGCCGCTTAGCTTCCTGTCACTTTTCTATCTCCGGGACACAGGTTTACGCAGATGAGCAAGACGTCTCTCGACAAGAGCAAGATCAGGTTCCTTCTTCTCGAAGGCGTCCACCAGAACGCGGTGGACACCCTCAAGGCTGCCGGGTACAGCAACATCGAATACCTTACCGGCTCCCTGCCGGAGGCCGAGCTGAAGGAAAAGATCGCCGATGCACACTTCATCGGCATCCGCTCGCGCACCCAGCTGACCGAAGAGGTCTTCGAGTGCGCGAAGAAACTGGTCGCTGTCGGCTGTTTTTGCATCGGTACCAACCAGGTAGACCTGAACGCGGCGCGTGAACGTGGCATCGCGGTATTCAACGCTCCCTACTCCAACACCCGTTCGGTTGCCGAGCTGGTGCTGGCCGAAGCTATCCTGCTGCTGCGCGGGATCCCCGAGAAGAACGCCTCCTGCCACCGTGGCGGCTGGATCAAGAGCGCGGCCAACTCGTTCGAGATCCGCGGCAAGAAGCTGGGCATCGTCGGCTACGGCTCGATCGGCACGCAGCTCTCCGTGCTGGCTGAAAGCCTCGGCATGCAGGTCTATTTCTATGACCCGCTGACCAAGCTGCCGTTGGGCAACGCTACCCAGGTGGCGAGCCTGAACGAACTGCTGGGCCTGGCCGACATCGTTTCGCTGCATGTACCTGAGCTGCCCTCCACCCAATGGATGATCGGCGAAAAGGAAATCCGCGCGATGAAGAAGGGCAGCATCCTGATCAACGCGGCCCGCGGCACCGTGGTCGAGCTGGAGCACCTGGCCAGCGCGATCAAGGACAAGCACCTGATCGGCGCGGCCATCGACGTGTTCCCGGTCGAGCCACGCTCCAACGACGAGCAGTTCGAAAGCCCGCTGCGCGGCCTGGACAACGTGATCCTGACCCCGCACATCGGCGGCTCGACTGCCGAGGCCCAGGCCAACATCGGTCTGGAAGTCGCCGAGAAGCTGGTCAAGTACAGCGACAACGGCACCTCGGTTTCTTCGGTGAACTTCCCCGAGGTCGCATTGCCAGCCCACCCGGGCAAGCATCGCCTGCTGCACATCCACCAGAACATCCCGGGCGTGCTCAGCGAGATCAACCGCGTGTTCGCCGACAATGGCATCAACATCTCCGGCCAGTTCCTGCAGACCGACGAGAAAGTCGGCTACGTGGTGATCGACGTGGACGCCGAATATTCCGACCTGGCGCAGGAAAAGCTGCAGCAGGTCAAGGGCACCATCCGCTCCCGCGTATTGTTCTGAGTTTTCGCTGCACCACAAGGGAGACCATGGGTCTCCCTTTTTCATTGGGATTGGCGACCGACGCCTTTCCCCACGGCGAAACGGACCGGCCTGCATGACAGGAAAAAGTCGAGGCTGCGTCAAATATTGCACGGGACTCGCTGTCACAGCCTGCGTCTGACCTTGGCGAGGATAAAAAGCCTCGGCAGACGACTTTCATCTGCCGAACCAAGAAGGGATCTCCATGCGCTTGATCACAGGCCTGATGCTGGCCATCCTCGTCTGTCCCTGGGCACAGGCCGAGCTGATGGATGACGTCAACGACCGAGGCGAGCTGCGCATCGCCGTGCTGGCCGATACTCCACCTTATACCGTCAAGCAGGCTCAGCACCTGACCGGGTTCGGCGTCGAACTGGGCCAGGCTCTGGCAAGCGAGCTGGATGTGCGCGCCGCCTTTCTCGAAACCCCCGCAGACCAGATCGTGTCTGGTGTCGAAAGCGGCAAGTACGACATTGCCCTGAGCCAGCGGCAACTCGAGGGGCTGGCAGAAGCCGGCCTGGACGCTAGCCAGCCCTACGGCGAGCACGCGCTGGTCATTCCCTTCCAGAAGGACAATCCGGCGTTCGAGACCGCACTCAACAACGCACTGCAGCGAATCCAGGCCGATGGCCGGCTCACGGCCCTGGAACAGAAATGGCTGAGCGTGCCGATGCAGGTAACGGCGGGGCAGTGAGAGCCTGGCCAAGCCTGAGTCGTCGTGTCGCAATGGTCCTGTAGGAAGCGGCCACGGCAGGCAGGCGCTGAGCAACCTCGGGGCGGCTCAGAACGGGTCATTGCCACGGCGTCTGAACCAGCCGGTCAGCGACAGGCGCTCGCGAGTGGCCGGCAGGACCTCGTGGGGAATGTCGCCCGAGAGAAAGATCACCAGGCAACCGATGTCCGGCTGCACGTCATGCTCGATCTCGCCGGCCAGGCTCATGCGCAACTGCCCGCCATGTTCCGGGCGCCAGTGATCATTGAGATACAGGACGACCGAAACCGTGCGCCGGTCATCGTCGCGGAAGCGGTCCAGATGCCTGCGGTAGAACGCGCCAGGCGGGTACAGGGCGAAGTGGCATTCGAAATCCTCGAGTCCGAGGAACAGCCCACGGTTGAGTGCCTGTCGCAGGCTGTCCATCACGTCGAGGTAACGGTCGCAGGCATCCGCCTGGCCCGGCTCGATCCACTGGATATGATCGCCGCGAATGCCTTCGCGAACCTCCTGGGCCACACCGCGGCCCACGGCCGCGGGCGCAAGCGCTCCGTCGGCGGCCCGCTGCCGGCATTCGAACGCCAGGTCGTCCAGCAAGTCTGGAGAAAACAGCAGCTGCTGCTGCGACCAGCCACGCGTGGCCAGGTCGTCGACGATGCGTGACAGGAGGGGGTGATCAGGTGAGATGTGCATGGCACGCATAGTATCCACTGTCCGGGAAAACCAACAGCGCCATTTGGCTGCCGACCACACTGGCATCTCGACAAAGCCCGGCGACCCCACGGACAATAGCGCCCTGCCGACAGGAGTCCTGAATGCGCCGCTCGTTTTTACTGTTCCTGATGATGATCTGCACCATGCCTGTCTGGGCAGACAGTCTTGAGCAACTGTACAAGGCCGCCGGCTGGCCCGACCAGCGCGCTCACTTCAACGATGCCGTGCAAGCCGCCCAGCAGCGCTATCGCAACAGCCTGCCGCCTGCGGTCTACCAGGCCCTGGTCAGCAACAGCAACCAACGTTTCGAGCCCCAGGCCATGGATCGTCGCGCTCAGGCGCAACTACGCGCCAACCTGGCCGAGCCTGGCCCGGCGCTGGCCTTCTTCCAGTCGCCGCTGGGCCGCAAGGTGGTGGCCGCCGAGCTGCTGGCCACGCGCAAGGACCAGTTGGCGCGCAATGCCGAGGGCTTGCCGAAGATCGAGGCCAGCGATACCCGTCAGCTGATCATCGGTCACCTGGCCCAGGCCTTGCCGGCGCGCGAGGCGGGCGCCGAAGTCAGCCTGGCGATCGCCGGCGTGGCGGCCGACAGCCTCAGCTCGATGATCCCCGGCCTGTTCGGCGCCAGCCAGGCCCAGGGTTTGCTCGACGGGCAGCGCCAGCGGCTGATGGAGCAGATCGGCAGCGACCTGAACAATACCCTGCTGTATGTCTACCGCGAGCTGTCGGATGTCGAACTCGAAGAGTTCGCCACGTTCGCCGAGTCGCCGGCCGGGCAGGCGTACTACAAGGCGGCCCTGGCCGCGATCCGCGCGGGACTTGCCGTCGGCCAGCCCAGCGCCGGCCTGCGTTGATCAGCGCAGGCGCTGATCGATGAAGCTGAAGTAACGCTGGCGGATGTCGGGCAACTCGTTGGCCAGGTGGTGACGAGCCTGCGGCAGCATCAGCACCTGCGGCTCGGCGAACTTGGCCTTCAGAACCTTGAGGTTGTAGGCCCAGTCCACCGTTGCATCGGCCTGGCCTTGCACGATCAGCGGCGCGCGCGAGCAGCCGGGCGCCGCCTCGATCCGCCGGACCCAGCTCACCAGGGCACCGACCCAGGCCGTGGGCAGGCGCCGTGGCTGTAGCGGGTCGGCCTGCAGGAACGACAGAAACCCGGGGTCGTTGCTGTTTTCGGTGAAGCGTCGATCGATGCCGTCGACGAAATGCCGGAGCACGTTGTAGCTCAGCTTCGACCAGTGCCAGGCGCGTGGCCGGACCAGAGGCGCGAGCAGCACCACCTGGCCATCGACGGGGCTGCGCGCGCCCTGGTGCAGCAGATGGTCGACCGCGATCGCGCCACCGGTACTCTGCCCGCAAAGGTGCCATGGGCGCGGCAGGTCGAGCGCGACAGCCTGCTCGAACAAGCTATCCAGCACGCGCTGGTAAATGGCGAAATCGGCAATGCTGGCTCGCGCCCCGCTCGACAGTCCATGCCCCGGCAGATCGCAGCTGATCACTGCCTGGCCACGCGCCAGCGCCCAGTCGATCACATGCCGGTAAAGCCCCATGTGATCGTAGAAGCCGTGCAGCAGGAACACCGTGCTCTGCGGCCTGGCCGGTCCTGGCGGCAACCAGACCTGGCCGACCAGGTCGAAGCCTTCGACCCTGAAGCTGCCCAGCCAGCTTTCTCCGGGCCAGGTCAGACCGTAGTAGCGTCGGTACTGCTCGCCCTGGCTGGACAACGGCTGGCGCTCGGCCAAGGGGCCGAGGCCGGTACGCAGGCATTCTGGCTGAAAGGAGCACGACATCGACAGCATCCGCATGGGTTGATGCGCTGATATTCCGCCCTTGCACGGCGCCTGGCAAGGCGCCGGCCGATCGGCCTAGCGTCGACAGGCTATGGCGCCTCGGCCGATGCCTGGACACGCGCCGGATTGCCCATCGCCACGGCCCCTGCGGGTACGTCACGGGTAACCACGCTGCCTGCACCGATCACTGCATCGTCGCCGATGGTCACGCCGGGCAGGATGATGGCCCCGCCACCGATCCACACATTGTTGCCGATGCTTACCGGGCGGCCGCTTTCCAGTCCGGTGCGACGGATTTCGGCTTGCAATGGATGCTCGGGGGTATAGATCTGCACGTTCGGTCCGATCTGGCAATCTTCGCCTATGTGTACAGGCACCACGTCCAGGATCGTGCAGTTGAAGTTGATGAAGGTGCGGGCACCGATACTGATGTTGTAGCCGTAGTCGCAATGGAACGGCGGGCGAATCACCACGCCCTCCCCGACGCTGGCCAGATGCGCATCCAGCAGGCCGCTGCGGACATCATGGTTCAGCGCGTCGCTGGCATTGTAATGCTGCATCCATTGCCCGTTGGCGGCTTGCTCGGCCAGGAGTTCGGGACAGGTCGGGTGGTAGAGCAGTCCACTGAGCATCTTCTGTTTTTCGCTGAGGTTCATGATCGATCCTTCGGGCTGTTCTCGGATGAAGAAAGCGTCGAAGATCGGACCATCGATTCTCATCGTTTGCACAAGGATTTTCGAGAAGGCGCAGCTCGATATCGCCTGCCTCGCCCGTGCCGCCACTGCCGGCGCGACGCGGTGACGATCAGCTCATCGACGAGTTGCCCGCGCCGGTCGGGATACGTCAGGGCAAGCGCGGCCCAGCTCTCGATCCAGCCGGCGCCTCAGGAGCATGACTAGCCTGGAAACTCACGTGGTCAATATCGCCACTTTCCTAGCAGCAAGACATAGCGAGCGATGCAGCTCCCGCATAAACAGGCCGAAGAGTACGATCATCAGTGCCCGTCAACATGCCATAAAGCTACTTTCCATCAGACCACACCGCAAATCGTCTTGGACGATGCCACCCTCGCCAGCGCCAAGCATTAAACAGACCTGTCATCTAAAGAGCTTTATCACGACATACGTGAGCAGAAGCCAAACACCTGCCACAATATTTAGGCAAGCGGCAAAATTTATCCAGAACTTTAACTTGGCTGGAAACAACTTATAATCAACCTCGCTCAACCAGCCTTTTCGAATGAAGTGCCTTGGCCAAAGAAGAAAAGTGCTCAGCATCGCAATCAAAGAAATACGAGCTTTCAGACCGGCCGTACCACACATGGCCACGCATCGAGGTACTGCACGACTACCGCTCAAACTTTTCAGCAAAACCTCAAAATGACGCGAGCACGCTATGTAGGCCTCGATCCCAAGGGAAACGCCGGTTATCAAAAAAGGCGCACCAAAAAAGAAAAGCCACCACAATCTCTCGAGCTTAGTCATTGAGCGTATGATCGTAAACAAACTCGCCGAATTGTTCCCCAGCCATCATGCCTACCGAGGTGCCTCCCCACGCACTTGCCCCAACCATGGCCAAGCCACAGATGATTGATCCATAGAGCGACCTTCCAATACAAATTTTTGCCGAAGCCCTTTTTCCTATAATGCCTAAAGCCGTACCTCCAGCCACTCCGGCGCCAAAGTTTCCAGCTTCGGTAAAGCGAATCCTCTTGCACTCCTGGGTCTCACCGGCTCGACAAACCTCTTGGACTTTCAAGCCTGACGAAACCCCTCCTATCCCGATTCCCACATACCCACCTGCGCTCAGGTACTTCGACATCTTCGCCACCTTGTCCATGTGCGTCGCATAGCCTGGAATCTCGCCTGGCCCACCCGCCTTGTTCCAGTGATGCACAAGGCTCTTGGACGATAGGCCGAGGTCTCGTCGCAAGGTGTCATGGCTGCCCAGGTTCATCTGCTTGTTCAGGAGGCCGACTTTCAACTGCGCATCCAGATCCTTGAACAGTCGCCTGCGCGTTTCGAAGAATTCGGGGCTTCGGAGATGGCCGTGGCGCTGGTACTCGCGCTGATGCAACTGCTCAAGCGCCTTCAGGCTTTTGCTCACGTCACTCAGAATCTTGCCCATCATTGCCTGCACGACACCCATCGACAGGCTGACCTCTCCCAGCAATCCGGCAATCTGCGCCTGATATCGCCGCATGAAGTTGGCCTCGTCCTCCGACAGCGGTTTCAGGGCATCGCGTACCTGCTGCGCAGCTGCCATCAACTGGGCCTCCATACGGCTGCAGGCGTGATGGCTGTCGGGGTCGGCGAGAACGAAGATCTCGCCGGCCTTGTAGCCTTCATCGAAGGTCGGGTTAAGTCGCATCACGTAGCTGAGCGGCAGTTGCAGCCCTTCGCCAGTCAGATAGCGCAGCACCCGAGGCCCGGACATGCTGTGCGGGACGATGAAGAAGCCTGGCTCCAGGGTGCCCAAAGGAGCCATGACCATGGCGTCGGCGGATGCGGGCAGGGTGGCAGCAGTTTCCCCCTCGGGCAGTGCTGCCAGGGCCGCCCTGCCGGGCGAGCCGGTCGCGGCTGTCGGCATCGCCCGGGTGGCCGGCTCCAACGGCGCGATGACCCGATTGCTGCCATGCGAACAGCCACAGGCGACCAGTGCGCCGTCGAACGTCAACGGTCGGCCTTCGCAACGGAACAACGGCACGCCTTCGGCAACGGTGCCGGTCTTGCCGCACGCGGGACATTCGGTGGTGGGATCGCCCTCGCGCAGCACGCGTCGTTCGTTGCCCTGCGTGGTGGTGGTCGTGGCTATGCAGACGGCGCCGCTGGTGGTGAGATCACCGTCCAGCGCCTGGCCTTTGCCGTTGAGGCTGATACGCGACATGTGCAAGCTCCCTGTACGAAGGAGCTGGAAACTAGCAGCTTCGAGCAGGAAATCTTGCCGTCTGGATCAGTTTGGGAAACGTCCTACGCAAATTTCGGAAGCCTCCGAAACATGCCGCCAACATGGCGATCCAGCCGCCAGGGCTGAGCCTGGCCGCTCATTTCCAGCCAGGACAGGCTTGTGGCATCCAGCCATGAACAATTCGAGCAGCCCCTTGGGAAGGTCAGCGGCTTCGGAACGAACTTCAACGATGTGCCGGTGCCCGGCCGTGGGGCTGGCGCAGGGCAGAGGCCCCGCGCTGGCCGGATCGGAGGCCGGGGCGCTTCCGATCCGGCGACGCCTGGAAACATGTCGCGCCAGCAGGGCGCTCAAGCGAGCAAGAGCAGCCAGCGCGCATCAGAACGCCGGCAGCACCGCGCCGCTGTATTTCTTCTCGATGAAGGCTTTCACTTGCGGGCTGGTCAGTGCCTTGGCCAGCTTCTGGATGGCTTCGCTGTCCTTGTTGTCCGGACGCGCCACCAGGAAGTTCACGTAGGGCGAGTCGCTGCCTTCGATCACCAGGGCATCCTTGGCCGGATTCAGGCCAGCTTCCAAGGCATAGTTGGTGTTGATCATGTCCAGGTCGACCTGGTCGAGCACACGCGGCAGCATGGCCGATTCGAGTTCGCGGAACTTGAGCTTCCTGGGGTTCTCGGCGATGTCCTTGGGCGTGGCCAGGGCGTTGTTCGGATCCTTCAGGGTGATCAGGCCAGCCTTCTGCAGAAGGATCAGGGCGCGGCCGCTGTTGCTGCCTTCGTTAGGGATGGCGACGGTCGCGCCTTCCTTCAGCTCGTCCAGGCTCTTGACTTTCTTCGAATAGCCGCCAAAGGGCTCGACGTGCACGCCGACCACGGTTTCCAGGTGGGTGCCCTTGCCTTCGTTGAAGCTGTCCAGGTACGGCTTGGTCTGGAAATAGTTGGCATCCAGGCGCTTCTGGTCGACCTGCACGTTCGGCTGGACGTAGTCGGTGAACACCTTGATCTGCAGGTCCACGCCTTGCTTGGCCAAGGTTGGCTTGACCAGCTCGAGGATTTCAGCGTGCGGAATGGGGGTGGCGGCCACGATCAGTTTCTCGGCGGCCTGGACGAGGCCGGTCAGTGACAGGGCGGCGGCCAGAGCGGTCGACAATAAGGCTTTTTTCATGAAGGATCCTTGCACTCAGGAGCCGCCAAGGCGGCAATGACAGGCGCCAGGTCGTCAACCGGCCCGGCATTGGCAGAAGATACCGGGATTTTTTATTCCAGAACAATATCTTTTGATTAGATCTTTATGCATTTCGGATTGGAGATCACAGGCTCCGGCTCGGCTCAGGTCAATCGCGCCAAGGTCATGTGCAGCAGCTTGCGTAGCGCCTCGATGTTCGCCGGCTCCTGTGCGTGTGTCAGCTGGTCGAGCCGTGCCGCGAGACTGGCCAAGGGGTCGGGGTCGGGCAGCCCCAGGTGCTCGGGCAGTACCTCTTTGCCCTGCCCCACCAGCAAGGCGAAGTGGATGACGTTTTCCAGCTCCCGGGTATTGCCAGGCCAGGGGTGAGCCTCGAGGGCCAGCTGGGCCGCCTCGCTGATCAGTGGCAGCGGACGGTCCAGCCGCATGCCGTAGATGCCGACGAAGTATTCGGCCAGCGGCAGGATGTCGCCGACGCGCTCGCGCAAGGCCGGCAGCTCTAGCTCGCCTTCGTGCAGATAACGGTACAGGCGCTCGTTGAACCGGCCTGCCTCGACGACCTTGGCCAAGTCGATGCTCGACGCTGCAACCAGGCGCACGTCCACCGGTTGCGCATGGGCGGCTCCGACCCGGCTGACTTCGCGGGTCTCCAGCGCCGTGAGCAGCTTGCCCTGGATCGGCAACGGCAGGTCGGCAATCTCGTCCAGATACAGCGTGCCGCCATTGGCCGAGCCGAACCAGCCTGCCCGGCTGCCGGCAGTCCCGCCGTGGGCACCGGCACTGTAGCCGAACAGCTCGGCGTCGGCATAGGTAGGGCTGATCGCCGCGCAATTGACCGAGACGAACAGGCCGCCGCGGTCGCTGGAACGATGGATCTGGCGAGCCAGCAGCTCCTTGCCGGTGCCGCTCTCCCCTCGTATCAGCACCGGTAGCGGCAACGGGGCCAAATGCTCGACCGCCTCGCGCAACTTGCGCGAACGTGGATCGACGAACACCAGCGCCTTGGCGCGAATGCTCAGCGGACTTTTGTCCGGGTCAGGAAAGGTCAGCAGAGGCTGACCGAAGGCGTTGTGCGAACTCATGGCGAACTCCCGTCCAGACACCGCGCATCTGGACGTCGTGACAATCGAACGATGCTCGACCATTCAGGCGCGACGCAGGCTGCGCTGCTCGATACGGCCTTGCAACCGGTAGAGGTAGGCGAAGCCTTGCTCCCAGCGTTCATGGCCGGACTTGACATTGATGTGCCCGGCGCGCGACAGCAACCCGCTCTCCGAGCCCCAGGCACGTGCCAGGTAGAGCGCCCGTGGCACGCTGACGGCCGGGTCGTTGTCCGAACTCACCACCTGGCTCGGGAATGGCAGGCGCTGCAGCGGGATCGGTGCGAAGTCGCGCAAGGCCGCCGAACAGGCCGGACGCTCGACGTCTGCCGGAGCGACCAGCAAGGCACCCCGGACGCGACGCATCAGACCCGGGCTGGCCTGTGCCGCCCAATGTGCGACAGCTATGCAGCCAAGGCTATGGGCAATGAGGATGACCGGCGCGGGGTCGGCCTCGATCGCCGTACCTAGCTCGCGGACCCAGTCCTGGCACTTGGGCATCAGCCAATCCTGCTGCTCTACCCTGGCGCTGTTGGGCAGGCTGCGCTGCCAGTGGCTTTGCCAATGATTGTCTGGCGATCCTTGCCAGCCCGGCACAATCAGGTAACGGATGGTTTCAGTGCGCATGGGGGCGCCTCCAGGAAATTGCGTGCTTGGCGTCCAGTATAAGGACTGGTCTATATACTTAAAGGAATAAGAAGCTATTTGGTAATAACTAAAATATTGAGCGTATCCGCGCCCTGCCGCTTCCGGCGGCTTGGCCAAGATCGGGAAACGCGACACCCTCGGTTCGAACAGTCGTCGACGAGTTGTGACCGGGACGCTGGTTGTTGTGTGCCGCGATCATCACGCTTGGCATGCAGCCAGGTAGACACTTCAATGGGTCCTTTTTCGATGAGGATCACGAACGATGTGGATGTTCCGTGGTGGCGTCGCGCTGCTCGCCGCCAGGCTTGCCTCGCCGCCTGGCCTGGCTGATGCCGAAAACCGCTGGCCAGCAGGGGCGACTGGATCCGGGAGCGCCCCGGTGATACCTGAGCAGTATCGATCGTTCATTGCGAGGCAGGGCAGACGGTGGGACGCATGAGGAATCTACGCTGGGCGCTGACGATGCTGTTGCTGCCGCTGGCGCTGATGGGCTGGAGCAGTCTTCAAGGTTGGCGCGCCGACAGTGTCCTGGAAGAGGCGCAGGTGATGCGTCAATGGTTGGCCGCACCGAGCGATGCGTTGCTCGAAGGCTTGTCCGACAGGGACCGCAAGGAAGTGATCACCGAGCAAGGTCGCCGCGATAATTTCCAATGGCGGGTCGCCAAGGTGGATGCGGACCACGCCTGGCTGCGCGTGCGCCAGGTACTGGCTGGCCTGAGCTACTGGCTGGCCGTCGCGGCGTTGCTGGCCGGGCCGATCATCTGGTTGAAGCTGCGCCTGGACGCCTGGCGGGCGCTGGCTTCGAGGGACTTCCTGCATGAGCGCCTCGCCCGCAGCTGGCATGCGCTGGGCCACTGGCTGGTGGCCTACACCGGACTGCTGGTCGGTTCGCTGGGGCTGGTGCTGCTTTATGAGCTGAGCTGGGGCTGGAGTCATATCAAGGACGGCGGCTGGGCCATTCTGGTGCCGGCTCTGCCGGTGGCCTGCGTCATGTGTCTGGGCATCATGCTGATCCAGCGTCTGCGCCAGCAATGGCAGGCCCTAGAGGCGCCTTGCTCGGCGTTTCTGGGACGCGCCTTGAGCCGTGACGACGCGCCGGGCTTGTGGGCCTGGATCGAAAGTCTGGCCAGGCAACTGGGCGCTCCGGTGCCCGATCACATCGTTGCGGGTATCGACCAATCGTTCTTCGTCACCAGCGTGCAGGTAATCCTTCAACCCAGCGAAGAAGTGCTCCAAGGGCGGACACTGTACTTGCCGCTGACGTACCTGTCGGCCATGAGCCAGGAAGAAACCGCTTCGGTCATCGGACATGAGCTGGGTCACTTCAGCAGCCGCGATACCGAGCGCGGCAGCGAGACCAGCGCGCGCTTCAGCCTGATGTGCCTGCATTTCGCGATCATCAGCGCCGAGGATGCGAATCCATCCTGGATCGAGCGTCCGGCCATCTGGATGGCGGAGCGCTTCCTGCATCATTTCCAGGTGGCGGTGCATCACTGGAGCCGTGCCCAGGAATTCGTCGCCGACCGCGCCGGCGCGCAAGTGGCAGGCGAGAGAGTGTTCTGTCAGGCCCTGCTGCGGGTCATCGCCCTCGAAGCACAAATCGACAAGCTGCTGGCCGAGCGCCGCGCTGGCAACCTGATCCAGGCCCTGGCCGAGCACCTGCGCCAGACCCCCATGAGCTTGAGCGAGACAGTTCTGGGCCGGGCGATCGCCCACCCGTTCGATACCCACCCGCCTACCGCCCTACGCTTGCAGCAACTGGGCGTGACGGCGGATGACGAACTGCTGGCCCAGGCCACACGTAGACCTACCGATAGCGACCGTCATTGGTTCGGCCAGCTGACCAGCGGCACGCCTTCGGCCGTCACCCCTGCAATGGAGCATCCGCATGAACCGTCCTGACGATCCGTTGGCCAGTCTGGCCCAGTCCCTGACCGAGGACTTCAACCAGCGGACCACCGAACAGGTGCAGACAGCCGTCGAGGAACGTGAGCACCTGCTGCAGAACATTCCCCAAGTCACCGAGCTGACTTACACCCACAAGGTGCGCCGCACCTTGGCGCTCTATGCGTTGTTCATGCTCGCGCTGGGCGGGTTCTGCGTGGCCGACGGCAAGAGCTGGGTGCTAGGTGTGATCTTCGTCCTGGCGGGATTGATCTTTTTCGCCAGCATCTGGCTGCACCGTCATGCCGGAAAAGAAGTGCTGATGCGCCTGACCCACACCCATGTATGGTTCCGCAACCTGGATGCCGAGATCGATCTGCGCGATGTCACACAGGCCAGCGTACAGGACGGTCGCCAGCTGCGGATCACCCTCACCCTGCGCGAAGGCGCCCCGCTGCCTGGCAGCCACAACCCGGCAGGCCCGCTCATGCCTCACGTCAAGATCAAGCGCTCGCGGACACCGCAGGTACGCTTTTCCATGCTGGGCATGGAACTGAACGGCAAGATCCTCGGTGAAGAGCAGATGATGCAGCTGCTCCTGGCCTATGGCCACGCAGCCCATGCCCATGCCGAACTGCAAGCGCTCAAGACCAGCCAGGTCGACGGCTGAGTGACGCCCGTACCTGTGAAAAGGCGCGCAGCGGCCTAATCCCTAGGCACGGCTTGGCCGTGAGCGGCCGCCGCCGGGACACCGGACCGGCCGCCACATGCACTCGTGCTTTCAGCATCATCGGTGGATGTTTGCAAGGCCGCTGCCTTCAGATATCCACCATCTTTTGCCACACCTTCGGCTTGAAGAACAGCGTCTCGCCTCGCGCCAGCCCGCTCAGGCTGTCATGGTCCTTGACCACTTCGGCCTCGATCAGCTCGTTCTGCCCTGCGACCTTGAGGGTCACCCGCGTGGTGGCGCCCAGCGGGCGGATGTCGCGGACTTGCGCCGAATGATGCCCCTCGATCTCGTGGCGGGACAAAGACACTTCGTGCGGGCGGAACAGCACGTGCTGATCCTCGCTCAGGCTCAGCCGGTTGGAGTCGCCCAGGAAGTGGTAGACGAAATCGTTGGCCGGCCGGTCGTAGACTTCGCCTGGCGAGCCGATCTGCTCGATCACGCCCTTGTTCATCACCACGATCCGGTCGGCCACTTCCATGGCTTCTTCCTGGTCGTGGGTGACGAAGACCGAGGTCAGGTTGATGTCTTCGTGCAGGCGCGCCAGCCAGCGACGCAGTTCCTTGCGTACCTTGGCATCGAGGGCACCGAAGGGTTCGTCGAGCAGCAACACCTTGGGCTCGACCGCCAAGGCCCGGGCCAAGGCAATGCGCTGGCGCTGGCCGCCGGACAGCTGTTCGGGATAACGGTCGGCAAGCCAGTCGAGCTGGACCATGTCGAGCAGTTCATGGACCTTTTCGGCGATGCGGGCCTCGCTGGGCCGTTCGCCCTTGGGCTTCATGCGCAGGCCGAAGGCGACGTTGTCGAACACGCTCATGTGACGAAACAGAGCGTAATGCTGGAATACGAAACCGACGTTGCGATCGCGCACGTCATGACGCGACACGTCCTCGCCGTGGAACACGATGTTGCCCTGGTCGGGTGTCTCCAGGCCGGCGATGATGCGCAGCAGGGTGGTCTTGCCGCAACCCGACGGGCCTAGCAAGGCCACCAGCTCGCCGCTGTTGATGTCCAGGTTGATGTTGTCCAGGGCCTGGAAGGTGTTGAAGCGCTTGCTGACGTTACGAACTTCGATCGACATGATTCATTCCTCCGCCGCGTCGTGGCGCAGACGGTTGATTCGGGATTCGCTCCACTGCTTGAGCAGCAGGATGAACAGCGCCAGGATCAGCAGCAGGCTGGCCACGCTGAAGGCCGCGACATGGTTGTACTCGTTGTAGAGGATCTCGACATGCAGCGGCAAGGTGTTGGTGACTCCACGGATATGTCCGGAGACCACCGACACGGCACCGAACTCGCCCATCGCCCGCGCGGTGCACAGCACCACGCCATAGATCAGGCCCCACTTGATGTTGGGCAGGGTCACATGCCAGAACATCTGCCAGCCGTTGGCGCCCAGCAGGCGCGCGGCCTCTTCTTCCTGGGTGCCTTGCTCCTGCATCAGCGGGATCAGTTCGCGGGCCACGAACGGCACGGTGACGAAGATGGTCGCCAGGACGATGCCCGGCAGGGCGAAGACGATCTGGATGTCGTGGTCGATCAGCCAAGGGCCGAGCAGGCCCTGGGCGCCGAACATCAAGACGTAGACCAGGCCGGCGATCACCGGCGAGACCGAGAACGGCAGGTCGATCAAGGTGACCAGGATACTCTTGCCGGCGAAGTCGTACTTGCTCACGCACCAGGCCGCGCAGACGCCGAACACCAGGTTCAGCGGCACCGATATGGCCACGGCGAGCAGGGTGAGGCGCAGCGCTGCCAGGGCATCAGGCTCGAAGATCGCCTCGAAGAAGGTCGCAAGACCGCTCTTCAAGGCCTGCGACACCACGATGGCCAGTGGCAACAGCAGGAACAGCACGAACACCAGCCAGGCGAGCGAGACCAGCACGCGTCGCGAAGCAGTGCTGCCACGGCGCGCGGCGTTGGCCGCGGCGGCCGCGCCAAGGGATGACGTAGACATGCTCGGGGCCTCCTTCAAGGGGTTTCGATACGGCGCTGCAGCAGGTTGATCAGCAGCAGCAGGATGAAGGACACGACCAGCATGAGCACGCCGATGGCAGTGGCGCCGGTGTAGTCGTACTGGTCGAGCTTGACCATGATCAGCAAAGGCAGGATCTCGGTTTTCATCGGCATGTTGCCAGCGATGAAGATCACCGAGCCGTATTCGCCGACGCCTCGGGCGAAGGCCAGGGCGAAGCCGGTCAGCCAGGCGGGCAGCAAGGCTGGTGCCAGTACATGGCGAAATACCTGCCAGGGTTTCGCCCCAAGGCAGGCCGCCGCCTCCTCGACCTCGCGCGGGATGTCGGCCAGCACCGGCTGCACGGTGCGCACCACGAACGGCAAGGTGACGAAGGTCAGCGCCAGGGTGATGCCCAGCGGGGTGTAGGCGATCTTCAAGCCCAGCTCGGTGGCGAACTGGCCGACCCAGCCCGCTGGCGCGTACAGGGCAGTCAGGGCAATGCCGGCCACGGCGGTGGGCAGGGCGAACGGCAGATCGATCATCGCGTCGATGACCTTGCGCCCTGGGAAGCCGTAGCGCACCAGCACCCAGGCCAGCAGGGTGCCGATGACTCCGTTGATGAGCGCGGCGCACAAGGCAGTGCCGAAACTCAGCTTGAGCGCGGCGAGTACCCGCGGCGCGCTGACGATGGCCCAGAACTGGTCCCAGGTGAGCTGCGCGGCATGCACGAACATGGCGCCCAGCGGGATGAGAACGATCAGGCTGAGGTACACCAAGGTGTAGCCCAGCGTCAGCCCGAAGCCGGGTATGACGGGGGAAATGCGTCGTGACATAAAAGTCCCTGGTTGAACGCACGAAACCCGGGACATGTCCCGGGCCGGTGCAGGCTACTGGAGGGTGTCGCTGCCGTCAGGCACGCTCATTGTGCCTGATAGATCTGATCGAACACGCCGCCGTCGTTGAAGAACTTCGGTTGCGCAGTCTTCCAGCCGCCGAAGTCCTTGTCGATGGCGACCAGCTCCAGCTTGGGAAACCGCTTGCCGAACTCTGCCGCGACCTTCTCGTCACGCGGACGGTAGAAGTTTTCCGCGGCGATCCTCTGCCCGGCAGGGCTGTACAGGTGCTTGAGGTACTCGTTGGCGATCTCGGTATTGCCCTTCTTCTCGGCATTCCTGTCGACCACCGCCACCGGCGGCTCGGCAAGGATCGACAGCGAAGGCACGACGATCTCGAACTTTTCGGCGCCGCCGTCTTCCTTGAGCGCCAGAAAAGCCTCGTTCTCCCAGGCCAGCAGGACATCGCCCTGACCGTTGTTGACGAAAGTGATGGTCGAGCCCCGGGCGCCGGTGTCGAGTATCGGGACATGCTTGAACAGCGCCTGGACATATTCCTTGGCCTTTTCCTCGCTACCGCCACTCTTGAGGCCATAGGCCCAGGCGGCCAGGAAGTTCCAGCGAGCACCGCCGGAGGTCTTGGGATTTGGAGTGATGACCGAGACGTCCGGCTTGATCAGGTCGCCCCAGTCCTTGATGCCTTTGGGGTTGCCCTTGCGCACCAGGAAGACGATGGTCGAGGTATAGGGCGTGCTGGCCTGCGGCAGACGTTTCTGCCAGTCGGCTGGCAGGGTCTTGCCGAGCTTGGCGATCTCGTCGATGTCCCCTGCCAGGGCCAGGGTCACCACGTCGGCGCGCAGGCCATCGATGACCGCGCGACCCTGCTTGCCGGAGCCACCGTGGGACTGTTGGATCTTGACCTTGTCATCCGGGTGGCTCGCCTGCCAGTGCCTGATGAACTCGGCGTTGTACTGCTGGTACAGCTCCCGAGTCGGGTCGTAGGAAACGTTCAGCAGTTCATGATCCCTGGCGAACGCGGAACCGGCGAGAACGGCACTGACCAGGGCGGCGAGCGCATAACGGCGGATGGACATGGTGAAGCTCCCGATTGGCATTTTTCTAATTGGACGTGGTGCGTTTTCAGCCAGACTTGGTTCCCGGCTGTTGCAGGCGGAACTTCTCCTTGCGCTCGATCTGGACCACCTGGGCGTTATGCACGGTGATCTCCACCGCGCCGAACCGCAGATCGCGCAAGGCGCTCTGGATTTCCCGCAGGATGGCGGCCTCGTCCTGGCCATCGACGCTACGCAGTGATGCACTCATGCTCGTTCTCCCTGGAGTTGAAAGCGCCGGGCAAAGGATGGAAGGATCACGCCTGGCTTGCGGCCAATGGTAGCCAGGCTCACTTATTCTTAAAAATAATATTTAAGAATTTTTATATAACAAAGCGAGAGGAAAGCTGCTAGCTGCAAGTGGTTCGCGGTGATACGTTTGGCAAGCACGCCGGCGAAATCACCACGATCGGCTCGTGGCTTGGAGCTTGTGGCGTGCGCCCTGCCAACCTTATGTTTCGCGAATCTTGTACCAGGCCACGTACAGCGCCGGCAGGAACAGCAGCGTCAGCAGGGTGGCGCTGATGATGCCGCCGATCATGGCGTAGGCCATCGGTCCCCAGAACACTTCACGGGCAATCGGGATCATGCCCAGGCTCGCCGCGGCGGCGGTCAGCAGGATCGGCCGGCGGCGATGGTTGGTCGCTTCCAGGACGGCCTGCCAGGGCGAATAGCCTTCGCCTTCGAAGGCATCGATCTGGGTCACGAGAATCACCGAGTTGCGGATGATGATGCCGATCAGCGCCAGCACCCCGAGGATCGCCACGAAGCCCATGGGCGTGCCGGTGGGCACCAGGGCCAGGACCACGCCGATCAGGCCCAGCGGTGCCACGCTGACCACCAGGAACAGCTTCTGCACACTGTGCAGCTGGATCATCAGGAAGGTCGCCATCAGGAACAGCATCAACGGAATGACCTTGGCGATCGGCCCCTGGGCCTTGCCGCTCTCCTCCACCGTGCCACCGGTGGCCACGTGGTAGCCGGCCGGCAGCTTGCTGGCGAATTCGTCGATCTTCGGCTTGAGCTGGGCCACCAGGTCGGTGGGCTGGATCTCGCCATTGACCGAGGCCTTGATGGTGATCGTGGGCTTGCGGTCACGCCGCCAGACCAGGGGCTGCTCCATTTCGTAGCGCACGGTCGCGAACGCCAGCAATGGAATCGAGACGCCACTAGGGTTGACGATCTGCAGGTTCTGCAAGGTCTCCGGCGAGCCACGTTCGCTGTCCTGGGCACGCGCGACCACATCGATCAGGTAGATGTCGTCGTTGACCTGGGTCACCGGGGCGCCGGTGACGATGCTGTTCATCACGTTGGCCACGTCCTCGGAGGACAACCCCAGCTGACGTGCCTTGTCCTGGGCGATATCGATGCGCAGCACCTTCCCCGGCTCGTTCCAGTCATAGATCATCTCGCCGATGTTCGGGTCGCCATCGAGCAAGGTGGCCAGCTCGATCGCATGCTTGCGCACCTGGTCGATGCTCTCGCCGCTGAGGCGATACTGGATCGGCCGGCCGACCGGCGGGCCCATTTCCAGCGACTGGACGTTGCTGCCGATGCCGACGAAATCCTTGCGCAAGCGCTCCTTGAGCCTGACGATGAGCGCGTTGCGTTCCTCCAGCCCGGTGCTGACGATCACCAGCTGCGCGTAGTAAGGGTTCTGCAGCTGCTGGTCGAGCGGCAGGTAGAAGCGTACCGCGCCCTGGCCTATGTAGGTGCTCCAGTGGGCGATCTGCTCGTCATCCTTCAAGGTCGCCTCGAAGCGATCCACCACACGCCGGGTCTCCTGGATCGAGGCATTCTGCGGCAGGTTCAGGTCGACTAGAATCTCCGGGCGGTCCGAGGAAGGGAAGAACTGGTTCTGCACCAAGCGCATGCTCAACAGGGCCAGCACGAACAGCAGCACCGTCCCGATGATGGTCAGCCAGCGATGCCGCATGCACCATACCAGGCTGTGCTCGAAGGCCCGGCCTATGCGTCCAGGCTTCTCGTCGTGCTTCTTCAGGTTGCTGCTCAGGATATGCACGCCCAGCACCGGCGCGAAGAATACCGCGACGACCCAGGAGACCAGCAACGCCACGGCGATCACCGCGAACAGGGTAAAGGTGTACTCGCCAGCGGAACTGGCGTTGAGACCGATCGGCACGAAGCCGGCCACCGTCACCAAGGTCCCGGTCAACATCGGGAAGGCGGTCGAGGTATAGGCGTAGGTGGCGGCCTGCTCCTTGCTTTCGCCTTTCTCCAGGCGCGTGACCATCATTTCCACGGTGATCATCGCGTCGTCGACCAGCAGGCCGAGCGCGATGATCAACGCGCCCAGGGAGATGCGCTGCATGGTGATGCCGCTGTACTCCATGAACACGAACACCATCGCCAATACCAGCGGTATCGAACAGGCGACCACCAGGCCTGCCCGGATGCCGAGACTGACGAAGCTGACCACCAGCACGATGACCACGGCCTCGAACAGTGCGCTGGTGAAGCCGCCGACCGCTTCCTTGACCACCAGGGACTGGTCGGACACGGTATGCACACCCACCCCGACCGGCAGCCTGGCTTCGATCTGCTGCATCTTTTCCTTGAGCGCGGTACCGAACTCCTGAATGTTGCCGCCTTTCTTCATGCCAATGGCCAGGCCCAGGGCGGTCTGGCCGTTGTAGCGGAACATCGGTGCCGGCGGGTCCTGGTAGCCACGCTCGATGTCGGCGATGTCGGCCAGCCGGAAGAAGCGGTCGTCGAGGCGAAGATTGACTGCTTCGAGGTCCTTTTCCGAGGCGAACTGTCCGGTGGTACGCACCGAGATACGCTCCGGGCCGGCTTCGATCACCCCGGCCGGCGTGACGGCGTTCTGTGCTTGCAGCGCCTGCATCACCTGGCGCTGGTCGAGGCCCAGCGCCGCCAGCTTGCGCGTCGAGAAGTTCAGGTAGAGCACTTCATCCTGGATACCGACCAGTTCGACCTTGCCCAGGTTCTCCACCTGGCGCACCTCGGCGCGGACTTGCTCGACATAGTCACGCAACTGGCGCAGCGACAAGCCATCGGCGGTGAAGGCATAGATCGAGCCGAACACATCGCCGAACTCGTCGTTGAAGCCTGGCCCCTGGATCCCTTGCGGAAACTCGCCACGGATATCCTGGATCTTCTTGCGTACCTGGTACCAGATCTGCGGAATGTCCTCGGCCTGGGTGGTATCGCGCAGGTAGACGAACACGGTGGACTCGCCAGGCCGGGTGTAGCTTTTCACATAGTCGAGCGAGTCCAGCTCCTCGAGCTTCTTCTCGATGCGGTCGGTGACCTGCAGCAGCGTCTCGTCCTGGGTCGCGCCGGGCCAGTTGGTCTGGATCACCATGGTCTTGATGGTGAAGGATGGATCTTCCTCGCGTCCCAGATTGAGATAGGAAAACACCCCCATCAGCAGGCCGACGAACATCAGGTACCAGACGAAGGACTGGTGCTTCAGCGCCCATTCCGAGAGGTTGAAGCTGCCTTTCATCGAGTGGATTCCTCGTCGACGATGACCTTTTGTCCTTGCTCCAGGCTGTTGACGCCTGCCGTCACCACACGCTCGCCAGGCTGCACGCCAGCGGCGACGACGATGACGTCGGCGCGCCGCTCGATGAGGCTGACCTCGCGCAGGCCCACGGTATGCTGCTGCGGATCGACGATCCAGACCTGGGTCTTGCCATCGCGCTCGAGCAGGGCGGTGGCGGGCAGCTGGGTACGCGGCGAGACGGCCGAAGTCAGCCGGACACTGATTGCCGTGCCCAGGTGGAAGGCCTGCGGCGTCTCGGCCAGCGTCAGGCGTGCACGGCGCGTGCGGGTCGTGGCATCGGCCTGCGGTTCGAGTTCGCGCAAGGTGGCGGTGGTCGCGATATCCGGTTCGAGCTGCGACGCCACGGTGAAGACCAGGTCGGGCGCCAGTTGCTCGGCAAGCGAGGCAGGCAGGTCGATGACCGCCTCCATGATATCGGGGCGCGCCAGGGTCACCACGGCCTGTCCGGCGGCGACCGTCTGGCCGGCCTCGGCTTGCCAGGCGGTCACGATGGCGGCGTGGTCGCTGCGCAGCTCGCTGTAGCTCAGCTGGTCCCGGGCCTGGCTGACGGAGGAGCGTGCCTGCTCCAGGGAGGCGTTGGCGGTCTTGAAGTCGGTCTGCGCGATGTCCAGCTGCGCCTGCGCGCCCACGCCGCGATCATACAGTTCCTGCTGGCGCCGGGCATTGGCCTGGGCGTTGATCCATTGCGCCTGGACCCGCGCCAGGTCACCTTCGGCCGCGCGCAGCTGGTTCTGCTGGTCGGTCGGGTCGAGCGAAGCCAGTACCTGGCCGGCCTTGACCCGGTCACCGACATCGACCCAGCGCCGGGCAATACGTCCAGGTACCCGGAAACCCAAGGTACTTTCGTAGCGAGCCTGGATCGTGCCGGCGAACCGGCCCAGCTGGGACTGCACCTGCGACTCGGCCGTCACGGAAAGCACCGGCCGCACCGGCCTGGTTTTTTGTTCCTCCTTCGAGCACCCCGCCAGCACCGCGCATGCCCCCAGGCCCAGCAACCAGACCAGCCGCATCATGGCGCCAACCCTCCACGCCGCTCGGCATCGCCAGCCGCCACCTTCTCGACCTGCATGCCAGGATGGAGCAACTGCCCGCCGGTAACCACCACTTCTTCGCCCCCTCGCAGTCCATCGTCGATGACGATGCTGCCGGTCAGGTAACGCGCTACCCGCACTTCGCGCAGCTCGACCTTGTCGCCATCGCCAACCACCCATACCGCTGGCTTGTGCACGGTTTTGCTCAGGGCCGACCAAGGCAGCTCGATGCTGGGCCTGCCTTGACCGTTAGTGGTCGCGATCACCGGCGAGCCCAGGTGCATGCGTTCGGGCACATCGCGCAGGGCGACCTTGACCTGCACCGTACCGCTCTGCGCAGAGACCGTCGGGGTGATCTCGCGGACACGACCCTCGGCGCGCACGCTCGGGTCGTCGAGCAGGCTGACCACGACCGTCTTGTCGCTCGGCTGCGATAGCAACAGTGACTCGTAGACATTGAACACCGCGTCGCGCTCGCCATCGCGCGCCAGGCTGAAGATCGGCACGGTGGCCTGCACCACCTGCCCCACCTCGGCCTGGCGGGCGGTGATGACGCCACCGGCCTCGGAGACCAGCGCGGTGTAGCCAAGTTGTTCCTGAGCATTGGCCAACTGGGCCTGGGCAGCCTTCAGCGCGCTCTGGCTGCTGCGCAGTGCCGCTTCGGCCGAATCGTATTCGCTTTTGCTGGTGTAGCCCTTGGGCAGCAGTTTCTGCTGGCGCACGAACGCGGCACTGGACTGGGTGACCCGGGCCTGGGCCGCGAACACCTCGGCCTTGGCGGAGGCGACATTGTTGCGCAGGTCCTTGGGATCGAGCCTGGCCAGTACCTGCCGGGCCTTGACATGATCGCCGACGTCGACCTCGCGGGAGATGATCTTGCCACCGACGCGAAATGAAAGGTCGGTCTGGACCCGCGCCTGGATGTCCCCAGTGAGCGTGGCCGCGGCGGCGAAATTGCCCGACTCGGCCTGCATCACGCCAACTCGTGGATGTTGTGGTTCGGCAGCCTGCTTGTCGCAGCCGGTCAGCACGAACAGTACCCCGAGGCCCATGCCCCATAGCGTACGCGCTACCGTCATGCCAGCTCCTTGCAGGTATCGATGATCTGAAGATGGACTGATGATAGCGGGTCAGGGTTCCGCGAGGGACAAAGCGAGGGGTAGCGTCGGTGTTGAGCAATGGATGTTTGCAGGGCGGCGTAGGCGGCCCTGCAACCATGGCCACGATGGGCCTCAACGGCTCAAGCGATCACGCGGACACCTGTTCCGCACGCTTGGCCTGCGCCGGCTGGACGAAGTGCGCCGCGGCGCCTTCTTCGATCGCCTGCTGAATGGCCCGGCGGCGGCGCTCTTCGGCCCGGCGGCTGAAGTACCAGACCAGGAAGGTCACCAGCGATACCGACAGCAGGATCAGGCTGGCCACCGCGTTGATCTCCGGTTTCACGCCCAGGCGCACGGCAGAGAACACTTCCATCGGCAGGGTCGTCGAGCCCGGTCCGGAGACGAAGCTCGCCAGTACCAGGTCGTCCAGCGACAGGGCGAAGGACATCATGCCGCCCGCGGCCAGCGAAGGCGCGATCATCGGGATGGTGATCAGGAAGAATACCTTCCATGGGCGCGCGCCAAGGTCCATGGCCGCCTCCTCGATCGACAGGTCCAGCTCGCGCAGGCGCGCCGACACCACCACCGCCACATAGGCCGAGCAGAAGGTGGTGTGGGCGATCCAGATGGTCACGACCCCGCGCTCCTGCGGCCAGCCGATCGTCTGCGCCATGGCCACGAACAGCAGCAGCAGCGACAGACCGGTGATCACCTCGGGCATGACCAGTGGCGCGGTGACCAGGCCGCCGAACAACGTGCGCCCCTTGAACCGGCTGATCCGGGTCAGGACGAAGGCGGCCAGGGTGCCCAGCGCCACGGCGGCGATCGCCGTGTACAGGGCGATTTCCAGCGAGCGCATCACCGAACCCATCAGCTGGGTGTTGTCGAGCAAGCCGACGTACCACTTCACCGACCAGCCGCCCCACACGGTCACCAGCTTGGAGGCGTTGAACGAATAGATCACCAGGATCAGCATCGGCAGGTAGATGAACAGCAAGCCGAGCACGAGCATCAGCTTGGAGAATCCGAAGCGCTTCATGCCTTGCTCTCCATCTCTTTGGCCTGGCTGCGGTTGAACAGCAGGATGGGGATGATCAGGATCGCCAGCATCACCACCGCCAGGGCGGAAGCTACCGGCCAGTCGCGGTTGTTGAAGAACTCCTGCCACAACACCTTGCCGATCATCAAGGTTTCCGGACCGCCCAGCAATTCGGGAATGACGAACTCGCCGACCACCGGGATGAACACCAGCATGCAGCCGGCGATGATGCCGTTCTTCGACAGCGGCACGGTGATCTTCCAGAAGCTGTTGAAGGTACTCGAGCCAAGGTCGGAGGCAGCCTCCAGCAGACTTGGATCATGCTTCACCAGGTTCGCGTACAACGGCAGGATCATGAACGGCAGATAGGAATAGACCACGCCGATGTACACCGCCAGGTTGGTGTTGAGGATCTGCAGCGGCTGATCGATCAGGCCCAGCCACATGAGGAAGCTGTTGAGCAGCCCGTTGTTGCTGAGGATGCCCATCCAGGCATAGACCCGGATCAGAATCGCCGTCCAGGTCGGCATCATGATCAGCAGCAGCAGCACGGTCTGGCTTTCCTTGCGCGCGTTGGCGATGGCATAGGCCATGGGGTAGCCGATCAGCAGGCAGAGCAAGGTACTGAAGAAAGCGATCTGCAGCGATCCGAGGTACGCCGACAGATACAGTTCGTCCTCGGTGAGCAGGCCATAGTTCGCCAGGTTGAGCACCAGCTGGACCTTGTCCTCGACGTAGCTGTAGATCTCCGTGTACGGCGGGATCGCCACGTCGGCTTCGGCGAAGCTGATCTTAAGGACGATGAAGAACGGCAACAGGAAGAACAGGAACAGCCAGATGAACGGGACGCCGATCACCAGGTGGCGACCGCCGGGCGTGATCCGGTGAAGCGCTCGCTTGAGCTTGCGGATCTTCATGAGCGCAGTACCACGCCGCTGTCGTTCTCCCACCAGACGAACACCTGGTCGCCCCAGGTCGGACGGGCGCCCTGGCGTTCGGCGTTGGCCACGAACGACTGGACGATCTTGCCGCCAGGCAGCTGCACGTGGAACACCGAGTGCCCACCGAGGTAGGCGATGTCGTGTACCTTGCCCCGTGACCAGTTGTAGTCGTCGGTCGGCTGCTCGGTGGTGACCAGCAGCTTCTCCGGACGCAGCGCGTAGGTGATGTGCTTGTCCTCGACCGAGGTGGACACGCCGTGGCCGACGAAGATGTTGCGCTCCAGCTCAGGGCTGGCGATCAGCGCGTGGCCCTCGGCGTCGTCGACGACTTCGCCTTCGAACAGGTTGACGTTGCCGATGAACTCGCAGACCAGGCGGCTGGTCGGCGTCTCGTAGACATCCACCGGGCTGCCGATCTGGGCGATCCAGCCCAGATGCATGATGGCGATGCGCTGAGCCATGGTCATGGCCTCTTCCTGGTCGTGGGTCACCATCACGCAGGTCACGCCGACCCGCTCGATGATTTCCACCAGCTCCAGTTGCATCTGCGAACGCAGCTTCTTGTCCAGCGCACCCATAGGCTCGTCGAGCAGCAGCAGCTTGGGGCGCTTGGCCAATGAGCGCGCCAGGGCCACACGCTGACGCTGGCCACCGGACAGCTGGTGCGGTTTGCGCCGGGCGTACTGGGTCATGTGCACCAGCTTGAGCATCTCCGCCACCCGCGCCTGGATCTCGGCTTTGGGCATCTTGTCCTGCTGCAGGCCGAAGGCGATGTTCTGCTCCACGGTCATGTGCGGGAACAAGGCATAGGACTGGAACATCATGTTGATCGGCCGCTCGTACGGCGGCAGGTCGGTGATATCCACGCCATCGAGCAAAATCCGCCCTTCGGTCGGCCGCTCGAAGCCGGCCAGCATCCGCAGCAGCGTCGATTTTCCGGAGCCGGAGCCGCCCAGCAGGGCGAAGATCTCGCCCTTGCGGATTTCCAGCGAGACATCATCGACCGCGACGGTTTCGTCGAACTTCTTGGTGACCCGGTCGATCTTGATCAGCACCTGCTTGGGCGGCTGGCCAGCTTCGAGGGCGTTCTTGGAGGCACCGGAGGCAACTGCCATGAATGAAACTCCCAACAAATTTGCTATGGCCCGCCTCTGCGGCGACGGGCCTGGATGATTACTTGCCTGACTTGACCTTGGTCCAGCTGCGGGTCATCAGTCGTTGCACCTTGGGTGGCAACTCGGCGTTGACGAACATCCTGTCCAGCACGTCCTGCGGCGGATAGACCGCCTCGTCGTTGCGCACATCCTGATCCATCAGGTCGCCCGCCTTGGGGTTGGGGTTGGCATAACCGACATAGTCGCTGACCTGCGCGATGACTTCAGGTTTCAACAGATAGTTAATGAAGGCATGCGCCTGCTCCGCGTGCGCGGAGTCCTTGGGGATCGCCAGCACGTCGAACCAGAGGTTGCCGCCTTCCTTGGGAATCGCGTAGGCCAGCTCGACGCCCTTGCCGGCTTCTTCCGCGCGGGCCTTGGCCTGGAACACGTCGCCGGAGAAACCGGCAGCCACGCAGATATTGCCGTTGGCCAGGTCCGAGATGTACTTGGACGAATGGAAATAGGTGACGTAGGGGCGCACGGCGAGCAGCTTCCGCTCGGCTTTCTGGTAGTCCTTGGGGTTGCTGCTGTTGGGATCGAGGCCCAGGTAGTTCAGCACCGCCGGCAGCATTTCATCGGCCGAGTCGAGGAAGGCCACGCCGCAGCTGGAAAGCTTCTTCATGTTCTCCGGCTCGAACAGCACGGCCCAGGAATCGATCTTGTCGACCCCCAGGGCCGCCTTGACCTTCTCGACGTTGTAGCCGATGCCATTGGTGCCCCACAGGTACGGCACCGCGTACTGGTTACCCGGATCGTTGCGCTCCAGGCGCTTCATCAGCGCCGGATCGAGATTGCCATGGTTGGGCAGCAGGCCGCGGTCGAGCTTCATGAAAGCGCCGGCCTTGATCTGCTTGCCGAGGAAGTGATTGGACGGCACGACCACGTCATAGCCGGTACGACCGGCCAGCAGCTTGCCTTCCAGGGTTTCGTTGGAGTCGAAGACGTCGTACTGCGCCTTGATGCCGGTTTCCTTCTCGAAGTCGGCCAGCGTCGTCGGGCCGATGTAGTCGGACCAGTTGTAGATGTGCACCGTGGGCGCCGCTTGGACGCCGAGAGCCAGCGTCAGACCCGCTCCGGCCAGGATGGCCTTGCGAAATGCAGATATGGACAAGGGGTGGTCCTCACTTTATGTACCCGTGATAACGGCCGGACGCTGCCGCACACGCTAAACCGGCGCGCAACTTACCTTCGCAGCCTCTATGCCGCAAACTTATTTGTCCTGCTCAAGCCCTGGACCGGGCAATCCCGGCCC
This sequence comes from Pseudomonas sp. Marseille-QA0332, assembly GCF_054950175.1. Classification (NCBI taxonomy): domain Bacteria; kingdom Pseudomonadati; phylum Pseudomonadota; class Gammaproteobacteria; order Pseudomonadales; family Pseudomonadaceae; genus Pseudomonas; species Pseudomonas sp. Marseille-QA0332. The sequence continues at coordinate 3,226,122 of NZ_CM143106.1, forward strand.
AGGGACCGCTACAAAGGCTTACTTGCCCGCCTTGATCTTGGTCCAGCTGCGAGTGATGACGCGCTGGGCGGCCGCTTCCGGTGCGGCGATCGCGTACAGCTGCTTCTTCACTTCGGCTGGCGGATAGATGCTCGGATCGCTGGTGATGTCCTTGTCGACGAACGCGGTCGCGGCCTTGTTGCCGTTCGGGAAGCGCACGGCATTGGTGATCTCGGCCATGACTTGCGGTTGCATCAGGAAGTCCATGAACTTGTAGGCGGCTTCCTTGTGCTCGGCATCCTTCGGCATGGCGACCATGTCGTAGAAGGTACCGGCGCCTTCTTTCGGAATGATGTAGTCCAGCTTGACCTTGTCACCGGCCTCGTGGGCACGTGCCTTGGACTGTTCCAGGTCGCCCGAGTAACCGACGGCCACGCAGATGTTGCCGTTGGCCAGGTCGCCGATGTACTTGGAAGAGTGGAAGTAGGTGATCGAAGGACGGATCTTGAGGAACAGGTCCTCGGCTGCCTTGAGGTCTTCCTTGCTCGTGCTGTTGCTAGGCTTGCCCAGGTAGTGCAGCGCGGCCGGAAGCATCTCGGTCGGCGCGTCGAGGAAGCTCACGCCGCAGCTCTTGAGCTTGGCGATGTTCTCCGGCTTGAAGACCACGTCCCACGAGTCGATCTTGTCCACGCCCAGCGCGGCCTTCACCTTCTCCGGGTTGTAGCCGATGCCGATCGATCCCCACATGTAGGGGAAGGCGTGCTTGTTGCCCGGGTCGCTGGCATCACCGACGGCCTTGAGCAGGTCTTCGTCGAGATTCTTCCAGTTGGGCAGCCTGGAGCGGTCGAGCTCTTCATACACGCCCGCCTTGATCTGCTTGGCGAGGAAGTTGTTGGAAGGCACGACGATGTCGTAGCCGGACCTGCCGGCCAGGAGTTTGGCTTCCAGGGTTTCGTTGCTGTCGAAGACGTCGTACTTGACCTTGATACCGGTCTGCTTTTCGAACTTGGCGATGGTGTCCGGCGCGATATAGTCCGACCAGTTGTAGACGTTCAACACCTTGTCTTCAGCCTGAACAGCGGTCGCCACCGCGCCCATCAAGGCGGCGGCCAGCAGCGTCTTGCCCATTTTCTTCATGCGTAATGCTCCAGAATTTATCATCAAGCCTTCTGTTCAGCAGCCAGGTCCCACAGTGACAGGTGCCGGTCGACTGAAACGATCGGTAGTCTGGCAAGTTACAAGGCGCTGTTTCAAGAAAAGCAGAGCCTTGCCACGACTTAATGTCACCTTGCCAGCCTAGCAGACCGTCACTTGACCGTTTCGTACGTCAGGTCGAGACACTTGCGCGCCTTTTCCACCAGCTCGTCGATCTCCTGGTGGCTGATGACCAACGGCGGCGCGATGATCATGGTGTCCCCCACGGCGCGCATGATCAGGCCGTTGTCGAAACAGAAGTTGCGACAGACCATGCCCAGGTTCCTGCCCTCGTAGCGGCTGCGGGTGGCCTTGTCGCGTACCAGTTCGATCGCCCCGAGCAGACCCAGACCGCGCACCTCGCCCACCAACGGGTGGTCCTGCAGCTCACGCAGACGCGCTTGCAAATACGGTGCCGTATGCGTTCGAGCATGTTCGACGATGTTCTCCTCGCGCAGGATACGCAGGTTTTCCAGGCCGACGGCCGCAGCTACCGGATGGCCGGAGTAGGTGAAGCCGTGATTGAAATCGCCGCCTTCGGCCAGGACCTGGGCGACCGTATCCCGCACGATCACACCGCCCATGGGGATGTACCCCGAAGTCAGCCCCTTGGCGATGGTCATCAGGTCCGGCTGCAGATCGTAGTAGTCCGAGCCGAACCACTCGCCGGTACGACCGAAGCCGCAGATCACCTCGTCGGCGACGAACAGGATGTCGTACTTGGCGAGGATTTCCTTGATTCGCGGCCAATAGGTTTCTGGCGGAATGACCACCCCACCGGCGCCCTGGATGGGCTCGGCGATGAACGCAGCGACCTGGTCCTCGCCAAGCTCGAGGATCTTGCGTTCCAGCTGGTCGGCGGCCCAGATGCCGAACGCTTCTGGCGTCATGTCGCCGCCATCGCCATACCAGTAGGGCTGCGCAATGTGCGCGATGCCCGGGATCGGCAAGCCGCCCTGCTCGTGCATGCCGCTCATGCCGCCCAGGCTGGCACCGGCCACCGTCGAACCATGGTAGCCATTGTGCCGTGCGATCAGCGTCTGCTTGCCCGGCTTGCCCTTGAGTGCCCAATAGTGGCGGACCATGCGCAGTACCGTATCGTTGCCTTCGGAACCGGAGCCGGTGAAGAACACATGGCTCATGCCCTTGGGCGCGATGTCGACGATGGCCTTGGCCAGCTCCAGCGCCGGTGGGTGGGCGGTCTGGAAGAACAGGTTGTAATAAGGCAGCTCGCGCATCTGCTTCTCTGCCGCCTGGACCAGCTCCTCGCGACCGTAACCGACCGCCACGCACCAAAGGCCGGCCATGCCATCGAGAATCATCTGCCCCTCGCTGTCCCACAAATGCACACCTTGGGCCTTGGTGATGATGCGCGGGCCTTTTTCCTTCAGTTGCTTGTAGTCGCTGAAAGGCGCCAGGTGGTGCTCGCCGCTCAGGGACTGCCATTGACGTGTCTGTGGATTGTTGACGCTCATGAGGCTCTCCGATGGCCGGCGGCCGCCCAGGCGGCCGCAGGTTGATCACACTGCGAACAGCAGGAATTCGCGCTCCCAGGAACTGATCACGCGTTTGAAGTTTTCATGTTCGGCACGCTTGGTCGCGACATAGCCGCAGATGAATTTCTTGCCCAGGTATTGCTCGAGCGCCCGGCTTTGCTCCATGCGCTCGAGGGCATCCTCGATGGTCAAGGGCAGGCGCAGATTGCGTCGCTCGTAGCCACGCCCCTGGACCGGGGCGCTGGCCGCGATGCCCTCGACCATGCCGATGTAGCCACACAGCAAGCTGGCAGCGATGGCCAGGTAGGGGTTGGCGTCGGCGCCCGGCAGGCGGTTTTCCACCCGGCGATTCTGCGGCCCGGCATCGGGCACGCGCAGGCCCACGGTGCGGTTCTCCTCGCCCCATTCGACGTTGACTGGCGCCGAGGTGTCGGGCAGGAACCGGCGGAACGAGTTGACGTTGGGCGCGAACAGCGGCAGGGCCTCGGGAATGAACTTCTGCAGCCCGCCGATGTGGTGCAGGAACAGCTCGCTCATGCTGCCGTCTTCATTGGAGAAGATGTTCTTGCCGGTAGCGAGGTCGATCACGCTCTGGTGCATGTGCATCGCGCTGCCTGGCTCGCCGGTCATGGGCTTGGCCATGAAGGTGGCGGCCACGTTGTGCTTGAGCGCCGCCTCGCGCATGGTGCGCTTGAAGACCAGGATCTGGTCGGCCAGGTGCAGGGCATTGCCATGACGGAAGTTGATCTCCATCTGCGCCGTGCCGTCTTCGTGGATCAGGGTGTCGAGGTCGAGCTGCTGCAGCTCGCACCAGTCATAGACATCCTCGAACAGGGGGTCGAATTCGTTGGCTGCCTCGATCGAGAACGACTGGCGACCGGTTTCCGGCCGACCGGAACGGCCCACTGGCGGTTGCAGCGGAAAATCCGGATCCTCGCTGCGCTTGGTCAGGTAGAACTCCATTTCCGGCGCGACGATGGGCTGCCAGCCCTTGTCGGCGTAGAGCTTAAGTACCTTCTTGAGGACATTGCGCGGCGACAGCTCGATCGGGTTGCCCTTCTTGTCGTAGGTGTCGTGGATCACCTGGGCGGTCGGCTCGATCGCCCAGGGCACTAGGAACACCGCGGATTCATCGGGACGGCAGATCATGTCGATATCGGCCGGGTCGAGCAGCTCGTAGTAGATGTCGTCATCCACATAGTCGCCGGTGACCGTCTGCAGCAGGACGCTTTCCGGCAGCCGCATGCCTTTCTCGGCGATGAACTTGTTGGTAGGCGAAATCTTGCCGCGGGTGATGCCGGTCAAGTCGCTGATCAGGCACTCCACTTCGGTGATCTTGTGCTCTTTCAACCAATCGGTGAGCTGGTCGAGGTTGGTGCTCATAAGTACCTCAGGTGGTCATTTGACCCGGCCCGCACGGGCCGGGCGCTGCTGACGGCAGGCATCGACCGATGCTGGCCTGGCAGACCAGCAGGGCGGGGCCTGCCTTTGTCTTGATTCTGGATGGAGCACATGACGAAAGCAAAGTGCTCCTGGCACTGGACCGCCAGATAGACTGAGGACGAAAGGGAAGATTCGGGCGCGCCACGAAAACGGGTACAGGTGTGCAGTAAACTGCTACGCCCCGGCGCGATGGCGGTGTGCATGACAGCGGCAAGCACGGGCATGACCAGCCTGCCAAAACGACACTGCGGAGTCGCGACAGCCAGGCGCAAGCGACCGGACTGCCTGATGCAAACGGCTTTTTCCGACGAAGACGGGCGAAACATGCAACCCCCGATATTATTGATGTTATGGGTCGTACTGGAGCTTAGCCTTGTTCATTTTTTTAGACAACTATTGCGTAAAAAATAGATTACGCCCAAAGCGGACTCTTCAAGAGCGCTTCGGCAGGTGCCTTGCGGATGCCCCAAATTGCGGCAAAAATGCCACTTGCATGCCATTTCAGGGCATCATGGCGCTGGCTTGACTTGGCGAGTGCTTTCCGATTGACTGGACTGGCAAGCCCCGTTTGATTGATATTTTTAACAACAAAGGTGTTGCATCATGTCGGTACCCCCGCGTGCCGTTCAGCTTAACGAAGCGAACGCGTTCCTCAAGGAACATCCCGAGGTTCTCTACGTTGACCTTCTGATCGCAGATATGAATGGCGTGGTGCGCGGCAAGCGCATCGAGCGTACCAGCCTCCACAAGGTATACGAGAAAGGTATCAACCTGCCGGCCTCGCTTTTCGCCCTCGACATCAACGGCTCCACCGTCGAGAGTACCGGGCTGGGCCTGGACATCGGCGATGCCGATCGCATCTGCTATCCGATCCCAGGTACGTTGTCCAACGAACCCTGGCAGAAACGCCCCACCGCGCAGCTGCTGATGACCATGCATGAGCTCGAGGGCACGCCGTTCTTCGCCGACCCGCGCGAAGTGCTGCGTCAGGTCGTGAGCAAGTTCGACGAAATGGGCCTGACCATCTGCGCCGCGTTCGAACTGGAGTTCTACCTGATCGATCAGGAAAACGTGAACGGCCGGCCTCAGCCGCCTCGCTCGCCGATTTCCGGCAAACGCCCGCAATCCACCCAGGTCTACCTGATCGACGACCTGGATGAATACGCCGACTGCCTCCAGGACATCCTTGAGGGGGCCAAGGAACAAGGCATTCCAGCCGACGCGATCGTCAAGGAAAGCGCTCCGGCGCAGTTCGAGGTCAACCTGCACCACGTCGCCGACCCGCTCAAGGCCTGTGACTATGCCGTGCTGCTCAAGCGCCTGATCAAGAACATTGCCTACGACCATGAAATGGACACCACCTTCATGGCCAAGCCCTATCCGGGCCAGGCAGGCAACGGCCTGCATGTACACATTTCCGTGCTGGACAAGGATGGCAACAACATCTTCACCAGCGAGGATCCCGAGCAGAACGCCGCGCTACGTCACGCGGTCGGCGGTGTGCTCGAGACCCTGCCCGCCTCCATGGCTTTCCTCTGCCCGAACGTCAACTCGTACCGCAGGTTCGGTGCGCAGTTCTACGTGCCGAACGCGCCGAGCTGGGGTCTGGACAACCGCACCGTGGCCCTGCGGGTGCCCACCGGCACCCCGGATGCGGTGCGCCTCGAGCATCGCGTGGCCGGCGCGGACGCCAACCCGTACCTAATGATGGCCGCGGTGCTGGCAGGGGTGCACCACGGCCTGACCAACAAGATCGACCCGGGCAGGCCGATCGAGGGCAACTCCTACGAGCAGCTCGAGCAGAGCCTGCCGAACAACCTGCGCGATGCCCTGCGCGAGCTGGACGACAGCGAGATCCTCAACAAGTACATCGATCCGAAGTACATCGACATCTTCGTGGCCTGCAAGGAAAGCGAGCTGGAAGAGTTCGAGCACTCGATCTCGGACCTGGAGTACAACTGGTACCTGCATACGGTCTGAGGCCGTGGCAGGGCCGGTTTTCGGGTCGTCGGCTGCCTTCCAGGGGGTCAGCCGACGGCCTGACGGTCCGAGGCGACAGCGAAGAAACCGTATGCCCATCAAGGCGATGGACGTCGCCCGACAAGATGGGTATCATCGTGCCCCGTTGCACTCGTAGCTCAGCTGGATAGAGTACTGCCCTCCGAAGGCAGGGGTCGTGGGTTCGAATCCCGCCGAGTGCGCCATCTTCTTTCCCTTGTATCACAAGGGGTTAGCGCTTCTGACAGAAACCTGTCCTAGTCCTGAAAGTCGTTTTTGCCACAATTTGCCACACTCAAGTGTGGCGGGGATGGTCGAAATGGCAACAATCAGGAATCGTGGCGAGTATCAGTGGGAAGCGCAAATCGCCGTAAGGGCTATCCAGCCCAGCGCAAAACCTTCGAAACGAAAGCTGATGCCCAAGCCTGGGCACTCATGATCGAAAGCGAAATCGACCTAGGCATCTTTGTCTCTCGGGTCGAGGCTGAACGTACCGCCTTTCATCAGCTCATTGATCGCTATATCTCCGAGATCGTTCCGAAGCACAAAGGTGCGTACTCGGAAATCAAACGACTCGAAGCGCTTAAGCGTTATCCGCTGGCGACACGTATCGTCGCTACCCTCACCTCCTCCGACTTTGCCCGCTACCGTGACGAGCGGTTGAAGATCCGAAAAGGTAATACCGTTAAGCGTGAACTTGCTTTGTTCCAATGTATGATCGAGGTCGCCCGCCGCAAGTGGGGTATTCATCTAGCGGAGAATCCAGTGAGGATAGTGAGCCGCCCGAGCTACAACAACGAACGCTCGCGGCGGCTTGATCCGGTAGAAGAGCAATACATCCTCAGCGCGCTGGAGCTTTGCGAACGTCGTGCGAACGGGACTTATGCTGATGCCTCTCACAACCCTCGAATACGCCCCATCGTCCAATTAGCGATCGAGACAGCAATGCGTCGTGGCGAGATTTTCGAGCTGCGCTGGAAACACGTGAACCTGAACCGCCGGACCGCACATTTACCGGCGACCAAGAATGGACTGCCGAGGACGATTCCGCTCTCACCGAACGCCATCAAACTGTTGAGAGGACTACCGGCTCCCTGTGCGGTCGAGTATTCCCAACCACCACTGATGCTCTCAAAAAAGCTGTTGTGCGGGGGCTGGAGCGCGCGCGCTCAAAATACTTGGCCGACTGCGATCAGGCATGTGTGGCGCCGCAGGAGGACTTTCTGGTCGACCTGCGTTTCCACGATCTACGGCATGAGGCTACATGCAGGCTCGCGACCAAGCTGCCGAACCTGATTGAGCTGGCAAGCGTGACAGGGCACCGGGAGGTGAACATGCTGAAGCGATATTCCAACATTACGGCGGAGGAGCTGGCAGCGAAGCTGGCGTGACGCCACCTCGCCGTGTCAACGAATGCTTTGGGAGGTTACCGCGCTTCAGTACAGCTCTACCTATAGGTAGCCGCAAGCAAAGCTCCGCCGTCGCGAATGGGTCGAGTCCATAAGTTTAGAATAAGTACTTTACAGACAGCATCAGATTACGCGGATCGCCGTACACGCTGCTTGGTACTGTCACCGTGTTGCTGAAGGAGTTGTAGTAGGATTTGTCGAACGCATTGTGCAGGTTCAACTGGGTGTCAATGTGTTTGGTCGGTTTGAAACCGATCATGAAATCGACCAGGGCGTAGCCCTCCTGTTCGATGATGAACGTCTTTGTGGCGTTGGTGTTGTAGATACGGTTCTGCGCATACAGCGAGCTGCCCACGCGCCATTTGTTCCATCGCCCAGGCAGGTGGTAGGTGGTGCTCATCTTGAACTGGTGACGCGGGATGTCGGTATCGAACAGTCGCCCTTCATTGGCTGCGTTGCTGTCCTTGACGTATTTCGCCTCGGTGAAGGTATACCCGGCCGCCAGCTCCCAGTTGGGTGTCAACTGGCCTTGAACTTCCAGCTCGATACCCTTGCTACGGACCTTGCCCGACGCTTCGTAGCAGGCGGTGGTCGGATAGGTCGGGCATAGATCGCGATCGGTCACGGACTTGGCGCGGTTTTCCTGGTCGATCTGGAAGATCGCCGCCGAGGCGTTCAAGGCGCCATCGAAGTACTCACCTTTTATGCCTAGTTCATAGTTTTTGCCGGTGATGGGCGCGATGATCCCGCCACTGGCATCGACGTAACTCTGCGGCTTGAAGATATCGGTGTAGCTCACGTACACAGAATGATGAGCGTCTAGGTCATAGATCAGTCCGGCGTACTTGGTCACGTGGCGAGTGACCTGCAGATGCGACTCAGTGTTGCGGTAGGGGTTGGTGGTGACGTTGTCGTACCAATCCAGGCGACTACCGATGACCAGTTTCAAGGGGTCGGCCAGGCTCAGGCGGGTGGCCGCATAGGCGCTGTTCAGCTTGGCGTTGGTATTCTGCCAGCCGTACTTGGTCTGGCTGGGCAGCTTCGGCGTTGCACCCGAGTCCCAGTTGTAGATATCGATGTTGCCTTTGAGCAGGATGTTGCTGGGCACATCGCCATTGAGTACTACGCGACGATGGCTGGCGCCGAGCACCAGTTCGTGTTCGCGGCCTGCGAAGTTGAATGGGCCGCTGGAATAGGCATCGAAACTGTTCTGACTTTCGCGGTAGTGGCCGGCACCAACGAACTGGTTGTAGACCCCGGTGGCAGGGACGGCGACCAGATAAGTGCCAAGCATGTCTAGGTCTGCCCAGGTCTTGGTCGCGGCGAAGTTGAGTTTCCAGCCGTTATCCAACACGTGCTCCAGGGCCGCATAGCTGGTGGTGGTGACTTTGTTCCAGTATTCCCAGTCGTTGCTCAGGGTGGTGGAGCGAGAAAGCCCCAGGTCTTCGCCGTTAAAGCCCGTGGGTATGCCGGTCCAGCCGTTGCCGTTGTAGTTGTCCTGCTGACGCGAAGCACTCAAGGTCAGGGTGGTGCTGTCGTTGAGATCGGCCTCGAGGATGCCATAGAACAGGTTGCGTTCGTTTTCGAGGTCGTCGCGGAAGCTATTCTCGTTGCGGTAGGCAGCGACCATGCGGCCACGCAGGCTACCAGTATCGTTAAGCGGGCCGGAGATGTCTGTCTGTGCGCGGTAGCGGTCCCAACTTCCGGCGCTGCCTTCGATACTGGCCTGGAACTCGTGGGTCGGCCGCTTGCGAATCAGGTTGAGCGCTGCCGATGGGTTGCCAGCCCCTTGCGTCAGGCCAGTAGCGCCGCGCACCACTTCGACACGGTCGTACATGGCCATATCGGCCGACAGCAGGTCCTGGGATACCTGCGAGCTGTCCAGGCTAGTGGGCAGGCCGTCGTACATGATGTTGTCCAGGGCGAAACCGCGGGCATAGTACGAAGAGCGGTTCGGCCCGGTGCGACGAAGGGTCAGGCCCGGCGTGTTCTGTACCACATCGTTGATGTCATCGATGTCCTGATCATCGAGACGCTGGCGTGTCATCACCGTGACCGACTGCGGCGTCTCGCGCAGGGATAACGGCAGCTTGGTGGCTGTCTGCGCCGAACCTGTGGTGTAGGAACCAGTCCCTTCCGAAGCGCCCACCAGCTCATTGGCACTGACGTTGGTTGCACCAAGTTGCAACGCGGAATCAGTACCGACTTTTTTCGTCAATAGATAGTTGTCGCCAGATTTCAGTACTTCGAGCCCTGTTCCCTGGAGCAGCACGGCAAAACCTTGCTCCACACTGTAGGGCCCCTGCAAGCCTGACGTCTGGCTGCCATCGGTCAACGCGGTCTCGAACGACAGCACGACCCCGGAGGCGCGTGCGAACTGGTTCAATGCCGCGCCCAGAGGGCCGGGGGCAATAAGGTAGGTCTGAGTCGGTTGTTCGGCATGCGCCTGGCTGGCGCTGAAGACAAGCGGCTGAATGAACCCTGTTTGGACAACGACTGCAACACCGAGCACTAAACTGGGCAGTGATCGTTTTTGCGGGTTAGCGGCTTGGGCGAGGCGGGGCATGACTACTCCTTCAAGTGCCATTAGCAGGCGGTTTGAAGAGAGAGCACGGACGAGTTATGAAAACCTACAATGACATTGTGATTATTTTTGTGCGGCCTACGAAAAACGAACCCAAAAACGGGTGCGTGTCTCCATTTTCAGCTTCAGCGCCTGGGCGATGACCTGCAAGGTCCGGTCCGTATCGTCCAGCGGGAAGACCCCGGAAACCCTCACCCCTGCCACCGCGTCAGTGCACCGTATGAAGCCGGGCCGATAACGCTCTAGCTCCCGCAAGGTGCGGTCAAGTCGCCACCCGTCTACTACCAAGCGGCCTTGGCTCCATTCACTTTGGCTGATGTCGGCAGGCCGTGGGGCGCCCAGCGGCCCGTCATCGAAGTCCATTTCCAGGCCGGCATCGACGATGACCGGGCCGGCGACACTCGCGTTTTGTACCGCCACAGCGTGTTCCAGCACTGTCAGCCGGGTGTGCTGGGCAAACAGGCGGACATTGAAGCGGGTGCCCAAGGCGCGCATCTCCCCCTGTGGGCTGCGTACCAGCAAAGGACGTGCGTCGGCTGCGGTTTCGATCAGGATTTCGCCGGCGTGCAATACGATCAGTCGTTGTCGTGCGTCGTAGCGGATGTCTACCGCGGAAGCCGTATTCAGAGACAGTTGGGTGCCGTCCGCCAGGGTCACATTTCGACGTTCACCTACACGAGTGCGAAGGTCGGCAAACCACTCGTTCGACTGCAGATAGGCGCCACCGAGCAGGGGCACCGTGCACAGGCCAAGCAACATCCCGCTGAGGATTGTGCGTCGCCCCATGATACTCGGGGTACCGCTCAAGGTTTGCCGAGCCAGCGTACCGGGCACGTTATTCAAGCTGACCTGTAACCGTTCGACCCTTGCCCATGCCCACTGATGCAGCGGGTCGAGTCGAAGCCAGTCCTGTTGTTGCCTTCGAGTCTCCAAGCACTCCGGCGCGGCACCTAGCCCGGCATGCCACTGGGCTGCCGCACGCAGTGCCAGGTGGCGATCCGACAAGCTCACGCTTCAGCGTCCAGCTCGAAGAACAGGCACTGTTCGGTAGCTTTTGCCATGTACTTGGTCACCGAGCTGACGGATACCTGAAGGCGTGCTGAAACTTCGGCGTAGCTCATGCCGTCGAGCTGAACGTAGAAGAACGCCTGGCGTACTTTGCTCCCCAGGCCGTCGAGCATCGCATCCAGCTGCATCAGCGTCTCGAGAATGATCAGGCGGTGCTCCGGGGAGCACGCCTGCGCTTGCGGCTCATTAGCCAAGTACTCTTGATACTCTTGCTCAAGCTGGTGTCGTCGTAACTGGTCGATCATCAGTCGCTTGGCAACCGTCGCGAGGTAGCTACGTGGCTCTCGTGGTACACGGTTCATTGCGCTGCTGATCAAGCGCACGAAGGTATCTTGGGTGATGTCGGCCGCACGTTCCCTATCGCCCAACCGTCTGCGTAGCCAGCCCAGCAACCACTGGCTGTGATCACGGTAGAGACCATGTATGTCACTGGCAAGCGAAGCTGGCGGCAGCGATACATCAGGCATCCATGGACTCCTTGATCTCAGTCAATGCGGATAAGAATTGATCTCGATTGTAACCACCAATGAAAAAATGCGAAAGAACTCGCCTACACGTTGATTTCTACTCCCTAGGGACGATCCAGGCCTTGGAGAGCTTTGAGTTCCCACCATCCCAGCTAAAGACATTAATCGGCTCAGCACTTGGGCGGTGATCGTAATTGCTATTTTTGATGGAAATCTGGTCAATCGGTGTCTCGATACTCCGCATCGTACTGACGATACAGGCTCCGTGGCCTGCCGCCCTTGCCAAGCGGGCGCTAACCTCCTCGCTTGGCAGAGCGCCACACCGTTGAATCCCTAAACGTCTAATCAGACCCGCTCGAACTTTTCGAAACCAGCAACCGGCTGCCAATTCACCAGCGGCGTAAGAAAGTGCAGTTCGAAACGCCGGGACAGAAATCGCCATACTCCTTGGCGGCGCTCAAACTGGTGATGATAACGACCACTGACTTGTATCGGCCCTTTCTCAACATCGTGAAATAGGCAATTTGCGGCAACGGAAGCTGTGGCCATTTCCCTATCGATGCAAATCATGGGACTGGACATCCAGTAATGCATATGCGGCATCTTTCGCCAGTTTCTCCGTGGATCGTGTCCCAGGAAGTGGTGTAACTCATCATGGCTCTGCCCACTGAGTTTACCGTTTAGTTGATCACGGCCGACAGCTTGGCCTGTGGATTATCGCTGACTGCTTCAAAGGCCTCCAACTGCATGTAACGTCGTTGCAGGCACCACTCGTCGTTCTGCTCCAGCAGCATCGCGCCTACCAGACGCGTGATGGCCGGATCGTTGGGAAAAATCCCTACAACATCGGTGCGGCGTTTGATCTCGGCGTTGAGCCGTTCGAGTGGGTTGGTGCTGTGCAACTGCTGGCGGTGTGCCTTTGGAAATGCCATGTGCGCCAATACTTCATCCTCACAGCCATCCATGAGCGTCGCGATCTTGGGATATTTTTCGCGCAGCTGATCAGCGACCAAACGCCATTGCTGATGGCATTCGGCACGGCTGTCTTGGGCGAAAACCGTACGTAGCAGCGCCGCGACCATGGTGCGCTGACCTTTGCCGACGTGGGCCATGGCGTTTCGCATGAAGTGCACGCGACAGCGTTGCCAGGTTGCATTGAAGACCTTGGAAACGACCGCCTTCAGACCTTCGTGGGCGTCGGAGATGACCAGTTTCACGCCCCGCAATCCACGTCGCATGAGGCTACGCAGGAAGTCTGTCCAGAACGGCTCGGCCTCCGATGGCCCAACCCGCATGCCCAGGACTTCCCGGCCACCGTCAGTGTTCACGGCCACGGCGATTATTACGGCGACCGAGACGATGCGCCCGGCCTCCCGCACTTGACGTAGGTGGCATTAATCCAGAGATAGGGCCAGTCACCTTCAAGCGGGCGATCAAGGAACGCGTGAACGCGTTCATCGATCTCGACTGCCAACCGTGACACCTGGCTTTTGGAAATGCCGGTCATGCCCATGGCCTTGACCAGCTCGTCGACCGAGCGTGTAGAAACGCCTTGGATGTAGGCCTCCTGAATGACCGCCGCCATGGCCTTCTCGGCGGTGCGTCGAGGTTCGAGGAAGCCAGGAAAGTAGCTGCCTTGGCGCAGCTTGGGGATCTTCAGGCCGACATTGCCGGCGCGGGTTTGCCACAGGCGATCACGGTAGTCGTTGCGGCTGTTTGTCCGGTCTGGGCTTTTGACATCGAAGCCGGCACTGCACAGGCCTTCGACATCGAACTCCATCATGCGCTGGGCAACGAACTGGATCATTTGCTTGAGCAGATCAGCATCTGCCCCTTTCTCAACCAACTCGGTCAATGCGATAGTGGGCTTGGTCATCGTGGTTTCTCTGGTGAAGGTTAAGTCCGCAAACTCAACGTTAGCCAAGAACCACGATGACCATCCTCTTTCGCCCGCAGGGCGCCTTCGGCTGGTTCAGTTACACCACTTCCCGGGACACGATCCTTACACCAGATCGGCGTAAAGCCAACGCGACGGCGTACACAAGCTGACTATATGTGTAGCAGGCAAGCAGATCTATCAGCCTTATTTCTCCTACATAAGACGAGTCGACTGATGGATCTGCAAGCGGCGGCTCCTCCTGTTCGCACCGCGACGTAGTGCTCGGAGGGAGGAGGCGCGCAACAGCATTTGACTCAACATTCATAAAAGGGGGATGGTGTAACTCAAGATTAAACGGTTTTCATCCTGATCATTAGCCCCCGGAATATTGTTACGCCAAGTGGCGTTTTTCCAAGTAAGGCCCAGACCTTTGACAGGGCCAGACTGTATTGTGTAAGACAGGGTAAAATCCCTTTCCCACTCTTTTCTATCCGATATCTTTGAATCGATATCACTACCCTTCAAATAGACTAGTCCGAAGTTCGCCCCTGGCAATCCTACTGCCGCTAGGTCAAATGAATATCGGGCTTGCCAAGTACGCTCACCTGCGCGAGCAAACTTCTGGATTTGCATATCCGTGATTAGATAGCTTGTGGACCCGTCTCCTTGGTTTAGCCAAGGAAAGTCGCTTTTACCTTGAGAGATCTGATAACCTGTGCCAAACGTATGCCCAGCATTTGTGTAAGTTAACAGCACACTGGAGAGTCTATTATCGACTTTACCTGTTGAAGTGTTACCGTACCAGCCACTTGTGAAATACCTTGGATCACGATCGTTAGCACCGACAGCGGAACTGTAAAAAGAACGTAGGTCTGTGGTGAGGATTCCGCCAGCTATAGAATGCTTGTAGTTGAGGCCAACAAAGTTTTGCTTGTAGAACTGATCCAGTTCCCCATAATAATATTGAATCAGCAGATTGCCATTCCACTTGTAATCTATACCTGCGTAATAAAATTTGTTACTAAACTTTCCGCCATTAGGGTTGTTGGCGCCCGCGATTGACAGGGGATAGCTGTTAGAGGAATTGCGTCCCTTTGAACGCTTGACTTGTCCTCCAACAATAGTCGCGTTATGGATCTCTTTAGATGTTATTTCCACCCCTTCGTAGGTTTGCGGGAGTAGCCTTCCATCATTATATGAGATGACCGGAAGCTTGGGCATTAAAGTCCCGTATTTGAGTTCCGTAGCTGCGATTTTCGCTTTTGCTGTCAGTCCTAAATGAGAAAACTCATTTTCGGCACGTCCGTCACCATCTGTGGGAAATAGCGCCCCCCCGTATGATGTGCTGTTAGGATTACCATGGCGACCACGACCAGAGTCTAGCCGGACTCCAGCTAGGCCGAGCGCATCTATTCCCACACCTACGATTCCTTCAGTAAACCCAGAAGAAAATTCAAACTGAAAGCCTTGACCCCACTCCTCAACATAATTCGCAGAAGAACTTCCACTGTTGCGATTGTCAGTGTTGAAATAAAAGTTTCGGAGTTTTAAGCTCGCATTACTGTTATCAATAAATGTTGAGCTGTGGGCTTGGGGAGCTAATGCACAGAGCAAGAAGATCGGAGTGGCGTGCTTCATGGATGAGTCCTGGCGTTTAAGGATTGGCTATAAGCCTTTGTATTTATTGTTAAATCCAAGGTAAAGCGTATTTATTATTGAGATTGAAAGCGTTACGTTCAGAGTCAGTAGAGAACCGCACGGGGAGGGTTAGTCCCCTGCGGCCTGAAACATTACTTCGATTCGAAAGCTGAGATCGCTTCGAAAACTTTTGCTGTGTGAACCATCGCCGCGCCGGCATTTAGGGCAATCGCGACGCTAAGCGCCTCCGCGATCTCTTCTTTGGTAGCGCCATGTTTAAGTGCCGCTTGGACATGGCTCCCGATGCAGCCATCGCATCGAGTGGTAATGGCCACTGACAACGCGATCAGCTCATGGAACTTAAGGTCAAGGTATTTTGGAGGAACGTTGCTTAGCGCTCTAAAGCCTTGAAACGTCTCTGGAGCGAGCCCGGCATATTCGCCTACATGGTTTTTAACGCTGTTCATGTACGGAGCCCAATCTAACATTTTAGCACCTTCGCTATATTTGATTAAACTTACGGGGGTTGGTGAAAGCTTTATAATTATCGACCCTTTGACCACAGAACCAGCATCAAGCATCCGGCCAGGGCGGCGAAGGACATCAGCATGTAAAGCCCGTAGTTATATCCGCCCCCAAAAGAAATAATAAGGCCTATAAGTAAAGGAGACAGGGCGGAAAAGCCGTTGGCCAAGCCGTTAAGCAAGCCCGTACCGGTACCAATTGCGTTACTCGGGATCATATCTTGTATGAGCGTCCATACGGGAGGGTAGGCAAAGCCCAGCGCACCGATTCCTAACGAAAGGCTAATCGCCGACGCATAAGGATTCGTTAAACTAGCACCGAGGTAGACCCCGCAGACCACGACGATCATAGATGCAAAAATGTACGGCGCTCTACGGCCGCTCTTATCGCAAAGATACCCAGATATAAACTTAGCGATGAACGAAAGGATATAGGGCAAGGATGCCAGCATGCCCATCTCAGCCCAGCTAAAGCCTCTAGCTTCTTTCAAGTAGGATGGTAGCCACGTTATAGCGCCCCAAAAAATTGATGAATGGAGGCAGTAATAACCTACCATCATCCAATACTGATAATTAGAGCCGAAAGATTTGACGCGCTCAATAAAGCTTTGAGGCTCCGCGGTAGCATAGTCAACCGCAAGCCCGTTCTCGATGTGTTCAAGTTCTTGGCTATTGACTCGTTTATGTTGGCGGGGAGTGTCAGTTGTAAAGAACCAAATGAGCACTAACGGAATGAGGCCAAAGAGCGCCAGAGTGAAGAAACTGGCTCTCCACCCGCCAGAATGAATTATCAACGCAACAAGAGGCATTGAGATTGCTGGAGCAACAGATAGACCTGCCTGCCACATTGCGTTAGCTCTGCCTCGTTCGCTTAATGGATACCATTCTTTGACATACTTACTTTGCATCGGAAAATGAATACCCTCAAACAGCCCCAGGATAAAGCGCGAGAGAAGCATCACTGTGAAGGTCAACGCAAAACCACCGATACACAACGCGACTCCCCAGCCGATGATTGAAAGGGCCATAGCCTTGCGGGCGCCTAACAGATCACCAAGAGGACTTAAAATCACGTTACCTAAGCCATAGGCTATGAGAAATATTGTCATCAGCATGCCTTTTTGGACAGCTTGATCGGCAATACCCATATCCGTGAGAAATGCAGGGTCCACTACTAAGATTGATACATTGACTCGATCAATGTAGGAGAAGAACAAAACTGCCAGCAGAATAAACGACAAAACATGGCGCTGCCGAGTTGGTTTTAGGCACGCGACGCCATCAACTACTCTTGTATTCATAGGGCCTCCATGCGCGCGAGTGACGCCCGCGCGCTTAGTTATTATTGTGCGCTTGAAGACTTCGATGCGATTGCTTTGTTTGTTTTAATTATTACTTTAAGCTTCTGTTGCTCAGGCGCATTCAAAGATGGCGCTCAGAGCAAGATTTGATGTTGCTATTTAATAGTATATGCCAGGTATTCAGTGACAACTTCATCGTTAAGCTCTTGACCAAGGCCAGGCGCGTCAGGGACCTTGAACTTGCCGTCTATCGGTTGGTAGTCATTAATGCAGAGTTCACGAATACATTTCTTAAGCGCGTATGTGTGATGCTCGTGGATTATGAAATTAGGTATTACCGATTCCACGTGCAGAGCGGCGGCGGTAGAGACGGGTCCTCCGCAAACATGAACTTGTACGGTAGCATCATAGAGATGAGCGATGTCGCAAATCTTTTTCCCTTCGGTGATTCCACCTACTAAACACAGATCAGGTTGAATCACCGAAAGCGAACGCTTCTCAAAGAACTCCCGATAGCCCCACCGCGTGTATGAGCGTTCACCGGTCGCAAGTGGAATTGAAGTCTTTTCCGAAATTTTCTCAAAGTTAACAGGATTAAGAGGATTTACGGGTTCTTCGTAGAAGAAGATATTATATGGCTCTATTTTTTTTGCGAATTGTATTGCCGAGTTCGTCCCGAGAAGAGAGTGGATTTCACAAATAATATCAACGTTTGGCCCTACTGCTTCACGAATTGCAGCAATTCGCTCCGCCCCCATTTCAAGGTCTTCGTGCCTGAGAAGACCATAGTTTTTTAAATTAAGATTTTCAGCGCCTGTTTTTTTACCATCACGGCTTATTTGCAGTGGATCTAGTTTAAGTGCATCGAAGCCTTCATTTATCGCGACGAGTGCGCTTTCAGCATATTGCTCGGGGCGTGTGTTACGCTGATAGCTGTCACCCCAACCATACTGCAACTGACTCGCGTAGGTGCGCAAATTGTCGTTAGTCTTACCACCAAGCAATTGGTAGATAGGCTGACCCATGGCTTTGCCGCGGATATCCCACAGTGCGATATCGATTGCGCTAATACCCCCATATATCACGGGACCACCGCCTGCTCCCCAGTACGTGGCTCTAAACAAGAGTTCCCATATCGCTTCGACCTGCATTGGATCTTTGCCGATTACATATGGAACTAGATCCCTCAAGATCCCAACTGCTGCTTTAGCACCTGCCCCATACGCTAACCCTACCTCACCGAGACCGGTTATACCTTCGTCAGTGTGAATTCTTAGCAAAACCGGGTTGAACTGCGTCATCGAGGGATCTCGACGATTCACTTCGCAGTCAAAAATTTCGACTTTTATTATCTTCATTTTAGGTCTCTAGTCTGGTTTTAGGAGCAAGTATGTGCTATTGGCATTTCTCAGCCGGATACCACAAGGAATTATGACTGAGTGGATTCCTTTTTGAAAATTCGTTTGACCTTACCGATTTTTACAGGCGCGCTAACAAGCGATGCATTGTCATTAAAAGCTTTTTTAGCGCTAGACATATGCTTGATAAGTACAGCCAATGAGCTATTGGAATCCCCTGACTGTAGTGTATCGAGTAGCTCAACGTGGCTGCGGAGACTGTTCTGCAATCGCTCTGGGTTTTTAGCGATCTTGGTGCGCAGCACGGAGAGTTGTGACGAAATAAGCGAATAAGCATCTATGAGGTATGAGTTCTCCGAAGCTGCAATGATCACATCATGAAACTCAGTGTCCAAGGCAAGGTATGTCCGAGGATCGTGATTTTCCACGGCTAGCCTCATTCTGGATACCACCGAGTTTAAGTCGGCAATCAGGCTCGCTTTGTTCAGCTCGATCGCCTGACTCAAAGCAGTGGTTTCAAGCATTTCTCGGAAGGTCAGCATATTTTTCATTTCTGACTCTGTCAGCACAAATACTGCGGCGCCCAGATAAGGCTGCAGCTGTACAAGACCTTCCTGCGCAAGCTCTCGCAGTGCTTCTCTGATCGGCGTTCTGCTGATCCCGAACTGCTCTGCGAGGGTGGCCTCTGACAACGGAGCCCCCATTTCCAAATCGCCGAAGACAATGGAATCTCGGAGCGCGTCTGCGGCCTGGGCTGCAGTGGACTGTCGCACATATTTCTTCATTTTTTTCTTGTCGCCTCGAAAGGGTAGCCGCTAAGCTGATGGTGTAATGTATACCGGTACACAATGCACAAGTCAAACCGATTGGAGCTAGCGATGAAAGTAACAAAGGTTGAGGTGATGGAAGCTGATCTTTCCGGACAGGATGGCTTCGCGTCCTGGAGGCCAGTCCTGGTGCGCGTTCACACCGATGATGGGATCACTGGGCTTGGCGAGGTAGGCATGGCATACGGCACCGGTGCACCCGCATGCGCGCCAATGGTGCTGACGCTGGCTGAGCGTTTTCTGCTAGGGCACGATCCCTTCCTATCGGACACTATTTGGGAGAACATGCTGCGCCGAACCTTCTGGGCTGAGGCGGGTGGCCCGGTCATCTTCGGAGCTATGAGCGCGCTTGACACAGCGCTTTGGGACATCAAAGGCAGGGCGCTTGGCCAGCCTGTTCATAGGTTGTTCGGATGTGCCACCCCAGAACCGCTGCGCTGTTATGCCAGTCAGTTACATCTCGGCTGGGGTGAAGAAGCTCAATGGCTGAGTGATCCGTCTCAGTATCGTGATGTCGCCGCTCAGGTTAAATCGCTCGGGTTCGATTGTGTAAAGGTTGACCCTATCCAAATCGACAAGGACGGTGGTCGCGCGACTGGTCTGCGTGGCATCTTCACTCCGGAGCGACGGAAGCTTTTCCGGTCTCGAATGGAGGCAGTGCGTGAAGGCCTAGGCCCGGATGTGGATATCATTCTGGAACTGCATTCTCTTACCTCGACTGCAGGCGCGCTTCAGCTTGCCGAGATGGTTAAAGATCTTGGCATACTTTTCATGGAGGAGCCAACGCATAATAATAACGCTCATGCACATATAAAAACCGCCCAGAAGTCGTCTATCCCCGTGGCTACGGGCGAGCGCCTCTACACACGCTGGGGCTATCTGCCCTATCTGGAAGCTGGGTCTATTGACATGATTCAGCCTGATGTGGGCTTGGTGGGGGGCGTGGCTGAAGCTTACAGAGTTGCTCATCTCGCTCATACTTTCGATGTAGGCGTCCAGGCACATGTTTGTGGTTCGCCTTTGGCAACTGCAGTTGGATTGCAGTTCGAGGCGAGCATTCCGAACTTTGAAATTCATGAGCATCATGCCTACGCGTTGCGTCGCAGCAACAAAGCGCTGTTTGAACAAGAGCTTCAGCCAGTAAATGGAAAATTTGCCGTCCCGACGGAGCCAGGGTTTGGCATGACAATCAGAAATGATGCGGAAGCTAAAATGACGAAAGCCAGCGTAAAATTAAACTAAGCTGAATCTAACACTCTGCGGTTGAGCTTGATGCATGCGCCTCGTTTTAAACCGCAGAGTACATGACCAAAAAACAATATAAGGCTTTATTAATGAAGATCGTATTTTTTGGAGACCTGGCGAGATCTCATGTGACTAACGATCTGGATGCAAATGAGTTTAAAGTTGTCCCTGCCGACAGTATCGATGATCTTGAGTTTTGCATCCCAGACGCCGACGTTCTCGTCATTACAGGGCCACACTACTCTGCACATGTAGCATTGTGCGTTAAATCGTCCAGCCGGCTACAGCTGGTCCAGCTCACTTCATCCGGCTTTGAAAACATACAGCGGTATGGTGTTCCCGCTGGTGTTTCGGTTTGTAACGCACCTGATGCCTGGTCCGAAGCCGTAGCTGAGCACTCGTTAGCGATGATGCTACAGCTCTCGCGCCGGAGTTTTGAAGCGTACCAGCAACAGCAGGAGAAACTTTGGCGTCGCGATTACACGGCAAGATGCACTACACTGTTCGGGAAAACACTTTTGATCGTTGGCTATGGTCGAATTGGAAAATGCATTGCCAAGTTGGCTCGCGCCTTTAGTATGCATGTGATTGCAGTTTCGAATTCGGCGCGCGTTTCTTCGCTGGTAAAAGAGGTGGTTAGCCTTGAAGATCTCTCGCGTGCGGTAAGTCGGGCTCACATTGTTGTTACGACTCTCCCTTCAGCTCCTAAAACTATCAATATATTCGATGCGGAGCTCTTTGATCGGTTCCGTTCAGACGCTTTATTTATTAATGTAGGTAGAGGGGATACCGTGAATCTTGTCGACTTAGAGCAAGCGCTCCACAAGGGCGCGATAAGTGCTGCCGCCCTTGATGTAACCATGCCTGAGCCCCTTCCTCCCGACTCAGAGCTTTGGAACGCTCCTAATTTGATTATTACTCCGCATGTTGCTGGCGCACTACCTGACCTAGTACCGTTCAAGATACGCGATATTGTGGTTGATAATATATTACGACTTCGAAACGGCTTGGCGTTGAATCACCTGGTATTAAGTTGAATCAAATATTTTGTTTAGATGTTGCCTTTACGTCGTCTCCGATCTGTTCTCGAAACTCATGGTCGAGGGCGGTCACGCCTGAGCGACCGCCTGATGCTCGATGGCGTGCTCTGGGTGCTCTGCTCGGGCGCTACGTGGCGAGACATGCCAGAGCGTTTCGGCCCATGGTCAACAGTGTCTCAACGGTTTCGCGGCTGGCGAAATCAGGGGACGTTCGATCAGATGCACCAACACTTACCCCTGAGATTGAATGGGCAAGGCTTGATCGATCTGCAAACCTAGTTGATTGTCTCAACCGCAGTACGCGCAGCCCGAGCCTCATCTGGCGCTCGGAAAAAAAGGGCCTGACGAGCCTGCCGATCACGCTCTAGGCCGCAGCCGCGACGGCCTGACAACCAAGCTCCGGCGAATGGCTTGATGAATTCCTGGATGATTTCAAGACCCGATGAACCGCGTCCAGCGCCTGTAAGCTCAACCAGCCGCTCGGCTTCGTCATTGGGGACATGACTTTCAATTCGTGCGCAATCCAGCACACCTCATTCAGTGCGGTACAGGCTGCCAAAGCCGTCTTCGTTCAATGACGTGCTGTCAGCGCCACCAGGCATCGGTAAACCCTGTCCCCATCCGGCTGCCAAGACCTGCACGTCACGCACGGGATCGGAGGCCTTGGCCCTCTCGTTGCGGATGCGGCAGGTTTCAGAATCCGTTGCGAACAACCCGCGTGCGATGACCCGGCCCTGTTCTGCCAGCCTTGCGGTTTTGGGGGCGCGAATTTTCGCAAACGCCTGGAAGATCTCTTCCAAGCCTCCACTTGCGCCATCAAGACACCGCGCCAAATGCCACGCATCCTCCAGCGCCTGGCAGGCTCCTTGCCCCGACGTCGGTAACGGCGCGTGTGCGGCATCTCCCACCAGCAGGACATTCGCCCGACTCCATGTATGCAGCGGCTCGAGGCCATGCACCGCAATCAGCCGGATGGCATTCTCAGGCGTGGCACGGATGATGCGTGAGACCGGCCCAGGCCATTGCGCGAACAGCTTCTCGACCTCCTTGTGCATATTTGCAGTGGGGGTGGCCTCACTGAGGGGCCGTGCCTGCGCCGCAGCCCAATATACCAGTTCCGGTCGAATCGCCACGCAACCAAAGCGCTCGCCCGCGCCCCAGAAGTCCTGAATCGAAATATCGTCTACCAGCGCATTAGGCCCCTGCGCCACGCCGACCCAGTTCACAAAGCCTTGATAGATTGGCGTGTTGTCGCCCGCGACAAACTTGCGCGCCACTGACTCCATGCGGCCGTCGGCGCCAATGAGCAGATCCGGGCGGATGCTCGTACCATTTTCAAAATGGGCCACGGCCCTACCGTGAGCATCCAGCTCGATGGCCACCGCCCGGCGCCCGAACTCCACCGGAATTCCCGCCCGTGCCGCATGGTCCAGCAACACCTCCAGCAAGTGCCTGCGCAGCACCGTATAGGTTGGGTATCCCATCGTCCGGTCCAGCACACCGATATCGAGGCCCCCCAGTGCATTTCCCGCAGCATCCTGGCGGCGTATTGCCAACGGTCGGCCACCAATGACCTGAATGTCTTGCAGCAGTCCCAGTTCTTCCAGCACAAAGCTGGCATTGGGCCAGAGCGTCACGCCGGCCCCTATGGTTGCCGGCACCGCACGGCACTCATAGACCCGAGGGTGGTAACCCTGCTTGCGCAATGCTAGTGCTACGCTCAGGCCCGCAATGCCGCCGCCAAGTATTCCAATTTCCACGCTGAAGCTCTCCTTGTTCATCCAGTGTCCGGCACATGGCCCACCGCGTCACATCGAGCAAAAGCGCATCTTAAATTTCGCCACTACGGAGAACTAGCATGCAAAAATGGGACGTTTTCATATCTCAAACGGGATAATCGATGCGCGACGCACTCGATCTGAATACCGTCCGTGTCTATGCGGCAGTTGTTGATGAGCAGAGCTTTGCTGGCGCATCGCGTCTCTTGGCCATGCCGTCCTCCAACGTCAGCCGCCACGTTGCCGCTCTGGAGCGCAAACTCGGCACACGCCTGCTGGAGCGAAGCACCCGTCACCTGCGTATGACGGAGGCCGGTCGACTACTCTACGAACGAGCGAAGCCCCTGCTCGACGCGCTGCTCGCCACGCAGGAAGAGTTGGGCGCGGTACAGCGCGAACTGTGTGGTCCTCTGAAGATGTGCATGCCTGGGGAGGCACCAAGGCTGCTGGCTCCCATCCTCGCCGAGTTCTGTAGCCTCCATCCAGGCATCGAGCTCGAATGTGATACTCGGATGACCGGGCTGGAGATACTTCGAGAGGACGTCGACCTTTCCATCATCTTCCACCGGGGCGATCAGGAGGACAGTGCTTTCATCACCCGCGAACTCGCCACACTGCCCAGCATCGTGGTTGCCGCCCCCTCCTTGCTGGCCAGAACCGGCATGCCACGCCATGTACGCGAACTGAAATCTCTGCCCTGCATCACTACCCTCAGTGCGCTGAAGGGCCAGCCCTGGCAGTTTCAGGACGCTTCGGGTCAAATCGTCAAGGTGCCGGTCCGCAGCCGCTACCGCGTCAACAGCGGAGAACTTGCCGTGGCAGGCGCACGGCAAGGCATCGGCTTCGCGATCGTGGCGGCTTATCCCTGCCAGGAAGATCTTGCTACGGGCCGATTGCAGGAGGTACCACTGGACCTGTGCCCCGCGCCACTGCAACTGCTGGGAGCCTATAGCCATCGCCACTCCGTGACTGCGCGTGTCCGCGCGCTGCTGGAACTGATACAAGTACGGTTGGCTGGATCGGTTAATCCGCCCATGGAACCGAGACCTTGTGGGACGGTCCAGGATCGAAGTGACCGCACCTGACACTAGACAGAGGTACACAGAGAGATAGCAAAAACCATGGCCAGCGGTAGGCTCCGCTTTGCGCCCTCGTTGGCGCGATGGCTGAAAATTGCCGCTCAGCCTCAAGCAAGCCACAAAACGCAATGGCCCTCCCGCTGTACTTGGCTGAGCACACGGCCAGGCGACTGAGGCGCCGGGCCGGCCGCGATGGGCCGCTTCTACATCGGCCTGAGGCACCAAGGTACAGATGGAGCTCCCCAGCGAACCGGGGAGCCTGTGGTCCGATCAGCTTACTCGCCGATCGCTGCCTTGTAGCCTGCCGCATCCAGCAGCTTGCCGAGCTCCGTGGCATCGGCAGGCTTGAGCTTGAAGATCCAGGCGCCGTATGGCTCTTCGTTGAGCTGTTCCGGTGCGTCGGCCAGTGCCTCGTTGACGGCGATCACTTCGCCACCGACCGGAGCATAGATATCCGAGGCGGCCTTGACCGACTCGACCACGCCGGCCTGGTCACCAGCGGCGAACACCTTGCCCACTTCCGCCAGCTCGACGAACACCACGTCGCCCAACGCTTCCTGGGCATGGTCGCTGATACCGACGGTGACGGTGCCGTCGCTTTCCAGACGCGCCCATTCATGGCTTTCGGCAAATCGCAATTCGGCGGGGATATCGCTCATGTCTCTACTTCCTCGTTTGACTCAGCGGTTGGCCCGCCGGAATAGGTTCAGATCAGGGTCTTGCCATGGCGCACGAAAGTCGGCCTGACCACGCGCACCGGGTACCACTTGCCACGAATTTCCACTTCTGCGCGATCACCCGCGGCCATCGGCACGCGCGCCAAGGCAATCGACTTGCTCAGCGTAGGCGAGAAACTACCACTGGTGATCTCTCCTTCGCCAACCCCGGCGACCCGAACCACCTGGTGCGCACGCAGTACGCCACGCTCTTCCAGGACCAGGCCGACCAGCTTGCCCTGCACGCCGTGCTCGATCTCGGCAAGCAAACCGCTACGGCCGATGAAATCACGCTCGGCAGGCTCCCAGGCCACACTCCAGCCCATGTTCGAGGTCAGCGGGCTGTGTTCTTCGTCGATGTCCTGGCCATAGAGGTTCATACCGGCTTCCAGGCGCAACGTATCGCGAGCGCCGAGACCGCTGGGGGCGATGCCCGCGCCGACCAGGTCGTTGAACAGTTGCGGGGCCTCGCTACCTGGAAGCATGATTTCCAGACCGTCTTCCCCGGTATACCCGGTGCGGGCGATGAGCCAGTCACCGTCCGCGGCCGCTTCGAATGGACGCAGTTCATGGATTATCGTGGCCCGCGAGGCACTCACCAGCTCAGCCACCTTGGCCCGGGCATGCGGGCCCTGCACGGCGAGGATCGCCAGATCTGGACGCATCCTGATACCCACCTGGAAGCCGACGCTGCGCTTTCTCAACCAAGCCACGACCTTGCCGCGTGTCGCGGCGTTGGCTACCAGGCGATAGCCTGCTTCGTTGCGGTAGACGATCAAGTCGTCGATGACGCCGCCACGCTCGTTGAGCATGGGGCTGTAGAGGGCCTTGCCAGGGCGCTCCAGGCGCCGGACGTCATTGGCCAGCAGGTACCGTAGCCAAGGCGTCGCGTCCTCGCCGTCGATATCGATGACCGTCATGTGGGACACATCGAATACGCCGCAGTCGCTGCGCACCTGATTGTGTTCCTCGACCTGCGAGCCATAGTGCAAGGGCATGTCCCAACCGCCAAAATCGACCATCTTGGCGCCGAACGCCAGATGAAGGTCATACAAAGGCGTGCGCTGTCCCATGGGTTTCTCCTTCCGGGCGTGGCGAAGCTGCGGCGGTGTTCGGCCGATGCCGTCACCTGATCTTGCAGGACCCGCCGCTGCGAATGCCGCGCATTGTAGCCGCAAGGGCGCGGACTGGCATCCTCATGGACTAGGACCCGGCCGTCGCGCGGAGCGACGTATCAGCCCGATGACCGGCAGCAGGCCGACTACGATCAGCGTCAGGGCGGGCAGCGAGGCCCGCGCCCATTCCCCTTCGCTGGTCATCTCGAAGACCCGGACGGCCAAGGTGTCCCAGCCGAAGGGCCGCATCAGCAAGGTAGCAGGCATTTCCTTGAGCACGTCGACGAATACCAGCAGGGCCGCGCTAAGGACCCCCGGCAGCAAGAGAGGCAGATACACCTTCAAAAACAATCCCGGACCAGCGACGCCGAGGCTCCGGGCGGCTTGTGGCAGCGACGGTCGGATGCGCTGCAGGCTGCTTTCCAGAGGCCCGTAGGCGACGGCGATGAACCGCACCAGGTAGGCCAGCAGCAAGGCTGTCAGGCTGCCCAGCAACAGGGGTTGCCCAGCGCCACCCAACCATCTGGACACGGGTATGACCCAGTGGTTATCGAGATAGCTGAAAGCCAGCATGAGCGCCACGGCCAGGACCGAACCGGGCAAGGCATAGCCGAGGTTGGCCAGGCCGACACCTGCGCGAATCCCCCGAGTGGGGGCCTGACGACGGGCGAAAGCCAGCACGAGGGCGACACAGACGGTGATCAGCGCGGCCATGGCACCGAGATACAGCGTATGCAGGACCAGGCCGACGTAACGTTCGTCCAGGTCGTGCCTGCCGCGCTTCCAGAACCACGCCAGCAGTTGCGCCACCGGGATCACGAACGCACAGGCGAACACCAGCGTACACCAGCCACTGGCTGCACAGGCCTTGATTCCGCGCAGCCGGTAGAGCGCCTGCTCGCGGTGACGTTCGCTGGCGCCATGCACGGCGCCACGGGCCCGACGTTCGCCGTAGAGCACCAGCATCACCGCCAGCAGCAGCAGGCTGGCAAGCTGGGTCGCGCTGGCAAGGCTGAAGAATCCGTACCAGGTCTTGTAGATCGCCGTGGTGAAGGTATCGAAGTTGAAGACCGCCACGGCGCCGAAGTCGGCCAGCGTCTCCATCAAGGCCAACGCCACGCCGGCGCCGATGGCTGGGCGCGCCATTGGCAGCGCCACGCGCCAGAAGGCTTGCAGGGGTGTCAGGCCCAGCACCCTGGCCGCTTCCATGAGGCCCTTGCCCTGGGCCAGGAAAGCGCTGCGCGCAAGCAGGTAGACATAGGGGTAGAACACCAGCACCAGCACGATGATGACGCCACCGGTCGAGCGTACCCTTGGCAGGCGCATCGGCCCGAACGCTTCGCGCAGGGCGCTCTGCACCGGGCCTGCGAAATCCAGCAACCCGACGAAGACGAACGCCAGCACATAGGCCGGGACGGCGAACGGCAGCATCAGGGCCCAGTCGAGCCAGCGTCGACCAGGAAATTCGCACAGGCTCACTAGCCAGGCCAGGCTTACGCCCAGCAGCGTGACGCCGATGCCAACACCGAGCACCAGGGTCAAGGTGTTGCCAAGCAGCCGGCCCATCTGTGTCTCGAGCAAATGCGACCAGATCTGCACATCGATGGCTTGCCAGGACAGCAGCAGGACACCCAGCGGCAGGAGCACCAGGGCGCTGGCCAGACAGACAGGCAGGTACCAGCGGCGTTGCGGCATGTGGGACAAGACGATATCTCGATCAGCAATGATGATGGCAGGAGGGACGCGCACGAAGCACTACGCGGTGCAGAGCGGCATACTCGAGTACGCGCCACGCCTGGCATGCACTGCCAGGCGTGGCGACAGCGGGCCTGCCTGGCTCAGTTCCAGCCGGCACGGTCCATCAGGCGAATCGCTTCGGCCTGGCGCTTGCCAGCGACTTCCACGGGAATATCGTCCGCCTTGAAGCTGCCCCAGGCAGCAACTTCCCCGGATGGCTTGACCTGTGGATTGGCCGGGAATTCCTGGTTGATCTCGGCAAACAGTTTCTGCGCCCGTTCGCCAGTCATCCATTCGACCAGCGCGATGGCCGCTTGCGGATGCGGGGCATGCCGGGTCAGGCCGATGCCGGACAGGTTCACATGCACGCCACGGTCGGCCTGGTTCGGCCAGAACAGCTTGATCGGCAGGTCCGGCTGCGCCTTGTGCAGGCGGCCGTAGTAGTAGGTGTTCACCACCCCGACATCGCACTGGCCGGCCTCGATGGCCTGGAGCACGGCGGTATCGTCGGAGAACACGTCCGTGGAGAGGTTGTCGACCCAGCCCTTGATGATCTCTTCGGTCTTCTGCTCGCCATGGTTCTCGATGAGCGTCGCCGTCAGCGACTGGTTGTAGACCTTCTTGCCGGTGCGCAGGCACAGGCGCCCTTCCCAGTGCTTGTCGGCCAGGGCCTCGTAGGTGCTCAGCTCCTCGGGCCGCACGCGCTCGGTAGAGTAGGCGATGGTACGTGCGCGTAGGCTCAGGCCGGTCCAGGCATGGGACGTTGCGCGATATTGCGGCGGGATGTTGCGGTCGATCACTTGCGACTGGATCGGCTGGAGGATGCCCATCTGCTCGGCCTGCCAGAGGTTGCCGGCATCTACGGTCAGCAGCAGGTCGGCAACGCCGTTCTCCCCCTCGGCCTTGATGCGCTGCATCAGCGGGGCTTCCTTGTCGGTGATGAACTTCACCTTGACGCCGGTCTGGGCGGTGTAGGCATCGAATACCGGCTTGATCAGCTCGTCGATGCGCGAGGAATACACCACCACTTCGTCATCCGCCTGGACGGCACCGCCGAACAGGGTCAGAACCAGGGCGGCCAGCAGGGACTTGCGCGACAACATGGTGATTCCTCATCGATTCACAGAATCGCAAATCGTAGTCAATCACATTTGCTCGACAAAGCATTCGACCCGTGCAAGCCGTTACTGGATGTTGCGACAAGTCTCGGGACGCGCCAGCGCAGGCAGGTCGCCGCTCAGCCCAAGGGCCTGGCGGACGAACATGGCCTTGGCTTGGGGCATCTGGTCGACCCACCTCAGGCCGGTGTTGCGCAACCAGCGCAACGCCAGTGGCTCGGCCTGGAACAGACGCTCGAAGCCCTCCATGGCAGCCATCAGGGCCAGATTGTGCGGCATGCGCCGCCGCTCGTAGCGGCTCAGCACACGCTCATCGGCCAGACGCTCGCCACGCGAGCCGGCCCGCTCCAGTTCTTCGGCCAGCACGGCGGCATCGAGCAGGCCCAGATTGACGCCCTGCCCAGCCAGAGGATGGATGGTATGAGCGGCATCGCCGATCAGTGCCAGCCCTTCGTCGACATAGCGCTTGGCATGTCGCTGGCGCAGCGGCACGCACAGACGCCGGTCGGCGTGCAGGATCTCGCCTAGGCGACCCTCGAAGGCTCGTTCCAAGGCCTTGCAGAACCCTGCATCATCGAGCGCCATGACCTGGCGCGCATGTTCTGGGGTGATCGACCAGACGATCGAGCACCAGTGCTCGTTGCCTGCCGGCGACAAGGGCAGGAACGCCAGTGGTCCTTCGTCGGTGAAGCGTTGCCAGGCCGTGGCATGGTGCGGCTCGGTGCAACGCACGCTGGTCACGATCGCCTCGTGCAGGTAGTCCCACTCACGGGTTTCGCAGCCGGTCAGGCGGCGCACGGCCGAACGGGCTCCATCGGCCGCGATCACCAGGGGCGTGCGGACGCGGCGGCCATCAGCCAAGGTCAGCAGCCAGTCGTCAGCGGAGCGGCGCATCTGCTCCAGCCGGGCATCGGCCAGCAAACCCACATCGCTGTCGAGCAGGCACTCGAGCAAGCTGTCCTGCACGACCCGGTTCTCTACGATATGGCCCAGCACATCGGCCTGCACGCTGGCGGCGGAAAAGTGGATCTGCCCGGTACCGCTGCCATCCCAGACTTGCATGTCGGCATAAGGGCAGCTGCGCCGCCTGTCGATCCCCGCCCAGGCCCCAAGCCTGTGCAGAATCCGCTGGCTGGCGGCCGACAAGGCGCTGACGCGCGGCTCGAAAGGCGCCGCGCTGTCGAAAGGGCTCACCTTCAACGGCCCGCCATCGAGCAGAAGGATCTCCAGCCCGCTGTGACGCAGGGCCAAGGCCAGGGCACTGCCGACCATGCCGGCACCGACTATCACCAGATCTGCGCGCATTTCCATGCCTTACGCCTGCCTCGCTCGCGGCTTGAGCCGCACATATAGGGTTTTGTCTATGCGAGCCACTGGCTCGCCGGTCTCATCGACGACATCGACCTGCAGGCGGGGGAGGTACTTCCTGCCGCAGGCTGTCTGCCGGCGAATCTCCTCCAGCAAGGCATCGTCCACGTGGAACCCAGGCGCGCCCGGCGCGCAAGCTTGCACGGATGGTTCACGCCTTGCCCCGCAGGTCTGCCCGGACGCCCAGCCCCATCGCCTGGCGCGCGAACCAGCGCTTGGCCGGCGGCAGCAGGTCGAGCCCCAGCAGACCAAGGTTGCGCCCGGCTGCCAGAAGCGGCTGGGTGCTGCCGAACAGACGAGTGACCTGGTCGGAAAAGCCGATGGTCAGGGCCTGGTCCAGACGTTGGCGCTGATGGTAGCCCAGCAGCGTCTGAAGATCGCCTGGAACCTGCGGACCGCCCAGCAGGGCTTCGGCCAGCGATTGCACGTCGCGCAATGAAAGGTTGAAGCCCTGCCCGGCAATCGGATGCAGGCTGTGCGCAGCATTGCCCAGCACCACCAGGTGAGGACGCACCTGCTCCTGGGCCTCGACCAGCGCCAACGGGTAGAGGTGACGCACGCCTACCTGGCGCAAGGCGCCCAGGCGGTAGCCGAATACCTGCTGCAGTTCCCGCAGGAAGCCGCGCTCGTCCAGTTCCAACAGGCGCCTGGCATCGTTGCCCAGCCGCGTCCAGACCAGCGCGCAGCGGTTGTCCGGCAGCGGCAGCAAGGCCATCGGGCCCTGCTCGGTGAAACGCTCGAACGCTTGGCCCCGATGGGCCTCGCCTGGTGTGATGTTAGCGATCAGCGCGCTCTGGTCATAAGGCCGCTGGCGGACATGGATGCCCAATTGCTCGCGCAGGCTGGAACGTCCGCCATCGGCCAGCACTGCCAAGTCGCACTCGACACTGGTGTCGTCGTTCAATTGCAGCCGATAGCCATCCTCGACCGGCTGCAGGGTCGTGACCTCGGCGGGACAGCGCCAGCTGACCACGTCCGGATCCAGGCTTTTCCACAGGCACTGGCCTAGCCAGGCATTCTCGACCACATAGCCGAGCGCCGGAACCCCTTCCTCCAGTGCGTCCAGGCGCGTCGAACCGAAGCGCCCCCGATCGGACACCTGGATCTGCGTGATCGGCTCGGCGCGTCGACCGACCGCCTGCCAGACACCCAGTCGCTCGTAGATCTGCCGGGTACCGAAGGACAGCGCCGAGGAGCGCGCATCGTAGCTGGGCTGAAAGCTGTCCCCTGGCGCGAACGGCTCGATCAGCACGATTTTCCAGCCGCGGGCCTTCGCACCGGCCTGTAGCGCCAGGGCCAGGCTGGCGCCGACCAGGCCACCCCCGATGATTGCCAGTTGCACCCGACTCATGCCAGCGCCTCGCGCGCCTGGGCCATCAGCGCCTCGATCTCGTCGACGGCCTTGGGCACGCCGCGGGTGAGGACTTCACAACCTTGCCGGGTCACGACCACGTCATCCTCGATACGCACACCGATGCCTCGCCACTTCCTGGCCACGGACGGGTTGTCCGCCGCGATGTAGATGCCCGGTTCCACGGTCATCGCCATGCCGGGCTCGAGCACCCGCCATTGACCGCCGACCTTGTATTCGCCCACGTCATGCACGTCCATGCCCAGCCAGTGGCCAGCTCGATGCATGTAGAACGGTCGGTAGGCCTCGCTGTCGATCAGCGCCTGCACCTCGCCCTTGAGGATCCCAAGACGCACCAGCCCCTCGGTGATGACCTGGACGGTCGCCTCATGAGCATGGTTCCAGTGCCGGCCAGGGGCGATCTGGGCGAGCGCGGCCTGCTGGGCGTCGAGGACCAGCTCGTAGATGGCCCTCTGCTCGGCAGAGAAGCGCCCACTGACCGGGAAGGTCCGGGTGATGTCGCTGGCATAGCAGTCGATCTCGCAGCCAGCGTCGATCAGCACCAGGTCGCCGTCCTTGAGCAGAGCGTCGTTCTGCTGGTAATGCAGGATGCAGGCATTGCGCCCGGCAGCGACGATCGATCCGTAGGCCGGCATCTTCGCCCCTCCCTTGCGGAACTCGTAGTCCAGCTCGGCTTCCAGGCTGTATTCGCGCAGGCCGGCACGGCACGCTTGCATGGCCCGCACGTGGGCGCGGGCGGAAATCGCCGCGGCCTCGCGCATGACTTTCACTTCCGCGGCCGACTTGTACAGGCGCATGTCGTGCAACAGATGATCCAGCGCGACGAACTCATTGGGAGGTTGCGCTCCGAGCCGAGCCTTGGAGCGGATCACGTTGATCCAGTCCATCAACCGGCGATCGAATTCCGGATTGCTGCCCATGGCGCTGTAGACTCGCTCGCGCCCTTCGATCAGGCCCGGCAGGATTTCGTCGATATCGGCGATCGGAAAGGCATCGTCGGCGCCATATTCGCGCACCGCGCCTTCCTGCCCCGCGCGCAGGCCTTCCCATTGTTCGCGCTCGGCGTTGCGCTCGCGGCAGAACAGCACATACTCGCCATGCTCGCGCCCTGGAATGAGCGCGATCACCGCCTCGGGCTCGGGAAAACCGCTCAGGTACTGGAAGTCGCTGTCCTGCCGGTAGACATGCTCGACATCGCGGTTGCGGATTGCCAGCGCGGCAGCTGGCAGGATCGCGATGCTGTTGGGGACCATCTGCGCCATCAGCGCCTTGCGCCGACGCGCGTATTCGGCCTTGGGTATGTGGCTCATGGACAAAGGGACCCTCGAGGTATCAGTGCAGCGATGGCTTGGGCTCAGGCTCGACCGGCTTGGCCAGTTCGGAATACAGCAGCAGCGGGGCCACCCGCAGGTATTCCATGACTTCCATGTAGTCGCTTTCGCCGTCTTCCGACTCTTCCAGAGCGTCCTGGACCTGGGAGATGGCCACCAGGTCCTGAAGCACTTCCTTGGCCTCTGCGCTCAGTTCCTTGCCGCCGGCATTGAGCCCGAAACCGGCGGTGAAACCCTGGCACCACTGGCCAAGCGCCGTGGCTCGCTCGGCAAGCGGCACGTCATCGCCGGGCAGCAGCAAGACCAGGGTGATGTCGTCGCCGGTCAGCTCGGCCTTGACCATTTCCTGCAGTCCGACCAGGGCGTTGCGTACGCTGTCGCCCGGCTCGCTTTCGAGCAGGCCGGCCGCATCGGCGAGCCAGGCCTGGGCATCGAAGCCGGCGCCGGCACAACTGCGGCCAAGCAGCAAGCCGTGCAGTTCGGCGGGGGAGACGGGGTGGCCGTTGCTGCTGAGCAAGGCGGCGAAGGCGGTATAGGGCGATTGGGTATTGGGCATGGGCAGCTAGGCGCCAGGCGGCGCAATGACTAGAATGGAGACCTCGTATCCTAGCACCGGCAGGCGCGCCAAGACCATCGGCACTGGCCGTCCTTGCTCGAGCCGGGGCATCATCGCCAGCAAGTGACCGACGGAGCGGAGCGAGTGCATCCCATGCAAGAGAACGACCTGCAAGCGCTGATGAGCCGATTCGAACTGCTGATCGAGCGCGTGGAGCAACTAAAACGGCGAAACGCACTCCTAGTAGCTCAGGAAAGATCCTGGCGCGAGGAGCGCGCCCATCTCATCGAAAAGAACGAGACCGCCCGTCGCAAGGTCGAATCGATGATCTTGCGCCTCAAGGCCCTGGAGCAAGACTCATGAGTTCAAGCAATAGCGTCACCGTCCAGATCCTCGACAAGGATTACTCGATCATCTGTCCGCCCGAGGAACGCAACAATCTGGTCAGCGCCGCACGCTACCTGGACGCCAAGATGCGCGAGATCCGCAGCAGCGGCAAGGTGATCGGCGCCGACCGCATCGCGGTGATGGCTGCGCTCAATATCACCCACGACCTGCTGCACCGACAGGAACGTCCCGATGCCCCGCCCAGCGGCACCTCGCGCGAGCAGGTCCGCGACCTGCTCGAACGGGTCGACCAGGCGCTGAGCGACGACACGGGTACAAAAACCGGTTGAGTTTGCGTATACTGGCAACACTCCCTGGGGAACGCGCCAGTCGGTCATGTCCCTGAGCCGATACGCACAACCACGGGGGTTGCACGCTGGGGCCGGTGTGCATGTCCGCCTGACGGAAAGCCTTAAAGCCCCCTGCAATCTCCACCTTGAACTTTCGGGTTCAAGGGCTACACCGATAGCGGTTTCATTGGGGAGCCCGCATTCTGCATTGCCCGCCTTCATGGCGGGCATTTTGTTTGGCCATCAGCAAAAGCCAGCACAACCGGGATCGCCTTTGCCATGACCGATACCGCGCCACTCACCCGTCCCCAGCTTCGTCGCCTGCTACGTACCGCGCGTCGTGCCTTGACCCCCTCCCAGCAACGCCAGGCCTCGCTCGGCCTGTACCGTCGGCTGGCGCAGGACCCACTGTTCCGACGCGCGCGCCACATCGCCCTGTACCTGCCCAATGACGGCGAGATCGATCCAGGCCCGCTGCTGCGCGAGGCGCAGCGACGCGGCAAGCGTACCTACCTGCCGGTACTGCACGCCTGGCCGCGTACACGCATGGTGTTCCAGCGCTTCGATCGGGGCGAGCGACTGCGTGCCAATCGCTTCGGCATTTCCGAGCCGCTGGTGGATCGCAGGCGCCAGCGACCGATCTGGGCGCTGGACCTGATTCTCTTGCCGCTGGTCGGGTTCGACGAGATGGGGGGGCGCCTGGGCATGGGTGGCGGCTTCTATGATCGAAGCCTGGCCTACCAGGGGCGTCGCAAGACATGGAAGAAGCCCATCCTGCTCGGGCTTGCCCACGAGTGCCAGAAGGTCCGGCGACTGGACCAGGCAAGCTGGGATGTGCCCCTGCGGGGAACGGTGTCGGACCGTGGATGGTACCTGGCGCCAGGCTGAACGGCGCCAGCGAGGCGATTCAGCGCTGCGGCTGGGAGGGCGCGCTCGCCTGGTAGGCAGCGTCTACCTTTCGCTCGAGAAAACTTTGCGCATAACCGGTAGTGACCACGCCCAGCCCGAAAATGAACACCAGGACCCATAGCGGGTCCGTCTTGCGTCGATTCATCGATTGCCCCCTCAGGCAAACTGATTAAGCCCCGCGCCCAGGATGGTCGCAGGCACGGTAGCCCTGAAAATCGGCGCATTCTCCGTCAAGCCGCGTCGACAAAGCAAATGCTGGGGCCAACCAACCGTCGGTTTGATGCAACGAGTTATTTCAAACATTGTCAGGACCGCACCTATGGCCTATTGGCTGATGAAATCAGAACCCGACGAGCTTTCCATCCAGGCCCTGGACCGTATCGGCCAGGCGCGCTGGGACGGCGTACGCAACTACCAGGCGCGCAATTTTCTCAGGACCATGAGCCTGGACGACGAGTTCTTCTTCTATCATGCCAGCTGTGCGCAACCGGGCATCGCCGGCATCGGACGCATTACCGCCACGGCATATCCCGATCCCACCGCGCTGGATCCGAGCAGCGTCTATTTCGACGCGAAGGCCAGCCCCGCTGGCAACCCCTGGAGCGCCGTGGACGTGAGCCACGTGCAAACCTTCCCGGCAGTGCTCGGTCTCGGCCTGCTCAAGCAGCAGGCGGCACTGGCGGAGCTGGCATTGGTAAAGAAAGGCAGCCGGCTTTCGATCATGCCGGTCACGCCCGAACAATGGCGCGTGATCGTCGCGCTCGTTCGCTGATCACTGCACGATCAGGTTATTGAACAACAGATCCTCGACCACCGGCTTGCCCTCTTCCGCTTCCAGGACCTGCCGGACCTGCTTGAGGGCTTCCTGGCGCAACCTCTCCTTGGCCTCCACGCTGCCTAGGCTGTCCACGGTCTGCTGGGCGAACAAAGCCACCAGCTGATTGCGGATCAGTGGCTCGTGGTGCTTGACCGCTGCCGCCGACGCATCGCCCGTGACCCGCAGGGCTACATCGGCCTTGTACACGCGCAGGCGTGGCCCACCGTCGAGCGCATAGTTGCCTACCAATGGGGGCGTCAAGCTGATATAGGCCACCTTAGGAGCCCCTTCCTTTTCTTCTTCGGCAGCCATGGCCGTCACTGGCAAGGACAGGGCCAGCACCATCAAGATCCACGCTTTCAACATTCGCTCCTCATGCAAGTAACGCCAGCATAACCGACACATTGATCAAACCCGATACCGCTTCGATGGTCGCTCGTCGAACCCTGCCAAACCACCGAGACACGCCTTGAGCCTGTTATCGGCTGCGACCAACGAAGCAATAGGTCGACCCAGGAGGCCAGGCCACTCAGACTTCGGGCAGGTTTGCGCCATAACGAGGCCGGTGGCATTCGCGCACCAAGCCCAATGCCTGGATCCGGCTTGTGCCGGCGCAGGTATCCCCATCCTGCCGATTCGCTACGCCATCGTTCCCCGTGATCCCGAAATACCGGTGTCCGCTACGCCCAGCCTTCGGAGCGGGGTTGCCACCGCTGCAACGCTCGGCCTACACCCTGCGCGTCCTGCGCTCCGGTTACGTCTGCGTGTTCATGAAAGGCACGGAGCACGAGCGGCTGGTCATTCATGAATATGACGGGCGAAGGCCGCTTGAAGGAATCCAAGTACCAGGGGCTGGGTTGATACCTGCATCAACCACGCGGCGCGTAGGCAAATACATCGGCGCGCATGCGATGCGCATCCATCCCGGCCTCCACCAGCGCATCGAGGGTGGCGTACACCATGTTCGGCGAGCCGCTGGCGTAGACGTGCACTTGGTTCAGGTCGCTGATGTCCTCGCAAACGGCCTGGTGCAGCAGCCCGCAGCGCCCTTCCCAGCCGCACAGGTCGCTTACCACCTTGTGCAGGTACAGGTTGGGCAGCCTTTCCCACTCGGGCCAGTGCTCGATGTCGTAGAAGTCCTCTGGACGGCGCACTCCCCAGTAGAGGTGGACAGGATGCTCGAAGCCCTTGGCCCGACAATGCTCGATCAGGCTGTGCATCTGACCCATGCCGGTTCCGGCGGCGATCAGCACCAGCGGCCCGTCCGGCAGCTCGGCCAGGTGGGTATCGCCGAAAGGCAATTCGACCCGCGCCACGCCATTGCGCTGAAACTGGGCGATCAGTTGCCGGGCACTGTCTTCGCGCGCCAGCACATGAAGTTCCAGCTCGCGCCCGCAATGGGGAGCGGACGCCAGCGAAAAGGCGGCCTTGCCGGCCCCCTCGCGCTCGACCAGCAAGTACTGCCCGGCGTGGTAGCGCGGCGCCTTGCCGGCAGGCGCACGCAGGCGGACCCGCCAGACGTCGCCTCCGACCTCGCGGCACTCGCTCACCGTGCAGGCCAGCTCACGCACGGGCAGTTCACCCAGCGCCAGTACACCGTCCCAGAGCAGTACGCAATCTTCCAGCGGCTCGGCGATGCAGGTATACAGCTCGCCATGATCACGAACCTCCCCATCCTGCCGTACCCGACCTTCGACCAGCAGCGCCGCGCACACATGGCAGTTGCCGTTGCGGCAGCTCTGTGGACAGTCATAGCCCAGGCGGCGTGCCGCATCCAGAATCCTTTCACCCGGTTCGACCGCCAATACGGCCCCGGACGGCTGCAAGGTCACCTGCATTCAATCTATTCCCAGCTGGTCCCACAACTCGTCGATACGGCGGGTGACGGCTTCGTCCTTGACGATGGCTCGTCCCCACTCGCGTGAGGTTTCGCCTGGCCACTTGTGGGTCGCGTCCAGGCCCATCTTCGACCCCAGGCCCGAGACCGGCGACGCGAAGTCGAGGTAGTCGATCGGGGTGTTCTCGATCATCACGGTATCACGCTTGGGGTCCATGCGGGTGGTGATCGCCCAGATCACGTCGTTCCAGTCGCGCGCATCGATGTCGTCGTCGGTCACGATGACGAACTTGGTGTACATGAACTGGCGCAGGAAAGACCAGACACCCAGCATCACGCGCTTGGCATGGCCAGGGTACTGTTTCTTCATGGTCACCACGGCCATGCGGTACGAGCAGCCTTCCGGCGGCAGGTAGAAGTCGGTGATCTCCGGAAACTGCTTTTGCAGGATCGGCACGAACACTTCGTTCAAGGCCACGCCGAGGATCGCCGGCTCGTCCGGTGGTCGCCCCGTGTAGGTGCTGTGATAGATCGGCTGGCGCCGGTGGGTGATGCGCTCGATGGTGAATACCGGGAAGGTGTCGACTTCGTTGTAGTACCCGGTGTGATCGCCATAGGGACCTTCCGGCGCGGTCTCGCCCGGATGGATGACACCCTCGAGGATGACCTCGGCGGTGGCCGGCACCTGCAGGTCGCTGCCGCGACACTTGACCAGCTCGGTGCGATTGCCGCGAAGCAGGCCGGCGAAGGCATATTCGGACAAGGTGTCAGGCACCGGCGTGACGGCCCCGAGGATGGTAGCCGGGTCGGCGCCAAGCGCGACCGCCACGGGGAAGGGCTGGCCCGGGTGCTTCTCGCACCACTCGCGATAGTCCAGGGCGCCGCCGCGATGGCTCAGCCAACGCATGATGACCTTGTTGCGGCCGATCACCTGCTGGCGATAGATGCCCAGGTTCTGTCGTTCCTTGTTGGGCCCCCGCGTGACGGTCAAGCCCCAGGTGATCAAGGGTGCGACATCACCTGGCCAGCAGTGCTGGATCGGCAGCTGGCCGAGATCGACGTCCTCGCCCTCCACCACGACCTCCTGACAGACCGCGTCCTTGACCACCTTGGGCGCCATCGACACGACCTTCTTGAAGATCGGCAGCTTCGACCAGGCGTCCCTGAGCCCCTTGGGCGGCTCGGGCTCCTTGAGGAAGGCCAGCAGCTTGCCGATCTCGCGCAGCTCCTCGACCGACTCGGCGCCCATGCCCATGGCCACTCGCTCGGGGGTACCGAACAGGTTGCCGAGTACCGGCATGTCGAAGCCGGTGGGTTTCTCGAACAGCAATGCCGGGCCCTTGGCGCGCAAGGTACGATCGCAGACCTCGGTCATTTCCAGGATGGGCGAGATCGGAACCTGGATGCGCTTGAGCTCGCCGCGCTGTTCCAGGCCACGGATAAAGTCGCGTAAATCGCGATACTGCATGCGTGAGCCTCGTGTTGGCCGTATCGGTCGGGATGCAGAGTGTATCGCCGATAGGAGGGTAATACGAATGCCTGGAACGACTCGGGGCCACCACGCGACCCACCGCGGCCGGAGCGACCGCGATGGGCTGCGTGGCAGCCCCGGCGTCATTTCAAGTGTCGAATGAGCTTACTTGCGTTTCATCGACAGGAAGAACTCGTCGTTGGTCTTGGTCTGCTTGAGCTTGTCGACCAGAAACTCGATGGCGGCGACTTCGTCCATCGGGTGCAGCAGCTTGCGCAGGATCCACATGCGCTGCAGCTCGTCGTCGGCGGTCAGCAGCTCTTCGCGACGGGTGCCCGAACGGTTGATGTTGATGGCCGGGAACACGCGTTTCTCGGCAATGCGGCGGTCAAGCGGCAGCTCCATGTTGCCAGTGCCCTTGAACTCCTCGTAGATCACCTCGTCCATCTTCGAGCCGGTTTCGACCAGCGCGGTGGCGATGATGGTCAGCGAACCGCCTTCCTCGATATTGCGGGCAGCGCCGAAGAAACGCTTGGGCTTCTCCAGGGCATGGGCGTCGACACCACCGGTCAGGACCTTGCCGGAGCTCGGGATGACGGTGTTGTAGGCGCGCGCCAGACGGGTGATGGAGTCGAGCAGGATCACCACGTCCTTCTTGTGCTCGACCAGGCGCTTGGCCTTCTCGATGACCATCTCGGCGACCTGTACGTGGCGGGTCGGCGGCTCGTCGAAGGTCGAGGCGACCACTTCGCCACGCACGGTGCGCTGCATCTCGGTCACTTCTTCAGGACGTTCGTCGATCAGCAGGACGATCAGATGACACTCGGGATTGTTACGGGTGATGTTGGCCGCGATGTTCTGCAGCATGATGGTCTTGCCCGCCTTCGGCGGGGCGACGATCAGGCCGCGCTGGCCCTTGCCGATAGGGGCGCACAGGTCGATGACACGACCGGTGAGGTCTTCGGTGGAGCCGTTGCCGGCCTCCATCGTCAACCGCTCGTTGGGGAACAGCGGCGTCAGGTTCTCGAAGAGGATCTTGTTCTTGGCGTTTTCCGGGCGGTCGAAATTGATGGTATCGACCTTCAGCAACGCGAAGTAACGCTCGCCTTCCTTGGGCGGGCGGATCTTGCCGACGATGGTATCGCCGGTGCGCAGGTTGAAGCGGCGGATCTGGCTAGGCGAGACATAGATGTCGTCGGGGCCGGCCAGGTAGGACGCATCGGCCGAACGCAGGAAACCGAATCCATCCTGGAGAATCTCCAGCACGCCGTCACCCGAGATCTCCTCGCCGCTTTTCGCATGTTTTTTCAACAGGGCGAAAATCACGTCCTGCTTGCGCGAACGGGCCATGTTTTCGATGCCCATCTGTTCGGCCATTTCCAGCAGATCGGTAATCGGCTTTTGCTTGAGTTCAGTCAGGTTCATAAGGGGAGTGACGTAATCATGTAAGAAGGGAGAATTAAGCTTCTGGCTTAATGAAGCCGCGCCGCAAGAAGGCGACAGGATCGCGTACTGATTCGAATTAGGGATGCGTCGGCGACGGCGTGCAGAGGGCACTGGAGAAGCAGTGCGAGGCCGAATGTAACACTTGCTTTTTTGGACGTCTAGTGGTCTTGAAAAGAAAAGCCCCGGATTTTCCGGGGCTTTTTCCACATCACAGGTGGGCGTCGAGAAACGCCTGCAGCTGAGACTTGGACAGGGCGCCGACCTTAGTCGCCTCGACATTGCCGTTCTTGAACAGCATCAGGGTCGGAATGCCGCGCACGCCATGCTTGGCCGGCGTATCCTGGTTGTCATCGATGTTCAGCTTGGCGATGGTCAGCTTGCCTTCGTAGGTGGAGGCGATGTCGTCCAGTACCGGCGCGATCATCTTGCATGGACCGCACCATTCGGCCCAGTAGTCGACCAGCACCGGGACTTGGGCCTGCAGCACTTCGGCCTCGAAGGTGGCGTCGGTGACGTGTTTGATAAGATCGCTGCTCATGGATATCTCCAGATCGTAAGCAAGAAAAAAACTGGACCATCATATCTGCCCGGAGGCGTGACAGGAAGCGAAGGCCGATTGAGTGTAACTATAGTTGTGCATGACCAGACCAATCGAAACCGTAACACGGCTGTCATAGCATTCCTGGGCCTGCGTGCCCAGCAGCAAGCCTGGCGACGCCACGCGTTGGCGAGCGCCCAGGATCGTGGCACGATTGCCAGGTACACGACCGA
The DNA here is from genome assembly GCF_054950175.1 of Pseudomonas sp. Marseille-QA0332. Classification (NCBI taxonomy): domain Bacteria; kingdom Pseudomonadati; phylum Pseudomonadota; class Gammaproteobacteria; order Pseudomonadales; family Pseudomonadaceae; genus Pseudomonas; species Pseudomonas sp. Marseille-QA0332. The sequence goes on from NZ_CM143106.1 coordinate 3,267,670, forward strand.
GACCACCGAGACCATGCCGCATACCAAAGCGAAGAACCTGTCCCTCATCGCCGCCATCGACCTTGGCTCCAACAGTTTCCACATGGTCGTGGCCAAGGCCCATCATGGCGAGATCCGGATTCTCGAACGGCTGGGCGAAAAGGTGCAACTGGCCGCCGGCATCAACGAGGACCGCCTGCTCAGCGAAGAGGCCATGCAGCGCGGCCTCGATTGTCTCAAGCGCTTCGCCCAGCTGATAAACGGCATGCCGGACGGCTCCGTGCGGATCGTCGGCACCAACGCCCTGCGCGAGGCGCGCAACCGGGCCGAGTTCATCCAGCGCGCCCAGGCCATCCTAGGGCATCCGGTGGAAGTCATTTCCGGGCGCGAGGAAGCCCGGCTGATCTACCTGGGCGTGTCGCACACGCTCGCCGATACACCCGGCAAGCGCCTGGTGGCCGACATCGGCGGCGGCAGCACCGAATTCATCATCGGCCAGCGTTTTGAGCCGTTGCTGCGCGAAAGCCTGCAGATGGGCTGCGTGAGTTTCACCCAGCGTTATTTCCGCGACGGCAAGGTCACCCCTGCCCGCTATGCCCAGGCCTACACCGCGGCGCGCCTAGAACTGATGAGCATCGAGAACGGCCTGCATCGCCTGGGCTGGGACGAGGCCATCGGCTCGTCTGGCACCATCCGCGCCATCGGTTCGGCGATCAAGGCCGGCGGCCAGGGTAGCGGCGAGGTCAATGCCGCCGGGCTGGCCTGGCTCAAGCGCAAGCTGTTCAAGCTGGGCGAGACCGACAAGATCGACTTCGAGGGCGTCAAGCCAGACCGGCGGGCGATCTTTCCGGCCGGCCTGGCCATCCTCGAAGCGATCTTCGATGCGCTCGAGCTGCAACGCATGGAGCATTGCGACGGCGCGCTGCGCGAGGGCGTGCTCTACGATCTGCTCGGGCGTCACCAGCATGAAGACGTGCGCGAGCGCACCCTGAGCTCGCTGATGGAGCGCTATCACGTCGACCAGGGCCAGGCAGTACGGGTCGAGCGCAAGGCCCTGCATGCCTTCGACCAGGTGGCCGAAGCCTGGGGCCTGGCCGAGGGCAACTGGCGTGACCTGCTGGGTTGGGCGGCGAAGGTCCATGAAGTGGGCCTGGACATCGCCCACTACCATTACCACAAGCATGGCGCCTACCTGATCGAGCATTCCGACCTGGCAGGCTTCTCTCGCGAGGACCAGCAGATGCTGGCGCTGCTGGTGCGCGGCCACCGCCGCAACATTCCCAGGGACCGTTTCGCCGAATTCGGCGAAGCGGGTGCGGCGCTGATTCGTCTTTGTGTCCTGCTGCGTTTCGCCATCCTCTTTCACCACATCCGCGGCACTCAGCAGATGCCTGCCGTGGAGCTGCAGGCGGGCCAGGATCGGCTGGACGTGGTGTTTCCCGAAGGCTGGCTGGAGCAGAACCAGCTGACCCAGGCCGACTTCGCCAACGAGGCGGAGTGGCTGGCCCGGGTCGGCTTCGTCCTCAGCGTACGCTGAGGACCGGGTTGCTCAGGCGCTCCAGCAGGGTCGCCTGGGCATTGCGCGGGTTCTGGTTGCCGGTTGGCGTGCTGCGCACGTAGCGCCCATCGGACTGCAGGATCCAGGCGTGGGTATTGTCGGTCAGGTAGCTGTCCAGCTCCTTCTTGACCCGCATGATCAGTTTCTTGCCTTCGACCGGGAAACAGGTCTCGACCCGCTTGTCGAGGTTGCGCTCCATCCAGTCGGCGCTGGAGAGGAACATCTGTTCCTCGCCGCCATTGAGGAAGTAGAACACCCGCGTATGCTCCAGGAAGCGCCCGACGATCGAGCGCACCTGGATGTTGTGGGAGACGCCAGGTATCCCCGGACGCAGGCAGCACATGCCACGCACCACCAGGTCGATGCGCACGCCGGCCTGGCTGGCCTTGTAGAGTGCGCGAATGACCTTGGCATCGGTCAGCGAGTTGAACTTGGCGATGATGTGCGCCGGCTTGCCCTCGGCCGCGAACTGGGTCTCCCGGGCAATCATGTCGAGCATGCCTTTCTTCAAGGTGAACGGCGCATGCATGAGCTTTTTCATGCGCAGGGTCTTGCCCATGCCGATCAGCTGGCTGAACAGCTTGCCGACGTCCTCGCACAAGGCGTCGTCGGAGGTCAGCAGGCTGTAGTCGGTGTACAGGCGAGCGTTGCCAGCATGGTAGTTGCCGGTGCCGAGGTGAGCATAGCGCACGATCTCGCCAGCCTCGCGACGCAGGATCAGCATCATCTTGGCGTGGGTCTTGAAGCCCACCACGCCATAGATGACCACCGCGCCAGCGGCCTGCAGCCGGCTCGCCATCTGCAGGTTGGACTCTTCGTCGAAGCGCGCCCGCAGTTCGATCACCGCAGTGACCTCCTTGCCATTGCGCGCGGCATCGACCAGCGCGTCGACGATCTCGGAATTGGCCCCGCTGCGGTAGAGGGTCTGGCGCACGGCCAGCACGTGCGGATCCTTGGCCGCCTGGCGCAGCAGGTCGATCACTGGCGTGAAGGATTCGAACGGGTGCATCAGCAGCACATCCTGCTTGCTGATTACGCTGAAGATGTTGTCGGCGTTCTGCAGCAGCTTGGGGATGGCGGGCGTGAAGGGGGTGTACTGCAGCTCGGGATGGCTGTCCAGACTGGTGATGCTGAACAGGCGCGTCAGGTTGACCGGGCCATTGACCTGGTACAACTCGCTCTCGCTGAGGCTGAATTGCTTGAGCAGGTAGTCGGACAGGTGTTTCGGACAGGTATCGGCCACTTCCAGGCGCACCGCGTCACCATAGCGGCGCGAGAACAGTTCGCCGCGCAAGGCCCGGGCGAGGTCCTCGACGTCTTCGGAGTCCAGAGCCAGGTCGGCGTTGCGGGTCAGGCGGAACTGGTAGCAGCCCTTGACCTTCATGCCCTGGAACAGGTCATCGGCATGAGCATGGATCATCGAGGAAAGGAATACATGGTTGGCACCCGGCCCGCCGACCTCCTCTGGCACGCGAATCACCCGGGGCAGCAGGCGCGGCGCGGGAATGATGGCGAGACCCGAATCGCGACCGAAGGCATCGACACCCTCGAGTTCGACGATGAAGTTCAGGCTCTTGTTGACCAGCAACGGGAACGGATGGGTCGGGTCGAGGCCGATCGGCGTGATGATCGGGGCGATCTCGTCACGGAAATAGCGACGGACCCAGGTCTTGAGCTTGGGCGTCCAGTAGCGGCGACGAATGAAGCGGATCTGGTGCTTCTCCAGTTCCGGCAGCAGCACGTCGTTGAGGATCGCGTACTGACGCTCGACCTCGATATGCACCAGTTCGCTGATCCGTGCCAGGGCCTGGTGTGGCTGCAGGCCATCGGCCCCGGCCAGCTCACGAGCGAAGGCAATCTGCTTCTTCAGACCGGCGACACGGATCTCGAAGAACTCGTCCAGGTTGCTCGAGAAGATCAGCAGGAATTTCAGGCGCTCGAGCAAGGGATAGGACTCGTCCAGCGCCTGCTCCAGCACACGAATGTTGAACTGCAGCTGTGAAAGCTCGCGATGAATGTACAGGCTGCTGTCGTCCAGCCCCGGAATGCTGACCACCGGAGCGGGCGCTGGCGCCGGAGTTGGCGCTGCGGCCTCGGCCACCGGTTCGGCGGGCAGGTTCGCAGGCGTCTGCAGCAGTTCGCTGGGGAGCGCCTGGGCTTCCTTGTTTTCGACAGGTGTGGGCACTTCGTTATTCATCGGAACGTCCTGGAGGGCTGGCTGCCCTTTCATCGGTTGAGCGGCACGAACGGCGAAATGGCTCAGGATGCCATCAGCGCCTGTCCGCTTGAAAGCGGTCAAGGGCAAAGATCGACGGCCTTGCCGAGCCAGCCAGCGTGAAGGGCATAATGGGCAGGCATTTATGTGCCCATCGGCGAACAGGTCAGAGCATCGGCAGTGGCGTGGGTTTGCCGACCCGCAGCGCAACGGACGCCTCGCCGACAGCCAGGCAAGCCGATGAAGCAAGGCCCATGCACCGAAGGCAAGTTCATGGTGCACGCCCGGCCCCGCGCAGGCGGGCCGGCGCGATAGTTATAGGCGTCCATTATGACGCCGGCATGACAGGCCGTCGCAAGCCTGCGACTGATGGCGACAATGATTGTTCCTTGGAAACCGTTCACCTCGAGACACATTTGGACACTTTCGCGAATCTGCGCGAAGGGGTAGGCTGCGCGTTCATTTCGCCAGCACCCATGACATGCTTCAACAATTCCTGCAGGATTTCGGCTACTTTGCCCTTTTTCTCGGCACGTTTTTTGAAGGCGAGACCATTCTGGTTCTTGCGGGCTTCCTCGCGTTCCGCGGATACATGGACATCAACCTGGTAGTGCTGACCGCGTTTTGCGGCAGTTATGCTGGGGACCAGCTGTGGTACTTCATGGGCCGTCGGCACGGCCGCGCTTTGCTGGCACGCAAGCCGCGCTGGCAGGCCATGGGCGATCGCGCGCTGGAACACATCCGTCGGCATCCGGATATCTGGGTGTTGAGCTTCCGCTTCGTCTACGGGCTGCGCACGGTCATGCCGGTGGCCATCGGCCTGTCCGGCTATCCACCGCGGCGCTACCTTCTGCTGAACGGCATCGGCGCCGCGGTGTGGGCATTGGCGCTGGGTGTCGCGGCCTATCACTTCGGCGCGATTCTCGAAGGCTTGCTTGGCAACGTGAAGAAGTACGAGCTGTGGGTGCTCGGTGGCTTGCTGGTACTGGGCGCGTTGCTGTGGATACGTCGCCGGTTCCGCACCGTTCGCGCCGAACGCAAGGCTGCCGCGCAGGCACTGGCCACACGCCAGGCCGAGCAAGGCAAGCACGAGCCCTGATCCGACATCCGGCAGGCCTCGCCAATGCTGGGTAACCCTGGGCATATCTGCCACACTAGGGTCATCGACGCCTAGATACTGGAGTACTGAGCATGACAAAGAAAGTTGCGGTGATTCTCTCCGGCTGCGGCGTGTATGACGGCGCCGAGATCCAGGAAAGCGTGATCACCTTGCTGCGCCTGGACCAGCGCGGCGCCCAGGTGCAGTGTTTCGCGCCGAACATTGCGCAACTGCATGTGATCGATCACCTCACTGGCCAGACCATGCCCGAGTCGCGCAACGTCCTGGTCGAGTCGGCGCGCATCGCTCGCGGCCAGGTCAAGGACCTGCGCGAAGCCAATGCCGAGCAGTTCGATGCGCTGATCGTGCCAGGCGGTTTCGGCGCGGCCAAGAATCTTTCCAACTTCGCCCTGGAGGGCAGCGACTGCAGCGTCCATCCAGACGTGCTGGCCTTGGCCGAAGCATTCGCCGAAGCCGGCAAGCCGGTTGGCCTGATCTGTATCGCCCCGGCCATGGCGGCGAAGATCTACGGTCCGGGCGTGGTCTGCACCATCGGCAACGATGCCGACACCAGCGCAGCCATGGTGAAGATGGGGGCTACCCACGAGCAGTGCGATGTCCATGACATCGTCGAGGATACCCAGCGCAAACTGGTCACCACGCCTGCCTACATGCTCGCCCAGTCCATCAGCGAAGCGGCCGGGGGCATCTACAAGCTGGTCGACCGGGTCCTGGAAATGACCCATGAAGGCGATCGGTAACGGTCGATTCACCCCGGACCTGCCTGGCGCGCCAGGCGCGTCAGGATCCGGTCCAGCGAATTGGCAAAGGCCTGCTTGTCCCGCTCGCCGTAAGGCGGCTGGCCACCGCCGGCCTGCCCCTGCTCGCGCAATTCGGTGAACAGGTTGCGCACCGCCAACCTGTCCCCCATGTTGCGCTCGTCGAACTCGCGCCCTCGTGGATCCAGGGCCGCGACGCCCTTCTTCAGCAGTCGATCGGCCAGCGGGACGTCGCTGCAGATCACCAGCTCCCCTGGCAGGGCGTGCTCGACCAGATGGTCGTCGGCCGCATCCATGCCGCTGGGTACCACGATCAGGCGCACGCAGGCCAGCGCCGGCTTGGTCTGGGGCTGACCGGCCACCAGCATGACCTGCAACTTGCGCTTGAGCGCGAACTTGACCACCAGTTCCTTCGCGGCCTTGGGACACGCATCGGCATCGATCCATATACGCATGCAACAGTTACCTGAAGACCGAACAAGGCTTCAGTATCCTTGGCCCCGACCGGCGTATCAATCGACCTTCACCGATGGCCGCCGCAGACCGTCGTTCATGACGCAGGCGCCGCACCCCGGCTTATTGATCTTTCCTACCTCTCAAAGCGAATATTCGGTATCAAAAAGCCATTATTTTGCTTGTGAATCTGTTTATACTTGCGCCCCGCTCGTCATGGCGAGCATGCATCAAGGCACCTCGCTCAAGAGGAATTTGACGACAGCCTGGGAACGCCGCCCCGCCGATGCGGCCTCCCACGACTCATGGAAGAAGTTCAGATGGTCTCGCGCGCCCTCACCCTGGCGACCTTGGTCGCTACCCTGCAGCTGACCGGCTGCGCTGCTTTTCGCAGCTACGACAGCGAACTCCAGCAGACCAACCAGCAGCTGACCGCAGGCAACGTGGATGCGGCACTGGAGCTGCTCGAAAAGAACAACAGAAGCGCCGACAAGGACCTTCTCTACTATTTCGAGAAGGGCGAGCTGCTGCGTTCCAAGGGGGATCTTCAAGGCAGCCAGCAAGCCTGGCGTTCGGCCGATGATGCGGTGTTCCGCTGGGAAGAGTCGGTCAAGCTCGATACCGAGAAGTACCTGAGCCAGTTCGGCAGCTACCTGGTCAACGACAAGGTTCGTCGTTACGAAGGCTACGACTACGAGAAAGTCATGCTGACCACGCAGATGGCCTTGAACCTGCTGGCGCTGAACGATTTCGAAGGTGCCCGGACCGAGATCAAGAAGACTCATGAGCGCGAAGCAGTCATCGCCGCGCTGCGCGACAAGGAATACCTCAAGCGCGAGCAGGAGTCGGAGAAGAAAGGAATCAGGACCGAGTACAAGGATCTTCAGGGCTACCCGGTAGCCAGCCTCGACGCCCCCGAGGTGATCGGCCTGAAGAACAGCTACCAGAGTGCGTTCAGCCACTACCTGGCCGGCTACGTCTACGAGGCGCTCGGTGAAAAGGGCCTGGCCGCGCCGGGCTATCGCAAGGCGGCGGAGCTGCGGCCGAACACGCCGCTGCTGGAACAGGCCCTGCTGGGCCTGGACCGCAAGCACAGCAAAACCGGGGAAAGCGATGTGCTGATCGTCGTGCAGAGCGGCCTGGCGCCAGCCCGCGACTCCATGCGTATCCCGCTGCCGCTGCCCATCGACGGTAACCTGGTGATCACTCCGCTGTCCTTCCCGGTGATCCGGGAGGACGTCTCGACAGCCCATATCGGCGAGCTTTACCTCAACGGCAAGGCCGTGGCCCTCACTTCGCTCAACAGCACCAGTGCCATGTCACGCCGCGCATTGCGCGACGACCTGCCGGGCATCATCCTGCGCACCAGCGTGCGTGCCATCAGCCGTGGCGTCGCGCAGAAGAAGATGAACGAGACCAGCCCCCTGGCCGGCCTGGCCATGGGCATCGCCTCGGCCATCGTCGAAGGCGCCGACACGCGTACCTGGCGCACGCTGCCGAACGAAACCCAGGTGGTTCGCCTTCGGCTCAAGCAGGGAGAACATCAGCTGAGCCTGCCGTCGGCCCTCGGCGGCAGCCGGATCACGATCGACATCGATCGTCCCTACCAGGTCGTGCCCCTGCGCGTGGTCGGCCAGCAAGTCTTCGCCGGCGGCCCTGCGGCCAAGGTCGAGCCAGGCATGCAAGCCCAGGCCATCGCCACACTCAAGTAACCCTCAAGGATCGATATGCGCAAGACTTTCCTCGCCCTTGCCGCGGCAGCCGTACTGGCCGGCTGCGCCACCCCGCCACCACCCGCGCCGGGCAGCGCTGCCAGCAAGGTCGTGGTCATGGGCTCGCTGGACGACATCGACATCGGCCCGATGCGCGTCGCACGCGAAAACGGCTTCCTGACCGTCAAGGTATCGCTGGACAACACCAGTCGCAGCAACCAGACGCTGTACTACCGCTTCGCCTGGCTGGGCAACGATGGTTTCCCGGTCGCGGGTGAAGAAAGCTGGAAAAGCCTGACCCTGTACGGCAAGCAAGCCAGCGTGCTGCCGGCCATCGCGCCGGTTCCCCAGGCCACCGACTTCCGTATCGAAGTCCAGTCCCGGTAATTTCCCTCTGGAGTATTCCATGCTCGCACGTTTTACCCTCGCCGCCGTCACCATTGCCCTGGTCAGCGGTTGCAGCACCTCCTCGCCGGTCATCGGCGGCAAGCACACCAGTTATGGCGACAGCAAGGGCATCGAGCTGGTGACCAACGAGTTCGGCTCCACCGACCTGCAGATGATCGCTGAAAGCATGACGCGCTCCCTGGCACAGTCCGGTGTCCTGCAGGGACGCCCGGTGGTTCAGGTCTACGATGTGAAGAACAAGACCAGCGAGTACATCGATACCCGCGAGATCACCACGTCGATCAAGACCCAACTGATGAAGTCCGGCACTGCCCGCTTCGCCAGCGACAATGCCGACATGCAGAGCCAGGTCGACCAGCTCAAGCTGCAGAACCAGACCGGCCTGTACAAGAAGAGCACCACGGCCAGGACTGGCAACATGATCGCCGCCAAGTATCGCCTGGAAGGTTCGATCAGCTCGATCGTCAAGCGCAGCAGCGACTACAAGGACGTGTTCTACAAATTCAGCCTGCAGCTGGTCGACGTGGAGAGCGGTCTGGCCGAATGGATGGACGAAAAAGAAATTCGCAAGACCACGGAGCGCTGATCGATGCGTGCATGGATGGGTATCCTTGGCCTGCTGTGCGCCTTCGGCGCGCAGGCGGCCCCGAAACTCGCGGTGACCGACCTGGCCTACCAGACGCGCGTGGAAGACTACGTGCACATGGTCTCGGCACAGAACGGCAGCCACGCCAGCCAGTACAACGCCAGCAGCTCGTCGAGCTACAGCGAGTTCGAAAGCAGCCAGAGTTATATCGAGCAGACCGAGCTACGCAAGTTCAGCGGCGACATCAAGGGCGAGATCCTCAAGTCCGGCATGTTCCAGCTGGTCCAGGGAACGCCGTACACCGCGGCTTCCAGCGAAGATGTGCATGATGTGATCAGGCGTATCAAAAATGGCGCGTTCAAGGGTGCCGACTATGTGCTGTTCGGTACCCTTTCGGATATCGATTTCCAGCGCGATGTCACCTCGATCGACAATACCAGCAGCTACTCGGCGATCCTCGGCCTGACCCTGGTAGCCGATTTCAGCCTGATCAATACCCGCACCTACGAAATCACCTCGGCCTTCACGGCCATGGGCGAGGGGCAGGACACCAAGCTGGTCGGCAGCCGGGACGGCCGGGTAACGCTCAATCGTCCGAAGGTGGTACGCGAGGTGTCGAAGGCATTGGGGTTGGACGTGACCAAGCAGCTGGCCGAACAGTTGGTCGGCGTGATGCCACCGGAGCTGCACCCTGCTCCACGCAACCATCTTCCGCCGGATGAACCAGCACGCATTCTGCGATAGCTCCCCGGCAGACGCTCGGCAAGCCGCCTCGATGCGTCAGAGGTTCTGCAAGGGCGCCTTTGGCACATCCGGGTTCAGACATGAACTCAGGTGTGCCCCCCGACATGACGAATTTCGACATTCTTGTCGTTGATGACAAATGTCACTCGGTTTTTTTGGCTGAGCCGAATCTGATAAAGGTTGGTTTTTTTGTCCAGTTGCTTGAAGTTGGTGTCGCCGATGAGCTTTGCAGCCTCTTTCGGGTGATAGCCTTCATTCTGGATCAGCTGCTTGAAGGCTTGGAACGTCTCCTCTTCGGAGGGTGACAACTGCTGGACGTGCTTTGCCTTGTCATCCGAATAAGTCCAACGCTCCGTCTTTTCGCTTTGACTGGAGCCTGGCACAGCCAAACTCGCAGGTCTCTTGGGCTTCTTGGGGCTCCTGGGCAATCTTTTCGGCATATGTCCGGTCGGATCGTGCAGATTGACGGGGTCGCCCTTGGCATACGCATAAGCGTTCATGCCCCCCTCGCCAAACGGACTCAGACTGTCTGGACTGTAGAAACGCATCAGCCCAGGGCTGAACATCCGATAGCCGTTTCCGAGATGATAACCTCCAAGAACAGGATCCAAGCGCTCGCCATCGAAGCCTGGCAAGCCGGCTGGGCTGTTCGCCGCCGGACGATAACCGTACGGCAGATAAACGAAAGTCATGGCCGTCGCTGAGCCAATCGTCTGCAATGTGGAATAAGCTCGATCAGTAGCCAACAGCCAGATTCGGTCGCACGCCTGACAGTGAGCAAGCGCCTGATGCGCATCACGAAAGATTCGAGACCTGGCGTCGTCATCAACTTCATTGATCAAGTGGTTTCGCTGATAGAAAAACAATGGATTCATATCGTGCCCCTTGGAGACGGGGCCGCCATACCTAGGCCACACCCCGAACTTTTTCAAGAGCAGCATAACGAAACCGCTACGACGAACTACTGGTAAAAATGTCAGATGGCATCCAGAGGCGCTCCGGCAACAGCGCCTTGATCAGTGCTCGCCAGGCGCTTGCTTCCAGCCACCGCCAAGCGCCAGGAACACGCCGATTTGCCCCATCGCTACCTGCGTATTGGCTGCCGCCAACTGGCCACGCATGTCCGTATAGGTCCGCATCGCCTGCAGGTCGGCGAGGAACGAGGCGCGTCCAGCCTGGTAGAAGCGGTGGGTCTGCTCGGCTGCCTCCTTGGCCGAACGCTCCGCTTCGGCCAAGGCATCACGGCGATCCAGCAGCGCGCTGTACTGCGCCAGGCGGGTCTGGGTTTCGCGGATGGCATTGAGTACCACACCGTCGAAATGCGCCAGCGCTGCCTGGGTCGAGGCCTCGGCCTCGCGGATGCGCGCGCGGGTACCGTTGGTGGGGATGGTCCAGTTCACCAGCGGGCCAAAGCCCCAGCGATTGGTCGACGGCTCGCCAAGGTTGTCGAGGATGCCGATGGTACCGACCTGGGCACCGATGCTGATGTTCGGGTACAGCGCACCGATCGCCACGCCGATGCCGGCAGTGGCGGCAGCCAGCTGGCGTTCGGCCTGGCGCACGTCGGGGCGGCGCTTGAGCAGCGCGGCGCCATCGCCGATCGGGATCAGTTGGGCAAGCCGAGGCAGCTCGGCACAGTCGGCGGTACCGGCCGGCAATTGCTCGACGGGCCTGGCCAGCAGCGCGGCCAGGGTATAGAGGCCGGCCTCGCGCTCGGCCTCGAAGCGCGGCAGCTCGGCACGCAGGGATTTGAACTGGGTCTGGCTGCGGGTCACCTGGGTTTCGTCGCCCCGCCCGGCGTCACGCAGGCGCTGAGTCAGCCGCACGCCCTGCTCCTGCAGATCCAGCGACTGGCGGGCGATATGGTATTCCTCATTGGCCGAGCAGACCTGGGTATAGGCCTTGACCACGTCCGCGACCAAGGTGATCCGAGCAGTGTCGGCGGCGGCCTGCACGGCATCGGCGTTGGCCTGGGCGGCCTCGGTGCCCCGCTTGAAGGTGCCCCACAGATCGAACTGGTAGGAGGCGCTGAGAATCACTTCTCCGATGTTCGCCACTGGAACCTTGTCCGGAAGCAGGAAAGCCTCGCCGGACTCCTGCAGGCGCTGCGCAGCGGCCTTGGCGCCCCCGCTGAAACCACCCTGAGCCTGTGCCACTTCGAGCTGCGCGCGCGCCTTGGCGATGTTCGCCGTGGCTACCCGCAACTCGGTATTGGCGGCCAGCGCCTGACGCACCAGTTCATCGAGACGACGGTCCTGGTACAGCCGCCACCAGTCTTCCGGCACCGGAGCCGAGGCCACCCTGCCAGCATCCTGACGCAACGGGCCATTGAGATCGCCACGCTGCACGGCCGCGTCCTTGGGCAACTGATAGTCCGGACCGACCATCGCGCAGGCGCCAAGGGACAGCGCCAGCCCTGCCAGCATCAGGCCTCTCATGGCTGCTGGCCCTCGATGATCGACACGGTGGCGGTACGCCCGGCAATCATGCGAAAGTCCGCTGGTACCTCGTCGAAGGCGATTCGCACAGGGATACGCTGGGCCAGGCGTACCCAACTGAAGGCTGGATTGACATTGGGTAGCAGGTTGGCCCCGCTGCTACGGTCGCGGTCCTCGATGCCCGCGGCCATGCTCTGCACATGGCCACGCAGGGGGGTACCGTCGCCCATGACCCGGATGTCCACCGCATCACCGACATGGATGGCGCCGAGCTTGGTTTCCTCGAAATAACCGTCGACGTGATAGGAGGCGCTGTCGACCACCGACAGGACCGGGCGGCCGGCGCTGACGAACTCGTGTGCGCGCGGCGCACGGTCATTGAGGTAGCCGTCCACCGGGCTGCGGACTACCGAGCGATCGAGGTTCAACTGCGCCGTATCGACGGCGACCTGGGCTTGGCTGACCGCCGAGCGGGCACGCGCCTCGCGAGACTGGCTTTCTTCCAGCTGCTCGGCCGCCACCAGGTTGCCCAGCTTGCGGTTGCGCCGGGTCTCGCGCGCTGCCTGGGCCAGGATCTCCTGGCGCTCGGCCAGCGTGGCACGGGCCTGGCGCAAGGCCAGGCTGAAGCGATCCTGGTCGATGGTGAACAGGACATCGCCGCGTTTGATCATCTGGTTGTCGCGAACCTCGACTTTCTGGATCAGGCCGGACACGTCCGGAGCGATCTGGATCACGTCGGCGCGGATATGCCCGTCGCGGGTCCAGGGGGCGAACATGTAGTAGACGACCATCTGCCAGACGAGCACGGCCGCGAAGGCCACCACCAGCAAGGTCAGGACCACGCGGCCCAGGGTCAGCAAAGGTTTTTTCATGGCAGCATCAGGCTTCGACAGAAATGATCCACCGCACCAAGCAGCACGGCGTAGAGGGCAACGTTGAACAACGCCCGGTGCCAGACCAGGCGATAGAAACCAAGGCGCAGCAGCACCGCATGCACGCCGAGGAACAGCAGGTAGGTGAACACCATCATCACCAGCAGCGTGGGCAGGAATACCCCGCTGATATCCACTTCACCGATCACAGCGCAGCTCCATCGATGCCCTGGGGCAGTTGCGGTTGTCGTCCAGCCGGGTCGATGACCACTTCCATGCCTGGTAGCAAGGCCAGGCGCAGGCCGCTGAGCGCGTGCAACAGATGGACCCTGGCATCGCTGCGGTCGTTCGGCCCGTCCTGCGCCAGGGCCTGACGTGCCTGGTCCATGTCGCGCAACAAGGCATCGGGCGCAGGCAGGCGCTCGCCGGCCCGCAGGCAGGCCGCATAGTGAGCGCCAACCTTCTGGAGCACTTGCTGCAAGCATTCGCGAGGCAGCGGGCCGACCCTTGGCAGGTAGGCGAGCAGATCCAGCAGGTTCAACCCGACACGCAGGTCACGCAGGGCCGCGCCACTGTCCTGTCCGGTCTGCGCCAGGCGCGGCAGGTGCTGCATCAGGCGGTCGAGCATCTGCACACCGACCTGCCGCTGCTCGGCCAGGGTGGCCGGCCGGGTCATTTCGACGATGTCGCGCCAGCTGAAGCGGGTCAGGCGCTTGGCAGCCAGCTCGACGCCGAACGGACGCAGCAGCAGGGTCCAGATGAAGGCAAACAGCAGCCCCACGGGGCCGGCGAGGTTGGCATTGATGAACGTCAGGAAGTCAGCGTCATAGGCGCCCTGGATGCTGATGAAGGTCGCGGTGTTGACGATGGTCAGCAAGGTACCCAGATAGAAGCGCGGCTGTACCGTCAGCGTGCCGACACAGATGAACGGCACGGCAAAGGCCAGCACCAGCATCGGGAAGTCGTGCAGGTTCGGCAGGACCAGGAACAGGTAGACACTGGAGAAGATCACCGACATCAGTGTCCAGAAGAAGAAGCGGTAGATCTGCGGCGCCGGATCGTCCATCGCGGCAAAGAAGCTGCAGGCCACCGCGGCCAGAATGACCGCGCTGCTGCCATCCTTCCAGCCCAGCACGATCCATAGGCCGCAGGCGACGATGATGGCGGTCACGGTGGAGAACACCGAATAGAACATAAGGCCACGGTCGAAGAACGGTGTCAGGCGACCCAGGCGCCAGTGCCGGTACACCGCACGCCAAGGCGCGGCATCGTCCCGACGCAAGGCATGCTGCAGCGTGCAGCAGTCCTGCCAGAGGTCGACCCACTCGGTGAGCCGGTACAGTGCATTGGACAGCAGCAAGGCCGGGCGCTGCCCCAGCGTGCGCGGATCGGGCTGCAAATGCTCGATCTGCTCGCGCAGCGCAGTCCAGCGTGCCACCGGTGCCTGTTCGGCGGTTTCCTGCAGCCAGACACGGGCTGCGTCCAGGACGATCTGCAGCCTGGCGTATTCGGTCGGTGCGCGGGCAGCCAAGGCAGCCAGGGCGTCATCCAGCGCGTCGATCACCGGCAGCAGGTGGATCATCCGACCGCGCAATTCCCGCGCATTTTTCACCGTATGCGGACCGGCCCCCTCATGACCGACCTGGCCGATCATCATTTCCAGGCTGTTGAAGGTCGCGACCATCGAGGCGCGCATGGGGCCCACCTGCTCGGCGCCTGCTTCGCCAGCCAGGTGGGTATCGCTGTAGCGGATCGCTTCGTTGAACCAGTTGCCGGTCGCGCCGACCAGCACCGGTGCCAGCCGGCGCGGCCAGAAGATCGCGCCGACCACGGCCGCGCAGACGATGCCAAGGCAGATCTCCTGCGCTCGCGACGAAGCCACATCGAAGACTGCCAGCGGATTGTCGACCACGGCCAGCGCAATCATCGGCAAGGTATAGCCGGCCAGCATCAGCAGGTAATTGTTGGCCGTTCGCAGGTTCAGCGACAGGAACAGCAAAGTCCCGGTCCACAAGGCGATGGCGACGCTCAGCAACAAGGGTGACTGGACCAGTGGCGGCACCAGCAGTACTGCCCCACCAGCGCCGAGCAAGGTACCCAAGGCACGGTACAGGGCCTTGGAACTGGTCGGGCCGACGAAGGGGCTGGAGACGATGTAGACGGTGGCCATTGCCCAATACGGCCGTGGCAGCTGCATGAGCAAGGCGATGTACAAGGCGATCATCGAGGCAGCGAAGGTGCGTACCCCATAGAACCAGTCGCGGGCAGGCGGTACCGAACTGAAGAAGCCGTTCATGCCAGGTCACCTGGCGAAGGCTGGCTGGCATCCTCGAACGCCCGGATGACGCGCAAGGTGGCTTCCAGGTCGGCCTGGTCGATGCCGCCCAGGACCTCGCGGCGCAAGCGGGCCAGCTCGGTCTCGATCGAGTCGGCCAGTTTACGGCCTTCGCGGGTCAGGCTCAGGGCCTTGGCCCGCCGATCCGCCGGGTCTTCGCTGCGGCAGACCAGGCCAGCCTTGCACAGCTGGTCGAGCAGGCGGACCAGCGAGGGGCTTTCCAGACCAGCGGCCTGGGCCACGGCCACCTGGTGGACCCCGTCGCCCAGGCGCACGATCATCAGCAACGGCACGGCACAGGCCTCCGAGATGCCATAGGTGGTCAAGGCACCATGGCAGATGCGCCGCCAATGGCGAACGGCAACGACCATGCCGCTGCTGACTTTCAGGCGCAGTACATCGAGGGACATTGGGCATCCGTTATTCATAGTTTGCTAACTATCAATATACCGTCATCATGCCCCCCATCGTCAACCGTTGGCGACAAGCGATCGTCTAGCGTCGAATCTGGTCCTTGAGCTTCATGCTCCACGCCAGATCGCTGCCAAGCAGGATCGCCTGGTCGCGCCAGTGCACATAGCGGACCTCGTCACTCTCGCCATAATGCACCGCCAACTCTTCGGCGGCCTGCATCACGCCGGCTCCCGCGGCAAGCTCCAGCCAGGACAGGGCCGCCAGCACGTCCGCCTCGACGTACAAGCCATGCAGCAACCTGTGCCCGACTTCGAAGCGACAACGCGCCTCGCCTCGCTGGGCACCTTGCAGGAACCAGCGATAGGCTTCGTGCTGGTCGACCTGCCAAGCAACAGCCGAATCGCAGACTTCTTCCTCGAACAGGTCGCCAAGCGTTGCCGCGGCGTGGTCGATGCCATGCTCGAACGCGCGCTGGTAGAAATACGCAGCCTGTGAATAAGACACTTCGACTCCTTTGCCGAAGTAATGCTGCTGGCCCAGGTTGAACCAGGCCGCCGCGCTGCCTTGCAGGGCAGCCATGCGCAACAGGCGGCCAGCCAGCTGGGGCTCGGCATGCCAGTACTTGCCATTGAGCCAGACCCAGCCCAGGTCGTTGAGCGCCGTTGCATGGCCGGCCAGTGCCTGACGACGCAGTTCGGCATAGATCGCCGGGATATCGGCCGCTTCGTCGAGCCGCTCGGCCAAGGTGAAGCGCCCTCCTAGCATGACCCGCTGGCTGGGCATGCCGACACCGCCGAACAGACGCTTGCGACCGGCGTGCGTGGCCAGGGGCACGATCCGCTCGGGGAGCAGGCGCCCCAGTAGCGGGTGGATGTTGCTGACAACCGACATGTTCATCCTCATTGAACGATCCCGTGGTCCCACCGCGGAGCCTGTGAACGGTGATTCTGCGGGTCCTGGCGACAAAACTTGTCGCGAACGAACCGGTACGAGGCAACCAATCGTCCGTTACTTGATCTGAGCCAGGCATGGCTAATTGCCATGTGTATTTCGTGAATCCATCCTATCGGCGCCAGCTCAGACGAGGACGTTACCTTTTGCCCCTTGCTACCACCCGCGCCACCCTCAGCCGCCAATGGGCGCTCCTGCGCCAGCTTCCCAGTCGCTCCCCCGGGATCACCAGTGCCGAACTGGTCTGGCGCCTGCGTGATGTAGGCTTTCACATCAGCAAGCGCACCGTGGAGCGTGACCTCAACGAGCTGTCGCTGATCTTCCCGCTGGAGCGCAACGACAAGAGCATTCCGTTCGGCTGGCATTGGTCCGCCAATGCTGGAGCAGAGCTGCGTGGCAATTTCGATCTGCACGGTTATCTGCGCAACCGTGCTCTACAAGCAGACAAGGAAGCGGGCATCGAGTTGCAGGCCTGGATCAGCGACGTCTTGGCCCGTCAGTTGCGCGATGCGCCCTTGGCCGCCGACATGCAGCTTACGGCCCTGGACCAGGGCCACCGGCTTCAAGCCACGGTGAGCGATGGTGTTTCCTTGCGCTGGTGGCTGCTCAGCCAGGGCGACGACCTGGTCGTCGAGCAGCCGTTGCCGCTGCGCGAGGAAATCGCGCGGATTCTGCGCAGCGCGGCTGCCCGTTACCTGCCGGCGGACTAGCGTGGCAGCTGTAATGCGTTGCTAGCGCTGCATGCCCCAACGGCGCACGGTGACACGCTCCAAGCTGTCGAACACCAGGCCTTCCACCAACAGGCCGATCAGGATCACCAGCGCCAGGCCGGCGAAGACCTTGTCGGTATACAGCTCGTTGCGGTTCTGGAAGATGTACCAGCCCAGGCCGCCCTTGCCGCTACTGGCACCGAAGACCAGTTCGGCGGCGATCAATGTCCGCCAGGCGAAGGCCCAGCCAATCTTCAGCCCGGAGAGAATCGAGGGCAAGGCTGCCGGCACCAGGATGTACATGACCAGGCGCAGACCACGCAATCCATAGTTGCGCCCGGCCATGCGCAGGGTTTCCGAGACCCCGAGGAAACCGGCATAGGTGTTCAGCGCCAGGGCCCAGAGCACCGAATGCACGAGCACGAAGATCAGGCTGTTGTCGCCCAGGCCGAACCACAACAGGGCCAGCGGCAGCAGGGCGATCGCCGGGAGCGGGTTGAACATCGAGGTCAGGGTGCCGAGCAGGTCCCGACCCAGCTGGGTCGAGACGGCCAGGCTGGTCAGGCCGAACGCCAGGATGATGCCCAGCAGATAGCCTTTGAGCAGGATCACCAGCGAGACGCCGACCTTGGCTGGCAGCTCGCCCGTGGCCAGGCCCTCCCACAAGGCCGCGCTGGTCTGCACGAAGCCGGGCAGCAGCAGGTCGTTGCCTTGGTAGCGGGCAATGGCCTCCCAGGCCGCGGCAAGCACCAGCAGGATCACGGCCTTGCGCAACCAGCCTTGCTGCCAGAGCCGCTGCGCCAAGGGTAGACGGCGTTCTAGCGAGACACCAGGCAATGGTTCCAGCTGGACCTCGTATTCCTGTCTTGCAGGTCGAGTGGTCATGTGAAACTCCGATCAGTAGGCGATGCGAATATCGCTGAGGTTCAAGGCAGGCTTTTGTTCCGGTGCCACGGCTTGGTCGAACAGCAGGTGATGGACACGCTGGGCGGCGGTTTGGAACCCGATGCCGCCCAGGCTGCCCAGGTCGTACTGATGGCTATGCACCTCGGCGCGGACGCGTCCGGGATGGGGTGACAACAGCAATATCCGGTTGCCGACCACCAGCGCCTCCTCGATGGAATGAGTCACGAACAGCAAGGTGAAGCGCACCTCTTCCCAAAGCAGCAGCAGCTCCTCCTGCATCTTGCGCCGGGTCAGTGCGTCGAGCGCGGCGAAAGGCTCATCCATCAGCAGGATCTTCGGCTGGGTGGCCAGCGCGCGGGCAATCGAAACCCGAGCCTTCATGCCTCCCGAAAGCGTATGGGGATAGGCATCGGCGAAGCCAGCCAGACCTACCTTGTGCAAGTAGTGCATGGCGCGTTCTTCGGCTTCCCTGCGTTTGAGCTTGCCGCCGACCAGCAGCGGAAAGACCACGTTCTGCCTGACCGTTTTCCAGGGCGGGAGCTGGTCGAATTCCTGGAACACCACGATACGATCAGGGCCTGGGCCCGTGACCCGGGCGCCTTCGAGCAGTATCTGGCCTTCGCTGGGCGCGATGAATCCGGCGACCGCCTTGAGCAAGGTGGACTTGCCGCAACCCGAGGGGCCGAGCAGGACGAAGCGATCGGCCTGGTCGATTTCGAAGCTGACCTGATGGGTAGCCCGCACCACACGTTGCGCGGTGCGGTACTCGAGGCTCAGGCGATCGACCTGCAGCAGCGATGAAGTCGCGACACGACTCAGGTTGCTGGCCGCGTGGCCTGGCAATGGAACGGACATGGGCTTCAGCTCCCCTGCAATGGGCGGTCGTCCTGGAAGAAATAGTCCTTCCATGATTCAGGCTTGTTCTTGATCGCGCCGACCCGGTAAAGGAACGCTGCCAGGGGGTAGGTATTCTTCGGCGTGATGGTGAATTCGTAGCGTGGATCGTCGATCAGCCGGATCAATGCTTCACGATCGATGCTGGCCTTGGTCACGCGGATATACGTATCGGCCGCGGCCGCCTTGTCATGCTGGGCGAAGTCCGCCGCCTCGGCCAAGGCATCGACGAACGCCCTGTAGGTCTTGGGGTTCTGCTCGCGGAATTTCTCGGTGGCCAGCAGCAAGGTTGGCGAGTTGGGCCCAAGCAGGTCATAGCTGTCGAGCACCACATGCACGTTCTTGTTGGCCAATACCTGGTCCTGGAACGGTGGGCTGGAAAAGTGGCCGTTGAGCTCCGTGCCGCCTGCCAGCAGCGCCGCGGTGGCATCGGGATGGGGTACGGCCAGGGTGTACTTGTCCAGGCGCGCGTATTGCTCGTCGCCCCACTGCTTCGCCGCGGCGTATTGCAGCAAGCGCGACTGCACCGAAACCCCCACCGCTGGCACGGCGATACGGTCCTTGTCGGAGATATCGGCGATGGTCTTGACGGCGGGATTGCTGCTGACCAGGCAGGTCGGGAAGTTGCCCAGCGAAGCCACTGCCTTGACGTTCTGCCGCCCCTTGGTGCGATCCCACACGGTCAGCAGCGGGCCGATGCCGGCCCCGGCGATATCCACCGAGCCGGACAGCAGCGCATCGTTGACCGCCGCTCCGCCGGACAACTGGGTCCAGTCCACTTCGATATCCAGCCCTTGCGCCTTGCCATGTTTTTCGATCAAGTGCTGGTCGCGGACGACATTGAGCAAGAGGTAGACGATGCCGAACTGTTCGGCGATACGGATCTTGCCTTCCGCCTGGGCCACGCCAGGGACGACCAGGCTGCCGGTGGCCAGGCTGACGCCCAGGCCGATGCTCGCCGCCAGGCGGCTGATGGATTTGCGCATGGTGTCGACTCCTGGTCTTCAGAACGGGGCATCGCCCTGGATGGTGGTGCGATACAGCTTGCGTCGCAGGTGGGCGGGGCAGCCGGTGGCCAGGTGGATCAGCGAACGGTTGTCCCAGAACACCAAGTCGTGGGCTTGCCACTGATGGCGGTAGACGTTCTGCTCGAGCACGCTCAGGGCGTGAAGCTGCTGCAGGACATCACGACTTTCGTCCTCAGGCAGGCCAATGATGCGCGTGGTGAACCCTTCGCTAACGAACAACGCCTTGCGGCCAGTCTCCGGATGCGTGCGCACGATCGGATGAATCACCTCCCGTACCTGGGCCAGCTGGTCGGCGGTCAAGGTCGGGCGCCAGTTGCCTTCGAACTTGGTTTCGGCATAGCGGGCGGTATAGGAATGCGCCGCGCTACGCCCTTGCACGACCTTGCGCAGCGCTTGCGGCACGGCGTCCCAGGCCCTGTGCATGTCGGCAAAGAGCGTGTCGCCGCCTTCGCTCGGAAGCTCCTGTGCATGCAGCATCGAACCCAGGCTTGGCAGCTCCTTGTAGGACAGGTCCGAATGCCAGAACTTGCCAGCATCGCCGAGGCCTAGGTTGCGGCCATCCTCGACGATGTTCGAAACGATCAGGATTTCCGGATGCCCTTCGAGCAGGAACTGCTTGAGTACATGGATCTGCAGCTCGCCGAAGCGCCGACTGAAGGCGATGTGCTGGCCAGGGGTGATGTGCTGATCGCGCAAGACCAGGACGTGGTGGTCCAGATGAGCGCGTTGAATACGGGCGAAATCCTCGGCACCGATCGGTCTGGCCAGGTCCAGGCCATTCACCTCGGCACCGACGGCCGCTGGGAAAGGACGAATCTCGAAGGTTTGCGGCGGTGCGCTGTCGTTGAACGACAAGGCGTTGAAGGCAGCTGACATTTCTCACTCCCACGCAGTGCGCGACCAGGCGCGCATCGATCAGAAACTCACAGGGTTTCCCTGTATCGGTTCAAGTCGTGCGGCGCGCCGATTGGTCGGCAGGTACGCAGTGAGAAAGACTATAATCGCATAAGTATGTTTATTTAAATACCTTTAAGAAATAAGCATATGAGCCTGGACGCTACAGCTTGGCAAGGCTCCACGCTGCCCGCCCATTGCTCGACCACCCTTCGCACCAGCGTGCCCGGCTGGCCTCTCAACGTTCCCTCAACGCCTCGGAGCGCGCCTTGATGATGGGCTTGAGCAGATAGTCCATGATGGTCTTCTTGCCGGTCATGATGTCCACCGAAGCCACCATGCCAGGGATGATCAGCAAGGGCTTCTCGTCCGTTCCCAGATGACTGCGATCGGTGCGCAACTTGATCAGGTAGTAGGTGGTCTTCTTGTCCTCATCGGTGATGGTATCGGCACCGATCTGCTCGAGCTTGGCCTTGAGCCCGCCATAAATGGTGTAGTCATAGGCAGTGAACTTGATCGTGGCTTCCTGGCCAGGATGCAGGAAGGCGATATCCTTGGGCAGGATCCTGGCTTCGATCACCAGGGTATCGTCCAGGGGCACGATCTCGATGATGTCGCTGCCTGGCTGGATCACGCCACCAATGGTGTTGACCAGCAATTGCTTGACCACGCCGCGTACAGGCGAAGTGACCATGGTGCGGTTGACCCGGTCATCGAGGGCCTTGCTGGTCGCGGTAGCCTTGTTCAGCTCGGTGCGCGCCTCGTTGAGTTGGGTCAGCGCCTCGCTCCTGAACTTGCCTCGGGTCTCCTCGATCTTGCTGGCCACTTCCTTGATCGCGGCCTCGGCGCGCGGGATGGCCAAGGCGGTCGCATCGAGCTGGCCACGGTTTTCCACCTCCGCCCGGCGCAGGCGCAACACCTCGACCTGGGAGATCGCCCCCTTTGCCACCAGCGGCTCGGACATGGAGATCTCCTGGCGTAGCAGTTGCAGGCTGTTGGCGTACTGGGCGCGCTTGGAGGTGAACTCGCGCAGCTCCTGCTGACGCTGCACCAGTTGCTGCTCCAGCCCACCGATTTCGTCGTGCAGTTGCTGGCGGCGGCTCTGATACAGCGATTCCTCGCTAGCCGCCTGGCTCGGCGCAGCCTTGCGCAACTCTTCCTCGATCTTCAGCGGGCGGTCTTCGACCTCGGCGCTCAGTCGTTCGACACGCAGGGCCATGGCCAGCCGATCGGCTTCGGTCTCGCCGACGTTCGAAGCGAAGCGCGTGTCGTCCAGGCGCAGCAAGGGGTCACCGACCTCGACGATCTGGCCTTCCTTGGCGTAGATCTCGGCGACGATACCGCCTTCCAGGTTCTGGATCTTCTGTACCTTGGAAGATGGAATGGCCTTGCCTTCGCCGCGCGTGACCTCGTCGATCTGGGCGAAACTGGCCCAGACGATCAGAAACAGGAAGAAGGCGATGACGCCCCAGATGGTCAGGCGCACCACACGCGGCGCGTCTTCGATGACCGCTTTCTTGACCTCAGGCAGCGGCTGGCCGCTGAGCGAGTCCGAGCCTTTGAAATAGCGGCGCAGGCTGCTCCTGATCTGTCCCATGTCCAGTTTACGCGACACTGATCTGCCCCTTCTTCAGCGCATCCATGACAGCTGCCTTCGGCCCGTCCGCAACGATTTGCCCGCGGTCGATGACGATCAGGCGGTCCACCAGCGACAGCAGCGAGGCCCGGTGGGTGACCAGCAGGACGGTCTTGTTTTCGATGACAGCTTGCAGACGCTGTTTCAGCCGCTCCTCGCCCGTGTTGTCCATGGCCGCGGTAGGCTCGTCGAGCAACAGGATCTGCGGGTTGAGCAAGAGTGCCCGGGCCAGCGCGACGTTCTGACGCTGACCGCCGGAGAGGTTCTGCCCGCGCTCGCCGACCTGCAGCTCATAGCCTTCCGGGTGCAGGCGGGCAAACTCGTGCACACCGGCCAGTTCGGCAGCTTGCAGGACCAGCTCGTCTTCGATGTAACGTGCGCCGCTGACCAGGTTGTCGCGCAAGGTACCGGCCAGCAGCTGGATATCCTGCGGAACGTAGCCCAGGTTGTGGCGCAGCTCGCTGACGTCGATCTGGCGAATGTCGACACCGTCGATCAGCAGCGAGCCGCCATCGGGCTCGTAAAGGCCGACGATCAGCTTGGCCAGCGAGCTCTTGCCCGAGCCGCTACGGCCGATGATGCCCACCTTCTCACCCGGCCGGATCACCAGGTTGATCCCCTTGAGCGCCATGTTCTGCTGGTTCGGATAGGTGAAGTCGACGCCACGGAATTCCACGGCGCCTTGCAATACCTGGCGGCTCAGCGGCCGCTCCTCGAAGTTGCGCTCCTGCGGCAGCTCCATCATCTGGTTGGTCGCGCTCATGGTGACCTTGGCCTGCTGGTAGCGAGCCAGCAGGCCGTTCAGTTGTCCCAGCGGCCCGAGGGCGCGGCCGCTGAGCATGTAGCAGGCGACCAGGCCACCCATGCTGAGGTTGCCATCGATGATCAGGTAGACCCCTACGCAGATCATCGCCACGCCAGCCAGTTGCTGGATGAGCAGGGTGATGTTCATGGCCAGGCCGGAGAGCATCTTGACGCGCAGCTCCAGGCGGCTGAGGGTGCCGAGGGTCTGCTCCCACATGTACTGGCGCTCGCTTTCGGCGTTGTTGACCTTGACCGCATCGAGGCCGGCCAGCGTCTCGATCAGGCTCGATTGACGTTCGGAAGCCAGGGCCATGGTTCTTTCCATGGTCGCCATCAGGGGCTTTTGCAAGGCGTAGCCGATACCCAGCGCCAATGGGAAAGCGATGATCGGTATCCACACCAGGTGTCCACCGATGATGGCGATGACCAGCAGGATCAGCACCGTGAACGGCAGATCGATGAGGCTGGTCAACGTCAGCGAGGCGAGAAAGTCCCGCAGCCCCTGAAACTCATGGATGTTCTGGGCGAAGCTGCCGACCCGCGCAGGCCGGTATTTCATGGACATGCCGACGATCCGTTCGAACAAGGTGGCCGAGATGATCAGGTCGGTCTTCTTGCCGGCCAGGTCCAGGCACAGGCTGCGCAAGCCCTTGAGGATCAGGTCGAATACATAGGCCCCGGTAATGCCTATGGCCAGCACCCACAAGGTGGAGGTGGCCTGGTTCGGGACGACGCGGTCGTACACGTTCATGACGAACAGCGGCGCGGCCAGGGCGATCAGGTTGATCACCAGGCTGGCGGCAATGGCATCGATGTACAGCCAGCGACTGCGCATCAAGGTGTCGCGGAACCATGACCGGGCCCGAGGGATCAGGTTGCCGTGGTTGACGTCGAACTTGTGCTGGGGCTGGGCGAAGAAGACCCGGCCACTGTATTCGTCGAGCAGCTTCTGGCGACTGATCCGTACTTCACCGCCATCGCTCTCGCTGAGCAGCAGGCGCGCGATGTCGGCGCTTTCCCAGCCCAGCAGCACGGCGCTGCGGCCATCCTTGAGCAACAGCATCGCCGGCATGGCGATACCGGGGATCTGCTCGAGCTTGCGTTGCAGCAGACGCCCCTGCAGGCCCGCCCTGGCAGCGGCGCGAGGCAGCAGCTCGGGAGTGAGCCGTTGCGAGGGAAGCGGCAACCCAGTGGTCAACATGGCTCGGCTGGCGGGCCGCTGATGCAAGACGCACAGTGTCAGGAGACTGTCCAGTAATGGATCGTCATGCTGACTACGTGGATCATGGCTGAGTTGGACTCGACTGACTTCAGATTCCACGCGGTGCTCTCTATTCCTTGCGTTGGTATGGCCAGCAGAGCCACGAGCCGCGGCCCGCATGCTCCCCTGGATGAGTCATTCCTCGGAAAGCCTGTAACTGACCCAAGGCCAGGCAGGCTACCGTCGTTCTACCTTTAACCTGCTGACGACCAATGTCAGACAGGGTTCATTTTTCCAGTGATCGTTTGCCCATCAGCTCGGCTAGACGGCCACGCTCGTTCACTGCTGGCAAAACCATGTCACTGCAAGACTAACCTTGGATAGCTCCAGCGCAAGCGTCAAATGCGCTCAGCTTGCTCTAGGACGGCAGTCACCGCCCGATCAATCCTGCGACGAGCGTTTGACGGACTGATCTGGATGGAAGATTCATGCCAGTCCGTACGCCAGTCGGCTCAAGGACCATCAACAGGGTCAGATAGTTTACTCGTGGCAGTCGGATCGTTGACGCCTCTTGCCGTAAATCTTGACGCGAAGCCAACAAGAACTCTCTAACCCACCACTTGTCGGAAACATGCAAGGCTAATTTCCTTATTGAACAAACCCTTATGAAACATGGACCTGCTCGCTTCGGCGGGCAGCCCATTCAGGCAAGGTTTGTGCTTGAAGTCGACCATTTGATAAGCCCGTGCGACAGCCGTTTCATGGGCGAGACAGCGGGCCTGTAACCGTACGTCCGAAACCCTGTCTAAAGCTAGCTGAAGCGCCCTGGAAAGCGGGTTTTGCAGACGAATATCAATGTGACATTACCTTGCCAATTGATTACGATACTTTTTATGAGGTCAATACTTTGGCAGGGGCCCTACGCACCGTTATTGTTGCCATTATATTGACGAAAAAAAGCGTCAAACTTTTTGATCATTCCATCGAAAAGCGGCTTTACGCCAGCTGGAGCATGGAAGCCAAGTAAAAGGTCACCCGGAGAATCCAATGAGCAGTGTTGTTGCCATCGTCAAAAGCATTGTTGGCCAAGTCATCGCAGTTTCTCCAGAAGGTATTCGGCGGGTGCTCGTCGAGGGTGACCGTCTGTTTGCTGGCGAACAGGTCCTGACGGGGCCAGGTGGTGCCGTCACGCTGGAACTGGCCGATGGCCGCATGCTCGACCTTGGTCGCGATTCCCAATGGAGCGCCGACGCGCCTGCCAGCAGTACCGACTTGAGTGCCGCCACTGCCCAGAGCGCGCCCTCGGTCGAAGAACTCCAACAAGCCATTGCCGCCGGTGCCGACCCGACCACCGACCTCGAAGCGCCAGCCGCCGGACCTGGAAACCCGGGTACCGGAGGCGCCGCCGGTGGCGGGCATACCTTCGTCATCCAGGAGGAAACCGCCGGTGTGGTAGACCCTACCGTGGGCTACCCGACCGAAGGCCTGAGCTCCGGAGCCACACTGCAGGCCCAGGAAATCGGTGGCGTGGACGGCAATGGCGCCACGGCAGCCGCCACGCCCACGCCGGTACCTGCAACCACCGCAGTGGCACTCAGCGCGACACCGTCGATCACCGAGGCCGGTGGGGTTGTCGTGTATACCGCGACGGTCGGCCAGGCACCATCCAGTGACCTGACAGTCACTCTGTCCAACGGGGCCACGATCATCATTGGCGCGGGCCAGACCAGTGGCTCGGTGAACGTCGACATCGCTGCAAACGACACGGTCTACATCGATGGCAGCGAGATTTCCGCCACCATTACCGGCGCCAGCGGTGGCGGCTTGACAGTCAATATCGACGATACGCCAGCAGTGACCCAGATCACGGATACCATCGACACCACGGTGATCAGTCTTGCGGCTAACCCGAGCGTGACCGAAGGCGGCGTGATCACCTATACCGCCACCCTGTCCAATCCAGCCCAGACTGCCGTCACGGTCACCCTTTCCAATGGCCAGGTCATCACCATTGCCGCAGGTGCCAGCAGCGGTTCGGTCGACTTCCAGACCCCAGCGAACGACGTCTACGTCAATGGCGGTACGCTCAGCGCCACGATCACGGCTGCCACAGGTGGCAATTTCGAGAACCTGGTAGCTGATCCGGCAGCAGCAACCACCGTGATCGCTGATTCGGTCGACATCACCCCGGCGACCCTGACCGCCACGCCTTCGGTCACCGAAGGCGGCGTGATCACCTACACCGTGACCCTGGGCAATCCGGCGCAGACGCCGGTGACCGTCACCTTGTCCAATGGCCAAACCATTACGGTCGGTGCCGGCCAGACTACCGGCAGCGTGGACTTCCAGACGCCAGCCAACGACGTCTACGTCAACGGCAGCACCGTCACGACCAGTATCACCGGCGCCACCGGCGGCAACTTCGAGAACCTGGTGCCGAACCCGGCGCCGGTCAGCACTGCCATTGGTGACTCGATCGACACCACCACCGCCACGCTGACGGCCACACCTTCGGTCACCGAAGGTGGTGTGATCACTTACACCGTCACCCTGGACAATCCGGCGCAGACGCCGGTGACCGTCACCTTGTCCAATGGCCAGACCATTACGGTCGGTGCCGGTCAGACCACTGGCAGCGTCGATTTCCAGACGCCCGCCAACGACTTCTACGTCAATGGCAGCACCGTGACCACTTCGATTACGGGCGCGACGGGTGGCAACTTCGAGAACCTGGTGCCGAACCCGGCGCCGGTCAACACCGCCATCGGCGATTCGATCGACACCACTACCGCCACGCTGACGGCTACCCCGAGCGTGACCGAAGGTGGCGTCATTACCTATACCGTCACCCTGGGCAACCCGGCGCAGACGCCGGTGACCGTGACCCTGTCCAATGGCCAGACCATTACCGTCGGTGCTGGCCAGACCACTGGCAGCGTGGACTTCCAGACTCCGGCCAACGACGTCTACGTCAATGGCAGCACGGTCACGACCAGTATCACCGGCGCCACCGGCGGCAACTTCGAGAACCTGGTGCCGAACCCGGCGCCGGTCAGCACTGCCATTGGCGACTCGATCGATACCACCACGGCGACCCTGACCGCCACGCCTTCGGTCACCGAAGGTGGCGTCATTACCTATACCGTGACCTTGGGCAACCCGGCGCAGACGCCGGTGACCGTCACCTTGTCCAATGGCCAAACCATTACGGTCGGTGCCGGCCAGACTACCGGCAGCGTGGACTTCCAGACGCCAGCCAACGACGTTTACGTCAACGGCAGTACCGTGACCACATCGATTACGGGTGCGACTGGCGGCAACTTCGAGAACCTGGTGCCGAACCCGGCGCCGGTCAGCATCGCCATTGGTGACTCGATCGACACCACCACGGCGACCCTGACCGCCACGCCTTCGGTCACCGAAGGTGGTGTGATCACTTACACCGTCACCCTGGGCAATCCGGCGCAGACCCCGGTCACCGTCACCCTGTCCAACGGCCAGACCATTACCGTCGGTGCTGGTCAGACCACTGGCAGCGTGGACTTCCAGACGCCAGCCAACGACGTCTATGTCAACGGCAGCACGGTCACGACCAGTATCACCGGCGCCACCGGCGGCAACTTCGAGAACCTGGTGCCGAACCCGGCGCCGGTCAGCACTGCCATTGGCGACTCGATCGATACCACCACGGCGACCCTGACCGCCACGCCTTCGGTCACCGAAGGTGGCGTCATTACCTATACCGTGACCTTGGGCAACCCGGCGCAGACGCCGGTGACCGTCACCTTGTCCAATGGCCAAACCATTACGGTCGGTGCTGGCCAGACTACCGGCAGCGTGGACTTCCAGACGCCAGCCAACGACGTCTATGTCAACGGCAGCACCGTCACGACCAGTATCACCGGCGCCACCGGCGGCAACTTCGAGAACCTGGTACCGAATCCGGCGCCGGTTAACACCGCTATTGGTGACTCGATCGACACCACCACCGCCACGCTGACGGCTACCCCGAGCGTGACCGAAGGTGGCGTCATTACCTACACCGTCACCCTGGGCAATCCGGCGCAGACGCCGGTGACCGTGACCCTTTCTAACGGGCAGACCATCACCGTCGCTGCCGGCCAGACTACCGGCAGCGTGGACTTCCAGACCCCGGCCAACGACGTCTACGTCAACGGCAGCACCGTCACGACCAGTATCACCGGCGCCACCGGCGGCAACTTCGAGAACCTGGTACCGAATCCGGCGCCGGTCAGCACCGCCATCGGTGACTCGATCGACACCACCACCGCCACGCTGACGGCTACCCCGAGCGTGACCGAAGGCGGCGTGATCACCTACACCGTCACCCTGGGCAACCCGGCACAGACCCCGGTCACCGTGACCCTGTCCAATGGCCAGACCATTACCGTCGGTGCTGGCCAGACCACTGGCAGCGTGGACTTCCAGACTCCGGCCAACGACGTCTATGTCAACGGCAGCACGGTCACGACCAGTATCACCGGCGCCACCGGCGGCAACTTCGAGAACCTGGTGCCGAACCCGGCGCCGGTCAGCACTGCCATTGGCGACTCGATCGATACCACCACGGCGACCCTGACCGCCACGCCTTCGGTCACCGAAGGTGGCGTCATTACCTATACCGTGACCTTGGGCAACCCGGCGCAGACGCCGGTGACCGTCACCTTGTCCAATGGCCAAACCATTACGGTCGGTGCTGGCCAGACTACCGGCAGCGTGGACTTCCAGACGCCAGCCAACGACGTCTATGTCAACGGCAGCACCGTCACGACCAGTATCACCGGCGCCACCGGCGGCAACTTCGAGAACCTGGTACCGAATCCGGCGCCGGTTAACACCGCTATTGGTGACTCGATCGACACCACCACCGCCACGCTGACGGCTACCCCGAGCGTGACCGAAGGTGGCGTCATTACCTACACCGTCACCCTGGGCAATCCGGCGCAGACGCCGGTGACCGTGACCCTTTCTAACGGGCAGACCATCACCGTCGCTGCCGGCCAGACTACCGGCAGCGTGGACTTCCAGACTCCGGCCAACGACGTCTACGTCAATGGCAGCACGGTCACGACCAGTATCACCGGCGCCACCGGCGGCAACTTCGAGAACCTGGTGCCGAACCCGGCGCCGGTCAGCACTGCCATTGGCGACTCGATCGACACCACCACGGCCACGCTGACGGCCACACCTTCGGTCACCGAAGGCGGCGTGATCACCTATACCGTGACCCTGGGCAACCCAGCGCAGACCCCGGTCACCGTCACCTTGTCCAACGGCCAGACCATTACGGTTAATGCTGGCCAGACCACCGGCAGCGTGGAATTCCAGACGCCAGCCAACGACTTCTACGTCAATGGCAGCACCGTGACCACATCGATTACGGGTGCGACTGGCGGCAACTTCGAGAACCTGGTACCGAACCCGGCACCAGTCAGCACCGCCATTGGCGACTCGATCGACACCACCACCGCCACGCTGACCGCCACACCTTCGGTCACCGAAGGCGGCGTGATCACCTACACCGTGACCCTGGGCAATCCGGCGCAGACGCCGGTGACCGTCACCTTGTCCAATGGCCAAACCATTACGGTCGGTGCTGGCCAGACTACCGGCAGCGTGGACTTCCAGACCCCGGCCAATGACGTCTACGTCAACGGCAGCACGGTCACGACCAGCATCACCGGCGCCACCGGCGGCAACTTCGAGAACCTGGTACCGAACCCGGCGCCGGTCAACACCGCCATCGGCGATTCGATCGACACCACTACGGCGACCCTGACCGCCACACCTTCGGTCACCGAAGGCGGCGTGATCACCTACACCGTGACCCTGGGCAATCCGGCGCAGACCCCGGTGACCGTCACCTTGTCCAACGGCCAGACCATTACCGTCGGTGCTGGCCAGACCACTGGCAGCGTGGACTTCCAGACGCCAGCCAACGACGTCTATGTCAACGGCAGCACGGTCACGACCAGTATCACCGGCGCCACCGGCGGCAACTTCGAGAACCTGGTGCCGAACCCGGCGCCGGTCAGCACTGCCATTGGCGATTCGATCGACACCACCACCGCCACGCTGACGGCTACCCCGAGCGTGACCGAAGGTGGCGTCATTACCTACACCGTTACCCTGGACAACCCAGCGCAGACCCCGGTGACCGTCACCTTGTCCAATGGCCAGACCATTACCGTCGGTGCTGGCCAGACCACCGGCAGCGTGGACTTCCAGACCCCGGCCAATGACGTCTACGTCAATGGTAATGGCAGTACAATCACGACCAGCATCACCGGCGCCACCGGCGGCAACTTCGAGAACCTGGTGCCGAACCCGGCGCCGGTCAGCACTGCCATTGGCGATTCGATCGACACTACCACCGCCACGCTAACGGCTACCCCGAGCGTGACCGAAGGCGGCGTCATCACCTACACCGTCACCCTGGGCAACCCGGCGCAGACGCCGGTGACCGTGACCCTGTCCAACGGCCAAACCATTACCGTCGGTGCCGGCCAGACTACCGGCAGCGTGGACTTCCAGACCCCGGCCAACGACGTCTACGTCAACGGCAGCACCGTCACGACCAGTATCACCGGCGCCACCGGCGGCAACTTCGAGAACCTGGTACCGAATCCGGCGCCGGTCAGCACCGCCATCGGTGACTCGATCGACACCACCACCGCCACGCTGACGGCTACCCCGAGCGTGACCGAAGGTGGCGTGATCACCTACACCGTTACCCTGGACAATCCGGCGCAGACGCCGGTGACCGTCACCTTGTCCAATGGCCAAACCATTACGGTCGGTGCCGGCCAGACTACCGGCAGCGTGGACTTCCAGACGCCAGCTAACGACGTCTATGTCAACGGCAGCACGGTCACGACCAGTATCACCGGCGCCACCGGCGGCAACTTCGAGAACCTGGTGCCGAACCCGGCGCCGGTCAGCACTGCCATTGGCGATTCGATCGACACCACCACCGCCACGCTGACGGCTACCCCGAGCGTGACCGAAGGTGGCGTCATTACCTACACCGTTACCCTGGACAATCCGGCGCAGACGCCGGTGACCGTCACCTTGTCCAATGGCCAAACCATTACGGTCGGTGCTGGCCAGACCACCGGCAGCGTGGACTTCCAGACCCCGGCCAATGACGTCTACGTCAATGGTAATGGCAGTACAATCACGACCAGCGTCACCGGCGCCACCGGCGGCAACTTCGAGAACCTGGTGCCGAACCCGGCGCCGGTCAGCACTGCCATTGGCGATTCGATCGACACTACCACCGCCACGCTAACGGCTACTCCGAGCGTGACCGAAGGCGGCGTCATCACCTACACCGTCACCCTGGGCAATCCGGCGCAGACGCCGGTGACCGTGACCCTGTCCAATGGCCAGACCATTACCGTCGGTGCTGGCCAGACCACTGGCAGCGTGGACTTCCAGACTCCGGCCAACGACGTCTACGTCAATGGCAGCACGGTCACGACCAGTATCACCGGCGCCACCGGCGGCAACTTCGAGAACCTGGTGCCGAACCCGGCGCCGGTCAGCACTGCCATTGGCGACTCGATCGATACCACCACGGCGACCCTGACCGCCACGCCTTCGGTCACCGAAGGTGGCGTCATTACCTATACCGTGACCTTGGGCAACCCGGCGCAGACGCCGGTGACCGTCACCTTGTCCAATGGCCAAACCATTACGGTCGGTGCCGGCCAGACTACCGGCAGCGTGGACTTCCAGACGCCAGCCAACGACGTTTACGTCAACGGCAGTACCGTGACCACATCGATTACGGGTGCGACTGGCGGCAACTTCGAGAACCTGGTGCCGAACCCGGCGCCGGTCAGCATCGCCATTGGTGACTCGATCGACACCACCACGGCGACCCTGACCGCCACGCCTTCGGTCACCGAAGGTGGTGTGATCACTTACACCGTCACCCTGGGCAATCCGGCGCAGACCCCGGTCACCGTCACCCTGTCCAACGGCCAGACCATTACCGTCGGTGCTGGTCAGACCACTGGCAGCGTGGACTTCCAGACGCCAGCCAACGACGTCTATGTCAACGGCAGCACGGTCACGACCAGTATCACCGGCGCCACCGGCGGCAACTTCGAGAACCTGGTGCCGAACCCGGCGCCGGTCAGCACTGCCATTGGCGATTCGATCGACACCACCACCGCCACGCTGACGGCTACCCCGAGCGTGACCGAAGGTGGCGTCATTACCTACACCGTTACCCTGGACAACCCAGCGCAGACCCCGGTGACCGTCACCTTGTCCAATGGCCAGACCATTACCGTCGGTGCTGGCCAGACCACCGGCAGCGTGGACTTCCAGACCCCGGCCAATGACGTCTACGTCAATGGTAATGGCAGTACAATCACGACCAGCATCACCGGCGCCACCGGCGGCAACTTCGAGAACCTGGTGCCGAACCCGGCGCCGGTCAGCACTGCCATTGGCGATTCGATCGACACTACCACCGCCACGCTAACGGCTACCCCGAGCGTGACCGAAGGCGGCGTCATCACCTACACCGTCACCCTGGGCAACCCGGCGCAGACGCCGGTGACCGTGACCCTGTCCAACGGCCAAACCATTACCGTCGGTGCCGGCCAGACTACCGGCAGCGTGGACTTCCAGACCCCGGCCAACGACGTCTACGTCAACGGCAGCACCGTCACGACCAGTATCACCGGCGCCACCGGCGGCAACTTCGAGAACCTGGTACCGAATCCGGCGCCGGTCAGCACCGCCATCGGTGACTCGATCGACACCACCACCGCCACGCTGACGGCTACCCCGAGCGTGACCGAAGGCGGCGTGATCACCTACACCGTCACCCTGGGCAACCCGGCACAGACCCCGGTCACCGTGACCCTGTCCAATGGCCAGACCATTACCGTCGGTGCTGGCCAGACCACTGGCAGCGTGGACTTCCAGACTCCGGCCAACGACGTCTATGTCAACGGCAGCACGGTCACGACCAGTATCACCGGCGCCACCGGCGGCAACTTCGAGAACCTGGTGCCGAACCCGGCGCCGGTCAGCACTGCCATTGGCGACTCGATCGATACCACCACGGCGACCCTGACCGCCACGCCTTCGGTCACCGAAGGTGGCGTCATTACCTATACCGTGACCTTGGGCAACCCGGCGCAGACGCCGGTGACCGTCACCTTGTCCAATGGCCAAACCATTACGGTCGGTGCCGGCCAGACTACCGGCAGCGTGGACTTCCAGACGCCAGCCAACGACGTTTACGTCAACGGCAGTACCGTGACCACATCGATTACGGGTGCGACTGGCGGCAACTTCGAGAACCTGGTGCCGAACCCGGCGCCGGTCAGCATCGCCATTGGTGACTCGATCGACACCACCACGGCGACCCTGACCGCCACGCCTTCGGTCACCGAAGGTGGTGTGATCACTTACACCGTCACCCTGGGCAATCCGGCGCAGACCCCGGTCACCGTCACCCTGTCCAACGGCCAGACCATTACCGTCGGTGCTGGCCAGACCACTGGCAGCGTGGACTTCCAGACGCCAGCCAACGACGTCTATGTCAACGGCAGCACGGTCACGACCAGCATCACCGGCGCCACCGGCGGCAACTTCGAGAACCTGGTGCCGAACCCGGCGCCGGTCAGCACTGCCATTGGCGACTCGATCGATACCACCACGGCGACCCTGACCGCCACGCCTTCGGTCACCGAAGGTGGCGTCATTACCTATACCGTGACCTTGGGCAACCCGGCGCAGACGCCGGTGACCGTCACCTTGTCCAATGGCCAAACCATTACGGTCGGTGCTGGCCAGACTACCGGCAGCGTGGACTTCCAGACCCCGGCCAACGACGTTTACGTCAACGGCAGTACCGTGACCACATCGATTACGGGTGCGACTGGCGGCAACTTCGAGAACCTGGTGCCGAACCCGGCGCCGGTCAGCACTGCCATCGGCGATTCGATCGACACCACCACGGCGAACCTGACCGCCACACCTTCGGTCACCGAAGGTGGTGTGATCACTTACACCGTCACCCTGGGCAATCCGGCGCAGACGCCGGTGACCGTCACCTTGTCCAATGGCCAAACCATTACGGTCGGTGCTGGCCAGACTACCGGCAGCGTGGACTTCCAGACGCCAGCCAATGATGTGTATGTGAACGGCAGTACCGTCACGACCAGCATCACCGGCGCCACCGGCGGCAACTTCGAGAACCTGGTGCCGAACCCGGCGCCGGTCAGCACTGCCATTGGCGATTCGATCGACACTACCACCGCCACGCTAACGGCTACCCCGAGCGTGACCGAAGGCGGCGTCATCACCTACACCGTCACCCTGGGCAACCCGGCGCAGACGCCGGTGACCGTGACCCTGTCCAACGGCCAGACCATTACCGTCGGTGCTGGCCAGACCACTGGCAGCGTGGACTTCCAGACCCCAGCCAACGACGTCTACGTCAACGGCAGTACCGTCACGACCAGTATCACCGGCGCCACCGGCGGCAACTTCGAGAACCTGGTGCCGAACCCGGCGCCGGTCAGCACTGCCATTGGCGACTCGATCGATACCACCACGGCGACCCTGACCGCCACGCCTTCGGTCACCGAAGGTGGCGTCATTACCTATACCGTGACCTTGGGCAACCCGGCGCAGACGCCGGTGACCGTCACCTTGTCCAATGGCCAAACCATTACGGTCGGTGCTGGCCAGACTACCGGCAGCGTGGACTTCCAGACTCCGGCCAACGACGTCTACGTCAATGGCAGCACGGTCACGACCAGCATCACCGGCGCGACCGGCGGCAACTTCGAGAACCTGGTACCGAATCCGGCGCCGGTTAACACCGCCATCGGTGACTCGATCGACACCACCACGGCGACCCTGACCGCCACACCTTCGGTCACCGAAGGTGGTGTGATCACTTACACCGTCACCCTGGACAATCCGGCGCAGACGCCGGTCACCGTGACCCTGTCCAACGGCCAGACCATCACCGTCGCTGCCGGCCAGACTACCGGCAGCGTCGATTTCCAGACCCCGGCCAACGACGTCTACGTCAACGGCAGCACCGTGACCACGTCGATCACGGGCGCGACGGGTGGCAACTTCGAGAACCTGGTGCCGAACCCGGCACCGGTCAGCACTGCCATCGGTGACTCGATCGACACCACCACCGCCACGCTGACGGCTACCCCGAGCGTGACCGAAGGTGGCGTCATTACCTATACCGTGACCCTGGGCAACCCGGCACAGACCCCGGTCACCGTGACCCTGTCCAACGGCCAGACCATTACGGTCGGTGCCGGTCAGACTACCGGCAGCGTGGACTTCCAGACGCCGGCCAACGACGTCTACATCAACGGCAGTACCGTGACCACATCGATTACGGGTGCGACAGGCGGCAACTTCGAGAACCTGGTGCCGAACCCGGCACCGGTCAGCACTGCCATTGGTGACTCGATCGACACCACCACCGCCACGCTGACGGCCACACCTTCGGTCACCGAAGGTGGTGTGATCACTTACACCGTCACCCTGGACAATCCGGCGCAGACCCCGGTGACCGTCACCCTGTCCAACGGCCAGACCATCACCGTCGCTGCCGGCCAGACCACTAGCAGCGTCGATTTCCAGACGCCAGCCAACGACGTCTACGTCAACGGCAGCACGGTCACGACCAGCATCACCGGCGCCACCGGCGGCAACTTCGAGAACCTGGTGCCGAATCCGGCGCCGGTTAACACCGCTATTGGCGACTCGATCGACACCACCACCGCCACGCTGACGGCCACACCTTCGGTCACCGAAGGTGGTGTGATCACTTACACCGTCACCCTGGACAATCCGGCGCAGACGCCGGTCACCGTCACCTTGTCCAACGGACAGACCATTACGGTCGGTGCTGGCCAGACCACTGGCAGCGTGGACTTCCAGACCCCAGCCAACGACGTCTATGTCAACGGCAGCACCGTCACGACCAGTATCACCGGCGCCACCGGCGGCAACTTCGAGAACCTGGTACCGAATCCGGCGCCGGTCAGCACCGCCATCGGTGACTCGATCGACACCACCACGGCGACCCTGACCGCCACACCTTCGGTCACCGAAGGTGGTGTGATCACTTACACCGTCACCCTGGACAATCCGGCGCAGACGCCGGTCACCGTGACCCTGTCCAACGGCCAGACCATCACCGTCGCTGCCGGCCAGACTACCGGCAGCGTCGATTTCCAGACCCCGGCCAACGACGTCTACGTCAACGGCAGCACCGTGACCACGTCGATCACGGGCGCGACGGGTGGCAACTTCGAGAACCTGGTGCCGAACCCGGCACCGGTCAGCACTGCCATCGGTGACTCGATCGACACCACTACGGCGACCCTGACCGCCACACCTTCGGTCACCGAAGGCGGCGTGATCACCTACACCGTGACCCTGGGCAATTCGGCGCAGACGCCGGTGACCGTCACCTTGTCCAATGGCCAAACCATTACGGTCGATGCCGGCCAGACTACCGGCAGCGTCGATTTCCAGACCCCGGCCAACGACGTCTACGTCAACGGCAGCACCGTGACCACGTCGATCACGGGCGCCACCGGCGGCAACTTCGAGAACTTGGTACCGAATCCGGCACCAGTCAGCACCGCCATCGGTGACTCGATCGACACCACTACGGCCACGTTGACGGCTACCCCGAGCGTGACCGAGGGTGGCGTGATCACCTACACCGTGACTCTGGACAATCCGGCGCAGACGCCGGTGACCGTGACCCTGTCCAACGGCCAGACCATTACCGTCGGTGCTGGCCAGACCACTGGCAGCGTGGACTTCCAGACCCCAGCCAACGACGTGTACGTCAATGGCAGCACGGTGACCACGTCAATCGCTGGCGCCACCGGCGGCAACTTTGAGAACCTGGTACCGAACCCAGCGCCGGTCAGCACCGCCATCGGTGACTCGATCGACACCACCACGGCCACGTTGACGGCTACCCCGAGCGTGACCGAGGGTGGCGTGATCACCTACACCGTGACTCTGGACAATCCGGCGCAGACGCCGGTGACCGTCACCTTGTCCAATGGCCAAACCATTACGGTCGGTGCTGGCCAGACTACCGGCAGCGTGGACTTCCAGACCCCGGCCAATGACGTCTACGTCAACGGCAGCACGGTCACGACCAGCATCACCGGCGCCACCGGCGGCAACTTCGAGAACCTGGTACCGAACCCGGCGCCGGTCAACACCGCCATCGGCGATTCGATCGACACCACCACCGCCACGCTGACAGCTACCCCGAGCGTCACCGAAGGCGGCGTCATTACCTACACCGTCACCCTGGACAATCCGGCGCAGACGCCGGTCACCGTCACCCTGTCCAACGGACAGACCATCACCGTCGATGCCGGCCAGACCACTGGCAGCGTCGATTTCCAGACGCCAGCCAACGACGTCTATGTCAACGGCAGCACGGTCACGACCAGCATCACTGGCGCCACCGGCGGCAACTTCGAGAACTTGGTACCGAACCCGGCACCAGTCAGCACCGCCATCGGTGACTCGATCGACACCACCACGGCGACCCTGACCGCCCCACCTTCGGTCACCGAAGGTGGTGTGATCACTTACACCGTGACCCTGGACAACCCAGCGCAGACCCCGGTGACCGTCACCTTGTCCAATGGCCAGACCATTACGGTTAATGCTGGCCAGACCACTGGCAGCGTGGACTTCCAGACGCCAGCGAATGATGTGTATGTGAACGGCAGTACCGTGACCACGTCGATCACGGGTGCGACGGGTGGCAACTTCGAGAACTTGGTGCCGAACCCGGCGCCGGTCAGCACCGCCATCGGTGACTCGATCGATACCACCACGGCGACCCTGACCGCTACGCCTTCGGTCACCGAAGGTGGTGTGATCACTTACACCGTCACCCTGGGCAACCCGGCGCAGACCCCCGTCACCGTCACCCTGTCCAATGGCCAGACCATCACTGTCGCTGCCGGCCAGACCACTGGCAGCGTCGATTTCCAGACCCCAGCCAACGACGTCTATGTCAACGGCAGCACGGTGACCACGTCGATCACAGGTGCGACCGGTGGCAACTTCGAGAACCTGGTACCGAATCTGGCGCCGATCAGCACTTCCATTAACGATAGTGTCGATACAGTCACCGTCTCGATCGCCAGCAATGGCGATGTCACCGAAGCCCAGCAGCCCGCCTTCACCGTGCGCGTGAACCAGGCCCTGGACCGCGACCTCACCGTTACCCTGACCAATGGCGCCAAGGTGGTGATCGCGGCCGGCCAGACTGAAGCGGTCTACCGCGCCGACGCCCAGGGCGACGATGTGTTCAAGGACGCCGGCTCGCTCACCCTCGGCGTGCGCGAAGCCACTGTCGAGGGTGCGAGCTTCGAGAACCTGCAATTCGGTGGTTCGGCCACCGTACAGATCGCCGATACCATCAGCGATGTCGTGGCGACCTTGACCGCTGACAAGACCACCGTTACCGAAGGCGGTCAGATCACCTACACCGTCACCCTGAGCAATGCGGACGGCTTGCCGGTGACCGGTCACGATGGCCTGCGCTTCACCCTGACCGATGGCACCGTCGTGGAAATTACCAAAGGCAGCGCCACCGGCACCGCCACCATCACCGTGGCTGACGACGTGTTCGTAGGCGGGCAACCGGCCATCGCCCAGAGCATCACCGGCGTGACCGGAACCGAGCGGTTCGAGAACCTGGTCACCACCGGCAGCACCAGCACCACCATCACCGACGAGACCGGCACCCCGAGCAATCCGGGCACCCCTGGCACTCCGAACGGCGGGGATGCGGTTACCGTATCCATCGCTGCCGACCAGCCTTCGGTCACCGAAGACCAGCCGGCCACGTTCACCATCACGCTCAACCGCGCCCTCGAGCGCGACCTTACCGTCACCTTGAGCAACGGTGACACCACCGTCGTGAAGGCCGGTTCCCTGACCGGTACCTATACGTTGGCGGCCCAGGGCGAGGACGTGCTCAAGGACGGTCAGACCGTGCAGCTTGGCGTAAGAGACGCCGTGGACGCTGGCGGCAAGAGCTTCGAGAACTTGCAGATCGACACCACGCCGGCTTCGCTGCAGATCAACGACACGATCAACGAGGTAGTTGCCACCCTCACCGCCGACAAGACCACCGTCACTGAAGGTGGCCAGGTCACCTATACCGTGACCTTGATCAGCAAGGACGGCCTGCCGGTCACCGGCCACAAAGGCATGACCTTCACTCTCGAAGGTGGTGGCGTGGTAACCATCGAAGCCGGCAAGGCCAGCGGCACCTATGTGCTGACCACGGCCGACGATGTCTATGTCGGCGGCCAGGCGAGCA
The DNA here is from genome assembly GCF_054950175.1 of Pseudomonas sp. Marseille-QA0332. Lineage (NCBI taxonomy): Bacteria > Pseudomonadati > Pseudomonadota > Gammaproteobacteria > Pseudomonadales > Pseudomonadaceae > Pseudomonas > Pseudomonas sp. Marseille-QA0332. The sequence goes on from NZ_CM143106.1 coordinate 3,307,692, forward strand.
TCGTCAAGTCCATCACCGGAATCACCGGCGGCAACGTGTTCGAGAAGCTTTCGACTTCGGGTTACGTCACCACCACCGTCATCGATGAAGCGGGTACTGTGAACAATCCGGGTGGCACGGGCACGCCGAACGGCGGCGACCTGGTCACGGTCGGCATCGCCGCCGACCAGCCTTCGGTCACCGAAGACAAGCCGGCCACCTTCACCGTAACGCTCAACCGCGCGCTGGAGCGCGACCTGACCGTCACCCTGACCAACGGCGACAGCGTCACGGTCAAGGCCGGCGCGCTCACCGCGACCTATACCCTGGCAGCCCAGGGTGAGGACGTGTTCAAGGATGGCCAGACCATTGAGCTTGGCGTGAAAACCGCTGTCGACGTTGGCGGCAAGGGCTTCGAGAACCTGCAGATCGACCCGACCAAGGCGTCGCTGGCCATCGAAGACACCGTCAACGAAGTGGTTGCCAAGCTCACCGCCGACAAGACCGCCGTCACCGAAGGTGGCCAGGTCACCTATACCGTGACCTTGGTCAGCAAGGATGGCTTGCCGGTCACCGGTCACAAGGGCATGACCTTCACCCTCGAAGGTGGTGGCGTGGTAACCATCGAAGCCGGCAAGGCCAGCGGCAGCTATGTGCTGACCACGGCCGACGATGTCTATGTCGGCGGCCAGGCGAGCATCGTCAAGTCCATCACCGGGATCACCGGCGGCAACGTGTTCGAGAAGCTCTCGACCTCGGGCAGTACCTGCACCATCGTCACCGACGAACTCGGTACCCCGAACAACCCAGGCAGCACGGGCACGCCGAACGGCGGCGACCTGGTCACGGTCGGCATCGCCGCCGACCAGCCTTCGGTCACCGAAGACAAGCCGGCCACCTTCACCGTGACGCTCAACCGCGCGCTGGAGCGCGACCTGACCGTCACCCTGACCAACGGCTCGGTCGTCACGGTCAAGGCCGGCGAGACGACTGCGCGCTATACCCTGGCGGCCCAAGGCGAGGACGTGTTCAAGGACGGCGAAACCCTCCAGCTCGGCGTGAAGAGCGCCGTCGATGTCGGTGGCAAGAGCTTCGAAAACCTGCAGATCGATGCCACCAAGGCTTCGCTGCAAGTGCTCGACACCACCAACGAGGTGGTCGCCACCCTGACTGCCGACAAGAGCACCGTCACCGAAGGCGGCCAGGTCACCTACACCGTGACCTTGAGCAACGCCCAAGGCTTGCCAGTCACCGGCCATGGCGGACTGACCTTCACGCTCGGCGATGGCAGCAAGGTACTGATCGCCAACGGCAGCGCCAGCGGTAGCGTGGTCGTCACGGCCAAGGACGATGTGTACACCGGTGGCCAGGCCGACATGGTCAACAAGCTGGTCTCGGTCAGCGGCGGCGAGAGCTTCGAGAAGCTCACCCTCGGCGGCGAGACGCGCACCACCGTCGTCATCGACGAGCCAGGCTCGGGAGTTCCAGGTAGCAACAACCAGGGTGACAAGGTGTTGGTCACCATCGTTGGCAATGGCGATGTCACCGAAGCCCAGCAGCCTTCGTTCACCGTCAAGGTCAACCAGGCGCTCGACCGGGACCTTACCGTCACGCTCAGCAACGACGCCAAGGTCGTCATTGCCGCAGGCCAGACGCAGGTCGAATACAAGGCGCCCGTGCAGGGCGAGGACGTGTTCAAGGACGCCGGCTCGTTGACGGTCGGCATCAAGGATGCCGCCGTCACTGGCAAGGCATTCGAGAACCTGCAGCTCGGCGGCGCCGCCACGGTCCAGATCAGCGACACGACCAGCGAAGTGATCGCGACCCTCAGTGCCGACAAGGCCTCGGTGATCGAAGGCAACACCTTCACCTACACCGTCACCCTGACCAATGCCCAGGGCCTGCCGGTCACTGGCCACAATGGCCTGACCTTTACCCTGTCCGACGGCACCAAGGTCGCCATCGCCGCAGGCAGCGCTTCGGGCAGCGCCACGGTGACCGCGCCTGACGACGTGTTCATCGGTGGTCACGCCACCATCGTCAACAAGCTGGTCACCGTGGCGGGTGGCGATATCTTCGAAAAACTGACGATGAGCCAGGACGAGGTCTTCACCTCCGTCAAGGATGAATCCGGCAGTGGCGTACCAGGCGCTGGCAACCAGGGCGACAAGGTGTCGGTCTCGATCGTCGGCAATGGCGATGTCACCGAAGCCCAGCAGCCTTCATTCACCGTCAAGGTCAGCCAGAAGCTCGACCAGCCGCTCACCGTCACGCTCAGCAATGGCGCGCAGGTGGTCATCGAGGCTGGCCAGACCCAGGTCGAGTACAAGGCACCCGTGCAGGGCGAGGACGTGTTCAAGGATGCCGGCTCGCTGACCTTGAGCGTCCAGGATGCCGCAGTGGTCGGCAAGTCCTTCGAGAACCTCGATATCAACAGCAGCGCCACGGTGCAGATCAGCGACACCATCAACGAAGTGGTGGCGACCCTGACCGCCGACAAGACCACGGTCACCGAAGGCGGTCAGCTGACCTACACCGTGAACCTGAGCAATGCCCAAGGCCTGCCAGTTGGCGGCCACAACGGCCTGAGCTTCACGCTGAGCGACGGCACGCTGGTCAAGGTGGCCGCAGGCAGCACCAGTGGCAGCGCGACGATCACGGTCAAGGACGATGCCTACACCGGTGGCCAGGCCGATATCGTCAACAAGCTGGTCTCGGTCAGTGGCGGCGAGAATTTCGAAAAGCTCACCCTCGGCGGCGAGACGCGCACGACCAGCGTGACCGATGAGGCGGCTGGCCAGGGCGATCTGACCACCTTGGCCATCACCGGCGACAGCTCGGTAATCGAAGGTGCCACGGCGCACTACACGCTCACCTTGAGCAACCCGGCCAAGAGCGAAGTTACCGTTACCTTGAGCTACAGCGGCACCGCCAGCAACGGCCAGGACTATACCGGTGTGACCACCGTGAAGATCCCGGCCAATGCCAGCAGCGCCAGCTTCGACATCAAGACCATCGACGACCCACTGGTCGAAGGCTCGGAGAACTTCGTCGTCAAGATCGCCGGCGCTACCGGTGGCAACTTCGAGAACCTGGCCATGGACGCCGGCAAGTCCAGCGTCACCACCACGATCATCGACAACGACAATGCTCCAGTCTCTACCGGCGGCGCGGTCACGGGCAAGGAAGACACCGACTACGTCTTCACCTGGGACAACTTCAAGGTCACCGATGCCGATGGCAATACCGGCCTGAACGTGACCATCACCAAGCTGCCGGACCTCGGCTCGCTGAAGTTCTTCAATGGCAGCGCCTGGGTGGACGTTTCGCTGAACCAGACGGTCAGCCAGGCGGATATCGGCAAGGGTTACCTGAAGTTCGTCCCGCTGGCCAACCAGTCCGGCGTGGATGGCTATGGTGGCTCGGGCGTCGGCAACAAGCAGGCCGACTATGCGCAGGTCAAGTTCAAGCCCAACGACGGTACCAACCTGGGTGCCGAGGCGACGCTGAAGATCGATATCGCGCCGGTGGCCGACCAGCCGGCCCTGAACATTGCCAGCAACACCGTCAATTCGCTCGGGCTGACCAAGGAAACCTGGACCAGCCTCAACGGGCTGGGGACCAACGGCAACGGCCTTACCGGCGAAGCGCTCAAGACCGTGTTCGCCAACTCCGGCAGTGCCAGCAAGAGCGAAACCACCACCAATGTGCAGTCCGACAGCAGCGTGACGGCCCAGACCGGTTCCAAGACCTCGGGCCTGATCTACCTGGAGGCTGGCAAGGTCTATACCTTCAGCGGTACGGCCGATGACAGCCTGTACGTGACCCTCGGTGGCAAGTCGGTCGTCACGGCCACATGGGGTGCCGGTGGCTCCATCTCCGGCAGCTTCACTCCGGCGACCAGTGGCTACTACCCCATCGAGGTCTATCATGCCAACCAGTCCGGTCCAGGCAGCTATGACCTGAATGTCAAGGTAGGCAATGGCGCGGTCACCGACCTGAACAGCGCCAACTTCCCGATGTACCAGAGCCTGGGCGAGATGACCGGGGCGGGCCTGACGCCTTCGGACGCGCATACCAACGGCAATGGCCAGACCTACTACGACGGTTACAAGCTCAACGAAGGTCCGGAGAACGGCAGCGTCAAGCTGGTCGGCATCAGTTCCGCGCTGACCGATACCGATGGCTCCGAGAGCCTGAGCGTCAAGCTTGGCGGCATCCCTTCGGGCTCGGTGCTCAGCGACAATGCCGGCCACAGTGTCACCGTCGGCGCGAGCGCGGTGGACGTGACCGGCTGGAACCTGGGCAGCCTGGCGATCAAGCCACCGGCCTACTACTACGGCCAGTTCGACGTGAAGGTTTCCGCGACCTCCTCGGAAAGCGTCGGCGGCAGCACGGCCAGCAGCGAGGGGACGCTCAAGGTCACGGTCTACCCGGACAGCTACACCACGACCAACCTGACCTCCGAGAGCGACACCTACACCGGCGGCACGAGCAGCGACATCATCGTGGCCGACGTCACCGGTCTGCATGTGGTAGCGGGCAAGGACTACAACATCGCCTTCATCGTCGACACCTCCGGCAGCATGGGCAGCGCTGGCGTGAACGCAGCGAAAAGCTCGCTCGAGTCGGTGTTCAAGACCCTGGCGGCCAGCGTGAAGGGCTCCATGTCGGGGACCGTCAACGTTCTGCTGGTGGACTTCGCCAGCCAGGTGAAGAGCAATGTGTCGGTCACGCTGAACGATGCGGGGCTCAAGACCCTGCTCAACAGCCTCTCGACCATGAGCGCGGGCGGCGGTACCAACTACGAGGATGCCTTCAAGACTACGGCGAACTGGTTCCAGAACCTCAAGGACGCCGGTAACTCGGGTAGCAACCAGACCTACTTCGTCACGGATGGGCAGCCGACGTTCTATCAGAGCAATGAAAATACCAATCCGACGCTCGGTTCGTCCGGTGTCACGATGGACGCCTACCTGAGCAGCTATGGCTATCAATCGGGGGGATCGATCGCGGGCCGCTATCTCGATAGCAATACCTACGTAAGTGTCGACAACGGTGTCCTGTCGGTCAGCACCAAAACCTGGTCTTTCTGGACCGGCTATTACATGAAAACCGTGCTGACTGGCGAAATCCACGCCGAAGGCAACGGCGGTTATGAACTGTCCAGCCGCTACGGCACGGGCAGCTCCACCGACGATGCGACCTTGAGCAACTCGCTGAGCAGCTTCAAGTTGCTCTCGGGCCTGTCCAATGTCGAGGCGATCGGCCTGAACAGCGACATCAGCGCCAACGACCTGAAGGCCTACGACTCCGACCAGAAGCCGCAGACCAACATCGACCCGAGCAAGCTGGCCGATGCCATCCTCGGCCATACCGAAACCACCGTGCCGGGCAACGACACGATCAACGGCGGCGATGGCAACGACATCCTGTTCGGCGACCTGGTCACCTTCAGCTCCGTGGCGGGCACCGGTGTCGAGGCGGTCCAGGGCTACGTCGCGGCCAAGCTGGGCGTGGACGCAGGCAGTGTCGATGCGCGAACGATGCACCAGTACGTTTCCGAGCATTACACCGAGTTCGATGTCTCGCGTAGCAACGACGGCGGCGACATCCTCAACGGTGGCAATGGCGACGACATCATCTTCGGCCAAGGTGGCAACGACTACCTCGACGGTGGCAAGGGCAACGACATCCTGCTCGGCGGCGCGGGCAGCGATACCCTGCTCGGTGGCGAAGGCGACGACATCCTGATCGGTGGCAAGGGCAACGACACCATGACCGGTGGCAGTGGCGCCGACACCTTCGTGTGGAAGGCCGGCGATACCGGTAGCGACGTGATCAAGGACTTCAAGGCCAGTGAAGGTGATCGCCTCGACCTGAAGGATCTGCTGCAGGGCGAGAAGGCCAGCACCATCGACAACTTCCTGAAGATCACCACGGCAGGTGGCGACACGACCTTGCAGGTCAGTTCCGAAGGCAAGCTCAATGCCGCCGGCGGGCTCGCCAATGCCGACGTGACCATCAAGCTGGAGGGCGTGAACTGGTCCAACACCACCATCAATTCGTTGATCAGCGGTGCCGACCCGACCATCAAGATTCACAACAACGACAGCTGATGGCCCGGCTCTCCGGTAGCCGACATCGGCCGCCGCGGAGCCAGGGCTTCCCCAGCTGCCTTTCCACGGCGCATACTGGTTCGCCGGGCTACTCGGCCCGGTGAACTTTCGCCTATGCTGCTGTCAGTCGATCAAGGGAAATCATGTGACGAGGAACGATGCCATGTTCTACGTGCAACGCGGCGCCCAAGGCGAGTTGCTGCGGGTGGAAGCAGCGCCGTACGCCGAATATACGGAAATACTGCCGGCCGACAACGCCGAGATCCAGACCTGGTTCGCCGACGATGCCGTGGAAAACAGCCTCCGGCAACTCAAGCAAAGCGACCTGGACATGATCCGGGTGCTCGAGGATCTCATCGAGGTGCTCACGGCCAAGGGCGTGTTCAAGATCACCGACCTGCCCCCTGGCGCCCAGGCCAAGCTGCTCAATCGGTCCACGGCGCGCAAGGCGCTGGGCGGCCTGAACAACCTGATCGAAGAGGACAGCGAAGGCGGCCTGATCTGAACCGCCCGCTGTTCACCGCCAGGGCGAAGGTGCCCCGACCAGCTGGCCCTGGATCCCCTGCACGCCCATCTCCCGCAGCACCTCAAGCTCGCCTTCGGTTTCGACCCGTTCGGCGATCAGCGGTAGGTCGATGCTGTGCGCTGCCCGCTGGATGGCTTCGATGAACAGCCGCTTGTGCTGTTCCTGGTCGATGTTGCGAATGTAGCTGCCATCGATCTTCAGGTAGGCCAGGCCCAGGTGGGCCAGGTTGCCGATCATGCTGAAGCGTCCGCCGAAGCGCTGCAGCGCCAGGCTGAAGCCCAGCGCGCGCAAGCGTCGAGTCAATTGTTCGAGCGTGGCCTGGTCAGGCAGTTGCTCTTCGCCGAGCTCGAAGGTCAGCCGTGAACCCGCGGCGCGGTGCTGGCCGAGCAGGTCGTAGACCTTCTGCAATGCACCGGGGTCGGCCAGGGTAGCTGCCGACAGGTTCAGCGCAAGAGGCTGCTGGTGCTTGTGCAGATGGCCAAGCACCTTGTCCAGCATCAGCAAGTCCAGCCGCGACGACCAGCCGAAACGCTCCAGCCAGGGCAGGAAGCGTCCGGCCGCCAGCGCCTGGCCGTCGCTGTCTTGCAGGCGAGAAATGACTTTGTAGTGCAACAGCTTGGCAGGGTCCCGGCTGGCGACCACGGGCTGGAAGAACAGCTGGAACTGTCCGTTGCTCAGCGCCTGGTCCAGACGTGTGTGCCATTCGTGATGACTGTCGACTGCCTGAGGCGCGATGCCCTGCTCCAGGCATACCCAGCCTGGCGTGGGCTGGCTCTCGGCCCGGGCCAGCGCTTCGTCGGCCAGCTTCAACAATGCCTGCGGCGCATCGCCTGGATTGAACGGAGCCATGCCGATGCAGGCGACAGGGGTAACATCGCTGGCACCGGTCTCGTGCAGGCTGTGCAGGGTCACCTCCAGGGCCTGGGCGAGCTGTATCGCCTCGTCGTGGACCATGCCGGGCGCCAGCACGGCGAACTCGCCACCACGGCTACGGGTGATCAGGTCGTTAGTTTCCGGATAGTTCGCGCAGGTACGCCGCAGTTGCTCGCCGACAGCCTGAAGCAACTGGTCGGTACGTTGTCCGCCGAGCCGGGCGTTGAGGCCGGCAAGGTCCTTGACCCGCAGCAGCAGCAGGTAGCCTTGGCGTGCCTCTTCGAGGTTGCTGACCCGCGCCGCCAGTTGCATCTCGAAATAACGGCGATTGGCCAGGCCGGTCAGGCTGTCCTGGTAGGACTCCACGCGCAGCCGCTCGCTGCGCTCGGCCTGTTCTTGGAACAGCGCTTTGAGCTTCTCGACCATCTGGTTCATCGCCTGGACCACCCGCCGCAATTCCGGCGTGCGCGGCAGGTCCGGCAGGCTCAGGAACTCGCGCCGAGCAATGGCATGGGACTGCGCGACCATGTAGTCCAGCGGCCTGAGCTGGCGGCGCAGCAGCAAGGCTCCTAGTACGGCACTGACCGCCCCGCACAGCAGCAGCCAGCCCAGGCTGCCGAGCGCGCTTTGCCAGAGTTTGGCCAGTGCGAACATGGGATGGCTGACCACCTCTACCCGCGCGGCCTGTTGCCAGCCGCGGCTGACGATCGCGTCGCCGCCGGCGGCGCCGAGGCCGGTCAGCCGGATGAACCAGCTCGGGACGCCATTGCTGCCAGGCTCGGCATGCCTTTCCACCAGCACCGCATTGGAGGCAAGATCGACGACCTTGATGCTCGAATAGTAGCCGCTGTCGAAGATCGAGCTGACCATCAGCTCGACCATGGCCGGGTCATCGATGTTCGGAGTCAGCGACAGCGCCAGCGCCGTGGCGGCATCCTGGGCATGGGAACGCAGCTGGTTGACATACTGGTTGCGTGAGCTTTCCAGGCTGACCATGAAGCTGCCGGCGAAGGCCACCACCAGGAACAGGCAAATAGCCAGCAGCAATTGTTTGAACAGTGACATCTGTGCTCCTCAGTAGACCGGTTCGGCCGGAAATCCTTCGGCCTGCATTTTCTTCAGCAAATCCTGCCAGCGCGAAAGACGCTTGGTGTCACCGACTTTCCTGTTGCCGGCGCTGCCCGTCAGCCACAGGCCCTCGCCATTGAAGGCATAGACCGGCAGCAGGTCCGGGCGTTGGCTGGCCGGCCGGATGGCCTCCATCAGGCTGTCGAGGACCAGTGGCATGGCCTCGGGACTGGAATAGTAGGTCAGCACCATGTGGGCACGGTTCTGACGCAATGCCTTGACGTAGGTGATGCGCAGCTTCTCGCTGGCTATTCCCATGCGTCGCAGGCTGAAATACTTGGCAATGGCGTAGTCTTCACAGTCTCCCGCGCCCTTGATCAGCGCCTGGATGGGCGTGGCCCAGTAATCCGTTTCGTGCCAGAGATCGATGTCCTCGACATAGCGCAGCTGCTGGTTGAAGAATCGGTTGACGGCCTGCAGGCGGTCGAGCTCGCTGCCCTGGTTCTGGGTGGCGAGCAGGCTCTGCCAGGCGTCGATGCGTGCCTGGCCAGTGCCCAGCGAACCATACAAGGCTTGCGCACGACGACTGATCTGGGAAAAATCCCAATCGGCATGCAGGCCGCCCAGCAGCAGCAAGCCCAGCAATACGGCTTGACCAACGCGTCGCAGGGTCAGATTGAAGAACCGGGGTATCGCCACGGCCAATGCTCGAGAAGACCTGTCGAAAACGGCGATGGTGCGACCTCCGGCGGGAAAAGACAATGGCACCTTGCGATCATGCCGACATACTGCAGTCAGCCTGCGATCAGGTGGCAGTATGCCTGCTTTTCAAGGCCTGCGACTTGCTTCACGATAGAACCTTTCGTACTGGCGCCACTGCCATGCCCGTCGTCGTTTGACAAGCAGCAGGTCCGCGCCTACGGTATTGGATCCAATATAACTTAGCATCAAGGCATACGTTCAGTGGCCAACAAACCCAAACTCCTGAGTGCCGTACTGGGCAGCGAACAGGTCCCGCCGCACCTGGCACGCAGCGTGATCGAAGAGCGCTTGCGCAATGCCATTCTCGACGGGCGCCTGCCACCGGGCACCGCCGTGCGCCAGCAGGAGCTGGCCACCCTGTTCGGCGTCAGCCGCATGCCCGTGCGTGAAGCATTGCGCCAGCTCGAAGCGCAGTCCTTGTTGCAGGTGGTCATGCACAAGGGCGCGGTGGTCGCGCCACTGATCGGCGAAGACGCCGTCGACAGCTATGGGTTGCGGATGATTCTGGAAACCGAGGCCCTGCGTCAGTCCATTCCACGTCTGGACGGCGCGGACATTGCCCAGGCGCGCGGCTACATCACCGAGCTGGAAAACGAGACACGGCATTCCGAGATCGGACGCCTGAACCGGTTGTTCCACATGTCGCTGTACAACAAGGCCCATAACCAGAAGATCCTGCGCCTGATCGAGGACGAGCTGAACCAGGAAGAGCGTTTCCTGCGCTTTCATCTGTCGTCCATGGGGCTGGGCAAGTTGACCCAGGACGACCATAACGCGCTGGTGGATGCTGCCAGCGACGGGCTGGTCGACGAGGCGGTCGGCATCCTGGAACGGCACCTGAACAACGCGGCCCTCGCCATCCGAAACTACCTGGACCGCCAGGCAGCCAAGTGAGCACCTGGTATCGGAGTACGGCGTTGTCAGGCCGGACGCCGGCTTGTTTGTTTCTGGCTGTAACAGGCTGAAACACCCAACCCCCTGCGCAAGACGGCCGCGTGCAAGCGGTCGTGATCTTCTCCAGCCTGTCCGGTGCCCAGCGCCGTACCCGCAGCCATCCCCCACCGAACAGGTCGCAGGCGGCTGTTGATCATGCCTCCAGGCCACCGCCCTGGCGCTGGCTGAGCGAGCCCTTGCAAACGACCCAGCCTTTGCTGAGCAAGTCCCGCGGCGCACCGGACGGTCAGTGTCTATGCCAGCCAAGCGCCCTCTCGACACGATGCTGGACGTTTGCCCATGGCGGTAATGAACAATCAAGCACACTCTTGTCCCAGGTACGACTGCTGATCGCCGAAAGGGCGGGCCTGGTCGACCGCTTTCCAAACCTGCAGAAGGAGTCTGCCACCGGGCAATGGGACCGCGCACCGATCAGCCGCCCTGAATATCCAAACTCGAACCCACCTCCGCTTGTTCGTGCTCGGGTGAAGCATTCATCCATGACTTGTTTTTGATCATTGATGATCGAAAGGAGCACGCTCATCCCCGATAAAACTTTGAATCAAGTTTTAGCGCGACACTTTCATATCGAAAAATCATAACTTTTAAAATAATAAACAAAAGAGTTGCCAACAACTTTAAGGCTGTTCTAACTTCTACCCCGTCGACAGCGCTGGCCTGCGCAAACGCTGGGCTACATGGCAAAACTCACATGTGTCGACCGTTCTCGAAAGTTTGATCCGGCTCTGCCTTCGGAGCCTTCGTTCGCCCCGAAGAAAGTCCAGGATCAACGAGGCCGCCACTTTGAACCGACCCACTGAAACGAGGAGTGCTTCATGGACCTTTCGAACAACCGGCTTGCCGCACGCAAGTTAGAACTTTCCAGTCATCCGCTGTTTTCCGAAATCCGCTCGCTGAGCACCCTGCGCTGTTTCATGGAAACCCATGTATTTGCCGTCTGGGATTTCATGTCGCTGACCAAGCGACTGCAACAGGAACTCACCTGCGTGAAGCTGCCCTGGCTTCCTCCCCGGGATCCGGCCGCCGCACGGCTGATCAATGAAATCGTGCTTGGCGAAGAAAGCGATGATCGGCTCGAACATGGCCACTACAGTCACTTCGAGTTGTACCTGGACGCCATGCGCGAAGTCGGTGCCAGCACGCGAGCCATCGACCAGTTCATCGAGCTTCAGCAGCAAGGCGTCGACCATCACATCGCGCTCGAGCGTTCTGGCGCCAGCCAGGCCGCGAGCCTGTTCGTCAAGGACACCTTGGCCGTGGCGCTCGAAGCGCCGGCCCATCAAGTGGCCGCAGCCTTCCTGCATGGCCGGGAAAGCGTCATACCCACGATGTTCCAGCAGATCCTCGATGAATGGGGCATTGGCACACAGCAGGCGCCTACCTTCCGCTACTATCTGCAGCGCCATATCGAAGTCGATTCCGAGGACCACGGCCCTGCAGCAGAACAGCTGCTGGCCCGCCTGGTGGATGGCGATGCGCTACGCGCGCAAGAGGTATGCCAGGCGGCGCTGGCGGCGATCGACAGCCGCATGAGGCTCTGGGATCAGTTGCGCGACACCCTGCGCGTGGAAGCCGTCGAGGTGGCCTCATGAACGCGCGCGACTATCGTTCCTTCGCCGACACCTGGGAAGCGCGCGCGACCATTCGCACCCGACCACGGCGGCTGGTGGAGGATGACCAGCGGCTGATCTATCCGCTGAGCCGCCAGCCCTTGGTCCTAGGCGAGACCTTCCAGCGCGAGTGTCCCGAGCTGCGCGACTTCGTGCTGGTGCAGAGTCTCTACAAGTTCATCAATGACGTGGTGATCTTCGAAACCGAGATCGTCGACCGCACCGCCAGGCGGATCGCCAAGGACCGTTTCGCCATTCGCTTTCCTTTCGCTTGCCGCTACGACGCCATGACCGTCGTGGTGGACGAGGATTATCACGCGCTGGTCGCCATGGATTTCCTCCAGCAGACCATCGCCCTGACGGGTATCGAACCGCTCGAGCTGCCTGGGGAAATCGAGCTCAGCCGCGCCATCCCGGCCGCGCTCGAACAGGTCCCGCCGCACCTGCGCGATGCGTTGGAGCTGGTCTGCGTCGGTATTGCCGAGAACACGCTGACGGACGATGTCGCTGCCTTCGCTCGCGACGACAGCGTCAAGCCTTCGGTCAAGGGGCTGATGACCGATCACCTGCTCGACGAGGGTCGCCATTCCAGCTTCTGGGCGCGACTGACCCGGATCTACTGGCAAGCGGCTCCCGAGGATGAACGCCAGGCCATTGCCCAGGTACTCCCCATGTTCCTGGCCCAGTACTTGACCAGCGACATCCAGCAGGACTTCGACTCGCGCCTGGTCGATGCCCTGCCGGTGGCGACGCCTGTACGCCAGGCCTTGCGCGAGGAAGTCCGCGCCATGGCCTATCCGATCAATCACCAGCATCCGCTGCTCGGCAACATCCTGCGCTTCCTGCGCAGCAGCTCGATGCTCGACTCATCTTGCGTGCAGCAGGCGCTGCGCGGCTATCTTCCTTAAGGAACACGCCATGAGACGCCTCGACATACTGTTGATTGGCCGCAGCGGCGCCTTGAAGCGCCTGGCCGGATTGTTCGAAGACCATGGGCACGGGGTATGCCATGCCGACGCCCTCGACGCGCTGGATGACCTGCGCCTGGCAGGCCGGGCTGGGACTGGTCTGGTGATCGAGGATGGCAGCCTGCCGCTGGCGGAGTTGCAGCAGCGACTGCCGCGCGACACGCCGATACTGGGGCTGCGCATGGGCGCCAGCACGACACCGACCCTGCCCAGGCTGGACGTGTTGTGCTGGAGCGGCGACTTGCGAGCTCAGCGCCTGATCGAACGCAGCGCAGTGCCGGTTCCGGCAGCATCGGTGAACGGCCAGCAGTTGCGCGAACAGGCCATGGACACCCTCCTCGATATGCTCGCCTCGCTCGTGGCGCGCTTTTCCCGCTCTCCACAGGCACTTGGCGAAGCGCCTTGCATCAGTGCCGGTGGCCATGACCACGAGCATGGCCTGGATTGGCTGGAGACGCTCGCCTTCGCCCATGTATTCAACCAGACCACGCGTGCCGACCTGCTCGGCGCGACACGGCGCGCTCTGCCTGGGATGCTCGACCATGCGCTGCATACCTACGCCGATCGGCCAGCGCTCGTCCTGGATGGGCAGTGTCGGACCTACCGGCAGCTGCATGCCCAGGCCGTGGCCATCCAGCGTGCCTTGCAGCCTTTGCTGCCTGCCGGCAAGGATGACAGGCCAGTAGTCGCGGTATGCATGGGCAAGTCGCCGGACCTGTACGCCAGCATGCTCGCCGTACTCGGATGCGGCGCCGTCTATCTGCCGCTGGACCCGGCAACGCCTGCATCACGGCTTCGACACATTCTTCAGGACGCCTCGGCCGGTGTGCTCTTGCACGACGGCCAGGCGACATTGGAGATGCCATCGCTCGATGTGCGCGAGCTGGCAGCTGCCGTGGACGGATCGTTACCTGGCTTATCGGTTGGCCAAGCCGATGCGGGCCAGCCTTGCGTGGTCATCTACACCTCGGGAACCACCGGCCAGCCCAAGGGCGTCCTGCTCAGTCAAGGCAACCTGGCACATTTCGTGAACTGGTACGCCGAGCATGTCCAGCTGGACCGCAACAGCCGGGTGTTGCAGTTCTCGACCATCGGCTTCGACGCTTCGTTGCTGGACATCCTGCCGACCTTCGTCCAGGGCGCTACGCTGGTGATACCCGACGAGACGCAGCGACGCGACCCAGAGGCGCTGGTCACGCTGATGCACCGTCGGGAGGTGAGCCATGCCTTCCTGCCGCCAGCGCTGCTAAGCGTCTTGCCTGCGGCGCAACACCTTGGCTTGGCCCACCTGGTGACCGGTGGCGATGTCTGCGAGCCTCAGGTGGTGGCCCGTCTGGCCGGCCAGTGCCAGATGCACAACATCTATGGGCCGACCGAAACGACAGTATTGGCGACCACCCGCCTGTTCGCGCCTGGCGACAATGTCCGAAACCTGGGCCGGCCAATCGCCAACACCCAGGTACTGATCGTCGACGACGACTTGCAACCGACGGCGGACCAGGTTCCGGGCGAACTGTACATCGTCGGACCTGGGGTCGGCCTCGGCTACTTGAACAAGCCCGAGCTGACCGCGCAGCGGTTCGTCAACCTGACATTGCCGGATGGCCAGCGGGTGCGCGCCTATCGTACCGGTGACATGGGCAAGTGGACCGCGGACGGCATCGAGCTGTGCGGTCGCCGGGACAACCAGGTGAAGATCCGCGGCTTTCGCGTCGAACCCGAGGAGATCGAGCATTGCCTGCGCGAAAGCCGCTCGTACGGCCAGGTGGCGGTGGTCATCGATGAGCAGCGCCGGGTCCTGGCCTTCGTCGCCCGGCCGCTGAGCGAGCAGGCGGGACAGGCATTGCGCGAACATGCCCGACGCCTGTTGCCTGACTACATGCAGCCCGTCTTCTACCAGGAACTGGAGCAACTGCCCGGTACCACCAATGGCAAGCTCGATCGCCAGGCACTGCTGGCTCGGCCGCTGGCGCTGCCAAGCCGCCCGCGCATGCATGCACGGACATCGACCGAGCAGCGCCTCTGCCAGCTCTGGAGCCAATTGCTGGAGCTGCCTGAACAGGCCATCTGCATCGACGACAGTTTCTTCGACCTGGGCGGGCATTCGATCCTGCTGTCGCGACTGCTGCTGGAACTGCGTGAGCGATTCGGACGAGGCGTGACGATCAATCGCTTCATCGAGCGGCCGACCTTGCGCCACTTGGGTGCATTGCTCGACGGTAGGGACGACGCCGCGCACGACCTGCTCGCTCAACTGGAACAGGATGCCCAGCGTGATCTTGACCTGCAGGTACGTCCATTGGGCTGCATGGGCGACGTCCACAGGGTCATCGTCACGGGGGCCAACAGCTTCCTTGGCATCCACCTGGTGGAGGCCCTGCTCGACTGGGGCGCAACGGAAGTGGCATGCCTGGTACGCCGCGGCACGGAGCAGGACGCTGCACAGCGCTTTGCGCAAGCCATGCAGGAGAACCGTATCGAACTGGACCTGGCCAGGGTGAAAGTCTTCGAGGCGGACCTGTGTCGCCCAAGGCTTGGCTTGTCCGAGACGGACTACCGCTATCTCGATGCGCACTTCGGCGTCCTGCTGCACAACGCCGCTCACGTCAACCATGTGCTGGACTATCCGTCCTTGGCCAAGGACAACGTCGAGCCGTTGTTCGAATGCCTGCGCTTGTGCGAGGGCGAGCGCAAGAAGATCTTCAACTTCGTCTCCACGCTGTCGGCCTGCAGTGCCTTGGACGGCCAGGGGCAGGTGCTGGAAGAAGACCCCGTGGCGACGCCACCGGTCTACATCCGCAATGGCTACAACCTGAGCAAGTGGGTTGGCGAACGCATCCTGGCACGGGCTCGCGCCCAAGGTGTGCGGGTCAACCTGTTCCGCCCGGGCAACATCACCTTCGACAGCCGTACCGGCATCAGCCAGCCGGGGCGCAACCGTCTGATGCTGATGCTCAAGGGATCGCTGCAACTGGGCCAACTGCCCCGCCTGGACATCGACTTCGACCTGATGCCAGTGGACTTCCTGGCTCGCTTCATCGCCTTCCACGCTAGCCGGCATCAGCCGCAGGCCTGTGTCTTCAATCTGCACAATCCACAACCGCTGCGCTGGGAGCGATACCTGGACGCCTTCCGCGAACAAGGCCACACCTTCGAGGTGGTCGAGGTCGCCGATTGGCAGCGCCAGCTCGGCAAGGTCGGTCGTGACAATGCGCTGTTCGACGTCCTGGGCTTCTACCTGGACGGCTTCGAGGAAGACATAGGCGATATCTCGTGCATAGCGCATCGCAATGCCCGCGCCGGCGTGGAAAACATGGGCGAGCACTATCCGGCCAAGACGCCTGCCCTGTTGCAGCGCGGCTGCCAGTACCTGAGCGACATCGGCTTCATCTGAATCCATCACCCAAAGAAGGAGCGTCAATCATGCAAGCACTCAAGCCTGATACCCTCATCCGCAACCCACAAGGTTGCCAGGTAGTCTCCAGCGTCGAGGTGGCCGCAGCCGCGGGCGAAGCCTGGAACATTGTCGGCAACTTCGCGGGCTTCCCGGTATTCATACCGGCACTGGCCCATATCGAAATGACGGGGGCCGGTGTGCGATCGGTCCGCAAGAAGCTGTTCAAGGACGGCAACGTGGTGATCGAACAGCTCAACAGTCGTGACGAACAGGCCATGTGCATGACCTGGAGCTTGATCTACACCAGCCTGAACATTGGCAATCTCTGGGCCGCCATGCAGGTCGAGGCACTCGATGATGGGCGCAGCCGCGTGACCTGGACCATCCAGGCAGAACCTTGGCAGGGTGGGCAGGAAGCCATGCCTGGTTTCCAGGCCTTCCTGCAGCAGTTCGCCGATGATGCGATGAACAACGTACGCAATCTGCTCGGCTGACAGCTCGAGCCTCGCCGGCCCGGTGCGTCGTCCTGATGTGCCGGGCCGTTGGTTGCCGTTGCGAAGGTTGCAAAATATTTTGCCGAAGCCAACAATGAGACTAATTATCATTCATGCCCTGAGCGTGACACGTCACCATGCCCTCTCAAGATTCCGTGTGTGCGTTGTACAGCGAACACCATGGCTGGCTGCACAGTTGGCTGCGCAGTCAGCTGAGCAGTGCCGCCGATGCCGCCGATCTGGCGCACGATACTTTCCTGCGCCTGCTGCAGCATCGAGACCAGCCTGAACTCGCGGCGCCGCGAGCCTTCCTGCGCACGGTGGCCCGTGGCCTGGTGATCGACCACTGGCGCCGCGAGGAGCTGCGACGCGCTTACCTCGAGGCGCTGGCCAACCTGCCGCCAGCCCAGGTTCCGTGCGTCGAGACGCGCGAAGTGCTGCTGGAGCTGCTCGAGCGTATCGACCGTATGCTCGATGGCCTCAAGCCGAAAGTGCGGCGGGCTTTCCTGCTGGCCCAATGCGAGGGCCTGAGTCATAGGGAAATCGCTGCGCAGATGGGCATATCCCTGCGCTCGGTAGAGCGTTATGTCGCCGATGCGCTCTACCATTGCTACCTACTGCGCTACAGCGATGAAGCCTGAGTCGATCGCCGACGAGCCACCTGCGCCACAAGTGGTCAGGCAAGCGATCCAATGGATGCTCAAGCTGCGCAAGCACGAGGACGATCCACGCTTGCAGGCCCAGTGCGCGCGCTGGCGTATGGCTCATCACCAGCACGAACTGGCTTGGCAGCGTATCAGCGAACTCGAACAGGAATTCGACCTGCGAGACATTCCAGGCTCCAGCGCGGCCTTGCGCGTTCTGGATGGAGGAAGTCGACGGCTGCGTCGAAGGCAGGCGTTGAAACTGCTTGGCGGGACTCTGCTGCTTGGATCGGCTGCCTGGCTGGGCAAGGATCTGCAGGTACTGGATGCCTGGACTTCGGATTATGCCAGCGCAACGGGCGAACGTCGCCGCTTCGTCCTGCCAGATGGCGCCGTACTGCAGCTCAATACGCGAAGCGCAGCGCAGCTGACCTACACTGGCCGGCAGCGGGTGATCCGGCTGAGGCGGGGCGAAATGATGCTGGACTGCCGCACGACGAGCGATGAGCTGCAGCCTTTGCTGGTCGCAAGCCATGACGCGCTGCTGCAAGGTTTCGCTGGACGCTTCGTGGTGCGCCAGGAACAGGATTGCACGCAGGTCACCGTCCTCGAAGGCCAGATGGCCGCCCGGCGTGGCAGCGATCAACCGCTGCTCTGGTGGTCGCCAGGCCAGTCCTGGCGCCTGGATGCCCGAGGTGCATACCGGCTGGAACGACTCGACATGGATGGCGCGGCCTGGATCGAGGGCCTGATCGTCACGCGCGACATGCGCCTGGAGGACTTTCTCGCCCAGGTCAGCCGCTACAGGCACGGCTACCTGGGCTGCAGCCAGGACATCGCCGACCTGCGTCTTTCCGGCGTGTACCGCCTGGAAGACACCGACGCGCTGCTGGCCGTGCTACCTCGCACGCTGCCGGTCCAGATCAGCTACCGCACCCGCTGGTGGGTGCGGGTCGAGCGTTCGGCCTGATTTTCTGGCGGGTTTTTGGCTGTAATCCGGCTAGGACAGGAACCTCTTTCCTCCACGGATCACGGACTGCCTTCATGCCGAACGCTTTGCCTGCGCTGCCCTTGCAGCATAATGAGCCCTCTCTGCCCGAGTCTTGCCCAGCCAGTCTCGGCAGTGCCATACGCGCCGCGATCTTCGGGGCTGCCATCGGTCTTCAGGGTTTGCCAATGGTCACCCAGGCGGCCGAATCGGCCTCGCTCGACCATTCCTATGCCATTCCACCCGGCAAGCTGGACGATGTGCTCAACCAGTTCGCCCGCAAGTCCGGAATCACCCTGTCCGGCACGCCGCAGCTGACCCAGGGCATCAGCTCACCTGGACTGCAAGGCGACTATTCCATCGATCAGGCATTGCACTACTTGCTTCAGGGCAGCGGGGTCGAGGCTGTCAGCCAGGACGGTCGTATCTATGTTCTGCAAGCTCGCTCCGAAGAAAGCGCATTGGCCTTGCCAAGCGTCGAGGTGCGCGGCTTCACGCTTGGCAACGCTCTGGGCAGCATGGAAGGCTACAACGCCACCCATAGCCAGGTCGCGACGAAGACCAGTACCGCCTTGCTCGAAACCTCCCAGTCGGTCTCGGTCGTGACGCGTCAGCAGATGGATGACCAAGGCGCGCAGACGGTAGCCCAGGCGATGCGTTATACACCTGGTGTCATGACCAGCCCCTATGGAGCCACGCATCGCTACGATTACGTGGCGATGCGTGGCTTCAACGACGGCTCGGTCGACAACATCTACCTCGATGGTCTGAAATCCATGGGGGATAACGGTACCTACAGCACGATGCAGGTCGATCCTTATTTCCTGGAGCGTATCGATATCCTCAAGGGTCCCTCCTCCGTGCTCTATGGTCGCAGCTCGCCTGGCGGCCTGGTGGCCCTGACCAGTAAGAAGCCGCTGTTCGATAACTATCGCCAGGTCCAGGCCATGGTAGGCACGCAAGGTCAACGGGGGCTGGGCTTCGACTTCAGCGGCCCCCTGGATGATGACAAGCGTGTGGCCTATCGTCTGACTGGGCTGGCGGACAGTTCCGATACTCAGTTCGACCATGCCGAGGAAGAACGCTATGCAATAGCGCCGGCTGTCAGCATCGACTTTTCCGAAGACACTTCGCTCACACTGCAGGCTTATCTGCAACACGACCCGGACGGCGGCTACCACGGCGGTAATCCGGCATTCGGAATGCTGCACCCACGCAACGGGTTGCGTCTTTCGGATCACTTCTTCGAAGGTGAACCGGGCATCGATCGATACGAGCGCACCCAGCAGTCGTTCAGCTATCAGTTCGAACACCGCTTCAATGACATGCTTACGGCTCGCCAGAACTTCCGCTACCAGGATTCGGATGTGTCCATGGACCAGGTGTACTCGGCCGGCTGGGCCGATGCGGGAAGCAATCTGCTCAATCGGGCGTATACCGGTGGGGATGAGCGGCTGCATTCATTCATCGTCGACAACATGCTGCAAGCCGAGCTGTTCACCGGCGCCGCAAAGCATACCGTGCTGATTGGCGTCGACTATCAGCGGCGCAAGGCCGCGGTAGACTGGCGCTATGGTGTGGTCGATCCGCTGGATGCGGGAAACCCCCGGTATGGTGATGGCAACCTGCGGATCACCGGTGAAAATCATTACTTGCGCCGTTTGCAGCAGACGGGGGCATACGTCCAGGATCTGGTTGAGCTTGATCAATGGCGCTTCTCGCTGGGCGTGCGTCAGGACTGGGTGAAGGTATCGGAAGAGAACCGTGATACCGATTCGAAGATCAGCGACGACCGTGGCAAGTCCACCGCTCGTGCCGGGATGCTGTATCTGTTCGATAATGGCATCGCGCCTTATGCCAGCTATTCGGAGTCTTTCAATCCGAATACAGTATCGGACCAGGAAGGCCGCCCGCTTGCACCGACCGAAGGTACGCAATGGGAGGTCGGGGTCAAATACCAGCCGCCGGGTACCGACAACCTGTTCACAGCTTCCGTGTTCCGTATCGAACAGGAGAACCTCGCCTCCAAGCAACCGAATGAAGAGTTCTACCGCGCGGTAGGTGAGGTTCGCTCGCAAGGCCTGGAACTCGAGGCCCATATGCAGCTGACCGACAACCTGAAGCTGCTGGCGGGGTATACCTTCACTGACATCGAATACTCGAAGAGCATGCCCAGCCTTGTAGTTCCTGGCTTGGACAACAAAGGCAATTCACCGACCCAGGCGCCGAAGCAAATGGCCTCGCTGTGGACCGACTACGACGTCCGCCACGGGCCGCTCGATGGCTTGCGGCTCGGCGCAGGGGTACGCTACGTAGGCTATAGCTGGGTCGATGCCGAGAACGATATGAAGGTGCCTTCCTATACGCTGTTCGACGCGTCCATCGGCTACGATCTAGGCAAAGTTGGCCTGAAGGGGCTGGATATACGCCTCAATGCCAACAACCTGACCAATGAAACCTACATCACCTCGTGTGCGAGCCTGAACTATTGCTACATGGGTGAAGAACGCAACGTCAGCGCGACGGCAAGCTACACGTTCTAGCCGGCCTGAAAAGACAAAACCCCTACCTGCCTTCGCAGATAGGGGTTTTGCGGAATGAATCTTGACGATGACCTACTCTCACATGGGGAAACCCCACACTACCATCGGCGATGCATCGTTTCACTGCTGAGTTCGGGATGGGATCAGGTGGTGCCAATGCTCTATGGTCGTCAAGAAATCCGGTATGCGGGTACGTCGAGCGACGAACCTGCGAAATTTTGGGTTTCTACTTAAAGACAAAACCCCTGGCTGCGGTCGCAGTCAGGGGTTTTGCGGAATGAATCTTGGCGATGACCTACTCTCACATGGGGAAACCCCACACTACCATCGGCGATGCATCGTTTCACTGCTGAGTTCGGGATGGGATCAGGTGGTGCCAATGCTCTATGGTCGCCAAGAAAAACGGTGCCGATCCGTCCAGGGGACGTGTCGGCCAACTCGGATGTGTGATGCAAGGTGCGAATTTTCGGTGCTGCGTCTTCACTCACCGCAACCTGCGCTGCAGATTGCTTGGGTGTTATATGGTCAAGCCTCACGGGCCATTAGTATCGGTTAGCTCAACGCCTCACAGCGCTTACACACCCGACCTATCAACGTCGTAGTCTTCGACGGCCCTTCAGGGAGCTCGAGGCTCCAGTGAGATCTCATCTTGAGGCAAGTTTCCCGCTTAGATGCTTTCAGCGGTTATCTCTTCCGAACATAGCTACCCGGCAATGCCACTGGCGTGACAACCGGAACACCAGAGGTTCGTCCACTCCGGTCCTCTCGTACTAGGAGCAGCCCCTCTCAAATCTCAAACGTCCACGGCAGATAGGGACCGAACTGTCTCACGACGTTCTAAACCCAGCTCGCGTACCACTTTAAATGGCGAACAGCCATACCCTTGGGACCGGCTTCAGCCCCAGGATGTGATGAGCCGACATCGAGGTGCCAAACACCGCCGTCGATATGAACTCTTGGGCGGTATCAGCCTGTTATCCCCGGAGTACCTTTTATCCGTTGAGCGATGGCCCTTCCATACAGAACCACCGGATCACTAAGACCTACTTTCGTACCTGCTCGACGTGTGGGTCTCGCAGTCAAGCGCGCTTTTGCCTTTATACTCTGCGACCGATTTCCGACCGGTCTGAGCGCACCTTCGTACTCCTCCGTTACTCTTTGGGAGGAGACCGCCCCAGTCAAACTACCCACCATACACTGTCCTCGATCCGGATGACGGACCTGAGTTAGAACCTCAAAGTTGCCAGGGTGGTATTTCAAGGATGGCTCCACGCAGACTGGCGTCCACGCTTCATAGCCTCCCACCTATCCTACACAAGCAAGTTCAAAGTCCAGTGCAAAGCTATAGTAAAGGTTCACGGGGTCTTTCCGTCTAGCCGCGGATACACTGCATCTTCACAGCGATTTCAATTTCACTGAGTCTCGGGTGGAGACAGCGCCGCCATCGTTACGCCATTCGTGCAGGTCGGAACTTACCCGACAAGGAATTTCGCTACCTTAGGACCGTTATAGTTACGGCCGCCGTTTACCGGGGCTTCGATCAAGAGCTTCGCTTGCGCTAACCCCATCAATTAACCTTCCGGCACCGGGCAGGCGTCACACCCTATACGTCCACTTTCGTGTTTGCAGAGTGCTGTGTTTTTAATAAACAGTCGCAGCGGCCTGGTATCTTCGACCGGCATGGGCTTACGGAGCAAGTCCTTGACCCTCGCCGGCGCACCTTCTCCCGAAGTTACGGTGCCATTTTGCCTAGTTCCTTCACCCGAGTTCTCTCAAGCGCCTTGGTATTCTCTACCTAACCACCTGTGTCGGTTTGGGGTACGGTTCCCGATTATCTGAAGCTTAGGAGCTTTTCCTGGAAGCCTGGCATCAACCACTTCGTCGCCTAGTGGCAACTCGTCATCAGCTCTCGGCCTAGGGATCCCGGATTTGCCTAAGATCCCAGCCTACCACCTTAAACTTGGACAACCAACGCCAAGCTGGCCTAGCCTTCTCCGTCCCTCCATCGCAATAACCGGAAGTACAGGAATATTAACCTGTTTTCCATCGACTACGCTCTTCAGCCTCGCCTTAGGGACCGACTAACCCTGCGTCGATTAACGTTGCGCAGGAAACCTTGGTCTTTCGGCGTGCGAGTTTTTCACTCGCATTGTCGTTACTCATGTCAGCATTCGCACTTCTGATACCTCCAGCCAGCCTCTCGACTGACCTTCACAGGCTTACAGAACGCTCCTCTACCGCGTCACCTGGTGGTGACACCCGTAGCTTCGGTGCATGGTTTGAGCCCCGTTACATCTTCCGCGCAGGCCGACTCGACTAGTGAGCTATTACGCTTTCTTTAAAGGATGGCTGCTTC
Organism: Pseudomonas sp. Marseille-QA0332; assembly: GCF_054950175.1. Classification (NCBI taxonomy): domain Bacteria; kingdom Pseudomonadati; phylum Pseudomonadota; class Gammaproteobacteria; order Pseudomonadales; family Pseudomonadaceae; genus Pseudomonas; species Pseudomonas sp. Marseille-QA0332. Next base: position 3,330,973 of record NZ_CM143106.1, read on the forward strand.
TAAGCCAACCTCCTAGCTGTCTAAGCCTTCCCACATCGTTTCCCACTTAACCATGACTTTGGGACCTTAGCTGACGGTCTGGGTTGTTTCCCTTTTCACGACGGACGTTAGCACCCGCCGTGTGTCTCCCATGCTCGGCACTTGCTGGTATTCGGAGTTTGCATCGGTTTGGTAAGTCGGGATGACCCCCTAGCCGAAACAGTGCTCTACCCCCAGCAGTGATACATGAGGCGCTACCTAAATAGCTTTCGAGGAGAACCAGCTATCTCCGAGCTTGATTAGCCTTTCACTCCGATCCACAGGTCATCCGCTAACTTTTCAACGGTAGTCGGTTCGGTCCTCCAGTCAGTGTTACCTAACCTTCAACCTGCCCATGGATAGATCGCCCGGTTTCGGGTCTATACCCAGCGACTTGACGCCCTATTAAGACTCGCTTTCGCTACGCCTCCCCTATACGGTTAAGCTTGCCACTGAATATAAGTCGCTGACCCATTATACAAAAGGTACGCAGTCACAGCACGAAGCTGCTCCCACTGCTTGTACGCATACGGTTTCAGGTTCTATTTCACTCCCCTCTCCGGGGTTCTTTTCGCCTTTCCCTCACGGTACTGGTTCACTATCGGTCAGTCAGTAGTATTTAGCCTTGGAGGATGGTCCCCCCATGTTCAGACAAAGTTTCTCGTGCTCCGTCCTACTCGATTTCACCGGCAAGAGATTTTCGTGTACGGGGCTATCACCCACTATGGCCGCACTTTCCAGAGCGTTCCACTAATCTCAAACCGGCTTAAGGGCTGGTCCCCGTTCGCTCGCCACTACTAAGGGAATCTCGGTTGATTTCTATTCCTCAGGGTACTTAGATGTTTCAGTTCCCCTGGTTCGCCTCTTGCACCTATGTATTCAGTGCAAGATAACCAGCTTGTGCTGGCTGGGTTCCCCCATTCAGAGATCTCTGGATCACAGTCTGTTTGCCGACTCCCCAAAGCTTATCGCAGGCTACCACGTCTTTCATCGCCTCTGACTGCCAAGGCATCCACCGTATGCGCTTCTTCACTTGACCATATAACCCCAAGCAATCTGGTTATACTGTGAAGACGACATTCGCCGAAAATTCGCATGGCTCGCATGAGCCACTTACAAATTTTACCTTAGCCTGATCACCCCCAGTGAAAGGGATCATCAGTCTATATCTATCACACATCCGAATTTTTAAAGAACGATCTGACAAAAGCCAGACATCAATCTTCACGAGGAAGACTCATGTCTAGGTTCTGACGACAGGCAAGGTGGTGGAGCCAAGCGGGATCGAACCGCTGACCTCCTGCGTGCAAGGCAGGCGCTCTCCCAGCTGAGCTATGGCCCCAGAAACTGGTAGGTCTGGGCAGATTTGAACTGCCGACCTCACCCTTATCAGGGGTGCGCTCTAACCAACTGAGCTACAGACCTATATGCAGGGTCTTGATCGTCTTCTACAAGGAATCAAGCAATTCGTGTGGGGGCTCATCAGCTGGCTGATGTCGTCGATTAAGGAGGTGATCCAGCCGCAGGTTCCCCTACGGCTACCTTGTTACGACTTCACCCCAGTCATGAATCACACCGTGGTAACCGTCCTCCCGAAGGTTAGACTAGCTACTTCTGGTGCAACCCACTCCCATGGTGTGACGGGCGGTGTGTACAAGGCCCGGGAACGTATTCACCGCGACGTTCTGATTCGCGATTACTAGCGATTCCGACTTCACGCAGTCGAGTTGCAGACTGCGATCCGGACTACGATCGGTTTTGTGAGATTGGCTCCACCTCGCGGCTTGGCAACCCTCTGTACCGACCATTGTAGCACGTGTGTAGCCCAGGCCGTAAGGGCCATGATGACTTGACGTCATCCCCACCTTCCTCCGGTTTGTCACCGGCAGTCTCCTTAGAGTGCCCACCCGAGGTGCTGGTAACTAAGGACAAGGGTTGCGCTCGTTACGGGACTTAACCCAACATCTCACGACACGAGCTGACGACAGCCATGCAGCACCTGTGTCAGAGTTCCCGAAGGCACCGCTCCATCTCTGGGGCGTTCTCTGCATGTCAAGGCCTGGTAAGGTTCTTCGCGTTGCTTCGAATTAAACCACATGCTCCACCGCTTGTGCGGGCCCCCGTCAATTCATTTGAGTTTTAACCTTGCGGCCGTACTCCCCAGGCGGTCAACTTAATGCGTTAGCTGCGCCACTAAGATCTCAAGGATCCCAACGGCTAGTTGACATCGTTTACGGCGTGGACTACCAGGGTATCTAATCCTGTTTGCTCCCCACGCTTTCGCACCTCAGTGTCAGTATCAGTCCAGGTGGTCGCCTTCGCCACTGGTGTTCCTTCCTATATCTACGCATTTCACCGCTACACAGGAAATTCCACCACCCTCTACCGTACTCTAGCCGACCAGTTTTGGATGCAGTTCCCAGGTTGAGCCCGGGGCTTTCACATCCAACTTGATCAACCACCTACGCGCGCTTTACGCCCAGTAATTCCGATTAACGCTTGCACCCTCTGTATTACCGCGGCTGCTGGCACAGAGTTAGCCGGTGCTTATTCTGCCGGTAACGTCAAAACTGCAGGATATTAGCCTACAGCCCTTCCTCCCGGCTTAAAGTGCTTTACAATCCGAAGACCTTCTTCACACACGCGGCATGGCTGGATCAGGCTTTCGCCCATTGTCCAATATTCCCCACTGCTGCCTCCCGTAGGAGTCTGGACCGTGTCTCAGTTCCAGTGTGACTGATCATCCTCTCAGACCAGTTACGGATCGTCGCCTTGGTGAGCCGTTACCTCACCAACCAGCTAATCCGACCTAGGCTCATCTGATAGCGCAAGGCCCGAAGGTCCCCTGCTTTCTCCCGTAGGACGTATGCGGTATTAGCGTTCCTTTCGAAACGTTGTCCCCCACTACCAGGCAGATTCCTAGGCATTACTCACCCGTCCGCCGCTGAATCCGGGAGCAAGCTCCCGTCATCCGCTCGACTTGCATGTGTTAGGCCTGCCGCCAGCGTTCAATCTGAGCCATGATCAAACTCTTCAGTTCAATACTGCTTGGGTTTTTAAGAAACCCTAAACTTGGCTCAGCAATCTCAAATGACTACTATGATTGCTCATGTGTCACTTGTGATGCTGATAATCTTGGTGACTATCAGTCCAAACTCACAAGCACCCACACGAATTGCTTGATTCGATTTGTTAAAGAGCGTTTGGCCAAGAGCGTTTCGTCTCAACCGAGGCCGCGCATTCTACGCTGTCCTCATCGTCTGTCAAGCGTTTATTTCGAAGTATTTGCCGAGAATCTCGTTCAACTTCAACCACTTGACTCGCTGGCGATTGCTCGTAGCGGGAGGCGAATCATACAGCGTTGAAACCTGCTGTCAACCACCTTGTTCACCGCTGCCGATCAGTCGACCGAAGCCCTCCCGAGCCTGCCTGATCCGTCCAACCCTTTGATTCTCAAGGAGTTTTCCGTTTCGACTGCGTCGGAAGTGGTGCGCATTATAAGGGGATTCGAAAGGCCGTCAAGCTTTTATTTCAAGAAGGTTTCAACGCAGCCTTACCTCCTCTACATCTAGATGACCTGGCTTGCGCGAAGCCTGCCAAGCGCTTCCTGATTCAGGCCCAATAACTGCCCTAGCACTTCGTCCGTATGCTCCCCCAACAACGGAGGCGCCCTGCGGTATTCCACCGGTGTGCGCGACAGTCGGATCGGGCTGGCCACTTGCGCAACGCTGCCCGCCAATGGGTGGGCAAGGGTCAACGCCAGCTGCCTCGCCACTACCTGAGGGTCCTGGAACACCTGGGCCAGATCATTGACAGGCCCACATGGGACCCCAACCGCCTCGAGCAGGCTTACCCATTCGGCTGTGGTTCGGAACACCGTGACCTGGCGAATCAGCGGGACCAAGACGCCGCGATTGGCCACGCGCTGGGCATTGCCAGCGAACCGTGGATCCTCGGCCCATTCTGGCCGTCCAGCCGCTTCGGCGAACTTGCGGAACTGACCGTCATTGCCGATGGCAAGAATGATATCCCCGTCAGCTGTGGGAAAATCCTGATAGGGGACGATATTGGGATGGGCATTGCCAAGACGGCGAGGTGCAGTGCCAGTCACCAGGTAATTCATCGCCTGGTTTGCCAGACAGGCCACCTGGACATCGAGCAGGGCCATGTCGATGTGCTGGCCAGCCCCGGTGCGCTCGCGGTGCGCAACGGCGGCAAGAATGGCGACCGTTGCATACAACCCGGTAAGGATGTCTGTCAGCGCCACGCCGGTCTTGATCGGCCCCGCTCCCGTCTCGTCGTCCGGCCTGCCAGTGACGCTCATGAGTCCGCCAAGCCCCTGGATCAGGAAATCGTATCCGGCACGGCTGGCGTAGGGACCGGTCTGGCCAAAGCCGGTGATCGAACAATAGATCAGATGCGGGTTTTCCGCCTTCAGGCTCTCATAGTCCAAGCCATAGGCCGTCAGGCCACCTACCTTGAAGTTCTCGAGAACGATGTCCGACCTGGCGGCGAGTTCACGCACCAGGCGTTGGCCTTCCGCGCGCGTGAAGTCGATGGTCACCGAACGCTTGTTGCGGTTGGCGCACAGATAATAAGCCGCCTCGCTCGTGCTGCGACCCTGGGCATCCCTCAGGAAAGGGGGCCCCCAGGCCCTGGTGTCGTCGCCCGTGCCGGGCCGTTCGACCTTGATGACATCTGCCCCCATGTCCGCCAGGATCTGCCCTGACCATGGCCCGGCCAGTACCCGCGACAGATCCAGTACCCGAAGATGCGAAAGCGCTCCCATGTCCCGCCTCCTTCGATCAATAGAAAGCCTGGATCCCTGTCTGGGCGCGCCCGAGAATCAGCGCATGCACGTCGTGGGTGCCTTCATAGGTGTTCACCACCTCGAGGTTGACCAGATGGCGAGCGACGCCGAACTCATCGGAGATACCATTGCCGCCGAGCATGTCGCGGGCCATGCGGGCGATGTCCAGCGCCTTGCCACAGGAGTTGCGCTTCATCATCGAAGTGATCTCCACGGCTGCCGACCCTTCGTCCTTCATTCGGCCAAGACGCAGGCAGCCCTGTAGGCCAAGGGTGATTTCCGTCTGCATGTCTGCCAGCTTCTTCTGGATGAGCTGGTTCGCAGCCAGTGGCCGGCCGAACTGCTGGCGATCCAGGGTGTATTGCCGAGCGGTGTGCCAGCACGCTTCCGCCGCGCCCAGCGCGCCCCAGGAAATGCCATAGCGCGCGGAGTTGAGGCAAGTGAACGGCCCCTTGAGCCCCCTGATTTCAGGAAAGACGTTTTCTTGCGGCACGAACACATTGTCCATGACGATTTCACCCGTGATCGAAGCGCGCAGCCCGACCTTGCCATGAATTGCCGGCGCAGCGAGCCCCTCCCAGCCTTTTTCCAGGATGAAGCCACGAATGTCCCCGGCGTCGTCCTTGGCCCAGACGACGAACACATCGGCGATGGGGCTGTTGGTGATCCACATCTTGCTACCGGAAAGACGATAACCACCGTCGACCTGCCTGGCCCGGGTGATCATCGATCCGGGATCGGAGCCATGGTTCGGCTCGGTCAGGCCAAAGCAGCCGATCCACTCGCCCCTGGCCAGTCGCGGCAGGTAGCGCTCCTTCTGCTCCGGGCTACCGAACTCATGGATGGGCACCATCACCAGCGAAGACTGCACGCTCATCATCGAACGATAGCCGGAGTCGATGCGCTCCACTTCCCGGGCGATCAAGCCATAGGAAACATAGCCGAGCCCGCTGCCACCATATTCTTCAGGGATGGTTGCGCCAAGCAGGCCGACCTCGCCCATTTCCCGAAAGATGGCAGGATCGGTCCGCTCATGGCGGAACGCTTCCAGTACACGCGGTGCCAACTTGTCCTGGGCGAACTGGAAGGCGCTATCGCGAACCATGCGTTCTTCGTCGGTGAGCTGCTGATCGAGCAGCAGCGGGTCGATCCAGTTGAAGCTTGCCTTGCTGGCCATGGGCACGGTCCTCGGTATCGTTGAACAGGAACTGCATCGATCCTAGTGAGGGATGACGTATCGAACAAACGAGGATTACGCACGCACGAGTGAGCTTCACTCACTCCGCAAGGACTAGAATCCAAGCTTTTCCCGCCTACATAGTGAGGTTGCATGACATGCGTCGAAACATCCCCAGTACTACCGCACTGATCTGTTTCGAAGCGGCCGCGCGCCACGAGAGCTTCACCAAGGCCGCCAACGAGCTGGCCCTGACCCAGGGCGCGGTGTGTCGCCAGATTGGCGGCCTGGAGTCGTTCCTGAATGTAGAGCTGTTCCGTCGTACGCATAGAGGCGTGAAACTCACCGAAGCTGGCCTCTCGTACAGTCGCCAGGTGGCGGCGCAACTGGATGCGGTCGAGCGGGATACCTTGTCGGTCATGCGCCAGCAGGGCGCCAGCAGTCTCGAGCTGGCGGTCGTGCCGACCTTCGGCACCCAGTGGCTGCTACCACGACTGAAGGACTTCCAGAGGCGCCATCCCGAGGTCACGGTCAACCTGACCAATCGCACACGGCCCTTTCTTTTCGCCGATACCGTCTTCGACGCCGCCGTCTATTTTGGCGACGGCGACTGGCCAGGCACCCATGCCTACCGGCTCATGGGCGAAAGCCCGCTGCCCGTCTGCAGCCCTGGCCTGCTGGCAGGAAACGAAACGCTGAGCGCCGCATGCATCGGCCAGCTTTGCCTGTTGCAGCAAGCTACGCGCCCCTATGCCTGGCGACAGTGGTTCGCCAGCCAGGGCCTGAATGTCGCCCTGGACATGACAGGCCCGCGTTATGAACTATTCTCGATGCTGGCACAGGCGGCCACGCACGAGATGGGCATCGCGCTGATCCCGCCTTTCCTGATCCAGCGCGATCTCGAAGAAGGCAGGCTGGTCATCGCCAACCAGCATGCCCTGCTCAGCTCCAAGGCGTATTACCTGATGATCCCCGAGCGCAAGATCGAATCGGCTTGCTTGCAGGCGTTTCGAGATTGGCTGATCGCACAAGCCGGCCAATATCGGTTGGACAGCGATGGCGGAAAAGCTCAGTAAACAATTTTAAACACCTTGGAATCAGCCATGCAGTCGCCCGGAGATACGTCATCACTCATCGTACAACCTGAGCTGAGCCCTGGATTGCGAAGGCTTCGCGGTCATTTGCGACGCCCACGATTGCAATCACGCTATCGCTCTTAAAATTTCCGTTTTTTCTTTTACTCTCCGTAACGCCCAGGCTTGACGGGCTGCGAAGTCATGACTGCGACGCACAACTACAAAAGGTCACCGCAGGAGAAGAGTCGTGCATATTGGTGTCCCCCTGGAAACACATCACGGTGAGACGCGGGTTGCGGCAACCCCGGAAACCATCAAGAAACTGGTCGGACAAGGCCATCGGGTCACCGTGCAGCGCGGGGCAGGGCTCAAGGCGAGCATTCCCGATGGCGCCTACGAGGCTGCGGGCGCCTTGCTGGGCAGCGCGGCCGATGTCTTCGGCGCTCGGCTGATACTCAAGGTGGTTGCGCCAGATGACCAGGAACTGGCGCAGATCGACAGCAACGCCGTGCTGGTAGGCATGCTCAATCCTTTCGACAGCGAGCTGATCGGCAAGATGGCCGAACGCGGCATCACTGCATTCGCCCTGGAGGCCGCGCCACGCACCTCCCGGGCGCAGAGCCTGGACGTGCTCTCGTCCCAGGCCAACATCGCCGGCTACAAGGCCGTGCTGCTGGCGGCACATCACTATCCACGCTTCATGCCGATGCTGATGACCGCCGCCGGCACCGTGAAGGCCGCTCGCGTGCTGGTTCTCGGCGCGGGCGTGGCCGGTCTCCAGGCCATCGCCACCGCCAAGCGGCTGGGCGCGGTCATCGAAGCCTCGGATGTACGCCCGGCGGTGAAGGAGCAGATCGAATCGCTTGGTGCCAAGTTCATCGACGTTCCCTATGAGACCGATGAAGAGCGCCAGTGCGCCGAAGGGGTGGGCGGCTACGCACGCCCCATGCCGGCCAGCTGGATGCAGCGCCAGGCCCAGGCCGTCCACGAACGCGCCAGGCAAGCCGATATCGTCATCACCACCGCGCTGATCCCCGGACGCAAGGCGCCGATCTTGCTCGGCGCCGAAACCGTCGCGCAGATGAAGCCCGGCTCGGTGGTGATCGACCTGGCCGCTGCCCAAGGCGGCAACTGCCCGCTGACCGTCGCCGACCAGGTCGTGGTCGAGCACGGCGTGACCATCGTCGGCCCGACCAATCTGCCGGCGCAACTGCCAGCCGATGCCTCGGCACTGTATGCACGCAACCTGCTGGACTTCTTGAAACTGCTGTGCGGCAAGGACGGTGAACTGCTGATCAATCTCGAAGACGACATCGTCGCGGCCTGTCTCATGTGCCGCGACGGACAAGTCGTGCGCAAGAACGGCTAAGGAGCACGCCAATGCAAGACATGCTGATTTCCGATGGTATCTACAACCTGATCATCTTCGTGCTGGCCATCTACGTCGGCTACCACGTCGTCTGGAACGTCACTCCAGCGCTGCATACGCCACTGATGGCCGTGACCAATGCGATCTCGGCCATCGTGATCGTCGGCGCCATGCTCGCCGCCGCCTTGACCATCACGCCGGCCGGCAAGCTGATGGGCACGCTGGCCGTGGCCCTGGCCGCGGTCAACGTGTTCGGCGGCTTCCTGGTCACGCGCCGCATGCTGGAAATGTTCAAGAAGAAAACCAAGGCCGAGGGGCAGAAACAGCCATGAGCATGAATCTGGTCACGCTTCTCTATCTGGTTGCCTCGGTGTGCTTCATCCAGGCCCTCAAGGGGCTGTCGCACCCCACCACGTCACGTCGCGGCAACCTGTTCGGCATGCTCGGGATGGGTATCGCCATCCTGACCACGGTCGGCCTCATCTACAAGCTGGGCGCGGAACTGGCCAGCGCCGGCATCGGCTATGTGATCGTCGGCCTGCTGGTCGGAGGCAGCGCTGGCTCGATCATGGCCAGGCGCGTCGAGATGACCAAGATGCCCGAACTGGTCGCCTTCATGCACAGCATGATCGGTCTGGCGGCGGTATTCATCGCCATCGCGGCAGTGCTCGAGCCCCAGTCGCTGGGCATCGTCGCCAGCATGAGCGATCCGATTCCCACCGGCAACCGCCTGGAACTGTTCCTCGGCGCGGCCATCGGGGCGATCACCTTCTCGGGTTCGGTGATCGCGTTCGGCAAGCTCTCTGGCAAGTACAAGTTCCGCCTGTTCCAGGGCGCACCGGTGCAGTTCGCCGGACAGCACAAGCTCAACCTCATTCTCGGCCTGACAACCATCGCCCTGGGCCTGCTGTTCACCTTCACCGGTCACTACAGCGCCTTTACCCTGATGCTCGTGCTGGCGTTCATCATGGGTGTACTCATCATCATTCCGATCGGCGGGGCCGACATGCCGGTGGTGGTATCCATGCTCAACAGCTACTCGGGCTGGGCAGCCGCGGGTATCGGCTTCTCGCTGAACAACTCGATGCTGATCATCGCCGGTTCCCTGGTCGGATCCAGCGGTGCGATCCTTTCGTACATCATGTGCAAGGCCATGAACCGTTCGTTCTTCAACGTCATACTCGGCGGCTTCGGCGGCGATGTCGATGCCGGCTCGGCGCAGCGGACGAAAGAGCAACGTCCGGTCAAGTCCGGCTCGGCAGACGATGCCACCTTCCTGCTGAGCAATGCCGACAGCGTCATCATCGTGCCCGGCTATGGCCTGGCGGTCGCCCGCGCCCAGCATGCCCTCAAGGAACTGACCGAGAAGCTGACGCACAACGGCGTTACCGTCAAATACGCGATCCATCCGGTGGCCGGGCGCATGCCTGGACACATGAACGTGCTGCTGGCCGAAGCCGAGGTGCCCTACGACCAGGTGTTCGAGATGGAAGACATCAATGCCGAGTTCGGCCAGGCCGACGTGGTGCTGGTGCTTGGCGCCAACGACGTGGTCAACCCTGCGGCCAAGAACGATCCCAAGTCGCCGATCGCCGGCATGCCCATCCTCGAGGCGTTCAAGGCCAAGACCATCATCGTCAACAAGCGCTCCATGGCCAGCGGCTATGCCGGCCTGGACAACGAGCTGTTCTATCTGGACAAGACCATGATGGTCTTCGGTGATGCCAAGAAAGTGATCGAGGACATGGTCAAGGCCGTCGAGTAGCCAGCACGGGGCGCGGGGCGGCGCGTTTCGAGCGGGGCATTCGACCTTGGTCGCGGGACGGGGAAGGGCGAAATCACTAGACTGCGCATCTAGCTTGAGTAGCCTGAGATAACAATCCATGTATCGTGATCGAATTCGCTTGCCCTCCTTGCACGGCAAGGTCATGAGTGCGGCTGATGCCGCTGGCCTGATCCAGGACGGCATGACCGTCGGCATGAGCGGCTTCACCCGCGCTGGCGAGGCCAAGGCTGTTCCCCACGCACTGGCCGAGCGTGCCCGGCAGACACCGTTGAAGATCAGCCTGATGACCGGCGCGAGCCTGGGCAACGACCTGGACAAGCAACTGACCGAAGCAGGGGTCCTGGCGCGGCGCATGCCGTTCCAGGTCGACAGCACCTTGCGCAAGGCCATCAATGACGGCCAGGTGATGTTCATCGACCAGCACCTGTCCGAAACCGTCGAGCAACTGCGCAACCAGCAGCTCAAGCTGCCGGACATTGCGGTCATCGAGGCCGTGGCGATCACCGAGCAGGGGCATATCGTGCCGACCACTTCGGTGGGCAACTCGGCCAGCTTCGCCATCTTCGCCAAGCAGGTGATCGTCGAGATCAATCTCTCGCACAATGCCAACCTCGAAGGCCTGCACGACATCTACATCCCGACCTATCGGCCTACCCGCACCCCGATCCCACTGGTGAAGGTGGACGATCGAATCGGTAGCACGGCGATCCCGATCGACCCGGCCAAGATCGTCGGTATCGTCATCAGCGAGCAGCCTGACTCTCCTTCCACGGTCCTGCCGCCTGACCACGAGACCCAGGCCATCGCCGACCATCTGATCGGCTTCTTCAAGCGCGAAGTCGAAGGCGGTCGCCTGACCAACCGGCTCGGCCCACTTCAGGCAGGCATCGGCAGCATCGCCAATGCGGTCATGTGCGGGCTGATCGATTCGCCGTTCGAAGACCTGACCATGTATTCCGAAGTGCTGCAGGATTCGACCTTCGACCTCATCGACGCTGGCAAGCTGAGCTTCGCCTCGGGCAGCTCGATCACCCTGTCCAGCCGCCGCAATGCCGACGTCTTCGGCAACCTGGAGCGCTACAAGGACAAGCTGGTGTTGCGTCCGCAGGAAATCTCCAACCATCCGGAGGTGGTGCGTCGACTGGGTATCATCGGCATCAACACGGCCTTGGAATTCGACCTGTACGGCAACGTCAACTCGACCCACGTCTGCGGGACCCGCATGATGAACGGCATTGGCGGCTCCGGCGATTTTGCCCGCAATGCGCACCTGGCCATCTTCGTCACCAAGTCGATCGCTAAGGGCGGTGCGATTTCCAGCGTGGTGCCAATGGTCAGCCATGTCGACCACACCGAACATGACGTGGACATCCTGGTGACCGAGCAAGGCCTGGCAGACTTGCGTGGCCTGGCGCCTCGCGAGCGCGCCCGCGCGATCATCGACAACTGCGTGCATCCGGACTACCGCGAAGCCCTGAACGACTACTTCGCACGCGCCTGCGAACGCGGCGGCCACACGCCTCATCTATTGCGCGAAGCCCTGTCGTGGCATGAGAATCTGGAAATCTCCGGCCGCATGCTGGCCAGCTGATTGACCGGTGGTCGTCAGGCGCAACGCCTGACGACCAGCCGCTTCCGAAATCATAGAACTGTGCTACTGTACCGGTGATTTTCATCACCTCTTTTCAGACTCCCTCCCTCGACAGCCCTCAAAATGCACCATATCGGTGCGGACCAGTACAGTTCTGCCAATTTCGAGTGCAACAGTGCCTATAAACAGTTAACTGGAGCAGTGCTTTGCTTGCGAACTGTATCTACTGTTGTGGACGGCAGAAGAGGATGATTGGCACCAGTTGAAATCACTTACTCGATGCCGCCACAAGCGGAAGGATGAAACATCATGGAACGTACCCTCAGTTCCGGTCTGGTCTTCGAATCCCACACCCAAGAATCCACCACTTCGCTGCCACTGCGCGCCCTGTCTGCCCTCCTGCTGTGGCAGCGCCGCGTTTCCAGCCGCCGTCAACTGGCTCGACTGGACGCTCGTCTGCTGGCTGATGCCGGTATCAGCGAAGCCCAGCGCCAGGAAGAGCTGAGCAAGCCCTTCTGGCGTTGATCAGGCCAACCGGTCCTGTACCGGTGCTTGAACTCCGAAACCCGTCGCGGGCAACCGCGGCGGGTTTTTTTTGCCATGATGAAACAGACGGCCATACATCTGACCATAACAGTTTCATAGAAAATTAAAATGACCAGTACAGAGCTACCACCTGGCTTGTCCTTGCTTCCCTGGGCGCGGGCGCATGGTACGCTTGGCCGTGCTGGACAGCGGAGCGTACCGCATGGCCATGCCTGTGTATCATTCATTCAATAGACCTGCAGGAGCTCATCGACCATGTCCCGTTCCCACCTGTTCGGCGCAGCGCTGCTGCTGACCCTGGCCGGCAATGCCAGTGCCTCCAGCTTCATCGTCACGACAGACGCGGTCGTCGACGCGGTCGCGGCGTCCACCAATGCCACCTCCGACGCCACGTCCTCGCTGCGTGACGACAAGATCGTCCAGGCCGCCCGTGACGACGCGGCAAGCTTCGTCGGCAGCCACGGTGGCATTCGCGGCGCCAGGCTGGAAAGCGCCCTGGTGCACATCCGCCAGCAACTGCCGGCCCTGCAGGCGAGCGACGCCCAGCTGGCCCAGGCTATCCTTTCGCTCTGAGCCGTGCCGTCCCACCGCTCCCCTGGCAAGCCGGGGCAGCGGCCAACCTTTCCTGACCAAGCCCACTGAACGTCCCATGCGTCATCTGTTTTTCCTGTCACTCCTGCTCGTCATGTTCGATAGCGCCCAGGCGATGGATGCCGCCACCCAGGGCCTGGTGGTCTCTGGCTACGCGACCAGCCAGGTCACCACCGGCCCGTTCGACGACAAGCGGGTCCGCCAGGCCCGCGACGATGCCGCACTGTTCGTCGCCAGCGCTGGCCAGATCCGCGGGGCACGCCTGGAAGCCGCGCTCGAGGCGCTGCGTCAGGCCAGCCATGGGCAATCGGCCAGCGACCTTGAACTGGCGCAGGCGATTCTCGTCCAATGACCACTTTCCACTCCCTGTATCGTTCGGAGATGCTCCATGCGTAAACCGCTGATCGCCGCCACCCTCGGCTTCCTGCTACTGGCCGAAGTGGCCCAGGCGCAGACCCTGGTGGCCACCAGCAACATCATCGTGCGTGCCTTTGCCCGCTCGATCGACTTCACCTCGGATACCACTACCTCCATACGTGATGCCAAGGTCGTGCGTGAAGCCCGTGACGATGCGGCAAGCTTCATCGCCAGCCGCGGCGACATTCGCGCAGCCCAGCTCGAGGCTGCCTTCGGCGCGTTGCGCGAGCGCGTTCCCGAGGCGCGCAATGCTTCCGACCAGGCATTGGCCGAAGCCATCCTCGCACTGTGATGTCCCTGCGTGCCTGGCTGCTCGGCTGCGCCCTGACGCTGCTCGGCACGCCCGCCTTGGCCGACCTGCAGCTGGTCCTGCTACCTGCAGGGCTGGATACCTCGCAGCGCCAGGCTTCCCAGGCGCTGCTCGACGAAGCCCTGGACAAGCTGCCACCCACCTTCAGGCAGCGACTCGATCGCAGGATCGAGGTCAGCTGGAGCGCAGGCATGCGCTCTGATGCCTATGGCCAGGCTTCCCCGGTAGCCACGCTGGAACTCAATCGACGCCTGCTGCCCAGCCTGGTGGATGGCAGCGCCGCCCAGGAGCGAACCGGACGCTCCCATGGCACCGTGCGCCAGGAACTGTTGGCCACGGTACTCCACGAACTCACCCATATCTATGATCGAGCCCGGCTCTGGCCGCAGGACCAGCGCCGCCTGATCAATCAGTGCAAGCGCCAGCATGGCAGCCTGGGCGATGTCGGCCTGCCGCAGGCCTGCCGCGGCCAGACCAGCCGCCGCTTCACGCTCAGCGACGACCCACGCCTGCTCGACCTGGCAGGCTGGCCCCAGGCTGTCGGCCAGCGCGGCGAGCGCGAGCAGCATAACGGGCAGGTCGCTCGCAGCCCGGACAGCTACGAACTCAGCAGTCCCAAGGAATTCATTGCGGTCAACATGGAATATTTCCTGCTCGACCCCAGCTACGCCTGCCGGCGTCCGGCCATGAACCAGTACCTCAAGGCGCATTTCGACTGGACGCCGAGGCAGGCGAACTGCGCCAAGGGCCTGCCGTTTCTCAACGCAGGCAACGACTTTGCCCGCGAACCGCTGGGCCAGATCGATCCGGAGCGGGTCTATGCGGTCGACTACCTGCTGGCAGAGGCCAACCAGAACTGGGCAAGCCGCTGGGGCCACAGCATGCTGCGGCTGGTCATCTGTGCCCCCGGCCGCCCGCGTGGGCCGGCCTGCCGCCTTGACCTGGACCAGCACCTGGTGCTGTCCTATCGCGCGTTCGTCAACGACGTCCAGTTGTCGAGCTGGGACGGCTTGATGGGCGCCTATCCCTCGCGCCTGTTCGTATTGCCCCTGGGCCAGGTGATAGACGAGTACACCAAGACCGAGTTGCGCAGCCTTGCCTCCGTTCCGCTCACGCTGACCCGCCAGGAGCTGGAGAACCTGGTCCGCCAGGCCGCCGAAATGCACTGGAGCTACGACGGCAGCTACTATTTCCTCTCCAACAACTGTGCCGTGGAAACCCTGAAGCTGCTTCGCAGCGGCACCGGCAATCCCCAGCTGGGCGACCTGGACAGCATCATGCCCAACGGCCTGCTGGAAGTGCTCGAAGCCCGCGGGCTGGCCGATACCAGCGTACTCGACGACCCTCGCGAGGCACTGCGCCTGGGCTATCGCTTCGACTCCTACCGTGATCGCTATCAAGCCATGTTCCAGGTCCTGCGGCAGCAGTTGCCGATCAGCCAGAGCGCCGTGGAGGATTGGCTGGCGCTCGATGCCGAGGAGCGCCGACAATGGTTCGAGCGCGCCGACCTGCGCACCAGCGCCGCCTTGCTGCTGCTCGAGCAGGCCAGCCTGCGACGTCAGTTGCTGCTGGCCCAGGACGAAGTGAAGCAGCGCTACCTCAATGCCCAGGCGCTCGAGGATGGCACTGTCGACCAGGCCAACGCTGCCTTGCAGCAGATCCTAGCCAACAGCGGTTTCCTCAGCCGCCCCGCCGAACTGCTGCCCGATACCGGTTATGGGCTGCCGCAACAGCAGGAGCGCACCACCCTGGAAGCGCTCAGTCGCGAGCGCCAGGCGCAGCTCAACCGCATGAGCAACAACCTCGACAAGGAAATCCGAGCCTTGCTCGAACCGGCACGCGCCAACGCGATCGCCGCGGTCGAAACCAACATACGCCAGATCGGCGAACACCTCAGGGCGTTGCACAAAGCCTCTGGCGGGTTGCAACTGCCTTGAACACGGGTTGACTTTGCGGGCGTCTATGCCACTATTTCGCCGCTAAAAAATGGCTTAGGGGTCTGTACGAAAAATCGCCGAGCGCGCTCAGGCATGCTTCGTACGAGGCCTCGGTCATTTTCCGGGTGGTTTCGCCAGTGCCCGGCTCGAACTTATCTCTCTACACGTCGGCCTGCCAATCGCTGCACCTGGCCGGACATGGATGATCATTGGCTAGGTGGCAGAAATGAACGGAGTTGGTGACGACCAGCAATACGCCTGGTCGTTCGAAAGTCAGCACTGGGTACAGGACGCCCATGGCCATTTCACCTTGCAGCAGGTTCATGGCCAAGCGGTGGAAGCAGGCCAGGACCTGGACTTTCTCGTCGGAGCCCGCCTCTCACTCGATGGCACGGGCTTTTTGCCTGCAGCCTTCAAACATTGCCCGAACACTGGCCAGCCCTTGCCGCCAGTCGCTGCCACGCCTCGACGCCAGTGGCTGCCGCCCTATGGGACTGGTAGCGCTCGTCGCGTGGTCGATGCCGGCTGCCGGCTCGAAGCCGCAGAGGCGACACTGGGTGCTCTGCTGCATGGCATTGGCGCAAGCCCCCAGCGCAATCTCAATGACCACTGCAGCCAGATCGTCGCGCCACGCAGCAACGGCCTGAATTTCCTGGTGGCCAATCTCGGCGGCCACCGCGAAGCCCTGTTCGCCCTCGATCGCGAGGGTGGCCTGTTTCTCTGGCAGGCCCGGGCAGGGCAATGGCGCACGCTGTTACCTGAAACCTTGCCGATTGGTCGTACTCACCTGCCTTCCTGGGCTTGGGGCGTGGCCTTGCGCAGCGCAGGCCAGCAACAGCGGCTGGTCCTGGCAGGCGCAGAAGGCGCCTGTGAAGTCGAGGTCGAGCCGGTGGCTGGCAGCTACCGCCTGGACAGGTGCGCGGGCAGGGCGCTAGGCGCACCAGGCAACCTCGAAGGTCGGACTTTTGTCGCCCAGCGCTTGCCTGATGGCCGGCCAGTGGTGATCGAGCGCACGGCCGAAGGCTGGCAGAGCCATCCTATCGATGCCGCCGACGAGTTGCTCGACACGCTCGCCGCGCCAGTGTCCCAGCCTTCCGCCCGACGCCTGCTATGGATCGGCCGTCACGGCTACCTCAGCCTGCGCCTGGGCGAGCAGGTCAGTGCCCAGTGGTTGCGCTGGCCGGAGCATACCCAGGCACAACCGGAACATGGTCCACCGTTCGAGGATGGCTACGGCACCTGGCAACAGCTGCTGGAGGAGGGCGGGCAGCAGTATTGCCTGCGGCTGGACTCGGACGAACGCAGGGAAGTCCGCGGGTCGCGTCTTGGCACCGGCCACCTGAGCTTCAAGTTCAGGGCGCGACTGGATGCCCCATGGGCAGAGAACGATGAGTACACCAACCCTGCCACACGCGACGTGGTCTATCCGTTCATCGAATTCAGCGACACTCGCTATCTGCTTTCCTTCTGCGTCAAGGACACCTCGGGCCTGCAGAAACTGTTCGACAACAGCCAGCCGATCGACACCGAATACCGTCTCGAACGTATCGGCGAACCGCCGTTGAGCCTGTTGCTCAAGGTCGCCCAGCCCTGGAATGCGCAGTGGTTCTTCTTCGACAACGCCTTGTGGCTGTATATCGACTCGACGGGAGTGCTTTACCGATGGACCGCCTGATCCGCCTTCTGTGCAGCGCTGCGCTGTCTTTCCTCGGCCTGGCCGGCATGAGCGTTCAGGCCGACGATTTGCGCCAGGTGCTTCTGGTGCAGAATTCAGGCTGGATGGAGCCGTTCTACCTGGACCCGACTTCCACCTTCAAGCCACTGGTCAGCCAGCTGGCGGCGACGGCCGCCGGCGATGGAGAGGTGGTGATCGGTGCTTTCAACCAGGCCGACAGCCAGCATCCGTCTCCGCAGTGGACCTACCGCGGCCCCGGCACCCATGCGCGCCTGGCTGAAAGCGTGCAAGCCTTGCAACTGGCGCGCAAGGCCAGCGGCGCCTATGCCGACACCGACTTCAAGGAGGCCTTGCTGGCAGCGATCCAGACCGGTCTGGAAGGACGCGAGGGCATCATCTGGCTCATCACCAACAACAAGAACAGCCCTAACAACGACAGCCAGACCCAGGCCAGGAACCGCGAGTTCTACGACTTGCTGCACAAGGAAGCGGTAATCACGCGCATCGCTGCCTTCGCGCAGAAGATGCCGGTCAAGAGCAGCAACTTCAGCGCCAATGGCCTGATGATCTATGCCATCGCCTACGGCGAGAAAGCCGGCATCGCGCTCGAGCAGGTCCTGGCCCAGCCCGCCTTGGCGGCCCTGCTCAAGGACGACCGGGTGCGTCTAAAGCCGCTGACCCAGGCCGCGGTCCGGTTCATCCCCACCGGGGTCAAGGACGCCCCCGACGTCAGCGCCTCGCTGGCTTCGGACCAGCAGACCCTGGTCCTGGACATCGATGTCGATGGCTCGCCCAAGACTGCCGTGCTGGTCGGACGCTTCGAGAACCAGTTCAACCCCTACGAGATTCGCTCGGCCAAGGTCTCGCTGCACCTGGACGTGCCAGGCGAAGCGCTGCAGTCGGCGATTTCCACCCAACGCCTGACGAACCTGCAACCTGGCGCGCGCTCCGACGAACTGGACATCAGCCTGCAGTTGCCAGCCCTGCCGTCGCAGTGGTCCAGCGAAGTGCTCATGTCCAGTGGTTACCAGCGCACTGGAGCCATCGAGATTCACCTTGATGACCAGCGCTTGCAGATCTCCCGGCAATTCATCGAGCGCATGAACGAACTCTTCCCCAACGACGCGCTGCCGGATGTGTTCATTCCATCGAGCGAAGCCAGCTCCTCTTCCACCCGATTGCCGATCGTGCTGCAGGTCAACTACCCGCTCGGCCCGGTCATGCTCCTGCTCGGCCTGCTGATCCTCGTCCTGCTCGGCGCCTTGTTGGCCTTCGCCGTGCTGGCGGGCAAGAAGCCGGTGACGGTCCTGGTGGAAGGCGTGGCGCACACGTATCCGCTCAAGCCGTTCACCCGCGCCACGGTCTACGACGATCGCCAGAACAAGGTCGCCACCGTCAGGCGCGGGCTGTTCGGCCCGTCCCTGGAAAAGCTCGCCGGCGATGTCGCCGTCCGTCTCAAATAACCTTAGGAAATCCTGGAACCTGCGAAATGGCCCAAACCAGCTCACTGCCAGCCCCTGTAGAAAGCCAAGCCCCTGCCACCACCAGCACCTCGACCCTGAGTGTCCCTGCGCAGGTCCTGGACCTGGGGCCAAAGAAGGTCGACAGCCGTGACGCCCTGATTGGCGTCGCCGTCCTGCTGGTGCTGGCCGTGGTGTTCTTCGTGATCAAGAACGCCTACGCCAACTGGCGTGTGCGCGAGCGTGTGGCGCCCAGCCGGGCCAACGCCTCGGGCTGGTTCCTGTTCCTCGGCCTGTTGATGGTCTCGGCCATGGCCGTGTTGGCGGTGATCAACGCCGGCCAGTTCCTCACGCCGCTGTACCTGGCGCCCCTGGCAGGCGTCGCCGGTATCTCGCTGGTCGCCTGGCTGATGACCTTCTCGGCCAGGCGCTGAGACCGGCACAGGCCCCAGGGCCGGCCCGCTCGTCATGCACGCGCTCAGCCAAGCCTGTCGCCAGCCTTCGCCTCGCGAGACGAAGGCCGTTGCGCAGGCTTGCCTGGAGCGAACGGCATCACGGGCGCGCTGGCCGTTACAACCCGATCCAGGGACAAGTCTGCCGGTTTGCGCCGGCCAGTCCCGCCAGGACTCATGGAGTTCACGATGAACGATCAAGCACACGTTTCCACCCCATCGGCACCCAACGCGGTTAGCGAAAAGATCCACCCGACCCTATTCATCGCCTTGGGCGGCACGGGCATGAAGGTCAATATCCGCCTGCGTCGGCGGATCCTCAACGCCATCTGGGGTGGCAACAACCAGGTACGGCAGATTGCCGACTTCCCCTTGGTGCAGTTCGTCAACTTCGACCTGGACGCCGGGGAAGTCACCCAGGACGGCAAGTCGGTGAAGACCGATGTGCTGGCCGAACAGGTGGCCTTCACCTCCGAGGAAAAGATCATCGAGCCGCTCAACCTGAGCAAGTACACCCACTCGATGGACGAGCTCAACCGACACCGTGAAGTGGCCCAGTGGTTCCCGCTGACCCCGGACAAGATCCGCGCCCTGGGTATCGACCCTTCCAAGGGCGCCGGGCAGATCCGTGCGCTGTCGCGCCTGTATTTCTTCGACAAGTACCCAGTGATCCGCGACAAGCTGCGCGACAAGGTCGGCCGCCTGCTGAGCAACATTGGTGGCAATGCCGACAAGCTCAAGAAGCTTGGCCTGGAAATCGATCCCGGCAAGATCCGCATCGTCATCTGCGGTTCCGCTGCAGGGGGCACGGGCTCAGGCTCGTTCCTCGACATGGGCTACCTGGCCAAGGCGATCCTCAAGGAGCACAACATCGCCGGCAAGGTCGACCTGTTCTTCGTCCTGCCCGGTGGTTTCCATGCGTACAACACCGAGCGCGTCCAGGCCAACGGCCATGCGGCGCTGATGGAACTGGAAACCTGCATGCGCGGCAATCGCCTGGTCCGCCACTGGGATGCCACCGACAACCTGTTCATCGACAACCGTCCGTACGACGATGTCTACATCATCGACAACAGCAACGTCGCCCAGGCCAAGACCAGCGAGCAGGAAGACGTCTACGAGATGCTCTCGGACGTGCTGTTCACCGATTTCACCTCCCAGGACTTCGCCAACAAGAAGCGGTCGATCGCGGTCAACCAGAACCAGCACAAGATCCGTTCCTATACCGTGCGACTGCCGCAGGATTATGGTGACGACACCGAGCTGCGCTTCCCCTGCGCCTATTCCTCGGTGGGCCAAGCGGTGCTCGACACGCAGATCGACGCGCGGCGCAACGTTCGCCTGAGCCGCCAGGTACAACAGATGCTCAAGGCCTTCTTCGGCATCGCCAACAGTGGCCTGAACGACAATCGCCCCACCGATCGCGAACGTGACGATTTCCTGCGCGAGCAGCTCGACATCACCCCACGGACCTTCACCGAGCTGCCCGATTTTCTCTCGCGTGTGGAGCTGACCTTGGCCACTGGCGAGTTCACCCACTACCAGCTGGCCGATGACCTGCTGCTGGTCGAAGGCGACAACAGCATCACCGCGCAGATCGAGCAGAAGGTCGAGACGCTCTTCGAGCGTCTGCACAGCAGCGGTGCCGACAAGGACCAGTGGCTGACCCATGTACGCGAGATCCAGCAGCAGCTCGAGCGCGATACCAAGGGCAACAGCGTCGACAGCGCCGAGCGCAACCATGAAGTGCGCATTCGCGAAAACCGTGTCCGTCGCCTGGCCGAACTGGTCCGCGAGGATGCCTTGCCGGAAAAGCTCTTCCGGCGGTTGGACGACGACGAGCGCGGCGGCCTGGACTATACCCTGGCGCTGGTGGAAATGCTCAAGGATCGTCTGGAAAACGAAGGCAGCGGGATCATCCCGGCCCTGGAAAGGAATGCCGCGCGCTTCAGGGAACTGGCCGAGAAGCTCGAGTCCTCGGAGCTGGGCCGCGAGTTCGAGCGGCTCAAGGAGACCACCGGTGGGGGCCTGATGGCCCGGCTCAGTGGCAAGGAGAAACAGGCCGATACCGTGCTCGCCCAGGTCAAGGACACCCTGCGCGACAGCCTGCTCTTCTACGTCCGCTTCGTTGCCGCGCGTGAAGCGGCGCAGTTGCTGCGCGACGTCTCCGAGTGGCTCGGTCGCAAGGAATCGGTCGACCAGAACGGTCGAGCGGTCTGGAACGGCTTCGTCGGACGCCTGCAGGACGGCCGTAACGCCGTGGATCAGCTGCTGCGCCGGATCGAAGGCGATATTGAGAAGATCGATGCCAGCATCAAGGAAAAGCACGCCACGCTGATTCCGCTGGCGCAGGTGCAAGGTGGCGAGGAGCAGCCTGTCGATTCCCAGCAGGTGCGCGAATGGGCCAAGGAGGCCTTCAAGGATTTCGGCGGCTCCAGGACGCTGTTTGCCAAGTTGCAGGACGAGGAGGGCCAGGAAGAGCTGTTGGCCAAGCTGCGCAACAAGGCCGTACAACAGCTGCCGCGCCAGCCGCAAGGCACCGACCCGTTGCTGACCGCCCTGGCGGCGTTGACCCCGGACGAGCAGCGCGACAAGTTCCGCCAGCTGCTGCAACGCGCCATGCCATGGGCACCGCTGAACCTCAACGGTGGTTTCGGCATCGCCAAGGATCGCTATACCTGCCTGGTAGGTGTCAACGATGCCGCCGAGTTCAAGCGTACCTATGGCGCCATGCTCGGACAGTGCCTGCCCCAGGGCACCGGGCTGACCGCCGGTCAGATCCAGTTCGTCGAATCGGGCGTGCCGGGCAAGCTGATCTGCTTCACCGAGCTCAGCGGCTTCCCCCTGCCAGCACTGACCCCGCTACCGACCTACCTGGCCAGCTACCGCAAGGAAAGCGCTACCATTCCGCTGCACAGTCACAAACGCATCAGCCAGTTCGTGCAGCCGATCCAGTTCACTCAGGAGCAGTACCGCCAGTTCGCCGAGGACTTCAAGCTGTACCTGCACGCCGTCGCCCTCGGCGTGCTGCGACGCACCCAGAACGATCGCTACGAGTTCATGATCGACCAGGACTATTTCACGGTGGGCGACGAGTTCGCCATTCGCCAGAACGGCCTGAACCAGTTGCAGCGCAAGGACATCGAGGATCAGCTGCGCAAGCGTTACGAGCAACTGCGCTGCGTAGAGCAACTGGCTGGCATGGTGGCGTTGTTCGACGACATGCGCCGCAGCACCTACAAGCCACAGGTGCGCCATGACGAGATCGGCGTCTCCTCGCTGTACCAGACCTTCCCCTACAAGATCGCCGAGCTGCTGAAGAACGAGTACGTCAGCCGTCTCGAACGCCAGGCTCCCGAGCAGGCCGAGCGCCTGGCGGAACAGGCACGCCAGTTGCTCGAGCAGTTCACCGATGTGATCCCCGGTTCGCGTGCCGATGTGTACAGCGACGAAGTGCATGACCAGCACACCGAGAAGCGCACCCTGCGCAAGGCGTTCTTCGACAGCGCCTGGGTCCAGGCGCTGTACCAGCCGGCGGCCGCCGCGCCCGGCCTGGCACCACCGCCACCACCGTCGGCGCCGGGCATCGTACCGCCGCCAGCGATGGCGGCGCCACAGTACAGCTATCACCTGAACGTGGCGGGCAACAACTATGGCCCGTATACCTTCAGCCAACTGCAACAGTACGTGCAGAGTCAGCAGGTCACTCGCCAGAGCATGCTATGGCGCGAAGGAATGCCAGCCTGGCTGCCCGCCGAGCAGATACTCGAACTCGCCGCCCTGTTCGCCCCGCTCGCGCCTGCAGCGAGCACGCCGCCCCCGGTCACGCCGGTGGCGCCACCACCCCTGAACTGAGCGAGGCTGGCCGTCTATGTCCGCATCCGCCAAGACACCGGCGTACCCG
This sequence comes from Pseudomonas sp. Marseille-QA0332, assembly GCF_054950175.1. Lineage (NCBI taxonomy): Bacteria > Pseudomonadati > Pseudomonadota > Gammaproteobacteria > Pseudomonadales > Pseudomonadaceae > Pseudomonas > Pseudomonas sp. Marseille-QA0332. The sequence goes on from NZ_CM143106.1 coordinate 3,354,092, forward strand.
CTGGAGTGCAGCAATGCCGCTTGCGCCGAGCGCCTGCAGGGCCCTGTGCGCTTCTGCCCATACTGTGCCACCCCCCAGGCGCCGATGGCGGCCCCGCTAGCCAGTGCCCCGGCAGCGCCTGTCAGCCCTTCACCGACCAGGTCCGGAGCGGCAGCCGCAGCCACGCCACGGCCGGCTGTCGAGCAGCCAACGGCTGCTGACGCGGGTGGTGCCAGCGCGCCTGGACAGGTAGCCACGCCAACCCCAGTTTCGGCTCCAGCTCCAGCCCCAGTGATGGCCGAAGCCCCTGCCAAGCCGCGCGGGCGGGGGCGCCAACTGGCCTTGGCGGCCCTGGTCCTGGTCTCGATTGGCGGTTATGCCGCCTACCAGGCAAGGGCAGGCAAGGCCTTGCAGCAGTTCGAGGCAGACCTGGCGGCAGGTCAGGCGTGCCTGCGAAGTGAACGCTTCGACTGCGCCCTGGACAATGCCGGACGCGCCCTGGGCATCGACAGCAAGGATCCTCGCGCCATCAGCCTGTTGCAGCGTGCCCAAGCTGGCCTGGAGCGCCAACAGCGCCAGCAGGACGCCAAGGCTCAGGCAGCCGCCGTTGCCAAGGCTCAGGCTCGGGCTCAGGCCGCCGCCGAGCAGGCACGTCAGGCTGCGGCCGAGCAGGCGCGCCGCGATGGCCAGGCACGTGAACTGGCCGAGCAGCAGCGCCTGGCCAGCGAACGCACCAAGGCCAGCCAGGCCAAGGCCTTGCAGGAACTGCTCGACCAGCAGGCCGAGGCCAACCGCAAGCAACAGCAGCACCTGGAGCGCCAACGCCAGGCCCAGGCCCAGGCCACGCCGCCGGCTGCCCGCCAGGCCAAGGCACCGATCAATCCAGGCCTGGTCGGCCAGCAGCTGTCACAGGCCCGCAACGCCCTGGCCCGACGCGATGCCAATGCTGCCCGAGCCCTGGCCAGTGCTGTCCTGCGGCAGGATCCGAGCAATCGCCAGGCCCAGAACATCCTGCGCCAGGCCGAGCAGCTGCGCAGCCAGCGCCAGGGCGCCTCATTCGATACGCCCAAGGCCCTCGGCGGCGTGATCATCGAATAGATCGCCGCTTGCCGTCTCGCCGGCCTCGCCCGGCAGATGCTCGTCCAGGTGCAGCCAGGGCAGGCGGCTGTCGGTCCAGATATGCCGGCGCGGTCTGACCCGCTCGGGCTGGTCGAGCGTGGCGACGGTGATGTCGACCGTGTCCGGGCTGTGCCGGGTCATCAACGCCACATGTGCTCCGCAGTCGCCACAGAAGTAACGGCTGCAGCTCGGCGGAGCGATATGGCAGCGTGGCGTGCCCTTGAGCCACTGGAAGCCCGCGCGAGGCAGGCTCAGCCAGGTGACGACCAGTCCGCCACTGACACGTCGGCAGATCGAACAGTGGCAATGGGCGACGTCCGACGGTTCGCCTTCGAGCCGATAGCGCAGGGCACCGCAATGGCACCCTCCTTCCAGAACTTCAGACATAGCGTTCCTCCCATCGCTTTAGCCGGGCGAAAGCTGGGTGAAAGCTTTCGCCAATAGGATAAAGACACCGCCGGCGTAAGACCGGTCAGCCAGATGCTCGGAAATTTCCTAGGTCTGGCCCAATCAACAACAACAATGGTGATTCCGATGCTTTTCTGTGCCCGCCTGCATGCCCTTGCCCTCCTGCGTCTCCACGCACAGCGCCTGACGCGCTGACCCGCCCGAATCGTCCAACCTTTCGCCGCGCCTCGCCTGGAGTATCGCCATGCTGACCTTCCTCGGCTTTGCCATGGTCGTCACCTTCATGTACCTGATCATGAGCAAGCGCCTATCGGCCTTGATCGCCCTGATCCTGGTGCCCATCCTGTTCGGCCTGTTCGGCGGCTTCTCGGCCGAGATCGGTCCGATGATGCTGCAAGGCATCAGCAAGCTCGCGCCCACCGGGGTGATGCTGATGTTCGCCATCCTTTATTTCGCCCTGATGATCGATTCGGGGCTGTTCGATCCTGCCGTGCGCAAGATCCTCAAGCTGGTCAAGGGCGACCCGCTGAAGGTCTCGGTCGGCACCGCGGCCCTGGCCCTGGTCGTCTCGCTCGATGGCGACGGCGCCACCACCTACATGATCTGCTGCGCCGCCATGCTGCCACTGTACAGCCGTCTGGGCATGAGCCCAAGGATCATGGCTGGCCTGATCATCCTGGCCGGCGGGGTGATGAACATGACGCCTTGGGGCGGGCCGACGGCCCGGGCAGCCAGCGCCTTGCATGTCGACCCCTCCGAGATCTTCGTACCGATGATCCCGGCGATGGTCTTCGGCGTGGTGGCGATCCTGGCCATCGCCTACTTCTATGGCAAGCGCGAGCGTGCCCGGCTGGGCGAGCTGCACCTGCCCACCGATGACATCGACCACAGCGAAATCAGCGTATCGCAGTTCCCCGAGGCCCGGCGGCCGAGGCTCATCTGGTTCAATGCGGCCTTGACCCTGGCACTGATGACTGCCCTGATCGCCGGTGTGCTGCCGCTGCCGGTACTGTTCATGATCGCCTTCAGCATCGCCATGATCGTCAACTACCCGTGCCTGCAGCAGCAGAAGGACCGCATCGCCGCCCATGCCGGCAGCGTCCTGGCGGTCACCGGGCTGATCTTCGCCGCCGGCATCTTCACCGGCATCCTGTCCGGCACCGGCATGGTCGATGCCATGTCCAACAGTCTGCTGGCGATCATTCCCGATGCGCTGGGGCCTTACCTGGCGGTGATCACCGCGATCGTCAGCATGCCATTCACCTTCTTCATGTCCAACGATGCCTTCTACTACGGTGTGCTCCCGGTCCTCTCGGAAGCGGCCGCGCACTACGGGATCAGCCCGGTGGAAATGGCACGGGCCTCGATCGTCGGGCAACCGGTTCACCTGCTCAGCCCGCTGGTACCATCCACCTACCTGTTGGTCGCCCTGGCCGGCATCGAATTCGGCGATCACCAGCGCTTCACGCTCAAATGGGCAGTGCTGGTGTGCCTGTGCATAATGTTCGCCGCGTTGCTGATGGGGATTTTCCCGCTGTTCAGTAGTCTGTAATACAACGTACCGCCTAACCGCCAGGCTCCGGACGCACGGGGCTTGGCCTCATCGTTCGAAGGAATAGACATGGAATGGCTGACCAGCCCGGAAATCTGGGTTGCCTTTTTCACACTGACGGCGCTCGAGATCGTCCTTGGCATCGACAACATCATCATGATCTCGATCCTGGTCAGCCGCATGCCCAAGCACATGCAGCCGCGCACCCGGATCTTCGGCCTGGCCCTGGCCATGGTCACGCGCATCATGCTGCTGCTGTCGATCACCTGGGTCATGCGCCTGACGGCGGACCTGTTCGTCGTCCTCGGCCAGGGAATTTCCGGTCGCGACCTGATCCTGTTCTTCGGCGGCCTGTTCCTGCTCTGGAAAAGCTCGCAGGAAATCTTCCATGGCCTGGAAGGCGAGGAAGAGTCCACGGATGAACCGAAAGGGGCAGGAGGCAAGTTTCTCTACACCATCATCCAGATCGCCATCATCGACATCGTGTTCTCGCTGGACTCGGTTATCACTGCGGTGGGCATGGTCTCCCACGTGCCGGTGATGATCGCCGCGATCATCGTCGCGGTACTGGTGATGATGCTGTGCGCCGGGACCATCGCCGACTTCATCGACAAGCACCCGTCGCTGAAGATGCTGGCGCTGTCGTTCCTCATCGTGGTGGGCACGGTACTGATCGCCGAGTCCTTCGACGTGCATGTGCCCAAGGGCTACGTGTACTTCGCCATGGCCTTCTCGCTGGCAGTGGAAGCCATCAACATCCGCATGCGCACCGCCATGGCTCGCAAGAAGGGCCAGGAGCCTGCCGCGGTGAAACTGCGCAAGGATAACGCCGGGCGTTGATGGCTGGCGCCTGGCGCAACGGACTGCCCCGCGGTTCGTGCCGGGCGCGGCAGCGCCCCCTTGCGTCGCGGTCCGGCTGGCGCCCCGGCCGGCGAGCGACTACAGCTTAGAACAGGCATCCCCGGCACCTGTCGCCAGGCAAGCGTCGAGGATCTTTGCTTGCGGCCACGCCAGGAGGGCTCTGGGTAATGCTGACGCTGCTCGATCTGTTGTCCGCCGTCGCCCTGCTGGTCTGGGGCACGCATATCGTGCGCACCGGCATCCTGCGCGTGTATGGCTCGAACCTGCGCCGGGTACTGGACCGCAACATGGGCCGGCGTCCGCTGGCATTCGTCGCCGGTATCCTGGTCACCGCCCTGGTCCAGAGCAGCAATGCCACCGCCATGCTGGTGAGTTCGTTCGTCGGGCAAGGCCTGATGACGATGACGCCCGCGCTGGCGATCATGCTGGGCGCCGATGTCGGCACGGCGTTGATGGCTCGGATCCTGACCTTCGACCTGTCATGGCTGTCGCCGCTGCTGATCTTCCTCGGGGTGATCTTCTTCCTGTCGCGCAAGCAGACCCGCGCCGGGCAGCTGGGGCGTGTCGGCATTGGCCTGGGGCTGATCATCCTGGCCCTGCAACTGATCGTCCAGGCCGCAGCGCCAATCACCCAGGCGCAAGGAGTGAAGATCCTGTTCGCCTCGCTGACCGGCGACCTCTTGCTCGATGCGCTGGTCGGCGCGCTTTTCGCCCTGGTTTCCTACTCGAGCCTGGCCGCGGTGCTGCTCACCGCGACCTTGGCCGGCGCGGACGTCATCAGCCTGCCGGTGGCCATCGGCCTGGTCATCGGGGCCAACATCGGCAGCGGGCTACTGGCCTTTCTCACTACCAGCATGCAGAACGCCGCCGGTCGACGGGTCGCTCTGGGCAGTTTGCTGTACAAGCTGGTCGGGCTGTTGCTGGTGATGCCGGCACTGGATCCCCTGGTACGCTGGATGGGCACCTTGCCCTTCAGTGCGCAGGAGCTGGTGATCGGCTTCCATCTCTCCTACAACACCCTGCGTTGCCTGCTGTTGCTGCCAACCACCGGGTCGATGGCCAGGCTCTGCCAGACGCTGCTGCCGGAGCGCGAGCCAGCCAATGGCCAGACGCGACCACGCCACCTCGACCCCGCTGCCCTCGACACACCCAGCCTGGCGCTGGCCAATGCCATGCGCGAGACATTGCGCCTGGGCGATATCGTCGACACCATGCTCGACGGCCTGCTCAATGCGCTGCGTGGCGTCCAGTCGGCGCTCCCCCAGCAGATCCGTGTCCTGGGCGAAGACGCTGAAGCGCTGTACAACGCCATCAAGCTCTACCTGGCCCGCATGCCACGGGAGGACCTCGCCGAGCAGGACAATCGCCGTTGGGCCGAGATCATCGAACTGGCCATCAACCTCAAGCTCGCCAGTGACCTGATCGAGCGCATGCTGCGCAAGGTGCAGCAGCAGAAAACCGCGCAACGACGCGAATTTTCCCAGGTCGGCCTGCAGGAACTGACCAGCCTGCAGCAGCAGTTGCAGGCCAACCTGCGTCTGGGCCTGTCGGTATTCATCAGCTCCGACCCCCAGGGCGCCCGCCAGCTGCTGCGTGAAAAACGCCGTTTTCGCGCGCAGGAACGACGCCTGGCGCACGCCCATGTCAGCCGCCTGCAACGCAAGATCCCGCAGAGCATCGAGACCAGTTCGCTGCACCTGGAGCTGATCGCTGACATGAAACGGTTGAACTCTTTGTTCTGCAGCAGTGCCTATGTGGTACTGGGTGGCTCGGACACGGGCGGGCTGATGCTCGATAGCGTGCCGGATGAAGCCCGCCTGCCTTGAACGCGTCCCTGACGCAGACCGGCCCGGAAGTTCGCCCATGCGTTGCCTCGTGCGCTACCTGATGTTGCTTTGCCTATTGTTTGTTACCTTGCCTACCCTTGCCCTGGATCGCTCACGCGTCGAAGGCTATCTGTTGCCCAACGGCCTGCAGGTCATCCTCAAGTCCGGATATGAACGCGACCATGTGTCGATTCGTCTGGTGGTCGGGGTCGGCCTGGATGACTTCGACTGTCCGCGCAAAGAGCTGCCCCATCTGCTCGAGCACTTGCTGTTCAGCGGCCTCGACGAGACCGGGGAGGGTGGACTGGAAGCACGCATGCAGGCGCTGGGCGGCGAGTGGAATGCCTATACCAGCAACGCCGACACCACGTTCGTCATCGAAGCTCCGGCGCGCAACCAGCGCAAGGTGCTGGACCTGCTGCTGGAGACGATCAGCCAGACCCGGCTGGACCAACAGGACCTGGTGACGGCGAAGAAGATCATCGAGCGCGAGGATGGCGGACACTATGGTCATCTGCAGCGCTGGCTCGATCGCCAGGACATTGGTCATCCTGCCAGCAGCCAGCTGGCCGTAGAGCTGGGCCTCAAGTGCAGCGAGCGCTCCGCCCTGGACGACATGACCCTGGAGCAGGTGCAAGCCCTGCGCGAACGCTGGTACGCCGCGAACAACATGAGCCTGATCGTGGTGGGCGGGCTCGATCGGCTGCTGCCGGCCTATCTGGAGCGTACCTATGGCGAATTGCCAGCCACCGAGCCGCAGGAGCGGCGCGATCTGGAAAGCATCTCCGAACAGGCCGAACAGCGGCGCGACCTGACCCGTGGCTGGCTGGGCGACAACGTCAAACTGCACTGGCTGTTCATCGAGCCGGTATTGGACAACGCCCATGATTCGACCCTCGAGCTGCTGTCACGCTACCTCGACTGGGCCTTGTACGAGCAACTGCGGCTTCGTCATGGCCTTTCCTACGGGCCATCGGTGCAGCGCGAAAGTTTCGGCAACAGTGGCATGCTCAGCCTCAATGCCGACCTCGAACGTGCCGATGTCGAGAAAGCGGTACAGGCGCTTCAGGCATTGTTCGAGCAACTGCGCGACAAGGGCCTGGACGCGCAGACCTTCGAACGGATCAAGCAGGCCGCCATCGCCCGTGAAAGCTGGACGACCCAGGGCAACAGTGCCCTGGCCGACTATTATTGGGGCGCCCTGAACACCTATACCGATGGCCGCTTCAAGGATCCGGCACGGATGTTGCGCGAGGTCAGCCTGGAAGAGGCCGACGCGGCGCTGCACGATCTATTGAACGAGCCGGGCTACCTGCGCATCGAGGAGCCCTTGCTTGGCTATGACGAGCTTTACGGCCTTGTCGCGCTGGTGGTCGGCCTGCTACTGGCCGCGGCGTTGCTGCGCCGACGGCGCCAGCCAGCCCCTCGTCCCAGCGGAGCTACACGCCAGCGATGAGGAGGCGGTATCGTACGAGGGTTTCTCCATGCAGTTCTCCTCCATGCCCGCACTGTCTCGTTTCATCCAGCGCCTGATCGAGTTGCTCAAGCGCTATCCCGGCGTCATCGCGCTGGGCGGTTTCCTGTCCGGCATCGGCAGCTTCGTCCTGGTCGATCGCCAGGCGAGCCTGGCCAGCTGGATCGCCATCCTGATGCTGGTCAGCTGGGTCTGGCTGATGCTGGAGAACAGCCTGACCGGCCTGTTCGCCAGGGTCTTCAAGCGCGAAATACCGCAGCCGCTGCTGCGCTATGCGACCCAGATGATCCACCAGGAAAGCCTGTTCTTCGTCTTGCCGTTCTTCTTCATCACCACGACCTGGAACAGCGGCCAGTTGGTATTCACCGGCCTGTTGGGCGCGGCCGGCCTGGTCTCCATCGTCGACCCGCTCTACTACAAGTGGCTGGCTCCCAGGCGCTGGCTGTTCATGGCGCTGCATACCTTCACCCTGTTCGCCGCGCTGTTGACAGCCTTGCCGATCATCCTTCACCTGACCACCGCGCAAAGCTTCAAGCTGGCCCTTGGCGCAGCCATGCTGCTGTCCTTCCCGAGCCTGGTCAGCAGCTTTCCCATCACGCACTGGCGCCGTGCGCTGACCCTGGTGCTGCTGACCCTGGCAGTGGGCGGCGGCGGGTGGCTGCTACGCTCCTGGGTGCCGCCTGCCACGCTCTGGATGACCGAAGTGGCGGTCAGTACCCAGGTGCAGGACCGCAAGCCGGGCAAGCCGCTGGACTCGATAGAAGCCAGCCAGATCCGTGGCAATGGCTTGTATGCCTACACGGCGATCAACGCGCCACGCGGACTGAACGAGCGCATCTATCATGTGTGGCAGCACAACGGCCAGGAGGTGGACCGTATCGCCCTGGATATCCATGGCGGTCGCAAGGAAGGCTACCGTGCCTGGACCCACAAGCAGAACTTCCCGCCCGATCCGGTCGGGCGCTGGCAGGTCAGGGTGCTGACCGAGGATGGCCAGGTGATCGGCGTGCTGCGCTTCAAGGTGGTCGAGAACGGGCAAGAACCCGCGGCATGAAGGTCATGCGGCTACAACTGCGCCTGCCCATGCCCCGGCATGGGCATCCGTCAGCCATCGTCGCTCGACGGCCCCAGCGCGGTCTCGATAGCTGGCGGCCTCAGGCAAAGAACCAGTAACAGACGCAGATCGCCGCCACTACTCCGGAAAACTCTGCCAGCAAGGCGCAGCCCACGGCATGGCGCACGCGCTGGATACCGACCGCGCCGAAATACACCGCCAGCACGTAGAACGTGGTTTCCGTACTGCCCTGGATGGTCGCGGCCACCAGTGCCGGGAAGCTGTCCACGCCATGGGCCTGCATGGTCTCGATGAGCAAGGCGCGCGCCGCGCTGCCGGAGAACGGCTTGACCAGCGCCGTGGGCAGGCCGTCGACGAAACGGGTATCCAGGCCCATCGCCTGGACCGCATAGCGCACACCGTCCAGCGCCCACTCCAGGGCGCCCGAGGCGCGCAGCACACCTACCGCGCAGAGCATGGCCACCAGGTAGGGCAACAGGCTTTTGGCCACGTCGAAGCCTTCCCTGGAGCCTTCGATGAACGCCTCGTAGACCTTGACCCGCTTCAGTGCGCCAACCAGCAAAAACAGCAGGATCACGCCAAACAGCACGAGGTTGCCAAGCAGCGATGAGAGGCTCGCCAGCGCGGCCGCCGAGAGGGTACCGAGCAAGGCCATGAAGCCGCCCAGCAGCAAGGCGCCGGGGACCAGATAGGCCAGCACGACCGGATCCCAGAGCCGCAGTCGCTGCATGATCGCCACCGAAAGCAGGCCGACCAGGGTCGAGACGCTCGTGGCCAGCAGGATCGGCAGGAACACCAAGGTCGGATCGGTCGCGCCTTGCTGAGCTCGGTACATGAAGATGGTCACTGGCAGCAAGGTCAGCGAAGAGGCATTGAGTACCAGGAACAGGATCTGCGCGTTGCTGGCCGTGGTCGCGCTGGGGTTGAGTTCCTGCAAGGCGCGCATCGCCTTCAGGCCGATTGGCGTGGCAGCATTGTCCAGGCCCAGGCCATTGGCGGCGAAGTTCATGGTGATCAGGCCCAGGGCAGGGTGACCCGGCGGCACTTCCGGCATCAGCCGGGCGAACAATGGCCCCAGCACCTTGGCCAGCCATTCGACGATGCCGGCCTGCTCGGCGATCTTCAGAAAGCCCAGCCACAGCGTGAGCGTGCCGAACAGCAGGACCATGACCTCGACCGAGAGCTTGGCCATGGCGAAGAGGCTTTCCACCATCGCCGCGAAGATCCCGGCATTGCCACCGACCAGCCACTGGGCGAGCGCCGATACCGTGGCCACCAGAAAGAAACCGAGCCAGAGGCCGTTGAGCATCCTGTGATCCCCCTTGGAAAAATGCCCTGGATGATAACGTATCGCGGTGCCTGGCCCGGAAAATGAAAAGCCCCGACGAATCGGGGCTGCGCTGCGCTCGTGTCAGCTCAACGACGCACGGTCTCGCCAGCCTGCGCGGACTTGCCGTCAGCCAGGTGCGGCAGCGAGTTCCAGTACAGTTCGCCCTTGGCCGAATCGTACATGCCCTCCCAGCGCGCGATCACCAGCGCCGCCAGGGCGTTGCCGATCACATTGAGCGCGGTCCGCGCCATGTCCATGATGCGATCGACACCGGCGATGAACGCCAGGCCCTCCAGCGGAATGCCCACGCTGCCAAGGGTAGCCAGCAGCACGACGAAGGAGACGCCTGGCACGCCCGCGATACCTTTGGAGGTGACCATGAGGGTCACGACCAGCAGCAGTTGCTGGCTGATCGACAGGTCGATGCCGTACAACTGGGCGATGAAGAGCGCCGCGATGCTCTGGTACAGCGTCGAGCCGTCGAGGTTGAAGGAGTAGCCGGTCGGCACCACGAAGCTGCAGATCGACTTCGGCGCGCCATAGGCTTCCATTTTCTGGATGATGCGCGGCAGCACGGTTTCCGAGCTGGAGGTCGAGTAGGCCAGGATCAGCTCGTCCTTCATGATGCGCATGATCCGAATGATGGAAAAGCCGAACAGGCGTGCCACCAGGCCCAGCACCATGAAGGCAAAGAAGGCGATGGCGAAGTAGACCAGCAGCACCAGCTTGGCCAGCGGCAGCAGCGAGGAGAAGCCGAAGTTGGCGACGGTCACGGCGATCAGCGCGAACACGCCGATCGGCGCATAGTTCATGATCATGTGGGTGACCTTGAACATGGTTTCCGAGACGCCCTGGAACGTGCGTACCAGCGGCTCGCGCAGGTCGGCCTGCAGGCTCGACAGACCGAGGCCGAACAGCACCGAGAAGAAAATGATCGGCAGCATCTCGCCACGCATCAGCGCCGCGAATATGTTCGAGGGAATCAGGTTCAGCAGGGTCTCGATGAACGCATGTTCGTGCTGCACTTCCGCCGCGGTGGCCTGGTACTTGGAGATATCCACGGTGCCCAGGGTGCTCATGTCGATACCCGCGCCCGGATGGAACAGGTTGGCCAGCAGCAGGCCCACGACGATGGCAATGGTGGTGACGACCTCGAAGTAGATGATCGTCTTGAGCCCGATGCTGCCCAGCTTCTTCGCATCGCCCACCCCGGCGATGCCGACGATGAGCGAGGAAATCACGATGGGCACCACAATCATCTTGATCAGGCGGATGAAGATGTCACCGGCCGGTTGAAGCACATTGCTTATCCACCAGGCCTTTTGCGCGTCGAAATGATTCAGCAGCGCGCCAATGGCAATGCCCAGGACCAAGCCGATCAGGATCTGCCAGGCAAGACTCACTTTTGCCTTTTTCATGTTTCCACCCGTTTTTCTGGTAATCAGGGGGCTCCGAGCGAACCATGCGGACAGATACTACGTGCGCTGGCCAATGGTTCAGGTTCTGCTTCGAACATCACATTCAGGATCTTCGCAAGCAGACGAAAGGCGCTCGGGCCGGTGAAAAAGGCGGCAACTATCGCGATGGCCAACCCGACCAGTCTAATGCCGTAAATGACTACCCCATGCGTGTTCGGCATGAAGAAACATCTAATTTTTGGAAGCTGAGATTCACCCGAAAATGTGTATTCGGGTTTCCGAACAGGCCATTCCCGCCACCAATTGGCATTTCTACATGTCTTTTCGAGCCATACAGCTTCTTGTTCGACAATCCGAACGCCGCTTCGACAGACGTGAGAAAAGTGTTCTCGAAGGAAAGGGGGAAAGAAAAAAATTGATGCGCGGTAGAAAAGCGCAGCCCTTTCGAGTCCTGGCGATCTCGAGGACAAGCGATCGTATAGTAGCGCTTCGGAAGCCAGGCCAGTCGTAGGATTGGTGTGAACCCGACTGGCCTGTAGCTTCCGATGCCGCTTCACCTGACCCGACCCCATACGGAAGGTACTCCCTGTACCCCTAGGCCGCTCCGATCCTGTAACGATCAGAGCAGCCCGGCCCCCTGGTCATGCGTCGTGCCTCCTCGGTACGACGCAGCATAGAAGCTGTAATCATAAAAAGGTTCAGCTTCCATTTCGTTACAACCTTGACCGCTGGTCAGTACCAGTTCGGATCGCGCTTGAGCTGCTCTTGCAGCAATGCCTTCATGCCGTCATCCGGATCGCCCAGCCATCTGTAGCTGGCGTGCCGAGTCGGCGACTTGTCGCCGGGCAGGCCTTCCGGCACCTCCACCAACATGCCGTAGGCATCTTCCTTGTCCCAACTGAAAGCCACGATCAGGCGCTTGTAGGTGCACTTGCCTTCGGCCTCGCAGAGCGGCCCTACCAGATATCGGTCGCCCTCCTCGGTAACCGCCGACATCTGCTGTGGCGAGCTACCGCTCAGGTTGATCACCCAATCGGGCAAACGCTCCTGCCCCTTGACCACGCCTTGCCAGGTTTCCCGGTACTCCTGGTCCGAGCCAAGCAACTGGTTGACCCGGACCTGACCATCATTGGCCGCCAGCGCCGTGGCACTGCAACCTAGCAAGGCTACGGCCACGGCCCGGCAGAGTGCTGCCTTCATTGCTATCTCCTGCCACGACCGAAGAAGAAGGAAGCGACGAACAGGACCAGGAAGACGATGAACAGAATCTTCGCGATCCCCGTTGCTGCGCCCGCGATACCTCCGAAGCCTAGTACAGCGGCGACGATGGCGATGATCAGGAACGTGATAGCCCAACTCAGCATGGTGATTCTCCTTGTTTCCTTTTTTCGAAATCTGCCCAGGTCGGAATCAGAAGACCCAACGTCCCTGGGGCACCACGCTTTCCAGCGTGGCCGGTGAAGCCTCTGTCACGGGCGTTTGTTCGGAGGCCCTGACCAAGGTGTTGGCACGGCTGGCCTGGATCTGCGCGAGCACCGCGGTCTGGGCCGCCACCTGATCTGCCAGTCGGGCGGCCTGCCAGGTGTGGTAGAGCTGGCCAGCGACCACCGTCAGCATCATCGCGAGGGTGAGAAACAGCACCTGGGTCAGCGACACGGTGGTGGTCTGCTCACGATCGATGGTTTGACGGTTCATGCCGGCTCCTCCTGCTGTACTTTTTATGTGCCACGTACGGTGAACAGTGCAGCCTGCATGCCAGCCTTTTAAAAACTGAAAAACCCTTATAAAACAATGGGTTGGTCAAGACACTCGGTAGAAGCCAGGACGTATCCTGCACGATGCGCGCTAGAATCTCGTGCTTTTTGCACGATCACCCTTGAACTTTGGTAGCGATCTTCAGCATGTCCGCATCCACGCCACGTACACCCACGATCTGTCGTGCCACCTCGACGGCGATGTTCTTCTGCTCGCGACTCACCACTTCGCCGGACAGGCGAACCAGGCCTTGGTCGCTGCTTATCCTTATGTTCAGCCCGTCCAGATGGCGGCTGAAACGGTAGCTTTGCTGGATCTTGGCCACTACCCAGCTGTCGCTCGGTTGCGGACCCGACGGCGCATCCACGGGCATTTCCCGAGCCTTGGCCATGGCTGCGGTATCCAGACTGACCAGGTTGTTGACCAGGTAGACGCCTTCGGTGCCCTCGGCGAGCACGCCGGCCAATTCCTTGGCTTCGACACTGTCGACCTTGCCGCGCAACGTCACCACGCCTTCGCGGCTTTGCACTTCTATCGGCGCCTTCTGGGTGATCCGACTCCAGACCAGACGCGAACGGACGATCGCGGCCAGCGTTTCATCCTCCAGCCTCTGGGCATAGGCTCGAAGCTCCAGTGGCTGCTCCACCAGCTGAGGGTCGACCTGCAACTGGTTGTCCACCCGATCGATGCCTCGCGTGGCCAAGGCCACCCGCTCGGCCAGGGCTCGCTCTACCTCGTTCTCCACTTCTCCAGCCAAACGCACTGTCTGGTCCTTGACCTGCACCTCGATGCGGAAGGGATTGAGCACCCTGTTGAGGGACAAGGCCGTCTTCAGCGAGCCCTCCAGACGTGCATCGGCGATTTCATCGGCTTGTGCCAGAGGCGACAGCCAGGCATGCCCAAGCAGCAGGCCGGCAAGCAACGCCATGTTTGATTTGGATGCAGGCATAGGGGAACTCCTCTGAGGCATAAAGGGAAAAGCCCTGGCAACAGGTGTACCAAGCCGTCTGATGACATGATCTTTGCAAAATCAAAGAGTTAGCAGCTGCGACATCAAGCAGCTAGCATGCAATCAGCAAAATCAATCAGAATTGACCATGCAACTTGCCCGATTTTTCCGACACTAACCAAGACAAATCCCAAAGGAGCGTAGGAAATGGAGTCAGCCCAGGACAGCCAAGGCCGCATACTGCTCGTGGATGACGAATCCGCCATCCTGCGCACGTTCCGGTATTGCCTGGAAGACGAAGGCTATAGTGTCGCCACGGCCAATAGCGCCGCGCAGGCCGAGGCACTGTTGCAACGGCAGGTATTCGACCTGTGCTTCCTCGATCTGCGCCTGGGTGAAGACAATGGCCTGGATGTCCTGGCGCAGATGCGTATCCAGGCGCCCTGGATGCGCGTGGTCATCGTTACCGCGCATTCGGCGATCGATACCGCTGTCGATGCCATCCAGGCCGGGGCGGCCGATTACCTGGTCAAGCCTTGCAGCCCTGACCAGCTGCGCCTGGCGACGGCCAAGCAGCTCGAGGTGCGCCAGCTGTCCGCCCGTCTGGAAGCGCTGGAAGGCGAGATCCGCAAGCCCAAGGACGGCCTGGATTCCCATAGCCCGGCGATGATGGCCGTGCTCGAGACTGCGCGCCAGGTGGCCACCACCGATGCCAACATTCTCATCCTTGGCGAGTCGGGCACTGGCAAGGGCGAGCTGGCGCGGGCCATCCACGGCTGGAGCAAGCGCGCCCGCAAGGCCTGCGTGACGATCAACTGCCCCTCGCTGACCGCCGAACTCATGGAAAGCGAGCTGTTCGGCCATAGTCGCGGGGCTTTCACCGGAGCCAGCGAAAGCACCTTGGGACGGGTCAACCAGGCAGACGGCGGGACGCTGTTCCTCGACGAGATCGGCGACTTCCCCCTGACCTTGCAACCGAAACTGTTGCGCTTCATCCAGGACAAGGAATACGAACGTGTCGGCGACCCGGTCACCCGTCGCGCCGATGTGCGAATCCTTGCCGCAACCAATCTCAACCTCGAGGAAATGGTCCGCGAAGGTCGATTCCGTGAAGACCTGCTGTATCGCCTGAACGTCATCACCTTGCACTTGCCGCCTTTGCGCGAGCGCAGCGAGGACATCCTGACCCTGGCCGACCGCTTCCTGGCCCGTTTCGTCAAGGATTACTCGCGCCCGGCCCGTGGCTTCAGTGACGAGGCGCGTGCGGCGCTGCTCAACTACCGCTGGCCTGGCAACATCCGGGAGCTGCGCAACGTGATCGAACGGGCCAGCATCATCTGTGCCCAGGAGCGCGTCGAGGTGGCCCACCTGGGCATGGCCGAGCAGCCGTCGAGCAATGCCCCGCGCATTGGCGCCTCGTTGAGTCTCGATGAACTGGAGCGCGCGCATATCGGCGCGGTCCTGGCGACCAGCGACACCCTCGAACAGGCTGCTCGGACCTTGGGCATCGACGCCTCGACCCTGTATCGCAAGCGCAAGCAGTATCACCTATGAGATGGACCATCAAACTGCGCACGAGGCTTTTCCTCAGCATCTCGGCACTGGTCAGCGTGGCCTTGCTGGGCCTGCTGCTAGGCCTGGTCAGCGTGTTGCAGATGGCTGCGGTCCAGCAAGTCCAGGTGCGTGACATCACCCAGACCCTGCAGCTGGGGATCGAGCTTCGGCAGAACCTGGGCGACCAGCTGGCGCTGATCCTCGACAAGGACGTCGATGCGCAGCGGGTGAGCGCCCTGCAGGACAAGTTCCAGGCTTTGCTCGACCAAGGCGTTGAGCAGGGCGGCAGACGCAACGGTTTCGACAAGGCCAGCCGCGATTACCAGGCGTTCCGCCAGATCTACCGCAGCACGCCGGAACCGGCCCGCAACATGGGGCCGGACGATCCGCTCGGCGCGGCCTTCAACCAGCTGCGCGGCGGGCTGATCGAGTCCCACCAGCGGGCCATCGCGCAGATGGCCACCGGCGAAAAACAGGCCCAGGACCGTGCCCTGCTGGTCAGCGGCCTGCTTGGCTTCATGGGCCTGGCCGTGCTGATCCTCGGCTTCATCACCGCGCATAATATCGCCCGACGCTTCGGGCAACCGATAGAGGCGCTGGCCAAGGCAGCCGACCAGGTCGGGCAGGGGAATTTCGACGTCACGCTGCCTGTCACCCAGGCCAGCGAACTGAGCCTGCTGACCAAGCGCTTCGGCTTGATGGCCGATGCCTTGCGCAGGCACCAGGCAACCAACATCGACGAATTGCTGGCCGGCCAGCAGCGTCTGCAAGCGGTACTCGACAGTATCGACGATGGGCTGCTGATCATCGATCGCCAGGGCCGACTGGAGCATCTCAACCCGGTGGCCCAGCGCCAGCTGGGCTGGGACAAGAGTCGCCTGGGGGCCGGCCTGGCCGAAGCCTTGCAGCGCCCGGAACTGGAACAGCAGCTGCGCCAGGTGCTGCGCGGCGGCAGCCTGGACCGGCCACCGGAGGATCTGAGTTTGACGGTGGATGACGAGTCGCGCCTGCTCACCTACAGCCTGACCCCGGTCAGCCACCCCCAAGGGCCTATTCTGGGGGCCGTGATGGTGCTGCATGATGTGACCGAGCAACGTGCGTTCGAACGCGTGCGTAGCGAATTCGTCCTGCGTGCTTCCCATGAGCTACGCACCCCGATCACCGGCATGCACATGGCCTTCGGCCTGCTGCGCGAACGGGTCAAGTTCCCTGCCGAGGCGCGCGAAAGCGATCTTCTCGAGACGATTGGCGAGGAAATGCAGCGCCTGACCCAGCTGATCAACGACTTGCTGAATTTCTCACGCTACCAGAGCGGATTGCAGAAACTGGAACTGTCGCCGTGCGCCATCGATGACCTGCTCGAGCGGGCCTTGGCGCGCTTCGAGGAACAGGCCGCCGAAAAGCAGATAGAGCTGCTCACCGAGCTCGAGCTGCCGCTGCCACGCATCCAGGCGGACAGCGGCCAGCTGGACCGGGTCATGGACAACCTGCTGCACAATGCCATTCGCCACACGGGCACTGGCGGGCGGATCCGCCTGCATGCCCGACGCCACGCCGAACGCGTGATCATCAGTGTCGAGGACAATGGCGAAGGCATCGCCTATGGCCAGCAAGGCAGGATCTTCGAACCCTTCGTGCAAGTCGGACGCAAGAAGGGTGGCGCCGGTCTGGGCCTGGCATTGTGCAAGGAAATCGTGCAACTGCATGGCGGGCGCATGGGGGTGTTTTCCCGACCCGGGCAAGGCACCCAGTTCTACATGGCGCTGCCGACCTGAGCCGTCACGGCAGCCGCTGGCGCGCCTGGTTCATCGCCGGCCGTGCACGACCAGTTCGGTGAACTGGCGGGCACTGAGGGGACGAGCGAACAGCCAGCCTTGTCCATAGTCGACCCCTTCGCTGCTGAGCAGCTCGGCCTGGTCCTCGTACTCGATGCCTTCGGCGATCACACGCAACTGCAAGGCATGGGCCATGCGGATGATATGGGGAGCCACGCCGCTGCTGGCGGCGTCATGGCCCAGAGCGTCGATGAACGCCTTGTCTATCTTCAGGCAATCCACCGGCAAGGTCTGCAGGTAGGCCAGGCTGCAATAGCCGGTACCGAAGTCATCGATGAGCACCGGATGGCCGACGTTGCGCAATGCCTGCAGGTTGTCGCGCGCCACGACCACATCGACCAGGCCGCGCTCGGTCACCTCGAAGGCGATCTGGTGGGCGGCGACGCGATGCCGGGCCAACAGGCGGGCAGCCACCTCGCCGATGCGTGGCACCGTGACGTCACAAGCGGCCAGGTTCACCGAGATGTACAAATGCCGATGACTACGCAGCAACTGGCCGAGCTGCTCGAGTACCCGTTGCAGCACGAAGTCGGTGATCTGCCGGATCTGCCCAGTGTTTTCCGCCAGCGGGATGAACAGTTCCGGGCTGGTCAGGCTGCCATCCGGCCGACGCCAGCGCACCAGCGCCTCAGCGCCCACGCAACGCCGACTGTCGAGTTCGAAGATGGGCTGGTAGAGCACCTGCAACTCGCCACGGCGCAAGGCCCCTTGCAGCGCCGAACTCATCGAGCGACGCTGCTCGGCCAGTTGCAGCACCAGCCAGCCGATGCAGCTGGCGATCAGCACGCTGCCGGGAAACAGCAGCCAGAGCATGCCGCTCGTTTCCAGGGGGACATCGGTACGCGGGACGATCAGGGCCAGCTGGTAATCCGGCGACTTGGTAGGCATCCGGTAGATCAACCGATCGGGCAGCTCGATCGGCGATTGCTCGGAGCTCGGGTCCCAATCAGGCAAGGGAGGCCAGGACTGGACCGGGCCCAGGACCGGGATCGCGCGGCTGCTATGGTCCAGTAGCACCAGCAGGCTGCCGCCGGCTGGCAGGTCGACCACATCGGTCAAGTGCCCACGCGAGGTCGAGACCAGATAGTGGCCGCGCCCAAGCATCAAGGCTGCGCGGTCGTCGTTCGGCTCGGCGCTGGTATTGAGCCAGATGCTGTAGGTCGGGCCATGGATATCCGGCGCCCGCAGCACCGTGCCCTGACGTTCGACACCACGGCTGGAGCAGACGATCGTGCCGTCGACATAGGCCGCTTCATAGACGAACCGGTAACTCAGGCCCGGCTGCTGCAGGGCAGCCAGCATCGCCGCGTCGCATGGCCCCGGCGGCTGCACCTGCAATTGGTCGACGCCTTCGCGCAACTGGCCGAAGACCTGTTCTAGCCGCTCCAGGAAGCGGACGCCACGGGCGCTCATCTGGGCGCTCTCGTTCTGCTTGGCCTGCTGCACGGTAAGCACCAGGCTGACCAGCAGCAGCAAGCCGCCACTGACCAGCGTGGCAATGCCGGACAGCAGCCAGGGGCGTTCGAGCACATGACGCAAGATGAGAGAAGCTGACATCGGCAACATCCGCCTGGGTAACATGGGTCAAGGCAACTGTCCGGCAAGTCGGCCTGTCCATCCCGACGGCGTCAACGCATGCTGTTCAGCACATGCAGGATAGCCGCGCTTTGCGCATCTGGCATGCCATCGTGGCGTTGCGGGCGGAAATGCATCTGGAAGGCTGCCAAGGTACTGCGCGTGGCCTGGTCCAGGACCCCCGTCTGTTCCAGGCCATAGCCCAGACGTGCCAGCTGTTGCTGGTACCAGGCGATGCCTGGCGGGTTGGCGTGGAAATAGGCTTGTTGCCTGGCAACCGCCGAAGCTTGCGGCCAGATGCCCAGCCCGGCATCGGCCAGGCGTTTCCACGGGAACAGCGGGCCGGGGTCGAGCTTGCGCAGCGGGGCGATGTCGCTGTGCCCGATGATGTTGCGCGGCTCGATGCCGTTGCGCTGGACGATGTCCTTGAGCAGGACGATCAACGACTGGATCTGCGCTTCGCTGTAGGGGTGCCAGACCCGTCCGGCCGGCGTGTCGGTGAACCCGGGATTGACGATTTCGATACCGATCGAACTGGAGTTGAGCCAGGTCCGACCTCGCCACTGGCTGTCTCCGGCATGCCAGGCGCGGCGGCTTTCATCGACCAGCTGATAGATGGTCGCGGGGCCATCGCCGATCAGGTAATGGCTGCTGACCTCGCCCTGGGTCAGCAAGGCCAGGGAGCGCTCCAGCGAAGCGTTGGTGTAGTGCAGCACGACGAACTGGACACGGTTGTCGTGATTGGCCGAGACATGGCTGCGGTCGATGCGCGGGCCCGACGCACAGCCGGCCAGCAATGACAGCAGGGAAGCTATGAGGAATCTTTTCATGAAGAGAGCATCTGTCGGCTTGGGCTAGTGAAGCGCCCCAGTATACCGACCTGTCCAGGCGGCGCACGCCGGGTCGTCGGCGCGCTGCTCAGCGCCCAGGCGTGGGCAGGTACGGGCACGCCTCGACCCGGTTGCGGCCTTGAGCCTTGGCACGGTAGAGCGCCTGGTCGGCGCGCTTGAGCACCGTTTCGGCAGGCTCGCCAGCGCGCAGCAAGCTGATGCCGATCGACACGGTGATGACCACCGGTTCCCCCTTGAAATGGAAAGGACAGCCCTGCACGGCGGCGCGCAAGGCTTCGAGCTGTTGCAGTGCGGCGAGCGCTGAGGTTCGAGGCAGCAGCAGGACGAATTCCTCGCCGCCGAAACGGGCCATGAAGTGCTGGGCCGGCAAGCGCTTGCGCAGCTGCCCGGCGATGATCTTGAGGACCTTGTCACCGGCCAGGTGGCCATAACTGTCGTTGATGCGCTTGAAGTGATCGATGTCCAGGATCGCTATCAGCAGTTCGCCGGTTTGCCCGTCCCAGGCGCGCATTTCCTGCTCCAGCCGCTCGGCCCAGGCCGCCCGGTTGGGCAGCCCGGTAAGCGGATCGAGCAGTGCTTTCTGCCGCTGCTCTTCGAGATGCTCGCGAAACTCCAGGGCTTCCTGCTCCATGTGGCTGACCCGTTGCGCAAGCCCTTGCAGGTGTTCGGCCAGTTCCTGCTCGCGCAGGTCGCGCTTGCGCTGGTGCGCATCGATGGTGCCGAGCAGGTCTTCCAGGCGACCTTCGAGCAGCGACTTGAGGTTGGCCAGGTCGACCGCGCCATGCACGCTGCTCTGCAAGCCGTCGACCTGCCTGCGCAGCTGGTCATCGAGCTCGCGCGAAGCCGAGCTGTTGTCGGCATGCCCGCTACTGGCTTCGCGCAGATGGCTCTGGAAGGTTTCCAGCCGGCCGTTGAGCTGCTGCAGATAGGCTTCGAACTCATGCTGGCCACTGTCATTGACTGCCAGTAGCAACACCGCGAGATCATCGAGTACCGGAATCAGTTCATACCAGTTCAAGCCACGGGCGACCCGTTCGCGCATCGCCAGGGCCTGGGCCTCGTGACGTTCCGGCAGGTCCAGCTCGTCGAGCAGGCCGAGCAAGGTCTGCTCGATGTGCGCGGCTACCGAACTGTAGGGGGGTTCGACGGCATCGGGCAGCGCATAGGGGCCGTCATCGAACGCGTCGCTCGATTGCCCACCGTCGCCGGGCGAGCCTGGCGCGTGCGTGCCGGGCATCTCGGCAGGTTCGCCGCTGCCGTGCTGCGCCGTTGGCCTGGCGTCGCCTTGCACCTGCCCTGGAGGCGCGTTCGCCACGGCTGGCCCCGGCTCTTCCTGGACGGTCGCGGCGGGGGTTTGCACCGCGATAGCTGCAATGCCAGGTGCTGGCGACGTCAGGTCGAGCATGTCCGGCTCGGCCAGCAGGGAGGGTTCTGGTCGGTCTGGCCCGTCCGTCGGGGCTGGATCAACGGGGCCAGGCTGTGCTTGTGGCACGGCATCCTGGACAGGCGCCGCTGGCCCCTGCGGCGTCTCCCGGTCGCCGAACAGACGTTGCAGCAGGCCAGGCCGAGGCAGCGCCCCAGGCGCCACGGTGTCCAGGGCCTGGCTCTGCAAGGCGCTGAGCTCGCCGAGCAGCAACGGCAGCTCACGGACCTGGCCGACTCGCCCGTCAAGCTGCTTGGCGTACTTCTTCAGCGGCCGGGCGATATCACCAGGCAACGGCAGGCGCTGCAACTGGCTGACCAGCTGGGCCAAGGCCGAGCCGACCTGGTCTTCGCGTGCCGCACGGCGCTGCTCGGAATCGAGCACGGCCTTTTCCAGGCGTGGAAGAAGCCGGGCGAGGGCGGCATCCATGTCATCGTGGCGAATGACCTCGCGCATCTCCTTCATGCACAGGTCGACGGACTTGTCGCTGCCTTCGGCAGCCAGGGTACTGCGCACCAGGCCGCGACGCAGCAGGTCCAGACGCGCTTCCCAGCGTCGCTCCAGCTTTTCCTGCTGCTCGAGGCTCTGGAGGTACTTCGCTTTCCAGCGTTGGGCTTCGTCGGTCATCGGTGGATACGCGCCAGGGTAGGGGCCATCAGCTCAGGACCGGCAGCGTATCCACACTCAATGCATCAGGCAAACGAATCTCCACCGCGACGGGGAGATGATCGGAAATAGGCTGCGCGAGCACCTCGACCCGCTCCAGCGCCAGGTCCGAGCTGAGCAGGATGTGATCCAGGCAGCGTTGCGGACGCCAGCTGGGGAAGGTCGCCTCGACTTGCGGCGCCACCAGCCCAAGGTCGCGCAGGGGTGAGCGCTCGAGCAGGTCGTTGGCATGGGTATTCATGTCGCCCATCAGCACCTGGTGGCGGTAGCCACCGATCAGCTCGCGAATGTAGCCAAGCTGCAAGGCACGCGTCTTTGCCCCCAGGGCCAGGTGCATCATGACCACCACCAGCGCATCCTCGCCCTCGCCGAAGCGCACCAGGATGGCACCACGGCCCGAGGGGCCGGGCAGGGGATGGTCTTCCAGCACCTGCGGCTTGAGCCGGCTCAGCACCCCATTGCTGTGCTGGGCGAAACGACCGAGGTTGCGGTTGAGCTGCTGGTACCAGTAGGGAAAGGCGCCCAGCTGGGCAAGGTGCTCGACCTGGTTGACGTAGCCCGAACGCAGGCTGCCGCCATCCACTTCCTGCAGGGCGACCAGGTCGAAGTCGCCAATCAGCGCCCCGATCTTCTGCAGGTTGCCGGCACGACCGGTATGCGGCAACAAGTGCTGCCAGCTGCGGGTCAGGTAGTGCCGGTAGCGCTCGGTGCTGATCCCGACCTGGATATTGAAGCTCAACAGGCGCAGCCGGCCATCGGCCGGCAGCCCCGAGCCCTGCAGATGGTCATGGTTGACCTGCGGCTGGTGCAGGCCGATGCCGCGCGTGCTTTTCCAGCGGGCCATGGGCAATCGCCGCCTACTTCGCGGCGCGCTCCTTGGCGATCAGCTGGTCGGCCACCTGCAGCACGCCCTCAGGCCCACCCGCGGTACCCAGGTCGAAACGGTACTTGCCATTGACCACCATGCTCGGCACGCCAGTGATTTCGTACTTCTTGGCCAGTTCCCTGGCCTGGTTCACCTGGCCCTTGATGGCAAAGGAGTTGAAGGTGGAGAGGAACTTGTCCTTGTCGACACCCTGGGTTGCCAGGAACTCGGCCATTTCTTCCGGTTTTGTCAGGCGCATGCGCTTGTTCTGGATGGCATCGAACACCGCCGTATGCACCTTGTGCTCCACCCCCATCGCCTCCAGGGTCAGGAACATCTGGCCATGGGCATCCCAGGGACCACCGAACATGGCGGGGACGCGCTTGAAATGGACGTCCTGCGGCAGCTTCTCGACCCATGGATTGATGGTCGGCTCGAAGTGGTAGCAGTGTGGGCAGCCGTACCAGAACAGTTCCACGACCTCGATCTTGCCCGGATCCGCGACAGGAACCGGGTTGCTCAGCTGGATGTACTGCTCGCCGGCCACAGGCTCCGCGGCCTGGACGGCGGTTACTCCAAACACGCTGGCGGCGACCAGCGCAGCGCTGAGGATCAGTTTACGCATGCTTTACTCCTGGACAGTCTTGGGTCGCCTCGACGCGACCTGGCTGGAATCCTCAGACAAGTCAGGCAAGGCCCGAGTTCTCAAGTGTACCGGTTGCAGAGACAAAAAAGGGCAGCCGGCGCCACCCTTGTTAGCCTTGCATCATTAACAGTCTGTTAACAAGACGTTCAATGCAGGCCCTGGATGTAGCTGGACAGGGCCTCGATATCCTTGTTGCTCAACCTGGCGGCGATCGTGCGCATGATCATCGCATCGCCGTCGTTGACGCGAGTGCCTTCGCGGAAGTCGGTGAGCTGCTTGGCCACGTACTGCGAATGCTGGCCACCGAGCCGCGGGAAGCTGGCCAGGGCCAGGCCGGCGCCGTCCGGTGCATGGCAACCGATACAGGCAGGCATGCCGGTCTCCAGGTCGCCACCATTGAACAGGCCGCGCCCGCGCTCCACCAGGTTGGGATCGGCCGCGCCGATGCTGCCTTTCTGGCTGGCGAACCAGGCGGCGATATCGGCCAGGTCCTGGTCATCGAAGGGTGCGAGCATGCCGGTCATCTCCAGCACCACGCGCTTGCCGGACTTGATGTCATCCAGCTGTTTCCGGAGGTAAGGTTCGCCCTGGCCGGCGAGCTTGGGGAAATTGGCCGCCAGGCTGTTGCCATCAGGACCATGGCAGGCACCACAGACCATGCTCTTGGCCCGGCCGGCGGTGGCATTGCCTTCGATGGGCTGCGCGGCAGCGGCCATGCCGGCGACGCCCAGGGTCAACAGCAGACTCGCGAATAGTGTGTTCATCAGCTAATCCAACACGGCTAAAGTGAATGTCAGGTCGCGGGCTGCGGCGCGCATGACTCGGCACTGCAATTCCCGCACAATCCACGCGGCGGCATAGCCTTGAAACCCTGTGTAACATGCATCTTCTTCCAGGGCGGGGACCGCGCTGCGTTCTGACGCGCAACCTGTCGGACGGCTCCCCTCGTGCATCATCCTACGCTGGGATAATGCGCACACAAAAACTGGGGCATTATATACTTCCGGCACCCAAACGGAAACGACACCGCTTGCCGTGCACTGGCTCGGCGACACCCACATCGGATATCCCATGCAAGTCAAGAACCCCATCCTCGGCCTGTGCCAGCAGGCTCGTTTCGCCATCAGCGCCGCCAAGGTCGAACAATGTCCCGACGACCAGGGCTACGAAGTGGCTTTCGCCGGCCGCTCCAATGCCGGCAAGTCCAGCGCCCTGAATACCCTGACCCATGCCAACCTGGCGCGCACGTCCAAGACGCCTGGGCGGACCCAATTGCTTAACTTCTTCAGTCTGGACGATCAACGGCGTCTGGTCGACCTGCCAGGCTATGGCTATGCGAAAGTGCCGATTCCGCTCAAGCAGCACTGGCAACGCCACCTGGAGGCTTACCTGGGCAGTCGCGAATGCCTCAAGGGCGTGATCCTGCTGATGGATGTCCGCCACCCGATGACCGATTTCGACAAGATGATGCTCGACTGGTCGCAGGCCAGCGGCATGCCAATGCACATCCTGCTGACCAAGGCCGACAAGCTCACCTACGGGGCGGCCAAGAACACCCTGCTCAAGGTGCAGACGCAGATCCGCAAGGAGTGGCACGCAGGCGTGACCATCCAACTGTTCTCGGCGCCCAAGCGACAAGGGCTCGAAGAGGCCTATGCGGTGCTGGCCGCCTGGATGGCGCTGGAGGACCGGCCAGTCGCCTGATGCGCCAAGGGCGAATCGCGGGCAAAAAAAACCCCGGACTTCATATGGGGAGGGGGAAGTTCGGGGTCCAAGACCGGACCGCTAGGGCGGGGTCCGGATATCTGCCAACACTTAACACAACATAGGAGCATCGAAAGGCTTCACCAGCCATTCAGGTACTCTGAGTGCGATTTCACCAGTTTAGTTCCGGGCATTGAAAACTATTTGCGATTGCCCACGCCAGCGCTGCTTGCGGGCCGGGCCGGGCCGGCAGCCATTCACCGCTCGGCAACGAGGCGCAAGCCTCAGTGCGCTTCGTCCCAGTTCGCGCCCACGCCCACTTCGACCAGCAGCGGGACATCCAGGCGGGCCGCGCCACTCATGTGCTGACGAATCTCGCTGCCGACCTGGTCGACCAGGTCTTCGCGCACTTCGAGCACCAGTTCGTCATGCACTTGCAGGATGACCC
Source organism: Pseudomonas sp. Marseille-QA0332 (assembly GCF_054950175.1). Taxonomy (NCBI): domain Bacteria; kingdom Pseudomonadati; phylum Pseudomonadota; class Gammaproteobacteria; order Pseudomonadales; family Pseudomonadaceae; genus Pseudomonas; species Pseudomonas sp. Marseille-QA0332. The sequence continues at coordinate 3,379,405 of NZ_CM143106.1, forward strand.
GAGCGTCCAGGCCGCTGTCGAGCAGCCAATGGTCGACCGCGACCATGGCGCGCTTGATGATATCGGCCGCCGTGCCCTGCATGGGCGCGTTGATCGCCGTGCGCTCGGCCCCACGGCGCAGGGCCGGGTTCTTGGCATTGATATCCGGCAGGTACAGGCGACGACCGAACAACGTCTCGACGTAGCCCTGCTCGGCTGCCTGGGTACGTGTGCGCTCCATGTAGGCCAGCACGCCAGGATAGCGGGCGAAGTAACGGTCTATGTAGTCCTGGGACTGTTTGCGGTCGACGCCGATCTGCTTGGCCAGGCCGAACGCGCTCATGCCGTAGATCAGCCCGAAGTTGATGGCCTTGGCGCTACGCCGCTGGTCGTTGCTGACCTGCTCCAGTTCGACCCCGAACACTTCGGCGGCGGTCGCCCGGTGGACGTCCAGGTCGTGGCGAAAAGCGTGCAGCAAACCTTCGTCCTTGGCCAGGTGGGCCATGATGCGCAGTTCGATCTGCGAGTAGTCGGCAGCCAGCAGCTTGTAGCCGGGGCTGGCGACGAAGGCCTGGCGGATACGCCGGCCTTCGGCGGTACGGATCGGAATGTTCTGCAGGTTCGGATCGCTGGAGGACAATCGACCGGTCGCCGCCACGGCCTGCTGGTAGGAGGTATGGATACGCCCGGTGCGCGGATTGATCTGTTCCGGCAGGCGGTCGGTATAAGTGCTCTTGAGCTTGCTCAGCGAACGGTACTGCATGAGCACCTTGGGCAACGGGTAATCCTGCTCGGCCAGCTCCGCCAGCACTGCCTCGGCCGTGGACGCCTGGCCCTTGGCGGTCTTGCTCAACACCGGCATGCCCAGCTTGTCGTAGAGAATCGAGCCAAGCTGCTTGGGCGAGCCCAGGTTGAAGGTCTCGCCGGCCAGTTCGAAGGCCTCGCTCTCGAGGCTGGCAAGCTTCACGCCCAGCTCCTCGCTCTGGATGGCCAGCGGCGCGGGATCGACCAGTGCGCCCTGCCGCTCGATCCGAGCCAGGACCTGGACCAGCGGCATCTCGATATCCATCAGCACGGGCAGCACGCTTGGCGTCTTGGCCATGCGTGCCTGCAGCGCCTCATGCAGGCGCAGGGTGATGTCGGCATCTTCGGCCGCGTACGGGCCGGCCTTTTCCAGGGGAATCTGGTTGAAGGTCAGTTGCTTGGCACCCTTGCCAGCGATGTCCTCGAAGGCGATCGTCGAATGCCCGAGGTATTTCGAGGCCAGGCTGTCCATGTCGTGACGGGTGGCGGTCGAGTCGAGCACATAGGATTCGAGCATGGTGTCATAGGCCACGCCCTGCAAGGCGATGCCCTGAGCACGATCGCCACCGATGGCGCAGTTGGCCAGGATGTTGATGTCGTACTTGGCGTTCTGGCAGACCTTGGCCTTGGCAGGGTCTTCCAGCAGCGGCTTGAGCGCCAGCAACACCGCATCGCGGTCCAGCTGCTGCGGTGCGCCGGGGTAATCGTGGGCCAGCGGAACATAGGCGGCCTCATGCGGCTCGACGGCGAACGAGACACCGACCAGCTGCGCCTGCTGGGCATCGAGGCTGGTGGTCTCGGTATCGAACGAGAACAGCGAGGCCTGGCGTAGCTTCTCGAGCCAGGCCTCGAAGCGCGCCTGCTCGAGGACGGTTTCGTACCTTGACTCGACCATGGCCACTGGCTGCTCCAGCGGCTCGATGGTCTCGCCAGCCTGGCTGGCCTCTCGCTGCACCTCGGAAATCCAGCTCTTGAATTCCATTTCGGTGTACAGCGCCAGCAGCTTCTCGCGATCGGGCTCGGTACATACCAGCGCATCGACTTCGATATCCAGCGCGACATCGATCTTGATGGTCGCCAGCTCGTAGGACATGAACGCCGCGGCGCGATGCTCCTCGAGCTTGGCCGGCAGGCTCTTGGCGCCGCGGATCGGCAGGGCCGGTACCTTGTCGAGGTTCTCGTACAGTTCGCGCAGGCCGCCACCGATACCGGTCAGCAGCCCCACCGCCGTCTTTTCGCCCACCCCGGGCACGCCGGGAATGTTGTCGACCTTGTCGCCCATCAAGGCCAGGAAATCGATGATGTGTTCAGGCCCCACGCCGAACTTCTCGCGAACCCCCGCCACGTCCAGCACGCTGCCGGTCATGGTGTTGACCAGGGTGATGTGGCCATCCACCAGCTGCGCCATGTCCTTGTCGCCGGTAGAGATGATCACTGGCCGGCCGGCCGCGGCGCTGCTGCGGGCCAGGGTGCCGATCACGTCGTCGGCCTCGACCCCTTCCACGCACAGCAGTGGGTAGCCGAGGGCGCGCACGCTGGCGTGCAACGGCTCGACCTGCACCCGCAGGTCATCGGGCATGCTTGGCCGATTGGCCTTGTACTCGGCGAACATGGCGTCGCGGAACGTGCCCCCCTTGGCATCGAAGACCACCGCGAAGAGGCTGTCCGGGTATTGCTTGCGCAGGCTCTTGAGCATGTTCAGCACGCCCTTGACCGCGCCGGTCGGCATGCCCTTGGAGGTAGTCAGTGGTGGCAGCGCGTGAAAGGCGCGGTACAGGTAGGAGGAACCGTCCACCAGGACGAGGGGGGGTAGGCTCATGAGCAGAATCAACCTTTTCGACGGGTCCGGCGCTAGAATAGCCCGAATCATTGACGACAAAGGGACAAGGTTATCATGGGTACATTCAATCGCCTGTTGTTGCTCGGTCTGCTGGCCACCACGCCGGTCGTCACCCTGGCGGCGGACGACGCCCCCTCGGCAGATCCCGAGGTAACCATTCGCACGGAAGGCGACAGAACCATCCAGGAATACCGGCAGAACGGCTTCCTGTATGCCATCAAGATCACGCCGAAACACGGCAAACCCTATTTTCTGGTACGCGCCGACGGCTCGGACGGCAACTTCGTCCGCTCCGACCAACCGGACATGCTGATTCCGTCGTGGAAAATCTTCGAGTGGTAAGTTGACGCGCACCTTTCACATCAACCTGGCACTTCCCGACGGAAGTGCCCGCATGGGCATTCTTTCATCATGTCAGTCTTCACCCCCCTGACCCGACCACAGCTGGAAACCTTCCTGGCGCCGTACGGCCTGGGTCGCCTGCTCGACTTCCAGGGCATCGCCGCCGGGACCGAAAACAGCAATTTCTTCATCAGTCTGGAGCAGGGAGAGTTCGTGTTGACGCTGGTCGAGCGCGGGCCCGTCGAGGACATGCCGTTCTTCATCGAGTTGCTCGACGTCCTGCACGACGCCGACATGCCGGTACCTTTCGCCTTGCGCGATGCCGATGGCAATGCTCTGCGCGAATTGGCCGGCAAGCCGGCGCTGTTGCAGCCTCGACTCTCGGGCAAGCACATCAAGGCGCCCAACAACCAGCATTGCGTCCAGGTCGGCGAGTTGCTGGCCCACATCCACCTGGCCACGCGCGAGCAGGTTCTCGAACGACGTACCGATCGTGGCCTGGACTGGATGCTCGAAAGCGGCGCGCAACTGCTGCCGAGCCTCGCTCCTGGCCAGGCCGGGCTGCTGCAGGCGGCCCTGGACGAGATCGTCGCCCACCAGGCACAGATCCTGGCGCTGCCCAGGGCCAACCTGCACGCCGACCTGTTCCGCGACAACGTGATGTTCGAAGGCACCCACCTGACCGGCGTCATCGACTTCTACAACGCCTGCTCAGGACCGATGCTCTACGACATCGCCATCACCCTGAACGACTGGTGCTGCGACGAGCAGGGCGCTATCGACGTGGCGCGCGCCCAGGCTCTGCTAGGCGCCTATGCCGCCCTGCGCCGGTTCACCGCCGCCGAGGCCGAGCTGTGGCCGGTGATGCTGCGGGTGGCCTGCGTACGCTTCTGGTTGTCGCGGTTGATCGCCGCGCAGTCGTTTGCCGGCATGGATGTGCTGATCCATGACCCCGCCGAATTCGAAGTGCGCCTGGCGCGGCGCCAGCAGGTCGACGTGCAGCTGCCGTTCGCCCTGTAGCGGGCAGATCCACCTGGAGCCACGCAAGCGGCTCCAGGCGCACGGGGACGGGGCGACTACCCGGCCGCCGTCGCTCAAAGTGCCTCGAGGCATCCCGCCAGGTCATCGCCCAGCTTGGCCAGCAGGCGCTCGTAGCCCCTGGCATCCACCGCATCGTCGCCGCCCAGGGCGTCGAGTTCGGCCAGGCGTACCGGCAGGCCGGCCGTCAGGGTCTCTGCCAGCCGCGGCCGCAGCGGCGGCTCGCTGAACACGCAGGTCTTGCCCACTGCCTGCAAGCGCTTGCGCATGGCGGCAACGTGCTGCGCCCCTGGCTGGACCTCGGCGGCCACGCTGAAGACGCCGGTGTGCTTCAGGCCGTAGGCCGCCTCGAAGTAGTCGAAGGCTTCATGGAAGACGAAGTAGGGCTTGCCGGCCACGCTGGCGACCTTTTCCCTGATCCGCCGGTCCAGGCCGTCGAGGCGGCCGACGAAGGCTTTCAGGTTGTCCTGGTAGCGCGTCGCGTTGGCCGGATCGGCCGCTGCCAGGTCGGTTGCCATCCGCGCGGCGATGACCCGCGCATTGGCCGTCGACAGCCACAGGTGGGCATCGAGGCTGCCGGGGCGGTGGTCATGGTCGTGGTCGTCGTGGTCGTCGTGGTCGTGGCCGGCTTCGTGGGAATGGCTGTCTTCGCCGAAACGACGCAAGTGCATGCCTGGCAGATCCTGTACGGCCACCGTGGCTTTCTGGCGGCTGGCCAGTACCCGTGGCAGGAAACCTTCCATGTCCGGCCCGATCCAGTACAGCAGGTCGACCTGGGCGACCTTGCGCACATCCGATGGACGCAGGGCGTAATGATGCGGCGAAGCCCCTGGCGGCAACAGCACCTCAGGGCTGCCGACCCCTTCCTGCACAGCAGCGGCGATCTGCTGCAAGGGTTTGATGCTGGTCAGCACCTGCACGTCGGCCCGGGCCAAGGTGGCACCGAGCGAACCTAGGAAAACGACGAAAAGAGCAAGGAATCGGGACACGGTAGATACTCGACAGGCCAGAAACGGGTAACATAATAACGTCTCTACCCGGAACCGTCGCTCCCCATGTCCATCACATTGCTGGCTCATCGTCCCCACGATCATTCCCATTGCGTCCATAGCGCACTGGCCGAGGCCGATGCCCTTTGCACGCGCCAGGGCCTCCGCCTGACCGCCTTGCGCCGCCGGGTGCTGGAACTGGTCTGGCAGAGCCACAAGCCGCTGGGCGCCTACGACATCCTTGCCGTGCTGAGCGAACAGGATGGCCGCCGCGCCGCGCCGCCAACCGTCTACCGCGCCCTGGACTTCCTCCTGGAAAACGGCCTGGTTCACCGCATCGCCTCGCTCAACGCCTTCATTGGCTGCAGCCATCCCGAACATGCCCACCAGGGACAGTTCCTGATCTGCCGCGAATGCCACGTGGCCATCGAGCTCGAGCAGCAGAGCATCAGCGATGCCATCGTCGCCAGTGCGCGCGCGGTGGGCTTCGCGGTGGAAGGGCAGACGGTGGAGGTCGTCGGCCTGTGCGCCAATTGCCGGGGCGCGGCATGAGCGACGCGCTTATTCGATTGCAGCAGGTCGGTGTCAGCTTTGCCGGCGAACCGGTACTCGACAACATCGACCTGAGCGTAGCCCCCCGTCAGATCGTCACACTGATCGGCCCCAATGGCGCCGGCAAGACCACCCTGGTACGCACGGTGCTGGGCCTGCTCAAGCCGCACCGCGGCAGCGTCTGGCGCCAGCCGCGCCTGCGGGTCGGCTACATGCCGCAAAAGATCCAGGTGGACGCCACCTTGCCACTTTCCGTGCTGCGCTTCCTGCGCCTGGTACCGGGCGTCAGCCGTGCAGCGGCGCTTGAGGCCTTGCAGGAAGTCGGCGCGCCGCATGTCATCAACAACCCGGTGCAGGCCATCTCCGGCGGCGAGATGCAGCGGGTCCTGCTCGCTCGGGCCCTGCTGCGCAAACCGCAGCTGCTGGTTCTCGACGAGCCCGTGCAGGGTGTCGACGTGGCCGGGCAGTCGGAGTTGTACAGCCTGATCACGCGACTGCGTGATCGTCATGGTTGCGGTGTGCTGATGGTGTCCCATGACCTACACCTGGTCATGAGCACCACCGACCAGGTGGTCTGCCTCAACCGCCACGTCTGCTGCTCCGGCCACCCCGAACAGGTCAGCGGCGATCCGGCCTTCGTCGAGCTGTTCGGCAACAATGCCCCGAGCCTGGCGATCTACCACCATCACCACGACCACAGTCACGACCTGCACGGTTCGGTGGTCGCGCCTGGCACTCATGTCCATGGAGAGCACTGCAAGCATGGCTGATTTTCTTCTCTACGCCCTGCTTGCCGGACTGGCCCTGGCGATCGTGGCCGGCCCGCTGGGCTCGTTCGTGGTATGGCGGCGCATGGCCTATTTCGGCGATACCTTGTCGCATGCCGCATTGCTGGGCGTGGCCCTTGGCTTGGCCCTGGACGTCAGTCCCGCGCTGGCCGTGACCGTCGGCTGCCTGCTGCTGGCCATCCTGCTGGTGACCTTGCAGCGACGCCAGCCGCTGGCATCCGATACCTTGCTCGGCATCCTGGCGCCGAGCACGCTGTCGCTCGGCCTGGTGGCGCTGAGCTTCATGCACGATGTGCGCATCGACCTGATGGCCTACCTGTTCGGCGACCTGCTGGCGATCAGCACCAGCGACCTGGGCTGGATCCTTGGTGGCAGTGCGCTGGTCCTGCTGTTGCTGGCCGTGCTCTGGCGCCCGCTGCTGGCAGTGACCGTGCACGAGGAGCTGGCGACGGTGGAAGGACTGCCGGTAGGCGCCTTGCGCATGACGTTGATGCTGCTGATCGCGGTGGTGATCGCCGTGGCGATGAAGATCGTCGGCGTGCTGCTGATCACCTCGCTGCTGATCATTCCGGCCGCCGCGGCCCAGCGTCACGCCCGCTCTCCCGAGCAGATGGCGCTCGGTGCCAGCCTGCTGGGCGTGACGGCGGTATGCGCCGGACTGGCCCTGTCGTGGTTCAAGGACACGCCGGCCGGGCCGTCGATCGTGGTCTGCGCGGCGATGCTATTCTTGCTCAGCCTGACCTTGCCCAAGCGTTGAATGGAGGCGTTCCAGCGCCTCGTGCAACCTTGGTCTGGGTGACGGGTCTTGAAGATCTGTTTCCGAGCGTGCTGCCGTGGGTGTAGACTTGCTCGCTTTTTGCGCAACTAGAGAGTCGCAGGAATGAAGCCGTTCGCTACCCGTTATCTGCTCCTTGCCGCTTTTTCGCTGCTGCTGTCCGCCTGCTCCGGCAAGCCGGTCGAGCAGGCGCAGGCGCCGGCCCAAGGCGATGTCTGGCAACAGTTGCAGCAGAACATCGCCAGCAACGAACTCGCCACGGCCGAAGACCAGCTGGCGACCCTACAGGCGCATTCGCCCGACGACGCACGCCTCGAGCAGTTCCAGCGCCAGCTGGCCGAAGCCTACCTGCAACGCAGCCAGATCGTTCTGCAGAAAGGCGACGTCAATGCCGCAGCCACCGCCCTGGCGCGGGCCCGGGTACTGATGCCCGAGGCACCGGCACTGACCGGGGGGGTGAACGGCGGAGCGCTCGCCCAGGCTCGCAAGCTCGAACTGGAAAAGGCCGAGGCCGCGCTAAAGGCCGCCGAAGCCAGGCCACCGGCGCAGGTCATCGACCCTACCGCCCCCAGCACGGTCATTGCCTTGGAAACCACGGACATCCGTGCGATGCGCAGACAGCTCGATGCGATCGCCAGTGACGTGGTCAACTATCGCTGCGAGGTGATCTTCCAGGTGCCACGCACTCAGGACGCCCCTTGGCTCAAGACCTTGCTGCGCAAACGCGTGAGTCGGCTCGACAGCGGCTTCGAGCTACGCCAGCGCCACCAGATCCAGCGTTCCCTGCCTGCGCAGGTAGTGCTGGTCCCGCATCAGGAGTGAGCCTGCCCATGGGTTCGGTGCAAGCAGGCGCGGCGAGCGTCTGCTTGCACCGGTAGCCGACCTCAGGCTGGAATCGCCTCGGCGACGGCTTCACGCTCCCACACGCGGTGCTGTTCGAGCACCTTGGCGAAGGCCTCCACGGTCTGCTGGTCGTCACCGAGCAGCAATCCCTTGTCTTGCGCGAGCCCCAGGCCGTCGAGCAGCGCCTTGCCCGCGCTGGCCACGCCCATGGGCTTGAGGTGCTTGAAGGCTTCGAGCAGGTAGTGCTTGGCCAGGCCACTGGCCGCCAAGGCTTCCAGCGCCGCCTTGCCGGCCGGCACCCACAGGCCGTCGACCATCACCGATGGCATGCCTTCCATGGAGGCATCCACGGGCAACTGCTTGCCCTCGGCCGTGGTGACCGGTGCCGAGGACGGGCCAAGCAGCAGGGGACGGGCGCTGAGCGCCTCGAATGCCTTGACCAGCCGATCGACGCTGTCCTCCTCCACGCCGTTGGCCACCAGGATGGCGATCTTGCGACCCTTGATGCCGACGCTGCCTGGGTGATTCATCTGGCTCAGCGCTGGCGACTGCTGCAGGCTCGAGCCCTTGACCTGCACGGTAGGCGCCTTCGGTGCCGGCAGGCCCAGGTTGGCCGCGACGGCTGCCGCCAGATCCAGGTCGATGTTGGCCAGGATCTCGTTCACCTGGCGCGCACGGATGTGCTCGCGTTCGACCTTGCCCAGCTCGAAGCTGTAGGCCTTGACGATGTGCTGCTGCTCGTTCGGGCTCATGCTCTTGTAGAACAGCCGGGCCTGGGAGAAATGATCACCGAACGACTCGCTGCGCTCGCGGATCTTGCGAGCGTCGATGCGCTCCTGGTAGCTCTCGAAACCGCCATCGCGCGGCGCGGGCGGGGTTTCCTTCGGCCACCCTGCATCGATGGAATTGGGCTCGTAGGAGGCACGCCCCTTGTCGATGGTCATGCGGTGCATGCCGTCGCGCTGGCCGTTGTGATTCGCCACCACGGGTCGGTTGATCGGGATTTCGTGGAAGTTCGGGCCGCCCAGACGGCTCAGCTGGGTATCGGTATAGGAGAACAGCCGGCCTTGCAGCAGCGGATCGTTGGTAAAGTCGATGCCAGGCACGATATGGCCAGGGCAGAAGGCGACCTGCTCGACCTCGGCGAAGAAGTTGTCAGGGTTGCGATTGAGGACCATCTTGCCCAGCGGGGTCACCGGCACCAGTTCCTCGGGAATGATCTTGGTCGGGTCGAGCAGGTCGAAGTCGAACCTGTGCTCGTCGGCCTCGGGAACGATCTGCACGCCCAGTTCCCATTCCGGGTAGTCGCCGGTCTCGATGGCCTCCCAAAGGTCGCGACGGTGGTAGTCGGTGTCCTTGCCGGCCAGCTTCTGCGCCTCGTCCCACAGTACCGAGTGCACGCCCTGCCTGGGTTTCCAGTGGAACTTGACGAAACTGGCCACGCCCTCGGCGTTGATCAGGCGGAAGGTGTGCACGCCGAAACCTTCCATCATTCGCAGGCTGCGCGGAATGGCACGGTCGGACATGGCCCAGATGACCATGTGCGCCGATTCGGGTACCAGCGAGACGAAGTCCCAGAAGGTGTCATGGGCCGAGCCGCCCGTGGGGATTTCATTGTGCGGCTCAGGTTTCACCGCATGGACGAAATCCGGGAACTTGAGCGCATCCTGAATGAAGAACACCGGCATGTTGTTGCCGACCAGGTCGAAGTTGCCCTCGTCGGTATAGAACTTCACCGCGAAGCCGCGCACGTCCCGCACCGTGTCGCCCGAGCCACGCGGCCCTTGCACGGTGGAGAAGCGCACGAACACTGGGGTGATCTGTTCCGGATCCTGGAGAAAGCCCGCCTTGGTCAGCTCGGCATGCTTGCCGTAGCTCTGGAAGTAGCCGTGCGCCCCGGTCCCGCGGGCATGGACGATACGCTCGGGGATGCGCTCATGGTCGAAGTGGGTGATCTTCTCGCGCATGATGAAGTCTTCGAGCAGCGAAGGCCCGCGGGCCCCGGCCTTGAGGGTGTTCTGGTTGTCGGCGATCTTCACCCCCTGGTTGGTACGCAGGGCCTGGCCGGTGGCATCGCTGCGAACGGCCTCCAGCGCCTGCAGCTTGGCATTGGTGTTGGCCCTGTCCGGCGTCTGGGTGCCGGCGAGCTGGCTCTCGCGCGGGGTATCGGTGTGCTTGCGGGTCATGCTAGCTCTCCCTCGTTGTTCAGGCCGCCCGTTTCGGGCTTGTCCTGCTAAGGACTGAACAAACGAAGCGCGCGTTCCATCGAAGCTGCCAACCGTCGCGTTATGCCCGCCAGGCTGGTCGAAACCGAAATAAATGCTAAGAACGGCTATCGGAAAAGGCTAAAATGCACGGCTCGGCCAAACGCCGCCTTTATTCATGCGCCCCACAAGGTTCGCTAAGTGATCGAGTTTCAAGACGTACACAAGACCTACCGCGTCGCCGGTAAGGACATTCCCGCCCTGCAGCCGACCCGCCTGGCCATCGAGGATGGCCAGGTGTATGGCCTGATCGGCCATTCCGGTGCGGGCAAGAGCACATTGCTGCGCCTGATCAACCGCCTGGAGAACCCCAGCGGGGGCCGGATCATCGTCGATGGCGAGGAAGTCACCGCGTTCGATGCCAGGCAGCTGCGCCGCTTCCGCCAGCAGGTCGGCATGATCTTCCAGCATTTCAACCTGCTGGCTTCCAAGACCGTTGCCGACAACGTGGCCTTGCCCCTGACCCTGGCTGGCGAGCTGTCGCGCGCCGAAATCGACCAGCGCGTGGCCGAACTGCTGGCCCGTGTCGGGCTCTCGGACCATGCCCGCAAGTACCCCGCGCAACTGTCCGGTGGACAGAAGCAGCGCGTCGGCATCGCCCGCGCCTTGTCCACACGCCCGAAGATCCTGCTGTGCGACGAGGCCACCAGCGCCCTCGATCCGCAGACCACGGCCTCGGTCCTGCAGCTGCTGGCAGAGATCAACCGCGAGCTAGGGCTGACCATCGTGCTGATCACCCACGAGATGGACGTGATCCGCCGGGTCTGCGACCGCGTGGCGGTGATGGATGCCGGCCGTATCGTCGAGCAGGGCCCGGTCGCCGAGGTGTTCCTGCACCCGCGGCACCCCACCACCCGGCGCTTCGTCCAGGAAGACGAACAGCTCGACGAGAACGAGCAGCGCGACGATTTCGCCCATGTTCCCGGACGCATCGTGCGCCTGACGTTCCAGGGCGAAGCCACCTACGCGCCACTGCTGGGCACCGTCGCCCGCGAGACCGGCGTGGACTACAGCATCCTGGCCGGACGGATCGACCGCATCAAGGATGTGCCCTACGGGCAACTCACCCTGGCCGTCACCGGCGGCGACATCGAGGCGGCCTTCGACCGCTTCAAGGCAGCTGACGTACATATGGAGGTACTGCGTTGATGGACGCCCTGGATTTCTTCGCCAAAGTCGACTGGGCCGAAATCTGGCTGGCCACCCTCGACACCATGACCATGCTGTTCAGCTCGCTGTTCTTCACGGTGCTGCTGGGCCTGCCGCTGGGCGTGCTGCTATTCCTCTGCGGGCCTCGGCAGATGTTCGAGCAGAAGGGCGTCTACGCGCTGCTGTCGCTGGTGGTCAACATTCTGCGCTCGCTGCCGTTCATCATCCTGCTGATCGTGATGATCCCGCTCACGGTGCTGATCACTGGCACCTCGCTCGGTGTTCTCGGCGCGATACCGCCGCTGGTGGTAGGCGCCACGCCATTCTTCGCGCGCCTGGTGGAAACCGCCCTGCGCGAAGTCGACCGGGGCATCATCGAGGCGGCCCAGTCGATGGGCGCCACGACCCGGCAGATCATCGTCAAGGCCTTGCTGCCGGAGGCGCGTCCGGGCATCTTCGCCGCCATCACGGTCACCGCCATCACCCTGGTGTCCTACACGGCAATGGCCGGCGTGGTCGGCGCCGGCGGCCTCGGCGACCTGGCCATCCGTTTCGGCTACCAGCGCTTCCAGACCGAAGTCATGGTCGTCACCGTGGTGCTGTTGCTGATCCTGGTGCAGGTGCTGCAAAGCGTCGGCGACAGGCTGGTCATGCATTTTTCCCGCAAGTAACCCAAACGCTCGGTCGGGGGCCCGGGTGGTCCCTTTCAAGGAGAGTCAATGAAAAAGCTGCTCGCTGTCTTTGCCGCTGTCGCGGCCTTCTCGGCCCATGCCGAAACCCTCACCGTCGCCGCCACCCCGGTGCCGCACGCCGAGATCCTCGACTTCGTCAAGCCGCAGTTGGCCAAGCAGGGCGTGGAGCTGAAGGTCAAGGAGTTCACCGACTACATCCAGCCGAACGTACAGGTGGCGGAAAAGCGCCTGGACGCGAACTTCTTCCAGCACCAGCCTTACCTGGACGAGTTCAACAAGGCCAAGGGCACCAACCTGGTCAGTGTGACCGGCGTTCACCTGGAACCGCTGGGCGCCTACTCCAGCAAGCTGAAGAAGCTCGACGAACTGCCAGCTGGCGCGACCGTGGTCATTCCCAACGACGCCACCAACGGCGGCCGCGCCCTGCTGCTGCTGGACAAGGCCGGGGTGATCAAGCTCAAGGACGGCAACAACATCCTCTCGACCATCAAGGACATCACCGAAAATGGCAAGAACCTCAAGTTCCGTGAGCTGGAGGCAGCCACCATCCCGCGCGTGCTGACCCAGGTCGACCTGGCCCTGATCAATACCAACTACGCGCTGGAAGCCAAGCTCGATCCGGCCAAGGATGCACTGGTCATCGAGGGCAGCGATTCGCCGTACGTGAACATCCTGGTCGCCCGCCCCGACGACAAGGACAGCGATGCCATGAAGAAACTGGCCGCTGCCCTGCATTCGCCAGAAGTGAAGCAGTTCATCGGTGAGAAATACCAGGGCGCGGTAGTACCCGCGTTCTGAGCCAGCCCCGAGCAGGCAAGCGGGCCTGGAGCCCGCGTCGCCTGCCAGAGCCTAGGGCCGTTTCGCGGCCCCTTGGCTTACCGGATAGCTCGATCCGGTTCCTCAATCGCGCGCGACCAGACCCGGCAGTTGCGCCACCAGCTTGCGGTTGTCGAACGGTGCCCGGATGAACCCACGCTGGCGCCCGTCCGGCCCGACGATGGCCAGGTTGCCGCTGTGATCGACGGTATAGCCCGGCTTGCTGGTATCGGCCGGAATGAACGGAATGCTCAGGCCATTGGCCAGTTTCTGGGTATCGTCCAGCGTCCCGCTCAGGCCCAGGAAGTCCTTGTCGAAATAGCCCAGGTACTGCTTGAGCTGCGCCGGCGTGTCGCGGGCTGGGTCGACGCTCACCAGCACGATGCGCAGCCGCTCCAGCGCCTGCCGGGGTAGTTCGCTCTTGACCTGGCGCAGTTGCGCCAAGGTCGTCGGGCAGATATCCGGGCAATAGGTATAGCCGAAGAACACCAGCGACCACTTGCCTTGCAACTGGTCGAGCCGAACGGGCTGCCCATCCTGGTCGAGCATCCCCACTTCTGGCAGCACACGACTCTGCGGCAACAGGATGATTCCGGCATCGACCAACTCGGCCGGGTTGGCCGCGCCTCGTCCATCGAGTACCCGATGGACGGTCAGGCCCAGGATCAACGCGACCAGGCCAACGAGAATGAAGACGGTTTTCTGGGTTCGGGTCATGGTTCCGGCAGCACTGGCAGATGGAGGAAAGCGAGCACGCCACCGGCCAAGGTGCAGGTGGTCACGCCGTCAGACGTCCTGGTTAGCCAGGGCGTCGATCGCACGGTACAGGAGCCATCGCCAGGGCGAAAGCGCAAGGCGCCTCAGGACCCTGGATCGCGCAAGCGTCGCCAACGCTCCCAACCGGCCCTCGGACGCCCCACATCGCTGTCAACCACCACCGACCAGCCTCTTTGCGCTTGGCTGCGGTGCAGCAGGCCGAGCCCGATGCGGTAGTTGACGACCACCATCACCATCAGCAACAACGCACCGCCGGCACTGTGCGCCAGCGCGATGGGCAACGGCACATGCAGCAGCACGTTGGCGAGCCCCAAGCCAAGCTGCACCAGCAGCATGCCTGCGACCAGGCAAGCCAGCCCGGCCAGGCCATGACGCACCAGTTTCCAGCTCAACAGCCCCAGCACCCCCAGCACCACCAGCGCGCCGGCCCGATGCGTCAGATGGATGGCCGTCCTCGCCTCGCTGTCCAGCTGGCCGCCGAGATAATTGGGGCCTATCCGTTGGGCAAGATGAAAGCCGTTGGCGAAGTCCGCGGCTGGCCACCATTGCCCATGGCAAGTTGGCAGGTCGATGCAGGCCACCGCGGCATAGTTGGCACTGACCCAACCGCCGAGGGCGATCTGCCCGATCACAACCAGCAAGCCAAGCAGCGCCAGCCGCTGCAAGCCCTTGCAGCGGCTGGCGCCAGGTGCAAAGGCGCCCGACAGGCGCAGACTGAGCAGCAGCAACAGGCTCAGCGTGGTGAAGCCACCAAGCAGGTGGACGACGACGACCTGCGGCCAGAGCCTGAGGGTTACCGTCCACATGCCGAAGACCGCCTGGGCGAGCACCATGCCGACCAACCCCAGCGGCAGGCACCAGGGCCGCTCATGGCTGGTCCGCACGCGGCAGGCCTGCAAGGCCAGCATGAAGATGACCAGCGTCAACGCACCCGCGAAATAGCGATGAAGCATTTCGGCCCAGCCTTTGGCCGCCTCGACTGGATGGTCGGGGAAATGCAGCTCGGCGTGGGCCAGTTGCGCCGGGCTGCCAGGCACCCCGGCCAGGCCATAGCAGCCTGGCCAGTCCGGGCAGCCCAGGCCCGCGTGGGTCAGCCGAGTATAGGCGCCGAGCAGCACGACCAGCAGGGCCAGGCAGGTGGCGCAAGCCGCGAGGCGATATCCGGGTCTGGGCATGGCGGGCTCCTAGCCGATGTTGGAGAGCTTGAGCAGATGCCTCAGATCGTCGAGCACATGCCTGCCCTTGACCTTGGCGTCATAACGCAGCACCAGGTTGCCGTGAGGGTCGACGATCCACAGTTGTGGGCCAGGCTCGACGATCCTGGTGGCATGCCGGTGCCGGTCGAGCGGGTAGCGCTGCAGGCGTGGATAGTCTCGCGCCAGCAACGCTTGGTAGGCCGGCGTCAATGGCTGCGCCGTCGCCAGTGCATGGCTGGCGCGGTGGACATCACGGCCCAGGCCGACATGTACCTGCCTGGCCAGGTAGACCAGTGCCTCGCATGCCTGGTCGCAGGCCCCAGGCGCGGTCACCAGCAACTGCCAGCCCGGCGGCGGGGTATCGACTCGCACGCCGATGTCGCTGCGCTGCTCGCCGTTGCCGATCAGCGCACCGTGATAGCTACGGCCATGCGGGATCCAGAAGCCATGGTGATACATGCTGGTGGCCAGCAGCATCGGGCCGAACGCCACCAGCAAGATCAACGCCAGCTGCCAGCGGCCGCGACGGCGCATGGCGGCTCGCTCAGGCATGTCCATCGGACGGGTCGCGCTGCACATGGGGGTTCTCCTTGCGAGGGTTCCAGCCGAAATACAGATAGAGCGCCAGCAATGCCGTGGCCAGGGCGAACCACTGCACGGCATAGCCCAGGTGCTTTTCCGGCTCTGTGGTCACCACCGGCCAATCCAGCCGGTAGCTGGCCGGACCCGGCTCCAGGCGCAGTTCATGGGCGATGCCTTCGCGCTCCAGCTCCTGCCACAGGTGCCGAGGCTCGATGCCATTGAGCAGGCGCGGCCACTGGCCTGCGACCGGGTCGGCCCGCAGCTGGAGCAACTGCCCGGTCGCCTCGTGGACCCAAGCCTGCAAGGCCAGCGACCGGGACGGCGTTTCGAACGTGACAGGCAGGCGTCGGTCCGGCCAGGCCAGCCAGCCTCGATTGACCAGCAGCCACACGCCACTGGCCTCGTCCTGGAAGGGCTGCAACAGCTCCACGCCCGCCTTGCCACCACGCATCCGGTTGTCCAACAGGATGCTGTGGCGCGCATCGAAACGCCCCCGCAGTTGCACGCGACGGAATGCCGGCTCGCTGGATTCACGCAAGCGCTCGACCGTCAGCGGCTCTTCCAGTTGACGCGCTGCATGCATGGCCAACAGCGCGCGCTTGTGCTCGGCCCGGCTGAGCTGCCAGCAGCCGAGGGCGACCAGTGCGGGCAACAAGGCCAGCACCACCAGGGTCGGCACCAGGCCTGGGCGGAACCGTTTCAACGGGGCGTCTCCCAGGTGCTCGCTATACTTGTCTTCATCATCCCGTCCCGATGGAGTGTCGCCATGCTCAAGGCGGCGATCGTCCTGTTGCTGCTGGCTACCATTGCCAGCCTGTTCAGCGGCCTGGTGTTCCTGGTCAAGGACGATGAGCGGTCGACACGCCTGCTCAAGGCGTTGACGGTCCGCGTGGCCCTCGCGACCTTGACCCTGCTGCTGGTGGCCTGGGGGCTGTGGAGCGGCCAGCTAGTTTCCACGGCGCCTTTCTGAACCGCGCTAGAGCACGTAGACGAAGATGAACAGGCCGACCCAGACCACATCGACGAAATGCCAGTACCAGCTGGCCGCCTCGAACCCGAAATGCTTCTGCGCCGTGAAATGTCCGCGCATGATCCGCGCCAGCATGACGATCAGGATCAAGGTGCCGAGGGTGACATGGGCGCCATGGAAGCCGGTGAGCATGAAGAAGGTGGCGCCGTAGATCCCCGAGCCGAGCGTCAGCCCCAGTTCGGTATAGGCGTGGTGATATTCGTAGGCCTGCAATGCAAGGAAGGCCAGGCCAAGCAGCACGGTCAGCCCCAGCCAGCCCTTGAGGGCCAGCCGGTGTTCGCGCCGCAGGGCATGATGGGCGAGGGTGATGGTGACGCTGGAACTGACCAGCAGGACAGTGTTGAGCAGCGGCAGGTGCCAGGGATCGATCACCGCCCTGGGCGGCGGGAACAGCTTCGGATCGGGCGTCTGCAGCAACGGCCAGGAAAACTCGAACGCCGGCCAGAGCATGTGGGTGACGCCCTTGTGCCCATCGCCAGCGAGCCAGGGACCGGCCAGCATGCGCACGTAGAGCAGCGCGCCGAAGAAGGCCAGGAAGAACATCACCTCGGAAAAGATGAACCAGCCCATGCCCCAGCGCAAGGACCGGTCCAGTTGCGCGCTGTACAGGCCGGCGCGGCTTTCCCTGACCACCGCGCCGAACCAGCCGAACAGCATGTAGGCCAGCAACAGCGCGCCGCCCAGCAGCCACCAGGGGCCATGCGAGCCGGCCTGCCCTGCCTTGAGGTCATTGAACCAGGTACCGAGCCCGAACAGGGTGAAGAACAGCCCCAACGTGGCGATGATCGGCCATTTGCTCTGGGCCGGGACGTAGTAGCGTGGATGTTCGGCCATGCGGTGCTCCTCAACGAGTACGCTCGACGCGCGGGATCCTGGCATCGGCAACCGGTGCCTGGCGCGCGCTGATATCGAACAAGGTGTAGGCCAGGGTCAGTTGCCTGACATGGGCTGGCAGCTCGCGGTCGACGATGAAGCGCACGGGCATCTCGAGGCGTTGCGCTGGCTGCAAGGTCTGCTGGCTGAAACAGAAGCACTGGGTCTTGTGCAGGTAGCTTGCCGCCTCGGCAGGCGTGACGCTGGGCACGGCCTGGGCGGTCATGGTGCTGCCGGTAGGATTGCGAGCAATGAAGACCACCTGGTTCACGGCGCCCGGATGAACCTCGAGCTGGTCCACCTGGGCATGGAACACCCAAGGCATCCCCTGTGCGTTGGTCGACAGGAACTGCACCCTGACCAGGCGGCTCGGGTCGCGCTGCTGGCTGCCCAGGTAGGGGCCCGCGGTCTTGCCATTGATGCCGAACGCCTGGCACATGACGTCGTAGAGCGGCACCAGGGCAAAGCCGAAGCCGAACATCGCCACGCTCGACAGCAGCAGGCGGATGACCAGGCGTTTCGTGGATGCAGCGCTCATGGCGGCCTCCTATTTCACTTCGGGCGGCGTCTGGAACGTGTGGTAGGGCGCCGGGGAAGGCACCGACCATTCCAGGCCATCGGCACCGTCCCAAGGCTTGGCCGGTGCCGGGGCGCCACCGCGAATGCACTTGATGACGATGAACAGGAACAACACCTGAGTGGCACCGAAGGTGAAGGCGCCGATCGACGACACCATGTTGAAATCGGCGAACTGCAGGTTGTAGTCCGGGATCCGGCGCGGCATGCCGGCCAGGCCGATGAAGTGCATCGGGAAGAATGCCAGGTTCATGCCGACGAACGAGAGCCAGAAATGCAGCTTGCCCAGGGTTTCGTCGTACATGTGGCCGGTCCATTTCGGTAGCCAGTAGTAGGCAGAGGCGAAGATGCCGAAGATCGCGCCCGGCACCAGCACATAATGGAAATGCGCCACCACGAAGTAGGTGTCGTGATACTGGAAGTCCGCCGGCGCGATGGCCAGCATCAGCCCGGAAAACCCGCCGATGGTGAACAGGATGACGAAGGCGACGGCGAACAGCATCGGCGTCTCGAAGCTCAGCGCTCCCCGCCACATGGTGCTGACCCAGTTGAACACCTTGACCCCGGTCGGTACGGCGATGAGCATGGTGGCGTACATGAAGAACAGCTCGCCGACCACCGGCACGCCGACCACGAACATGTGATGGGCCCAGACGATGAACGACAGCAGGGCGATCGCCGCCGTGGCGTAGACCATCGAGGTATAGCCGAACAGGGGCTTGCGCGAGAAGGCCGGGATGATCGAACTGACCGCGCCGAAGGCCGGCAGGATCATGATGTACACCTCGGGATGGCCGAAGAACCAGAACACATGCTGGAACAGCACTGGGTCGCCACCCCCGGCCGCGCTGAAGAAGCTGGTGCCGAAATGGATGTCCATCAGCATCATCGTCACCACGCCGGCCAGCACCGGCATCACGGCGATCAGCAGGAACGCGGTGATCAGCCAGGTCCAGACGAACAGCGGCATCTTCATCAGCGTCATGCCTGGCGCCCGCAGGTTGAGCACCGTGGCGATCACGTTTATCGCGCCCATGATCGAACTGATGCCCATCAGATGGATGGCGAAGATGAAGAAGGTCACGCTTTGCGGAGCGTAGGTGGTGGACAGCGGGGCATAGAAGGTCCAGCCGAAGTTCGGCCCGCCGCCTGGACTGAACAGGGTCGAGACCAGCAGCAGGAAAGCCGCGGGCAGCAACCAGAAGCTGAAGTTGTTCATGCGCGGAAGGGCCATGTCCGGCGCGCCGATCATCAGCGGGATCATCCAGTTGGCCAGGCCGACGAACGCCGGCATGACCGCGCCGAAGACCATGATCAGCCCATGCATGGTGGTCATCTGGTTGAAGAAGGCCGGCTCGACGATCTGCAACCCCGGCTGGAACAGCTCGGCGCGGATCACCATGGCGAAGGAGCCGCCCAACAGGAACAGACTGAAGCTGAACCACAGGTACAAGGTGCCGATGTCCTTGTGGTTGGTGGTCAGCACCCAGCGCATCAGCCCCTTGGCCGGACCGTGGACGTGCTCTTGGCCGCTGTCGTCGATCACCGCGCTCATCTCGAATCTCCTGCGCTGCGCCATCCGGAGCCTGGCCCGGCGCCAGCGTTCATGGGTCCTGCGCCTGCTTGAGCGCCAGCACATCGGCTGGCGTGACCATGTCACCCTTGTCATTGCCCCAGGCGTTGCGTTCGTAGGTCACCACGGCGGCGATGTCGACTTCCGACAGCTGCCTGCCGAACGCCGCCATGGCAGTTCCGGGCTTGCCATGGAAGACGATGTCCAGGTGTGCTTCCTTGGGGCCGGTGGCGATCTTCGAGCCCTTGAGCGCCGGGAACATCGGCGGCAAGCCCTGGCCCTGCGGCTGGTGGCAGGCAACACAGGCCGTGTGATAGACCTTGTCGCCACGCTCCACCAATTCCTGAAGCGTCCATTGCCTGCTGGTCAATTCCTCGAGCTTGGCCGCCTCGGCCTTGCGATCGGCCAGCCAGGCGTCGTAGTCGGCCCTGGGTTTCACCTCCACCACCACGGGCATGAAGCCATGGTCCTTGCCGCACAGCTCGGTGCACTGGCCACGATAGAGGCCCGGCTCGTCGATGCGGGTCCAGGCCTCGTTGACGAAGCCGGGTATGGCATCACGCTTGACCGCGAAGGCCGGCACCCACCAGGAATGGATGACGTCGGCGGCCGTGACCAGGAAGCGCACCTTGGCGCCTACCGGCAGCACCAGGGGCTGGTCGACCTCGAGCAGGTAGTGCTCACCCTTGGCTGCCTGGTTGCGAACCTGTTCGACAGGGGTGGCCAGGTTGCTGAAGAACTCGACATCCTCGCCCAGGTACTTGTAGTGCCATTTCCACTGGTAGCCGGTGACCTGGATGTCGACATCCGATTCGCTGGCATCGTAGATGTCGATCAGGGTCCGCGTCGCCGGAATGGCCATGGCTACCAGGATCAGCAACGGCACGAGCGTCCAGAGGATTTCCACCGGCGTATGCTCGTGAAAGGTCGCGGGCTGGCGGCCCGTGGCGCGCCGGTGCTTGACGATCGCCCAGGCCATCGCGCCGAAGACCACGATGCCGATGGCCACGCAGATCCAGAAGATGGTCATGTGCAGGTCGAACACGGCGCTCGAAACGTCCGTGACGCCTGGCGCCATGTTGACCGTCCAGGCGGCATGCGCCTGGCCCAATGCCGCCGAACATAACAGGCCCGTCCAGACGCGTGGATGCAGCATCGCGCGACCCCTCATCGTTTCGTCGTCCTGGAGGCATGGGCCGCGAAGCCTGCCGGGCTGGATGGGTGGACGCTGCACTCGAGGGCGGCCAGGCAATGTGCCGTGACGGGTCGTAGGCGGTGCTACGGCGGGAATGGCAGTGCTGCCTGGGAGCCTTGCATGTCGGATCAACCAGGGCGGCCACGTAGGCGGGAAGCGGTGCCAAGACTGCGAACTTCGACGACCGAGCCGCTGCGCACGCAGTCGGGCCTCATCAACGAATCACGTTCAACCGGAGTATAGACAGCGACTGCATGGCTGCAATGGCCTGGATGAACAAGATTTCATCGAGTCGGAGCGAGCCCGTGTACGGCTGATTGCCACGCTCTATCGGCCATCCGGTCTACCATATGCCAATTGACGTCATAAATATGGCTGCCTATAACGATTCCATCTTAGGTTTTCCTCAAGACCAGCTAACTTAGTGTCTTCTCTGTGTAACACCTTGTCCCTGGAGTTGTCATGAACATCGCCGCTGTGCGCGAGCAGATCACCCTTGCCCACCAACACGAAGCCCGTACCGGCCAGCTCCGGTTGCGCCTGGGGCAGCAGTTGCCTCACTTGCACCGCGCCATCGAGCTACCTGAACATGATGCCCAGGAGATCCTGGCCCGCTTCGTCGGCGCTTATATCGACCAGGTCCCGGAACTGCTCGAAGCGGCCAATGGCGTCGCTCGCGAAGCAGGCATCCAGGCCCAGGTACTGCCGGTCCTGCGGATCGCCGAAGCCTATTTCCTGCAACCGCCCGAGCAGGTCGACAATCAGGTCGGCCTGGACTGCCTGCTCGACGAAGCCTATCTGGCCCATCGCCTGGTCGAGGAAGTGAACGACGTGTACATCCGTCATTTCCAGCAACCCTTGATCCCGGTCGATACCACCGTGGCCAATCTCATCGCCCACCAGCTGATCGGCGAAACCTTCGCCAACCAGCTTGACGAGGTGGTCCATCATTCCGTGGACAAGCTGCTCGACGACGAGCACTTTGCCCTGGAATCGGTCGAGCGCTATCGCCAGGCCCTGTGCAGCCCGCAAACGGGTGCGGCGTGGCAGGACTGGCCGAGCCTCTCGCGCCAGCTCAACGTCGAACTGGCACTGGGCTCCAGGCACTGAATCGAGCATCCGGGCCGCCCTGCCAGGAAGCGGCTCCCGCTGATACCGTCCGCATGCTGATTGATAGCGTCTGATGGCCGTGTCCGTCACGGCCAACTCAATCAGACAGGAAGACTGCTCATGACGATTCGCTGGAACCGCCTTTTCACCGACCTGCTGCGCGGCAGCCGTTCCACCCTGTGGGGCAACTGGGCCCTGAACCCGATCATCCGGCCTGGTGCGGTCGGCATGGTCGACCCGAGCACGGGCGAGTTCACCCTGGTCAAGGAAAGCCTGCCCAAGGTCCAGACCGTGAAGGTCGAACAGAGCCGCAAGTGGAACATCAGTTCGAAAGACGTCAGCCGGCGCGAAAGCCAGGCCACTGTAGGCGGCACGGTGACCGACCCGGCCAGCGGTGCCCAGGTCAAGCCCGACACCACCATCGAATGGAGCTTTGGCCGGGAAGCCTCCATCGCCTCCGAATTCGCCATCCACTCCGAAGAGCGCCTGAGCGACATGGCCTTGATCCAGGAGCATTACCGCTGGCTGCACGAACAGGCCAAGCGCGTCGGCATGGCCACCGACAAGGGCATCTCGGAAGGTTTCGGGGTCGTCACCAGCGTGATCCATGCCAGCAGTGGCATCAATGCCGGGGCAAAGAAGAAGGACGCCAGGTTCTCTCTGGCTGGCACCGCCAGTGGGCTCAACACGCTGCTAGGTGACTCGGGCATCGTTGGCAGCGGCAAGGCCAGTTTCATCGTGTCCCGCGACAGCGCCGCCGTCGAGACCCATACGCTGCCTGCCAAGAGCGGGGAAATTCCTGGCGTACCGCTGCCGCTGGCCTACAGCTTCACCTCCTTCGCCGGCAGCGAGCTGTTGATCCCCAACTGGATCGGCAAGCTCGGCAGCCTGAAATTGCACGTGGACAGCAAGGCCACGTCGGCAACTACCTACATCACCAAGGTGAACGTGTCCTATGACACGCCGGGCGGCAGGGTCGAACGCAGCGCCACCATCCTCGGCGGCAGCTCCGCCAACTTCAACGACATTCCACTCACTGCCACGCGCCTGAGGGTGACTGCCGAGTTCGTCAACGTCGGCAGCAACGATATCCAGGTGCGCGAATGGAATACGCCGCTCAGCCAGTGGGTGGGCGGCACTCGGACCATCCACCTGACCGGTACCTGGCCGGGGTCGCCGAAGATGATCGTGCTCGAGGAAGACTGATCAGACTTCGGCAGCGCTGCGCAGCCGCCCTTCGATCCTGCGCTTGAGTCCGCGCTGTTCGATCAGCAGCCGGGTGCCGACCGACTGGTTGGCACGACCCCAGTCTTCCAGCAGCTCGAGGCAGGAATGGTCGATGTAGCTCAGATTCGCCAGCGGCACATGCAAGGTGGTGCCGGCTGGCACCCGCTCGAGCACCTGGGTCAGGGCAGGGACCTTCAGGAAGGTGGCCGCGCCGCTCAGGCGCAACGCCTTGTGGCCGGGCTCAGGCAAGTCCACGAGATGGATCTTGAGCCGGGCGGCCTTGAGCGCCAGCTTGAGCAGGGTCAGCGCGAAGCCCAGCAGCACGCCGGTCAGCAGGTCGCTGAAGATGATCGCCAAGGCCGTGGCGGCATAGATCAGCACCGGTGACCGACCATAGCGTCGCAGGCCGCGCAGCGCCTTGAAGTCCACCAGCTTCACCCCGGTGTAAACCAGCACCCCGGCCAGGCTCGCCACCGGGATCCGTTGCAGCACGCTGCCCAGCACGACCACGAACGCCAGCAGCCAGATACCATGGAGGATCGCCGAAGCCCGGGTTCTGGCACCGGCCTGCACGTTGGCCGAACTGCGTACGATCACGCCCGTCATAGGCAGTGCCCCGAGGATCCCGCAGAGCATGTTGCCGACGCCTTGCGCGGACAGCTCGCGATCGAAGTCCGAGCGCTGCCCACTGTGCATGCGGTCCACTGCCGCCGCCGACAGCAGCGTCTCGGCGCTGGCGATGAAGGCCAGGGCGACGGCAGCCATCAACAGGCTCGGATCGGCCAGCTTGAACAGATCATCCGGGCGCAGCCAGTCGATGGCTTGCGACAGATCCGCCGGCACCTGCACCCGCTTCACCGGCAATGCCAGCCAGAGGCTGATCAAGGTCATGCTCATCACGCCGAGCAGCGCACCTGGCACGAAGCGCAGCCGTCGTGGCCGCCAGCGCTCCCAGGTCCACATCACGCCAATGGTGCCAAGGCCCAGCAGGCCGGCCTGCCAGGCAGCGCCGTCGCTCTCCAGCGGCAAGGCCGCCGCCAGCGTGGTCGGGAACCCCAGCAGGTTCTGCACGCCGGAGGGCTGTGGCGCGGTATCGAACATCACATGCACCTGCGACAGCACGATCAGCACGCCAATCCCCGCCAACATGCCATAGACCACTGCCGGCGCGGTAACCCGGAACCAGCAGCCCAGCCGCATGCGCCCCGCCAGCAGCTGCAGCAGGCCGGCCAGCAGCAGGATGGGGCCAAGCATCGCCACGCCATGCTGGCGCACCAGTTCGAACACCAGTACCGCCAGGCCAGCGGCCGGGCCACTGACCTGCAACGGCGAGCCGGCCAGGAAGCCGACCACTATCCCACCGATGATTCCGGTGATCAGGCCCTTGGCCGGCGGCATGCCCGAAGCGATGGCGATACCCATGCACAGTGGCAGGGCTACCAGGAAAACCACCACCGAGGCCAGCAGTTCGCGCGGCAGGGCCGCTTGGATCTGTGTCTTGTTCACCATGTTGTTCCCTCTCTCAGTTTCACGACCATTCCAGTGGTCGATGGCACAAGGTCCCCGAAAGACGCGCAGGCGCCAGCCGCCAGCGAGGCCGGCAAGCCGATCAGGGGATTCAAGGCAGTCGATGGCAGGCCGCACCGCAGGTGCGACCGGTCACCGATGGATACCCGGGTCGCTTAGTAGCGGCCTCTCGGCGTCGCGCAGGGAATCGTATCGCCTGCGGTCAATGGCACGAAGCTGTCGCTGGTGGCGTCGTAGGCTTCGATCTGGCTGGTCTCGATGTCGTAGATCCAGCCATGGATGTACAGCTGGCCGGCCGCCAGGCGCGATGCCACCGAAGGGTGGGTACGCAGGTGCTGGAGCTGGGCAATGACGTTTTCCTTGGTCAGTACCTGCATGCTCTCGTGCTCGTTGGAACAGGAGCAGTTGTCCTCGACCACGGTCCGGGCGACCTCGGCATGGCGCAGCCAGGCCTTGACGGTCGGCATCTTCTCCAGCGAATGCGGGTTGAGCACCGCTCGCATCGCGCCACAATCGGAATGTCCGCAGACGATGATGTGATGCACGCCCAGGGCAAGCACCGCGTATTCGATGGCAGTCGAGACGCCACCGTTCATCTGGCCGTACGGCGGTACCACGTTGCCAACGTTGCGGGTGACGAACAAGTCGCCTGGGGAGCTCTGGGTGATCAGTTCAGGCACGATGCGCGAGTCGGCGCAGGTGATGAACATGGCTCGCGGCTTCTGCGCGGTGGCAAGTTTCTTGAACAGCTCCTGCTGTTCGGGGAAAACTTCGGTGTGAAACCGCAGGAAGCCGTCGACGATATGCTTCAGGGCAGCATCCGCGCTCTCGGCGGGAACAGCCGGGGCGGGCTTGGATGGGTCCTTGACGGGCATGATTCATCCTCTTGACGGTGTGAAGGCAAGTCCATTTTACCGGTGAAAAATGCAGGCCATGCAGCTGTTGGATGACAGGTACACGGTATAAATCACAGTTGCTGCGGACTGATTTCCTACGCTACCGAGGAAAACTTAACTCAAACTGAATTGGCGGGCTCTAGAACGGACGTTCCAGCTTCACTGGGGGGAGGGGCGTCATAGTAGCAAAAAAACATCAACTGCTGCCATCCAGGCCCGGCTACAGCAACTGGAATTGCCTATGCAGCGAGCAGAAAACCGTGCAATCCAGGCCGAAGTCCATGCACGCGTCCAGCGCAGGCGATGCGCAACCTTGTCGAAACGCTGTGCCAGTGCCACGGCCACATCTTGCCGCTCATGCATGTGCCGCCACGAGTTCGGCGAATCAGACTCGACAGGTGCGCGGCACGCCGCGGAAAATGGCCGCGCAGGCACTTTTCATGCGAAGCCTAGCTGCGAGCATGACGCTCGGACCAGGCTCGCATGGACAAGGGCCGACCTTGGAACGCCTCGAAGGATGCGCTCATGGACCGTGCGCCCCCTGGCGCGAAGATCTCCTCAAGCAGGCGCCGCCCCAGCGCCTTCGCATCCCCTTGGGCCTGCTCGAACCGCTCGAAGATGTCCACGGCGTGCACTTCGGCCCAGAGATAGCAGTAGTAACCGGCGTCATAGCCGGTCACCAGGTAATCGAAACGTTCGGCGAAACGGTCGCTCGGGTCGTCGGGAAACACCGAGGTGCGCTGGCTGGCGGCGCTGGCCAGTCGCTGCAGCTGGCGCGGGGCAGCGGGCAGGCGGTGCAGCTCGAAATCGAACCAGGCCAGCTTGAGGTCCCTGGCCAGGGTCCAGTGGCGTTGCGCGCGCCTGGCCTGAAGCCAGCGCTCGATCCGCGCCAGGTCTGCCTGACGGCCATCGGCCATGTGCGCGGAAAGGCTTTGCAATGTCTTCGCCGACCAGCACCACTGCTCGAGCAGTTTGCCAATCAGTTCGCTGCCATCGGTGCCCAGCCGTTCGATGCTGTTCAAGCGCCGGTGGTCACTGCCCATGACCAGCTGGTGCAGGCAATGGCCGAACTCATGGAACAGCTTGCACAGATCGAGATGCCCGAGCAGCGTGGGTCCGCCAGCGTCGGGCCTGGCAAAGCAGCAGTTCAGCCAGGCGGCGGCAAGCGTGACGTTGCCCTGGCTGTCGACATGCCGCGTGCGAATCGCGAAGGCATAGGGCCAAGGCAGCTTGCCTGGCCGGTCATACGGATCCACATAGACATGGCCCAGCGTGACGCCTTGCCGGCGAACCTCCAGCAGCTGCACCTCTTCATGCCAGGCATGGGCGGCGATGCTCACGAACTGGAGGTCGAACAGCTGCTCGCAAAATCTGAAAAGCTTTTCCAGGATACGATCGAGTGCGAAGTAGTCACGCATCTGCTGTTCCGGATCGCCCGTGTCCCGCTCGCGCAAGCGTCTGGCCAGGAAGGCATGGTCCCAGGGACGCAGTTGCTCGTAGCCAAGTTCGCTGGCCAGTGCCTCGATGCCTTGGGCGATCGGCGTCATCACCGCGCGGCTGTGCTCGATCAGCGTCTCGAGCAAGCGGACGACCTGCTCGGTGGACTCGGCCACCTTGGTTTCCAGGCTCGCCTCGGCGGCATTGGCGAAACCCCGCAGCTGGGCTCGTTCCTGCCGCAGCCGTACCAGCGCCTGCAAGACCGGGGCGTTATCCAGCACAGGCTGGTCGCCAAGGCTCGAAGCCAGCGTGGTAGCGGCCCGGTACACCTGCTCGCGCAAGGCACGATCGTGCGCATATTCCAGGACGGCAGTCACCGAGGCCTCTCGCAGGTCCAGCGACCAGCCCTCGAGGTTGCGAGCTGCCGCGTTGGCCGCCCATCTGTCGAGTTCCGACTCCGGGATGCCGGCGAGCCGGCGAGGATCGCTGATCAACAGCGACCAAGCCTGACGGGCATCGTCGAGGTTCTGCAGGAACTGCTTTTCCAGTGCGTCGATGGCTGACTGGGTGCGCTCGAAGGGCACGCGCAGCTCGCCCGCAAGCCCGGCGCCTGACTGCCGATACGAACTGAGAATGGCCGTCAGCACCTTGCGCTGCGTGGTATCCAGCGAGCTGGCATCGACGCGTCGATAGGCCTCGAACAAAGGCTCGAGGGCTGCCTTGTCCTGTCGATACGCTTGCAGGGTCGCGTGGCATGCATCGATGACCGAGCCGCCCTGGTCGCTTTCATAGGCCAGCGGCACCAGCGCGCTGAAAAGGTCCTCTACCTGCTGATCGATCTGCTCGATCGGCATGATGAAGTTGTCCCAGCCGGGTGCCTGGCCGTGGGCCAAAAGCCGTTCGGTGATCGCCAGCCGGGCCTCGTGCACGGCCTGACGCATTGCAGGCGCGAGCTGTTCGAGGCTCAGGGCCGGATAGTCGAGAAGACCGGTGCTTTGCAGCCGAGCGATGATGGGAATCATGGAGGGTCCTCCTGGAAACGGAGGTATGCAAGCTAGCCGGCCGGCAGCCCACCCAGGCCATGGATAACTACCACCAGGCAAGGAGCGAATGAGGATGGCCGAATCGGATCCGGCCATCCAGGGGGGAGGTCACTCGGTCGGCTTTTTCAGCTTCGGATTGGGGAAGAACTGCACGGCCTGTACCTTGGCGGGCGCCTTGGGCGCCGCCTGGTTGACACGCGTGCCGAGTTCCTTGGGAATCGACAGGCCCTGCTCGTTGAGCGTGTCGGAAAAGCCGCAGGCCACGCACTCGCGGTGCGGCACGCCGTCCTCGTCCCACATCATCAGCTTGTCGGTTTCGCTACAGGCCGGGCAGACCGCTCCGGCGATGAAGCGCTTCTTGGTCTTTTTCACGGTCACCTCGTTCACGCTGCCGCGTCCTCGGCCAGGCCACTATGACGCAGTAGCGCATCGATGGACGGCTCACGTCCCCGGAAGTCGACGAACAGCACCATCGGTTCGCGCGAGCCACCGCGGGCCAGGATCGCCTCACGGAAGGCACGGCCGGTTTCGGCGTTGAACACGCCTTCCTCCTCGAAGCGGGAGAACGCGTCGGCGGACAGAACCTCGGCCCACTTGTAGCTGTAGTAGCCCGCTGCGTAGCCGCCAGCGAAGATATGCGCGAAGCTGTTGGGGAAGCGGTTGTAGGCCGGAGGACGCATCACCGATACCTCGTCACGCACCCCTTCGAGCACCTCCAGCACGCCGCGGCCGTCGCCATGGCGAGCATGCAGCTCGAAGTCGAACAGCGAGAACTCCAGCTGGCGCACCATCATCAGGCCAGACTGGAAGTTCCTGGCGGCCAGCATCTTGTCCAGCAGGTCCTGCGGCAGCGGCTCGCCAGTCTGGTAATGGCCGGAGATCAGCGCCAGGCCTTCCGGCTCCCAGCACCAGTTCTCCATGAACTGGCTCGGCAGCTCGACCGCGTCCCAGGCCACGCCATTGATCCCGGAAACCCCGGCGTGCTCGATGCGGGTCAGCAGGTGGTGCAGGCCGTGCCCGAACTCATGGAACAAGGTAGTGACCTCGTCATGCGTGAGCAAGGCCGGCTTGCCAGGCGTGGCCGGGGTGAAGTTGCAGACCAGGTTGGCGACCGGGCTTTGCAGTTCGCCAGCGGCGGTACGGCGGCGATCACGGGCGCCGTCCATCCAGGCCCCGCCACGCTTGTTGGCGCGGGCATAGAGGTCGAAGAAGAAACGCCCGACGTGCTGGCCGTTTTCCTTGATCTCGAACAGGCGCACGTCCGGGTGCCAGGTATCGAAGCCCTTGAGCTCGGCGATCTGGATGCCATACAGACGCTGGACGATGGCGAACAGGCCGGACAGCACCTTGTCGATCGGGAAGTACGCCCGCAGGGTCTCCTGGGAGACGCTGTAGCGCTGCTCGCGCAGCTTCTCGCCGAAGTAGCCGACGTCCCAGCTGCACAGATCGCTGCAACCTTGCTCGGCGGCATAGGCCCTGAGCGCTCGCAGGTCCTGCTCAGCGAATGGCTTGCTGCGCCTGGCCAGGTCGCGCAGGAATCCGAGTACCTGGTCGCTGGACTCGGCCATCTTGGTCGCCAGGCTCAGTTCGGCGAAGTTGGCGTAGCCAAGCAATTCGGCCAATTCCTGTCGCAGGTCGAGGATCTCGCGCATCACCGGACCGTTGTCGAACTGGCCGGCATCGGGCCCCTGGTCCGAAGCACGGGTGCAATACGCGGCGTAAAGCTCCTCTCGCAGCGCCCGATCGGCGGCGTAGGTCATCACGGCGTAGTAGCTGGGGAACTCCAGGGTGATCAGCCAGCCGTCCAGGCCCTTGGCCTGGGCGGCGGCGGCCATCTGTGCCTTGGCCGACTCGGTCAGCCCGGCCAGCGCGGCTTCGTCGGTGACATGCTTGGTCCATGCCTGGGTGGCATCGAGCAGCTGGTTGGAGAAGCGGCTGCCCAGCTCGCTGAGCTTGCTTTGTACCTGTGCGTAGCGCTGCTGCTTGTCAGCCGGCAGGTCGATACCCGACAGGCGGAAATCGCGCAGCGCATGCTCGATGATGGTCTTTTGCGCCGCGTCGAAACCTGCGGCCTGCGGGCTGCTGGCCAATGCCTGGTAGGCTTCGAACAGTGCCCGGTTCTGGCCCAGCTCGGTAGAGTAGGCGCTCAGCGCCGGCAGGCAGGACTCATAGGCTTCGCGCAGCTCGGGGCTGTTGCACACGGCATTGAGGTGACTGACCGGGCTCCAGGCCGCGCCGAGGCGGTCGTTGAGTTCATCCAGCACCAGTACCAGGCCCTCCCAGGTGGGGTTTTCACCCTGGGTCGCGAGCATCTCGGCGATGGCCTTGCGGTTGTCGGCCAGGATCTGCTCGATCGCCGGCAACACATGCTCGGCACGGATCGCCGAGAATGGCGGCAGATCATGGGGCTGCAGAAGCGGGTTGTTCGCACTCACGTTTGGATACCTTGGCAGGAGAAACACGGAACCATCTTAATTACAATCGGCACGGACCGCAGCAGGCGGCCCGACTATCAGCCTTCAAGAGGGGCACTATCTTGGCCATCAGGACCTTTCAGCAGCATACCCCGAAATTGGGACCACGAGCGTTCGTCGACGGTTCGGCAGTGGTGCTGGGCGACGTCGAGATCGGCGAGGACAGCTCCGTCTGGCCGCTGGTCGTGATTCGCGGCGACATGCACGGCATCCGCATCGGCGCGCGTACCAGCGTCCAGGATGGCAGCGTGCTGCACATCACCCATGCCGGCCCGTTCAATCCACAGGGCTTCGCGCTGTCGATCGGCGACGAGGTGACCATCGGTCACAAGGTCATGCTGCACGGCTGCAGCTTGGGCAACCGCATCCTGGTCGGCATGGGCAGCACGATCATGGACGGCGCGGTGGTCGAGGACGAAGTGATCATCGGCGCCGGCAGCCTGGTGCCGCCGGGCAAGCGCCTGCAAGGCGGGTTCCTGTACGTAGGCAGTCCGGTGCGCCAGTCACGGCCGCTGACCGACCAGGAGCGCGCCTTCTTTTCCTATAGCGCTGCCAACTACGTCAAGCTCAAGGACCAGCATCTGGCCGAAGGCTACGATCGCATCTGATTCATCCGACCTCGGGAAGCCCCATGCATCATCAGAATATCCTGTTCGACCTCGACGGCACGCTCACCGATCCGCGCCTGGGTATCACCCGCTCGATCCAGCATGCCCTGGCCAGGCTGGGCATCGACGAACCCGACCTGACGCGCCTCGAACACTTCATCGGGCCACCCCTGCTGCAGGCCTTCATGCAGTTCTACGATTTCGACGAAGCCAGGGCCTGGGAGGCCGTCAACTTCTATCGCGAGCGATTCCGGGTCACTGGCCTGTACGAAAACCAGGTGTTCGAAGGCGTACCGCAGCTGCTCGGCGCCCTGGGCGAGCAAGGCCGTACCCTGTACGTGGCTACGTCCAAGCCATGGGAGTTCGCTCGTGAGATCGCCCGGCACTTCGCCTTCGATCAGCATTTCAAGGTGATCTACGGCAGCGAGCTCGACGGCACCCGCACCAACAAGGTCGAGCTGATCCGCCACCTGCTCGAGCAGGAAGGGCTGGATCCGGCGCAAACCCTGATGATCGGTGACCGCAAGCACGACCTGATCGGTGCGCACCGCAATGGCCTGCAGGCCGTGGCGGTCGGCTATGGGTTCGGCAGTCGCGAGGAGCTGCTCGCCGAGCAGCCGGCGTTCCATTTCCAGACCCTGGCGCAGTTGCATGAGGCGTTCATGCAAGCGTGACGCAAGGCCGGCGCTCGAGTGTCTGCCGGCGCTGGAGCAGCCAGGCTCGAGACCTCGACGCCACGGGGGTCACCTCGACTCAAGCTTGTGCAAGGCCGCCTGGCGCTGCGCTGATGGCAATCTTCCCAGCGCCACGACCTCCTGGTGAAAGCGCATCCAGTTCCCGCCCACCTGTTCGAACAGCCTGGCGAACGCCGGCACCCAGCGGTCATACAGCCCGAACGGCAGTAGCTTGGCATTGTTCAGGGGCCCTTCGATCCAGCTGTCATAGCGCCCGATGCCACCCCACCGTTCGTCGCGCAAGCGCCGGTAGTCACGACGCAGCCGTTCGAACTCGGCCTGCTTGGCCTGGCGCTTGGCCGCTTCATCGAGCGGGCCGGCATAGATCGCCTGCAATCGTCCACGCGTCGCCAGCACCAGCTGGGTGAACTGCTCGCGCTGGCGCGCGCCAGCATCGGGCGCCTGGCGTTTCCCGCGAGCCGCTCGCCATTGGCGGCTGCCCTCGCGCTCGACGAAGGTGGCGTAGGATTCGTTGAATTCGGTATCGCCCTTGACGTAGAAGCGCTGGTGCGCCAGTTCGTGGAAGATCAGCGCAGCCAGGCGCTCCTCGCCCCAGTTGAGCATCGTCGAAAGAAGGGGGTCGTCGAACCAGCCGAGGGTGGAATAGGCTTCGATGCCAGCCACGTACACATCCAGTCCTTGCTGGCGCATCAAGGCGGCCGCGCCACGTGCGGCGCCCTGCTCGTAGTACCCCCGGTAGGCCACGCAGCCGGCAATGGGAAAGCAATGGGTCACAGGTTGCAGGGAGAGTTCGGGGGTCGCGAAGAGGTTCCACACCACGAAAGGCCGGCCCAGGTCGGCATACACCCGGTAGCTGCGGTTGTCCGGCAGTTTCAGCCGTTCGCTGGCGAATGCCCGGGCCTGCCCGGCCTGGATCAGCTGCTGGCGCAAGCGTGGTGCGGTAGCCGGGTCGTCCAGCAGGGCGTCTATTGGCTCGCGAGCCTGCAGCAATTGCCACTGGCCGCGGGCCAGCTGTCCATAGTAGGTCGCGGTAGCGCAACCGTTGAGCAAAAGGATCGCCAACAGGGGAACAAAAACCCGGCCAATGCGGTCGAGTGCCCCATGGCTTGAGCGCAACAGAACAGGTCGGGGCATCGGACTACTCATTTCGCTCAACAACCGGTGCCGCCAAGACTACTTGCCAAGGGGAAGTTTCGCCATGCGTATACGCTTTGCTATCGGCACGCTCGTGCTGCTTGCCGGCTGCTCCAGCCTGCCGGATCCAGACCCCAGCCAGGCCTGGATCGATCTCGCGCCTGGGCAGGACACTGCCTTGCATGCCGTGCAGGTCGACACACGTGACTGGGCCGACCGGCGCTATTTCGAAGTTCCGCCCGGCAGCCATGAGCTGACCGTCAGGTACCAATTCGCCGTGACGCCGAGCAACATCGGCCCGGTCGAGGATCCGCTCTGGCGCGATTGCCAGCTCAACGTCACATTCAAGCAGTTCGATGCCGGCCAGCGGTATCGCCTGCAGGCGGGCAACATCGGCTTTCGGCCATGGATCAAGCTGTTCGACGAGCGGCACAAGCTGGTCAGCGAAGGGCAGCCAGCCGGTTGCCAGAGCACCTGAGCCGGCCCTGGCGGGCTATACTGTTGGGCATGACCCGCCACAGGACAGGATATGCGCCAGCTCATCACGCTGATCGGCCTCGCCATGCTGGGCGCCTGCGCCAGTCCGCTGCCACCGGCCGACCCCGGCAAGGCCTGGGTCGAACTTCATACCATCATCCCAGGCCGTCTGCTCATGGCCGACCGCCTCGATGGCCAGCGCCTGCCGGACGGCCGCTTCTTCCAGGTCCCCCCAGGCCGTCATGAGCTGGTGGTTCGCTTCGATTACGAGGTGTATGCCGGCGGCTTCGCCACCGATCCTGTCGACCGCACCTGCTACCTGACGGTGCGCTACGACCAGTTCCAGGCCGGCCAGCGCTATCGCCTCGAAGCCCGTGCTCCGGTCATGCAGCCAACCCTGTCGCTGTACGACGGGCAACGCAAGGTGCTGGTCGACGAACCCAGCGAAACCTTCTGCATTCCCTGAAGTGACCCAGGCTGCCGACCTTCAACGGTCGTTGTTCTGGTAGATGATCTTCTTCGTGCCGCCTTCACAGCTGCCTACCACCATGTTCTGGTCATGCACCTCGCTGTTGGGCACGATTTCCAGGGTATAGACACTGACCCCACTGGCCTGGATCTTCGCTTCGATCTCGGCCTTGAGCTCCTCGCACGGCTTGGGGGCAGCCATGCTGGCCGTTGCCAGCAGCGAGAGCACGGCGATGAAGGCGGGACGGATCATGGAACGGCTCCTGGCAATTTGACGACCTCGGATGAGCGTTTGACCAGCACGAGCCGTTCCCGTTGCGTGACCTCAGGACACCAGCTTGGCATCCAGGGTGATCTGGGCATTGAGCACCTTGGAGACAGGACAGCCGGCCTTGGCTTTCTCGGCAATCTGCCTGAACTGCTCTTCGCTGGTACCAGGTACCTTGGCCTGCAGCTTGAGATGCACGGCAGTGATGGCAAAGCCATCCGGCTTCTTGTCCAGGGTCACTTCGGCGATCGTATCGATGCGCTCGGCGGTCAGGCCACTCTCGCCCAGCATCATCGACAGCGCCATGGAGAAGCAGCCGGCATGCGCGGCGCCGATCAGCTCTTCCGGGTTGGTGCCCGGAGCGCCTTCGAAACGCGTATTGAAACCGTAGGGCTGCTCCTTGAGCGCGCCACTTTCGGTGGACACACGGCCCTTGCCCTGCTTGAGATCACCTTCCCAGATTGCCGATGCGGTCTTTTTCATGATGCCTCCTGGACATGCGTTATGTGCCTAGGGATTGAGAAAACAGTCCGTTCGGCAAGTTCAGCGCAATCATTGGCGACGCATTGACTCTCAAGGATATGCCCATACAACGTTGCAAAGGCCTCGTCGCCCAAGACCCTTGTGGAGATTCCAATGAAGCACTTGCGTGATCTGAAGATTTCAACCCTGGACCTGGTGCCAGTGCGTGCCGACCTGGGGACAGCCCAGGCCCTGCACAACTCCCTGGACCTGGCCCGGAACGTGGAGCGCTTCGGCTACGAGCGCTTCTGGATCGCCGAGCACCACAACATGGATGGCATCGCCAGCTCCGCCACTGCCGTGCTGCTGGGCTACCTGGCCAACGGCACCTCGACGATCCGGGTCGGCGCAGGCGGCGTGATGCTGCCCAACCATGCGCCATTGGTGATCGCCGAGCAGTTCGGCACCCTGGCCTGCCTTTATCCAGGGCGCATAGACCTTGGCCTGGGTCGCGCCCCGGGCTCCGATCAGATGACTGCTCATGCCTTGCGCCGGGAGCGCTCCGGCAGCGCCGACGACTTCCCCGACGATGTCGAGGAGCTGGCGCGCTATCTCGGCCCGCGTACACCGCAACAACGGGTCATCGCCGTGCCAGGCCATGGCACCGAGGTTCCCCTCTGGCTGCTTGGTTCGAGCCTGTTCAGCGCCCAGCTGGCAGGCATGCGCGGGTTGCCATATGCCTTCGCCTCGCACTTCGCGCCGCGCTACATGCACGAGGCGATCCGCATCTATCGCGATCATTTCCAGCCATCGGACGTCCTCGGCAAGCCCTACGTCATGCTGGGAGTACCGATGGTCGTGGCTGACACCGACGAGCGCGCCGAGTACCTGGCCACGTCGGTATACCGGCGTATCCTGGCCTTGATTCGCGGCCAGAGCCTGATGCAGCAGCCCCCAGTCGAAAGCATGGATGGCCTGTGGCTGCCTCATGAGCGCGACGCGGTAGGCAGCTTCCTGGGCCTGGCCATGATCGGCAGCCCGGCGAAGGTACGCGCCAAGGTGGATGTACTGCTGCAACAGACTGGCGCCGATGAGCTGATCTTTACCTGCGACCTCTACGAACATGCCGACAGGGTACGTTCCTATGAGCTGCTGGCGCAGGCATTGAAGGGCGACTGAGCACTTCGAAGCCGCCTCGGGACAGGCAGGGCAGGCCCTGCGTGCCCGAGGCGGCTGCGGCAGCCTGGACGGCGCTCAATGCCCTCAGTCGCGGCGATAGACGATGTCCTTGGTACCGCCTTCGCAGCTGCCGATGACCTTGCCGCCACCGGCGCCCTTGTCGACGATCTCCAGCACATATCCCTGTACGCCCTTGTCACGCAGCTTGGCATCGATTTCCGCCTTCAGTTCCTCGCACGGCTTGCCTGCCGCCAGCGCGGTACCTGCCATGGCCATGAGACTCATTGCCACAACCAGCTTCTTCATGCTCGTACTCCTTTTCCAGATCAGGGCCAGGGCGCCATCCGGACGTCCCTGGATCGTCGTTGCAGCGGCCAGGCGCCACGCCGCTGGGTGCTCCTCAGCTGGCGTTGATGCGGAAGCCGACCTTCAAGGTCACCTGGAAGTGCGCCACCTTGCCGTCCTGGATATGGCCACGGGTTTCCGCCACTTCGAACCATTCCAGATGCTCGATGGACTTGCTCGCTTCAGCCAGCGCATTGTGGATGGCGTCTTCGATGCTGGTGGTCGACGAACCGACCAGTTCGACCAGCTTGTAGGTGTGGTGATCCGACATGAATGCTCTCCTTGGGAGGTATTGGACAGTGGCCAATCCCGGCCTGACGGGCGGGCCTTGTCTAGCTGCGAGCCTCCCTCGAAGCGGAAAGTTCGATTGCACTTTCGGCCAGCGAGGCAGTCGCATTTTCCAGTAACAGCCCATCCCACTTCGAAGGAGACACCTCATGGCCAACAACTCGCTGCGCAAGGCCTCGCTGGAAAGCATGGAAGCGGAGATCGAGAGCCTGCTCAAGACTCTGGAGAACCTCAAGAGCGACGCCTCCGAAGAGTCGACCAAGAGTCTCAAGGCCATCCGCTCGAACGCCGAGACCGCGCTCAAGCACTCGCGCAACCTGATCAGCGATGCCTACGAAGAGGTCAAGACCCGCACCCGCAAGACCGGTGTCGCTACCCGTGACTATGCCCAGGAGCATCCCTGGACCACCGCCGGCGTGGCGGTAGGCGCCGTCGGCCTGCTGGCGGCCTGGCTGCTCTGCAAGCGCAACTAGTCGACCTGCCGCTCCAGTTCGGTACGCAACCACAAGGCCAGCCGCTCGGCTCGGCCGTCGCTGGCGTAGCGCGGCACCCAGAGGGCAAGCACCGCCCTGGTCGCGGTGAAGCCCCAAGGGGCCAGCAGCCTGCCCGCACGCAAATCGTCCGCTACCAGCGGCTGCGGCGCGATTGCCACGCCCAGGCCGGTCAAGGCCGCTTCCAGCAGATAGTACAGGTGCTCGAAATCCTGGCCGAGCTCGAGGTCGGCCGGGTCCAAGCCCTGTTGGCGGGCCCAGGTCGGCCAGGCCTGCGGACGCGAGCTGGTCTGCAACAGGGGCTCGTGGAGCAGGGCCTGGACCGGTGCGCCGCGCAGGCGTTCGACGCCTTCGAAGTGCGGGCTGAGCACCGGGCCGATGCATTCGCGCACCAGCACATGCACTTGCATGTCCGCAGGCCATGGTGGTTCGGCGAACACCAACAGGGCGTCCAGCCCTGGCCGGCGTGGATCAAGGTCGCCTTCACCTGCCGACAGGTGCAGGCGCAGCTCGGGCAGCTCGGCATTGAGCCGCCCCAGGCGCGGAATGAACCAGCGCGCCAGCAGGCTGCCAGGGCAGCCCAGCACGAAAGGCGCATCGCTGGCCCCTCGCATCAGGGCCGCACAGGTGTCGCGCAGGCGGCCGAACGCTTCGTGACTGGCCTCGTGAAGCTGGCTGCCGGCAGCCGTGAGTTTGAGGCCGCGCCCATCCTTGGCGAGGAGGGCCACGCCAAGATGTTCCTCAAGTACCTTGAGCTGACGGCTTATCGCCCCATGGGTGACATGCAGCGACTGCGCGGCGCGGCTCACGCTACCGAGCCTGGCGGTTGCCTCGAACGCCTTCAGAGCATTCAACGGTGGAAGTTCTCGAGACATATCGTGTGAGTTTTCCTGACAGGAGGGTGCAATCTTATCGGTTTTCAGCCAAGCCTGCGCTGGGTAGAGTGAAGCCCATCCCGATCCTCCCTGGAGAACACCATGACCCAGACCAACTTCCGCGCCGGCCCCGATGCCAATGGCCTGTTCGGCTCGTTCGGTGGCCGCTACGTGGCAGAGACCCTGATGCCATTGGTGCTGGACCTGGCTCGCGAGTACGAAGCCGCCAAGGCGGACCCGAAGTTCCTCGAGGAGCTGGCCTACTTCCAGCGCGACTACATCGGTCGGCCCAACCCGCTGTATTTCGCCGAACGCCTGACCGAGCACTGCGGCGGCGCGAAGATCTTCTTCAAGCGCGAAGAACTCAACCATACCGGCGCGCACAAGGTGAACAACTGCATCGGGCAGGTGCTGCTGGCCCGGCGCATGGGCAAGAAGCGCCTGATCGCCGAGACCGGCGCCGGCATGCACGGCGTGGCCACCGCCACGGTCGCCGCGCGGTTCGGCCTGCCCTGCGTCATCTACATGGGGGCCACCGACATCGAGCGCCAGCAGGCCAACGTCTTTCGCATGAAGCTGCTGGGCGCCGAGATCGTCCCGGTCACCGCTGGTACCGGCACGCTCAAGGATGCGATGAACGAGGCCTTGCGCGACTGGGTCACCAACGTCGAGGACACTTTCTACCTGATCGGCACCGTGGCCGGCCCGCACCCCTATCCGGCGATGGTGCGTGATTTCCAGTCGATCATCGGCAAGGAAACCCGGTCCCAGTTGCAAGAGAAGGAAGGTCGCCTGCCCGACAGCCTGGTCGCCTGCGTCGGTGGCGGCTCCAATGCCATGGGTCTGTTCCACGAGTTTCTCGATGAGCCGAGCGTGCAGATCATCGGTGTCGAGGCCGGTGGCCACGGCGTGGATACCGACAAGCATGCCGCCAGCCTCAACGGTGGTGTGCCGGGTGTCCTGCACGGTAATCGCACCTACCTGCTGCAGGACGAGGATGGCCAGATCACCGATGCCCACTCGATTTCGGCCGGCCTGGACTATCCCGGCATCGGCCCGGAGCATGCCCACCTGCACGAAGTGAAACGTGTCGAATACGTCAGCATCACCGATGACCAGGCGCTGGACGCCTTCCATGCCACCTGCCGCCTGGAAGGCATCATTCCAGCGCTGGAAAGCTCGCATGCGCTGGCCGAAGCCATGCGTCGCGCGCCCTCGCTGCCCAGCGACCACCTGATGGTGGTGTGCCTGTCCGGTCGTGGCGACAAGGACATGCAGACCGTGATGAATCACATGGCCGCCCAGGAGAAACAGGCATGAGCCGCCTCGAACAACGCTTCCACGACCTCAAGGCCGAAGGCCGCGCCGCGCTGGTCACCTTCATCACCGCCGGCGACCCTGGCTACGAGGCTTCGCTGGAGATCCTCAAGGGCCTGCCCCAGGCTGGTGCCGACGTGATCGAGCTGGGCATGCCGTTCACCGATCCAATGGCCGATGGCGTGGCCATCCAGCTGGCGACCCTGCGCGCCCTGGAGGCGGGCCAGACGCTGGCCAGGACCTTGCAGATGGTCCGCGAATTCCGGGTCGGCGACCAGACCACGCCGATCGTGCTGATGGGTTACTACAACCCGATCCACCGTTTTGGCGTCGAACGCTTCATCGCCCAGGCGCGTGAAGCGGGCGTCGATGGCCTGATCATCGTCGATCTGCCACCGGAGCATGATGCCGAACTAGCCGACCCGGCCCATGCCGCCGGCATCGACTTCATCCGCCTGACCACTCCGACCACCGACGACGCGCGCCTGCCGCGCGTGCTCGAACGCAGCTCCGGCTTCGTCTACTACGTTTCGGTGGCGGGCGTGACCGGCGCGGGCTCGGCGACCACCGAGCATGTCGGCGAAGCGATCGCCCGGCTGCGCCGGCATACCGACCTGCCGGTCAGTGTAGGCTTCGGCATCCGCACCCCCGAGCAGGCCGCGACCATCGCCCGACTGGCCGATGGTGTGGTGGTGGGTTCGGCGCTGATCGACAAGATCGCCCAGGCCAAGACCGCCGAGCAGGCGGTGAGCGATGTGCTGACGCTGTGTTCGGCGCTGGCCCAAGGGGTACGCAGCGCCCGTTGAGCAGGAACCTGCTGGCGCGGCCCAGCGCTGCGCCAGCCAGGCATTTCACCCCGCGAAAATCGTCAGATCCAGCGGCCTGACCGCGCCCATCCAGATCGCATGGTCGCGGTGATCGGCCAGTTCGTCTCCGGTCAACGGATGCATGAACACCACCAGCCCGCGCCGGTTGAGTGCCAGCCAGGGCAGGACCACGCCCACGACCTCGGGCCCGAACGCCAGTTGGCAACTCCAGTCCGGATGAGGGCCTACCGGCCGTCGATGCATCCGTCCCATGCTCACCGGAAACAGGCTGGCGGCCTCTTCGCACAAGTGTCGCGCCTGCTCGAAGCGGGCGGCGTCGTAATAGACGTGGGCATGGTAGCCCTGGATCTTCTGCACGATGACTCCTTACCGGGAAGGGTACAGGCCACGCCAGTCGATTCCGGCCTGCCAGTGGACCGGACTATACCTGGCCCACTTCCCTCGGGCGACCGGAGCGCTCGTGCGTCAGCCAATCGACGAAACACTCGACCAACGCGCGTCGGCGCTTACGTGGCGGCAGCACTACATGGTAACCGTAGTCCGACTTCAGGCTTCCCTCGAAAGGCCGGCACAGCAATCCTTGGTCGACCAACCCATCGACCAGGTGGTGCCAGCCGATCGCCATGCCCTGGCCAGCGATCGCGGCCTGGATCAGCAATGTGTAGTTGTCGAAGCGCAACTGGCCCGACGGCGGCGGAGCCTCCAGGCCCAGACGGCGAAACACAGCCGTCCAGTCGAACCAGCGGCTGGCCTGCTCGCCGCGCAAATGCAGCAATGGCATGCGCGGTAGGTCGGCGATCGAGAGCGCCAGGCTCTCCACAAGACGCGGGCTGCACACGGGAAAGACTTCTTCGTCGAACAATCGCCGACCCTGGCCGTGGTTCACTCGGTCATCGCCGAAGAGCACGGCCACGTCGATGTCAGGCCGCAGCATGGCCTGGTTGCGCTCGCCAGTGACCAGGCTGACATCCACGTGCGGGTTGGCCTGATGAAAGCGTGGCAGACGGGGCATCAGCCAGAAGGATGCGAAGGCGAAATCGGTGGCGACCTGGAGCACTTCGCGCTGCCCCTGGCCAGCCACCTGGACGAGTCCTTCATCGATGAGCGACAGGCCTTGCCGGACATGCTCGAACAGCAGGCTGCCAGCCTCGGTCAGTTCGATGCCTCGATAGATGCGATCGAACAGGCGCTTGCCCAGTTGCCGTTCCAGACGCTTGATCTGCTGGCTGATGGCGGGCTGGGTAGTACCCAGCTCCAGCGCGGCCAGCGTGAAACTGCGACCGCGAGCGGCGGCCTCGAAAACCCGCAGGCTATCGAGGGCAAGGCTCCCCAGAGGCTCTAACATAAGCGTGGCTAATCCTAGTCATTGTCCGCCATGGGCTTTACCCGATTTATGCGCCTATCCATCCTTGCTGGCAAGCGGTCCCCATAAGCCTGGAAGATGGAAAACCCTCGATGAAGCGCCCCAATATCCTGTTCATCATGGCCGACCAGATGGCCGCGCCGCTGCTGCCCATTCACGGGCCGTCGCCGATCCGCATGCCACACTTGAGTCGGCTCGCCGCCAAGGCGGTGGTTTTCGACAATGCCTACTGCAACAGTCCCTTGTGCGCGCCGTCGCGCTTCACCTTGGTCAGCGGCCAGCTGCCGAGCCGCATCGGCGCCTACGACAACGCCGCCGACTTGCCCGCCGACGTGCCTACCTATGCCCACTACCTGCGCCGTCTCGGTTACCGCACGGCGCTTTCGGGGAAGATGCATTTCTGCGGTCCCGACCAGTTGCACGGGTACGAGGAACGCCTGACCAGCGACATCTACCCGGCCGACTACGGCTGGACGGTCAACTGGGACCAGCCCGAGCATCGGCCAAGCTGGTACCACAACATGTCATCGGTGTGGCAGGCCGGGCCGTGCGTGCGCACCAACCAGCTGGATTTCGATGACGAGGTGGTATTCAAGGCGCGCCAGTACCTCTATGACCATGTGCGAGCCGCCGCCGATCAGCCGTTCTGCCTCACCGTGTCCATGACCCATCCCCACGATCCCTACACCATTGCTCAACGCTACTGGGATCTCTACCAGGGCGTGGACATCCCCATGCCCGAAGCCTTGCCGCAGGACGCACAGGACCCTCATTCCCAACGCCTGCTGAAGGTCTACGATCTCTGGGACAAGCCACTGCCGCAGGCGCGGATCCGCGCAGCTCGACGTGCCTACTTCGGTGCTTGCAGCTATATCGACGACAACATTGGCGCGCTGCTGCGCACGCTCGAGGAGTGTGGCCTGGCCGACGACACGATAGTCGTCTTTTCCGGCGACCACGGCGACATGCTTGGCGAGCGTGGCCTGTGGTACAAGATGCACTGGTTCGAGATGTCCGCGCGCGTCCCGTTGCTGATCCATGCGCCCACAAGGTTCGCTGCGCGCCGGGTAACGCAAGCCGTCTCTACCTGCGACCTGCTGCCGACCCTGGTGGAACTGGCCGGCGCAACGCCTGAACCGGACCTGCCGCTCGATGGCCGTTCGTTGCTGGGCCATCTGCAGGGTCAGGGCGGTCATGACGAGGTGATCGGCGAATACATGGCCGAAGGCACCACCGGCCCGCTGATGATGATCCGCCGGGGCGCGTACAAGTTCATCTACAGCGAGGAAGACCCTTGGCTACTCTATGACCTGAGCCGTGACCCGCACGAACGGCAGAACCTGGCCAGCAGCCCCGAGCACCAGGTACCGCTCCAGGCGTTCGCCGAGCAAGCTCGCCAGCGCTGGGACATGCCCAGGCTGCGCCAGCAGGTACTGGCCAGTCAACGTCGTCGCCGACTGGTGGCCGAAGCCTTGGCCATCGGCAAGCTGAAAAGCTGGGACCATCAACCTTGGGTGGACGCCAGCCAGCAGTACATGCGCAACCACATCGATCTCGACGACCTCGAGCGCAAGGCACGTTATCCACAGCCCGTCCCATCGATCGACTAGAGAGGCCGCCATGAAAAAGTTTTCCACAAGCGTGCTCGCCCTGGTTTTCTGTCTGTGCACCCATGCCATGGCCGACGTCGATTCCGACGCGCAATGCACTGCCGTGAAGCTGGCCGACCCTGGCTGGAGCGACATCGCGACGACCAATGCCGTGGCCCGCCTGCTGCTGGGAAGTCTTGGCTATGAAGTCAGG
The DNA here is from genome assembly GCF_054950175.1 of Pseudomonas sp. Marseille-QA0332. Classification (NCBI taxonomy): domain Bacteria; kingdom Pseudomonadati; phylum Pseudomonadota; class Gammaproteobacteria; order Pseudomonadales; family Pseudomonadaceae; genus Pseudomonas; species Pseudomonas sp. Marseille-QA0332. The sequence continues at coordinate 3,422,392 of NZ_CM143106.1, forward strand.
ATCGACAGCCTGGCCGTTCCGATCATCTATGGAGGGCTCAAGGATGGGCGTATCGATGCGTTTCTCGGCAACTGGATGCCAGCCCACCAAGGCTTTCACGACAAGTTCATCGCCACTGGCGACGTCCAGCGACTGGCCCGTAACCTGGAAGGCACCCAGTTCACCCTGGCGGTACCTGATTACGTCTGGGCTGCCGGGGTGAAGGACTTCTCCGACTTGCACAAGCATGCCAGCCAGTTCGGCAGGAAACTCTACGGCATAGGTTCCGGCGCCCCGGCCAATCTTTCGCTGCAGGAACTGATCGACCAGAACGCCTTCGATCTCGAGGAGTGGAAACTGGTGGAATCCAGCGAACAGGCGATGCTCGCCCAGGTCAAGCGGGCAACGCAGAAGCAGCAGTTCATCGTCTTTCTCGGCTGGACCCCTCATCCGATGAACGTGCAGCTGAAGATGCACTATCTCTCGGGAGGCGAGAAATGGTTCGGTAGCAAGGGCGAGGTATACACAGTGGCGCGTCGAGGTTATCCACAAGCCTGCCCCAATGCCGCCAGGTTACTGGAGAACCTCAAGTTCGACCTGGACATGGAAAACGCCATCATGGCCGAGGTTGTGGATAAAAGGCTCAGCTTCGACACGGCTGCCAAGGCTTGGATCAAGGCGCATCCCGAGCGCCTGACAGGCTGGCTGGCAGGTGTCACCGACAAGGCGGGTGGCGATGCGCTGGAGGCAGTGAAGAAGGCGTTATGAAGGTCAGGCCGAGGTCTGGGCACTTGCCAATGCTTGCAGCTCGGCTCGACTGCCTTCACCCTGAGTCCCTCCAGCTTCGAGGATCGACACCCGACCATGCGCCGCTCGAACTACCTGCTGCCCCTTCTCGACTGGCTGCCCCTGCTGACGCGTCGCAGCCTGCGCCAGGATCTGCTGGTCGGCCTGAGCGGCGCCATCCTGGCCCTGCCACAATCGATCGCCTACGCGCTGATCGCTGGCCTGCCCGCCGAATACGGCTTGTACGCCGCCATCGTTCCGGTGCTGGTGGCGTCCCTGTGGGGCTCGTCCTGGCATCTGATCTGCGGCCCGACCGCGGCGATCTCGATCGTGCTCTACGCGGGCATCAGCCCCCTGGCCCTGCCTGGTAGTGCCGACTACATCACCTTGGTATTGCTGTTGACCTTTCTCGGCGGTGCATTCCAGCTGCTGCTCGGGCTGCTGCGCTTCGGCACGCTGGTCAATTTCGTCTCGCACTCGGTGGTCCTGGGCTTCACCCTGGGCGCGGCGGTGGTGATCGCCCTGGGCCAGTTGCCCAATCTGCTGGGTCTGGACCTGGCCAGCCAGGCGACGGCACTCAAGAGCGTGCAGGACCTGGCGCGTCATGCAGGCGAAGTGGACCTGCCTTCGCTGACCCTGGGCCTTTGCACCCTGTTGATCGGGCTTGTGCTCAAGTCCTGGCGTCCACGCTGGCCGGGCCTGTTGATAAGCCTGGTGCTGGTCAGCCTGGCCGCCTGGTCGCTGCCCAGCCTGTTCGGCCAGGTACCGCGCGTGCCGGCGTTCGTCGGACAACTGCCACCACTGGCCGGTCTGCCCCTGCTCGATCTGGAGCTGCTCCTGCGCCTGCTGCCCAGCGCGGTGGCGGTGGGCATGCTTGGGCTGGTCACCAGCCTGTCCATCGCGCGCTCGCTCTCGGCTCGCTCCGAGCAGCTGATCGATGCCGACCAGGAAATCCGCGCCCAAGGGCTGTCGAACATCATCGGCCCGTTCTTTTCCGGTTACCTGTCATCCGGTTCCTTCACCCGCTCCGGGCTGAGCCTTGACGCCGGTGCTCGCTCGCCCATGGCCGGGGTGTTCTCGGCCGGCTGGGTGGCACTGTTCGCCGTGGCGGGTGCCGGCCTGATCGCCCATCTGCCGATTCCGGCCATGGCTGGCAGCATCCTGCTGATCTGCTGGGGGCTGGTCGATCATCGGGCCATTCGTGCGCTGTTCCGGGTCAGCCGCTCCGAGTTCGCGGTCATGGCCCTGACGGCAGGCGCCACCTTGCTGCTGGAACTGCAGACAGCGATCTATGCCGGGGTGCTGGCCTCGCTGTTCTTCTACCTCAAGCGCACCTCGCGGCCCCGCGTGCAGCAGGGCAGGGAAGGCGACGCCGACGTGCTACGGGTCGGCGGCTCGATCTTCTTCGGCGCCGCGCATTATCTGCAGGTACGCCTGCAACGCTGCCAGGGCCCGCATGTGATCATCGACGCCCGGCAGATCAACTTCATCGACTATTCGGGCGTGGACATGCTGCATCGCGAAGCGCGCCGGCTGAGGCGTGCCGGAGGCAACCTGACCCTGCAGCGCGCCCGCCCACAGGTGATCGAGGAACTGCAAAGGCTCGAAGGGGCGCAGGCGTGCCCGATTCGTTTCGATGGCCAGGGGTGAGGCTGCAACCGGCCAGCCGACGCTGGCCACGCTCATCCCTGGGCCAGTTGTCGGCGCAGCTCCTCCAGTACCGGGCCAGTCTCTGGCCGTACCCCGCGCCAACCTGCGAAGGCCTCGGCTGCCTGTTCGGCGAGCATGCCCAGCCCATCGAGCACCTTCGCCGCGCCCAGCCGCGTGGCCCATTGGCAGAACGGCGTCGGATCCTTGCCATACATCATGTCGTAGCACACCGTGCGCCCAGGCTCGACCAGGCTGTCGGCAAGCGGAGGAAGCTCGCCGGACAGGCTGGCGGAGGTGGCGTTGATGATCAGGTCGACCGGCTTATCGAGCGAGGCGAAGCCGCTGGCGACCACCGCTCCCAGGTCGGCGAACTCCAGAGCCAGGTGCTCGGCCTTCTCCACGGTGCGGTTGGCGATCAGCAACAACCTGGGCCGTTGCGCCAGGATCGGCTCGAGCACACCGCGCACGGCGCCACCGGCCCCCAGGATCAGGATCCGCTTGCCGGCCAGCTCGACCCCGGCGTTGACCGTCAGGTCGCGCACCAGCCCGGCACCGTCGGTGTTGTCCCCCTGCAAGGAACCGTCCTCCAGCCTGGTCAGGGTGTTCACCGCAGCGGCTCGTCGCGCGCGTGGCGTCAGGCTGTCGCACAGGCGATACGCTTGCTCCTTGAACGGCACGGTGACGTTCGCCCCCTGGCCTTGCTTGAAGAATCCCAAGGCACAATCGCTGAACCCATCGATGGGCGCCAGCACGGTGCTGTATTCCAGCGCCTGGCCAGTCTGCCTGGCGAATAGCCGATGGATGAATGGCGACTTGCTGTGGCCGATCGGATTGCCGAAAACGACGTACTGGTCCATGGAAGCTCCTGGGTCATGCACAAGGGTCACTGGCCGAGCCAGTCACGGTCGGTGAGGAAATAGTCGGTCAAGCGCGCTTCCTCGCTGCCGGGAGCGGCCTTCCAATCGTAGCCCCAGCGCACTTGCGGCGGCAGTGACATCAGGATCGATTCGGTACGCCCGCCCGATTGCAGGCCGAACAGGGTGCCGCGGTCGTAGACCAGGTTGAACTCCACGTAGCGACCGCGACGGTACTCCTGGAACTCACGCTGCTGCTCGGTATAAGGGGTGTGCTTGCGACGTCGCACGATGGGCAGGTAGGCCTCCAGGTAGGCATCGCCGATGGCGCGGATGAAAGCGAAGCAGGTATCGAAATCCCATTCGTTCAGGTCATCGAAGAACAGCCCACCGATCCCGCGTGGCTCACCGCGGTGCCTGAGATGGAAGTAACGGTCGCACCAGGCCTTGTAGCGCGGGTAGACATCGGCCCCGAAGGGCGCGCAGGCCCGCTCGGCGACCCGATGCCAGTGCACGCAGTCTTCCTCGTGACCATAGTAGGGGGTCAGGTCGAAGCCGCCACCGAACCACCAGACCGCTTCCTCGCCTTCCTTTTCGGCGATGAAGAAGCGCACGTTGGCATGCGAAGTCGGGACATGCGGGTTATGCGGGTGGATCACCAACGATACGCCAAGGGCCTCGAAGCCACGCCCGGCAAGCTCGGGGCGATGGGCGCTGGCCGATGGCGGCAGACCGGCACCGAACACGTGGGAGAAGTTCACGCCACCTTTCTCGATCAGCGCGCCCTGGCCGATGACCCGCGTGCGGCCTCCGCCACCTGCCTCGCGCACCCAGGCATCCTCGACGAAACGGGCGCCACCGTCCTCATCCTCCAGGGCGGTGCAGATGCGGTCTTGCAGATCGAGCAGATAGGCCTTCACGGCCTCGGTACGGCTGGTCATCGGGTCACCTGGGCATGGCAGGGAAGGATTTGGCCGCTAGCATACCACTGGCTGGCGGCGCGCCGCAGTTGACGACAGGCCGGCAAAGGCGCCAGATAGAAAGCCTTCCCTGAGCCCGACGACAGGAGTGCAAGATGCCCAAGCGTATACAATTCGCCCAGCATGGCGGCCCGGAGGTCCTGCAACTGGTGGACTTCGAGCCAGCCGACCCAGGCCCGCGACAAGTGCGCGTGCGCAACCGGGCGATCGGCCTGAATTTCATCGATACCTATTTCCGTGATGGCTTGTATGCGCCGCCATCGCTGCCTTCCGGACTGGGTACCGAAGGCGCCGGCGTGGTCGAGGCGGTGGGCGAGGAGGTGACCCGACTGAGGGTCGGCGATCGCGTGGCCTATGCGGTCGGACCGCTGGGTGCCTACAGCGAGGTCCACACCCTGCCGGAGGCCAACCTGGTCAAGCTGCCCGAGGCCATCAGCTTCGAACAGGCCGCCGCGGTGATGCTCAAGGGCCTGACGGTCCAGTACCTGCTCAAGCAGACCTACGCCGTGCAGCCGGATGACATCATCCTGTTCCATGCTGCTGCCGGTGGTGTCGGCTCCCTGGCCTGCCAATGGGCCAAGGCCCTCGGCGCGCGCCTGATCGGCACGGTCGGCTCGCCGGAAAAAGCCGAGCGCGCCAAGGCGCTGGGTGCCTGGGAGACCATCGACTACAGCCGCGAGGACGTCGCCAAGCGCGTGCTCGAGCTGACCGCGGGCAAGAAATGCCCGGTGGTCTACGACGGGGTCGGTGCCGATACCTGGCTGACCTCGCTCGACTGCCTGCAGCCGCGCGGGCTGATGGTCAGCTTCGGCAATGCCTCGGGCGCGGTCAGCGGCGTCAACCTGGGGATCCTGGCGCAGAAGGGCTCGCTCTACGTCACTCGCCCGACCCTGGCGACCTACGCCGATAACGCGCAGAACACCCAGGCCATGGCCGATGACCTGTTTGGCATGATCGCCAGCGGCAAGCTGAAAGTGGACATCCAGCAGCGCTACCCGCTGGACGAGGCGGCCAAGGCCCAGCGCGAGCTGTCGGCCAGGCGCACCGTCGGGTCGACGGTACTGCTGCCCTGAAGTGGTTCGGGGTCGCTTGGCGGCCCCCGGCTGCGCCAGTGCCTGGCGATGCGAACCCAAGGCAATCGACAGGGTCCGTAGGTCTTTCGCTAGCTATCGGTCAGACAGGCTTCGAGGAAGGCTCCAGCACGCTCGCTGGGGCATTCCAGCTTCCTGCAGGGGATGCAGGTGTCGCAACGCGGGTCCACAGGCAGCGCCGCGCAATCCTCGACCGTGGCCGACAGACGCGCCGTAGCGCGCCGCCGGGCCGCTGCCAGGCGCCGCGCGACCGGCCTCGGCTGGCCCTTCAACCTGGCCGCACGACTTCGCCAGTGATCAGGTTGCGAATGACGCTCGGGTTCTTTCTGCCCCCCAGCGCACCACCGAGCACGTGGTCCAGGTCGCCGTGGAAATACTGCTCGACCCGCAGCCGGGTCCTGGCAGCGGGGCGACCTGCCGGGTTGGCCGAGGTGGAGATCAACGGCCCGACCAGGGCGCACAGTTCGCCGACCTGGGGATGATCGCTCACGCGCAGGGCCACGGTGTCATGCTGGCCGGTCACCCACTCGGGCAGCAGGTCCTGGTGCGGTACCAGCCAGGTGTTCGGGCCAGGCCAGGTACTGGCCATGCGGTCGATCCACGCTTCGGGGAAGCCCTCGAACAGGAAGTCGAACTGGCGGATGTTGTCGGCCACCAGGATCAGGCCCTTGTCCACAGGACGCGACTTGAGCGCCAGCAGGCGATACACCGCGTCTTCGTTCCATGGATCGCAGCCCAGGCCCCAGACCGCCTCCGTGGGATAGGCGATCACCGCGCCTGCCCGAATCTCACGCGCGGCTTGTTGCACACGCCAACTGCTGACCATGTTCGCTCTCCCGAGAATTTCGTCGTGCAGTTTACTCAGACGCACCGGGCAAACCAACGTCCGGCTTCGTTGCTGACCCGCCCCTCCAGCTCCAGTTCCGTCAGGCTGGCCAGCACCTGGGCAAGCGGCTGGCCGCTGCCATGGGCCAGCCCTTCGGCAGTCTGGGGCGCCGCGTGCAGCAGCGCCAGCAAGGGATGGGAGGGATTTTCCACAGGCGCCGGCGGCAAGTTCTGCCAGCCACGCAAGCTGTCGAGGATCTGCTCGACGCTTTCCACCAGCAGGGCGCCGTCGCGGATCAACTGATGACAGCCTTTCGCGCCAGGGTGATGAATCGAGCCGGGAATCGCATACACCTCGCGTCCCTGTTCGGCCGCCAGTCGCGCCGTGATCAACGAGCCGCTGGCCAGGCTGGCCTCGACCACCAGCACACCCAGCGACAAGCCGCTGATGATCCGGTTGCGTCGCGGAAAGTTGCCAGCGAGCGGACCGGCGTCCAGCGGGAACTCGGAAACCACCGCGCTACCGACGTCGATCATGGCTTGCGCCAGGCTGCGGTGGCGCTGTGGATAAAGTTTCTGCAAGCCTGTTCCCAACACCCCGATGGTATGCCCACCGGCTTTCATCGCCGCCTGGTGGGCAGCCCCATCGATACCCAGGGCCAGGCCGCTGGTGATGCAGAAACCTGCCTGCGCCAGGCAGCGGGAAAACGCCGCCGCGGTGTCGAGCGCTGGCGGCGAGGCGCGGCGGCTGCCGACGACCGCCAGCTGTGGACGCTCCAGCAGCTGCGGGTCGCCTGCCACGAACAGCAGCGGTGGCGGTGCATCGATTTCCGCCAGCAAGGGCGGGTAGGCGGCATCGTCCCACATCAGCAAATGCTGGTTCGGCCGCTCTAGCCAGGCCATTGCCGCGGCGGCACCGTCACGTACCTCGGGGCTGCGGCGGGCCTCGCTGCAGGCTGGCGGAAGGCCCAGCGCCTGCCAGGCGCTGGCAGGCGCACCCAGGGCCGAAGAGGCATTGCCGAAGGCCTGGATCAGTGTGCGAAAGCGCTGCGGACCCAGCTCGGGCAGACGATGGATACGCAGGCGCGCTTCGAGCTCGGCGGGGGAACAGTCTGGAAAAGCAGGGCTGGACATGCGGATCTTCCTTGATCGACACAGGTTCGTCCCAGGCTGACAACCTGTGGATAACTCTGTTGATAATGATTTGAAAAGCTGTCCATCACATGTGTGTACAGACGGCCGCTCATACCCTAGCCGAGCTTTGCCAGGTGCCGAATGCCACGATTCCCTTTATTATGTGTGTTCAGTTTTCAACCGAACGCACAGTACGTCACAGACTATGGCCATCTTGAACATCCTCGAATTCCCGGATCCGCGCCTGCGCACCGTCGCCAAACCGGTGACGGAAGTCGACGACGCCCTGCGCCAGCTGATCGACGACATGTTTGAAACCATGTACGAGGCGCCCGGCATCGGCCTGGCCGCCACCCAGGTCAATGTCCACAAGCGCGTGATCGTCATGGACCTGAGCGAAGATCGCAGCGAGCCTCGGGTCTTCATCAACCCCGAGCTCGAAGAGCTGACCCAGGACATGGGCCAGTACCAGGAAGGTTGCCTGTCGGTGCCTGGTTTCTACGAGAACGTCGACCGCCCGCTGCAGGTCAAGGTCAAGGCGCTCGACCGCGACGGCAAACCCTACGAGCTGATCGCCGAAGGGCTGCTCGCCGTGTGCATCCAGCATGAGTGCGATCACCTCAACGGCAAGCTGTTCGTCGACTACCTGTCGCAGCTCAAGCGTGACCGGATCAAGAAGAAGCTGGAAAAGCAGCACCGCCAGCAAGCGTAACCCCCACTATCCAGAAGGCTTGCTCCGGCAAGCCTTTTTCTTTTGCAAGCGAGAACACCATGCGCATCGTCTTTGCGGGTACCCCTGAGTTCGCCGCCGAACACCTCAAGGCCCTGCTCGACAGTCCCCATGACGTGGTGGCTGTCTATACCCAGCCAGACCGCCCCGCCGGTCGCGGCCAGAAGCTCATGCCCAGCCCGGTCAAGCAACTGGCGCTGGCCCATGACATTCCGGTCTTCCAACCGCCGTCCTTGCGTGATGCCCAGGCCCAGGCCGAACTGCAGGCGCTGGCACCGGACCTGATGGTGGTGGTCGCCTATGGCCTGATCCTGCCGCAGGCGGTTCTGGACATCCCGCGCCTTGGCTGCATCAACAGCCACGCCTCGCTGCTGCCACGCTGGCGTGGGGCCGCGCCGATCCAGCGCGCCGTGCAAGCGGGCGACGCCGAAAGCGGTGTCACCGTGATGCGCATGGAAGCCGGCCTGGACACCGGGCCGATGCTGCTCAAGGTCAGCACGCCGATCGGCAGCGACGATACCGGCGGCAGCCTGCACGACCGCCTGGCGAACCTGGGACCTGCGGCGGTGCTGCAGGCCATCGCCGGACTGGCTGAAGGCTCGCTGCCAGGGGAAGTGCAGGATGACCACCTGGCCACTTATGCCCACAAGCTCGACAAGGACGAAGCCAGGATCGACTGGCGCCTTCCGGCTGCAGAACTCGAACGCCTGGTTCGTGCCTTCAATCCCTGGCCGGTCTGCCATAGCACGCTGGACGCCGAGACCGTCAAGGTGCTCGCCGCCGAGTTGTCCACAGGTAGTGGCACGCCTGGGGAAATACTGGCCGCCACCAAGGACGGCCTGGTCGTCGCCTGTGGCGAACAGGCGCTGCGCCTGACGCGCCTGCAACTGCCAGGTGGCAAGCCATTGAGCTTCGCCGACCTGCTCAACAGCCGCCGCGATAAATTCGCCAGCGGCAAGGTACTGGGCCAATGAATCCGCGCCTGGCTGCCGCCCGCGCCCTGGCCGCTGTCCTGAGCGGCAAGGCATCGTTGAACAGCTCGCTTCCCGCGCAACTGGACAAGGTCGACGAACGCGATCGTGGCCTGACCCAGGACCTGGCCTTCGGTACGGCCCGTTGGCAGCCCCGGCTGGACCTGCTGGCCGCGCAACTGTTGCAGAAACCTTTCAAGAGCGCCGACAGCGACGTGCAGGCGTTGCTGCTGGTGGGGCTGTACCAGCTGTTTCACACCCGTATTCCCGCCCATGCGGCGATCGCCGAAACCGTTGGCTGCGCCGACAAGCTCAGGAAACCCTGGGCCAAGGGTTTGCTCAATGCCGTGCTGCGTCGTGCGCAACGCGAGGGCGAAACCATCCTGGCCGGCCTGGAACGCGATCCGGTCGTGCGTACCGCGCATCCGCGCTGGTTGCAGAAGGCGCTCAAGGCATCCTGGCCCGAGCGCTGGGAAGCCATTTGCGCGGCCAACAATGCCCATCCGCCCATGATCCTGCGGGTCAACCGCCGCCACCACGCCCGGGATGCCTATCTGGCGCTGCTCGCCGAAGCCGGCATCGAGGCCACCCCATGCCGCCATTCCCGCGATGGCATCGTGCTCGCTCAGGCCTGCGACGTGCGCAGCCTGCCCGGCTTCGCCGAGGGCTGGATCAGTGTCCAGGACGAAGCCGCGCAGCTGGCCGCCGAACTGCTCGACCTGGCGCCAGGCCAACGGGTGCTGGATGCCTGCTGTGCACCGGGGGGCAAGACCTGCCACCTGCTCGAAGCGCAGCCCGGCCTCGGCGCGGTGCTGGCCATCGATCTGGAAGCCAAGCGCCTGGCACGCGTGCGCGAGAATCTCGAGCGCCTGGGCCTGGATGCGCAACTGCTGGCCTGCGATGCCCGCGATACCGCCAGCTGGTGGGATGGTCAGCCGTTCCAGCGCATCCTGCTGGACGCACCCTGCTCGGCGACCGGCGTGATTCGCCGCCACCCGGACATCAAGCTGACCCGCCAGCCCGATGACATTGCCGCGCTCGCAGCCTTGCAAGGCGAGCTGCTCGATGCCCTGTGGCCGACCCTGGAAGTCGGCGGCGTGCTGCTCTATGCCACCTGCTCCAGCCTGCCAACGGAAAACACCGAGGTGATCGAGGCTTTCCTGGCCCGTACCCCGGGTGCCCGCGAGCTCGACCTGACGACCGACGCCGGCCTGCGCCAGCCCCATGGGCGCCAGCTGCTGGCCGAAGAAGGCGGCCACGACGGTTTCTACTATGCCAAGCTGATCAAGATCGCCGCTCACGCTCAGCGGCACAGCGAAGGGACTCGCGGATGAAGATCATCATCCTTGGCGCCGGTCAGGTTGGCGGTACCCTGGCCGAGCACCTGGCCAGCGAAGCCAACGACATCACCGTGGTCGACACCGATGGCGACCGCCTGCGCGACCTGGGCGACCGCCTGGACATCCGTACCGTGCAAGGGCGCGGCTCGCTACCGACCGTATTGCGCCAGGCCGGTGCCGACGATGCAGACATGCTGGTCGCTGTCACCAACAGCGACGAGACCAACATGGTCGCCTGCCAGGTTGCCTACACCCTGTTCCACACTCCGACCAAGATCGCCCGGGTCCGTGAACTGTCCTACCTGACTCACAAGGAACTGTTCGACAACGAGGCCATCCCGGTCGACGTACTGATCAGCCCGGAACAGGTGGTGACCAACTACATCAGCCGCCTGATCGAACACCCCGGCGCCCTGCAGGTCATCGACTTCGCTCGGGGCAAGGCTCAGCTGGTGGCGGTCCGGGCCTACTACGGTGGCCCGCTGGTCGGCCAGCAATTGCGCCAGATCCGTGCGCACATGCCGAACGTGGACACCCGGGTCGCGGCGATCTTCCGCCGTGACCGGCCGATCAAGCCTCAGGGCGATACGGTCATCGAGGCCGACGACGAGGTCTTCTTCATTGCCGCCAGGCACGATATCCGTGCCGTGATGGGCGAGCTGCGCCGACTCGACGAAAGCAACAAGCGGGTGGTCATCGCCGGCGGCGGGCAAATCGGCGAACGTCTGGCCGAAGCCATCGAAGGTCGCTATCAGGTAAAGATCATCGAGAAGAGCCTGGCCCGGTGCCGGCATCTGTCCGACAACCTGGAAAGTACCGTGGTCCTGCAAGGCAGCGCCTCGGACCGCGACCTGATGGTCGAGGAGAACATCGCCCAGGCCGACATCTTCCTGGCGCTGACCAACGATGACGAGGCCAACATCATGTCGTCGCTGTTGGCCAAGCGGCTCGGCACCCGCAGGGTGATGACCCTGATCAACAACCCGGCCTACGTCGACCTGGTCCAGGGCGGCGAAATCGACGTGGCCATCAGTCCACAGCTGGCGACCATCGGTACCTTGCTGGCCCATGTGCGCCGTGGCGACATCGTCAGCGTGCATTCGCTGCGGCGTGGCGCGGCCGAAGCCATCGAGGCGATCGCCCATGGCGATGCCCGCTCGAGCAAGGTGGTCGGCAAGGCGATAGGCGATATCCTGCTCCCAGAAGGCACCACCATCGGTGCGATCATCCGGGACCAGCAGGTTCTGATCGCCCATGGCGACACGGTGATCGAGTCAGGCGACCATGTGATTCTGTTCGTGGTCGACAAGAAGTACATCCGCGATGTGGAGAAGCTCTTCCATGTAGGGCTGAGTTTCTTCTAGGCTGTGTACGAAGGCGCCGGCTCGGCGACTTTTCAGACCAATCCGGGAGCACACGCATGCGCGAGTCGCTGGAAAAGATGCTGGCCAAGGGTGTGGATAACGCCTTGTTGCGTTTTGGACTGGGCAAGGCCTGGCTGGACCAGGGCGAGGCGGCCCAGGCCGCGACGCACCTGCAGCGGTGCGTCGAGTTCGACCCGAAGTATTCGGCAGCGTGGAAGCTGCTGGGCAAGGCGCAACAAGCTCGAGGAGACCTCGTGGCGGCCCGCCAGGCCTGGCAGCACGGGGTGCTGGCGGCCCAGGCGCACGGCGACAAGCAGGCCGAGAAGGAGATGACGGTGTTCCTCGCGAAGCTGGAGAAGGCAAGGCAGGGCTGAAAGACGGACTTGCCCGTGCCGTTGCCTGCTGCGCGTTGGACGAGCGGGGGCAATCGGCGTCACGCCAAGGCTGTTTTCAATACCAGCGAGCTTCCCCGGCCGGCCGTTTCTTGAAGCGCTTCATGCTCCACATGTACTGGCTCGGATAATCCCGGACATAGCGTTCGACCACCTTGCTCATGGCGGCCACGGCCGTTGCGGTATCCTCGCTGTACATCGCCTCGGGGGCGGCCTCGAGGATCACCTTGAAGCCCGAACCATCCGGCAGTCGCAGGGCATGCAGGAACACGCCGACCGCCTTGCCGCCAGCGAGCATGTTGGGCACGAACTTGCTGGTCAGCGCCTGGGTGCCGAGGAAGGGCACGAAGACCCCGGCCGACTCGGCTGGCTCCGGATCGGCGGGAATGCCCACCTGGCCACCACGACGAACCTCCTTGATGATGCTGAGGATGCCTTCCTTGGTCGAAGGCGCGACCCGGTTGCCCATCTGCACCCGCTGTTCGCGCAGCAGGTCGTCGACGGCCTTGAGCTTCGGGGGACGGTAGAAGATGATCGGCTTGCACTGGTTGCAATAGAAATGGTTCAGCACCTCCCAGTTGCCCAGGTGACTGGTGATGCCCACCACGCCCTTGCCGGAAGCCAGCGCAGCCTGCAGCACCTCCAGGCCCTGCACTTCGCGCACCAGCGCCAACGAGCGCTGCGCCGGCCAGATCCAGGCACAGGCGCTTTCGGTGAAGGACTTGCCGATGTCCATCAGGGCTCGACCGACCAGCCGCTCGCGAGCCTGGGCGTCCATCTCTGGAAAGCACTTGGCCAGGTTGATGCGCACCACGTTGCGCGAACCGTTGGGAATCTTCCACATCAACCAGCCGATCCCGGCGCCGACACGCTGCACCGCGCCCCAGGGCAGCTTGGCGAACAATCGAAGCACCCCGACCATCAAGGCACCCTTGAACTTTTCCACAGGCCGATTCCTCAGTTGAGCAAGGCGGGCATTGTAACCGCAGCGTGCGCCAGTGCGGCATGGCGGTCGCAATCGGTGGTGTGGTCCATGACCATGCCGGTGGCCTGCATGAAGGCGTAGCAGATGGTCGGGCCGACGAAGGTGAAGCCAGCCTTGCGCAGGGCCTTGCTCATGGCGATGGCCTCGGGCGTCACGGCCGGCACCTCGTCGCGGGTACGAAAATGATTGACCTTGGGTCGGCCACCGACGAACGACCATAGCCAGTGCGCCGGCCGCTCCAGCTCGAGCCAGGCCTGGGCATTGCGGCGCACGGCCTGCAGCTTGAGGCGGTTGCGGATGATCCCCGGATCGCCCATCAGTTCTTCGATGCGTTGGTCGCTCATGCATGCCAGTCGCCGCGGGTCGAAGCCGTCCAGCACTGCCCGGTAGCGCTCGCGCTTGCGCAGCACGGTCAGCCACGACAACCCGGCCTGGAAGCCTTCGAGCAGGAGCATTTCGAACAAGGCTCGCGGGTCGTGCTGCGGCCGCCCCCATTCCTCGTCGTGATAGGCCTGGTACAGCGGATCCTCGGTACACCAAAAGCAGCGTGGCATAAGGCTCCAAAGGTAGAGGGACGGACGAATCGGGTTATACTCCCGCTCTTTACATCCGCATCCCTCGATACAGGTGAATTTCGTGAGCCAGCCTACGCCAGCCGTGCGTACCTTCCAAGACCTGATCCTCGCCCTGCAGCAATACTGGGCCGAGCAAGGTTGTGTGGTGCTTCAGCCCTACGATATGGAAGTAGGCGCCGGCACTTTCCATACCGCCACGTTCCTGCGCGCCGTCGGCCCGGAAAGCTGGAACGCCGCCTACGTGCAGCCCAGCCGTCGCCCGGCCGACGGACGGTATGGCGAAAACCCCAACCGTCTGCAGCACTACTACCAGTTCCAAGTGGTGCTCAAGCCGAACCCGGCCAACTTCCAGGAACTCTACCTGGGCTCGCTGAAGGCGATCGGTCTGGACCCGCTGGTGCACGACGTGCGCTTCGTCGAGGACAACTGGGAATCGCCGACGCTCGGCGCCTGGGGCCTGGGTTGGGAAATCTGGCTCAACGGCATGGAGGTCACCCAGTTCACCTACTTCCAGCAGGCCGGCGGCATCGAGTGCTACCCGGTGACCGGCGAGATCACCTATGGCCTGGAGCGCCTGGCCATGTACCTGCAGGGGGTCGATTCGGTGTATGACCTGGTATGGGCCGACGGCCCGTTCGGCAAGGTCACCTATGGCGATGTGTTCCACCAGAACGAGGTGGAACAGTCGACCTACAACTTCGAGCACGCCAACGTCGAGAAGCTCTTCGAACTGTTCGACTTCTACGAAAGCGAGGCCAACCGGCTGATCAAGCTGGAGCTGCCGCTGCCGACCTACGAAATGGTGCTGAAGGCTTCGCACACCTTCAACCTGCTCGATGCCCGTCGTGCCATCTCGGTCACCGAACGCCAGCGCTACATCCTGCGCGTGCGGACCCTGGCCCGCGACGTGGCGCAAAGCTACCTGCAAGCCCGTGCGCGCCTGGGCTTCCCGATGGCACCCCCTGAACTGCGTGACGAAGTGTTGGCTAAGCTGGAGGCGGCACAATGAGTGCACAAGATTTCCTGGTCGAACTGGGCACCGAAGAGCTGCCACCCAAGGCGCTCGCCAGCCTCGGCGACGCATTCCTGGCAGGCATCGAGAAGGGCCTGCAGGCCGCCGGCCTGAACTACACCGGCAAGCGCGTCTTCGCCGCGCCGCGCCGCCTGGCCGTGCTGATCAGCCAGCTGGACGTGCAGCAGCCGGACCGCAGCATCAACATCGATGGCCCGCCTCGCCAGGCAGCCTTCGATGCCGACGGCAACCCGACCCAGGCCGCCCTGGGCTTCGCCAAGAAGTGCGGTGTCGAACTGGCGGACATCGACCAGAGCGGCCCGAAGCTGCGCTTTTCCCAGCACATTCCGGGCAAGCCGAGCGCCAGTCTGCTGCCGACCATCGTCGAGGATTCGCTCAACGACCTGCCGATTCCCAAGCGCATGCGCTGGGGCGCCAGCCGCGAGGAATTCGTCCGTCCGACCCAGTGGCTGGTGATGCTGCTCGGTGACCAGGTGGTCGATTGCACCCTGCTGGGCCAGAAGGCCGGCCGCGAGTCGCGCGGGCACCGCTTCCACCACCCGGAAAACGTCACCATCGGCATGCCCGCCGACTACCAGGAAGCCCTGCGCAAGGCCTATGTGCTGGCCGACTTCGCCGAGCGCCGCGAACTGATCGCCAAGCGTACCGCGGAGCTGGCGATGCAGCAGGAAGGTAGCGCGATCGTGCCGCCGGGCCTGCTCGACGAGGTCACCGCCCTGGTCGAATGGCCGGTGCCACTGGTGTGCTCGTTCGAGGAACGCTTCCTCGACGTGCCGCAGGAAGCCCTGATCACCACCATGCAGGACAACCAGAAGTACTTCTGCCTGCTCGACAGCGAAGGCAAGCTGCTGCCGCGCTTCATCACCGTGGCCAACGTCGAGAGCCGCGATCCGCGGCAGATCGTGCTGGGCAACGAGAAAGTCGTGCGTCCACGCCTGACCGATGCCGAGTTCTTCTTCAACCAGGACAAGAAACAGCCGCTGGAAAGCTTCAACGAGCGCTTGAAGAACGTGGTGTTCCAGGCCCAGCTGGGCAGCGTGTTCGACAAGGCCGAGCGGGTTTCGCGCCTGGCCGCATTCATCGCCCCGCACCTGGGCGGCGATGCCCAGCGCGCCGGTCGTGCCGGCCTGTTGTCCAAGTGCGACCTGGCCACCGAAATGGTGGGCGAGTTCCCGGAAATGCAGGGCATCGCCGGTTACTACTACGCCACCCATGACGGCGAGCCGGAAGACGTCGCGCAAGCGCTGAACGAGCAGTACATGCCTCGCGGTGCGGGTGCCGAACTGCCCAGGACCTTGACCGGCGCGGCGGTCGCCATCGCCGACAAGCTCGATACCCTGGTTGGTATCTTCGGCATCGGCATGCTGCCTACCGGCAGCAAGGACCCGTACGCCCTGCGTCGTGCCGCGCTCGGCATCCTGCGCATCCTGATCGACAAGCAGCTGGACCTGGACCTGACCGATGCCGTGAGCTTCGCCGTCGTCCAGTACGGCGGCAAGGTCAAGGAAGCGGGCCTGGCCGACCAGGTGCTGGAGTTCATCTTTGACCGTCTGCGCGCGCGCTATGAGGACGAAGGCGTCGATGTGGCGACCTACCTGTCGGTGCGCGCACTCAAGCCGGGCTCGGCCCTGGACTTCGACCAGCGCGTACAGGCTGTGCAGGCTTTCCGCCAGCTGCCCGAGGCCGATGCCCTGGCGGCGGTGAACAAGCGTGTATCGAACCTGTTGAGCAAGGCCGAAGGCGCGATCGCCGCCCAGGTCGAACCAAAGTACTTCGACAACGCCAACGAGTTCTCCCTGTACTCGGCCATCCAGCAGGCCGACCATGCCGTGCAGCCCATGGCCGCGGCTCGCCAGTACAAGGAATCGCTGGCCCGCCTGGCCGCCTTGCGCGAACCTGTCGACGCCTTCTTCGAGGCGGTGATGGTCAATGCCGAGGATGCCAGCGTGCGCGCCAACCGTTACGCCCTGCTCAGCCGTCTGCGCGGCCTGTTCCTGGGCGTGGCCGACATCTCGCTGCTGGGGTAGCCGGGCCTTGAAGCTGCTGATCCTTGATCGAGACGGAGTGATCAACCATGACTCCGATGCCTACATCAAGTCGCTGGAGGAATGGATTCCCATCCCCGGTTCGATCGAGGCGATCGCACGGTTGAGCAAGGCTGGCTGGACGGTGGCGGTGGCCACCAACCAGTCCGGCATCGCTCGCGGCTACTATCCTTTGTCCACGCTCGAGGCCATGCATGCGCGTCTGCGCGGGCTGGTCGCCGAGCAGGGTGGGGAACTGGGGCTGATCGTGCACTGCCCGCATGGTCCGGACGACAGCTGCGACTGTCGCAAGCCCAAGCCAGGCATGCTGCAAGCCATCGCCGAGCATTACCAGGTCGATCTGGCCGGGGTATGGTTCGTCGGCGACAGCACGGGCGACCTGGATGCCGCCCTGGCCGTGGGTGCCCAGCCAGTCCTGGTCAGGACCGGCAAGGGCGCGCGGACCCTGGACAAGGGCGTGCCGCAGGGCACACTGGTTTTCGACGACCTGGCAGCGATTGCCGGAACACTGGTTCGGTAGTGCGCCATTCGGCGCACTCTTCTCAAGACGGGCAACCCCCGCAAATGGTACATGTCACTATGTCGATCCTGCAGGCGATCAGAATCCTTCTTTTTTACCTGCTGCTGGGGACCAGTTCGCTGCTGTGGTGCTCGCTGAGTTTCATCGTTGCACCGCTGCTGTCCTTCCGTCAGCGCTACCGCTTCATCAACGTGTACTGGTGCCGTTTCGCCGTGCTGCTGGCGCGTGTCGTACTGGGGATCCGCTACAAGATCACTGGCGCGCAGAACGTGCCGCAGCAACCCTGCGTGATCCTGGCCAACCACCAGAGTACTTGGGAGACGTTTTTTCTCTCCGCCTATTTCGAACCCTTGAGCCAGGTGCTCAAGCGTGAACTGCTGTACGTGCCGTTCTTCGGCTGGGCCATGGCCATGCTGCGGCCCATCGCCATCAATCGTGACAACCCCAAGGAAGCCTTGCGCCAGGTAGCCAACAAGGGCGACGCCCTGCTCAAGGAGGGTGTCTGGGTGCTGATCTTCCCTGAAGGTACGCGTGTGCCGTATGGGCAGGTTGGCAAATTCTCGCGTGGCGGGACTGCCCTGGCGGTCAATGCTGGCTTGCCGGTACTGCCCATCGCCCACAATGCCGGCAAGTTCTGGCCACGTGACGGCTGGGGCAAGCGGCCGGGGACCATCGAGGTGGTGATTGGCGAACCGATGTTCGCCAACGGCAGCGGCCCACGCGCCATCGCAGAACTCAATGACCGTGTCGCTGCCTGGAACGAGGCCACCCAGCGCGCCTTGGGGTCGCTTGCCCCGGTTGCGGAGAACCCATCCGAACCAATCGCCTAGAATTGTGGATAACTTGTGTACTTTTTTTGGATTAATTGCCTAAAAGCACAGTAACTCTTTGAATTTAAAAGATATTTGTGTGTATGACGAATTTCTGAAATTCGTGCATAAGTTTTTCCGAGGTATAAAAAAACCGGCGTTTAAGCCGGTTTTTCATGGTTGCGGTTCAGACCTTGTCGATATCCACCTTGCGCGTTTCCTTGAGACAGAAAATCCCAACCAACAGGCTGACGCCCGTGATCAAAACGGGATACCACAATCCATAGAAGATATCCCCGGTGTACACCACCAAGGCAAAGGACACGGTTGGGAGGAATCCGCCAAACCAGCCGTTGCCAATGTGATAGGGCAGGGACATCGAGGTGTAGCGTATGCGCGTCGGGAAAAGCTCCACCATCACGGCGGCCAGGGGCCCGTAGGTCATGGTGGCGATCAGGATCATCGCGACGATCAAGACCACGACCATGACCTGGTTGACCTGCGCCGGATCGGCCTTGGCCGGATAACCGGCCGCGCTGATCGCTTGGCGCATGGCGGCCTCGTCGTAGCCGTCGATGGTCGTTTCGCCAATGCTCACCGTGACCGCGCTACCCGTCACATCCTTGGAGCTGTAGGGCAGGCCCTGCTTGACCAGGAACGTCTTGACCTTGTCGCAAGGGCTGTCGAAACGGGCCTTGCCGACGGGATCGAACTGGAAGGTGCATCCTTGCGGATCGGCGCTGACGACGATAGGGGCCTGCCGGCTGGCAGCGTCGATCTGGGGATTGGCGTAATGACTGAGCGCCTTGAACAGAGGAAAGTACAGTACGGTGGCCAACAGCAAGCCAAGCATGAGGATCGGCTTGCGACCGACGCGATCCGACAGCCAGCCGAAGAAGACGAAGAACGGCGCGCCGATGATGACGCTGATGATGAGCAGCGTGTTGGCCTGGGCCGGATCCATCTTCAGCATTTGCGTCATGAAGAACAGCACATAGAACTGCGCGGTGTAGAAGGTCACCGCCTGTCCGGCATTGATGCTGAACAGAGCGGTCAGCACCACCTTGAGGTTGGGCCAGGAAGTGAACGACTCGCGGATCGGCGACTTGCTCACCTTGCCTTCGGCCTTCATGCGCACGAAGGCAGGCGACTCTTCCATGCTCATGCGAATCCAGGTCGAGATGGCGAGCAGGATGATCGACAGCAGGAAGGGCAGGCGCCAGCCCCAGGTCTCGAACTCGTCGCCGCTGACATAGCGGCTGCCCAGCACCACGACCAGCGAAAGCAGCAGCCCCAGCGTCGCGGTCGACTGGATGAACCCGGTATGGAAGCCTCGCTTGCCAGGCGGTGCGTGTTCGGCCACGTAGGTGGCGGCCCCACCGTACTCGCCGCCCAGTGCCAGACCTTGCAGCATGCGCAGTACCACCAGGATGATGGGGGCGGCGATGCCAATGCTGGCATAAGTGGGCAACAGGCCGACCGCGAACGTGGACAGCCCCATGAGCACGATGGTGACCAGGAAGGTGTATTTGCGTCCGATCATGTCACCCAGGCGACCGAATACCAATGCGCCGAAGGGCCTTACCAGGAAACCTGCCGCGAAGGCCATCAGGGCGAAGATGAATGCCGTGGTTTCGTTCACGCCGGCGAAGAACTGCTTGCTGATGACGGCCGCCAACGCCCCGTACAGAAAGAAGTCATACCATTCGAAGACCGTTCCCAGCGAGGAGGCGAAGATGACCTTGCGCTCCTCACGGTGATCGGCGCGAGCCACGGCCGCGCCCTGTTCCTGGATGTAGTCCGACATCGTTGCTGTCCTCGGCCCGCAGGCCCCAGTGAATAATTGTTGTTGTTCCACTGTGGCAGCCTCCGACCGCTGGGCTGCCGATAAAGCCCGTACCCTGGTCAGGGTGCCGGTACAACGCGCTCGTCGATCAGGCACGTACTGCTTTTGGCCTGATCGAGTATCAGGCGAGCGGCCTTCTCAGCGATCATGAGCGTCGGTGAACAGGTATTGCCTGAAACGATCAGCGGCATGATCGATGCATCGGCTATGCGCAGGCCAGGCACGCCGTGCACCCGCAACTGACTGTCGACCACATCGAGGGTGCCGCTTCCCATGCGGCAGGTGCCCACGGGGTGGAAGATGGTCGTGCCGATCTGGCTGGCCGCCTCGTGAAGCTGCTCGGTACTTTGCAGATGCGTGCCTGGCAGGTATTCCTGGGGATCGAACCGCGCAAGGGCAGGGGCCTGGACGATTCGCCGAGTCAGGCGGATGGCATCGGCGGCTACCTGCAGATCCTGCGGGTCGCTGAGGTAGTTGGGATCGATCGAGGGTGGCTCGGCCATGTCGCAGGAGCGGATATCCACCCGGCCGCGACTCATCGGGCGCAAGTTGCAGACCGAGGCGGTAAAGGCCGGAAAGGTGTGCAAGGGTTCGCCGAACCGGTCGAGGGACAGCGGCTGTACGTGGTATTGCAGGTTGGCCGTGGTCTGCTCGGGGCCGGAACGGACGAACGCGCCCAGCTGGCTCGGTGCCATGGCCAGCGGGCCGGTACGGTCATACAGATAACGCAAGCCCATGCCCATCTTGCCCCACAGACTCCCGGCCATCTGGTTCAGGGTACGGGTATCACGGACCCGGTAGATCAGCCGTAGTTGCAGATGATCCTGAAGGTTGCCGCCAACCCCGGGAAGCTCATGGCGTACTCCGATACCGAGGCTTTCGAGCAGCCGTCGCGGGCCAATGCCGGAGCGTTGCAGGATGCCCGGCGAGCCCACCGCACCGGCACACAGGATGATTTCCCGACGAGCCCCGAACTCATGCCAGCGGCCTTCGTGCAGGGCCCTGACTGCCTTGGCGCGCGTGGTGTCGAGCAGGATGCGATCGACCTGGACCTGGGTCAGCACGGTGAGGTTAGGACGGCGCAGCACCGGACGCAGGAACGCCTTGGCGGAATTCCAGCGGATGCCGCTGCGCTGGTTGACTTGGAAATAGCCGCACCCCTGGTTGTCGCCGGTGTTGAAATCATCGATCTTGGCAATGCCGGACTGCTCGGCGGCGTCACGGAATGCATCGAGGATCGGCCAGCTGTAGCGCTGCTGTTCCACGCGCCATTCGCCCTCGGCACCATGGGCTTCGCACGCACCGGCGAAATGATTTTCCCCGGCCTTGAACAACGGCAGCACGTCCTTCCAGGCCCAACCTGGATTGCCTTGTGCCGCCCAGCCGTCATAGTCGGCGGCCTGGCCACGCATGTAGATCATGCCGTTGATCGAGGAGCAACCTCCCAGTACCTTGCCTCGCGGATATCCCAGGCTGCGGCCTGCCAGGCCAGGCTGCGGCTCGGTCTTGAAGCACCAGTCCGTACGCGGGTTGCCGATGCAATAGAGATAACCGACAGGGACATGGATCCAGGGATAGGTATCACGGCCGCCGGCTTCGAGCAGCGCCACCCGGCACGATGGGTCCGCGGAAAGTCGATTGGCCAGTAGGCAACCGGCGGGGCCGGCCCCCACGATTACGTAATCGAAGACAGAATCGGCTGATGGCATGTGCAACCTCGCGCCTGCTTATTGTTCTTGTCCCCTGTAATCTTATTGATTAATTTCGCAGTGAAAACGTTAGATTTCGCGCAACTGCTGTGCGTTTTGACACAACGCCCGTGAACGACCGCTTCACAAGGAAAAGCATGTTCGACTGGAATGATCTGCGGTTCTTTCTCGAGTTGCAGCGCAGCGGCCGTCTGCTCACGGCTGCCAAGCGTCTGAACACCACCCATAGCACGGTGGCCCGGCATATCGAGAACATCGAGAAGAGCCTGGGCACCGCGCTGTTCGTGCAGCACGCCCAGGGCTTCGACCTGACGCCCTCGGGCCAGGCCCTGCTCAAGCATGCCGAAGCCATGGAGAACGTCGCCTTGCTGGCCCAGGAGGAAATTACCCAGAGCATCACGCCACTGGGCAAGATCCGTCTTGGGGTAACCGAAGGCATTGGCATCATGTTCTTCACGCCACGCATGAACGCCTTGTTCGAACGCTATCCTGGCCTTGAGGTGGAACTGGTCGCCGTGCCACGCTTCGTCAGCATTCTCAATCGCGAAGCGGAAATCAGCATCCACCTGGAACGGCCCGGCACCGACCTGCTGATCACCCGCAAACTTACCGACTATCGCCTGGCACTCTATGCCAGCCGGACGTACCTCGACCAGGCGCCACCCTTGGAGACACGGGAAGACCTGGCGCGGCACAGCTGGATCGGTTACGTGGACGACCTGCTGTTCAGCCAGGAGCTGCTATTGCTCAACAGCTTCTGTCGCACGCCCAACGTAGTGTTTCGCAGCACCAGCGTGATCGCCCAGCAGCAGGCCGCGCGCGCCGGGCTCGGCATTGCGGTGCTGCCCAACTACATGGCGCGCCTTGACCCGACGCTGGTTCGCATACTGCCTGGCGAGACGATCCAGCGCAGCTACTGGATCAGCACGCGCCGGGAGCTGCACAAGTCGGTTCGCTTGCGCGTGGTATGGGATTATCTGTTGCAGCTCTGCGCCGGGGCGCAGGGGGAGTTGCTGGCTCAGTGAGCCAGAAAAAGAAAGCCCCAGCGCGGGCTGGGGCTTGACGACGCATCGGTTGGATCAGAAGTCCAGGTTCGATACCGCCAACGCATTGTCTTCGATGAACTCGCGGCGCGGTTCCACTGCGTCGCCCATCAGGGTGTTGAAGATCTGGTCCGCGGCAATCGCGTCCTCGATCGTCACCCTCAGCATGCGCCGCACGTTCGGATCCATGGTGGTTTCCCATAGCTGGTCCGGGTTCATCTCGCCCAACCCCTTGTAGCGCTGGATGGTGTGGCGCTTGGTGCTCTCGTTCATCAACCAGTCCAGGGCTTCCTTGAACTCCTGGATAGACTTCTTGCGCTCGCCACGCTGGACGTAGGCACCTTCACCCAGCAGGGTGGCGAGGCGGGCGCCCAGGGTCACGACAGAACGGTAGTCGTTGCTGCCGAAGAAGTCGCGGTTGAAGGTCACATAGCTGGCCAGGCCGTGCGAGGTGATTTCGACCTCAGGCAGCCAGACATTGCGCTCCTTGTCCTCACGCAGGCTGGCCTTGTAGACCAAACCGGACTTCTGGCTGTTGTTCAGGCGCGCCTGGAACTTGTCCAGCCAACCCTGCATGACCGAATGCTCACCCAGTTGCTCGAGCGTCACTTCGGGCAGGTAGATGAAGTGTTCGGTCAGCTCCTGCGGATACAGGCGCGACAGACGCTTGAGGGTCTTCATCACCGAGCGGAACTCGTTGACCAGGCGCTCCAGCTCGACACCGGCCACAGCAGGTGCGGATTCGTCCAGGTGCAAGCTGGCGTCTTCCAGGGCCGACTGGGTCATGTATTCTTCCATGGCCTCGTCGTCCTTGATGTACTGCTCCTGCTTGCCTTTCTTGACCTTGTACAGTGGCGGCTGGGCAATATAGATGTAGCCGCGCTCGACCAGCTCCGGCAACTGACGGAAGAAGAACGTCAGCAGCAAGGTACGAATGTGCGAACCGTCGACGTCAGCATCGGTCATGATGATGATGTTGTGATAGCGCAGCTTGTCGATGTTGTATTCTTCGCGGCCGATCCCGCAGCCCAAGGCAGTGATCAGGGTGCCCACTTCCTGGGACGAGATCATCTTGTCGAAGCGTGCTTTCTCGACGTTGAGGATCTTGCCCTTGAGCGGCAGGATGGCCTGGGTCTTGCGGTTGCGACCTTGCTTTGCCGAACCACCGGCGGAGTCACCCTCCACCAGGTAGAGTTCGGAAAGGGCAGGGTCCTTTTCCTGACAGTCCGCCAGCTTGCCTGGCAAGCCCGCGATGTCCAAGGCGCCCTTGCGACGGGTCATCTCCCGCGCTTTTCGCGCTGCCTCGCGCGCCCGTGCCGCATCGATCATCTTGCCGACGACCGCCTTGGCTTCGTTCGGATTCTCCAGCAGGAAGTCCGCGAAGTACTTGTTCATCTCCTGTTCCACGGCAGTCTTCACTTCCGAGGAAACCAGCTTGTCCTTGGTCTGGGAGCTGAACTTGGGATCGGGCACCTTCACGGAAATGATCGCGGTCAAGCCCTCACGCGCATCATCACCGGTGGTGGAAACCTTGTTCTTCTTCGCCAGGCCTTCCTGCTCAATGTAGTTGTTCAGGTTGCGCGTCAGGGCCGAACGGAAGCCGACCAGGTGCGTACCGCCATCACGCTGCGGAATGTTGTTGGTGAAGCACAACAGGTTCTCGTTGAAACTGTCGTTCCACTGCAAGGCCACTTCCACGCCCACCCCGTCGTCACGCTGGACATTGAAGTGGAAGACCTGGGCATTGACCGGGTTCTTGTTGGTATTCAGATACTCGACGAAAGCGCTCAGCCCCCCCTCGTACTTGAAGAACTCTTCCTTGCCGGAGCGCTCATCCTTGAGAAGGATGCCAACGCCAGAGTTCAGGAATGACAGCTCGCGAATCCGCTTGGCCAGGATGTCCCAGCTGAAATGGATATTCTTGAAGGTTTCCGCCGAAGGCTTGAAGTGGATGTGGGTACCGGTGGTCTCGCTGTCACCGACGATGGCCATCGGCGCCTGTGGCACACCGTGCACGTAGGTCTGCTCCCAGATCTTTCCGCTGCGACGTACGGTCAATACCAGCTTTTCCGACAAGGCATTCACTACCGAAACACCTACACCGTGCAGGCCACCTGACACCTTATAGGAGTTGTCATCGAACTTGCCGCCAGCGTGGAGCACGGTCATGATGACCTCTGCTGCAGACACGCCTTCTTCCTTGTGTACATCGACCGGGATGCCCCGGCCGTTGTCGCGTACGCTGATCGATTCATCAGGATGAATGATCACCGTGATGTCATCGCAATGACCTGCCAAGGCTTCGTCGATCGAGTTATCGACGACCTCGAAGACCATGTGGTGCAGGCCGCTTCCATCATCGGTATCGCCAATGTACATGCCGGGGCGCTTACGCACGGCATCCAGCCCTTTCAGCACCTTGATGCTGGAAGAGTCGTATGTTTGATTGTCGCTCATGCCTTCACTCCCGATGGTCGTGGGTCTGGGTGATATGCCCTTGTTCCACGTGGAACAAGGCAACTGGCGTTTCGCTTTGCCAGCCGTCCCTCAGTAAGTCGTCATCTACGCAGGTGATGAAAACCTGGCAGTTCAATTCTTCAAGCAAGCGGCACAAGGCTCTACGATGTTGCTCGTCCAGCTCGGACGGCAAATCATCCACCAGGTAAATGCACTGGCCGCGACGAGCCTGGCTGACCAGATGTCCTTGCGCGATCCGCAAGGCGCAGACAACCAGTTTCTGCTGTCCCCTGGAAAGGATATCCGCAGCGTTGTGGGTACCGAGTCTCAGGCGAAGATCCGCTCGTTGCGGCCCGGCCTGGGTATGACCGAGGTGTTGGTCACGCACCAATGACGAAGCAAGAACGTCCATCAGGTCGCGATCCTTGTCCCAGCCTCGGTAATAGCTCAACGTGAGTCCCTTGAGGTCGATCAATTCGCTCAGAATCTGCTCGAAGACCGGTTTCAAGGACTTGATATAGTCACGGCGGAAGTCGTCTATTTCTGCACTGGCCAAACACAATTCCCGGTCCCAGGCAGCTTGAGAAGCTGGGTCGATTGTACCATGCCGTAGCCAGGAGTTTCTTTGTCGCAGCGCCTTCTGCAGACGTTGCCAGGTAGCCAGGAAGCGAGGTTCCACGTGGAACACGCCCCAATCGAGAAACTGCCTTCGGATCTTCGGCGCACCTTCAAGCAAACGAAAACTGTCTGGGTTGATCAGCTGCAACGGCAGTATTTCGGCAAGCTGCGCGGTGCTTCTGGCATTTTGTCCGTCGATGCGGATGGAGAATTCTCCGTGACGGTCTCTTGAGATGCCCAGATTGCTGACGCCACCCTCGAGCAAATCGACCTGGCCAAAGACGGTGCAGGTAGGCTGGTCATCCTGGATGACCGGGTTCAGGCGCGTGCTGCGAAATGAGCGTGCAAGGCCCAGCAGATGGATAGCCTCCAAAACGCTGGTCTTACCGCTGCCGTTGGCGCCATACAGGATGTTGATACGCGGGGAGGGGTTGAAGGTCACCGGGTGCAGGTTGCGCACCGCGGTGACGGAAACGCGTCGAAGAGACATTCAGCCTACTGCGGATCAGAGACGCATCGGCATGACAACATAGGACGAATCGTCGTTGCCCGCTTCTTGCAAAAGCGCACTGCTGTTTGAATCGGACAATATCAGACGCACCTGCTCGGTGGTCATCACACCCAGCACATCCAGCAGATAGCTGACGTTGAAACCGATTTCCAGCGAGGCGCCGTTATAGTCGACGCTGATTTCCTCTTCCGCTTCTTCCTGCTCAGGGTTGTTGGCCTGGATCTTCATCTGGCCGCTGGCAAGCTGCAGGCGAATGCCTCGATATTTCTCGTTCGAGAGAATTGCGGTGCGGCTGAAGGCTTCGCGCAACAGCTGTCGATCACCGATAACCAGTTTGTCGCCACCCTTGGGCAGGACACGTTCGTAATCGGGGAACTTGCCATCCACCAGCTTCGAGGTGAAGGTGAACTCGCCGGTCGTCGCGCGGATATGATGCTGGCCCAGCACGATACTGACCATGCCCTCCGGGTCGGTAAGCAACCGCGCCAGCTCAAGGATGCCCTTGCGTGGCACGATCACCTGGTGCCGGTCGGCCTGACCGACCGGCGCATGCATGGCGCACAAGGCCAGCCTGTGGCCATCGGTAGCCACGGCGCGCAAGGTATCGGTGGACACTTCGAGCAGCATGCCGTTGAGGTAGTAGCGCACGTCCTGCTGGGCCATGGCGAAGCTGGTGCGCTCGATCAGGCGACGCAGTCGACTCTGTTCGAGATTGCAGGTCAACGAGCCGGGGCCTTCCTCGACCGTAGGGAAATCGTTGGCTGGCAGCGTGGATAGGGTGAAACGGCTTCGGCCGGCCTTGACCAGCAGCTTCTGCTCGTCGAGCTTGATATCGATCAGCACATCGCTGGGCAGGCTCTTGCAGATGTCCATGAGCTTGCGCGCCGGCACGGTGATCTCGCCCGGTTCGGCGGGCTCTTCGAGTTGTACGCGGCCGATGAGCTCGACTTCCAGGTCGGTACCGGTCAGCGAAAGCTGCTGGCCCTGGACGACCAGCAGCACATTGGACAATACCGGCAAGGTCTGGCGGCGCTCGACGACGCCCGCGACCAGTTGCAGGGGTTTCAACAGGGCTTCACGTTGAATGGTGAAATGCATGGTCTAGTCCTTGCCTTCAAAAAGCTGTGCTGACGGGCTTCAGGTCGTCAGCGTACGCAGCAGGTTCTTGTAGTCCTCGCGAATGTCCGCGTCGGATTCCTTGAGTTCGTTGATCTTGCGGCACGCATGCAAGACCGTGGTGTGGTCGCGTCCGCCGAACATGTCGCCGATTTCCGGCAGGCTGTGGTTGGTCAGTTCCTTGGACAAGGCCATGGCCACCTGGCGAGGACGCGCCACCGACCGGGATCGGCGCTTGGACAGCAGATCGGAGATCTTGATCTTGTAGTACTCGGCCACGGTGCGCTGGATGTTATCCACGCTCACCAGCTTGTCCTGCAGGGCCAGCAGATCCTTGAGCGACTCGCGAATCAGCTCGATGGTGATGTCACGGCCCATGAAATGGGAGTGGGCAATGACCCGCTTCAAGGCGCCTTCGAGTTCACGCACGTTGGAGCGGATGCGCTGGGCGATGAAGAAGGCCGCATCATGCGGCAGCTCGACCTTGGCCTGATCGGCCTTCTTCATGAGGATGGCCACGCGGGTCTCGAGTTCGGGTGGCTCGACCGCCACGGTCAGCCCCCAGCCGAAACGCGACTTGAGGCGCTCCTCGAGTCCTTCGATCTCCTTGGGGTACCGGTCACTGGTGAGAATGACTTGCTGGCCACCTTCGAGCAGGGCGTTGAACGTGTGGAAGAACTCTTCCTGAGAACGTTCCTTGCGCGCGAAGAACTGGATGTCGTCGATCAGCAGAGCGTCCACCGAGCGGTAGAAGCGCTTGAACTCGTTGATCGCATTGAGCTGCAAGGCCTTGACCATGTCGGCGACGAATCGCTCCGAATGCAGGTAGACGACCTTGGCATTGGGGTTCTTCTTCAGCAGATGGTTGCCGACGGCATGCATCAGGTGGGTCTTGCCCAGGCCTACGCCTCCATAAAGGAAGAGTGGGTTGTAACCATGCTTGGGGTTGTCCGCGACCTGCCAGGCCGCGGCACGCGCCAGCTGGTTGGACTTGCCCTCGACGAATGTCTCGAAGGTGAACGTGCGGTTCAGGTAGCTGGTGTGCTTGAGCGCGCCCTCGACCTGCACCGTGCGCGGCTCGGCGCGACCACCGGCGGGAGGAGCGGGGGGCGCTGGTGCCTCGTCCAGGGTTTCGAAACTGTCCTGAATCACCGCGCCGTCGCCGTCGATGACCGGTGTCGTGGCCACCGCAGCTGCGGCAGCAGGTTCGTTCCGCTCCGCGGGCTTGGCCGACTGCTGCGCCAGCGATTGTGCCACTGCCGCGCTTACCGGGGCATTGGGCGCGGCTCGCGGCGCCGAGCTGCGGCGACTGCCTATCAACAAGGAGAGTGCAGGCATGCTGCCGCTGCCGTGCTCACCCAACAGCTCCAGGAGACGGCCTAGGTACTTTTCATTGACCCAGTCGAGTACGAACCGGTTGGGTGCGTACACACGCAACTCGTCGCCCTCGGCTTCGACCTGAAGCGGACGGATCCAGGTGTTGAATTGCTGGGCAGGCAGTTCGTCGCGCAAAAGCTCCACGCATTGCTGCCAAAGTTCCACTGACACGGATATCCCCTGATTGAAAGCCATACGGCAAATACAAGCGGCCTATTGTAGCGGGCGCAGGTCCACTTATCCACATGCGGCTTCGCGTCGCGCACCGTTGATCGCCCCGAACAGTCCCTTTCGATCCCTTCAGGATTGTGGGTAAGCTCTGTGGATAAACCCACCTGAGCACTATGCACAACCCTACCGGAAAGCCTGTGGATAATATCGGTGTGGATAAGACACCATTTAATCCACAGACTTTTACCAGCCTCGTCACATCCGCAGCACCTGTTACCGACAGGGTTGAAATCTCGGCAAAGCCCCGTGATAACGGCTCCACACCTACTTATCCACAGAAACAGGTCGCCTTAAGCGTTATAAGTTCTTCAGAAAAGCTTTTATATGTCTCTCTTATTTTTTCTGTTTCATCCTCCCGCCGACAAGCTACCGCCTGTCCGGAATCGCTCGTTCGGGTTGCATTCCTTATAGGGACAGCTGGTTGGAAATTGACCTACGGCCTTCGTTTCTCTAGAATCGCCGGTCTCTTAAAACGGGGGCCATTCCGGCCCGTTGTCGACGAACCAGGTAACACGCCATGAAACGTACTTTCCAACCAAGCACCATCAAGCGCGCTCGCACTCACGGTTTCCGTGCTCGTATGGCTACCAAGAATGGCCGCGCCGTTCTGTCGCGTCGTCGTGCCAAAGGCCGCAAGCGTCTGGCCATCTGATTTTCCGGCACAGGTGGTGAGTCAGGACTTCAGTCGGGAAAAGCGACTGCTTACACCCCGACATTTCAAAGCGGTCTTCGACTCCCCAACCGGCAAGGTTCCAGGGAAAAACCTGCTTATCCTTGCCCGCGAGAACGGGCTGGATCATCCACGGCTTGGCCTGGTGATCGGCAAGAAGAGCGTCAAGCTCGCCGTTCAGCGCAATCGTCTCAAACGCTTGATGCGCGATTCCTTCCGACTGAACCAGCAGATGCTTGCAGGTTGGGATATCGTGATCGTCGCGCGCAGAGGGTTGGGCGAGACAGAAAACCCAGAATTGCACCAACACTTCGCGAAACTCTGGAAGCGCCTGGTCCGCATTCGGCCCACTCCAGCGCCGAATGCCGATTCCGCAAGGGTAGACAGTCACGATGCGTAAGCTGGCCCTCGTTCCGATCCAGTTCTACCGTTACGCCATCAGTCCATTGATGGCCAGTCACTGTCGTTTCTACCCCTCCTGTTCCTGTTACGCCTATGAAGCCATCGAGACACACGGCCTCTTGCGTGGCGGGTGGCTGACCGTTCGTCGCCTGGGACGCTGTCACCCCTGGAATGACGGCGGATTCGACCCGGTTCCGCCTGCCGCTTCCTCCCGAACCCCTTCGATAGCCGAGTAATCATGGATATTAAACGCACGATCCTGATCGTCGCCCTGGCAATCGTGTCCTATGTACTGGTTCTCAAGTGGAACCAGGACTATGGCCAAGCTGCCCTGCCGACCCAGACTGCTTCCAGCAACGTGGCTCCAGCCCTGCCTGATACCGTTCCGGCCGGCAACGATGGCGCGAACGCCGACGTGCCGAGCACCGGTACCGACTCCAGCCCTGCCGAACTGGCGCCTGCCGCTGTCAGCAAGGACCTGGTACGGGTCAGGACCGATGTGCTCGACCTGGCTATCGATCCGGTTGGTGGTGACATCGTCCAGCTCAACCTGCCGCAGTACCCGCGTCGCCAGGACCATCCGGACATTCCGTTCCAGCTGTTCGACAATGGCAACGAACGCACCTACCTGGCCCAGAGCGGTCTGACCGGTGTCAACGGTCCCGATGCCCGCGCCTCCGGTCGTCCGCTCTACAGCGTCGAGCGGCGCAGCTACCAGCTCGCCGATGGCCAGGAGCAGCTGGACGTCGATCTCAAGTTCAGCGCCAACGGTGTCAACTACACCAAGCGCTTCAGCTTCAAGCGTGGCGAGTACGACCTGACCGTCACCTACCTGATCGACAACCAGAGTGGCCAGGCCTGGACCGGCAACCTGTTCGCCCAGCTCAAGCGCGACGCCAGTTCCGACCCTTCCTCGAGCACAGCCACCGGCACCGCCACCTATCTGGGCGCGGCCTTGTGGACGAGTTCGGAGCCCTACAAGAAAGTATCGATGAAGGACATCGACAAGGGCAGCCTGAAGGAAACCGTCGCTGGTGGCTGGGTCGCCTGGCTGCAGCATTACTTCGTGACCGCCTGGATTCCCGAGAAGTCGGACAGCAACATCGTCCAGACCCGCAAGGACAGCCAGGGCAACTACATCATCGGCTACACCGGACCTGCGCTGAACGTGGCAGCGGGCGCGCAGGCTCAGACCAGCGCGACGCTGTATGCGGGGCCGAAGATCCAGTCCAAGCTCAAGGAGTTGTCCCCAGGCCTGGAACTGACCGTCGACTACGGCTTCCTCTGGTTCATTGCCCAGCCGATCTTCTGGCTGCTGCAACATATCCACAGCCTGCTGGGTAACTGGGGCTGGTCCATCATCGTCCTGACCATGCTGATCAAGGGCCTGTTCTTCCCGCTCTCGGCTGCCAGCTATCGTTCGATGGCGCGCATGCGCGCGGTTTCGCCTCGCCTGCAGGCGCTGAAGGAACAATTCGGCGATGATCGCCAGAAGATGTCCCAGGCAATGATGGAGCTGTACAAGAAGGAGAAGATCAATCCGCTGGGCGGCTGTCTGCCGATCCTGGTGCAGATGCCGGTCTTCCTGGCCTTGTACTGGGTCTTGCTGGAAAGCGTCGAGATGCGTCAGGCTCCGTGGATCCTGTGGATCACCGACCTGTCGATCAAGGATCCGTTCTTCATCCTGCCGATCATCATGGGCGCGACCATGTTCCTCCAGCAGCGTCTGAACCCGACCCCACCGGACCCGATGCAGGCCAAGGTGATGAAAATGATGCCGATCATCTTCACCTTCTTCTTCCTGTGGTTCCCGGCAGGTCTCGTGCTGTACTGGGTGGTGAACAATTGCCTGTCCATCACCCAGCAGTGGTTCATCACTCGCAGGATCGAAGCAGGCAAGAAAGCCACTGCCTGATGGCAGACTGCGCTAGCCTGTGAATGAAACGCCCCTTCGGGGGCGTTTTTGTTATCTGTCGAATCGTCGTAGAGGCTTGCAAGCATGAACACCACGCGTGAAACCATTGCCGCCATCGCCACGGCCCAAGGACGTGGCGGAGTCGGTATCGTAAGGCTATCCGGTCCGCTTGCCGGAAAGGTCGGGCAAGCCGTCACCGGACGCAGCCTGACGCCACGCCATGCCCACTATGGCCCGTTGCGTGGCGGAGACGGACAAGTCCTCGACGAGGGCATCTCGTTATTCTTCCCGGGACCGCATTCGTTTACCGGGGAGGATGTGCTCGAACTGCATGGACATGGCGGCCCGGTGGTCCTGGACATGTTGCTGCAGGCCTGTGTGCAACATGGTTGCAGGCTTGCCCGTCCTGGCGAGTTCAGCGAGCGGGCTTTTCTCAATGACAAGCTCGACCTGGCCCAGGCCGAAGCCATCGCCGACCTCATCGAAGCCAGTTCGGCCCAGGCGGCACGCAATGCCTTGCGTTCGCTGCAAGGGGCGTTCTCGCAACGTGTGCACAAGCTCAACGAAGCGCTCATCGCCTTGCGGATCTATGTCGAGGCGGCGATCGACTTTCCCGAGGAAGAGATCGACTTTCTGGCCGACGGACATGTGCTGTCGATGCTCGACGCCGTCCGCCAAGAGTTGTCCACAGTACGGCACGAGGCCGGGCAGGGCGCTCTGCTGCGCGATGGCATGACCGTGGTGATCGCCGGCCGGCCGAACGCCGGCAAGTCCAGCCTGCTGAACCTGCTGGCCGGACGTGAAGCCGCCATCGTGACCGATATCGCCGGCACCACTCGAGACATTCTTCGTGAACATATCCACATCGATGGCATGCCACTGCATGTGGTGGATACCGCGGGTCTGCGTGCCACCGAGGACCAGGTGGAGCAGATAGGCGTGCAGCGCGCCCTCAAAGCGATTGGTGAAGCCGACCGGATCCTGCTGGTCGTCGACAGTACCGCGCCGGAAGCGAACGATCCCTTCGCCCTGTGGCCGGAATTCCTCGCCGAGCGACCGGATGCCGCCAAGGTCACCCTGATCAGGAACAAGGCCGACCTGAGTGGCGAGGTGGTCGGGCTCGAGCAAAGCGCCGACGGCCACGTCACGCTCACCTTGAGTGCCAACCAGGACGCCATGAGCCTCGATCTGTTGCGCGAACATCTCAAGTCCTGCATGGGGTATGAACAGACCGCCGAAAGCAGCTTCAGCGCTCGCCGACGTCATCTCGAAGCGCTGCGCCAGGCCAGTTCGCATCTGGAGCACGGGCGTGACCAGCTGACTCTGGCTGGTGCTGGTGAATTGTTGGCCGAAGACTTGCGCCAGGCGCAGCACGCGCTTGGCGAGATCACTGGCGCCTTCAGCTCGGATGATCTGCTCGGCCGTATCTTCTCGAGTTTCTGTATCGGTAAATAGCTCACAGCTGGTCGGCGTCCCTCAGTGACGTCGGCCTTTCTCGTTCGCTTCCAGCCCTGCTTGCCCTTCCGGCTTCCCTCCAGTGCGAACGTATGACCCCATCCAAGCGCGTCCCATCCTTCGGAGCCCTGTGGAAAACCTATCGGCAGCTCCGTTGATAACCCGTCCAGCATGCCTGTGCATAAACCGCCCTGTGCATAACGAACCATTCAGTCCACAGGATGAACAGAGTTATACAGAGGGTTCAGGGCCTTTGGATAACAGCTTTCAAAATCTCTGTACATCGTGCAAACAAAGGCTTGTAGAGATTTATCCACAGAAGGTGTGGTGCTTAAGAATAAACATAAAAACAAGCTTTTCTTAATTTCTCTTCATGATGTCTATTGCTTGCCGTTCATCCACAGGCTGATCAAAAATTGTCCAAACGCTTTCCTGTAACCCTCTGAAGTCCCTATACTTGGCGGCTTACCTTCTCTATTCGCGAAACAGGCACGAGGTGCGTGGTGGATTTCCCTTCCCGTTTTGAAGTGATCGTCATCGGCGGCGGCCATGCCGGTACCGAGGCTGCGCTTGCGTCGGCACGCATGGGGGCCAAGACCCTGTTGCTGACCCATAACGTGGAAACCCTCGGTCACATGAGCTGTAACCCAGCAATTGGTGGCATTGGCAAGAGCCATCTGGTCAAGGAGATCGATGCGCTCGGTGGTGCCATGGCGTTGGCCACCGACAAGAGCGGCATCCAGTTCCGCGTCCTGAACAACCGCAAGGGCCCGGCGGTACGCGCTACTCGCGCCCAGGCCGACCGCGCCATCTACAAGGCGGTCGTGCGGGAGATCCTGGAAAACCAGCCCAACCTGTGGATATTCCAGCAGTCGTGCGACGACCTGATCGTCGAGCAGGACCAGGTCAAGGGCGTGGTGACCCAGATGGGCCTGCGCTTCTTCGCCGATGCCGTGGTGCTGACCACCGGGACCTTCCTTGGCGGGCTTATCCACATCGGTCTGCAGAACCATTCCGGCGGCCGCGCCGGTGATCCACCGTCGATCGCCCTGGCGCATCGCCTGCGCGAGCTGCCGCTGCGGGTCGGCAGGCTCAAGACCGGGACGCCGCCACGTATCGATGGCCGCTCGGTGGACTACTCGGTGATGACCGAACAGCCAGGCGATACGCCCATCCCGGTAATGTCCTTCATGGGTAGCGCCGACCTGCACCCACGGCAGGTCAGTTGCTGGATCACCCACACCAACGCGCGTACCCACGAGATCATCGCTGCCAATCTCGATCGCTCGCCGATGTATTCAGGCATGATCGAAGGCATCGGCCCGCGCTACTGCCCGTCGATCGAGGACAAGATCCATCGTTTCGCCGACAAGCAGAGCCACCAGGTGTTCATAGAGCCCGAAGGCCTGACGACCCACGAGCTGTATCCCAACGGGATCTCCACTTCGCTGCCGTTCGACGTGCAGCTGGAAGTCGTCCGTTCGATCCGCGGCATGGAAAACGCCCATATCGTCCGTCCCGGCTATGCCATCGAATACGATTACTTCGATCCGCGTGACCTCAAGTACAGCCTCGAGACCAAGGTCATCGGAGGCCTGTTCTTCGCCGGGCAGATCAACGGCACCACCGGCTACGAAGAAGCCGGCGCGCAGGGCCTGCTGGCCGGTACCAACGCCGCCTTGCGCGCGCAGGGCCGTGAAAGCTGGTGTCCACGCCGCGACGAGGCCTACATCGGAGTGCTGGTCGATGACCTGATCACCCTGGGCACCCAGGAGCCGTACCGCATGTTCACTTCGCGCGCCGAATACCGTCTGATCCTGCGCGAAGACAACGCCGACCTGCGCCTGACCGAGCAAGGCCGTGAACTGGGGTTGATCGACGACGCTCGCTGGGCGGCCTTCTGCAGCAAACGCGAAGGCATCGAACGCGAGGAACAACGTCTCAGGAGCACCTGGGTTCGCCCAAACACGCCCCAGGGCGAAGCGATCGCCGAACGCTTCGGCACGCCGCTGAGTCACGAATACAACCTGCTCAGCCTGCTGACTCGTCCGGAAGTGGACTACGCCGGGCTGGTCGAGGCGACAGGGGCCGCGCTGGTCGATCCCCAGGTTGCCGAGCAGGTGGAAATCAAGACCAAGTACGCCGGCTACATCGATCGGCAGCAGGAAGAAATCGCCCGCCTGCGGGCCAGCGAAGATACTCGCCTGCCTGTGGATATCGACTATTCCGGCATCTGCGGACTGTCCAAGGAGATCCAGGGCAAGCTCAGCCAGGCGCGTCCGGAAACGCTCGGCCAGGCGTCCCGGATCCCTGGCGTGACGCCGGCGGCGATTTCCCTGTTGCTCATCCATCTGAAAAAGCGTGGCGCTGGCCGCGAACTGGAGCAAAGCGCTTGAATGCCCTGGTCACCCCGCAACATGCACAAGAGTTGTCCACAGGTGCCCGCGAGCTGGGCGTGAAGCTGGATGCCCAGCAGCAGCAGCGGCTGCTGGATTACCTGGCGTTGCTGATCAAGTGGAACAGAGCGTACAACCTGACGGCCGTACGTGACCCTGACGAGATGGTGTCTCGACATTTGCTCGACAGCCTCAGCGTCATGTCGTTTATCCACAGCGACACCCAGCACTGGCTGGATGTCGGCAGCGGCGGGGGCATGCCCGGCATCCCGCTGGCCATTCTCCATCCTGGCAAGCAGGTCACCCTGCTTGACAGCAACGGCAAGAAGACCCGTTTCCTGACTCAGGTGAAGATGGAGCTGGGCCTGGACAACCTGCAGGTTATCCACAGCCGGGTCGAAGCGTTCCAGCCGCCACGGCCTTTCTGCGGAATCATATCCCGTGCATTCAGCAGCATGGAAAACTTCACCGGCTGGACACGTCACCTTGGCGACGTCGAAACGCGCTGGCTTGCAATGAAAGGGCTGCATCCTGCCGATGAACTGGTAGCATTGCCGGCAGACTTCACAGTGGAAAGCGAACACGCCTTGACCGTACCGGGTTGCCAAGGCCAACGCCATCTACTGATACTGCGCCGCAAGGCATGACTGGGAACACACGCAACAATGGCTAAGGTATTCGCAATCGCGAACCAGAAGGGTGGCGTGGGCAAGACCACCACCTGCATCAATCTTGCCGCATCGCTGGCCGCGACCAAGCGCCGGGTGCTGCTGATCGATCTCGATCCACAGGGCAACGCCACCATGGGCAGCGGCGTGGACAAGCACGTGCTGGAGCACTCGGTGTATGACCTGCTGATCGGCGAGTGCGACCTCGCCCAGGCCATGCACTTCTCCGAGCACGGCAACTACCAGTTGCTGCCGGCCAACCGGGATCTCACCGCGGCCGAGGTGGTGTTGCTCGAGATGCAGGTCAAGGAGAGTCGTCTGCGCAATGCGCTGGCGCCGATCCGCGACAACTACGACTACATCCTCATCGACTGCCCGCCGTCGCTGTCGATGCTCACGCTCAACGCCCTGGTCGCCTCCGACGGGGTGATCATCCCCATGCAGTGCGAGTATTACGCGCTCGAGGGCCTGAGCGACCTGGTCGACAACATCAAGCGCATCGCCGCCAAGCTCAATCCCGCACTGAAGATCGAGGGCCTGCTGCGAACCATGTACGATCCGCGCCTGAGCCTGAACAACGATGTTTCCGCCCAGCTCAAAGAGCACTTCGGCGAGCAGCTCTACGACACCGTCATCCCGCGAAACATCCGGCTTGCCGAGGCGCCCAGTTTCGGGATGCCGGCCCTGGCCTACGACAAGCAGTCGCGTGGCGCCCAGGCCTACCTGGCGCTCGCCGGCGAGCTGGTCCGTCGCCAACGTCGTCAATCCCGTACTGCACAGACAAGTTAAGGAACCCGCATGGCCGTCAAGAAACGGGGTCTCGGACGTGGATTGGACGCACTGCTCAGTGGTCCTTCCGTCAGCGCGCTCGAGGAGCAGGCTGTCAAGATCGACCAGAAGGAGCTGCAGCAGCTGCCTGTGGACCTGATCCAGCGTGGCAAGTACCAGCCGCGCCGCGACATGGACCCGCAGGCGCTGGAGGAACTGGCGCATTCGATTCGCAGCCATGGCGTGATGCAGCCGATCGTGGTACGTCCGATCGAAGGCGGTCGCTACGAGATCATCGCCGGCGAGCGCCGCTGGCGCGCGACCCAGCAGGCTGGCCTGGAGAGCATCCCGGCAATGGTTCGCGAAGTGCCGGACGAGGCGGCCATCGCCATGGCGCTGATCGAGAACATCCAGCGCGAAGACCTCAACCCGCTCGAGGAAGCGATGGCGTTGCAGCGTCTTCAACAGGAATTCGAGCTGACCCAGCAGCAAGTCGCCGATGCGGTCGGCAAGTCGCGGGTGACGGTGGCCAACCTGTTGCGCCTGATCAGCTTGCCTGATGAGATCAAGACCATGCTCGCCCATGGCGACCTGGAGATGGGGCATGCCCGCGCGCTGCTCGGTCTGGACGAAGAACGACAGGTCGAAGGGGCGCGACATGTTGTCGCACGTGGGCTGACCGTGCGGCAGACCGAAGCACTGGTCCGGCAGTGGCTCACTGGCAAGCCCGAACCGGTGGAACCGGCTCGTCCCGACCCCGACATCGCACGCCTGGAGCAGCGGCTCGCAGAGCGCCTGGGCTCGGCGGTACAGATACGCCACGGCAACAAGGGCAAGGGCCAGCTGGTGATTCGCTACAACTCGCTGGACGAGTTGCAGGGTGTCCTTGCACACATTCGCTGAAACAATTGCCATTGTAGCGCGTAGTCGGAAATCACTACCCGATAGTTGAATAGGGGTGGATCCCCCCCTATACTCTGCGCGCATTTTGTCGGCACAAATTATGCCAAGTCATCGCTGGCTGGCAGGTCGACTTTCGAGGAGCAGCAGTGATGGAAACACGCACGCCGAACCGCTTGCCATTCCATCGCTGGGCGGTCTTTCCGGTACTGCTGGCTCAATGCATCGTGTTTCTGCTGGCAGCAATGGTGTTGTGGCAGTGGCAAGGCGCGGTCAGCGGATACTCGGGCCTCTGCGGAGGGCTGATCGCCTGGCTGCCGAACGTGTATTTCGCCTGGAAGGCCTTTCGCTACAGCGGGGCCAGGGCAGCGCAGGCCATCGTCAGGTCGTTCTACGCGGGCGAGGCAGGCAAATTGATTATGACGGCAGTGCTGTTCGCATTGACCTTCGCAGGAGTGAAGCCATTGGCGCCGTTGGCAGTATTCGGCGTCTTCGTGCTGACCTTGTCGGTCAGCTGGTTCACGCCCCTGCTGATGAATAAAAGACTTTCGAGACCTTAGGGCGTTTGAGGCAACCATGGCAGCAGAAACCGCTTCGGGCTATATCCAGCACCACTTGCAGAACCTGACCTACGGTCAACTACCAGACGGCAGCTGGGGCTTCGCCCATTCGGCCGCCGAAGCCAAGGCAATGGGCTTCTGGGCGTTCCACCTGGACACCCTGGGCTGGTCCGTCGCGCTGGGTCTGATCTTCCTGTTCATCTTCCGCATGGCG
Organism: Pseudomonas sp. Marseille-QA0332; assembly: GCF_054950175.1. Taxonomy (NCBI): domain Bacteria; kingdom Pseudomonadati; phylum Pseudomonadota; class Gammaproteobacteria; order Pseudomonadales; family Pseudomonadaceae; genus Pseudomonas; species Pseudomonas sp. Marseille-QA0332. Next base: position 3,461,311 of record NZ_CM143106.1, read on the forward strand.
GCGAAGAAAGCCACCTCCGGCCAGCCGAGCGGCCTGCAGAACTTCGTCGAAGTGCTGGTCGACTTCGTCAACGGCAGCGTCAAGGACTCGTTCCACGGTCGCAGCGCGGTCATCGCCCCGCTGGCCTTGACCATCTTCGTCTGGGTGTTCCTGATGAACGCCATCGACCTGGTGCCGGTCGACTGGATCCCGCAGCTGGCCATCCTGATCTCGGGTGACCCGCACATCCCGTTCCGCGCGGTCTCGACCACCGACCCGAACGCGACCCTGGCCATGGCGTTCTGCGTGTTCGCCCTGATCATCTTCTACAGCATCAAGGTCAAGGGCCTGGGCGGGTTCATCGGCGAGCTGACCCTACACCCGTTCGGCAGCAAGAACATCTTCGTGCAGATCCTGCTGATCCCGGTCAACTTCCTGCTCGAGTTCGTCACCCTGATCGCCAAGCCGATCTCGCTGGCGCTGCGTCTGTTCGGCAACATGTATGCCGGCGAGCTGGTGTTCATCCTGATCGCGGTGATGTTCGGTGCCGGCATCCTCTGGCTCAGCGGCCTGGGCGTGGTGCTGCAGTGGGCGTGGGCGGTGTTCCACATCCTGATCATCACCCTGCAAGCCTTCATCTTCATGATGCTGACCATCGTCTACCTGTCGATGGCCCATGAAGATAACCATTAAGACCGCCTGGCGTGTCTGAAGGCCTTCCTCGCTCGTCCGGGAGGAAGGCCGGAATAAGTCCGCAAGGGCAGTTGTACCTGACGATTTGTTTTACCGCTTCAAACTAAAAACCTAACCAATACGACGTAAAAGTCGGGAGGAAAGATGGAAACTGTAGTTGGTCTTACCGCTATCGCTGTTGCTCTGCTGATCGGTCTGGGTGCTCTGGGCACCGCCATTGGTTTCGGCCTGCTGGGCGGCAAGTTCCTGGAAGGTGCTGCTCGTCAGCCAGAGATGGTTCCGATGCTGCAGGTCAAGATGTTCATCGTCGCCGGTCTGCTCGACGCCGTGACCATGATCGGTGTTGGTATCGCTCTGTTCTTCACCTTCGCAAACCCCTTCGTTGGTCAGATCGCCGGCTAATCACTCGTTTCCAACGAGTGGATGGCTGTGATGAACAAAGACCGAGCGAGGTGTTGGCGTGAACATTAATGCAACCCTGATTGGCCAATCCGTTGCTTTCCTGATTTTTGTCGTCTTCTGCATGAAGTACGTGTGGCCTCCGGTCATCACCGCTCTGCAGGATCGCCAGAAGAAGATTGCCGATGGTTTGGACGCTGCCAACCGCGCTGCTCGCGATCTGGAGCTGGCCCAGGAGAAAGTGGGTCAGCAACTGCGCGAAGCAAAGGCACAGGCGGCTGAAATCATTGAGCAGGCCAAGAAACGCGCTGCTCAGCTTGTCGAGGAAGCCCGTGATCAGGCTCGCGTCGAAGCTGACCGTGTGAAGGCTCAGGCTCAGGCCGAGATCGAACAGGAGCTCAACAGCGTCAAGGACGCCCTGCGTGCCCAAGTGGGCAGCCTGGCGGTCGGCGGTGCTGAAAAGATCCTTGGCGCCACAATCGATCAAAACGCGCATGCGGAGCTGGTTAACAAACTGGCCGCTGAAATTTAAGCGAGGGCGATCATGGCAGAACTGACCACGTTGGCCCGACCTTACGCTAAGGCTGCCTTCGAGCACGCCCAGGCCCATCAGCAGCTGGCCAATTGGTCAGCCATGCTCGGCCTGGCTGCTGCGGTGTCGGAAGACGACACCATGCAGCGCCTGCTCAAGGCCCCGCGACTGACGAGCGCAGAAAAGGCCGCCACTTTCATTGAAGTGTGCGGTGACAAGTTCGACGAACAGGCACGGAATTTCATTCATGTTGCCGCGGAAAACGACCGTCTCCTGCTGTTGCCGGAGATCGCCAACCTGTTCGAGCTGTACAAGGCCGAGCAGGAAAGATCCGTGGACGTGGAAGTCACCAGTGCTTTTGCGTTGAACCAAGAACAGCAAGACAAACTCGCCAAGGTTCTCAGTGCACGGCTAGGCCAGGAAGTGCGCCTGCACGCGTCGGAGGATGCCAGCCTGATCGGCGGTGTCATCATCCGCGCCGGCGACCTGGTAATCGATGGCTCTGTTCGCGGCAAGATCGCGAAACTGGCCGAAGCATTGAAATCTTGAGTTTGAAGGGGCAGCAGAGCAATGCAGCAACTCAATCCTTCCGAAATTAGTGAAATCATCAAGGGCCGCATCGAGAAACTCGATGTCAGCTCCCAAGCCCGTAACGAAGGTACCGTTGTCAGCGTTTCCGACGGTATCGTGCGGATCCACGGTCTGGCCGACGTCATGTACGGCGAAATGATCGAGTTCCCGGGCGGCGTGTACGGCATGGCCCTGAACCTGGAGCAAGACTCCGTGGGCGCGGTCGTGCTGGGCGCGTACACCACCCTCGCCGAGGGCATGAGCGCCAAGTGCACCGGCCGCATCCTGGAGGTTCCGGTCGGCAAGGAACTGCTGGGTCGCGTCGTCGATGCACTGGGCAACCCGATCGATGGCAAGGGCCCGCTGAACAACACCGAGACCGACGCTGTCGAGAAGGTCGCTCCAGGCGTGATCTGGCGTAAGTCGGTAGACCAGCCTGTACAGACTGGCTACAAGGCCGTGGACGCCATGATCCCTGTCGGCCGTGGCCAGCGCGAGCTGATCATCGGTGACCGTCAGATCGGCAAGACCGCGATGGCGGTCGATGCGATCATCAACCAGAAAGACAGCGGCATCTTCTGCGTCTACGTGGCCGTCGGCCAGAAGCAGTCGACCATCGCCAACGTCGTGCGCAAGCTGGAAGAGAACGGCGCCCTGGCCAACACCATCGTCGTGGCTGCCAGTGCTTCGGAATCCGCCGCGCTGCAGTTCCTGGCACCTTATGCCGGCTGCACCATGGGCGAATTCTTCCGTGACCGCGGCGAAGACGCGCTGATCGTCTACGATGACCTGTCCAAGCAGGCTGTCGCCTACCGTCAGATCTCCCTGCTGCTGCGCCGTCCACCAGGACGCGAAGCATATCCAGGTGACGTGTTCTATCTCCACTCCCGCCTGCTGGAGCGTGCTTCGCGCGTTTCCGAGGAATACGTCGAGAAGTTCACCAACGGTGCCGTGACCGGCAAGACCGGCTCGCTGACCGCGCTGCCGATCATCGAGACCCAGGCTGGCGACGTTTCCGCGTTCGTTCCGACCAACGTGATCTCCATCACCGACGGTCAGATCTTCCTGGAATCGGCCATGTTCAACTCGGGCATCCGCCCTGCAGTGAACGCCGGTGTGTCGGTATCCCGTGTCGGTGGTGCCGCTCAGACCAAGATCATCAAGAAGCTGTCCGGTGGTATTCGTACCGCGCTGGCCCAGTACCGTGAACTGGCGGCCTTCGCCCAGTTCGCCTCGGACCTGGACGAAGCGACCCGCAAGCAGCTGGAGCATGGTCAGCGCGTTACCGAGCTGATGAAGCAGAAGCAGTATGCTCCGATGTCCATCGCGGACATGGCGCTGTCGCTGTACGCCGCCGAGCGTGGCTTCCTGACCGACGTCGAAATCGCCAAGATCGGCAGCTTCGAGCAAGCGCTGATCGCCTACTTCAACCGCGATCACGCCGACCTGATGGCCAAGATCAACGTGAAAGGTGACTTCAACGACGAAATCGACGCTGGCATGAAAGCCGGCATCGAGAAGTTCAAGGCCACCCAGACCTGGTAAGCCGCAGCGGGGGCCCGGCCCCCGCTTGCTAACCTGATAGGTGATACATGGCAGGCGCAAAAGAGATTCGCAGTAAGATTGCGAGCATCAAAAGCACGCAAAAGATTACCAGCGCCATGGAGAAAGTGGCGGTCAGCAAGATGCGCAAGGCACAAACGCGCATGGCTGCTAGCCGTCCTTACGCGGAGCGTATCCGCCAGGTGATCGGTCATCTGGCCAACGCCAACCCGGAATACCGCCACCCGTTCATGATCGAGCGCGCCGTCAAGCGCGTCGGTTACATCGTGGTGAGCAGCGACCGTGGTCTGTGCGGCGGCTTGAATACCAACCTGTTCAAGGCCCTGGTCAAGGACATGAACGCCAACCGCGAACAGGGCGTGGAAATCGACCTGTGCGTGATCGGCAGCAAGGGTGCGGCATTCTTCCGCAGCTTTGGCGGCAACGTCGTGGCCGCGATCAGCCACCTGGGCGAAGAGCCGTCGATCAACGATCTGATCGGCAGCGTCAAGGTGATGCTGGACGCCTACCTCGATGGCCGTATCGATCGCCTCTCCGTGGTGTCGAACAAGTTCATCAATACCATGACTCAACAACCGACGGTCGAGCAACTGGTACCGTTGGTGGCAACCCCGGATCAGGAACTCAAGCACCACTGGGACTACCTGTACGAACCCGACGCCAAGGAGCTGCTGGACGGCCTGATGGTGCGTTACGTGGAGTCGCAGGTCTACCAGGCGGTGGTCGAGAACAATGCGGCCGAACAGGCTGCCCGGATGATCGCCATGAAGAACGCCACAGACAACGCCGGTGACCTGATCAGCGACCTCCAGCTGATCTACAACAAGGCGCGTCAGGCTGCGATCACCCAGGAGATCTCGGAAATCGTCGGCGGCGCTGCCGCGGTTTAACGGTTCACATATTCAGAGGATCCAGCTATGAGTAGCGGACGCATCGTTCAAATCATCGGCGCCGTCATCGACGTGGAATTCCCACGCGACGTGGTACCGAGTGTATACAACGCGCTGAAGGTAGAAGGCGCGCAAACCACCCTGGAAGTTCAGCAGCAGCTGGGCGACGGCGTGGTTCGTACCATCGCAATGGGTTCGACCGAAGGCCTCAAGCGTGGCCTGAGCGTTGCCGACACTGGCGCTGCGATCGCAGTACCGGTCGGCAAGGCGACCCTGGGTCGCATCATGGACGTCCTGGGTAACCCCATCGACGAAGCCGGTCCGATCGGTGAAGAAGAGCGCTGGGGCATCCACCGTGCCGCGCCTTCGTTCGCAGAACAAGCAGGCGGCAACGACCTGCTGGAAACCGGCATCAAGGTCATCGACCTGGTCTGCCCGTTCGCCAAGGGCGGCAAGGTAGGCCTGTTCGGTGGCGCCGGCGTCGGCAAGACCGTCAACATGATGGAACTGATCCGTAACATCGCCATCGAGCACAGCGGTTATTCCGTGTTCGCTGGTGTGGGCGAGCGTACTCGTGAGGGTAACGACTTCTACCACGAGATGAAGGACTCGAACGTACTGGACAAGGTCGCACTGGTCTACGGCCAGATGAACGAGCCACCAGGAAACCGTCTGCGCGTCGCTCTGACCGGCCTGACCATGGCCGAGAAGTTCCGTGACGAAGGCAACGACGTTCTGCTGTTCGTCGACAACATCTACCGTTACACCCTGGCCGGTACCGAAGTATCCGCACTGCTGGGCCGTATGCCTTCGGCAGTAGGCTACCAGCCGACCCTGGCCGAGGAGATGGGTGTCCTGCAGGAGCGCATCACCTCCACCAAGCAGGGCTCGATCACTTCGATCCAGGCCGTATACGTACCTGCGGACGACCTGACCGACCCGTCGCCAGCCACCACCTTCGCCCACCTGGACGCTACCGTCGTTCTGTCGCGTGACATCGCCTCCCTGGGTATCTACCCAGCGGTCGATCCACTGGACTCGACCTCGCGCCAGCTGGACCCGAACGTGATCGGCACCGAGCACTACGAGACCGCGCGTGGCGTGCAGTACGTACTGCAGCGCTACAAGGAGCTCAAGGACATCATCGCGATCCTGGGTATGGACGAACTGTCCGAATCCGACAAGCAGCTGGTATCCCGCGCTCGTAAGATCCAGCGCTTCCTTTCCCAGCCGTTCTTCGTGGCAGAAGTCTTCACCGGCTCGCCAGGCAAGTACGTTTCGCTGAAAGACACCATCGCTGGCTTCAGCGGCATTCTCAAGGGTGACTACGACCACCTGCCGGAACAAGCGTTCTACATGGTCGGCAGCATCGAAGAAGCGGTCGAGAAAGCCAAGAAACTGTAATCCCGGCGCCTCGCAAGGGGCGCTAATCAGGTTGAGGCAAGCAGATGGCTATGACAGTCCATTGCGATATCGTCAGCGCGGAAGGAGAGATTTTCTCCGGTCTGGTCGAGATGGTGATTGCGCACGGCAACCTGGGTGATCTCGGTATCACCCCAGGCCACGCCCCGCTCATCACCAATCTGAAGCCGGGTCCGATCACGCTGACCAAGCAGGGTGGCGAGCGCGAGGTGTTCTACATCTCCGGTGGCTTCCTCGAAGTGCAGCCGAACATGGTCAAGGTGCTTGCCGATACCGTGCAACGTGCTGCAGACCTGGACGAGGCTTCGGCTCAGGAAGCGGTCAAGGCCGCCGAAAAGGCCCTGCACGAAAAAGGCGCCGACTTCGACTACGGAGCCGCCGCCGCACGTCTGGCCGAGGCCGCAGCCCAGCTGCGTACCGTCCAGCAGATTCGCAAGAAGTTCGGTGGCTGATGTCACTGGCTTCGCGCCGATTGAGAAAAAGGGTAGCCATCGGCTACCCTTTTTCTTTTTCCGTCACTCATAACCGGTCATCGCTGACCGCCCAGGATTGGTAGCCAGTCAATGTCACTCGATATCGTAATTCTCGCTGCAGGCCAAGGTACCCGCATGCGCTCTGCGCTGCCCAAGGTGTTGCATCCGGTTGCTGGCAACTCGATGCTCGGTCACGTCATCCACAGCGCGCGCCAGTTGCAGCCGCAGGGCATCCATGTGGTCATCGGGCATGGCGCCGAGCTGGTCCGTGAACGCCTGGCCGCCGATGACCTGAATTTCGTCCTGCAGGACAAGCAGCTCGGTACTGGCCACGCGGTGGCCCAGGCGCTGCCGGCACTGTCTGCCGATACCGTGCTGATCCTCTACGGCGACGTGCCGCTGATCGAAGTGGAAACTCTGCAGCGGTTGCTGGCCAAGGTGAACGATCGTCAGTTGGGCCTGTTGACCGTCTCGCTGGAAGATCCGACCGGGTACGGCCGTATCGTGCGCGACGAACGCGGTGAGGTGACGGCGATCGTCGAGCACAAGGACGCCAGCGAAGCCCAGCGCGCGATCAAGGAAGGCAATACCGGAATCCTCGCAGTCCCGGCTGCGCGGCTTGCCGACTGGCTGAGCCGGTTGTCCAACGACAATGCGCAAGGCGAGTATTACCTGACCGACGTGATCGCCATGGCGGTCGCCGATGACCTGGTGGTAGCCACCGAGCAACCGCAGGATCCGATGGAAGTGCAGGGTGCCAACGACCGTCGGCAACTGGCCGAGCTCGAGCGTCACTTCCAGCTGCGCGAAGGCCGTCGCCTCATGGCCCAGGGCGTGACCCTACGTGACCCGGCACGCTTCGACGTACGTGGGCAGGTGACGGTCGGTCGTGACGTGCTGATCGATGTCAACGTGGTCCTCGAAGGCAAGGTGGTGCTCGAGGATGGCGTGCAGATCGGTCCGAACTGTGTGATAAAGGACAGTACGCTGCGCAGGAACGCAGTGGTCAAGGCCAACAGTCACCTGGAGGGCGCCGTACTGGGCGAGGGCAGCGATGCTGGTCCGTTCGCTCGCCTGCGCCCTGGCAGCGTGCTCGAAGCCCGTGCGCATGTGGGTAACTTCGTGGAACTGAAGAACGCTCACCTCGGCGAAGGCGCCAAAGCCGGTCATCTGTCCTACCTGGGCGATGCCGAGATCGGCGCACGCACCAACATCGGTGCCGGGACCATCACTTGCAACTACGATGGTGCCAACAAATTCAAGACGGTAATGGGCGAGGACGTCTTCATCGGTTCCAACAATTCCCTGGTGGCGCCGGTGGAAATCCAGGCAGGCGCGACCACGGCGGCGGGCTCTACCATCACCCAGTCGGTGGAAGCCAGGCAACTGGCCGTGGCCCGTGGTCGTCAGCGCAATATCGATGGCTGGAAACGTCCGGAAAAGATCCGCAAGGACTGATATCCACAGGAGCATGAAAAAACCGACTTATGTGAATAAGTCGGTTTTTTCGTCTCTGGCCGGCAGTTTCTGTCCACAATCAAATGACTTGACGAAAGGCCCGCTTTAGGTTTTGATTGCAACCATTATCTTTCGAATCGAAACTTAAAGCGGTCATGTCGAAACGAAACACGCCCCAGCGTCGTCACAACATCCTGGCCTTGCTCAACGAAATGGGCGAGGTGAGCGTCGATGCCCTGGCCAAACGCTTCGAGACCTCGGAGGTCACCATTCGCAAGGACTTGGCCGCGCTCGAGGCCAACGGTCTGCTGCTCCGTCGCTATGGCGGCGCCATCACCATGCCTCAGGAACTGCTGGCCGATTCGGTCCAGCCCGTTTCCCTGTACAAGCAAGCCATCGCCAGGGCTGCGGTAGGGCGCATCCGCGAGCATGCGCGGATCATCATCGACAGCGGCAGCACCACGGCCGCGATGATTCCCGAACTGGGACGGCAGCCAGGCCTGGTAGTCATGACCAATTCCTTGAACGTCGCCCAAGCCATCAGCGAACTCGAGCACGAGCCCGTCTTGCTCATGACCGGCGGCACCTGGGATCCGCATTCCGAATCCTTCCAGGGGCAGGTCGCCGAACAGGTGCTGCGCTCCTACGACTTCGACCAGCTGTTCATCGGTGCCGACGGCATCGACCTGGACCGCGGCACCACCACCTTCAACGAACTGCTCGGCCTGAGCCGAGTGATGGCCGAAGTGGCTCGCGAGGTGATCGTCATGGTCGAGTCCGACAAGGTCGGCCGCAAGATCCCCAACCTCGAACTGCCGTGGAACAGTATCAATACCCTTGTCACCGATGACCGCCTGCCCGCAGAGGCGCGCGAACAGATTCAAGCCCGCGGCGTAAACCTGATCTGCGCCGCTCTCAGCTAGGAGCAAAACCCATGTGTGGAATCGTCGGAGCCGTTGCCGAGCGTAATATCACCGCCATCCTCATCGAAGGCCTCAAGCGGCTGGAATACCGCGGCTACGACAGTGCCGGGCTGGCAGTGCTGACTGGCAACGAACAATTGGAGCGCCGCCGCCGCATCGGCAAGGTCAGCGAACTGGAAGCGGCGCTGACTGACGATCCGCTGTCCGGCCAGCTGGGCATCGCCCATACCCGTTGGGCAACCCACGGCGCCCCTAGCGAAGACAATGCCCACCCGCACTTCTCCGGCCACGAGCTGGCGGTGGTGCACAACGGCATCATCGAGAACCACGAAGCCCTGCGCGAAGAGCTCAAGGGCATGGGTTACCTGTTCAGTTCGCAGACCGATACCGAAGTCATCGTCCACCTGATCCATCACTTGCTCAAGGAACTGCCCGACCTGGGCGATGCGCTGAAGGCAGCCGTCAAGCGCCTGCATGGCGCGTACGGGCTGGCCGTGATCAGTGTCGCCCAGCCCGACCGCCTGCTGGCAGCCCGCAGCGGCAGCCCGCTGGTGATCGGCCTGGGCCTAGGCGAGAACTTCCTGGCTTCCGACCAGCTGGCGCTACGCCAGGTCACCGACCGTTTCATGTACCTGGAGGAGGGCGACATCGCCGAGATCCGCCGCGACCAGGTGACCGTCTGGGACCAGCACGGCGAGCGCGTGCAGCGTGAGACGGTGCAATACCATGAAGGCGCCGAGGCAGCCGACAAGGGTAGCTATCGTCACTTCATGCTCAAGGAAATCCACGAGCAGCCTAGCGTGGTCCAGCGCACGCTGGAAAGCCGCCTTGGCAAGGATCATGTGATGGTCCAGGCTTTCGGACCCCAGGCGGCCGAGCTGTTCGCCAAGGTCCGCAACGTGCAGATCGTCGCCTGCGGTACCAGCTACCATGCCGGCATGGTCGCGCGTTACTGGCTCGAAAGCCTGGCGGGCATTCCGTGCCAGGTGGAAGTGGCCAGCGAGTTCCGGTATCGCAAGGTGGTCGTGCAGCCCGACACGCTGTTCGTCTCGATCTCCCAGTCCGGCGAGACCGCCGATACCTTGGCTGCCCTGCGCAACGCCAAGGCTTTGGGCTTCCTTGGTAGCCTGGCGATCTGCAACGTCGGCATCAGCTCGCTGGTGCGTGAGTCCGACCTGACCTTGCTGACCCTGGCCGGTCCGGAAATCGGCGTGGCTTCCACCAAGGCCTTCACTACCCAGCTGGTGTCGCTGATGCTGCTGACCCTGGCGCTCGGCCAGGTGCGTGGCATCCTGGAGCAGGGCGTGGAAGCCGAGCTGGTCGAAGAACTGCGTCGCCTGCCGGCACGACTGGGCGAAGCCTTGGCGATGGACAACGTGGTGGAGAAGACCGCCGAACTGTTCGCCGACAAGCACCACACGTTGTTCCTCGGCCGTGGCGCGCAATTCCCCGTGGCCATGGAAGGAGCACTGAAGCTCAAGGAGATCTCCTACATCCACGCCGAGGCCTATCCGGCAGGCGAACTCAAGCATGGCCCGCTGGCGCTGGTCGACAGCGACATGCCAGTCGTCACCGTGGCACCTAACAACGAGCTGCTCGAGAAGCTCAAGTCCAACCTCCAGGAAGTCCGCGCCCGAGGTGGCCAGCTGGTGGTCTTCGCCGACGCCGAGGCCGGCCTGACCAATGGCGAAGGCACTCATGTCATCGAGCTGCCGCATATCGCCGACGCCCTGGCACCGATCCTCTACACCATCCCGCTGCAGCTGCTGTCGTACTATGTGGCAGTGCTCAAGGGGACCGATGTGGACCAGCCGCGCAACCTGGCCAAGTCGGTGACGGTGGAATAAGCGTCGGATCGCTTCACGGGGTTAGTGGTTTTGAACAATAAAGATTGACACAAAACAATAAAGTTTGACACCACGTAACATAGATTGACACGTTCCTGAAACCCCCGTATTTACGGGGTTTTCCTTTTCCAGGCCTTTTCCACTGGTCTGGATTCATCGCTTCGATTTGTGACGGGTGTAGGGTAGGAGTCCCTCTAGCTGGTCGCCACGGCGATCCCTACTGTCTTTTTCCGGCGTGAGGTGAAGCTGTACGCATGGACTGAGGAGGCGTGGGTTGCGAGGTCGCAGGTTTGCATCACAGCAGGACATTGAACGGCACGTAGCAAATGGATTTGGCGAGGGCGCCGGCGTCAGCTATGTGCCATGGCTCCGAGTGCAGGACGTTCCTTCGAGAGGGCGCTCACACAAGATCCAGGGAGTAAAGGTAGATCGGATCCACCATTTTTTTTCCGATCTTGAGCGTTCTTACTTTCTTGTTTGCGAGTTCTCTGAAGATGTAGTGGATATTCGTGAGCAGTACCCACTGTTTCCGATTGAGCGTGCACAAGCGATCGCGACCGCGATAGGTGTGAGGTATCCGAGATATCCTAAAACTGAATCGCCCCTGGTTTCCTAGACACTCTCCAAGCTCAGGAAATAGCGTTTCTCATACTCTACTGGAGACAGCTGCATAGCACTGCTGTGTCGGCGCTTAGGGTTATAGAACATCTCGATGTAATCGAAAATATCACTTCGGGCTTCTTCACGCGTTGTGTAGATCTTTCGTCGGATTCGCTCCCGCTTCAAAAGCTGGAAAAAGCTCTCGGCTACGGCATTGTCGTGGCAGTTTCCCCGGCGGCTCATGCTGCTGATTACATTGTTGGCCTTCAAGAAGCTTTGCCAATCTGAACTACTGAGCTGACTGCCTTGGTCTGAGTGAATCATCACTTGCTGCTGTGGCTTGCGTCGCCAAACGGCCATCAACATCGCGTCGATTGCCAAGTCGCTGCACATCCTTGGCTTCATTGACCAACCAATTACTTGGCGTGAGAACAGATCCAGCACTACCGCGAGGTAGAGCCACCCTTCATAGGTGCGGATGTAAGTGATATCTGTCACCCAGACCTTGTTCGGCTCACTGACCTTGAACTGCCGCGCGAGGTGGTTGGGCGAGGCCACTGTTGGTTTTCCACCATGAAACCCTGGACGCCGCCGTTAGCCCGTTTGCGAACGCAGCCCCTCCGCCTGCATCAAGCGCCCGACTCGATTTCGACCGCATTCCTCCCCCAGCTCACGCAGGTCATCGTGAATTTTGCGGTAGCCGTATACACCTCCGCTTTCCAGCCAAGCGTGTTTGATTAAGCCAAGCAGACGTTGATCTTCTTTTGCTCGGGCAGACTGAGGCTCGGCCAGCCAGGCGTAGTAGCCGCTGGGGTGCACCTTGAGGGTTTGGCAAAGGCGCCGCACCGAGTAATCAGTCGAGTGCTTCTTGATGAAGGCGTACTTCAGCCGCACTCCTTGGCAAAGTACGCGGCGGCCTTTTTTAAGATATCTCGCTCTTCAGTCACACGCTTGAGTTCAGCGCGTAGCTTGCGAAGTTCGGCCTGCTGATCGTCGTCTTGCTGACGCTGCTCTTGGGGCTTGCTGTAGACCTTGATCCAGGCGTAGAGGCTGTGCACGGACATGCCCAGGCGCTGGGCGACATCGGCGACAGGCTTGCCTTTTTCGGTCACTTGCTTGACCGCTTCGATCTTGAACTCTTCCGGGTAACTGACGACTCATGGCACCTCCTATTTGGGCCTCATTATGAGGCTTGAAGGTGTCTACGAAACCAGGAGCGATTCAATCCAGTGTCGCCATCAACCACGGTGGCTTTGAACAACAAAGATTGACACAAGATCTTAAAGTTTGACACAACGCTTAAGCCCCCGTATCTACGGGGGTTTTACGTTTTTGGGTCAAGCCGTTGATCTGAATAAGCCGCTTCGCTTGTCAGCGGGAGTAGTGTAGGAAGCCCATCGACGAGCCGCTTGGTACGTCGGTTTTTCCTAGAACTATTTTGTCAGTGCAGGCACCACTAGGGTCACCCAGTGATGCCGTATGCTTATTGGGACCAGCATCTAGAAGAAGTTGAAAGGGTACTCGGTGATCACTCTGACTTCATCAATACGCCCTCCGCGATCTGAGCTACGGTAGCTGGCCTGCCGCACCCGGAACGACAAGTCTTTGGCTACGCCTGCCTGCACCACATAGCGTACTTCAACGTCACGCTCCCAGGCCTTGCCATCCAGGTCGCCGCCGGTGCCGCTCTTGAAGTCGGTGCCTCTCACATAGCGGGTCATGAAGCTCAGCCCCGGTACGCCATAAGCGGCCATATTCAGGTCGTAACGGGCCTGCCAGGACTTTTCGTTCTCGTAGTCGAAGTCGGAGTACTGCACCGAGTTGGCAAAGTTGTAGACCGCGTTGCCGTCTGGCCCGTACACGTAGTCGCCGGTGCCGGACACCTTCTGGTAGGCCAGGGTGAAGGCATGAGCGCCCAGCGTCCAGGTACCCCCCAGGCTCCAGATGCGGTTGTCCAGGTCGCCACTGCGGGCCTGGCCGATGCTTTGCGTGTCGTAGGCGTTGAAGTCGAACTTAAGCGACTGGCCGCCACCCAGCGGCAACAGGTAGCGGGTGTTCACGTAGTACTTGCGAAAGTGCTCGGCAGTTTTGGCGTAGTACAGGCTGCTGGAGAGCCGCTCATTGAACGTGTACACCCCGCCCAGGTAGTCCACGGCGGTCATGCGCCCGCTGTCTCGGGATGACTGGTTACGGTTGGTCAGGCCGGTGAAGTGCCCCGCGTCCAACTGCAGATTGCGGATTTCCTTGCTGGTGAGTGAGAAACCGTCGACGGTTTCCGGCAGCAGGCGGCTGTCGGAGGTGGCCAACACAGGCACTACCATGACCTGCGTGCCGTATTTGAGCACGGTGTTGGACGCGCGCATTTTCAGCGCTGCGCCGGCTTTGCTCATGTCTTGCTTGGCGCCATGGGTGTCCTGCTCCAGCAAGCCCGTACCCCCGCCCATGCGGCCGTCACCCGTGTCGAGCTTGAAAGCGTACTGGCCGATCAGGTCGATGCCAAAGCCAACGGTGCCTTGGGTGAAGCCGGACTGAAAGGTACCGATAAACCCCTGGGCCCATTCCTCGCCGTAGTTTTGCCGTGCGCCGCTGGCGCGGTTGTCACGCTGCATGTACATGTTGCGTGCCTTGACAGACAGCTTGCTGCCTCCGATGAAACCTGGCGATTCGGACTGCTCGCTGGCCTGCAGCAAGGGGCTGGCAGACACCAGCAAAAGGGCGGTGACGCCGAGTGTGTTGATGCTCATTTCATGCTCCGTTTGCTTGTTCTATTTAGGTGGCAGCGTGATGCAAGGGGTGCCTGAGCCGTTTTGCAGGCGTGCAGAAGCCCTGTCCGCGCCTGTGCAGGGCAGAGCATTCGTACGTTTACAGATGGCTCAAGCGGGTGGTGCGCCCGCTGGCCGGTACCCGAGGTACCGGCAGCGGGCCAGGTGGCCTCGGCCTATCGCTCGATCTGGCGATTCCAGCGGGCGTTCCATTCCGGACGTTGGGTGTTTACCTGGTCCCAGTCGATGGTCACGGCCGTTTGCAGGTAGGTCTGCATGGCCTCGACCTGACCACGGGTCTTGTCGCTGGTCGGGGTGTTGGGGTTGGACGGGATCTGGTCCCCCAGCTCCAGAGCCGGTGCCTGCGCTTCGGGGCTCAGCAGGAATTCGGCGAGCTTTTGCGCAAGCTCCGGCTGGTCGTTGTTGGCGGTGACGCATTCGGCCTGGTTGAGCACCACGGCGCCTTCCTTCGGCGCTGCGTACTCCACCGAGATGCCTTTGAGCTTCAGTGCCGTCACCTGGGTGGGGGTGAGCGGGAACAGCGCGGCTTCGTCGGTTTGCACCATTTCCGAGAGCTTGGCTGAGTTGGGGATGTACTCCAGCACGTTCGGGCCAACGTTCTGCTTCCAGGCAGCGAAGCCCGGGTTGACGTCGGTATCGGTGCCACCGTGCAGGCGGTTGTACATCAGGAAACCGTGCAGGCCGAAAGTGGACGAGGCCATCGACTGGAACACCACCTTGTCTTTGAAGCGCGGGTCGGCCAGGTCATTCCAGGAGGTGGGTGCGGCCCAGCCTTTTTCCTTGAACAGGCGGCTGTTGTAGGCCAGCCCGGTTACCCCCAGGCTGACGGCGGCGGCCTTGTCCTTGATCAGGGCCTTTTCCGGCAGCTGGGCCAGTGTCGGGTTTGGCTTGAGCGTGCTGCACAGCCCCATGCCAATGGCGCGGTACATGATGCCGTCATCCAGCACCATCACATGGATCGACGGCTTGTTCGGCGTAGCCTGGACTTTGGCCAGGATGTCGGCCGACGTGCCGGGCACGATCACCACCTTTACATCGTTGGCCTTCTCGAACCGGGGCAGGATGTTGTCGCTGAACAACCGTTCCATGGTACCGCCGTTCATGCCCAGGTACAGCGTGGGTTGCGCCATGGCGGGCAGGCAGGCGAACAGGCCAGGTACGGTGCAGAACAGGGCGAGCAAACGTTGCTTGTGCGTCATGACAGGTTTTCCTTGTAGTGGTGGTTGGGCTGAAAGCGGTTGATGGAAAAGGCCGCCAGGCTGATGGCCGGCGCGCCATGAAGCACGCATTGCGCCAAGGCTTCACCGGCTGCCGGGCCAATCTGAAAGCCAGCGCCGGCAAAGCCGAAGCCATGCAGCAGGCCGGGTTGGCGCAGGCTGGGGCCAATCACCGGCTCGCCATCGGGCAGGTAGCCTTCGGTGCCGCTCCAGGTGCGAATCGCCTGGGCGCCGGCCAGGGCCGGGTACAGCTCGGTGGCGTTGCGCAGGATGTCGAGCACTGCGGCTTGCCCCGGGCGTGCGGTGGTGGCCGTCAGGGCAAAACCGCGCCCGCCGCCCAGTACGCAGTTGCCACGCGCCACCTGGCGGGCGTAGATACCGCCGCCTTCGACCCCGGTGCTTGCGGTCATGAACAATGGCAGTGGCTCGGTGACCAGCATGGCCGGGTGGGCCGCCGTCAGCGGTACTGGTTCACCAAAGTATTCGGCCAGGTGCGCCGACCAGGCGCCGGCACAGTTCAGCAGCCAGGGTGCCTTGAAGCACTGGTCTGTGCTGGTGCGCACGGTGAAGCGCTGGCCGTCGTGGTCTACCTCCAGCACTTTGCATTGTTCGTGCAACTGGGCGCCGCTGTGCCGGGCCGCCTGGGCGAAGGCCGGTGACACCAAGCGCGGGTTGGCATGGCCGTCCTCGGGGCAATATGACGCACCGACGGCGATATCGCCCACCCAAGGGAAGCGCTGGCGCAGTTCGCGGTGCTCCAGCAGTTGCAGGCGCAGGTCAAAGGCCGCGGTCCGCCGGGCATAAGCCTTCAAGGCGTCGAAGTCGGTTTCGCTGCGTGCCAGCTTCAGGTGGCCGCTGCGGGTGTACTCACCGTCGATGCCGACCCACTCGCGCAATTGCCCCCAGATGACGTGGGCGCGCATCGACAATGGTAGCTGGGCGAGCGAGCGGCCCTGGCGTCGGACCCCGCCATAGTTCACCCCGCTGGAATGCGAGCCACAGAAGTCGCGTTCAAGCAGCGCCACCTGTTTGCCACCGCGGGCCAGGGTCAATGCAGCGCTGCTGCCGACGATGCCACCGCCGACAACAATGGCGTCCAACTCGATCAGCTTCATGGCTTGATCTCCAGGCCAAAGGGCAGGGGCTTGACCGGTGCCTGGCCGCGCAGGCGCCCGACCTGGTCAATGGGCCGACCGCTTTCGCATGCAATCAGTTCGGCGGCAGCGGCGCCGCACACGCGGCCCTGGCAGCGGCCCATGCCGACCCGGCACATGGCTTTGACCCGGTTGATTTCCCAGTGCCCGGCGCGCACGGTAGCGCGGATTTCCCCAGCGCTGACCTGCTCGCAACGGCACACTGTCAACAGGTCCGAGGCTTGGCTGGCCCATTGTTCGGGGAACGGGAAGGCTTGTTCCAGGCCCTGACGAAAGCGCTGCAACGTGGCCAAGCGCTTTTGCAGCTGTCGCTGGCGTTGCGGGTTGCCAGGTTTGCCGAGGTCGGCCAGCAGCGTCAGGGCTGCCAGTTCGCCGGTCATTTCCGCACCATCGGCACCCAGGATGCCGGCACCGTCGCCTGCTAGGTACACGCCGGGGCTGCTGGCGCGGCCCTGGGGGTCACGCACCGGTAGCCAGGCGCGGTTGAGAGCGTTCCAGGCAAACTGGCAGCCCAGCAGGTCGGCGAGCTGGGTTTCGCTGCGCAGGGCGTGGGCAAATGCCACGGCATCGCAAGGCAGTTGATGCTGCTGACCGTTGAGTGACCAGCGAACGCCGCTGGCGCGTTGTTCGCCGTCAATGCTTGTCAGGGTTACGCCCTGGTGCACCGGTATGCCTTTGCGGGCAAGCCAGGCGCGGTAGTAGAGGCCCTTGGCGAAGGTACCCGGCTGCAGCAGCAGGCGTGGCAGGGCACGTACTTGGGCGCTGAACGGCGAGGTGTCGAGCACTGCGCTGACCGTGGCCCCGGCCTTGGCGTACTGATAGGCCACCAAGTACAACAGCGGCCCACTGCCTGCCAGCACCACCCGCTCGCCGATGGCGCAACCCTGGAACTTCAGGGCAATCTGTGCGGCGCCCAGGGTATAGACCCCAGGCAAGGTCCAGCCGGGGATCGGCAACACGCGGTCGATGGCGCCGGTGGCGACAATCACCCGGTCGAACGCCAGGCGGTCGGCCAACTCACCCTGCTGCAAGGTGTCCAGCACCTGCTGCTCGGCGTTCCACACCAAGGTATCCGGACGGTAGTCGAGTTGCCCGCGTAGTTGCTCAAGGGTGGTGTGAACGGCTTGTGCCTTGCCGGCCTCGAAGCCGTACAACGCGTTTGCCGACCGGCGAAAGTTGACCGGCTGCTGGCGGTAGATCTGCCCTCCGCCGCGGTTGGCTTCGTCCAGCAGCACCGGGCGCACGCCGTGGGCTACCAGGGTTTGCGCGGCGCGGATGCCGGCGGGGCCGGCACCGATGATCACGATTGCAGTCATGGACGGCGCCCCGGGTCGCGGGTGATGCACTGGCCGGCTTCCAGAAATGTCGAGCAGGCTCGCACCCGGCGCCCATCCTGCAGGCGTACCCAGCAGTCCTGGCAAGCACCCATCAGGCAGAAGCCGGCGCGCGGCTCGGCGCTGAAGTCGCTGCCGCGCAGGTGCGTGGCATTGGTCAGGATGGCGGTCAGCAGAGTGTCGCCGTTCATACCCTGGACTGGTTGGCCATCGAGCAGAAAGGGCAGTGGTTCGCGGTCGTGCTCGGCCACGCGCTTGAACAGGGGCATCGGGGCATTCCTTGTCATTGCTTGCCCACCAGTACGCGGTCCAGGCCGTATACCCGGTCCAGGGCGATCATGGTCAGGGCGGTGACGGCGATTACCAGCGCTGAAACGGCAGCCATCATCGGGTCGATCGATTCGGTGGCGTACACGTACATCCGCACGGGCAGGGTCTGGCTGGCGGGTGAGGTGACGAAGATCGACAGCGTGACTTCGTCGAAGCTGTTGATGAACGCCAGCAGCCAGCCACCGGCTACACCCGGCAAGATCATCGGCAGCGTCACTTTGCAGAACAGCGTGACCCGGCCTGCGCCCAGGCTCTGTGCGGCCTGCTCGGCGCTGCGGTCGATGCCAATGGCGGCAGCCAGCACCAGGCGCAGCACGTAGGGGATAATCACCACCACATGGGCGAACACCAGCCAGGCGAAGCTGCCATTGACCCCAAGCAAGGCGAACAGCCGCAGCAGGGCCACACCCAGCACCAGGTGCGGGATGATGATAGGTGACAGCAGCAGGCCGTTGACAAAGCCCTTGCCCGGGAAGTTGTAGCGTGTCAGCGCCAGGCCTGCGGGCACGGCGATCAAGGTGGCCAGCGAGGCCGCCAGGGCGGCGAGTTTCAGGCTGTTGTAGAACGCGTCAAGGAAGTCGGCGCGCTCGAACACGGCGCTGAACCAGCGCAGCGAGAAGCCGGCGGTGGGCAGGCTCAGGGTGTTTTCCGGAGTGAATGCCACCAGGCACACCACCACCAGAGGGGCGAGCATGAACAGCATCACCAGGGCGTGAAAAGACAGGGCCAGCGGGCCGTTACGGGTCATGGGCTCAAACTCCAAGTGCGCGTTTGTAGCGGCGTTCCACCAGCCGGTTCCAGCTGAGCATCACCAGCAGGTTGATCAGCAGCAGGGCGACAGCGATGGTGGCGCCCATCGGCCAGTTCAGTTCGGCCAGGTACTGGTCGTAAATCATGGTGGCGACCATCTTCAGCCGGCGCCCGCCCAGCAGGCCGGGGATTGCGAACGAACTGGCCGCCAGGCCGAATACGATCAGCGTGCCCGACAGCACGCCGGGCATGATTTGTGGCAGCACGATGCGACGGAACACCGTCCACTGGCTGGCGCCCAGCGACAGTGCAGCCTGCTCGGCGGCCGGGTCGAGCTTCTGCAGCGAGGTCCATACCGGGATGATCATGAACGGCAGCATCACGTGGACCAGGCCGATGATCACCGCAAACGGTGTGTACAGCAGCTTTACCGGCTGCCCGCCGAGGGCGCTGATGCCTTGGTTGATCAGCCCATCAGAGCCCAGCAGCAGGCTCCAGCCGAAGGCGCGGACCACCACCGAAATCAGCAGCGGGGTCAGCACCAGGATCAGGAAGATCGAGCGCCACGGCGCGCCCATGCGGCTAAGCACCATGGCCTCGGGGATGCCGATCAGCACGCACAGCAAGGTGACCAGGGCGCTGATCCAGAAGGTGCGGAAGAAAATCTCGTAGTAATAGGTGTCGGTCACCAGGCTCAGGTAATGGCTTAGGGTGTACTGGCCGGCCTGGATGCCGCTGGTATAGTCGAACGCGTTGAATGAGAGCAGTACGGTCAACCCCAGCGGCATCACCAGCAAGGCCAGGAATAACAGCAGGGCCGGGCTGCTCAGGCCGTAGCCCCAGGCGTTGTTGCGCAGTTTTGCCGTACTCATGCCGCCACCTCGGCCGCGTTCAGCACCCGAAGCAGGGCATCGTTCCAGTCCAGTCCGACCGGCGCACCTTCGTCAAGCGGCGCGCTACCATCGTTGGCGCGGACCACGGCCAGGTTGCCCAGGGCAGTATCAACGCGGTACAGCCACTGGCTGCCGAGGAAGTAGCGACAGCTAATGCGCCCTGTCAGTTTTCCGCTGCCCGACGGGCCGAGGCTGATCTTTTCCGGGCGCAGGCTGAGGGTCAGCGGCCCTTGGGCCGCCGCCTGCGGTTGACCGCCGGGGCCTGTGATGCCACGCAGGCGGTTGGCCTTGCCGACAAAATCGGAAATGAACGGCGTGCCCGGGTGTTCGTAGAGGCGGTAAGGGTCATCGACCTGGGTGATGCGCCCGGCTTCCATTACCACCACCCGGTCACTGATCGACAAGGCTTCTGCCTGGTCGTGGGTGACCATCAACGTGGTAATGCCGACTTCATTCTGGATACGGCAGATTTCGAACTGCATTTCTTCACGCAAGTGCGCGTCCAGGTTGGACAGCGGCTCGTCTAGCAGCAGCACTGGCGGTTCAATTACCAGCGCGCGTGCCAGTGCCACACGCTGGCGCTGGCCGCCGGACAGTTCTCGCGGGTAGCGGTCGGCATGCTTGTCCAGGCGTACCAGCGCCAGCGCCTGGTCGACGCGGCGGGCGATGTCGGCATTGGCCACCTTGCGCATGCGCAAGCCAAAGGCAACGTTGTCGCGCACGGTCATGTGCGGGAACAGCGCATAGCTCTGAAACATCACGCCTAGTCCGCGGCTGGCTGGTTTGGCGTGGGTGATGTCGCGGCCATCGAGCACGATGCGGCCACTGGTAACCTCGACGAAGCCGGCAATCATCTGCAGGGTGGTGGTCTTGCCGCAGCCGGAAGGCCCGAGCAGGGAGACAAACTCACCTTTTTCGATGGCCAGTGACGAACTGGCCACGGCCTCCATGGCGCCATAGCGCTTGCAGAGTTTGTCGATCAACAGAAAGGTCATGGCTGTGCTCCATCGCAAACGGAACCGGGATAAACCGGAAGTTTCAGGGTGGGCAGAGCGCCAGCGGCGAAAAGCAGTGCTTTACGGACGTTGGCGCTCGCTTCTGTGGCGGCGGCCGATGTTGTGATATCGCCCTATGGACCGGAGAGTAGGGCAATGATTAGGATGGCGACAAAGGGTAATTTCACTGAGTGACAGCTATTTTGAAATTATTCCACTAAATGAAATTTAAAAGGGTTTAGCGAAAAGTGGATTCCGATAAACGAAATGAGCAAGCCAGGGAAGTGGGCGTCAGTGCCGTGTCCCGTTTGTTCGCCGTGCTGCGAGCGTTGGGCGAGTGCGGCGGCGAGGGCGAGAAGGTCAGCCAGCTGGCCCAGCGGGTGGGCCTGGCGCAACCCACCACTCACCGTCTGCTGCGCAGCCTGATTGAAGAAGGCATGGTCGACCAGTGCGCGACCAGCAAGCGCTACCGCCTGAGCCTGGATTTTTTTGCCCTGGCGGCCAAGGCCGGGCAAGCTGGCAACCTGCGCGATGTGGTGCGCCCAAGCCTGCTGCGGCTGTCGGCCTCGTTGGGTGATTCGCTGTTCCTGCTGGCGCGTTCGGGGTTCGATGCGGTGTGCCTGGACCGCAGCGAAGGGCCATACCCGATCCGCACCTTTACCGGCGACATCGGCGGCCGTGTGGCCTTGGGCGTGGGGCAGGGCAGCCTGGCCATTCTGGCTTTCCTGCCTGAGGAAGAACGTGACGAGGTGATCCGATACAACCTGCCGCGGCTCAAGGACTTTCACCATTACGACGAAGTGCTGCTGCGTGCCGAAATCGACAATGTGCGCAGCTTAGGGTATGCCGGGCGCAATACCGGTGTGCTTGATGGCATGGCCGGTCTGGCGGTGCCAATTCTTGATCGCAACGGCCATGCCGTAGCGGCATTGAGCGTGGCGACCATCAGCGACCGCTTGGGGCCTAACCGCATGCCCACCGTAGTGGCATTGCTCAAACGCGAGGCGGCAGCGATTGGTGAACGCGTCAATCCATTCGATCCGGTACTACGCCGTCCCTCACATGTATTTGGATGATTGTGGACGAGCCTTCGCCCCATTCCGCAGGGATGGCGCGCCTCCTGGCAATCAGATCTTCGAGGCGCTCATCAAGCTGCTCGCCTGCGTGCCCACAAGCCCAGGACATCTAAGATCAGTAAATAAGCTTGAGGATGGTGAAGTCGCACAGAGCTGGCTATCCGTGGCTTGTGTCAAACTATAATGCAAAAATCGGAGTGCTTTTTTCGGCAGTACATCTGGTTGTGTCAAACTTTGATTCGTCAGCAGTGTCTGGTCATCGCGCTGGAGACCACGAATTATGGGGTGGGCTGTGTCAAACTATATTGTTGATCCCCAGTTAGATTTAGGGAATTAAACCTGTCGCACGGGAATTAAAGCTGTCGCAGGTAACCCTGTTCGGGACCAATGGTTTCCGACAATAAAAGCGGTCCCGCGATAATAAAAGCTGTCATGCGCGATCGCGGCCTCCTTTAGGGGGGGCGTGGTCGCGTCAGTCAGCACACCTCAGTTACGTTACCAGGCAGCCTCAGCATGCTCGCCATACCGCGTTTGCAAATTCAGGCTGAAGAGTCACTTCGCTCATATTTGGAACGTGCTTTGTTCCTGCAGTGAGCGCTGTGCGGCGCAAGGTACAGGCTTCGATGCCAGAAGGGGTCACAACGTGGCACGATATCTACTGGCTGGAAAAAGACCTCGAATTTGCGGCCATTCGCATGCGGGATAAGGCTGTCGACAATGATGCTGCGCACATAGAGAATTCGCTTGAGATCATCACAAAAGCAATCCTCTCGCATTATGACGACATCGATGATTTGACGCTGGATCTTGGCGTGCACGGCTTTTCGAGGTTAGTTCAGAAAGGATGGGGCACCTACTTAGCAATGGGTGATGAGTCCGCTTGGTACGCCAATCGCTCACAGCGAAAAGAGGCCCTTGCGATCGGTGCGGTTGCAGCAATGAACCATCCCTCAGCAGGGAGGGCCTCCAGGGCAGCGCGATCTGCAGCAGTGAGAGACCTGGCTTTCGCGGAGGCCCTGCCCGCCCGGGCGCCGATGTTCAGTTTCATGTTCAAGCCACCAAGCCTTTGGTACCCGGATAGTAACCAGCTGTTCGAGCTGACCTGGAGCAGGCCGGTGGTTCGCCGAGCGGGCGACCCACCGGCCCGGTGAAATTCATCGGCCGCGCGGTCAAGGTGATCTAGGCACTGCTCGCTTGCGCCGCTGGTACTACCGGTGGGCGCAGCAGTGTGGCCAGGCCCAGCAGGCACAGGGCGCCGATGACCATGATGCCCCAGGCCCAGTGCAACGAGCTGAGCTGATCGCGCACGATACCGGCGATCAGCGGCACGCTAGCCGCGATCAGGTAGCCACCGCCTTGTACGAAGGCCAGCAGCGCACCGGCTTGGGCCGGGGAGTCAGCGTGGTCGAGAGTGACGATGAGCGACAGCGGAAACAATGCGCCGATGCCAAGGCCCAGGCAAAGGGTGGCGAAGATCGCCAGTTGCAGCGGTGCGCTCATCAGGCAGATCAGACCGGCCAGCAACAGCAGAATAACCACCGTCAGTGGCTGGCGACGGTCCGGATAGCGATGGATCAGTGCCGACACCATCAGCCCGGCGGCCACCTCAGTGAGGGTCAGGGCACCCAACAAATAACCGGCCTCGGCAGCGCTCCAGCCAAGCTCCACATAGAACGGTGGCAACCACGCCAGCACCAAGGTGTAGGCACCGGTGCCGATGCCAAAGAACGCCAGCAGCAACCAGGCCCGCGCGCTGTCGTACGGCAACCTCGCATCGGTGGTACGCGCCGGGTCGCTACCGGCTGCCAGCACCCAGGCGATCAAGCCGGTCAGCGCAGGCAAGGCCGCCCAGCCGAGCGTCAGCTGCCAGCCGAAGGTTGCTGCGCCGGGCGCCGCGAAAGCAGCCGCCAGCGCCGCACCGGCCATGATTCCGGTGGTGAACAACCCCATGAGCATGCCGGCGCTTTGCGGGTGGCTGCGCTTGAGAAACGCAGGCATCAGCGCCTGGATCACCGCGATGCCCACGCCGCCGAGCATGGCCGTGGCGATCAACGCTGCGCCTGAAGTGACATAGGCGCGCGCCGCGCAACTGATGGCGATCAAGGTGATGCCCAACGCTACCCCTTTGATCGCGCCAATCAGGCGTAGCAACCAGGGGCCGCAGAGGGCGAACAAACCCATCATCATCACCGGCAAAGTAGTCAGCAGCCCGGCCTGCGCGTTGCTCAGGCCAAGGTCCTGCTGCAAGATGCCGAGCAGCGGGCCGATGGCCGCCATGATCGGGCGCAGATTCAGGCCAATCAATACGGCCAACAGGCCGACGCAGGCTTTACTCGGTACGTTACGCATGCTCAGGTTGCTCCTGCAGAAAACTGCCCATCGCCTGATTGAACGCTGGGGCGAGCGGAATGTTGAAGACGTGACCGTCGCCTGCCAAGGTCAGCAGCTGGGCATGGCCGATGCGCTCGCTCAGAAGCTCGGCTTCCGAACGCGGACTGAGCTGGTCGCCTGTGGCCGCCAGCACCAGGGTCGCGGCCTGGATCGCCGGCAGCTGCTCCCTGAGGTCGTACTGCTGCATGCCCTGGCACCAGTGCACCTGGTTGGCGGTGGCCAGCTGCGCGGCCTGGGCCAAGCCTGGTACAGCCGTTGACCACGACTGGAAGCGGCGAACTCGGCTCCGACCAATGCCGGCCAGGTCGACTTGAAGCGCTTCGAGCACCCATCGGTTTGCCGCAGGCCGTCGGCCCAGTCGCTGAGCGTCGCTTGGCGGTGACGATCGTTCATGTGGGCGAAGGTGCCGGCGACGATCAGCTTCTGCACGGCATGCGGCGCATGACAGGCCATCTCCAGCGCCACCATGCCGCCGAGCGACAGGCCGATGACATGCGTGGATTCCAACCCCAGGTGATCGAGCAGTGCAAGCATCTGCAGTGCCTGGGCGTGGGCTGTGATACCTTCCGGCGCTTGGCTGGAGGCGCCGTGGCCCAGCAGGTCAGGTACGATGACGCGGTGACCCAGGCCCAGCAGCGCGCTGACCTGGGGCATCCAGGCGCGCCCACTGTTGCCCAGGCCGTGCAGCAACAGCACCGGGCTGCCGGCACCGGCATCGTAGTAATAGTGGCGGTGCGGCCCCTGTGTGAAAAATGCCATGTGTCTCTCCTGATCCTTCAGTCGCATGCTCGAAAGATAACTTAACGTTAAGATACTTTAAAGGCGCTGGGGTTCAGGTTTGTGTGCGGGTTAACAGTGATGAAGGGCACGGTCGAGGGAAACGATGGACGATCATGTGGATTTCGTGGTGGCGCAGTGGGCGCAGGCGATGCCCGAAGTGGACGTTTCTTCCATGGCGATTTTCGGGCGCATGGTGCGCATCCATAAGCATCTCGAACGCCTGCGCGCCGAGGCGTTGGCCCAGTATGGCTTCAAGGAAGGTGAGTTCGACGTGCTGGCCACGTTGCGCCGCGCGGGGGCGCCGTATCGGCTCACCCCCACCGAGCTCTACCGCTCGCTGCTGGTCACCTCCGGTGCCATGACCAATCGGCTGGCACGGCTGGAAAGCGCCGGCATGGTCGAGCGGATCGCCGACAGCCAGGACAAGCGCAGCTCGCAAGTCGCGCTGACCGTCGGGGGTAAGGAATTGATCGACCAGGCCGTTCTTACCCATACCGAAATACAAGAGTTGGTATTGGCCCCTTTAAGTGAGCAACAGCGCGCGGACTTTGCCCAGTTGTTGAAGCGCGTGCTCGTGCATTTACCCGGCGAGGGCGCGCCAACGCCATGAACTGGAATATTCAGGAGGAATTTCCATGCTCCACAGCAACTACCTCAAACAGTTGGATCTGCAGGACATCGTGGTGTTTCTCAACTTGCTGGAGTTGCGCAGTGCCAAACGCACCGCCGAGCTGATGAACGTGAGCCAGCCGACGGTCAGTTATTGTTTGAAGCGGCTGCGCGGCTGCTTCGACGACACGTTGTTCTCTTCATCCCAAGGGGTGCTGCAACCGACCAGCAAGGCCGAGAAGATCGCGCCTTATTTGCGCGTGGTGGTCGAGTCGGTCAACCGCTGCGCTGAAGACGAAAGCCAAGCATCTGCGCAAGCCGTGCGCAAGATCTGGCGGCTCTGCGCGCCGGAGTATTTCGAGTTGTCGTTCCTGCCGCAAACTCTGGCGATGCTGTCGCGCACTCATGCCAATACTTCGCTGCACCTCGATCGCCTGAGCCGCGACCTGCCGGTGGATCAGTTGATGTCAGGGGAAATCGACATCGCCATCGGCTTCGGTCCGGGCTATCACCAGATGCACCCGGAATTGCAATGGCAAGCGGTGGTCAACGACGACTTTGTCTGCCTGACCAGTCAAAACGGGTTGGCCAACGGCGCGGCCATGAGTCTGGATGAATTCTGCGCCTCACCCCATGTATTCCCAACACCGTGGATTTCGGAAAAGAACATGGTCGACAGCTGGCTGGATAAAGTCGGCCGTTCGCGCAATGTGCTAGTGCGCGCCAATGGTTACCAAGCCTGCGTGAACATCGTCGCCGCAGTACCGGCCACGCTCGCACTGCCGGCGCGCCTGTTGCCGCACCTGCGCATTCCGTCATCAGTGAAAGTCTGCCAGCCGCCGCTGGGTTTCCCAACGTTCACCTTGGACATGATCTGGGCGCGCGACCGTAGCGACAGCAAAGATATAGCCAGCCTGCGCAGGTTGATCGAACAGGTGGCCGAAGTGTTGTTGACGGAACGATGAAACAGGCTTTTAAATTTTCACCACGCTTTTAGATTTCTTAAAACCAGCCAGCCGCTCATTTCTCTTATCGTGTGGTCATCGGGTAGCGCAAGACCTACCTGAGTCCCACACTTTCATGGAGGAATGAGTCATGCTGGCGCACGCCCAACCTGTGGTATTTCCCCTACTTCCGACAACCGACGCCGTGCTACGGCTTCGAGTGTGTCATTGCGGTCGATCGCGACATGCGTGTAAGCGATTCGATCAGCGGCGCTTCATTGTATGAAGACCTCGCCTACAGCGGTGCGGTGATCTACCGCGACTTCGCCGACAGCCTGTCCGACTTCAACGAGTTCGTCAGCGCGCATTCGTCGCGGGTTACCTTCGACCCAGCGCGCAAGGCGGCCACGGCCAATACCGCCGAGATCGAAGCCGGTATTCACGAAATGGGCCTGCACCGCGAAAACGGCAACTTGCCGTTCAACCCCGATTTGCAATGGTTCTATTGCCTGGAAGCGGCCGACGTCGGTTCGCAAACCACATTGTGCGATGGCCAGCGGGTACTGTTCGATCTGTCAGCGAAAACCCGCAAGTTGTTCGAACAACGCGAGATTCGCTATAGCCGGCGCATCCCTTGGCAGAACGTCAAACGCTTCCTGAGCATTGAACTGCAACTGCCGCTCGAGGCCATTACCGACGAACACCTGCAACAGGTCAATGATCAAGTGGCAGGGCAAACCTATCGCCGCGAAATGGCGCGCCTGGAACACCGCCTGGCCGATTTCGCCCGGGTCCGGCAGATTCGCGTAATCGAGGACATCGCGCAGTTCCGCGAGCAGTTCTACACCGTGACCGGGCGACCGCGACGGGCCGAGATCGAAGCGCGTTTCATCGACCAGATGTACGCCTGAGGAAGAGCCCCATGTACATCGTGCGCAATTTCTACAAAGGCCGGCCCGGCTACCGCTGTCTGCAGGAGGCGGTGCGTGCCCACTACCTCAAGCACTACGATGCCACCCCCGAGCCGCAGCCGGACCTGTTCGTTTGCCTGACCGGTTCCAATGGCGGCGCGCCAGGTTACGCCTGCGCCGGCATCAGCTACGGCGATTCGGGCAAGCTGTTCAGCGAGTATTACCTGGACCAGAGCCTGGACCAGCGTTATGGACTGGACCGGGCGCGGATTGCCGAAGTGGGCGCCTTCGCTTCGTTTCGCAGCGGCAGCGGCGCCGGCAAATACCTGCTCAACAACGTGATCCAGACCCTGGCCCTGCGCAACTTCGGCCTGGTGGTGCTGACCGCGACCGAACAGGTGCGCCAGCTGCTGACCCCGATCGTCGATACCCTCGACGATCTGGACGGCGCCGATCAAGCCCGGGTCAAGGATCCGCAGGTCAATTGGGGTTCCTACTACCAACAAGGCCCGCGCGTAGTGGCCGCGCGATTGTCGCCCCCGAGCATCTGGATGAGCGCACCGGCATCCGCCGCGGGCCTGGGCCATTCCCTGCCCCATTTCAATCGCCAGGCCTCGGCCTGATCACGACGCGCGCCGGGCATCCGCTGCCCGGCGCGCCGGAGGTAAGCATGAACGCGACCAAACGTTACGAGAATTTCATTGTCTTCCTGGCGCCGCTGATCAACAGCGTGGGCGGTATCGCCATCGACCTGTACGCGCCGAGTATCCCCTCCATTGGCCGTGAGCTGTCAGCCAGCCCGGCACTGATGCAGAACACCATCACCATCACCCTGCTGTTCTACGCACTGGGGCAGCTGTTCTTCGGCATCATGGCCGATGCCCGTGGGCGGCGGCCGGCGGTGCAATTAGGGCTGCTGGTGTTCCTCGCGGGCAGCGTGTTGGCAACCGTGGCCACGTCCATCGAGATGCTGCTGCTCGCCCGCGCCCTGCAAGGCTTCGCCATCGGCGCCTGCCAGGTAGTTGCCCGTGCGCTGCTGGTGGACATCGTCAAAGGGCCGCGTTTCTACGTGGCGATCATCTACCTGAGCCTGGCCTTCGGCCTGGGGCCGGTGATCGCGCCGTACATTGGCGGGGTGATCGAAGTGCACCTTGGCTGGCGCTACAACTTCGTCCTGTACGCCGTATACGCGGTCATCGTGTTGGCCTTCGTGCTGGCAGGGCTCAAGGAGTCGTTGCCCGCAATGAACAGACGTAGCGCCTTGCAGACCTGCGCCGGCTACCGTCCTATCCTGGCTGATAGCCGCTTTCGTTCCTCGGTGGTCGTGCTCGGCTCGAGCTTCTCGGCGTTTCTGCTATGGAACGTGTTCGGCCCGCACATCGTCCAGGAACGCTTGGGGCACAGCGCGCAATACTTCGGCACCACCGCCCTGGCCGTGGGCAGTTGCTACCTGGTCGGCACCCTGGTTAACCGTGCGTTGATTCGGCAGGTCAAGCCACGGCTGCTGATGTGGGCAGGAATGGCGGTGTTTCTGCTCGGCGTGGTGACCATCGCCGCGCAGGCAGAGGACCTTTACCTGGTCTCGATCCTGGGCGGCATCATGCTGGTCGCGTTCGGTCAGGGCTTCATATTCTCCAACGCCATGGCCAACTCGATGTCGCTGTTCCCCGACCGCGCCGGTGTTGCCGCCAGCTTACAAGGCTGCCTGATGCTGGTGTTCGGGTCACTGGCCTCGGCGCTGGTCAGCGTTTTGCCGCTGACCTCGAACCTGGCAATTGCCTGCGTGTTTCTGGTGCTTTGGTTGATCTCGTTGTCGGGCATGCTGAGCGTGCGCGTGCAGCGTCAGGCCTCGGTGGCCTGAAGCGTGCCGACCCCGGTGGTGCAGAACATCTGCTGCCGGGGTCTGCTAGGCAGCGCTGAGCAGCCCCTTGATGAAGCGCGAGAATACCTTGATCCGGGTGGATTCACGGTTGATCGGCAGGTACACGAGATTGATCGACGCATCCACGGCAGCAGGCGGAGAGCGCTGCTGCGGCTTAGCCAGTACCTGATGGATCATTACAACTGGATAAGACCCATCAGTCCAACGATGGGCTGGCTCCGGCCAAAGCTGAGGAAAACTCAAAACTGTGTCCGGGATTAGTTGACCACTACAGTTAAGGGGCTGAAGTTTGGTCATGCGGTTATCCTGGACGCAGACTCCCTTGATGCTAAGGACCTCTACGTTGCGATGACACGAGGAACCAAGATCCTCACGATAATTGGGTCTGGACGAGATGTGCCTACGAAATGAACAGTAGACACCAAGGTTTTATATCGCCTTGCTGGGCTAGCACTCGAGATGCCCAGAGTAGGTTACGTGTAGTCACATTCGGTCGATCCAGTCCATATGAATGACAGGCCGACTCCTTGGTACGGGGACGGCCTGCTTACATACCGCTTTTAGTGGCCACACGCGCTGGCATGGTGAGTCGTCAAGTGCCAACTGCCTGCTTTCATTCAGAATAAAGGGATGGAGTAACTCACCGTCAAACGGTTTTGATCCTGGTCCCACTCACTGGGCACCCCGCTGCGCAGCATGCCGTTTCGCCAGCTGAAGCCCAGCCCCCTGAACGTTCCGCTCTGCACCACGTAGTCCAGGGCAATGTCACGCTCCCATTCCTGCTCGTCCCCTCCCGACGCCATGCGAATGTTGGTGCCCTTCAGGTACGTCACCGAAGCCACCAGCCCCGGCACGCCCAACGCCGCGAAGTTGTAGCTGTACTGGCCAAAGGTGGTGCGCTCGCCCGCACGGGTGAAGCTGGTCACCAGACGGTCGGTGAACAGGTAGATGCTCGACCCGGCGGCGCCTTCGCCGGTGTTGCCCTGGTTCAGCTGGACGAAGTTGCCGCTGTCGGACACCCGCTGGTGGCCGAGCAATACAGCGTGGCCGCCGATGGCGTAGGTGAACATGGCGCTCCAGGTGTCGTTGTCGATCTTGCCCGGCGTATCGCCCAGGCCACCCACCTGGTAGCCCGCCGCGCGTCCGCTGGCCGAGTCGTTGCGCCCATCGGCATCGGTCTTGAAATAGCGCAGGTCGGTAGTCAGCGACTGGTTGTCGGCCAGCGCCCAGGTATGCACCACGCCGGCAAAGTGTTGGATGTAGTAATCCTGCAGTTGCGCTGCGTAGTACTGCAGCTTGAGGTCGCGGGTCAGCTGGTAGTCGGCGCCGGCAAAGAGGAACTCGTTGCTCTCGGGGGTGCCGCCTGCCACGGCCAGGCCCGAGCGGTTGGTCGAGCCGCGGCCGGTGGTGTGCTCCAGTCGTCCACCGATCAGAGTCAGGCCGTCGATTTCCTTTGACGTTACCATGCCGCCTTCGAAGGTTTGCGGCAGTACCCGGCCGTCGTTGGCCACCAGGATCGGAAGCATCGGCTGCAGGGTGCCGTAGCGCGCCTCGGTCTGCGAGAAGCGCAGCTTGCCGGTCAGCCCCAGCCGGCTCCATTCGTCCACGGCGCTGCCATCGCTGTTGTCGGGGATCATCGAGCTGCCGCGGTGGTTGCCGGTACCACCGTCCAGGCGCACGCCGAGCATGCCCAGGGCGTCGAGGCCGAAGCCGACGGTGCCGTCGGTGAAGCCGGACTTGTAGTCGAGCACGAAGCCCTGGGCCCATTCGGCGGTCTTGCTTTGCCCGGCCGCGCCCGGGCGGTCACGGAAGTCGTTGTTGAAGTAGTAGTTGCGCAGGTTGAGGTTGGCCTTGCCATCCTCGATGAAGGCGGCCTGGGCTGCGGGCAGGGCGAAGGTGCTGGCGGTGAGCAGGTACAGGTGCGTGCGTGGCTTTCTTGTCATTGTTGTTTTCCTGAGGGCGAAAGGGCGCCCGAGACTTCCGGGCGCAAGGGGCGTGATGCAGCGGTAGGTCAGTCGGGCAGCCATTCCTGCAGGGTCAGCTCGACGGTGATGAACGACAGGTTGCGGCCGCGCTGCAGGCGGCCGGCGAAGATGTTGCCGTCGGCATCGGCGAGTACCGCCTGCAGGCGGCTCTGCCCGACGCTGACTTCGCCGCTGAGGCTGAGGATCTCGATGCCTGGGCCTGGCACGTGGATGTCCTGCATGCCCTGGCGGCCCAGGTAGTGCAGGGCGCCGTCGATCAGGCTGCCGAGGCCGCCACGGACCACGGCGCAGCGGATGCCGTGGCTGGCGCAGAGGGCCTCGGCACTGTCGATGATGTCTTCGTTGGGCTTGAGCCGGGCGACTACAAGACGGCCCAGCTGGCCGCTCTCGACGTGCGCCTCGGCGCTGAGTGGAGCAAGGGTCATGAGGCCTCCTTGAGCACGGGGTGCAACAGGTTGAACTGGGTTTCGGCATCCGGCTGCACCTGGTAGGCCGCCTGGTCGAACAGGCACAGGCGCAGCACCAGCGGCTCGCTGCCGACGATCAGCCGGTTGAGCACCAGGTGGCCGCCGTGCTGCTGGCCGTCGCGGTCGATGAAGCCGGCGTGGCAGTGCAGCAACGGCGCGCCGCTGGCATCGCGGCCAACGGTGAGGGCGCCGCTGATGAAGGTGATGTAGCCGTCCAGCACCACCGGCTGGCCGTAATCGTAGGGGCGCTGGCTATCGCAGGTGGTGACCATGCGGTGGTAGCTCAGGTGCGCCGCACCGCCGCACAGGATGCGCCCTACCGCGCTCTGGTAGCGGCAGCCGTGCAGCACGGCCAGCAGGCCTTCGGCGACATTGCAGGCCAGCGGCAGCTCGACGCGCACTTCCTGGCTGTGCGCCACCTCGCAATCGAGCAGGCGCGGCTGCAGCGGCAGACCGCTGTGGATGAAGTGGCGCACGCCGCCATGGGTTTCGAAGTGCGGTGTCATGCCGGCTGCTCCTGGCCCGCTTCGAGCAGCGCGCGGATGTGCTTCTTGACGATCTTGCCGTAGCCGGACTTGGGCATCTCGTGCCAGCGCACGAAGCGCTTGGGCCACTTGTAGCGCGCCAGGCGCGGCTCCAGGTGGGCCAGCAGCTGTTCGTCGCTGACCTCGACGGTGGTGACGATCACCGCGCAACCGCATTCGCCCCATTTCTCGTCGGGCATACCCAGTACCGCCACTTCGTTGACCGCCGGATGGGTCAGCAGCGCCTCTTCTATTTCCCGTGGGTACACGTTGGAGCCGCCGGAGATGTACATGTCCGACGCGCGGCCGGTGATGAACAGGTAGCCCTGTTCATCGACATGGCCGAGGTCACCGGTATGGAACCAGCCGTGGCGAAAGCATGCGGCGTTGGCTTCGGGGTTGTTGTAGTAGCCGGCGAACACCGCCGGGCCACGCACGCAGATTTCGCCGTCGCTGCCGGTCGGCAACTCGGTACCGTGTTCGTCGAGGATCGCCACCTGCATGCCGGTGCGTGGGTAGCCACAGGAGCCGACCTTGGCCTGCGGGCTGTCTTCGGCGTCGTGGCAGTCGGGCGGCAGCACGGTGATGTTGCCGGTCACTTCGCCCAGGCCGTAGTACTGCACCAGCACCTTGCCCAGGGTGCGCAGGGCGTGGCACTGGTCGGCGCGGTACATCGGCGCGCCGGCATAGATCACGTAACGCAGGCTACTGTGGTCGTAGCGGTCCACTGCCGGGTCTTCGGTGAGCATCTTGACGATGGTCGGCACGGTGAACAGGTTGTCGATACGGTGCTCCTGCACCAGCCGCCAGGCTTCGTCGCAGTCCAGCCTCTCGCTGGCTGGCAGCACGCAGGTCGCGCCGCGGGCGACGTTGACCAGGGCGTGGATGCCGGCGCCATGAGACAGTGGGGCGAGCACCAGCGAGCGCGACTGCTGGCTCAGGCCGGGCATCAGGTCGGCCAGGTGGTTGTTAACCACGAAGGCCATCTGGCCGTGGGTGAGCACGCCGGCCTTGGGGTGGCCGGTGGTGCCGGAGGTGTAGAAGAACCACAGCGGGTCGTGATAGTGCACCTCGGCCGGGCGGAAGGCCGCCTGCAGCGGCGCGCCCTCGTCGAGCAGGGCGTCGTAGCCCAGCTCGCCACTGCGTGGGTTGCCGATGGCGATGACCGTCTGCAAGGCCGGGGAGGCCGCGCGCACGGCGTCGACGTAATGGCCGAAGCCTTCGTCGTAGAGCATCGCCACCGCGCCGCTGGAGCTGCCCAGGTAAGCGGCCTCCGGCGGGGTGATGCGCACGTTGGTCGGTACCCAGACCACGCCAAGGCGGAACGCCACCCAGGCGCTTTCGAACAGCTGCAGGTTGTTGCGCGCATGCACCAGCAGCCGGTCGCCCTTGCCCAGGCCACGGGCACGCAGGGCGGCGGCGACGCTGTCCACGCGCTGCAGCAGCTGGCGCCACGACACGCGCTGCTCGCTGCGGATGAAGCCCGGCTGGTCAGGCAGGCGGCGCGCCACCTGGGCCAGCAGCTCACCCAGGTTCATCACGTTGTCGATACCGGTCATAGCACGGTCTCCAGGATGCTCACGTAGTTGGTGACGGCCGCGCCGCCCATGTTGAAGACCCCGGCGCGGTCGGCGCGGGGCAGCTGCATGTCGCCGGCCTGGCCGCTGAGCTGCATGGCCGCCATCACATGCATCGACACGCCCGTGGCGCCGATCGGGTGGCCCTTGGACTTGAGCCCGCCGGACGGGTTGATGGGCAGCCGGCCGTCCTTGCGGCAGATGCCCTCGGCGATCACCCGCGCACCCTGGCCGCGCTCGGCCAGGCCCATGGCCTCGTACTCGAGCAGTTCGGCGATGGTGAAGCAGTCGTGGGTTTCCACCAGCGACAGGTCATCGAGGGTCAGCCGTGCCTGCGCCAGCGCTTGCTGCCAGGCCCGCGCTGCGCCTTCGAACACCGTGGGGTCGCGGCGCGACAGCGGCAGGTAGTCGTTGACCTGCACCGCCGCACGAAAACGCACCGCCGGGCCATCGCCGCTTTGCTGGTCGGAGCGGCTGATCACCAGCGCGGCGGCGCCGTCGCTGATCAGCGAGCAGTCGCTACGCTTGAGTGGGCCGGCGACGAAGGGGTTTTTCTCCGAGGGCGTGCGGCAGAACTCGAAGCCGACGTCACGGCGCATATGTGCGTACGGGTTGAGGGCGCCGTTGGCGTGGTTCTTGGCGGCAATCATCGCCAACGCGTCGGACTGGTCGCCATAACGCGCGAAGTAGGCGCTGGCGATGTTGCCGAACACCCCGGCGAAGCCGCTTTCGATGTCCGCTTCTTCACGGGCGTAGCAGCACTTGAGCAGGATCTTGCCGACCTCGGCGGTGGGCAGGCTGTTCATCTTCTCGAAACCGACCACCAGCGCATGCCGGGACTGGCCGCTGAGCACCGCCTTCAGGGCCGAGTGGATGGCGGCGGAGCCGGTGGAGCAGGCGTTCTCGACCCGCACCGCCGGGGTGAAGCGCAGGGCCGGGAGGTGGTTGGCGAGCAGCGCGGAGGGGAAGTCCTGATACAGGAACCCGGCGTTGAAATGGCCGACATGGACCGAGTCGATCTGCTCCGGTTCGAGCTTGGCATGGGCCAGGGCGCCGAGAGCGGCGTCGGCCAGCATGCGCTCGGGGTCGATGTCGGGAAACTTGCCGAAAGGGGCGTGGTGCCAGCCGCTGATCAGGGGTGAATCCATGAGGTGAGTCCTCGCTCGATGGGTTTGCGAGGTCGATGGCAAGAACGGTGCCAGCCCCTTGGCGAGGCGTCTGGCCCGTGCTTTTGTGGGCTTGGCGAAGGTGTCGGCAGGTAGCAGCCGGGGTGCTACAGGTGTCGCCCTGATGGCCTGGGCGACAGTTCAGGGAGACACCTGTTACATCTCCGGCAGCGCAACTGATGCGGCATCACAATTTGATACATCGCCGCCCTGACAGGCAGATACCTTGTGAATCAGTGGTTTAGGCCTTGATTCAGGCTTGCATGAGCGCCGTTTCGCCCAGCCTGCCAAGGGTGGCACCCCTATTGCTATGTGACAGTCACCATCGCCGTATCCCACTCGATCAATAAGAACAAATAGGTCAGGAGAGCTTCATGAGCGATTTCACCCGCCGTTCCTTCATCAAGACGGCCTCCATGGCATCGGCCGCGGTCGCCGCCGCCGGCCTGGGCCTGTACAGCAGCAACACCCGCGCTGCCGATTTCAAACTCAAGTTCGCCAACAACCTGCCCATCAGCCACCCGATGAACGTGCGTGCCCGGGCCATGGCCAAGGCGATCAAGGAAGAAACCAACGGCGCACTGGCCGTGCAGGTGTTCCCCAGCAGCCAGCTGGGCAGCGACACCGACACCCTGGCCCAGGTGCGCTCGGGCGCGGTGGACCTGTTCTCGCTGTCGCCGGTGATCCTCGGCACCATGGTGCCGTCGGTGCAGATCAGCGCCGTGGGCTTTGCCTTCAAGGACTATCAGCAGGTGTGGAGCGCCATGGACGGCGCGCTCGGCGAGCATGTACGCGGCGAAATCGCCAAGACCGGCACGCTGTTCGCCTTCGACCGCATGTGGGACAACGGCTTTCGCGTCACCACCACCAGCACCCGGCCGGTGGCCAGTCCTGACGACCTGCGCGGCATGAAGCTGCGGGTGCCGCCGAGCCCGATCATCATGTCGATCTTTCGCGCCCTGGAAGCGGCGCCGACCAGCATCAACTTCACCGAAGTGTATTCGGCGCTGCAGACGCGCATCGTCGAAGGCCAGGAGAACCCCATGACCCTGGTGTCCTCGGCCAAGCTGTACGAGGTACAGAAGTACTGCTCGCTGACCAACCACGTGTGGGACGGCTTCTGGATGCTCGGCAACAGCGCCTCGTTCGCCCGCCTGCCGGCGGACATGCAGGCGATCCTGCGCAAGCATATCGACGCGGCGGTGATGGGCCAGCGCGAAGACCTCGCCAAGCTCGAAGGCAGCACCCGCGACACCTTGAAGGGGCAGGGCCTGGAACTGGTGGAAGCGCCGGCCAATGCCTTCCGCGACAAGTTGCGCAGCGCCAACTACTACGCCGACTGGCACGACAAGTTCGGCGAACAAGCCTGGACCCTCCTCGAGCAGTATTCCGGGAAGCTGGCATGATGCGCGCCCCAGCGCTACCGGCCTCCACCGTTTCGCAGCGCCTGCCGGCCCGGGTGCTGATCTGCCTCAACAGCTGGGCCATGCGCCTGGTCGGGGTGATCGCGGTCGCCCTGATGGTGATCGAGACCTTCGTGCTGCTGGCGGGGGTGATTGCCCGCTACGTGTTGCACAGCCCGCTGATCTGGTCCGACGAGCTGGCCTCGTCGCTGTTCATCTGGCTGGCGATGTTCGGCGCGGTGCTGGCGCTGGACCGTGGCGAGCACATGCGCATGTCGGCGCTGGTGAACAAGCTGCCCGACGCCTGGCGCGGCTTCAGCGAGACCCTGTCGGCACTGATCGTCTGCCTGTTCGTGGCGATGATCATCTCGCCGGCCATGCAGCATTCCCACGAACAGATGTGGATCACCACCCCGGCGCTGGGCATCCCCGATGGCGTGCGCGCGGCGGCCTTGCCGGTGGGCGCGGTGCTGATGCTGCTGGCGGCGGTGGCGCGCATGGCGCGTTATTCGACCGTGCGCCAGTTCATGGCCGGGCTGGCGGTGGTGGGCGCGGTGGCAGCGGCATTGTGGCTGGCGCAGCCGCTACTGGCGGCCATGGGCAACTACAACCTGGTGGTGTTCTTCCTGGTGCTGCTGGGCGCCTGCGTATTCGGCGGCATCCCCATCGCCTTCGCCTTCGGCACCGCGACCATGGCCTACCTGGCGCTGGCCACCCACGCGCCACTGTCGATCGTGGTCGGGCGCATGGATGAAGGCATGTCGCACATGGTGCTGCTGGCGGTGCCGCTGTTCGTGCTGCTGGGCGTGGTGCTGCAGCTGTCGGGCATGGCGCGCACGCTGATCGACTTCATGGCCTCGCTGCTCGGCCATGTGCGCGGCGGCCTGCAGTACGTGCTGCTCGGGGCGATGTTCCTGGTGTCGGGAATTTCCGGCTCCAAGGTCGCCGACATGGCCGCCGTGGCCCCGGCGCTGTTCCCGGAAATGAAACGCCGTGGCTCCAAGCCCGAAGAACTGGCAGCGCTGCTGTCGGCCACCGGGGCGATGACCGAGACCATTCCGCCAAGCCTGGTGCTGATCACCATCGGTGCGGTGTGCAGCGTGTCGATCACCGCGCTGTTCATCGGCGGGCTGATGCCGGCGGTGGTGGCGACCCTGGCCATCGCGGTGGTGTGCTGGTGGCGCTCGCGCAAGGATGAACGCCCGACCATCGAACGTGCACCGCTGTCGCGCGTGGCCAAGACCTTCCTGATCGCCTTGCCGGCGCTGGCGCTGCCACTGCTGATTCGCGTGGCGGTGCTGGAAGGGGCGGCAACCGCCACCGAAGTATCGACCATAGGCGTGGCCTACGTGGTGCTGGTGGGCCTGGCGATGCACTTGTTCATGCGCCACATCGAGTGGCACCGGCTGTACCCGATGCTGCTGGAAGCAGCGGCGCTTTCGGGGGCGATCCTGCTGATCATCGGCATGGCCTCGTCGATGGCCTGGGCGCTGACCCAGTCGGGCTTCTCGCAGTCGCTGGTGGAGCTGATCGAGGACATCCCCGGCGGTGTCATCGGCTTCATGGTGGTGACCATTCTCACCTTCCTGATCCTCGGCAGCGTGCTGGAAGGCATCCCGGCCATCGTACTGTTCGGCCCGTTGATGTTCCCCTTGGCCGAGCTGCTCGGCATTCACCCGGTGCACTACGCCATGGTGGTGATCCTGGCCATGGGCGTGGGGCTGTTCGCACCGCCGCTGGGGGTGGGCTTCTATGCCGCCTGCGCCATCAGCAAGACCTCTTCCGACCACGTTATCCGCCGCGTCTGGGGTTACCTCGGCGCGCTGCTGGTGGCGCTGGCGGTCGTTGCCTGTTTCCCGTGGATTTCCATCGGTTTCCTCTGAGAGAGCCCTGACATGAGCCAAGCTGCGAAAACGACTTTGCCTGTATCTGCCCACGGACGTGTGGCCCTGGTGACCGGTGCCGCCATGGGTATCGGCGCGGCCATCGCCGAACGCCTGGGGCATGACGGCCACACGGTGGTGGTGGCCGACATCAACCTGAACGCCGCCGAGGAAATGGTTGCCGGCCTGCAGGGCCAGGGCATCGACGCCCTGGCCCTGGCCATCGACATCGGCGATGCGGCATCGATCAGCGCGCTGTTCGCCACCCTGCGCGAACGCTGCGGGCGTTGCGATGTGCTGGTCAACAACGCTGCCATCGCCCGCACCCAGCCGTTCCTAGACACTGAACTGGAGGGCTGGCAGCGGCTGATGAACGTCAACCTCACCGGCACCTTGCTCTGCAGCCAGCAGGCGGCGCAGCTGATGCGCGAGCAGGGCTGGGGGCGGATCATCAACGTCGCCTCGATCAGCGGCA
Source organism: Pseudomonas sp. Marseille-QA0332 (assembly GCF_054950175.1). Taxonomy (NCBI): domain Bacteria; kingdom Pseudomonadati; phylum Pseudomonadota; class Gammaproteobacteria; order Pseudomonadales; family Pseudomonadaceae; genus Pseudomonas; species Pseudomonas sp. Marseille-QA0332. The sequence goes on from NZ_CM143106.1 coordinate 3,500,189, forward strand.
TGCGCGCCAGCATGGGGCGCACTGCCTATGGCACGTCGAAGGCGGCCGTGATCGGTCTGACCCGGCAGATGGCCATCGAACTGGCCGAGCATGGCATCACCGTCAACGGCATCGCCCCGGGGCCGGTGGACACGCCGCTGACGCGCACCCTGCACTCGGCGGCGACCCGCGAATCGTATGCCCGGGCGGTTCCGCTGCGGCGCTACGGCACACCGGCGGAGATGGCAGGAGCAGTGGCGTTTCTAGCCTCGGAGGATGCGTCGTACATCAGCGGCCATGTGATCCCGGTGGATGGGGGATTCATGGCGTCGGGGATACTTGAAATCTGAGTCAATTCAGAAAAATGATGATGCGGGCAGGCTAGGCAGGCCGCGCGTCATCAATCGTTATGCTGTTGTGAAAAACTGCTGAGACCGCTGCGCCTCGTCTTCCAAAGTGGCCTGCTTTCCAGCCTGCAAGGCGGTTTCTACGAATGTGGGTATGCAGGGATTATGGTTGTTGGCCTTCCACACTGCCACCACCTCAATGATCGGCGCTGCGCGTAGCGGGTGGAAGCTGGTTGTGGCTAGGCGCATGTTGCGCATCGAGCGTGGCACGATGGCCACACCTAGGCCCTCTCCAACTAGATTCACAATCGTTTGCTGCATGTTGATCTCAAGGCCGATGTTGGGCGTAACACCTTGCTGCAGACAGTAGTTGTAAATGATGTCGTGCAAAGCAGGAGCTATGCGTCGAGGCACGATGATGAAGGTTTCGTCCGCTAGGTCACGGGCCTCCACCACCTCCCGGTCAGCGAGCCAATGACCGGGTGGCAGCACTAGCGTCATTTCCTCGCGATACAGCGTTACCGTCTCCAGACCGGTACAGTCCTGAGGGCGGTACATTATCGCCACATCCTTGTTGCCACTGCTGATGTCTTGGGCTAGGTCCAGTGGCAACGTCTCGGTGAGCTTCAAGTTCACTTGCGGGTACAGCGCTGCATAACGCCGGGTGATGGCTGGGGTGATGCTGTAGGCTGTGGACATCATGAATCCTACCGACAGCTCGCCGGCGGCCCCACGCGCTGCCGCCAGGGCATTGCGCTTAGCCTGCTCAAAGGCCGCGAACACTGTGCCAGTATCGAGGTAGAAACGCTGCCCGGCCTCGGTTAGCTCCACTCGCCGACGTGAGCGGTCGAACAACTTGACTCCCAACTCTTCTTCCAATAATGCGATCTGCCGCGACAACGGCGGCTGAGAGATATGCAGCCGTTCGGCGGCGCGACCGAAGTGCAGGGTTTCGGCCAAGGTACGAAAGTACTGTAGGTGGCGAAGTTCGATCATGATGCTCTCAAAGGTATCAGTCGATGCTTGATTATGTATTGGAAAATATAACTACGCCTCCCTAATGTGAAGTTGCAACATCCTCGGCCCCGCGGCGCCACAAGCGCCGCCCGACGGCATAGTCACAAGCTATCGAACAAGAAAAAGGTGACGCTAATGACCGCTCTGACCAACCCTGAACGCCCCAGCTTGCCTACCGTTCCCGAATGCGACATAGCCCAAAACAGCGACCCGCTGGTGCGCCAGGCCTTCCGTCGCGCGCTGCGTCTGATGGAGCGCGGCATCGCCGTATTGATCCGCGGAGAGACCGGCACCGGCAAGGAGATTCTCGCCCGCGCCCTGCATGCCCACAGCCAACGACGTGCTGCACAGCTGGTGGCGCTGAACTGCGCATCCATACCCGAAACGCTGATTGAAAGCGAGCTGTTCGGTTACAGCCGCGGCGCCTTTTCTGGCGCACTTCCGGGTGGCAAGAAGGGCAAGGTACAACAGGCTGATGGCGGCACGCTGTTTCTCGATGAAATTGGCGACATGCCATTCGAACAGCAGACCCGTCTTTTGCGGGTGATCGCCGAGCGCGAGGTCACACCGCTGGGTGCCGAACGTAGCGTACCGGTGAACTTCGCCCTCGTGTGCGCTACACACCAGGACCTTGTGGCTCGGGTGGCCGACGGCAGCTTCCGCGAAGACCTTTTCTACCGTATCGCCACCAGCGTTGTGGAATTGCCACCGCTGCGCGAGCGAAGTGACCGCGGCGAGCTGCTGTGCAATATGGTCGCCTACGAGCTACCAGACTGCGATCCACGCCACGTGTTGGGTGATGTATGGGCGCTACTGATGGCGCACCCCTGGCCCGGTAACCTGCGCCAGATGCGAGCGGTGGTGCGCTATGCATGTGCGGTAATGGAGGGCGTGAGAATCCAGCGCAGCGACCTGCCGGTGGACTTCCTGTGCCAGTGCCAAGCCCCGCGTCCGCTCCCCGCCAACATCACCCCGATCCGTCGCCCCACGCAGGAGGGCGATGAGCGTTCCGATGTGCTCGACACTCTGCAGGCCTGCCGCTGGAACATGTCCGCCGCCGCCCGACAACTGGGTATCTGTCGGCCCTCGCTGTACAGAGTGATGCGCCGACTGGAAATTCCGCCGCTCAAGGAACAACTGGCTGCCTGCGGCACCGCCTGAGCCCGTTTTCGCTTGCACAATCGATCAACGCCCTTTGCAGCGCAGGGGGCGCGTCTCGCTACGGCCTTCTGAAGGGATAACGAAAATGAGTAACACAGCCGTACACGCAGCAATGAACTTTACCCTGGCCGGGCGCACCGCGCTGGTTACCGGCGCCGCCCGAGGGATCGGTCATGCCATTGCTGCGGCGTTGGGCCATGGAGGGGCGCGGGTTGCCCTGTGTGATCTGGATCCTGAAGCCGCCGAGCAGGCCGCTGCACGCTTGCGTGAGCAAGGCGTCGAAGCGGTGGGCGTGGGCGTGGATGTGGCCGATGAAGCACAGGTAAGGGCGATGGTCGAGCAAGTCGAAGCGCAGTTGGGCGTCGTTGATATCCTGATCAACAACGCCGGGATTGTCTCCACCGCGCCGCTCTTGGAACTGACAACTGCGGAATGGAACCGAGTGATGGCCATCGACCTGAACAGCGTGTTTTTCTGCGCCAAAGCGGTGTTGCCGGGCATGATGGAGCGGCGCGACGGGCGCATCATCAATATTGCCTCGGTGGCCGGCAAACGTGGCGGCGGATTGCTGGGCAACAGCTGTTACGCGGCGGCCAAGGGTGCGGTGATCGCGTTGACCAAGGGCCTTGCGCGTGAGGCGGGCCCCTACGACATCACGGTCAATGCCGTATCACCGGCGTTGACCGACACCGAAATGACCAGCGTGCTGGCACCTCAGGCAAGGGCCCAGGTGCTGGCGCAGATGCCACTTGGGCGGGCGGGCACACCGCGAGATATCGCAGCGGCGGTATGCTTTCTGGCGTCGGCCGAAGCGGGGTTCGTGACAGGTGAGATCATGGACGTGGATGGCGGCTTCATGCGCGATTGATGTAGCCGTAAGCTCTGCAGCTGTTTCCATTGCAGATGTTGCTCTATGGTAGCGACGCCCACAAATATTGTGCGGCGTATGCTCTCCATGGCGACCGATCGCGGGCTCTATCAGGCAGTTTGGAGTGTTCATCTTCCAATCGGCGCAACGCTTTAATCAGCCAGACATCGCCTAGTGGAAATGCAATCCTTTTCATCTGCTTGGCGCATGGCTAAGCACGAATCACTCCAAGGTCCAATCAATCCACCCAATTGCGTCACCACCTGATCGTGTCCAGGAAGTGATATAACTGAACCAGCCAAAGGCGTCGCGAAAGAGGATGGTCATCGTGGTTCTTGGTTAACGTTGAGTTTGCGAAGACCAAACACTCGCCAGAGAAACCACGATGACCAAGCCCACTAACGCATTGACCGAGCTGGTTGAGAAAGGGCAGACGCTGATCTGCTCAGGCAAATGATCCTGTTCGTTGCCCAGCGCATGATGGAGTTCGACGTCGAAGGCCCGTGCGGCGCCGGCTTCGATGTCAAAAGCCCAGACCGGACAAACAGCCGCAACGGCAACCGTGATCGCCTTTGGCAGACCCGCGCCGGCGATGTCGAACTGAACATCCCCAAGCTGCGCCAAGGCCGCTACTTTCCTGACTTTCTTGAGCCACGACGCACTGCCGAGAAAGCGATGGTGGTGGTCATTCAAGAGGCCTGCCGCTGCGATGGCCTGCAAAGCGAGCCCAGATGTGCCAGGCGAGACCCTTTCACCCTTGCCGGATGCCAGCCCAGCCTGTGATTGTTTCAAGGCCTTGGGAGACCTGCGGCCCATCGCGGCAGCGGGCTGCACCTACGCCGACGTGGGCCGGCCATCCCAACCCTGCAAGATAGCGCCCAACACGCTAAAGTCGGATCGCTGCCAGCCCGGCCAGCATCTTCCGCTCAGCATCTGAGGTTCGCAGCTCGCCATGAGCACCATCCCTTTGCAGAAACACCTGGTCCGCCGTCTCGATCTGGTCACGCTCCAGTTGTTCGTGGCCGTTCATGAGGAGGGCACGCTCACCCGCGCGGCCGAGCGGGAAATGATCGCGCTGTCGGCAGCCAGCAAGCGGATGAACGACATGGAGCAGGCGCTGGGCATCGAAGTGTTCGAGCGCAATGCCAAGGGCATGGGACTCACGGCGGCGGGTGAGACCTTGCTGTACTACGCCAAGCGGATCCTGGCCGATGTCGAGAAGATCAGCATCGACGTCGGCGAACACCTGCAGGGGGTTCGTGGCTATGTGCGCATGCTGGCCAATATCTCGGCGATCATCGAGTTCCTGCCGGAAGACTTGCAGGCGTTCATCGCCAGCCATGGGCAGGTGAAGATCAATCTGGAAGAGCGGCCCAGCGCTGGCGTGGTCAAGGGCATCCTCCACGGTGTCGCCGATATCGGCATCTGCTCGGCGGACACCGATATCAAGGGGTTGCATGCCGTGCCTTACCGCCAGGACCAGCTGGTGGTGGTCATGCGCGCGGAGCATGGGCTGGCCGGACGGGAGCGGGTGCGTTTCGCCGATACCCTGGATTTCGACCAGGTCGGACTGCATGCCGACAGCTTCATCAACTTGCGCACCCATGCCGCCGCGCGCAGTTGTGGCCGGCCGCTGCGCCTGCGTATCCATGTGCCAGGCTTCGATGCGGTCTGTCGGATGGTGCAGGCCGACCTGGGCATCGGCGTGCTGCCGCTCAAGGCCTATGAACTGATCGGCCGTCCGCTTGGCCTGGTGGCCGCGGCGCTCGAGGATGGCTGGGCGGCACGCAGTCTGTTGCTGGTGGTCCGTGATCCGTTGGCGCTTTCGCCCGTCAGCCGTTTGTTGCACGAACACCTGCAGCCCCGGTCACGGTAACGTCTTCGCGTTTGGCGAAGACCGCTTATGTTTTTAAGGTTGGTGGTGCGGTGCCTGTCTCCCCTACGCTTGGGACAAATTCCAAGAATGCGAGGCAACACCCATGACTGCGCTTGGCGGCCTTCGGGTCATCGAAATCGGAACCTTGATCGCAGCACCGTTCGCCGCCCGCCTGCTTGGCGAGTTCGGTGCCGAGGTCATCAAGATCGAATCGGTGGGCGGTGGCGATCCGCTTCGCAAATGGCGAAAGATGCACGAAGGGACTTCCCTGTGGTGGTACCTGCAATCGCGCAACAAGAAGTCCCTGGCTCTTAACCTCAAGTCCGCCGAGGGCATCGCCATCGTCAAGCAACTGGCCGAGAGCGCCGATGTGCTGATCGAGAACCTGCGTCCCGGCGCGCTGGAAAAGCTCGGCCTGGGCTGGGATGTGCTGCATGCCCTGAACCCTCGGCTCACCCTGGTGCGTATTTCCGGCTACGGACAGACCGGGCCCTATCGTGATCGCCCGGGTTTCGGGGCGATCGGCGAAGCCATGGGCGGCATCCGCTATACCACCGGCACCCCCGGCATCCCCCCGGCTCGCGTCGGCGTGAGCCTGGGCGATTCGCTCGCCTCGATGCACGCGGTGATCGGCGCGCTGATGTCGGTGCTGCGGGTCAAGACAGGGCAGGGCGAGGGCCAGGTGGTCGACGTGTCGCTGGTGGAAAGCGTGTTCAACGTCATGGAAAGCCTGGTGCCTGAATATGCCATGTTCGGTCATGTCCGCGAGCGCACCGGCGGCTCGCTTCCCGGCATCGCGCCCTCCAATACCTATCCCACCGCCGATGGCGCGTATGTGGTCATCGCTGGCAACAGCGACCCGATCTTCAAGCGCCTGATGCATGCGATCGGTCGCGCCGACCTGGCCGAGCGGGAAGACCTGGCGCACAACGATGGCCGCGCCCCGCAGAGCCAGATGCTCGACGAGGCGATCAGCGCCTGGACCCTGCGCCATTCCATCGAGCATGTACTCGAGGTCCTGGAGCAGGCCGAGGTGCCTTGCGGACGGATCTATTCGGCGGCTGACATCGTCGCCGACCCTCACTATCAGGCGCGCGAGATGATCCTCGATACCAGGTTGCCGGACGGGACCGAAGTGAAGATGCCTGGCATCGTGCCGAAGCTGTCCGCCACGCCTGGCCAGGTCAGCTGGCAGGGGCCGGCTCTGGGCCAGCATACCGATGACGTGCTGCGCGACCTCGGCTTCAGCGACCAGGATATCCAGCGATTCAAGGCAGAAGGAGTGGTGCAATGAGCGTCGAACGTTCCTCGTGTCTGATCGTCCAGGAGGTATCGCCTCGCGACGGCTTGCAGATCGAGCCGGTGTGGGTCGAGACCACGGACAAGATCGCTCTGATCGACCAGCTGTCGCTGGCGGGTTTCACGCGGATCGAGGCCGGTTCGTTCGTTTCGCCCAAGGCCATCCCGGCGCTGCGTGACGGCGAAGCGGTGTTCCAGGGCATCAGGCGTCGACCGGGCGTGGTCTACGTGGCGCTGGTGCCCAACCTCAAGGGTGCGCAACGCGCGCTTGAGGCCGGCGCCGACGAGCTCAACTTGGTGATGTCCGCCAGCCAGACCCACAACCGCGCCAACATGCGCATGAGCTGCGAGGGATCGCTGCAGGCTTTCGCCGATGTCGCGGCGTTGGTGCGGGGCACTTCGCTGAGCCTCAACGCGTCGATCGCCACCGCCTTCGGCTGCCCGTTCGAAGGCCCCATCGCTGAGCGGCGCGTCCACGATATCGTCGAGCAATACCTGAAGCTGGGCGTGACCGGCATCACCTTGGCCGACACCACCGGCATGGCCAACCCGCGCCAGGTCGGACGAATCGTCAGGCAAGTGCTGGAAACACTGCCGGCCTCTGCCCTGACGCTGCACTTCCACAATACCCGCGGGCTGGGCCTGTGCAATGTCCTGGCGGCGTACGAGGCGGGCGCGCTTCGCTTCGATGCGTCGCTGGGCGGGCTGGGCGGGTGTCCGTTCGCGCCTGGCGCATCGGGCAACATCTGTACGGAAGACCTGGTCAACCTTTGCGACGAGATGGGTATCGAGACAGGTATCGACTTGCCGCATCTGCTGAGCCTGTCGCGCACGCTTCCTGCCCTGCTCGGCCATGACCTGCCGGGCCAGGTGGTCAAGGCCGGGCGCAACTGCGACCTGCATCCGATCCCCGCCGAGCTGATGACCTGACATGGCTGCAGGGCAGGTCCACTGCCCTGTGCAAGGCGTATCCAGATTACAAAAACAATCGGGCTCCTGAACTGAAGCCTGCCTGGAGAGTGAAATGACTCTAACTGCTACCTCCACTGGCGCAGTCGTCGACGACGTCAACGCCGAAAAAGCCATCGTGCGCAAAGTGGCCTGGCGGCTGATGCCGCTGATCATGGTCTGCTACCTGTTCGCGTTCTTCGACCGCATCAACATCAGCTTCGCCAAGTTCCAGCTGCAGGCCGACCTGTCCCTGAGCGATACGGCCTACGGCCTGGGCGCGGGCCTGTTCGTGGTGGGCTACGTGCTGTTCGAGGTGCCGAGCAACATGATGCTGTACAAGGTCGGGGCGCGGCGCTGGATCGCCCGGATCATGATGTCCTGGGGCGTGGCCACGGCCTTGATGGTCTTCGTCACGGCCGAATGGCAGTTCTATGTGCTGCGCTTTGTGATCGGTGCGATGGAGGCGGGGTTCGCCCCCGGTGTCCTGTACTACCTGACCCTGTGGTTCCCGCAGAGCTATCGCGGTCGCATCACCTCGACGCTGTTCCTGGCATCGGCCTTCGCCGGGTTGATCGGCGCTCCGGTATCGGGCCTGGTGCTCGGCCACATGGATGGGCTGCTGGAGCTGCGCGGCTGGCACTGGCTATTCCTGCTCGGCGGCCTGCCCTGCGTGCTGCTTGGCATGCTGGTGCTGGGCATCCTCAAGGACCGGGTAGCGGACGCGCCTTGGCTGACGGCGCAGGAAAAGACCTATCTTTCCAGCCGTATCGCCAGCCATGAGGCCAACAAGCATGGCTCGTTGCTGGCAGCGATTCGGCTGCCGGGGTTCCTCATGCTCGGGCTCATCTACTTTCTGATCCAGGTAGCCTCGTATGGCCTGAATTTCTGGGCGCCACAGCTGATTCGCAGCGCAGGCACGGAGAACCCCGTCACCATCGGACTGCTGACCGCCATTCCGTACATCTGCGGGGCCATCAGCATGGTCGTGATCGGCCGACTGTCCGATGCCAGTGGCGAACGACGCAAGTTCGTCTGTGGCCTGGTGGTAGCTGGTGCCATTGGTTTCTTCAGTGCCGGGGTCTTTGCCCGGCACGCCGAACTGCTGATCCTTGCCCTGGCCTTGCTGGGCGCCGGCATCATCGCCTCGATCCCGGCGTTCTGGGCATTGCCACCCAAGCTGTTGGCCGGTGCAGGAGCAGGCGCAGCGGGCGGCATCGCACTGATCAACACCATGGGGCAGTTCGGCGGCATCGTCAGCCCGGTGATGGTCGGGTACATCAGGGACTTGAGCGGGAGCACCACGCCGGCGCTGTACGTGATTGGCCTTACCAGCCTGCTGGCGGCAGCACTGCTCTACTGGGGCCTTCCGGAGCGGTTGCGAACCCGCGACAAGCCTAGCGTCTGAGCGGCCGAGGTCGACAGGGTGGCTTGCACAGCGCAGCAGGCTGCCCACACAGCGTATAGCGCTGCATCCGAAAAATATGAAACGACCTATTGCTGATACGGAATAGCCGCGCAAAGCAACCGACCTTTCCTGCTTAAACTTGGGAAGCGTCCTACAAGAGCCTGACGACATAGATCAACGTTTCATCGTTTTCACTGGCCTAGCGTGTTCTCTCCAGCCAAGCCAGAGGACAAGGCCATGCCCATGTTGAAACGGACGTTCGATATACAGCCCCTTCGTCATGCCGACATCGTTCTGTTCGTCGACGACTGGCCCGTGCGTGCGGCGCAAGGGGAGACGGTGCTCAGCGTGCTGAACGCGGTTGGCTGGCAACGGCTTTCGCGCAGCGACCAGGCGCGTGCGAGCAGTGCCTTTTGTGGTATGGGGATTTGCCACTGTTGCCTGGTGACCATCGATGAGCGGCCCAGGCGCCGGGCCTGCCAGACGCTCGTCGAGAATGGCATGCGCATACGGACTGGGCTGCATCCGCGGACCAGGGAGGTGCGCTCGTGAGCGCTGCTCCTGTGATCGTTGGCGCCGGGACGGCGGGCATGGCGGCTGCCATGGAGCTGGCCGAACATGGGCTCGGCTCGGTGCTGATCGACGAAGCCCCGAGGCCAGGAGGCGTCGTCTATCGTGGGCCGTTGCGGGCCGGTATCGACATTGCCTACCTGGGGGCACGCTACCGCAAGGCGCTCGAGAAGCTGCAAGCGGACTTTGCCCGGCATGCCGGGCTCGTCGACCTGCGATTGCGCAGCCGGGTGATGGGCGGCGAGGCAGGTCGGCTGATCGTGCTCGATGATCAGGAAAAGCTTCAGTTGATCGACTACCCGCAGCTGCTGCTGGCCACCGGCTGTCATGAGCGAGTGGTGCCGTTCTCGGGTTGGACCTTGCCCGGCGTGATGCTGCTCGGCGGGCTGCAATTGCAGATCAAGAGCGCCGTGGCAAGGCCCCTGGGCCGGACCGTTCTTGCTGGCAGCGGACCGTTGCTGCCGCTGGTGGCCTGCCAGCTGCACGCCGCTGGCGCTCCGATTGCAGGCGTATACGAGGCCTGTGCATTCGGCAAGATCGCGCGCCAGACGTTGGCGCTGATGAACAAGCCGCAACTCTTCCTCGATGGCCTGAGCATGCTTGCCTACATGCGGCTGCATGAAATTCCCATGCATCATGGCTGGGGTATCGTCGCGGCCTGGGGCGAGGAGTCGCTCCAGCGAGTGACCGTGGCGCCTTATACCGAACAGTGGGAACCGCGTCTGGACCTGGCTCGCGATGTGGCGGCGCAGACGCTGGCGCTAGGCTATGGCTTCATTCCGCGCACCCAGCTCAGCCAGCAGATGTCGCTCGAACATGCCTTCAGCCCTGACGGCCAGCTGCAAGTGGTCAGCAATGCCTGGCAGCAGGCCAGCCAGCCCAACATCCATGTCGCCGGAGACATGGCGGGCATCCAGGGAGGCGAAGCGGCCATGCTGACCGGCCGGATCGCCGCCACTTCGATCCTGCACCAGCGGGGCGTGCTCGAGGCCCGGCAAGCCCTGGAGCGGCGTGAACGCTACCTGGCCAAGCTGGCGGCCATCAGGCGTTTTCGACGCGGAGTCGAACGCTACACCAGTCGCGGGCCGGCCCAGCTCGATCTTGCCCGTTGCGACACGGTGATCTGCCGATGCGAGCATGTCCTGCGCGGTGACATCGACCGGGCCCTGGCGCAAGGGGTACGCGACATGACCAGCCTCAAGCTGCGCACCCGCATCGGCCTGGGTGACTGTCAAGGGCGCCTGTGCGCAGGCTATTGCAGCGATCGCTTGCGAGCCAGCAGCGGGCAGTCGGATGTCGGCTGGCTTCGACCGCGTTTTCCGATAGACCTGTTGCCACTTTGCGCCTTCGACTCAGCGGCACGGGAGGAGCGCTCATGAAGCACTACGACGTGATCATCGTGGGCGGTGGCGTTATTGGCGCTTCGTGTGCCTACCAGCTGTCCAAACGACCCGACCTGAAAATCGCCTTGCTCGACGAAAAGCGCCCGGGCAATGCCACGCGCGCCTCGGCTGGAGGGCTTTGGGCAATCGGGGAGTCGGTGGGGCTAGGCTGCGGGGTCATCTTCTTTCGCATGATGTCGGCGCGAAACGAGCGCCAGGCCAAAGGCGCGGCGGTCAAGGTGGATGCGCAGACACCGCATATCCTGCCCGATTGCTTCTTCGACTTCGCCTTGCAGTCGGCCGACCTTTATCCTCGTCTTCACCAGGAGCTCATCGAACGTCATGCGATGGACTTCAAGTTCCAGCGCACCGGGCTCAAGTACATCATCCAGGATGAAGAAGACCGGCGTTATGCCGAGCATATCCTGGCACGGATCGCCCACCTGCACGCCCAGACCCGCTGGCTCGACCAGCCCGCCTTGATCCAGGCCGAGCCAGCCGTGGGTCGGCATGCGCTGGGCGCCCTGGAGTTCTTGTGCGATCACCAGGTCAATCCGTTCCGTCTCGCCGATGCTTATCTCGAAGGCGCTCGGCAAAATGGCGTGGACCTGTTGCCGGGGACCGCTGTGACGGGCGTCCTGCACCAGGGCGTGCGAGTCAGTGGCGTGCATTCCCCTCAGCTGGGCGACTTGCATTGTCGCGTGCTGATCAACGCCGCTGGGGCCTGGGCGGCGCAGCTGAGCGAAATGGCCACCGGCCAGGCAATTCCAGTCAAGCCGATAAAAGGCCAGATAGCGTTGACCGAACGCCTGCCCAAGCTGCTCGAAGGCTGCCTCACGACCAGTGATTGCTACATGGCGCAGAAGGACAACGGCGAGATCCTGATCGGCAGCACCACGGAAGATGCCGGTTTCGATGTCGGCACCTCCTTCGAGGCCATCGAGTCCCTGGTCCGGGGTGCCTTGCGTTGCGTACCGGAACTGGCCAAGGCCAATCTCAAGCGGACCTGGGCAGGGCTTCGTCCGGGCTCGCCCGACGAGTTGCCCATTCTCGGGCCCGTGGCCCATGTCGAAGGCTACTTCAACGCCTGCGGTCACTTTCGCACCGGCATCCTGACCTCGGCCCTCACTGGCGTATTGCTCGACAGGCTCATTCATGACGAACCGCTGCCACTGGATATCACGCCGTTCCGGGCCGAGCGCTTCGACCTGGGGAAGACCCCCGAGCCATGGGCCTGAAGCCAGGTCGCCGGCCTCGGCAGAACTGACAGCCAGAGCGAATGGGCTACGCTGTTGGAGGGTATCGATCAACCAAGGGAGGGTCATACATGCTCGCGCAACTACCACCCGCTTTGCAGAGTCTTCACCTGCCGCTGCGCCTGAAACTGTGGGACGGCAATCAGTTCGATCTCGGGCCGAGCCCGCAGGTGACCATTCTGGTCAAGGAACCGCAGCTGATCAGCCAGCTCACCCACCCAAGCATGGACGAGCTCGGCGAAGCGTTCGTCGAGGGCAAGTTCGAGCTCGAAGGTGATATTGGCGAGGCCATCAGGGTCTGCGACGAGCTCAGCGAGGCGCTGCTCAAGGACGAACAGCAAACGCCACCGCAGCGTACGGCCCATGACAAGGACACCGATGCCGAGGCCATTTCCTATCACTACGATGTATCCAACGAGTTCTACCAGCTTTGGCTCGACGAAGACATGGCGTACTCGTGCGCCTATTTCAAGGAGCCGGACAATACCCTGGACGAAGCCCAACAGAACAAGTTCGATCATCTGTGCCGCAAGCTGCGGCTCCAGGCCGGTGACTACCTGCTGGACGTCGGTTGCGGCTGGGGCGGCCTGGCGCGTTTCGCCGCGCGTGAGTATGGCGCCAAGGTGTTCGGCATCACCTTGAGCAAGGAGCAGTTGAAGCTGGGACGCCAGCGCGTGGCCGAGGAGGGGCTCGAGGACCAGGTCGACCTGCGCATTCTCGACTACCGTGACCTGCCCGAGGACGGTCGCTTCGACAAGGTGGTCAGCGTCGGCATGTTCGAACACGTGGGGCATGCCAATCTTGCGTTGTATTGCCAGAAGTTGTTCGCGGCGGTGCGTGAAGGTGGGCTGGTCATGAACCATGGCATCACGGCCAAGCACGTCGATGGCCGCCCGGTCGGGCGTGGCGCTGGCGAGTTCATCGACCGCTATGTGTTTCCGCACGGCGAATTGCCGCATCTGTCGATGATCTCTGCGCGTATCTGCGAAGCAGGCCTGGAGGTCGTCGACGTGGAAAGCTTGCGTCTGCATTATGCGCAGACCCTCACGCATTGGAGCGAGCGCCTGGAGCACCAGTTGCATAGGGCTGCTGCCTTGGTGCCGGAGAAAACCTTGCGTATCTGGCGACTGTATCTGGCTGGCTGTGCCTATGGGTTCAGCAAAGGCTGGATCAATCTGCACCAGATACTGGCCGTCAAACCTTATGCCGACGGGCATCATGACCTGCCCTGGACACGCGAGGACCTGTACCGCTGAGCTTCACAGAATGGGCGAAATCAGCCGGGCGATACGCATCGCGAGATGTTGCAGACGATGCGTATCGCGGCTTTCGCCGGCGCTGATCTGCCTGGCCTGTGCGAAATCCTCGAGCAGCATCGCCTCTACCTGCTCGGCGAAATGCCTGTCGACGGTGAGCAGCATGACCTCGAAGTTCAGGCGGAACGAACGGTTGTCCAGGTTGGCGCTGCCAATGGCGCTGACCTCATCATCCACCAGCACGACTTTCTGGTGCAGGAAACCGGGCTGGTAGCGATAGACCTTGACCCCTGCGCGCACCGCTTCGAACGCGAACAGGCTCGAAGCGGCATAGACGACTCGGTGGTCGGGCCGAGAGGGTATCAGGATCCTGACATCGACGCCTCTGAGCACCGCCAGGCGCAACGCTGCGGTAATGGCTTCGTCCGGGATGAAGTAGGGGCTGGTGATCCATATCCGCTGGCTGGCCGAATGGATGGCATCGAGGAAAAACAGCGAACAGGTTTCCTGCGGGTCGGCCGGGCCGGTGGCGAGGAGCTGGCAAAGCATGCCGTTTTCGGGATAGCTGTCGGGCAGTATCAAAGGCGGCAAGGTTCGCGTCGCCCAGTACCAATCTTCGGCGAACGACTCCTGCAAGCATGCCAGTACCGGTCCGCTCACCTGGACATGGGTATCGCGCCATGGCGAAAGGGTCTTGTGACGACCCAGGTATTCGTCACCGACATTGTGCCCACCGACGAAGCCTACCAAGCCATCGACCACCACGATCTTGCGGTGGTTACGGAAGTTGACCTGAAAGCGGTTGAGCAAACCACGACGCGTGGCGAAGGCATGGATCTGAACGCCTGCGTCACGCAGAGCCTGGCCATAGCGAGCGGGTAGGGCGTGACTGCCGACACCGTCGTAGAGCACGTAGACACGTACCCCTTCACTTGCCTTTCTGATCAGCAATCGCTGTAGCCGGCGACCAATGTCGTCATCGTGGATGATGAAGAACTGCACCAGGACCGTGTCCTTGGCTTCGTCGATCGCTTCGAGGATTGCCGCGAAGGTGGCCTCGCCGTTTACCAGCAGCCGCACGTCATTGTTCGCCAGACAGGGCATGTGGCCAAGCCTGGCCGTGGCGCGAAGTGCCAGATGGGGCGCGGCTTCCTTGGCGCTCAGTACTTCTTCCACCCAGGCTCGCCAATTGAGCCCGGCCATGGCAACGTGCATTTCCTGGTTGGCCTGGCGCCTGGCAAGAATATAGGCGTAGAAAGACCGTGATCCGAAGATCAGGTACGGAATCAGGGTCAGGTAGGGCATGAAGAACAGGGACATCGCCCAGGCAATGGCCCCTTGTGCCGTCCGTACGGTGAACAACGCGTGCATTGCCGCCACGATGCCGAGCAAGTGGATCAGGCCAACCAGATAACCGAAAAAATAAGGGCTGTGGTAATCCATACAGATGCTGCATTCCGTTGACTCCATCGGCTAACAGACCACGTACCGCACGTGCAGTGCAACCCAATCGGCATAATGTCGTCTAACGCTTGGCTGGCCAAGAGCCGGTGTCAATGGAGCGCTACTATGAAGAATCGTCTGTCTTGCATCGCTGTGCTGGCCATTCTGGCCAGCCCTCTGGCGCATGCGCAAATGCTGCAGCCTGGCTTATGGGAACTCACTACCAGCAACATGCAGGTGGATGGCAAGCCGCTCCCCGACATGGAGTTCATGCTCGGCCAGTTGAAGAATCTGCCACCAGAACAACGGGAGATGATGGAAGGCATGTTGGCCAAGCAAGGAGTTACCCTTGCCGGCAAAGGCGTGCGCTCGTGCCTGACTGCCGAGCAGGTGAACACCAACGATATCCCGCTTCAGGACCCCCAGTCAGGCTGTACCCAGAAGATAACCGAGCGTAACGGTAACGTTTGGAAGTTCCAGTTCAGCTGTCCCAAGGCCCAGGGCAACGGTCAGGCGACCTTCCTCAGCGATCGGGAATTCCTGACCACGGTCAGTGGCACGTTCAACGCTTCGGGTGTGCAGCAACAAGGAAGCATGAATACCCGAGCGGTCTGGCTGGGTCAGGATTGCGGAACGGTACGCCCACGCCAGTAATTCACCACTGCCAACGGCTGATCGCCACTGCATCGTGAGCATGCAGGCTTTCGGCATGCTCTACGCGTACTTCGAAGCCGCTCAGCCAGTCGAGCCGCGCCAGGGCATGATGCAAGCGGCGTGCGGCGTCCTCGCAAAACATCAGGTTCTGACCGTTGGCCAGGGCGAAGGCCTGTTCATCGGCGCGTTTAACCGCGGTCTGAACCGCTGTGCCCAATGCAGTCTCAGCGCAATCGATCAGCGCCACAAGCGGAAACTCGGTTGCTCGGCTCGGACGAACCCCAATACGCGCCTTGCTGCGTTGGCTATGAGGCGTGGCAACGATTCCCTGCTGGCTTCCCAACCATTTCATCACCTGCGCTGCCTGGACGGCAGGTTCCGAGAAATCCGCCTCGAACTGACGTTGTATCAGCTGCCGGGCCAAGGCCGCCGAACAGGGACAAGTCGATGAATAAGGAATCTCCACGAATAGTTCCACGTGGAACATTCCTCTTTCCAGGCGAGCTTCCAGCGTGACGGGGTACAGTTTCCAACCACTGAGCGCACTTACCAGTGCCTCACGCTTGATCAGCTGATCGAACTTGAGCCGTATATAAGCACAGGACGACAAGCCCGCATGACTTTCCAGAAATCGCTCGAGCAGCAGGCGCAGCGCTGCCGGGTTCAGCTCCATGTGCTCAAGGGTTCCTAGCGCCAGATACAGACGCGACATGTGGATGCCCCTGGCTTCGCCAGCATCCAGGCTGACCCCCACATCGACGAGGGCCGTTGTCCGCTGCCCGCCTGACTGGACAGGCAGGGCAATACCACACATGCCTACCCAGTCCAGCGACAGGGTTTGCAGGCTGGTCTGTATCGCGATATCGGGAAGAGTCATGCTGGGCATGGAAGGTCCGTATGTGCAAGGTGATGGCTGATTGGCTTGCTCCTTTCATGCTGGAAAGCGCACGAATATCAAAAGGCAGCTTGGCGAGATTGTATTGTTATAATATAACGTATTGCAATCGCATCACGTCGAATGCGTCGCCGAATGAGGATCCGTCATGGACAACCGCCTTCCCGTCACCGTCTTGTCCGGCTTCCTTGGAGCTGGCAAGAGCACATTGCTGAACCATGTCCTGCGCAATCGCGAAAACCTGCGTGTGGCGGTCATCGTCAATGACATGAGTGAAATCAACATCGATGCCAGCGAGGTCCAGCGCAACGTCAGTCTCAATCGTGCCGAGGAAAAGCTGGTCGAAATGAGCAACGGCTGCATTTGCTGCACCTTGAGGGAAGACCTGCTCGAAGAAGTCGCACGACTGGCCAGCGAAAAACGGTTCGATTACCTGCTGATCGAATCCACCGGCATTTCCGAACCTCTGCCGGTGGCAGAAACATTCACCTTCCGTGACGAACTCGGACGTAGCCTGTCCGACCTGGCTCGCCTGGATACCATGGTCACGGTGGTCGACGGGTTGAATTTCCTGCGCGACTACGAGGCTGCCGATAGCCTGGCGACGCGCGGCGAAACCATGGGCGAAGAGGACGAACGTTCGATCAGCGACCTGTTGATCGAGCAAGTGGAGTTCGCCGATGTCATCCTGGTCAGCAAGATCGACCTGATCAGCCAGCATGAACGTGAAGAGCTGAGCGCAATACTGCGAAGCCTCAATGCCCGGGCCCGTATCGTGCCCATGGTCATGGGCCAGGTCGCGCTGGCGGATATCATCGATACAGGCCTGTTCGACTTCGAGCTTGCTGCCCAGGCACCCGGCTGGCTGCAAGAGCTGCGCGGTGAACACGTCGCCGAAACCGAAACCTACGCCATCGCCGCGACCGTCTGGCAGGCTCGGCGGCCCTTGCATCCGCAGCGCTTCTTCGACTTGATCAACCGGCCCTGGAGCAATGGCCGGCTACTGCGTTCCAAGGGGTTCTTCTGGTTGGCCAGCAAATACCAGGAGGCCGGCAGCTGGTCCCAGGCAGGCGGAATGATTCGTCATGGCCTGGCTGGTCGCTGGTGGCATTTCGTGCCGAGGCACCAGTGGCCCGAAGATGCCGAGAGCACCGCAGCCATCCTCGAGCATTGGACGGCCGAGCAGGGGGATTGCCGACAGGAGCTGGTGTTCATTGGCCAGCGCATCGACTTCGAGCGTCTGCATGCCGAACTCGACGAGTGCCTGCTTACCGATGAGGAAATGCAAATGGGCCCGATGGGCTGGCTGCGGCTGCCGGATCCTTTTGGTGCCTGGCACGAGGAGGCGGCGGCATGAGGCCGCTCCACGGCAGCTGCCGACGGCAGGTCCTGGACGACTCGCCGCAGGTACTCGCCCAGGCCCTGGAAGACGACGTCAACCTTGCGGTGTGGCACCGACGGCTGCCTGCGCAGATCGAGGACTTCTCCAACCTGGTCCTAGGGCTGGAGCATTGTCTATCGGACGACCGCATCATCGAGGTGAGCGACGAGCGGGCGCCGGTGCTCGACGGCCTGTTCGGCACTGCCGCAGACGTCCATGGCTATGAAGCTTTCATTGCCGACGTGACTTGGCTAGTGGCGGCCTTCACCTGCCTGCTCGATGCCCGCCGGGTCGGCGTGCGGATTCGCGTACTGGAAAGCTCGATGTGTCCACGCTTTCATGTCGACCACGTGCCGTTGCGGCTGCTCACGACCTACAGCGGTGATGGCAGCCAATGGCTGGCCGCCCCCCAGCCCGAGCAGAACGGCGGCGCCGTGAGCGCGGAGCTCGAGATGGAACAGGTCAACTGCTTGCAGGTAGGTGACGTGGCGTTGCTCAAGGGCGAGAGATGGATAGGCAATGAAGGCCACGGGCTGGTGCATCGTTCGCCACCTTCTCGTCCTGGAGCACGTCGGCTGTTGCTGAGCCTTGACTGGCTGGGCTGACCCGTCATAGTTGGAAGCGACTACCTTGCGGAAAATCTGTTTCGGCCATGCTCCAGCATATTCCAACCCATGTCATCGCAGGCCCCCTGGGTGCGGGAAAGACCAGTCTCATCCTGCACCTGCTCGGCCAACGTCCCGCCAATGAGCGCTGGGCTGTCCTGGTCAACGAGTTCGGCCAGATCGGCCTCGATGCAGCCTTGCTGACCAACCAGGACCAGGCGATCACCATCACCGAGGTTGCCGGCGGTTGTCTATGCTGCGTGAATGGGGCGCCGTTCCAGGTGGCGCTAGGGCGCCTGTTACGTAGCGCCAGGCCTCACCGGCTGTTCATTGAGCCGTCTGGCCTCGGCCATCCTCTGCAGTTGCTTGCTCAGTTGCACGGCCACGCATGGCGCGGGGTGCTCGACATCCAGCCGCTGACGATGGTCCTGGACGCCACTGGCCTGGCGGCGAGTCGGACTTTTCCACAGGCACAACGACAGGCGCTCGCAGCGGCCGGATTGCTGGTGATCAACAAAGCCTCGCTTGTGGATGAAGCTCACAGACTGTTGATAACCCACGACCTGCCCGAACTACCACGTTTATGGACCGATCAGGGCAGGGTGGAACTGGGCCAACTGCCGACTACTTCTTCAGGTATAAGTAATTCGTTATATGTGGATAAACAGGCACCTGAATTAGCGGCCGCGCCTTTGCCCACGCTATGGCAAAGCCCTCTGGAACCCATCCGAGTGAGCCGAGCGGATGAGCAGGGCTGGAGTATCGGTTGGCGCTGGCACCCTGCTCGAAGGTTTTCCACAAGCCGTCTGGAGGATTTTCTCGGCTCCTTCGGCTGGCTACGCGCCAAGATGGTTATCCACAGTACGGAAGGGTGGTGCAGCTTCAACGCAGTCGTGCACCAAGCCGCTGGCTGGAGGAACAGCGAATGGCGAAAGGATTCGCGTATCGAACTGATCTTCGAATATCCACAGCTTCAGGCCGAACTTGATGAGGCTCTGAGAAAATGCCTTGTGGATAACTGATTCAGCTACGCCAGCGATCATGCTCCTGGCGCCACTGCTTCATTTCGATAACGTTATCCACAGAGTGCCGTTCGGGCGTTTCGAAAGGATAGGGCGCCAGTTCGATCTGCACGACATGGGAGCCGAACTGGGTCGCGGTGCCTGGATGGCGTTGCTCACCGGTGACAGTGAATTCGAAGTCATAGATGCGTGCCAGGCGGCGTCTGCCGTTGGCGTCGTGAACGAAGCCAATGCGCTTGAAAGCGATGGTATCGTCGAGCAATTCGAGATCGAGCTTGGCACAGTGTCGCTTGACGCGCTCCACGGCTTTTTCGCGCAGTCCATGGTTATGCCAGAGCCAGGCACCTGCCGTGGCCAATACCATCAGACCGAACAGGTTCTCCAGGGTCAACATTTGCATATGCTCCATACAGGTCGGCTCAGCTTAACTGGCTTGCCGCCCTGTCGTACAGGTGACGATCAGGTTCATACTGCGCTGGCGCGCTAGTCCCCAATACCCTGGAATCCGCATGAAACGTACGCCTCGATTGCTTTGCATCCAACCCAGCGCCGTATCCGGACATGCTGGCAACAGTGCTGCGGTGTTGCCCATGCAACGCCTCGGCGTGAATGTCTGGCCGCTCGATACGGCTCAATTGCCCCACTGCGCCGGGCATGACCAATGGGCAGGTGAGGTATTGTCATCAGTCGAGGTGTCAGCCCTGCTGCAAACACTCGAGGCGCTGGGCGAACTGGGCGATTGCGATGCGCTGCTGTCCGGCCGGTTGGCCAGCGCCGAGCAAGGCAGGGTCGTCCTGGCTGGCGTGCAACGGCTCAAGTCGGTCAATCCCAAGGCTTTGTACCTTTGCGATCCGGGCATCGGACGTGTGCTGGCAGGCGGCGCGGTCACCAGCGAACTGAAGGACTTCTTGCATGAGCAAGCCGTGACGCACGCGGATATCCTTTGCCTGGATCCGTTCGAACTGGAAGATTTCTCCGGTCGGCCTGCCGGCACCCTGGCCGATTGCCTGAGCATGGCGCGCAGCTTGCTGGCGCGTGGTCCGAAGGCCGTGCTGATCAAGCGTCTTTGCTATGCAGAACAGGCGGCCGACGCGATCGAGATGCTGCTGGTCAGCCAGGCGGCAAGCTGGCACCTGCAAAGGCCCTTGCTGGCGTTTCCTCGCCAGCCTGCTGGTGTCGGTGAGCTGACAGCCGGGCTTTTCCTCGCGCGTGTCCTGCTCGGCGATGACTGGCCGCAAGCCCTCGAGTTCACTGCCGCTGCCGTGCATGAAGTCCTGCTGGAAACACAAGCCTGTGCCAGTTGCGAGCTGCAACTGGTACGCGCGCAGGATCGCATCGCTCATCCACGGGTGCGCTACGAAGCCCGGCGGCTGGACGATTAGGCAAGGCGAAAACAGGCGAGCAAGCGCGGTTTGCGGTCTGCAAATGAGCATTCCGAGCCTGTTTTCAATGCGGCAGGGTCGTCGCGCAGCCAGCTTTCGTACGAAGCCTAGAAGCCGTCGCTCTTCAAGTCCTGATAGCGTTTCTCCAGCTCCTGGCGAATCTGCCGGCGCTGCTGGCCTTGCAGGAAACGGCGCTTTTCTTCGCTGGTCTGCGGCTGGCGGGGCGGTACCGGTACAGGCCGCCTGTTGTCATCGACCGCCACCATGGTGAAGAAGCAGCTGTTGGAATGGCGTACCGAGCGTTGGCGGATGTTCTCCGTCACGACCTTGATGCCCACTTCCATGGAGGTATTGCCGGTATAGTTGACCGATGCCAGGAAGGTCACCAGTTCGCCCACGTGCACAGGCTCTCGAAAAACCACCTGGTCGACGGACAAGGTGACCACGTAGGTGCCAGCGTAACGGCTGGCACAGGCATAAGCCACTTCGTCGAGATACTTGAGCAAGGTGCCGCCATGGACATTGCCGGAAAAATTGGCCATGTCCGGGGTCATCAGGACGGTCATCGACAGTTGGGCGTTTCCTGGTTCCATCTTGTGCTCGCGGTTCGGTTGCGCTGAAACGGGGCGGGTATTCGAGAACATTGCTGTCTTTCCCCCATGAATTTTTCTGCATCGCCATCAGCGACGGCGACGAGTGCGATATCGACGGCTCGGGTAGGTCACCGACGTGCCTGAAACGTCGATCTGTTTCTACATATTGCACCAGCTATTCGCAGAGGGTGGCGATGTTACCCTGAGTACGCCCATGCAAGGTGGGCTTTCCTATATTCAAAACAGACTGTACTTGCTGCTTGCCCAGCGTCCGACCGCTGGAAAGGCGGTTGTCCCGTGCATCGAAAACAAGGAGTACCCAGCGCCATGCATGCCATCAGCTTCATCCAGGACCTGGCAGTGATCATGCTGGTGGCGGGGGTGGTCACCGTGCTGTTCCACCGTTTCAAGCAGCCGGTGGTGCTTGGCTACATCGTGGCTGGCTTCATCATTGGTCCGCATACCCCGCCGTTCGGCCTCATCCATGATGAACAGACAATCAAGACCCTTGCCGAACTGGGGGTGATCTTCCTGATGTTCTGTCTGGGGCTGGAGTTCAGCCTGCGCAAGCTGTTCAAGGTGGGCGCAACCGCTTTCATCGCGGCCTTCCTGGAAATCGTCCTGATGATCTGGATAGGTTTCGAGATCGGCCGCTGGTTCGGCTGGAGCACGATGGACTCGCTGTTCCTCGGTGCGATCCTGGCGATTTCCTCGACGACCATCATCGTCAAGGCGCTCAACGACTTGAAGATGAAGAACGAACGGTTCGCCCAGCTCATCTTCGGCGTGCTCATCGTCGAGGACATCCTGGGTATCGGCATCATCGCCTTGCTGTCCGGCATCGCCGTCAGCGGCACGGTCAGCTCTGGCGAAGTGTTCTCCACGGTCGGCAAGTTGTCGCTGTTCATGATCGTCGCCCTGGTCGTCGGAATCCTGCTGGTACCTCGACTGCTCGCCTATGTGGCGAAGTTCGAAAGCAACGAAATGCTGTTGATCACGGTGCTGGGCCTGTGCTTTGGCTTCTGCCTGCTGGTGGTCAAGCTCGAGTACAGCATGGTTCTCGGTGCCTTCCTGATCGGTGCAATCATGGCCGAATCCCGTCAGTTGCTGAAGATCGAAAGCCTTATCGAACCGGTGCGCGACCTGTTCAGCGCAATCTTCTTCGTGGCCATCGGCCTGATGATCGACCCGCGGGTGCTGGTCGACTATGCCTGGCCGATCGCCGTGATCACCTTGGCGGTGGTACTGGGCAAGATGCTGTCGTGCGGCATGGGGGCGTTCATCGCCGGCAATGACGGTCGTACGTCCCTGCGTGTGGGCATGGGCCTTTCGCAGATTGGCGAATTTTCCTTCATCATCGCTGCGCTGGGCATGACCTTGCAGGTCACCAGCGATTTTCTCTATCCGGTAGCGGTGGCCGTATCGGCCATCACCACGCTGTTGACCCCTTACCTGATCCGCGCAGCGGACCCACTGTCGCTCAAGCTTGGCAAGGTGGTCCCAGGACGCCTGGCCAGGGTGTTCTCGCTCTATGGGGAATGGTTGAGAAGCATCCAGCCGCAAGGTGAGGGCGCGATGCTGGCCGCCATGATCCGCAGGATCCTCCTGCAGGTCGGGGTCAACCTGGCGCTGGTCATCGCCATCTTCTTCAGTGGAAGCTACTTCGCCAGCCGACTGGGCAACTACCTGAGCGAATGGGTAAGCGACATCGGTCAGCAGAAAGCCTTGATCTGGGGAGCGGCGTTACTGGTCTCGCTGCCTTTCCTCATCGCCGCCTATCGCAAGCTCAAGGCGCTGTCGATGCTGCTGGCGGAGATGGGCGTCAAGCCCGAAATGGCCGGGCGTCATACGCATCGTGTACGAAGAGTGATCGCTGAAGTCATCCCGCTGCTGTCGCTGCTGGTGATCTTCCTGCTGCTGTCTGCGCTATCGGCGAGCATCCTGCCGACCAGCGAGCTGCTGCTGATCATCGCCGTGGTGGCGGCAATCGTCGTGGCACTGCTCTGGCGCTGGTTCATACGAGTACATACCCGCATGCAGGTCGCGTTGCTGGAGACCCTGGACAACCACGGCGATCATTCCCACTGAGCGGTCAGCCTTGCTCCGGAACGACCGGAACAAGGTATTGCCGGGCGTCTGGCCGAAGGGGTGGAAAGAGCTCGGTGGTCGATTGCTGGGACGGGGCGCGCTCAGCTTTCCAACCAGACGTCCCGCGCCCAGGTCCACACGGATTCCCAGCTATCCTCGGTAACGATTTCTTCCTCCCCAGACCAGAGCACCACGGTGCCGTCTTCCTCGACACAGTAGTAGTCGTCGCCATCCTGGCAGAGCGGGATGAGCTCGCGCGGGACACCGGCGTCCCAGGCGTTCGCGGCGACATCCGGCAGATAGGTGTGGGATTGCGGATCGGTGACGGTGACCGGCTCGAGACTGCCATAGACCACGTCGCTGACGGTCAGCAGAAATTCCCTGAACACGAATGGAATGTTGATGAACAGCTGTTCCTCGATTTCGACCAGCAGTTCTTCATCCGGCAACTCCAGAGGCACGGGAACCGGTTCGTTGGCTTCACGGAGTTGTTCGATCACTTCTTCCACGGTTCATATCCTCTGAACTTGATTACGACGCTGCGCGTTATACCCTAGTAGTGCGCTCTGGCAAAAGCAAAAACCCCGGGAAGGCCCGGGGTTCTTGTACAAGGAAGCGAATCAGCCGTTCTGGCGAATGCCGGCCAGCAGCCAGGGCTGGTTGTCGCCCAGGGAGCGCTCCATATGCCAGCTTTCGCTGAAGGCTTCACCCTGGTCGAAGCGCGAGGTCTTGGAGACGCCGCGGAAGGTCAGGGTAGCGACGGTCCTGTCGCTGCGCTCCTCGACGCCGTCGAGCTGCACATCCAGGTTGTCGATGTAGGTCGACTGGAAGCCGTCGCCCAGGTCCGCACGTTCGCGCTTGAGGAATTCGAGCATCTGCGGCGTCACGAACTCGGCGATCTTGTCCATCTCGTTGGCATCCCAGTGCTGCTGCAGCGACTGGAAGTGGGTGCGGGCAGCGGACAGGAAGCTCTGCTCGTTGAACCACGCTGGCGCGTTGATCGGACGGGCGGCTGCCGAGGCCGAAGCGCTACCGAACATCGACGGCTGCTGTGCCGCCTGGCCGTGGGCTTCACGCTGGTACGGCGCATGGCCGGCGGCGGCCACCTGCGGCTGCTGCTGGCGTCGACGCGCGGCGATGAAACGGAAGACCAGGAAGGCGACCAGGCCGATCAGCAGGAAGTCGAGGATCTGCATGCCTTCG
Organism: Pseudomonas sp. Marseille-QA0332; assembly: GCF_054950175.1. Taxonomy (NCBI): domain Bacteria; kingdom Pseudomonadati; phylum Pseudomonadota; class Gammaproteobacteria; order Pseudomonadales; family Pseudomonadaceae; genus Pseudomonas; species Pseudomonas sp. Marseille-QA0332. Next base: position 3,524,822 of record NZ_CM143106.1, read on the forward strand.
AAGCCGTCACCCATGAACATCGAAGCCAGCAGGCCACCGGCGGCGATACCGGCCAGTGGGCCCAGCCAGCGAGAAGCACCGCTGGCCGCGGCCGGAGCCCGGCCTGGAGCGGTCGGCGCGGCGGCCGGTGCGGTCGGCGCAGCCTGGCGGGTGTGGTGAATCGGCGCGGCGCCGGAGCTCTTGCCGCCACCGAAGCGCTTGGCGTTGGCGTCCAGGCTCAGCGTCAGGCCGACGCACAACGCCAGGATGATGCTAAGAAAACGTTGCATAAAAGGGATTTCCCATTTGGTTGATTGCACGCGCGTCATGGTGCCCAGGTTGTTGGGCTCATGACCAGCACCATAATGTTTCGAGCTTTTGCCTGGCAATGTCAGAAGCGTATTCACCAAGCTGTAAGCCGTTTTTGCGCCATCTATGGGAAAAGGCCACAAATGGCGTAGGAAAGTTCAGAGAGCTTCAAGCTTGGCGTAACCGAGCATCAACCACTTGCTCCCCTCGGCAAAGCTGACCTGGACTCGTGCCTGGGCACCGGAGCCTTCGAAATTGAGGATCGTTCCCTCCCCGAAAACCGAATGCCGGACACGCTGGCCGAGGGTGAAGGCGGTCTGTGGAATGCTGGCATTGGCGAACAGGCTGCTGGCCTGGGCCTGGGCAGTGCCGAAGGGCCGGCTGACCGAGTTCGACAGACGGACTTCCTGGACCAGCCCAGGAGGAATCTCGCGCACGAAGCGAGACACCTTGTTGTAGGTTTCGCTGCCGTACAAGCGACGGGTCTCGGCATAGGTCATCACCAGCTGGCGCATCGCCCGGGTGATCCCTACATAGGCCAGGCGACGCTCTTCCTCGAGCCGGCCGGGCTCCTCCAGGCTCATCTTGTGCGGGAACAGCCCTTCTTCCAGACCTACCAGGAATACATGATGGAATTCCAGGCCCTTGGCGCTGTGCAAGGTCATCAGCTGGATACTGTCCTCATGTTCCTCGGCCTGGGTATCACCGGCTTCCAGGGAGGCGTGCCCGAGGAATGCCGAGAGCAGTGACAGCTCTGCATCGTCCTCGCTGGCCTCGAAGTTGCGCGCGGCGCTGACCAGCTCCTCGAGGTTCTCGATCCTGGCCTGGCCTTTCTCGCCTTTTTCCTGCTGATGGTAGGGAATCAGGCCGGACTGCTCGATCACGGTCTGGGTCATCAGGTGCAGCGGCAGCTCGGCCACCTTGACCGCCAGCTCCTCGATCAGCTCGATGAAGGCGCCAAGCGCGCCCGCTGCCCGTCCCTTGAGGGCCTTGTTGGCCAGCAACCGACGCATCGCTTCCCACATCGAAAGCTGGCTGTGACGGGCATGCTCGCGAATCGCCTCGACAGTCTTTTCGCCGATGCCACGTGGTGGCACGTTGATGACCCGTTCCAGTGCCGCGTCGTTGCCGCGCCCTTCGATCAGGCGCAGGTAGGCCATGGCATTCTTGATTTCCGCTCGCTCGAAGAAGCGCTGGCCACCATAGATGCGATACGGAATGCGCTCGCGCAGCAAGGCTTCTTCCAGGACCCGCGACTGGGCGTTGGAGCGGTAGAGAATGGCGATCTCGTTGCGTGCCGTGCCTTGCTTGAGAATCCCCTCGATGGTTTCGACCACGTAGCGGGCTTCGTCGTGCTCGTTGTAGGCGGCGTACAGGCTCAACGGCTCGCCGTCGCCGACATCGGTCCACAACTCCTTGCCGAGCCGGCCGCTGTTGTTGGCGATCAGTGCGTTGGCGGCCTTGAGGATGCCTGCGGTGGAACGGTAGTTCTGTTCGAGACGGATCAGTTGCGCGTCGGGGAAGTCGGCGGTGTACTGGTGAATGTTCTCGATCTTGGCGCCACGCCAGCCATAGATCGACTGGTCATCGTCACCCACGGCCATCAGGCTCTCGCCACCAGCCGCCAGCAGGCGCAGCCAGGCGTACTGTACGGCGTTGGTATCCTGGAACTCATCCACCAGCAGGTGCCGGAAGCGCTTCTGATAGTGCTCGAGCAAGCCAGGCCGGTCGCGCCACAGGTCAAGCGCCCGCAGCAGCAACTCGGAAAAGTCGATGACGCCGGCGCGCGCGCAGGCCGCCTCGTAGGCTTCATAAATGGTGCGCATGGTGCCGAGGAAAAGATCCCCGCCGGGCTGGATATGATTCGGGCGCAGCCCTTCGTCCTTCTGCCCATTGATGAACCACTGGGCCTGGCGTGCGGGCCAGCGTTGCTCGTCCAGGCCCAGCTCGCGGATTACCCGCTTGACCAGTCGCTGCTGGTCGTCGCCATCGAGGATCTGGAAGTTCTGCACCAGCCCCGCTTCCTGCCAGTGGGCGCGTAGCAGACGGTGAGCCAGGCCATGGAAGGTGCCCACCCACATGCCCGCCGGATTGATGCCCAGCAGCTGCTCGATCCGGTGGCGCATCTCGGCCGCGGCCTTGTTGGTGAAGGTCACCGACAGAATCGAATGCGGCGAGGCCCGCTCCACCTGGATCAGCCAGGCGATGCGGTGCACCAGCACCCGGGTCTTGCCGGAGCCGGCGCCTGCAAGCACCAGCTGGCGCCCGAGCGTGGCCGCGACGGCCTGGCGTTGGGCATCGTTGAGGGAATTGAGCAGGAGGGAGAGGTCGTCTGTATGCATCCGGCCATTCTAGGGGGCGGCCGGTCCAGGGGCAAACGCCTACTGTACGAATGTTCACCCCCGAGTGCTGCCATTCATCGGTGGGGGCGGCAACTAACTACAAGCTACAAACTGTCCCGAGTAGGTGTCACATCTATCGTCTAGCAGCTTGCGGCTAGTTGCCATGCATGGGTCAGTGGGTCTCTTCGATTTCCTTGATGGTCGAGAGCAGACGGCCTTCATGGAATATGGTCACCCACGGCACATGGCGATGATCGCCTGGCAATTCGAAGCGAACCGATTTTTCGGTAACCACCTGCAAGTGAATGCCGTCGAGTTCTCTGGAGGTCAATTCCAGAGCCAGGGCAAAGGACTTGTCCTGTATGGCGCGCATGCTCAGCACGGGTTCGATGCCGGGGTTCGCTACGACTACCGTCCCGGTTATGCGCAGGCAAGGCCCTTGTGGGCTGGGCATGAGGTCGTTTTGTGCATACCAGTCTTTGGTTTCGATGATCATGAGGGTCACTCCTGTCAGAACGGGCAGCGCGGTATGCGCTGCACGCGAGCAAGTGTCTTGCCTGCGAAACCGCGCTGGCAGGATGAAGTGGTTCAGCCGTGCCAATGCCTGCCATGCCTGGTCAGCAGGCTGTTGGCCTGGTCGGGCCCGTTGTTGCCGGCAGCATAATGGCGGGGGGCCTGGAAATGCTCTTGCCAACCTTCGATGATCGGGTCGATCCAGGCCCATGCCGCTTCCACTTCGTCACGCCGCATGAACAGCGTCGAGTCGCCCTCCAGGATATCCAGCAGCAAGCGTTCGTAAGCCTCCCAGCGCCGCGCCTGGCCGAACACCTGGGCCAGGTTCAGGTCCAGGTCCACAGGCTCCAGGCCCATGCCCTTGCCAGGACGCTTGCCCATCATGCGCAGGCTGATGCGCTCGTCCGGTTGCAGCTGTATCAGCAGCTGGTTGACCTGAGCGCCGTCGAACAACTCATGCGGTACCGGCTTGAACTGGATGACGATCTGCGACGAGCGCCGCGCCATGCGCTTGCCGGTGCGCAGGAAGAAGGGCACGCCAGCCCAGCGCCAGTTGTCGATGTGGGCGTGCACGGCAACGAAGGTCTCGGTGTCGCTATCGTTGTCCACGTCTTTTTCGAAATAGTAGGCCGGCACCTCCTGGCCGCCGATCCTGCCGGCAGCGTACTGGCCGCGGACGGTCTTGTCCTGCACGTCCTGGCCGGTGATCGGCCGTAGTGCCCGCAGGATCTTGACCTTCTCGTCACGTACCGCTTCGGCTTCGAACTGCGCCGGCGGCTCCATGGCAACCAGGCACAGCAGCTGGAGCAGGTGATTCTGCAGCATGTCGCGGATGGCGCCAGCGCGATCATAGTAGGCTCCGCGGTTTTCCACGCCCAATGTCTCGCAGACGCTGATCTGCACATGGTCGACCTGGCTGTTGCGCCAGGCCGGCTCCAGCAGGGCATTGGCGAAACGCAGGGCCATCAGGTTCTGCACCGCCTCCTTGCCCAGGTAGTGGTCGATGCGGAACACCTGGCTTTCCTGGAACACCGCGCCAATCGCTTCGTTGATGCCGGTGGCCGAGCTCAGGGAGTGACCGATCGGTTTCTCCAGGACGATGCGCGCTTCCCCGTCGGCCAGGCCGGCAATGCGCAAGTGGCTGGCGATGGCGACGAACAGATGAGGAGAGGTTGCCAGGTAGTAGATGCGCGTCAGGCCGCCCGGCTCGCCGAGAAAGCGCGCCAGCCGGGCGAAATCGGCGCCCTGCGAAGCGTCCATGGCCAGGTAGTCCAAACGCGCGCTAAAGCGCGCCCATACGGCATCCTGGAAATCCTGGCGGGCAATCTGCGCGCGGCAGCGCCGCTCCGCGAGCGCTACGAAATCGTTACGGCTCATGTTGCGTCTGGCCAGGGCAATGATGCGCACGGCGTTGTGCAGGCGCCCGTCGCGATACAGGTGGTAGAGCGCCGGGAGCAACTTGTGCAGCGCCAGGTCACCTGTGCCGCCGAACACCACGATATCGCATGGAATGGTCAAAGGCTGCGTTCTCCCACTGGTTTGACTGGGCGGTTCGCCGGTCATGTAGTATAACTACAAGAATGCTACAACCCGGCCAGCCGATCATAACCGAGTCCTTCCCGTGAATCTGTTGCAACACATCGCTCAATCCCGTCACCTGCTACGCAAGTCGGAGCTCAAGGTAGCCGATCACGTGCTGCTGGATCCTGCCGCCGTCATGCACAGCTCCATGGCCGACCTGGCGCACAGTGTCGGGATCAGCGAACCTACCATCGTGCGTTTCTGCCGGGCGATCGGCTGCTCGGGGTTCCAGGATCTCAAGCTCAAGCTCGCCCAAAGCCTGGCCGCGGGCGCCAGCTTCGGCCAGTTCGCCATCCACGAGGACGACTCGGTCGCCGACTACAGCCTGAAGATCTTCGATACCACCTTGCATACTCTGATGGAGGTACGCGAACACCTAGACGCCGATGCCCTGCAGCGGGCCGTCACCGCCATGGCCCAGGCCCAGCGCGTGGAGTTCTATGGCTTCGGTGCGTCCGGGGCGGTGGCCGCCGATGCCCAGCACAAGTTCTTCCGCCTGCTGCTCAGTGCCGCGGCCTATTCCGATCCGCACATGCAGGCCATGTCGGCGGTCACGCTCAAGCCCGGGGACGTGGCGGTGTGCATTTCCCAGTCCGGACGTTCGAAGGATCTGCTGATCACCGCCAACCTGGTGCGCGAAAGCGGTGCCAGTCTGATCACCTTGTGTCCTAGCCAGACGCCGCTGGCGGAACTGTCGACGGTCAACCTGGCCATCGATGTGCATGAAGACACCGAAATCTATACGCCACTGACGTCGCGCATCGCCCACCTGGTGGTGATCGACGTGCTGGCGATGGGCGTTGCCATGGCCCGTGGGCCAGGCCTGGTCAATCATCTCAAGAGCGTCAAGCGCAGCCTGCGCAGCCTGCGCCTGTCACCCAAGTCGATCAAGGCCATGGAGGACTGACCGGCTGAATTCATCGAGCCGTCACGGTTCTTCCACCAAACCGTAAAGAGCCCAGCCCAGTCTGAAGGTCCCGCACTCGATCAGGGAGACAGGCAATGGCTCGTGATTTCGATGGCTCGTTCCAGCCCACCGCCAAGGCGCGCAAGCAGCAGGAAAAGGATCAGCGGCGCATGGAGTATCGCCGTGCGATAGAAAGCTATTGCGAACAGCGCCAACTGCTGCGCGAGATCGCCGACTACCCGGAGCTGCGGGACATTACGGTATGGCAGGTATCGGCAGCATCTTCCCCGAAAAACGCTGCGCGATCTCGCTGATTCGTGCCCGTTCGTTGCGTATGAACGCCTGGAAGGCCAAGGCCACCGGCGATTGCCGCTTGGCCTTGGACTGTACCAGGCACCAGCTTCGGTACAGTGGCAGCTCTTCGACTGGCAGCTCGCGCAACACGCCGGTGGCCAGTTCCAGGTTGAGGGCATGGCGCGTCAGCAAGGCAATGCCCAGCCCGGCGATCACGCATTCACGCTGGGCATCGGTGGAGGCCACTTCCAGTGTCTGGGAAAAATGCACGCGACGTTCCTTGAAGTATTCCTCGCAAGCCTTGCGCGTGCCGGAACCCTGTTCGCGGACCAGCAGGGCATGAGGCTCCAGGTCCTGCAGGCGCAGGCGTTCATGCTGGCACAGCGGGTGATCGGGCGCTGCCACCGCGACGATGGGGTTGTTCAGGAAGGGCAGGAAATCCAGGTCCATGTCCTGCGGCACCATGGACATGACGATCAGGTCGTCGCGGTTGTCCGAAAGGCGCCGGATCGCCTGGGCCCGGTTGACCACCGTGAGTGTCAGGTTCACCTCCGGATGACGTTGTCTGAAAGCGGCGAACAGGTGTGGCACGAAGTACTTGGCGCTGGATTCGACGGCCAGTTTCAGCTGACCCTGCAATGACCCCTGCATGTCCGAGAGCTGCATGTCGAGATTTTCCAGGCGACCGAACACGTCGCGACTGGCGCGCTGCAGGGCTTCGGCTGCCTCGGTGAGATAGAGCTTCTTGCCGACGTATTCGAACAAGGGCTGGCCGACCAGCTCCTCCAACTGGCGGATCTGCAGGCTGACCGCAGGTTGGGTAAGCGACATTTCCTCCGCAGCCCTGCTGTAGGACTTCAGGTCGCACACCTCATTGAAGATTTGCAGCTGTCGCAATGTCATGCGCATCAATGACTTACGCATTTTCACCTTCTCCCGGCCATACGCTGTTGTGCGAATATAAGCTTTTGCTTATGCAGTATCTAACAAATATTGATTTTTGTTTATCACTGTAGGGGGCTAGGGTAGATGGCGACCGGGCAGAAGCTTCTGGTCACGTGACGACCGGCCAGACCGGATCGCTATGTTCCATCGGCTTTGGGAAGAATCCAGTGATAAAAAAAATCCTGATCGCCAACCGGGGTGAAATTGCAGTTCGAATCGTGCGCGCCTGCGCCGAGATGGGCATTCGCTCGGTCGCGATCTATTCCGACGCCGACCGTCATGCCTTGCACGTCAAGCGTGCCGACGAGGCCTACAGCATCGGTGCCGAGCCGTTGGCCGGTTACCTGAACCCGCGCAAGCTGGTCAACCTGGCGGTCGAGACCGGTTGCGATGCCCTCCATCCAGGCTACGGCTTCCTTTCGGAAAACGCCGAGCTGGCGGAAATCTGCGCCGAGCGCGGCATCAAGTTCATCGGCCCGGCTGCCGAAGTCATCCGTCGCATGGGGGACAAGACCGAAGCACGTCGCGCCATGATCCAGGCTGGCGTTCCGGTAACCCCCGGAACCGAAGGCAACGTGGCCGACATTCACGAAGCCTTGAGCGAAGGCGAGCGTATCGGCTATCCGGTGATGCTCAAGGCGACCTCTGGCGGCGGCGGGCGTGGCATTCGCCGCTGCAACAGCCGCGAAGAACTGGAACAGGCCTTTCCCCGCGTCATCTCCGAGGCCACCAAGGCATTCGGCTCGGCTGAAGTGTTCCTGGAAAAATGCATCGTCAATCCCAAGCACATCGAAGCGCAGGTCCTTGGTGACAGCTTCGGCAATGTCGTCCATCTGTTCGAGCGTGACTGTTCGATCCAGCGACGTAACCAGAAACTCATCGAGATCGCTCCCAGCCCGCAGCTCACCCCCGAGCAGCGGGCCTACATCGGCGACCTGGCCGTGCGCGCGGCCAAGGCGGTGAACTACGAGAATGCCGGTACCGTGGAGTTCCTGCTCGCCGATGGCGAAGTGTATTTCATGGAAATGAACACGCGGGTCCAGGTCGAGCACACCATCACCGAGGAAATCACCGGTATCGATATCGTCCGTGAGCAGATCCGCGTCGCTTCGGGCCTGGCGCTGTCGGTCAAGCAGGAAGACATCCAGCATCGCGGCTATGCGTTGCAGTTCCGTATCAATGCCGAGGATCCGAAGAACAACTTCCTGCCCAGCTTCGGCAAGATCACTCGCTACTATGCGCCCGGAGGCCCAGGCGTACGTACCGATACGGCCATCTATACCGGCTATACCATTCCTCCGTTCTATGACTCGATGTGCCTGAAGCTGGTGGTCTGGGCATTGACCTGGGAAGAAGCCATGGACCGCGGTTTGCGCGCCCTGGACGACATGCGTGTACAGGGGGTCAAGACCACCGCCGCGTACTACCAGGAAATCCTGCGCAATCCGGAATTCCGCAGCGGCCAATTCAATACCAGCTTCGTGGAAACCCATCCGGAACTGACGAACTACTCGATCAAGCGCAAACCCGAAGAACTGGCCCTGGCCATCGCCGCCGCCATCGCTGCCCACGCAGGCCTATGAATGCAGCTGCAAGCTGGGCGCAAGCTGCAAGTGAAAGCGGATCCGACTTTACCTTGCACCGTACAGCGCAAAGCTTGTCGCTCTTGAGGAGATAAGAATGTCCAAGAAAATCCACGTAACCGACACGATCCTGCGTGACGCCCATCAGTCCCTGCTGGCGACCCGCATGCGTACCGAAGACATGCTGCCGATCTGCGACAAGCTCGACAAGGTCGGCTACTGGTCGCTGGAAGTCTGGGGTGGCGCAACCTTCGACGCCTGTGTTCGTTTCCTCAAGGAAGACCCCTGGGAGCGCCTGCGCAAGCTGCGCGCAGCCTTGCCCAACACCCGCCTGCAGATGCTCCTGCGTGGCCAGAACCTGCTCGGCTACCGTCACTACAGCGACGATGTGGTCAAGGCCTTCGTGGCCAAGGCTGCCGTCAACGGCATCGATGTATTCCGCATCTTCGATGCCATGAACGACGTGCGCAACCTGCGGGTGGCGATCGAGGCGGTCAAGGCTTCGGGCAAGCATGCCCAAGGCACCATCGCCTACACCACCAGCCCGGTCCACACCATCGACGCCTTCGTCACCCAGGCCCGGCAGATGGAGTCGATGGGTTGCGATTCGATCGCCATCAAGGACATGGCCGGGCTGCTGACGCCTTATGCCACCGGAGAGCTGGTCAAGGCACTCAAGGCCGAACAGTCCCTGCCGGTGTTCATCCATTCCCATGACACTGCCGGCCTGGCTGCGATGTGCCAGCTCAAGGCTGTCGAGAACGGTGCCGACCATATCGACACGGCCATTTCCAGCTTTGCCTGGGGAACCAGCCATCCAGGCACCGAATCGATGGTCGCGGCGCTCAAGGGCAGCGAATTCGACACGGGCCTGGACCTGGAGCTGCTTCAGGAAATCGGCCTGTACTTCTATGCCGTGCGCAAGAAGTACCACCAGTTCGAAAGCGAATTCACCGCTGTCGACACGCGCGTACAGGTCAACCAGGTGCCCGGCGGCATGATCTCCAACCTGGCCAACCAGTTGAAGGAGCAAGGCGCGCTGAACCGCATGAACGAAGTACTGGCGGAGATCCCGCGGGTACGCGAAGACCTGGGCTTCCCGCCGCTGGTCACCCCGACTTCGCAGATCGTCGGTACCCAGGCGTTCTTCAACGTCCTCGCGGGCGAGCGATACAAGACCATCACCAACGAGGTCAAGCTGTACCTGCAGGGTGGCTATGGCAAGGCACCCGGGGTGGTCAACGAAGAACTCCGCCGCCAGGCGATCGGTAGCGAGGACGTCATCGATGTGCGTCCGGCCGATCTGCTCAAGCCGGAAATGGCCAAGCTGCGGGCTGACATCGGCGCCCTGGCTCGCTGCGAGGAAGACGTACTGACTTTCGCCATGTTCCCGGACATTGGCCGCAAGTTCCTTGAAGAGCGCGAAGCCGGTACGTTGACGCCGGAGATACTGCTGCCGATTCCAGAGGCTGGCGCGGTGGCCTCGCAGGGTGGTGAAGGCGTGCCGACCGAGTTCGTCATCGACGTCCACGGCGAGACCTACCGCGTCGACATCACCGGCGTCGGTGTCAAGGCCGAGGGCAAGCGGCACTTCTATCTGTCCATCGACGGCATGCCCGAAGAAGTCGTGTTCGAGCCGCTCAACGAGTTCGTCGGCGGCGGCGGCAGCAAGCGCAAGCAGGCCAGTGGCCCAGGCCATGTAAGCACGACCATGCCGGGCAACATCGTCGATGTGCTGGTCAAGGAAGGCGACCAGGTCAAGGCTGGCCAGGCCGTGCTGATCACCGAAGCCATGAAGATGGAAACCGAAGTACAGGCAGCCATCGCCGGCAAGGTCGTGGCCATCCATGTGGCCAAGGGCGACCGTGTGACCCCCGGTGAGATTCTCATCGAGATCGAGGGCTGAGGGAGCTGCAAGCCGCGTGCTGCAAGCCAAGGCAAATCGTGCAATCGACGCGATCCGCGCTTAGCTTGCAGCTTCAGGCGCGACAGGCCTCGAGAGTCAGGACCTGGCCATCGGGCCGCTGGTTTTCTTCACCGAGCCAGCGCTCGAAAGCGGCGCCGATCACCGGCCATTCCCCATCGGTGATCGAATACCAGGCGGTGTCCCGGTTGTGGTCCTTGACCACCATGTGCTGGCGGAAAACCCCTTCGAAGCTGAAACCCAAGCGTTCGGCCGCGCGCCTGGAACGAGCGTTGGCGTTGTTGCATTTCCACTCCAAGCGCCGGTTGCCCAGTTCGAAACTGCGCCTGGCCAGCAGATAGACCGCTTCCGTTCCCTTGGGCGTACGTTGCATGACCGCGCCGAAGGCGACGTGGCCGATCTCGATGCGTCCGTGCTCTGGCACGATCGACATCAGGCTGAGGAGGCCCTGTGCCTGGCCGCTAGCCTTGTCGATCACGCTAAAGAACAGCGGATCCCGGCTCGCCGTATTGCCCTGGAGCCAATGGTCGAAGCTATCGCGCTGGGGGAACGGGCCGTAAGGCAAGTAATCCCAAAGCGCCGGGTCCGAATCCGCGCCTTGCAAGGCTTGCCAGAGATGGTCAGCGTGGCGAGCGAAGTCGAGCCGTTCGAGCTGGATGAAGCGGCCGGCCAGGGTGTCGTTTCCCGGCAAGCTGGCAGCCTGCCAATGTAGCGCTTCGTTCATGTCTGACTCCTGGCTCAGAGGGTTTGGCGGAACTGGATGAAACCGGGTCGCTCGGCGACCTTTTCATAAAGGGCTATCGCCGTGGCATTGGTCTCGTGAGTCAACCAGTGAACCTTGACGCAACCGGCCGACCTGGCAGTTGCGCGGACGTGTTCGATCAGCTGGCGACCGATGCCCAGGCCGCGCTGCGTGCTGTCCACGTACAGGTCTTGAAGGTAGCAGGAGTCCTCGACGCTCCAGTTGGAGCGATGGTAGATGAAGTTGACCATGCCCACCGCCTTGCCATCGACCCAGGCCAGCGCCGAATGGGTTGGCTCACTTGGGTCGAGCAGACGCTGCCAGGTGCTCAGGCTGACTTGCGCGGGCAGCTCGGTTTCGTAGAAGTGCAGGTAGGCTTGCCATAGAACCAGCCAGGCAGCATGGTCTTGGGCAGTGACGGGGCGCAGGGCAACGCTGAGCATGGGGATTTTCCTTCAGAGTTGGCGCATGTGCGCCGCAAGTTGGTTATCCAATTGATCGGGACTGGCACTGAGGCTTGCGCGCACGCCGGCAATGTCTTGCTCGGAGCGGTTCTGGCTGAGCTTGCGGGCACCTTGCAGGCGGGTGATGGGCAGGCGGATGCCGACGATGGCACGCAACATGCCGTCGAGGTAGTCGGCGGGGGCGTCGGTGACTTTCCAAGGTTCGCTGCGGCGGTGTTCGTGGCGGTCGGTCAGGCGGCTGACGATCACTAGCAGCTTGGCTGCGTCATGGATCACTTCGACCGGGCCATGGGCATGTACGGCCAGGTAGTTCCAGGTGGGCACCACCTTGGGATCATCCGCTTTGCTCGGGTAGTAGCTGGGGCTGACATAGGCGTCGGCACCAGGGAATACCAGCAACGCTTCGCCGCCTTGCGCCAATGCCTGCCACTGGCGGTTGGCCCGCGCAAGATGGGCATAGACGGTGCCGAATTCGCCTTCTGCGGTATCGACCAGTACCGGCAGGTGCGTAGCCAGCAGGCCGTCTGCGCCCTGGCTGACCAGAACGGCCAGGCGGGTAGCGAGCATGTGCTGGTGCAGGCGAGCGGTGTCGTGTTCCTGATGGGGCTTACTGTTGTACATGGGTGGAGTCCTTGTGGAATGGCTCCATCCTAGGCAGGCTATTGGTTCTGGGTAAGAGCCATTGATAGCTGTTTTCATAGGTCCAATAACATGAGCGAACGCCCTCTCATCTTGCCTTTCGACCCTGCGGGAATTGCCCTGGATCGCCACCGCGGGCTAAGCCAGCAGCTGTACCAGGCGCTGCGGGCACGGGTACTGGACGGGCGCCTGAGCAGTGGCACGCGGCTACCGGCCACTCGCGACCTGGCCACGATCCTGTCGTTGTCGCGCAATAGCGTGGTAAGGGCTTATGACCAGTTGTACGCCGAGGGCTATATCGAAAGTCGGGTAGGCGATGGTACTTATGTGACGCGTCTGCCAAAACTGTCCACAGAAGTATCCACAGGGTTATCCCGGGGTTTATCAACAGATTTATCCACAAACCCTTCAGCAAAGACTGAGGATTCAGCCAGCCTCCAGTTCGTTCGAGCGCCTCTGCAACGCTTGCAAAGCAATCACTTGCCGCTGCCCAGATGTGGCGCGCCGCGCGCATTTCGCGTTGGCATCCCGGCTTTCGACCTGTTCCCGTTCGACGTCTGGGCTAAGCTGCAAGCGAAGTTCTGGCGTAATCCTTCCCCAGCACAGCTGGGTTACGGCGATCCGGCAGGCGAGCCGCTGCTACGCGAACTGGTCGCGGCCTACCTGCGTCGTTCGCGTGGGCTGAGCTGCATGGCTGATCAAATCGTGATCACCAGTGGTGCGCAGCAGGCCATCAGTCTTTGTGCACAGCTGCTGTTGCAGCTGGGTGATGGGGTGGCGGTGGAAAACCCTGGCTATCGCGCCGCAGCGCATGCCTTTGCATTGGCTGGCGGCAGGGTACATGGCGTGCCAGTGGATGAAGAAGGCATGGATTGTCACCGGCTCGAACAGCTCGACTGCCGGTTGGCCTATGTCACACCGGCCCATCAGTACCCGTCCGGGGTAACCATGAGCCTGGCGCGGCGCCTACGGTTGCTGGCCTGGGCAGAGCGCAATGCTGGCTGGATCATCGAGGATGACTATGACGGTGAATACCGTTACAGCGGCGCGCCCTTGGCCCCGCTTGCGGCGCTCGACCAGAATGGGCGAGTGTTGTACGTAGGCACCTTCGGCAAGATTGCGTTCCCGGCGTTGCGCCTGGGTTACCTGGTGCTACCGCCGCAGCTGGCGTCGGCGTTCAGTCAGGGCCGGGCGCTGGCGGTACGGCACTCGGAGATCAGCAGTCAGTGCGTGATGGCCGAGTTCATGGCCCGTGGGCACTTCCAGCGACATATCCGCCGCATGCGCAAGGCGGCGTTGAGCCGGCGCAATGTGCTCAAGGCCGGCTGGCCTGTGGATATTCCCGGGTTGGATGCCATGCCAGAGGTGGCAGCCGGGCTGCATGTCAAGGTCGATGTGGATAACTTTGCGCGGGAACAGGAGTTGGTAGCCAAGGCAGAAGCGGTGGGCGTGGAGGTGACTGCGCTGAGCGGTTTCTGGTTGGCAGACAGCGAGGAGCCTGTGGATAAGCGCGCAGGGTTAGTGCTGGGGTTTGCGGCAGTGCCAGAAGGGGAGATCGCCGAGGCGCTGATGCAATTGCGCAAGGCGTGGCGACCTCTTCGCGACAGTTCGAGGGTTCGCTGAAACCGTTGCTCGCGGCTGGTTTCCCGAGGCTGCCCTAAGCCGGACCTCGTAGACACCTTCGATGGCACTGGAGGCACGGCTGCTCCTGCTCGGCCGTGCCCACAAGCAGGTGGCTCAGGTACCGGACTTGATCCGCGTCCAGGCTCGGGTCCGTGCCCGCTCGGCATCGCGCGCCAATGGCTTGAGCGTATAGAGCTTGGCCATCGTCTGCGTTGTCGGGTACAGGTTGGGGTTGTTGCGAATCGCCGGGTTCACTTTGTCCGTCGCATCCTTGTTTGGGTTGGGATATCCGACAAAGTCGCTGATCGGTGCAATTACCTCGGGCCGCAGCAGGTAATCGATGAACGCATGGGCGTCTTGCGGGTTGGCCGCGTTCTTCGGGATCGCCAGCATGTCGAACCAGATCGGCGCGCCTTCCTTGGGCAGGCGCATGTCCACCACTACTCCGTTCTTCGCCTCGCGCGCGCGGTTGGCGGCTTGGGAGAAGCTACCGCTGTAGCCCACTGCCACGCAGATATCGCCATTGGCCATGTCGGCCATGTACTTCGAGGAGTGGAAATAGGTGATGTGCGGGCGAATCTTCAGCATCAACGTCTCGGCTTTCTTGTAATCGGCCGGTTTATCGCTGTTCGGCGACAAGCCCAGGTACTGCAGGGCCAGCGGCAGGATCTCCGACGGCGAATCGAGCAGGGCCACGCCGCACTGCTTGAGCTTGGCAATGTTCTCTTCCTTGAAGATCAGCTCCCAGCTGTCCACTGGGGCAGTGTCGCCGAGCGCAGCCTTGACCTTGTCCGGGTTGAAGCCGATCAGCACGGTGCCGTACATGTACGGCACGGCAAATCGGTTGCCAGGGTCGTTGGCCTCGATCAGCTTCATCAGCGCCGGGTCCAGGTGTCGCCAGTTCGATAGCTTGTCGCGATCGAGCGGCTGGAACACTCCGGCTTCGATCTGCTTGGCCAGGAATACATTGGAGGGCACCACCACGTCATAGCCGGAATTGCCGGTCAGCAGCTTGGCTTCCAGCGCCTCGTTGGTGTCGAAGATGTCATATACCAGCTTGACGCCGCTGTCCTTCTGGAAATCGCTCAAGGTCTGCGGGGTGATGTAGTCGAACCAGTTATACACACGCAAGGTACGCTGCTCGGCTTGAGCGTGGAGGGTCCCGGTGAGCAGACTGGCAGCGATGAACGGGGCGAGCAGGCGCTTGAATCGGGCCATTACCGGGCTCCTGGCTGGGCGTGCTGGAAGCCTTCCAGCACATTGACCGCATTGATGCCGATTTCCTCCACGGCGTAGCCGCCTTCCATCACGAACAGGGTTGGTTTGCCGAGCTGGGCGATGCGCTTGCCCATTGCCAGGTAGTCCGGGCTGTCCAGCTTGAACCGCGAGATCGGGTCGTCCTTGAAGGTGTCCACGCCCAGCGAGATCACCAGTACATCGGCATCGTAGGCGGCGATGCGCTGGCAAGCGTCTTCCAGGGCGGCGCTCCAGGCCGCCCAGCCGCTGCCGGCCGGCAATGGATAATTGATGTTGCAGCCTTCGCCGGCACCCTCGCCGGTTTCGTCGGCATAGCCGAGGAAGAACGGGAATTCATCCTGCGGATCGCCGTGGATCGAGGCGAAGAACACGTCGTTGCGGCTGTAGAAGATGTCCTGGGTACCGTTGCCGTGATGGTAGTCGACGTCAAGGATGGCGACCTTGCGCTTGCCTTGGTCGAGGAAGGCCTGCGCGGCGATGGCGGCGTTGTTCAGGTAACAGTAACCGCCCATGACCTCACCGGCGGCGTGGTGCCCTGGCGGACGGCACAAGGCAAAGGCCGAGTACGCGCCTTGCCCGATCGCTGCCTGGGCGGTGAGGGCGACCTGAGCAGCGCTGTAGGCGGCTTGCCAGGTGCCCGCAGTGATTGGCGCGCCAGCATCGAAGCTGTAGTAGCCCAGTTCGCCGTGCAGACCGGTGGGTTTTACCTGGCGCAGCGTGCGTGCTGGCCAGGTGAACGGCAGCAGGTCGCCTTCCTGGCCCAATGCGGCCCAGCGTGCCCAGGCGCCTTCGAAGAAGTCGAGGTAGGCGGCACTGTGGATGCGCAGCAACGGCTCGCGGCCGAAATCGTTAGGGCCTTGAATGTCGCCGAGGTTGCGCCTTTTCACCTGATCGAGGACATGGTCGGCGCGTGAGGGCATCTCGAAGCAGGGCATCAGCTTGCCATCGATCAGCTCGCAGCGACCGTGGTGCAGGCGATGATCATCGGAATAGATCGTCAGCATTGTTGTTCTCCGGTGGTACTGGCGTCGACCCATTGTCATGGGCGGATGAGCACGGGAGAACGACGTAAACGGCCAAAAGGGGATCGATGTGGCCAGGCTCTTTGGCCTGCACGGCCCTTCTCGGGTGCGGTTCAGCCGCGGAAATGGCTAGGCGCCACACCGCTCCATCGCTGGAAGGCGTGCCGGAAGCTGGCGGTCTCGCTGAATCCCAAGGTCTCGGCAATCCGGTAGATCGGCATCTGCTCTTCAGCCAGCAACTGCTTGGCTCGCTCGAACCTCAGCTCATCCAGCAGCTGTTGATAGCTGCTGCCCAATGCTTGCAAATGTCGGCGCAGGGTACGCGATGAGCAGTTCATCTGCCGCGCCAGGCCTTCCAGCCCAGGCGCTGCATCCAGTTGCTGCGCCAGCAGCTGGCGGATCCGCTCAAGCCAGGCCTGGCGGCCGGTGAACTCCAGGTTCAGGCGCCGGCAGCGTTCGCTCATGCTCTTGTGAGTAATCGGGTCGGCCAGCGGCAGCGGCATGTCCAGCCAGTGCCGTTCGAAGGCAAAGGCATTGCCTTGGGCATCGAAATCCACCGGACACTGGAATGCATCGATATAACGCGCATGATAACGGGGCCGAGGATGCTCGAAACGGACACCCAGCAGAGGCAGTTGGCGGCCGAGCAGGTCGTCGCAGATGACCTTCAGCGACACCAGGCAGAATTCGGCATTGAAGGTGGCCAGCGCCGGGCTGTCATGGCAATCGCTGGCGCTGAACCAGATGCGCGGCCCGTCGTCGAGCAAACGCAGCTTGAAGACTGTCCCCAGCAGCGCCGGATACTGCAGCGCCAGGCGCAAGGCGTCACCCAAAGTGGCACTGGAGAGCAAGGCGTAACCGAGCATGCCGTAGCACGACACATGCATGCGCCGGCCCAGTTCCACGCCGATGTCCTCACGCCGGGCCACGGCGTTGGCGCACACTCGCAGCTCTTGCTGCGTGGTGATGCGCGCATCCGCGTGCCCGAGGTCTGCCGGGCCGATGCCGCTGCCGGCCAGCAGCGCCGAAGCCTCGCAGCCATCCGCCTGGAAGACGTCGAGGATCAGCGAAACCGCGTTGAGGGTGGTCAGGTGGCTGTGCAGCATGCTGGAGGATCCCGTTGGACTGGGACACATCATGCAGCAAGTAGCGTGCCGAACCCCCCTGTTACCCCGGGCCACTCTTTGCCGAACGCGCCGCCCTGCAGCCGTGGACATCCAGGCAAAAAAAAGGCCCGGAGCATGGGCTCGGGCCTTGGAAAGGTTGAGAGGTGTCTAGTCCCTCGACCTGGTGAGACTGTCTACAACGACCTGGTCACGCCTTCAGCGGAACCAGGCGGGGTGCGATCATGTTTTCTGGACGCAGGATGTCATCGAGCATCGCGTCGTCCAGCAGGCCTTCCTCGCGAACCAGTTCCAGCACGCCACGACCGCTTTCCAGGGCAACACGGGCGATACGGGTGGAATTCTCGTAGCCGATATAGGGGTTCAGGGCGGTAACCAGGCCGATGGAGTGCTCGACCAGTTCACGGCAACGCTGTTCGTTGGCGGTGATGCCGACGATGCAGTGCTCGCGCAGCATGTCCATGGCGCGCTGCAGCAGGCGGATCGAGTCGAAGATCTTGTAGGCGATCAGCGGCTCCATGACGTTGAGCTGCAGTTGGCCACCTTCGGCAGCCATGGTCAGGGCCAGGTCGTTACCCATGATGGCGAAGGCCACCTGGTTGACCGCTTCCGGGATTACCGGGTTGACCTTGCCTGGCATGATCGAGCTGCCCGGCTGGCGCGCTGGCAGGTTGATTTCGTTGATGCCGGTGCGCGGGCCGCTGGACAGCAGGCGCAGGTCGTTGCAGATCTTCGACAGCTTGACCGCGGTGCGCTTGAGCATGCCAGAGAACAACACGAAGGCACCCATGTCGGAGGTGGCTTCGATGAGGTCGGCAGCCGGTACCAGCGGCTGGCCGCTGATCAATGCCAGGCGCTGTACGGCCAGGGCCTGGTAGCCCGGATCGGCGTTGATTCCGGTACCGATGGCGGTGCCCCCCAGGTTGACTTCGGTCAGCAGTTCCGGCGCCAGGCTGCGCAGGCGGTTGAGGTCTTCGGTCAAGGTGGTGGCGAAGGCGCGGAATTCCTGGCCGAGCGTCATCGGCACGGCGTCCTGCAGCTGGGTGCGGCCCATCTTCAGGACATGGTCGAACTCCTGGCCCTTGGCAGCGAAGGCCTGGATCAGGCTGTCGAGGCTGGCCAGCAAGGCGTCATGACCCAGCAGCAGGCCCAGGCGAATGGCGGTCGGATAGGCGTCGTTGGTCGACTGCGCCATGTTCACGTCATTGTTCGGGTGCAGGTACTGATATTCGCCTTTCTGCCGGCCCATGGCCTCCAGCGCGATATTGGCGATGACCTCGTTGGCATTCATGTTGGTCGAGGTGCCGGCGCCACCCTGGATCATGTCCACCACGAACTGCTCATGGAAGTCGCCCCGGATCAGGCGGGCACAGGCTTCGCTGATGGCAGCGTGCTTGGCGTCGCTCAGGTGGCCCAGTTCGCGGTTCGCATCGGCGGCGGCCTGCTTGACCATCGCCAGGCCGACCACCAGCTTCGGATAGTGCGACAGCGGCACGCCGGACAGGTGGAAGTTGTTGACGGCGCGCAAGGTCTGGATGCCGTAATAGGCATCGGCAGGGACTTCAAGGGTACCAAGCAGGTCTTTTTCGACGCGGAACGATGCAGCGGAGGACATGACGGATATCATCTCGATTTAGGCCCGGCACATGCCGGAATGGCGCCAATGCTAGGGTTAGCAGCGATTGTCGGCCAATGCTGTTGCACGCTAACCTATGCACAAACGGCATAATGATGAGTGTGACGCCAGACTGGTTTCGAGCGTGTTCCATTCTGGTGCATTCCGCGAGGCAAGTGCATGAACCTTGAAAGCAAGTGGTTGGAAGATTTCAGCGCCTTGGCCGCGACCCGTAGCTTTTCCCAGGCAGCGGAAAAACGCTTCGTGACCCAGCCGGCTTTCAGCCGGCGTATTCGCAGCCTGGAAGCGGCATTGGGCCTGACCTTGGTGAACAGGTCCCGGACGCCGATCGAGCTGACCGAGGCGGGCCAGCTGTTCCTTGTAACGGCGCGTACGGTTGTCGACCAGTTGGCCGAAGTTCTCCGCCATCTCCATCATCTGGAGGGCGGCCAGGGGGAGGTCGTGCAGATTGCCGCGGCCCATTCGCTGGCCTTGGGTTTCTTCCCGCGTTGGGTCGCTCAGCTGCGCAATGACGGCCTGAACATCGCCACGCGCCTGGTGGCGACCAACGTCGGCGATGCGGTGCATGCCTTGCGCGAAGGCGGCTGCGACTTGATGCTGGCCTTCTACGATCCGGATGCGGCACTGCAGATGGATGCCGAGATCTTTCCTTCGCTGCACATGGGCACGACCGAAATGCTTCCGGTCTGCGCCGTTGATGTCCAAGGGCAGCCGCTCTTCGACCTGGAGAGCGACGGCAGCGTGCCCCTGCTGGCCTACAGCGCCGGGGCCTTCCTGGGACGCTCGGTCAACCTGCTGCTGCGCCAGCGCAAGTTGCGCTATACCACGGTGTATGAGACCGCGATGGCCGACAGTCTCAAGAGCATGGCACTGGAGGGGCTGGGCATCGCCTGGGTGCCTCGCCTGTCGGTACGTGCCGAGCTCGAACGCGGCGAGCTTGCGGTCTGCGGAGCAAGCCATTGGCACGTTCCGCTGGAAATCAGGCTGTACCGCTGCGCGCTGGTGCGCAAGGCCAACGTCCGCCTGCTGTGGCGCAAATTGGAAGCCTCGAATGTCGCGGGCGAGGCTTCAGGCACCTGAGTTGGCGCGCAGGTAGTCGACGATGTTCGACCGATTGGCGTCGCTGTAGCGATAGCAGTTCGAGCGCAGCGGCACCCGCGGGTGGGTGTAGGTTTCACAGACCCAGCCGTTGAACCTGAGTTCGGCCTGTTCATGGGTGGCGCCGAGCAGGTGGCCGATCTCATGGGCCGGCGCGCTATAAGCATCCAGCGAGGCAATCGCCGTGGTGCCCTTGTAGCGCGCCAGCCCGGCACTGTAGTTCAGCCCCGTGCGGTCATAGACGCCGCGGGTCAGCAGCAGGTGCTTGTCGAGAAAGGAAAAAGGCCGATTGGCCGAGCGAAAGCCGAGCTCCTCGGTGAACCGCTCGAGGATCTGCTGGGAGCCTAGGCCGGTATAGTCCATGTCGGTGATGCCCGGTACATCACGCCTGAAGACCAGTTCGATGGGATGGTGGGTGAAGCTGCGCATTTCGTCGAGCCAATGCTGGAAATACGCTTCGCGCAGCTGGCCATCGCTGAGGTCGCGCATTTCATCGTGAGGGTAGACCGTCACGACCAGCGAGCGCGCTGCCGTGGCAGGTGCCAGGGGCAACGCACCCAGCAGGAAAAGGAACATGAGGATTCGTCTGGACATGGGAGTCTCCATGGCGGAAGGGGACCTCGAGGCTAGAACCGCCGCGGCCAGGCAGGCAGCCGGAAAGGCTTCGTCGTCGGCATGGGCTGCTTGTCTGGCAAGTGCCTTGCGGGGGTGGGCGGCATGCCAGGGCATAGGCTATAATCCCGCGCCTTCGACCACTCGGTCGATTCTGAATCCGTATGACAAGCCACGCCGGTACCCGAGCGTGGCTTGTTGCTTTTGGTGCGCCGCGTGGCGCTTACAGGAGAGGCTCGACGATGAGTGCACTGGTTGGCGTGATCATGGGCTCCAAGTCCGATTGGTCCACCCTTAGCCACACCGCCGATATGCTGGAGAAACTCGGCATTCCCTACGAGGTGAAGGTGGTTTCCGCCCACCGTACCCCGGACTTGCTGTTCCAGTATGCCGAGCAGGCCGAGGAGCGTGGCATCGAGGTGATCATCGCCGGAGCCGGTGGCGCAGCCCATCTGCCTGGCATGTGCGCTGCCAAGACCCACCTGCCGGTGCTTGGCGTGCCGGTGCAATCATCGATGCTGTCCGGTGTCGATTCGCTCTTGTCGATCGTGCAGATGCCGGCCGGCGTCCCGGTGGCTACTCTGGCCATTGGCAAGGCCGGGGCGATCAATGCCGCCTTGCTGTCCGCCAGCATCCTGGGCGCCAAGTATCCGGACTATCACGCGGCGCTCAAGCGGTTCCGCAACGAACAGACCGAAACCGTCCTGGACAATCCGGATCCGCGCCAGGCCTGAGGAGAGTCGACATGAAGATCGGTGTAATCGGGGGTGGCCAGCTGGGCCGCATGCTGGCCCTGGCGGGGACTCCGCTGGGCATGGACTTCGCTTTCCTGGATCCGGCCGCGGATGCTTGCGCCGCCCGCCTCGGCGAGCACCTGCGTGCCGACTACGACGACCAGGAGCACCTGCGTCGGCTGGCCGACCAGGTAGACCTGGTGACCTTCGAGTTCGAAAGCGTTCCGGCCGAGACGGTAGCCTTCCTTTCGCAGTTCGTGCCGGTCTACCCCAGTGCCGAGGCCCTGCGCATCGCGCGCGACCGGTTGTTCGAGAAGAGCATGTTCCGCGACCTGGGCATCCCGACGCCTGCCTTCGCCGATATCCAGTCCCAGGCGGACCTGGAGGCCGCCGTGGCCAGCATTGGCCTGCCGGCAGTGCTCAAGACCCGTACCCTGGGCTATGACGGCAAGGGCCAGAAGGTCCTGCGCAGCGCCGAGGACGTTGCAGGCACCTTCGCCGAACTTGGCAGCGTGCCGTGCCTGCTGGAAGGCTTCGTGCCGTTCTCCGGCGAGGTCTCGCTGATCGCCGTACGTGCCCGTGATGGCCAGACGCGCTTCTACCCGCTGGTACACAACACCCACGAAAGCGGCATCCTGCGTCTATCCGTGGCCAGCCAGGCGCACCCGCTGCAGGCGCTGGCCGAAGACTATGTCGCACGTGTGCTGGAGCGACTAGACTACGTTGGCGTCATGGCTTTCGAGTTCTTCGAGGTCGACGGCGGTCTCAAGGCCAACGAAATCGCTCCACGGGTGCACAACTCCGGGCACTGGACCATCGAAGGCGCCGAATGCAGCCAGTTCGAGAACCACTTGCGCGCAGTGGCCGGCCTGCCGCTCGGCTCGACCGCCAAGGTCGGCGAGAGCGCCATGCTCAACTTCATCGGTGAAGTGCCGGCGGCGGAAAAGGTCATCGCCATCGACGGCTGCCATCTGCATGACTATGGCAAGGCCTTCAAGGCCGGGCGCAAGGTAGGCCATGCCACCCTGCGTTGCGTGGACCTGCCTACCCTGCGCGCGCGGATCGACGAAGTAGAGACGCTGATCGGCAACTGATGGAACCTCCGTCGCCAAGCGACCCTCTGAAATGGCAACACGCCGAAGCGCTGTTCGGCTTCGGTCTGTTCCACTTCATCGCAGAGGAATTGTCATGGGCATCATCGGAACCATCTTCATCGGCTTGATCGTAGGCCTGCTGGCTCGTTTCCTGAAACCCGGAGACGACAGCATGGGCTGGATCATGACCATCCTCCTCGGCATCGCCGGCTCGCTGCTCGCTACCTATGGTGGCCAGGCGCTGGGCATCTACCGAGCTGGCGAAGCCGCCGGGTTCTTTGGTGCATTGGTCGGTGCCATCATTCTTCTGGTGATCTACGGGTTCATCAAGAAACGCTGATTGCGGCTAGAATGCCCGGCAATTCATTCGAGTTGCCGAGCCTTCCCCATGCGCGTTCCCTTCCTGATCTCCCTGTTGCTGGCCAGCACTCTGGCTCATGCCGAACTGCCCGAGACCGACTGGCTGGAACTGATGCCCCGATCGGACCAGCAAGCCTTGGAGCAGATGCCGGAAATCGACCACGACTCGCCCGAAGCCCAGGGTACGTTCACCGAGAAGGGTGGCCTCAAGCAAGGCAAGGGCTTGCCAGCGGTCATGTACTCCACCAGGACCGTGGCCAGGCTCGACGGCAAGCAGATCCGCCTTGGTGGCTATCCGGTCCCGCTGGAGAGCGATGCCAAGGGCAACAGCACCCTGTTCTTCCTCGTGCCTTATCCGGGGGCCTGCATCCATGTTCCGCCGCCGCCGCCGAACCAGCTGGTGCTGGTGCGCTATCCCAAGGGCCTGAGGATCGACGATATCTATACGCCGCTGTGGGTCAGCGGAACGCTGAAGATCGAAAAGGTCAGCAATGACCTGGCCGATGCCGCCTATGCGCTCGATGCCGGCAAGGTCCGCGTGGTGGAGGATGCCGACCTCTGATTCTAAGAGCCCGCGGGGCGCTCCGGCGTCCCGGCGGCGGCTGCTCCGGCCGGCGATCTCAGGGTTGGGCCTGAAGCTCTTCGCTGGTGATCCTGACGCTCAGTGAATGTTCGCCGCCGGGGGCCAGAGTCACCACATCGTCCCAGGCGTTCGCGGTCTCGATGCACAGCATGCGCTGCCAGCCATCATCGGCCATGTCTGGCAGTTCGCGCGCCCGCTCGGTCCAGGGGTTCCAGATGACCGCCGAGCGCGAGCCGCTGGTCTGCAGGCTGATCCGCCGGTTCCAGCGCGGATCGACGATGCCCAGGCGTTCGGGGGCGTGCAGGTAGATACGGTCGGTCTCGCCGGAAAAGCCCAGCGAGCCTTGCTGTGTACGTCGTTGCCAGTCGGCCAGGGTCTCGATGTAGTCGAGGCCCTCGACGCCTTCGACATGTACCTGGCGCACGTCGCTGACTGCGAAGTAGCTGTGCAGGGCCTGGCTGAGGGTAACGCTGTCTTGTCCCCGGTTATGGCTGGTGAGCGTCAGTCGCAGATGATCGTCCAGCTCGATCAGCAGTTGCAGTTCGACCGTGTGTGGCCAGTCCGGCAGCTGGCCTTCGGCTTCGGGCAGGCGCAGCTCGATACGCAAGGCATCCCCCGCCTGGTCGATGCCCAGCAACTGCCAGTCGCGGGTCCGGGCCAGGCCATGGGCTGGTGCTGCCTCGCCAAGGTACATGGCGCGGACCGATGACGGGTTGCGCTGCAGGTTGCCGAACCAGGGCCAGCAGATCGGCACACCGGCACGCACCGACTTGCCTGCGCGGAAGATGGCCTGGTCGCTCAGCCACAACAAGGGCGGCTGACCCAATCGCTGGTAGCTCAGCACCTGCGCGCCCTGCTGGGCCACCAGCAGCTCGGCATGTGCGCTGGTAATGCGCCAGCAGTTGAGTTCGCCGTGTCGCTCTACTTCGACCTTTGCGCTAGCCATGCTCGTCTCTCGTTGAATTGTACTGGCCCTGATGCCTGGGCACGAAGCCATCGTCGTCAGGTTTTCAGCGGCGGGGCACCGAACGGGTACGACCACTGCCATCGATGGCCACGAACACGAACACCGCTTCGGTCACCTTGCGCCATTCGCTCGACAGCGGGTCATCGCTCCACACCTCGACCATCATGCGGATCGAGCTACGACCGATCTCCAGGGTCTGGGTATAGAACGAGAGCTGGGCACCAACGGCCACGGGTACCAGGAAGGTCATGCGGTCGATCGCGACCGTGGCGACGCGACCACCGGCCACACGGCTGGCCATGGCGGTGCCGGCGAGGTCCATCTGGGCGACCAGCCAACCGCCGAAGATATCGCCGAAACCGTTGGTTTCCCTAGGTAGTGCGGTGATCTGCAAGGCCAGGTCGCCTTGCGGAATGGGATCTTCTTGTTCGAGCTCAATCATGCCGTGGGGGCCTCTGACCCGTGACGCTTCGTTGTTGGCGCTTGGACGGACATCGTGGAAAACCGTTCAGCAAAACATACTACGCTGATTTTGCCTCGGCGGGCGCCTGGGCGAACAACTGCAGCCGGCAGGTCCGCTCCAGGGGAAACCAATCTTGCGGTTTCCTGGGCGCTATGAGCCTCGCTCGGCAATTTGCTATCTTGGCCGTTTTCCACCAGAAGCCGCAATACGAGCGGCCTGCATGAGCCCGATAGAGAATCCGATGACTTCCGTGCCGAGCAGTATCGAGCAGCCTCCACGGCCGCTGACCCGCAGCGACTACAAGACCCTTTCCCTGTCGGCGCTTGGCGGTGCCCTGGAATTCTACGATTTCATCATCTTCGTGTTCTTCGCCACGGTGGTCGGCAAATTGTTCTTTCCAGCCGACATGCCCGAGTGGCTGCGCCTGATGCAGACCTTCGGCATCTTCGCTGCGGGTTATCTGGCGCGTCCCTTGGGCGGGATCGTCATGGCCCACTTCGGTGACTTGCTCGGACGCAAGAAGATGTTCACCTTGAGCATCTTCATGATGGCCCTGCCCACCCTGGTGATGGGGCTGCTGCCAACCTATCAGCAGATTGGCCTGCTGGCCCCGATCCTGCTGTTGCTGATGCGGGTCATCCAGGGCGCGGCCATCGGCGGCGAAGTCCCCGGGGCTTGGGTATTCGTGTCCGAACACGTGCCCGAGCGCAATACTGGCTATGCCTGCGGTACCCTGACCGCCGGCTTGACTTCGGGCATCCTGCTCGGCTCGTTGGTGGCGACGCTGATCAACGGCATCTACAGCCCGGACGAAGTCGCCGAGTATGCCTGGCGTATCCCGTTCCTGCTCGGCGGTGTGTTCGGCCTGTTCTCGGTCTACCTGCGACGTTGGCTGCACGAAACCCCGGTGTTCGCCGAGATGCAGGCACGCAAGGCCCTGGCCGAAGAGCTGCCCCTGCGCGCGGTGCTGCGCGATCATCGCGGCGCGATCATCCTGTCCATGCTGCTGACCTGGCTGCTGTCGGCCGGCATCGTGGTGGTGATCCTCATGACCCCGGCCCTGTTGCAAAGTCTCTATCAGGTGAGCCCGACCGACTCGCTCATGGCCAATAGCCTGGCGATCGTCCTGCTCAGCCTCGGCTGCATCGTCGCCGGTTCGTTGGCCGATCGCCTGGGGGCCGGGCGGGTGTTCATCGTCGGCAGCCTGCTGTTGCTGGCCAGCTCGTGGATCTTCTACCACAGCCTGGCGAGCCGCCCCGACCTGCTTTTCCCATTGTATGCCGTGACTGGCCTGTGCGTGGGCATCGTCGGCGCCGTGCCCTATGTGATGGTCAAGGCGTTTCCGCCCATGGTGCGTTTCAGCGGCCTGTCGTTCTCCTACAACCTGGCCTACGCCATCTTCGGTGGCCTGACTCCGATGGTGGTCACCGCGCTGCTCAAGTTGAGCCCGATGGCGCCTGCCTATTATGTAGCCGGTCTCTGCGCGGTAGGGCTGCTGGTGGGCGTGTACCTGCTGGCCAGGAAGCGCTGACGCCCGGCGCCCGGCTGCCAGAGAAATCCTGCAACGGTGAAGGCCAGTCTCGTACTGGCCTTTCATCCAATTGTCATATTCAGGTCATATCGTATTCATGCGGCCTGCAGATACTTGGGCCCGATCCATCCAGCACACCCAATATTCCTGCTAGGAGCAAGGCATGAAACTGAAGCGTTTGATGGCGGCCCTCACCTTCGCCGCCGCTGGCGTTGCCACCGCCAATGCGGTAGCCGCTGTCGACCCTGCGATCCCGACCTACACCAAGACCACCGGTGTGTCGGGCAACCTCTCCAGCGTCGGTTCCGACACCCTCGCGAACCTGATGACCCTGTGGGCCGAGGCCTACAAGAAGGAATATCCGAACGTAAACATCCAGATCCAGGCGGCCGGCTCTTCCACCGCGCCGCCCGCGCTGACCGAAGGCACCGCCAACCTCGGTCCGATGAGTCGCAAGATGAAGGACGTCGAGCTGCAGGCCTTCGAGCAGAAGTACGGCTACAAGCCGACCGCCATCCCGGTCGCCGTCGATGCCCTGGCCGTGTTCGTGCACAAGGACAACCCGATCAAGGGCCTGACCATGGCTCAGGTCGACGCGATCTTCTCCTCCACCCGCCTGTGCGGTGGCAAGAGCGAAGTCAAGACCTGGGGCGATGTGGGCGTCACCGGCGACCTGGCCAACAAGCCGGTCCAGCTGTTCGGTCGCAACTCAGTCTCCGGTACCTATGGCTACTTCAAGGAAGAAGCCCTGTGCAAGGGCGACTTCAAGCCTAACGTCAACGAACAGCCTGGCTCGGCTTCGGTCGTGCAGTCGATCAGCAGCTCGCTCAACGGCATCGGCTACTCGGGCATCGGCTACAAGACCGCCAGCGTCAAGACCGTTCCCCTGGCCAAGAAGGAAGGCGGGGAATTCGTCGAGGACAACGAAGCCAACGCCCTGAACGGCACCTATCCGCTGTCGCGCTTCCTCTACGTCTACGTGAACAAGGCCCCGAACAAGCCTCTGGCTCCGCTGGAAGCCGAGTTCGTCAAGCTGGTGCTTTCGCAGGCAGGCCAGCAGGTAGTGGTCAAGGATGGCTATATCCCGCTGCCGGCCAAGGTAGTGGACAAGACCCTGGCTGACCTGGGCCTGACCCACGGCGCCAACGTCGCCAAGCAGTAAGTCTAGAACGGAAGAAGCTGGCCGAGTGCCAGCTTCTTCCATGAATTCTGCAGTCCGCGGCCAGGATGCCTGAGCAGCGGGCTTTTTTGCGTCACTGCATTGTCATGTTTCTGTCATACGGGACCGCTAGGGTGTGCGCATGAATGATCTGGCCAACTCCACAATGACTCAAAATCCTCCCCCGGTGCGCATTGATTTCAATACGCCTGAGCTACAGCGCAAGCGCCGCATGCGCGCCCTCAAGGATCGCCTGACCCGCTGGTACGTCCTGGTTGGCGGGCTCGCCGTGCTGGCGGCCATCACCCTGATCTTCTTCTACCTGGCCTATGTGGTCCTGCCGTTGTTCCAGGGCGCCGAGCTGACCAGCAAGAAGGCCATGGAGCCGGCCTGGCTGCAGCAGGATGCCGGCAAGCCGCTGATGATCGCGCTCGAAGAGCAGAACCTGGTGGGGATGCGGGTATCCAACAGGGGCCAGGCCTTGTTCTTCGACACCAAGACCGGTGACGAGCTCAAGCGCGTCGACCTGCCGCTGCCGGCCGGAACCCAGGTCAGCTCGATCAGCGCAGACCAGCCAGGCAGTCCCTTGGTGGTGCTCGGCCTGAGCAATGGCCAGGCCCTGGTGTTCGACCACACCTACAAGATCACCTACCCGGACAACAGGAAGACCATCAACTCGGCGATCGGCTACCCGTACGGGCAGGCGCCGTTCACCCTGGACGATCAGGGCCGGCCGCTCGATCATGTCAGCCTCAGCGTCAATGGCGATACCCTGGTGCTGGCTGGCTCCACGGGTTCGCACCTGCAAGTGCTGTCGCTGACGCGGGAAGAGAACATGATGACCGGTGAAGTCAGCACCGAGCAGGCGCGCATCGACCTGCCGCAGATGACCGAAGCCGTGAAGGCGATCTACATCGACCCACGCCAGCAGTGGCTGTATGTGCTCAATGGCCGCGCCAATGCCGATGTCTTCAGTCTGCGCGAGAAGAATCTCAACGGCCGCTACAAGCTGCTCGAGGACGGCAATGCCGAAATCACCGCCAGTGCCCAGCTGGTAGGGGGCATCTCGCTGATCCTGGGCGACTCCAAGGGCGGCCTGAGCCAGTGGTTCATGGCCCGCGACCCGGATGGAGAGCAGCGCTTCAAGCAGATCCGTACCTTCCAGCTGGGCAAGGCGGCGGTGGTGCAGATCGATGCCGAGGAGCGCCGCAAGGGCTTCATCGCCCTGGACAGCGAAGGCAAGCTGGGGGTCTTCCACAGTACCGCGCATCGCACCCTGCTCGTCGAGCCGGTCGCCGAAGCCGGGGGCGTGCTGGCGCTGTCGCCACGTGCCAATCGCATCTTCATCGAGCAAGGTGGCAAGCTGCTGCCGCTGAGCCTGAGCAACCCGCATCCGGAGGTTTCGTTCAGCGCCTTGTGGAGCAAGGTCTGGTACGAGAACTATGACGAGCCGAAATACGTCTGGCAGTCGACCGCTTCCAACACCGACTTCGAACCCAAGCTGAGCCTTTCGCCGCTGACCTTCGGTACCTTGAAGGCCGCGTTCTACGCGATGATCCTGGCGGCGCCGCTGGCGATCGCCGCGGCCATCTACACCGCCTACTTCATGGCACCGGGGATGCGCCGCAAGGTCAAGCCGGTGATCGAGCTGATGGAAGCGATGCCGACGGTCATTCTCGGTTTCTTCGCCGGCCTGTTCCTGGCCCCTTACCTGGAAGGCCACCTGCCTGGCGTGTTCAGTCTGTTCCTGTTGCTGCCGGTGGGCATCCTGCTGGCCGGCTTCGTCTGGAGCCGCCTGCCCGAGTCGCTGCGCCTGCGCGTTCCGGACGGCTGGGAAGCGGCGATCCTGATCCCGGTGATCCTGTTGACCGGCTGGTTCGCTCTCTACATGAGCCCGTTCCTGGAAACCTGGTTCTTCGGCGGCGACATGCGCCTTTGGATCACCAACGACCTGGGCATCACCTACGACCAGCGCAACGCGTTGGTGGTCGGTATCGCCATGGGCTTCGCGGTCATTCCGAACATCTACTCCATTGCCGAGGACGCCGTGTTCAGCGTGCCACGCAGCCTGACCCTGGGTTCCCTGGCGCTGGGTGCCACGCCGTGGCAAACCTTGACCCGGGTAGTCATCCTGACGGCCAGCCCAGGGATCTTCTCGGCGCTGATGATCGGCATGGGCCGGGCGGTGGGCGAGACCATGATCGTGCTGATGGCCACCGGCAACACGCCAGTCATGGAGCTGAACCTGTTCGAAGGCATGCGTACCCTGGCCGCCAACGTCGCGGTGGAGATGCCCGAATCCGAAGTCGGTGGCAGTCACTACCGGGTGCTGTTCCTCGCCGCGCTGGTGCTGCTGATGTTCACCTTCGTGATGAACACCTTGGCCGAGCTGATTCGCCAGCGTCTGCGCAAGAAATACTCGTCGCTTTGATAGAAAGGTAGAGATCCGTGAAAAAGGATTCCCTCAAAGGCTGGTTCAAGAGCGGCGCCCCCGGCGTCTGGATCAGCGGTGGCGCGGTAGCCATCGCAGTGATCATGACCGTGGGTCTGCTGGCCGTGATCGCCGTTCGTGGGCTGGGCCACTTCTGGCCAGCCGACCTGATCCAGGCTACCTACAAGGTGCCCGGCCAGGCGGACCACGTCATCATCGGTGAAGTGGTCCAGGCCGAAGAAGTCCCGCGTGCCCGCCTCAAGGGGGCAGGGCTGCCGGTGCCGGACGAAGGCCCGGAATTCATGACCCGAGAGCTGGTCAAGGTCGGCAACCGCGACCTCAACGGCAGCGACTTCACCTGGGTGGTGGGCGAATGGCTGGTCGATCAGCGCAAGCCTGCCGAGCTGATCGCCCTGGAGCGTCGCGAGTGGGGCAACTTCTATGGCTACCTGGTCAGCGTCAAGGAAGACGGTCGTGTCGTGGCCGAGGGCCAGGCGGCCTGGGGCGAGCTGCAGGCGCGCCTCAAGCGTGCCAGCCAACTGGCCGACGAGCTGCAGACGCTGGAAAAGAGCGATATCGGTGCCATCAACCACGGCCTCGAACGCCTGCGCCTGCACGGACGCAAGCTGGAGCTGGAGGGCAAGCTGGACGCGGCCGCCCAGGCTGACATGGAGGCCGAGCGCGCCGAGCTCAACAGCCGCTATCAGGCCATCGAGGAGCGTCTGGGCAGCCTGCACCAGGCGTTCGCCCGAGATGCCCTGGTGGCGCGCGACGGCAATGGGCGCGAGGTGGAGATCAACCTGAGCAAGGTCGTCCACGCCTACCAGCCCAACGCCATGTCGGGCATGACCAAGATGACCACCTACTTCGGCAAGGTCTGGGAATTCCTCAGCGACGATCCGCGTGAAGCCAACACCGAGGGCGGCATCTTCCCAGCCATCTTCGGCACCGTGATGATGACCCTGATCATGGCCGTGATCGTGACGCCGTTCGGTGTGCTGGCGGCCGTCTACCTGCGCGAATATGCCCGCCAGGGTCCGGTGACCCGGCTGATCCGCATCGCCGTCAACAACCTCGCTGGCGTACCGGCGATCGTCTATGGGGTATTCGGCCTGGGCTTCTTCGTCTACGTACTGGGCGGCTCGATCGACCGGCTGTTCTTCCCCGAGGCATTGCCTGCGCCGACGCTCGGTACCCCGGGGTTGCTCTGGGCATCCCTGACCTTGGCGCTGCTGGCCGTGCCGGTGGTGATCGTCGCCACCGAGGAAGGTCTGGCGCGCATCCCGCGCACGGTGCGCGAAGGCTCGCTGGCGCTGGGCGCGACCAAGGCCGAGACACTCTGGAAGATCGTCCTGCCCATGGCCAGCCCGGCCATGATGACCGGCATGATCCTGGCGGTGGCGCGTGCCGCCGGCGAAGTCGCGCCGCTGATGCTGGTAGGGGTGGTCAAGCTGGCACCGTCGCTGCCGCTGGACGGCAACTACCCGTACCTGCACCTGGATCAGAAGATCATGCACCTGGGCTTCCACATCTACGAT
The DNA here is from genome assembly GCF_054950175.1 of Pseudomonas sp. Marseille-QA0332. NCBI lineage: Bacteria > Pseudomonadati > Pseudomonadota > Gammaproteobacteria > Pseudomonadales > Pseudomonadaceae > Pseudomonas > Pseudomonas sp. Marseille-QA0332. Next base: position 3,556,276 of record NZ_CM143106.1, read on the forward strand.
GTCGGCTTCCAGAGCCCCAACGTCGAAGCCGCGCGTCCGCTGGTCTATGCCACCGCGCTGCTGCTGGTGCTGGTCATCGCCACGCTCAACCTGTCGGCGGTATGGATCCGCAACCACCTGCGCGAGAAGTACAAGGCGCTCGACAGCTGATTCGAGTCTCAAGCCACGAGCGGCAACTCAAGCAGATTGCCGCCTTGCTCTAACTTGCAGCTTGTAGCTTGCAGCTACAGACGGAGAGATCATGCAACACGATACCCATTCCCACGGCATCGACATGGCAGCCTTGGGACGCGACAAGCAGAGCCTGCGTCTGGCCGAAGAAACCGTGGCCATCGAAGTGCCTGGCCTGAGCCTGTTCTACGGCGACAAGCAGGCCCTGTTCGATGTCGGCATGAACATTCCCAAGCAGCGCGTGACTGCCTTCATCGGACCGTCGGGCTGTGGCAAGTCGACCTTGCTGCGGACCTTCAACCGCATGAACGACCTGGTCGACGGTTGCCGGGTGGAAGGCGCCATCAACCTGTACGGCCACAACATCTACCGCAAGGGCGAGGACGTGGCCGAGCTGCGCCGGCGCGTCGGCATGGTGTTCCAGAAGCCCAACCCGTTCCCCAAGACCATCTACGAGAACGTGGTCTATGGCTTGCGCATCCAGGGCATCAACAAGAAGCGTACCCTGGACGAGGCGGTCGAGTGGGCACTCAAGGGCGCCGCGCTGTGGGACGAGGTCAAGGATCGCCTGCATGATTCGGCGCTGGGGCTGTCCGGTGGCCAGCAGCAGCGCCTGGTCATCGCCCGTACCATCGCCGTGGAGCCGGAAGTCCTGCTGCTCGACGAACCGTGCTCGGCGCTGGACCCGATCTCGACCCTCAAGGTGGAGGAGCTGATCTACGAGCTCAAGTCCAAGTACACCATCGTCATCGTGACCCACAACATGCAGCAGGCGGCCCGGGTATCGGACTACACGGCGTTCATGTACATGGGCAAGCTGGTGGAATTCGGCGATACCGATACGCTGTTCACCAACCCGGCGAAGAAGCAGACCGAAGACTACATCACGGGTCGTTACGGCTAGGGCGGCGGCGAGCGGTGTGCTTCAAGCTGCAAGCCACAAGCAGAAGCGGAACGCATCGACTGCACGATCTGCTTGCAGCTTGCAGCTAGCACCTTCCAGACACGGACAAACCTGAAGCTCGAGGCTGACAGCTTGGAGCTTCCTGGCGGAGCAGGACATGATCAACAAAGAAAGTCTCACGCATCATATCTCCCAGCAGTTCAACGCCGAGCTCGAAGAGGTGCGCAGCCACTTGCTGGCCATGGGCGGCCTGGTCGAGAAGCAGGTCAACGATGCGGTCACCGCCCTGATCGAGGCCGACTCGGGCCTTGCCCAGCAGGTGCGCGATGTCGACGAGCAGATCAACCAGATGGAGCGCAACATCGACGAGGAGTGCGTGCGCATCCTGGCGCGCCGCCAACCGGCGGCCTCGGACCTGCGCCTGATCATCAGCATCTCCAAGTCGGTGATCGACCTGGAACGCATTGGCGACGAGTCGACCAAGATTGCCCGACGCGCCATCCAGCTGTGCGAGGAGGGGGAGTCACCGCGTGGCTACGTGGAAGTCCGGCACATTGGCGATCAAGTGCGCAACATGGTACGGGATGCGCTCGACGCGTTCGCCCGCTTCGACGCCGACCTGGCTTTGTCCGTGGCGCAATACGACAAGACCATCGATCGCGAGTACAAGACGGCCTTGCGCGAGCTGGTCACCTACATGATGGAAGACCCACGCTCCATCTCGCGTGTGCTCAGCGTGATCTGGGCCCTGCGCTCGCTGGAGCGGATCGGCGACCATGCGCGCAACATTTCCGAACTGGTGATCTACCTGGTACGCGGCACCGATGTTCGCCACATGGGCCTCAAGCGCATGAAGGCGGAAGTCGAAGGTAGCGATCTGCTGGCTAATGTTCCAGCCGAACCGGACGATAAATAAGTCTGTCCCGAGTGGACGCGGGTGGCTGGGATCAGCCTCTGCGTCCAGTTCTTGTCGTCGATCTCGAAGGCTTCAGATCCATCGCGCGAGACGTGAGCGGTATCTGACGGCCTTCTGTCACCTGGCCGAACGCTTCACCGGCACGCTCCATCCGCGGCAGGCGGGACGCTTGGCCTGAGGGTTTTGGCAAAATGCCATCACTCGACGGTATGCTAGTCCCCGGGTCGGAAGGAGTGATGATGAGTAAAGTCAAAGTGCTGGTCGTGGATGATGCGCCATTCATCCGTGATCTGGTCAGGAAATGCCTGCGCAATGCCTTTCCCGGCGTGATGGTCGAAGATGCGGTCAACGGACGCAAGGCCCAGCTTCTGCTGACCCGCGAACCGTTCGATCTGGTCCTGTGCGACTGGGAAATGCCCGAGCTGTCAGGCCTGGAACTGCTTGCCTGGTGTCGCCAGCAGCCGGCGATGGCGAACATGCCATTCATCATGGTTACCAGCCGCGGGGACAAGGAGAACGTGATCCAGGCCATCCAGGCGGGGGTCTCCGATTTCGTCGGCAAGCCGTTCACCAACGAACAGTTGCTGGGCAAGGTCAAGAAGGCCGTGGGCAAGATCGGCAAGCTTGGCGATTTGGTCGGCAATGCACTGCCACGAGTGAACGCCTCGACCGCCAACGACTCCTTGAATGCACTGACCGGTGGCCGTGCCGAGACCGTTCGTACCACAGCGAGCGTAGCCGTGCCGCCGGCAGCGCCGAAGCCGCCAGTGTCTTCGCCAGGCAGCGCCCCTGCGCAAGGCCGTGGGCAAGGCCAGCTGCGTCTGGCCAGCGGGACACGCGCCTGCATGATCAAGGCCTTGAGCCTGAAGGAGGCACTGCTGGTGGTACGCCGCAGCGAAGCCTTGCCGCAGGTGCTCGAAAGTGCCGTGCTTGACCTGGAGCAGGGCGAGACAGCCGAAGTAGCCCGGCTCAATGGCTACCTGCATGCCATCGCTGCCCTGGAGCCCAAGCCCGACAGCGATTGGTTGCAGTTGACGTTCAGGTTCGTCGACCAAGACGCACAGAAGCTCGACTACCTGTCCCGTTTGATCGCGCGTGGCACGGCGCAAAAGCACTTCACGCCCGGTGCCTGAGCCTGCGGCAAGGGGCCAGCCGGGATCGCGCCGGGAGGTCCATGGGGCATGCGCTCGTCAGCGGGATCCCGGGGCCGCCGGGTGGTCCCGATGTCCCGTCCATCAGTCGAGCAGCAATACCTTGGCCAGCACGATCTTCGGGCCCTTCATCTTCTTGATGATGATGCGCAGGCCTTCGACTTCCAGCACTTCCTCTTCCTCAGGCACGCGCTTGAGTGTCTCGTAGACCAGGCCGGCAAGGGTTTCGGCCTCGATATGATCCAGGTCGACGCCCAGCAGGCGCTCGACCTTGAACAGCGGCGTATCGCCACGCACCAGCAGCTTGCCTGGTTGGTAGGCGAGGATGCCGCGCTCGGCCTTGCGATGCTCGTCCTGGATGTCGCCGACCAGCACCTCGAGCACATCCTCCATGGTCAGATAGCCGATCACCTTGCCGTCGGCTTCCTCGACCAGCACGAAGTGCGCGCCGCCCTTGCGGAACTGCTCGAGCAGCTGCGCGAGCGGCATATGTCGCGAGACACGTTCCAGTGGGCGGGCCAGGTCGTCCAGGTCGACGGTTTCGGGCAGATGATCCAGTTCAGCCAGCTCCAGCAGCAGATCCTTGATGTGCAGCAGGCCGATGAACTCACCGCGTTCGGCGTCGTAGACCGGATAGCGGCTGAACTTGTGGCGACGGAACATCGCCAGGATTTCCTTGAGCGGGGCATGGGCATCGAGACTGATCATGTCTTCGCGCGAGTTGGCCCAGTCGACGACTTCCAGCTCACCCATCTCCACCGCCGAGGCGAGTACCCGCATGCCTTGGTCGCTGGGGTCCTGGCCGCGGCTGGAATGCAGGATCAGCTTGAGTTCCTCGCGACTGTAGTGATGCTCATGGTGAGGCCCTGGCTCGCCCTGGCCGGCGATGCGCAAGATGGCATTGGCACTGGCGTTGAGCAGGTAGATGGCTGGGTACATCAGCCAGTAGAACAGGTACAGCGGGACCGCGGTCCAGAGCGACAACAGCTCCGGCTTGCGGATCGCCCAGGACTTGGGCGCCAGTTCGCCGACCACGATATGCAGGTAGGAGATCACGAAGAAGGCCACGAAGAACGAAATGGCCTTGATCAGTTCGGGCGTGTCCACCCCAACCGCTGCCAGCAGAGGTTCGAGCAGGTGGGCGAAGGCGGGCTCACCGACCCAGCCGAGGCCGAGCGAGGCGAGCGTGATGCCCAGCTGGCAAGCCGAAAGGTAGGCATCGAGCTGGTTGTGTACCTTGCGCAGGATGTTGCCACGCCAGCCATGCTGCTCGGCGATCGACTCCACCCGGGTGGCGCGCAGCTTGACCATGGCGAACTCGGCGGCTACGAAGAAACCGTTGAGCAGCACCAGGAACAAGGCAAAAAGAATCATGCCGAAATCGGCGAACAGAGAGGCGAGACTGATACCAGGGGAAGGGTCCATGATCGGGGGTTACGGGGTCCGTCTGCAGAGGAAAGAAGAAAGTGCGCACCGGACAAGGCCGGCGCGGGATACCCAATGTAGCGGTTGAGGCCCCAAATGCAAAGACCCGTGCTCAGCAGGCTACTCGTGCGATCACCTGCGCCGGGGCGAAATGGCAGGTGAACGTGCTGCCATGGCCTGGCACGCTGCTGATCTCCAGGCGGCCCCGGTGACGTAGCAGCACATGCTTGACGATGGCCAGGCCCAAGCCGGTACCGCCGGTATTCGACGCGCGGCTGGAGTCGACCCGGTAGAAGCGTTCGGTCAAGCGTGGCAGATGCTTGGCATCGATGCCGATGCCCGAATCCTGCACGCTCAGGTGCGCGCCTTGCGCATCGGTCCACCAGCGGATACGGATCTGGCCGCCGGCGGGCGTGTATTTCACGGCGTTGAATACCAGGTTGGAAAAAGCGCTGCGCAGTTCGGCCTCGCTGCCCTTGAGCACGCTTGCAGTCGCCTCCAGACTGATGGAGTGGTTGCGCTCGCCCGACAGCGCCATGGCATCGCCTCTGATCGTCTGCAGCAACGCATCCACGGCCACTGGCTGGCTTTCCGAGGGATAGTCGGTGGCTTCCAGCTTGGCCAGCAGCAGCAGGTCGTTGAGCAGTGCCTGCATCCGTTCGCCCTGCTGGTGCATCTGTTGCAAGGCGCGAATCCAGCGCGGATTGACCGCCTCGACATTGTCCAGCAACGTCTCCAGGTAGCCGGTGATCACGGTGAGGGGCGTGCGCAGCTCGTGGGACACGTTGGCGACGAAGTCCTTGCGCATCTGCTCGAGCTGATGGATACGGGTGACGTCGCGTACCAGCATCAAGTGTTCGTTGTTGCCGTAGCGGGTGATATGCAGCTGGATACGCAGGTGATCATTGACCGGTGACGGGATTTCCAGCGGCTCGGCGTGGTCCTCGTGTTCGAAGTACTCCTTGAAGCGCGGATGGCGGACCAGGTTGGTTATCGGCTGTCCCACGTCCTGCGGCGTCTTCAGCCCGAGCAGGGTTTCCGCCGCGCGGTTCCACCACTCCAGGTTGCCTTCGCTGTCGAGCATGACCACCGCATCGCGCAACGCGGCGGTGGATTCCTGGACCCGATCGATCACTGCTTGCAGCCGACCCCGCACGCGCTGGTCGCGGCGTTGCAGGTGATAGATGCTGTCGAACACTTCGCCCCACAGGCCATAACCGTCCGGTGGCGCCTCGTCGGGCTGATGGTTGCTCAGCCAGTGATGCAGGCGCAGCAACTGCTTGAGCGTCCAGCCCAGGTACAAGGCCAGGCCGATGGCCAGGCTCCAGCCGTAGTGTCCACTGGCCAATCCGCCGATCAGGCAGACCGAGACCAGCAGGAACATGTGGCGAATCAGGGTCGCGTGCCAGTTCTGGTTCAATTTCCGGTCCTTGGGAGGGCAGCTGCAAGCTGCAAGCCTCGAGCTTCAAGTATGTCCGTGTCGTATCTGCAAGGCGCGCGTGCCGTCGCGCTTGCCGCCTGCCCCTAGGCTTTGTACGGAAAGTGCCTGCGCGACGATCAGGCTACGTTGAAAACAGGCTCGGAATGTTCATTTACCACCAGTAAAGTCGAGCGCGACCCCGGCCGTTCTTCGCCTGTTTTCGCCTTGCCTGATCGCCGCTCGGCGACTTTTCGTACAAAGCCTAGCTCTTGGTGGAGAAGCGGTAACCTGTGCCGCGCACGGTTTGTACCAGGTTTTCGTAGGCTTCGCCCAAGGCCTTGCGCAGGCGTCGGATGTGCACGTCGACCGTGCGCTCTTCGACATAGACGTTGCCTCCCCATACCTGGTCGAGCAACTGGCCGCGCGTGTAGGCGCGTTCCTGATGGGTCATGAAGAACTGCAGCAGGCGGTATTCAGTGGGGCCCATTTCAGCCGGTTTGCCATCGATGGTGACCCGGTGGCTGATGGGGTCGAGCAGCAGGCCACCAATCTCGATGGGCGCTTCGCTGTCGCTGGGGCCTGTACGGCGCAGCACGGCCTTGAGCCGGGCCACCAGTTCGCGAGGCGAGAACGGCTTGGTGATGTAGTCGTCGGCGCCAACCTCCAGCCCCTGGATCTTGTTGTCCTCTTCGCCTTTGGCCGTGAGCATGATGATCGGAATGTCGCCGGTGAGTTCGTCACGCTTGAGGCGTCGGGCCAGCTCGATTCCCGATGTGCCCGGCAGCATCCAGTCGAGCAGGATCAGGTCCGGCTTGCGATCGACGATGATCGCGTGCGCCTGCTGCGAGTTTTCTGCTTCGAGGCAGTCATAGCCGGCCATTTCCAATGCAACGGCGATCATCTCGCGAATGGGCGCTTCGTCGTCAACGATCAGAATACTCCTGCCTACCATGCTCAAAACCTCTCCTGGGAACGATGTCTTGGTCCGCATTAGATAACGGAATTATTGCAGCTGTGTGACAGGATCTTGTCCATGCTGGCGAGTCGACCTGGCTTGGCTAGGCTTCAGGAGAGCTTGCGGCCAATGGCTTGCAGCGCCAATCACCTGTACTGGAGGGTATGACCATGACTCGATACACGCTGGGCTGGATGATCCTGCTCGGGGCATTGACGTTGCCGAAGCTGGCCTGGGGGCAACCGGCCACTGAACAGGACGGCATCTGGGTCGATGCCGATGGCATGACGCTCTATACCTTCGACAAGGACACCCGCAACAAATCGGTCTGTACCGGCGAATGCGCCAAGAACTGGCCGCCCTTGCTGGTCAAGCCGGGCGAAGAGGCGGCGCAGGGCAGGTGGACCCAGGTACGGCGCGATGATGGCGCGATGCAATGGGCCTATGACGGCAAGCCGCTGTATACCTTCATCAAGGACAAGATCACCACGGACAAGACGGGTGATGGCATGCGCGGCATCTGGCATGTCGCCAAGCCCTGACACCAGGCGGCATGGGCCGCGCCAGCGACCGGCGCGGCGCTTTGCCGGTCAGCGCGCAGCGTAGTCCACCACCACTGCGATGAAGATCAAGAAGCCAGCCCAGTGGTTGTGCAGGAAGGCTTTGAAGCAGGACTCGCGGTCGCGCTTGCGGGTGTAGCAGTATTCCCAGGCGAAGCAGCACGCGGCGGCCAGCAGGCCGAGGTGGAACCAACCGCCCAACTCGAAGCGTTGGCCGGCCAACAACAGACAACCCAGCGACAGCATCTGCAGGCCGAGGATGATGTTGCGGTCGGCCTCGCCGAACAGGATGGCGGTGGACTTGACCCCGATCTTGAGATCGTCGTCACGGTCGACCATGGCGTAGTAGGTGTCGTAGCCGACCGTCCAGAGCAGGTTGGCGATGTAGAGCAGCCATGCCGCGGCTGGCAGTTCGTGCCCGGCCGCCGTGAAGGCCATGGGAATACCCCAGGAGTACGCGGCACCCAGCACGACTTGTGGATAATAGGTGTAGCGCTTCATGAACGGGTAGCAGAAGGCAAGGGCCACCGCACCGAAGGAAAGCCATACGGTCCGGGCATTGGTGCACAGCACCAGCAAGAAGCTCACCGCGACGAGGATGACGAACAGCATGAGCGCCTCGCGCCCCTTGACCCTGCCACTGGCCAGCGGACGGTCGGCCGTGCGCTTGACGTGCCCATCTACCTTGCGATCGGCGTAGTCGTTGATCGCGCAGCCGGCCGCGCGCATCAGCACCACACCAAGCCCGAAGATCAGCACATTGGCCAGCGTAGGCTGGCCCTGCGCCGCGATCCAGACGGCCGATAGCGTCGGCCACAACAGCAGGTAGATGCCAATCGGCCGGTCCATCCGGCTGAGCTGGATGAAGTCCCAGGCCCGTGGATGCAGCCGGTTGAGCGATTTGAGCAACTGCAGGTACATCAGCACGGCTCCTTGGCTGCCGCCTGCCATAACGCGGGCAGAAAGACCTCGGCGACCAGCAGGCTCAGCCCATCACGCTCGAAACGTGATCGACGGGCCCACAGCGGCTGGGTCGGTTCGGGTGCGGGCATCCAGGCCCGGGGGTATCGACATACCTCGATGGGATGGCGGGTGAAGGCCTGGTCGCAGAACAGCAGCTCGCCCAGGGAGCGACTGCCCAGGCTTTCCATGTCCAGTCCGCCCCGTGCCAGTGCCTGGCGCGAAGCCACGCTGCGGGCGAATACCCAAGGTTGGCCATGCCCAAGCAAGAACACTTCCCTGACCCATCCCGGCTCGCCCGGTGACAGGCCAAGCGCCAGACATTCATCGTCACGCAGTGGCTGCCAGCCCTCATGTACCGGCATGACGGAAAACTGGTCGCCAGAAAGCCGAGTGAGACGGCGGGTGAGGGAGCCTTCGTCGAACAGCCATTGGCGGATCGGTTCCTGGAGCTCGGATGCGACCTGGAAGTAAGACTGCCACGTGACCGTGGCTGCTTGCGAAGTTTCGTACGGCACGTCGATATGCTTGTTGCAGGCCTAGGAGCGCTGAGCTTAGCACGATTGCCTGGAGCGCTTGCAGGCGACTCGAACGGGATCCCTGTCTTCGCTGCGCTTTACGGTCTTGGCCAGCCGTAATGGCATGATTGGCTCGTCATGTGTCGCATATGGCCTTCAACCCTCGGGTCATTGACACCCATCGGTACTGGCGCGGCCTCGACGAGCATGCCATTCTCAGTTGCGTCTGCCGCAGTGTAGAGCCTGCGGCGCCTTGAACGCTGTTCCAGTGGAATAGCACGGCAATAACAAGAAAAATCCGTCAAAGAGGCTTCACACATGCGCAAACCAGATCTCGCCGCCGCTATCGCCGAACGGGCCGATCTCACCAAGGAGAAGGCCAACGAGGTACTCAACGCGATTCTCGATTCGATCACCGGAGCGCTCGACAAGGATACGGTCACGCTGGTCGGCTTCGGCACTTTCGAAAAACGGCATCGGGGAGCACGCACTGGCAAGAATCCGCAGACAGGCGAGCCGGTGAAGATCAGGGCAAGCAACACGGTGGCTTTCAAGCCTGGCAAGAATCTCAGGGACAGCATCAATGCCGAGGGCGGCTCGGCATCGCGCTAAGCGGCCACCTGGATGGTCTTGGCCCGGTACCTTCAGATGTACCGGGCTTGTGTGGTCATCGCCTGGAACGACTTCAATGGGTTACGTTGAACTGGGCTGCCAGCTCGCGCAACAGGGCCTCGGCTTCCAGGACGCGGTTGACCACCTGTTCGGCCTTTTCCCGGGGCAGGTGCAGACGTTCGAGCAGCGCATCGGGGACGCCGACGTCGGGGCCCGATCCGATGCCGCGGGTGCGTAGCAGACGGGTAGCCAGGCAGACCAGGTTGGCAAACGGCGCATGCTCGCCGCTGTACTCGGGGTCGTTCTGGAAGCGCAGCGCGGTGACCAGTTCCTGTGGCATGTCCCATACACCCATCAACCAGGCGCCGATCTGTTCGCGGCTGATGCCGAGCAGGTGCTGTTCCACATAGGTGTGGTCCAGGTGCGGATTGACCTCCAGATGCCTGCATATCAGCGAGAAATGCGGCGGAAAGACATGCGCGAGCAATAGATAGCCAAAATTGTGCAGCAGACCGGCCAGATAGGTCAGGCCGGTTTCCGGGCGTTCGGCGCGTGGCATCGCCCGGGTAAGCCCCTCGATGACCGCTGCTGTGTAGATCGACTGCTGCCAGTAGGGCGTTGCCTGCTGCGGATGGTCCTTGGGCAGGCTCAAGGTCTTGCCCAGCGCCAGCCCCAGCGCCAGGTTGATCACCAGGTCGAAGCCCAGCACGCGCACGATGGCATCTTCCACCGAGCGAATCCTGCCAGGCGATGCGTAGTAGGGTGATGCGGCCCAGCTGACGACCTGGGCGGCCAAGGCAGGATCGGTTTCCACTACCGAGGTGATGTCATCGACGCTGGCGTTGGGATCTACCCGCAGCTTGATGATCTTCTGCGCGGTATCGGCCAGTGGCGGTATCTCGATGGTCTGCTCGAGCCGCTGCTGGATGCGCCGTGCAGTGAAGGCCTGCACGGCCTGGGTGATTTCCTGCGAATCGTCCGTGGGGCGATCGAAATTGGGCCGGATGCCTTTCACGGGTTCGCCGAACTTGCCCGCGCTGGCCTTGTTCAGCAGGCGCTTGAAGGCTTCGCGCTCGATCGCCAGCATCACCCCCGGCTCGCCCGAATGGATGAACAGCGTCTCGGTCTCGACAAGATCCTGTTCATAGAGGCAAGGCGAGCTGGTCAGCGCAGGAATGCCAGGGAGGGCTTTGAGTCCGTGCTTGTCGAGCATCTGCTTGAGCCGTGCGGCCGGGACGGCGACCAGCTTGCGTCCGGTCAGCTCGGTGAGCCGCTTGAGATCGAGCAGCTGGCTTGCCGGGAACAGCACTAGCAGCGCGCCGACAGCATCTTCGAGCAGGATCGCCTGGATCCGGTTGCCTGCCGCAACGGCCGAGCCCTCCTGCACTTCGCGATAGGCGACGCCAAGCTTTTCGAGCAAGGTCCGAATCACCGGTGGTACATGGGCGGGCGCGTTTTCCAGAGCAGCTTCGGTCATGGGCGATGTCCAGGATATTCAGACGCAAAGTATAACCAGTCCCACCATTTGGCTAGTCCTGTTCCTGAGCTCTATCACACTTGCCCGTACTGTTGCCCATGACGCAGCCAGCGATCGAGCAGCGGGCTGACATGGTGTGGCCAGCGGGCCAGCAGTGCCTGGGCGGCATCCCTCACCGGGGGAAGCAGATCCGCATCACGCATCAGGTCCGCGACCTTGAACTGCAACAGGCCCGTCTGCCGGGTGCCAAGCATCTCGCCGGGACCGCGCAGCTCCAGGTCCTTCTCGGCGATGACGAAACCGTCGTTGGTTTCGCGCATGATACCCAGGCGCTCGCGACCGATTTGCGACAGTGGGGGGTGGTAGAGCAACACGCAATGACTCACGGCACTGCCGCGACCGACGCGCCCGCGCAACTGGTGAAGCTGGGCGAGCCCGAGCCGCTCGGGATTCTCGATGATCATCAGGCTGGCATTGGGTACGTCCACGCCCACCTCGATGACCGTGGTGGCGACCAGCAGCTGCAGCTTGCCTTCCTTGAATTCGGCCATGACCGCGGCTTTCTCGGCCGGTTTCATGCGCCCGTGGATCAGCCCCACGCTCAGCTCGCCCAAGGCTGCCTGAAGATCCTCGTAGGTGCTCTCCGCGGCCTGGCAAGTCAGCTCCTCGGACTCTTCGATCAGGGTGCAGACCCAATAGGCCTGGCGGCCTTCGGCACAGGCGGCGCGTACCCGCTCGACGACTTCGAAGCGGCGGCTGTCGGCCACCAGCACGGTGTTCACCGGCGTACGGCCAGGGGGCAGTTCGTCGAGCACGGAGGTGTCCAAGTCGGCATAGGCGCTCATCGCCAGCGTCCTTGGAATCGGCGTGGCGGTCATGATCAGCTGATGCGGGCACAGTTCGCCGGCGACGCCTTTCTGGCGCAATGCCAGCCGCTGCTGCACGCCAAAACGGTGCTGCTCGTCGATGATGGCCAGCGCCAGGCGATTGAACCTGACCTCGTCCTGGAACAGCGCGTGGGTCCCGACCACCATGGGCACGCCATTGGCAATCTGCTCCAGGGCGGCGACCCTGGCCCTGCCCTTGAGCTTGCCGGCAAGCCAGGCGACATCGATGCCGAGGGGTTCGAGCCAGCGCTTGAAGGTGATGAAATGCTGCTCGGCGAGGATCTCCGTCGGTGCCATCAGGGCGACCTGGTAACCGGCTTCGAGTGCCTGCAAGGCCGCGAGCGCGGCGACGACGGTCTTGCCGGCGCCCACGTCGCCTTGCACCAGACGCATCATTGGCTCGCCCTGGCTCAGGTCATGAGCGATTTCGTTGCCGACCCGCTGCTGCGCACCCGTGGGGGTGAAGCCCAGGTTGCCCAGGTACAGAGCTGGCAGGCGGCTGGCCTTCGGCAATACCGGCGCGCGTAATGTGCGCAAGCTCTCGCGCACGCGCTGCTGGGATAGCTGGTGGGTCAGCAGCTCCTCGAAGGCGAGGCGGTGCTGCGCCCAGTGATGCCCTTCGGCCAGCTCGTCGATGTCGGCATCGGCTGGCGGATTGTGCAGGTAGCGGATGGCGGCATCCAGGGGGGCGAGGCGATAGTCCCTCGCCAGCTCCTCGGGGAGCCAGTCCGGAAGGCTGCGCGGACCGAGCTGGGCCAGGGCTTGCTGGCACAGCAGGCGCAGGCGTTGCTGGGTCAGGCCCTCGGTGGTCGGGTAGATTGGCGTCAGGGTCTGCTCGACCGCCGGGGCCGGCTCGGTGCCGTTGAGCGCGCGGTATTCCGGATGATAGATCTCCAGGCCCGAAGCCCCCGGCCGGGCCTCGCCGTAGCAACGCAGGTGGGTCCCACGCTTGAGCCCCTCCTTCTGCGCATTGCTGAAATGATAGAAGCGCAAGCTGATCACGCCGCTGCCGTCCCCCAGGCGCACGATGAGGCTGCGGCGCTTGCCCATCACCACATCGGCACCGCTGACCACGCCCTCGATCACCGCATCCTGGCCAGGGCGCAAGGCACCGATGGGGATCACCCGGGTACGGTCCTGGTAACGCAACGGCAGGTGGAACAGCAGGTCCTGCAGGGTTTCCAGGCCGACCTTGGCGAGTTTCTGCGCCATGGCCTCGCCGACACCCTTGAGCGCCGTGACCGGGACCTTCGACAGCTCGGTCATGATCAGGCCGACTGTTCCAGCGGCGGCTTGGCCACGGAGCACAGGCGTATCGAATCGGCGAGGATCTCGATGGCCTTGGGTCGCGGGAAGCTGGCACGCCAGGCGATCGCCACGGTTCGGAACGGGGAGGGGGCCGTCAGCGGCCTGACCTCGATCACGCCGGGCGCATAGTGATGGCTGTGGACCGCCGACAACGGCAGGATCGAGACGCCCAGGCCTGAGGCCACCATGTGGCGGATGGTTTCCAGCGAGCTGGACTCGACGGTGGTGTGCTTGGAGCCCTCGCCGCCCTTGGTGAGCGTCGGACAGGCCTCGAGCACCTGGTCGCGGAAGCAGTGGCCTTCGCCGAGCAGCAGCAGGCTCTTGTCGTTGAGCGAGCCTGCATCGATGCTCTTCTTGGCGGTCCAGGGATGCCCGCTGGGCATGAGTGCATAGAACGGCTCGTCGTAGAGCGGCAGGGTCAGCACGTCGGCCTCGTTGAACGGCAGGGCGATGATGACCGCGTCCAGCTCACCGTTGCGCAGCTTCTCGCGCAGCACATGGGTAAAGTTCTCCTCGATGTACAGCGGCATCTGCGGCGCCACCCGATGCAACTGCGGGATCAGGTGGGGGAAAAGGTAGGGGCCGACGGTATAGATGGCACCGACCTTGAGCGGGGCGGTGAGCTGGTTCTTGCCGGCCTGGGCCAGTTCGCGGATGCCCTGGGCCTGCTCCAGTACCTTCTGCGCCTGGGCGACGATGCTCTCGCCCACGGGGGTCAGGCGCACCGCGCTCTTGCTGCGTTCGAAGATCAGCACGCCAAGCTCGTCCTCGAGCTTCTTGACCCCGACCGACAAGGTCGGCTGGCTGACATGGCAGCGTTCGGCGGCGTGCCCGAAGTGCTGCTCCTGGGCAAGGGTGACGATGTAGCGTAGTTCGGTAAGGGTCATAACGTGCGTCCATGAAGTTGCGGCCCCAGCATAGCGGCTGCAATTGATAGACGCACGTTATCAGAGTTGCCTTTTTGTGACAGGGCGACCGTCAGCGGCGATCCAGCGAGTAGACGAAAGGCGCGACCACCTCGATGCTGCCGTTGTTCAACAGCTCCTGCGGTGGCTTGGGCACCGGTTGCGCGCGACGGATCATCTCCAGTGTCGCGCGGTCCAGCGAGGCACTGCCCGAGCCGCCAGCCAGCGAGTAGGAGAGGATCTTGCCGTTGGCATCGACCACGAAGCGCAGGCGATTGATGCCTTGCAAGCCGCGCCGACGAGCGTCTTCCGGATAGCGCTTGTACTTCGCCAGATGACGCAGCAGGTCGCTTTGCCAGGTCGGCAGGGCCTTGCTGTTGGAGGCGACGCTCGGCGCCGGAGCGGCGGACTTCTGCGGCGGTGTCTTGGCTGGAGGCGTGTCCACCACCTGTTCGGCCGGCGGCTTTTCCTGCGGCGGCTCAGGCTTCTTCTCAGGCTTGGGCGGCTGCGGTTTCGGCTTGGGCTTGGGCTTGGCCACGGCGATCTTGGGCTTGGGCGCCTCTGCCACCTTCGGCAATGGCGGCTCCTCGACCGGTGCCGGTGGCGGCGGGACGACCTTGGGGGGCGGTGGCGGCGCGGGCTCGGGCAACGGTGCCAGTTCGACCACCATCGCTGCCGATGGCAATTCGACGGCCTTGGGCACCGACCAGTCCAGGGCAAGCAGCACAGCGACGGCATGGATCCCCAGGACGATAGCCAGGCTGCCACTGTAACGCGCCAGGTTATGCCGGGTCTTGGTCATTTCTTGGCTGCCGTCTCGAGTCCGACCAGGCCGACCTTGAGGTAGCCGGCCGCGCGCATGGTGTTCATCACTTCCATCAGGTCACCGTAGTCGACACCCTTGTCGGCCTGGAAGAAGATGGTGGTCTCCTTGTCGCCCTTGGTCCTGGCATCGAGCATCGCGCCCAGTTGGCTGGGCTGCGGGACCTGATCATCGCCGACGTAGAGCTTCTGGTCGGCCTTGACGCTGACGAACACCGGTTTTTCCGGGCGCGGCGCGGGCTTGGCGGTCGAGGCTGGCAGGTCGACCTTGATGTCGACCGTGGCCAGGGGTGCCGCGACCATGAAGATGATCAGCAGCACCAGCATCACGTCGATGAACGGTGTGACGTTGATTTCGTGGTTTTCGGCGAGATCATCGCCACCTTCGTTGAGATGCAGGCCCATGGCTTACCCCACTTTCACCATGTGGGGGGCGGCGCGCTCGCTGCCCTGGTGGTCCAGGTCACGGCTGACCAGCAGCAGCACCTGGGCCGAAGCGTCCGAAACCTGTGCCTTGTAGCCGGCGATGGAACGCGCGAAGACGTTGTAGATCACCACGGCCGGGATCGCCGCGACCAGGCCCAGGGCCGTCGCCAGCAAGGCTTCGGCGATCCCGGGGGCGACCACGGCCAGGTTGGTGGTCTGGGTCTTGGCGATGCCGATGAAGCTGTTCATGATGCCCCAGACGGTGCCGAACAGGCCGACGAAGGGGGCGGTGGAGCCAATGGTGGCCAGCACGCCGGTGCCGTTGCTCATGTTGCGACCGCTGGCGGCGACCAGGCGCTCCAGACGGAAACTGACACGCTCCTTGATCCCTTCCTTTTCACGCGCGTTGGCCGACAGGCGCATTTCTTCCAGGGCATCGTTGACCAGGGTATGTGCCAAGGTGCCTTCCTTGTTCGTCGCTTCGCTGGCGTCCTTGAGGCTGGCCGACTTCTTCAGCATGGCGATTTCGCCACGCAGGCGGCGCTTGGCGCCGAGCAGTTCCAAGCCCTTGGCGATCCAGATGGTCCAGGTGATGATCGAGGCGATGGCCAGGCCGATCATGACCGCCTTGACCACCACGTCGGCATTCTTGTACATCCCCCACGGCGAAAGGTCGTGTGCCATGCCGAGGGTGGTGTCCTGAGCCGCTGCCTCGAGGTTTTCAGCCGTGCCTGCCGGGGCCGGGCTGGCTGCCGGATTGGCGGCAGGAGCTGGCTGGCTGGCAGCGGGCGCGGCAGGGTTCGCCACGTCGCTGCCCGACGCCGGTGCCGCGGCGGCGGTCGGGGCGGTGGCGGCCTGGTTGGCAGGTTCATCCGCCAGGGCTACGGGCGCCAGCACCAGGCTGAATGTCAGCGCGGCAATGGCACGCCAGGCGCGCGACGTGGTTGGCGAAGCGGAAGGTTGGGTACGTGTCATGCTGGCCGGACCTGATGAAGAAATGAAGGTTGATGTTCCTCACGGCCGATGCTGGCCGAGAAAAGGCAGGTCAGCATTATTGCAATTAATTCTTGTTAGCAGAAGTAATAAAGTAGCTTTTTTTTACGCTTTGCCTCCCGTCCATCGTCTGTGCAGGATAGCCTTGAGCTTTCATCATGGAGTCCACCAATGGCTGTTCCCAATGCATTGATCGTCGGCTGCGGCGATGTCGGCGGACGCCTGGCTCGCCAGCTGCTCGATGCCGGCTGGCAGGTCAGCGGCCTGCGCCGCTCGGTCGCCGAACTGCCGCCGGGTGTGCTGCCGATTGCCGCCGATCTTTCCGATAGCCGTTGCCCCGCGGCCTGGCCGAGTCGCTCGCCAGACTACCTGGTCTATTGCGTGGCAGCCAGTCAGCACGATGAAGCGGGCTACCAGGTTGCCTATGTCGACGGCTTGCGCCATGTCCTGGCCTGGTTGGCGTCACACCGCCAGCGACCCAGGCGACTGCTCTTCGTCTCCAGCAGCAGTGTGTATGCCCAGCAGGACGGCGAATGGGTCGACGAGCGCTCTGCCACCGTACCCCAGGGCTATTCGGGACGGACGATGCTGCAGGCGGAGCGTCTGGCGCTCGATAGCGGCCTGGCCGGTACCGTGGTGCGCCTGACCGGGATCTACGGGCCGGGCCGCGAATGGCTGCTGGGCCAGGTGCGCCAGGGCTATCGGGTGAGCGAGAAGCCGCCGCTGTATGGCAACCGCATTCATGCCGAGGATGCCGCGGGCTTGCTGGCCTTCCTGCTGCAGGGCGATGCTCGCGGCCAGGCATTGCAGGATATCTACCTGGGCGTCGATGACGATCCGGCACCCTTGGCCGAGGTAGTGGCCTGGCTACGCCAGTACCTGGGCGTCAGCCACTGGTCCGATGAGCAGCGGGTCCGACGCACCGGCAGCAAGCGCTGCAGCAATGCCAGGGCGAAGGCGCTGGGCTGGGCGCCTCGCTATCCGAGCTACAGGGAGGGCTATGCCGCCATTCTCGAGGGGCGAGAGTGACGGTCAGTCACGCTCCAGCAGCCACTGGCGAGCACCTGGCGTCAGTCGAGGCATCTCGTCTGGTCGGGCGCTGTTGATGGCTTGCAGGATTTCCAGGGTGTCGCCTTCGCGCTTGAAGATCCATGGGCCGCCGCGACGCTCGCGCTCCAGCCAGAGACTGTCGTGCTCGCCGCTCAGCGACGTGCAGGCGCCCGCCAGGCACAGAGCATAGCGGTCCAGCGCGGGCAGCCCCTCGACCGTTCCATCGTCATGGAAGCGCACCCGGCCGCCCTGGCCGGGACCTTCGACGATTGCCCATTCACCACCGAGGTAGCTGGCATAGAGGGCCTTTTCGAAACTGGCGCCTACAGGCGCCTGGTCCGACGCCGCAGAGGCGGCTCGTTCGAACTCGAGCGCCTGGCTGGAGGTGCCCGGCGCCTGCACGAGCGTCTTGCCGTCTAGGCTCAGCTGTGCCGATCGGGCATCGTCGAAGGTCGCTTGCCAGTGGTCGCCATCGACGTTCTCCAGGCGACCCTGGACCACTTCGAAGCCATTGCCATAGCGGGCCTGGCGGTGAGCGGTATCGACCCGCCACTCGAAGACCGGTCCATGACTGGCCAATGCCTGGCGCAGACTGTCGCCCTTGGCGGCGGCCTCGATGGCCTGCTGGTTTATCCAGGTACCGTCGAAGTCCTGGGGTTCATGGCTCGCGCAGCCGACCAGGCACAGCACGGCCAGTACGGGAAACAATGCGTATCGCATGACAAGGCCCCTCGGCAAGGCGACGGGAAGCCCCGTCGCCAGGATTTCACTCCAGGACCAGAATGGCGTCCATCTCGACCTGGGCGCCCTTGGGCAGCGCAGCGACGCCGATGGCGGCACGAGCTGGATAAGGCTGTTCGAAATAACGGCCCATGACTTCGTTGACCTTGGCGAAGTGGCCCAGGTCGGTCAGGAAGATGTTGAGCTTGACGATATCCTTGAACGAACCGCCAGCCGCCTCGGCCACTGCCTTGAGGTTCTCGAAGACCTGCACGGTCTGGGCCTCGAAGCCCTCGACCAGCTCCATGGTTTTCGGGTCCAGCGGAATCTGCCCGGACATGTACACGGTATTGCCGGCCTTGATCGCCTGGGAGTAGGTGCCGATGGCGGCAGGGGCCTTGTCGCTGTTGATGACGGTCTTGGTCATGTTGACTCCTTGCGGTTGACGGACTACGTACGCATGCGGGTGATCCGCACCACGCCAAGCAGGGTACGCAGTTTCTTGATCACACGGGCCAGATGCACGCGGTCGCGTACGCTGACCACCAGCTGGACCACGCTGATACGGCCGTCGCGTTCGTCCATGCTGATCTTCTCGATGTTGCCGTCGGCAGCGTTCACGCTGCTGGCCAGCAAGGCGATCAGGCCACGCTGGTGCTCGAGTTCCACGCGCAGCTCGACATTGAATTCGCCGGAGACATCCTTGGCCCAGGAAAGCTGGATGCATTTTTCCGGATTGTGGCGGATTTCGCTGATGTTACGGCAGTTGTCCAGGTGAACCACCATGCCCTTGCCGGCCGACAGATGGCCGACGATGGGATCGCCCGGAATCGGTGTGCAGCATTTGGCATAGCTCATCACCAGGCCTTCGGTGCCGCGGATCGCCAGGGGACCTTCAGGCGCCGGAAGCTGTTCGCCCTCGGCCGAGAGCAGACGCCGGGCGACCACATAGGCCATGCGATTGCCCAAGCCGATATCCTCGAGCAGGTCCTCGACCAGTTCCAGCCGGTACTCGGCCAGGATCGCCTGGATGCGCTCGATGGGGATCTTGTCGAGACTGCTGTCGAAACCGGTGAGCGCCTTGTTCAACAGCCGTTCGCCGAGGCTGATCGACTCGGAGCGACGTTGCAGCTTCAGGGCATGGCGAATGTGCGTGCGGGCTTTCCCGGTGACCACGAAATTGAGCCAGGCCGGGTTTGGGCGCGCGCCTGGAGCGCTGACGATCTCCACCGTCGAGCCGCTTTGCAGGGGCTCGGACAGCGGTGCCAGGCGGCGGTTGATGCGGCAGGCGATGCAACTGTTGCCGACGTCGGTATGGACCGCATAGGCGAAGTCCACCGCGGTCGAGCCCTTGGGCAACTCCATGATGCGGCCCTTGGGGGTGAAGACGTAGACCTCGTCGGGAAACAGGTCGATCTTCACGCTCTCGATGAATTCCAGCGAGTTGCCTGCGCGCTGCTGCAATTCGAGCACGCCCTTGACCCACTGCCGCGCGCGGGCATGATTGCCCTTGGGTAGCTCGTCGTCGCTGGACTTGTACAGCCAGTGAGCGGCGATGCCGTTGTTGGCCATCTCTTCCATCTCGCGGGTGCGGATCTGGATCTCGATGGGCACGCCATGCATGCCGAACAGGGTGGTGTGCAGGGACTGGTAGCCGTTGGCCTTGGGAATCGCGATGTAGTCCTTGAAGCGGCCGGGCAGCGGCTTGTAGAGGTTGTGCACCGCGCCAAGCACCCGATAGCAGGTATCGACCTTGTCGACGATGATGCGGAAGGCATAGACATCCATGATCTCGTTGAAGGCGCGGTGCTTGCCACGCATCTTCTTGTAGATGCCATAGAGGTGCTTCTGGCGACCGCTCACCTCGCCCTCGATGCCATCCACGACTAGGCAGTGGGCCAGCGACTGCTCGATCTTGGCGACGATTTCCTTGCGATTGCCACGGGCGCGCTTGACTGCCTGGTGGATGCGCGCCGAGCGCATCGGGTACATGGCCTTGAAGCCCAGGTCCTCGAATTCCACGCGCACATTGTGCATGCCCAGGCGGTTGGCGATGGGTGCGTAGATCTCCAGGGTTTCCTTGGCGATGCGGCGGCGCTTCTCCCCGGACAGCACCTCCAGCGTACGCATGTTGTGCAGCCGGTCGGCCAGCTTGACCAGGATCACGCGGATATCGCGGGCCATGGCCATGGCCATCTTCTGGAAGTTCTCGGCCTGCGCCTCGGCCTTGGTCTCGAAGTTCATCTGGGTCAGCTTGCTGACCCCATCGACCAGTTCGGCGACGGTCTCGCCGAACTGCTGGCTGAGCGCTTCCTTGGCGATGCCGGTATCTTCGATCACGTCATGCAGCATGGCGGCCATCAGGCTCTGATGGTCCATGTGCATGTCGGCAAGGATGTTCGCCACCGCCAGGGGATGGGTGACGTAGGGCTCGCCGCTACGACGGCGTTGGCCGTCGTGGGCCTGTTCGGCGTAGAAATAGGCCCGTCGGACCAGGTTGACCTGTTCCGGACCCAGGTAGGTCGACAGCCGGTCGGCGAGGACGTCTATGCTCGGCATGAGCGAATCTCCAGCCCGGCAAGGGGAATGTGTACCTCGCGACTTCGACCCGGCATGCTGTCAGACGGCCTCGTTGGACTCATCCTCGAACGCGGCGAAGACCGGGTCTTCCGTCACGATCTCTTCAGCGGCGATGAACTCGGGCGTGACGATGCCTTCGGCGATTTCGCGCAGGGCGACCACGGTCGGCTTGTCGTTTTCCCATGCCACGCGCGGCTCCTTGCCACCGGTGGCCAGCTGGCGAGCACGCTTGGTCGAGAGCATGACCAGCTCGAAGCGGTTATCCACGTGTTCTAGACAGTCTTCAACGGTTACGCGGGCCATGGTCTTCCTCGGTAGCAGAATACGGTATGCAAGCAGCCCAGGACGGGCTGGCGGACTCGACAGTTTAAAAAATCACCAGCCAATAGGGAAGCGTTGATTTGCAGGCCGCCGTCGGACGGGCGGCTCGGGATAGCCTGCCACCCACCGAACATACCGGCTCGCGGGATGCTTGAACAGGCTGGCGTGGCTTCAGCGCAACAACGCGTCACGCAGGCGCGGCGTGAGTTCCTCGAACAAGGTCTGGACCGAGCGCAAGGCCCGGCAGTCCGGGCGCGTCAGCAGCCATAGCTGGGTATCGCAGCCGGGCAGCGGCCCGCTCAGTGCCTCGACGCCCGGCAGGCTGCTGACCATGTAGTCCGCCACGGCGGCCACGCCCATGCCAGTGCTGGCCAGCTGGGCCAGGGTGGACATGCCACTGCACTGGTAGCGCGGCACCAGCCCGGGATACTGCTGATTGCGCCAGACCACGGTCGGATGGTCCTGCATCGAGTCGTCAGGCGTGATCCAGGGAACGCTGGTCGGCGCCTGGGCCAGGCGCTCGCGCCATTCGGGACGACCGCAGATCACATAGGAGGTCGAGCCCAGGCATCTGCCGACCAGGTGTTCCGGTGGCGTATTGGTCAGGCGCAGGGCGATGTCGGCATCGCGACGGCTGAGGTTGGCGAAGGTATTGGAAGTCCCCAGTTCCAGGGAAAGGGCTGGATAGCCAGGCATGAAGCTGGCCAGGGCCGGCAGCAGCAGGCTGTGCAGCACGGCTTCGGTACAGGTCAGCCGGACGGTGCCGCTGACCACTTGCTCGCCGCTCGTCAGGGCGATGCGCGCGGCCTCCAGGGCCTGTTCGGCGCGCTCGGCCTGTTCGGCGAGGGCCTGGGCCGTATCGGTCGGCAGGTAGCCTTTGCGGCTCTTGATGAACAGCGCCGTGCCGAGCGCCGACTCCAGGCGGCGAACGGAGCGGAAAACGGTCGAAACGTCGACCTTGAGCAGCTCGGCTGCCTTGGCCAGCGAACGGCCACGTTCCAGGGCGAGGACCAGCGAAAGGTCGGCATGAGAGATCTGGTATTGCATGAGTGCACGCTCTGCTTGCCGGAATGCCAATATCTGTTGCGTGGGGGCCATTTTATAGTGAAACGGCGCCCGGTTAGCAAATCCTCCTGGGGCGAACCAGTTCCCCCGATGGGACAGTGAAAAGAACAACAGCTCCATCCATCGTCACTTTCGAGGCACGCTCCGCCGCCTCCCACATCGCTGCTCCATTGCCATCAAAGGATGTACGTCATGACGTCGGTCTCCCCGTGCGCCAGCCATTCCAGCGAGATGAACGAGTTTCTCAAGGCTCACCCGGACACACAGTTCGTCGACTTGCTGATATCCGACATGAATGGCGTGGTCCGCGGCAAGCGTATCGAGCGGGCGAGCCTGCACAAGGTCTACGAACGCGGCATCAACCTGCCAGCGTCGCTGTTCGCGCTGGACATCAACGGCTCGACCGTCGAGAGCACCGGCCTTGGCCTGGACATCGGCGATGCCGATCGCATCTGTTTTCCGATTCCTGGCACGTTGTCCAACGAACCCTGGCAGAAGCGCCCCACCGCCCAGTTGCTGATGACCATGCATGAGCTCGACGGGGCGCCATTCTTCGCCGATCCGAGAGAGGTGCTGCGCCAGGTCGTGAGCCGGTTCGACGACATGGGGCTGGATGTCTGCGCGGCGTTCGAGCTGGAGTTCTACCTCATCGACCAGGACAATCTCAACGGCCGCCCGCAGCCGCCACGTTCGCCGCTTTCAGGCAAGCGCCCGCGCTCGACGCAGGTCTACCTGATCGATGACCTGGACGAGTATGCCGAGTGTCTCCAGGACATGCTCGAAGCGGCCAAGGAGCAGGGCCTGCCGGCCGACGCGATCGTCAAGGAAAGCGCGCCGGCCCAGTTCGAAGTCAATCTCAGGCACATCGCCGATCCGTTCAAGGCCTGCGACCATGCCATCCTGCTCAAGCGGCTGATCAAGAACATCGCCTATGACCACGAGATGGACTCGACCTTCATGGCCAAGCCCTATCCGGACCAGGCGGGCAATGGCCTGCATGTGCACATCTCGCTGCTCGATCGCAAGACTGGCCGGAACATCTTCGCCAGCGAGCAGCCGTCGCACAACGAATCGCTGCGCCATGCGGTGGGCGGCATCTTGGAAACCTTGCCGGCATCCATGGCTTTTCTTTGCCCGAACATCAACTCCTATCGCCGTTTCGGCTCGCAGTTCTACGTACCCAACGCACCCAGCTGGGGCCTGGACAACCGCACCGTCGCCGTGCGCGTGCCTACCGGCAGCAGCGATGCCGTACGCATCGAGCACCGGGTGGCTGGCGCCGACGCCAATCCCTATCTGATGCTGGCGGCGATCCTCGCAGGTATCCACCACGGCCTGACCCATGCCACGGAGCCTGGCGAGCCGGTGCAAGGCAATGCCTACGAGCAGCTCGGGCAGAGCCTGCCGAACAACCTGCGCGATGCCTTGCGCGCCCTGGACGACAGCGAAATCCTCAACCAGTACATCAGTCCGGACTACATCGACATCTTCGTCGCCTGCAAGGAAAGCGAGCTGGCCGAGTTCGAGGTGTCGATTTCCGACCTCGAGTACAACTGGTACCTGCACACGGTGTGAACCCATGAGCGCGAACATGCCTTCGATGATCGCTACCCGCGCCTGCTGCCAGGCGTCTTTTCCATGGCTCGCCTTCAAATGTCGAGCCACATCATTACAATGGCCGGCCCACCGCGACTGGCCGGCCATCGGGTCCGAGCCGGTTTCCCTGGCTTTCGACGAAACCCTCATCGGCTATCGACAGCGGGAGGAGCAGC
Organism: Pseudomonas sp. Marseille-QA0332; assembly: GCF_054950175.1. Lineage (NCBI taxonomy): Bacteria > Pseudomonadati > Pseudomonadota > Gammaproteobacteria > Pseudomonadales > Pseudomonadaceae > Pseudomonas > Pseudomonas sp. Marseille-QA0332. Next base: position 3,580,194 of record NZ_CM143106.1, read on the forward strand.
GCTGAAAGCATCCTGACCACGCATGGACGGGCAAGCCTGTCCCAGCAGCAAGCTTCGAATGAGTGAAAGCGGGCCTTTGCGAAGGCTCGTAGAACAATACCAATATCGACGGCAGATACTCATGAGCGAATACACTGAATCCGGTCGCCCGCCCGACGCGGCGACAGACAACGGCCGGGCCGGCAAGGGCCTGGCCAAGGGCAGCCTGGGCCTGCTAGCCAGCGTGGTGCTCGGCATCTCCACCATCGCCCCGGTCTATACCCTGACCGGCGCGCTCGGCCCGACCGTGCGCGAGGTCGGCGCCCACCTTCCGGCGGTGTTCATCGTCGGCTTCCTGCCCATGCTGCTCGTGGCCCTGGGCTACCGTGAGCTCAACGCCGCGGAGCCGGACAGCGGAACTTCCTTCACCTGGTCGGCACGGGCCTTCGGACCGATGATCGGCTGGATCGGTGGCTGGGGCCTGGTCACGGCGACCACCATCGTGCTCTCCAACCTGGCTGGCGTGGCGGTGGACTTCTTCTACCTGTTCCTCGGCCAGGTCACCGGTAGCGAGGCGGTGGTCGCGCTGAGCGACAACCTGCTGGTCAACATCATCACCTGTTGCGTCTTCATCGCCCTGGCGGTCTGGATATGCTGTCGAGGCATGGGGACCACCATGACCGTGCAGTACGGGCTGGTAGCGCTGCAACTGCTGGTATTGATCGGCTTCGCCTTCGCCGCCTTCGGCGAGACAACCGCACCGCCACCGCTGGCGTTCGACTTCGACTGGTTCAACCCGTTCGGGGTCGATTCGTTCTCGGCCTTCGCCGCCGGCCTGTCCTTGTCGATCTTCATCTTCTGGGGCTGGGACGTGTGCCTGACCGTGAGCGAGGAATCGGTAGGCAGCGCGGAGGTACCGGGCAAGGCGGCCACCTGGACCGTGCTGCTGATCCTTGGCCTGTACCTGCTCACCGGCATAGCCACGCTGCAGTTCGCTGGCATCAGCGATGTCGGGCTGGGGCTTGGCAATCCGCGCATCCAGGAAAACGTGTTCGCCCACCTGGCCGGTCCGGTCATGGGGCCACTCGCGATCCTGATGTCCATCGCCGTGCTGGCCAGCACCGCAGCCTCCCTGCAATCGACCTTCGTCTCGCCGGCGCGCACCTTGCTCGCCATGGGCTACTACGGTGCGGTACCTCGGCGCTTCGCCAAGGTCTGCCCGCGTTCGCAGACGCCACGCTATGCCACCATCTGCGCCGGCATCGCTGCCGGGGTGTTCTACGTGACCATGCGCACGCTCAGCGAGAACGTGCTGGCCGATACCATCACCGCGCTGGGGATGATGATCTGCTTCTACTACTCGCTGACGGCCTATGCCTGCGTGTGGTATTTCCGCCGCAGCCTGTTCAGCAGCCTGCGCAATTTCCTGATGCGCGGACTCTGCCCGCTGCTTGGCGGCGCGATTCTCTCGGTGATCTTCGTGCGGACGGCGATCGACAGCGCATCGCCTGACTTCGGCAGCGGCTCGCATGTCGGTGGGCTGGGCCTGGTGTTCGTGATCGCCATGATCATTTCGCTGCTGGGGATCGTCCTGATGGGCCTGTCGCGATTGCGCGCGCCGGCCTATTTCCTTGGCGCCACGCTGGAACAGCAGGCGACCTTGCACCTGCAGGAGCGCTGAAGGAAGGGGCGTGCAGATGCAGGGAGCGGCTGCAGCCGGGGCGGGCCGCTCCCTGCAGACCTGACGATGGGCCGCGAGGCGGCCCTGCAACTTGCGCCGCTGCCCCGGTGACGCGCCTGGAAACCCTGACCTCAGGCCAGCAGCTGTTCGAGCAGCGCGGTGTAGCGCTGCTGCTGGCTCTTCGACTGCAGGCGATTGGCCCGGAAGATGGCCTTGAGGTCTTCCAGGGCCACGGCGAATTCATCGTTGATGATGATGTAGTCGTACTCGTGATAGTGCGCCATTTCGCTGACGGCTTCGCGCATGCGCCCGTCGATGATCTCGTCGCTGTCCTGTCCACGATTGTCCAGCCGCTGGCGCAGGGCTTGTCGGCTTGGCGGCAGGATGAAGATCGAGCGCGCCTGGGGCATCAGCTTGCGCACCTGCTGCGCGCCTTGCCAGTCGATCTCGAGGATCAGGTCATGGCCCTGGTCGAGGGTCTGCTGCAAGGCGCTGCGCGAGGTGCCGTAGAAATTGCCGAACACTTCGGCGTGCTCGAGGAAGTCGCCCTCGGCGATCAGGGCCTGGAATGCCTCGCGCTCGACGAAGTGGTAGTTCACGCCGTGCTGCTCGCCCGGGCGCATGCTCCGGGTGGTGTGCGATACCGAAACGCGGATCGACGGGTCGGCGTCGGTCAGTGCCTTGACCAGGCTGGTCTTGCCGGCCCCGGAGGGTGCCGAGACGATGTAGAGGGTGCCGCTGGTGTGGTTCATGGTGGCGATGGCCTTACTCGATATTCTGTACTTGTTCACGCATCTGTTCGATCAGCACCTTGAGGTTGACCGCCGCTTGCGTGCTACGCGGGTCGAAGGCCTTGGAGCCCAGGGTGTTGGCCTCGCGATTGAGCTCCTGCATCAGGAAGTCCAGGCGCCGGCCGGTGGCGCCGCCTGACTTGAGGACCCGACGTACTTCGGCGACATGGGTGCTGAGACGATCGAGCTCTTCGGCGACATCGCTTTTCTGGGCCAGGATGACCATCTCCTGTTCCAGGCGCTGCGGGTCGAGTTCGCTCCGCAGGTCGGCGAAGCGGTCCAGCAGTTTCTGGCGCTGGGCAGCCAGCATCTGAGGCACCAGCGCGCGCAGGGTGGTCACTTCGCTGGCCATGCTGTCCAGTCGTTCGTTGATCAGGCGCGCCAGCTCGACGCCTTCGCGCGCCCGCCCGGCCTTGAGCTGGGCCAGGGCTTCGTCGAACAGCGCCATGGCTTCGGCGCCCAAGGCCTGGGGATCGCTGGCGTCGGCGACCAGCACGCCTGGCCAGGCCAGCACTTCGAGCGGGTTGAGCGGCGCTGGCTGGCTGATCAGGTCCGCGACCGTCTCGGCGGCAGCGACCAGTTGGGCGGCGCGCTCCCGGTCGACCTGCAGCGGCTTGCCGGCGCTGTCCTCGCTCAGGCGCAGCGTGCATTCGATCTTGCCGCGCGAGAGGCCTTGGCGCAGCCCTTCGCGCACCGCGCCCTCGAGGTCGCGCAATGCCTCGGGGAGGCGCAGGTGGGGTTCGAGGTAGCGGTGGTTGACCGAGCGCAATTCCCAGACCAGGGTACCTTGGCGGCCAGCGCGCTCGACTCGAGCAAAAGCGGTCATGCTGTGCACCATGGGTGTACCTCGCGTAAGTCAGGGGAAAGTAAGCCTTTCGGCTGCAAGGCGCAGGATTGTAGCGCAGTGCGACGCTGGCGCCCAATCCGGCCTCGCGCATCGCCCGCGCAGCCGGCGGCGCTCCGTGGTCAGCGGCCAGCCGCGACGATAGGCATGTCCTCGGCGGGCCGCGGGCTCTATAATGCTCGACAGATTCAAGTCCCGGTACAGGTATCCCACATGAAACGTCCAAGTGGTCGCGTTGCCGATCAGCTGCGCTCGATCCGCATCACCCGCAACTACACCAAGCACGCCGAGGGGTCGGTACTGGTCGAGTTTGGCGACACCAAGGTCGTCTGCACGGTCAGCGTCGAGAATGGTGTCCCACGCTTTCTCAAGGGCCAGGGTCAAGGCTGGCTCACCGCCGAGTACGGCATGCTGCCGCGCTCCACCGGCGAGCGTAACCAGCGCGAGGCCAGTCGCGGCAAGCAAGGAGGCCGTACCCTGGAAATCCAGCGCCTGATCGGTCGCTCCCTGCGCGCGGCGCTGGACATGAGCAAGCTGGGCGACGTCACCTTGTATGTCGACTGCGACGTGATCCAGGCCGATGGCGGGACTCGCACCGCCTCCATCACCGGCGCCATGGTCGCGCTGGTCGATGCGCTGCGGGTGATCAAGAAGCGCGGTGGCCTCAAGGCCGGGGACCCGCTGAAGTACATGATCGCCGCGGTTTCGGTCGGCATGTACCAGGGCGAGGCGGTTCTGGATCTGGATTACCTCGAGGATTCCGCGGCCGAGACCGACCTGAACGTGGTCATGACCAGCGCCGGTGGGTTCATCGAGGTGCAGGGCACCGCCGAAGGCGCGCCGTTCCAGCCGGCCGAACTCAATGCCATGCTGGCGCTCGCGCAGAAGGGCATGGGAGAGCTGTTCGAGCAGCAGCGTGCCGTGCTGGCCGATTGATCCTAAAGTCGCGCCGCAGCCATGAAAAAGCCGACGTGAAGTCGGCTTTTTCATGGCTTGCGCAGGCTCAGATGGTCAGCGTCCAGTCGTAGTCCACGATCAGCGGCGCGTGCTGCGAGAATCGCGGCTGACGGGGCAGACGGGCATTGCGCACGAAGCGGCGCAGGCCAGGCGTGAGAACCTGGTAGTCGAACCGATAGCCGAGGTTGAGCATCTCGGCCTGTTCGTTGTCCGGCCACCAGCTGTACTGGTCGCCCTCGCGACTGACCTCGCGTAAGGCATCGACGTAGCCCATGTCGCCGATGATGGTATCCATCCAGGCGCGCTCGGGCGGCAGGAAGCCAGGCGACTGCTGGCTGTCGCGCCAGTTCTTGATGTCGAGCTTCTGCTGCGCCACGTAGAGCGAGCCGCAGTAGATGTACTCGCGCCGCTTGCGCCGCTGCTTGTCCAGGTACTTGGCGAAGTCGTCCATCAACTTGAATTTCTGGTTCAAGTCTTCGTCGCCGTTCATTCCCGAAGGCAGCAGCAGGCTGGCGATGCTTACCTTGTCGAAATCGGCCTGCAGGTAACGCCCATAGCGGTCGGCTGTCTCGAAGCCCAGGCCAGTGATGACTGCCTTGGGCTGCATCCGCGAATACAGCGCCACGCCACCTTGGGCGGGCACTTCCGCGTCGCAGGCGTACAGGAAGTAGCCATCGAGCTGAAAAGCCGGGTCGTCGAGTTCAAAGGCCGAGGCGCGGGTATCCTGAAGGCAGATGACGTCGGCATTCTGGGCTTGCAGCCAGCTGAGCAATCCACGCTCGGCCGCAGCCTGAATGCCATTCACGTTCACACTGATGATCCGCATAAATGGCCCCAAAAATCTCGTGCGTGTATGATACCCGAGCTCAACTCATTTAGCTAAATCCGTGGTATCCGGGACTCTCATGCAGCCGTATCAGCGCGACTTCATCCGTTTTGCCATCGATCGCGGCGTGCTGCGCTTCGGTGAATTCACCCTGAAATCGGGGCGTACCAGCCCATACTTCTTCAACGCCGGCCTGTTCAACAGCGGTTCGGCCCTGGCCCAGCTGGGTCGCTGCTATGCCGCCGCGATCGTCGATGGCAAGCTTGCGTTCGACGTGCTGTTCGGGCCCGCCTACAAGGGTATTCCCCTGGCGGCCGCCACGGCCGTGGCGCTGGCCGAGCAGCACGGCCTCGACGTGCCTTGGTGCTTCAACCGCAAGGAAGCCAAGGATCACGGCGAAGGTGGCAGCCTGGTTGGCGCCCCGCTGGCTGGCGATGTGCTGATCATCGACGACGTGATCACCGCGGGCACCGCCATCCGTGAAGTCATGCAGATCATCCAGGCCCAGCAGGCCAGGGCCGCCGGGGTGCTGATCGCGCTCAACCGCGAAGAGCGTGGCAATGGCGAGCTTTCGGCGATCCAGGAAGTCGAGCGCGACTTCGGCATCCCGGTAGTGAGCATCGTCTCGCTGACCCAGGTACTCGAATTCCTCGCCGATGACCCCCAGCTCAAGCAGCACCTGCCGGCTGTCGAAGCCTATCGGGCGCAGTACGGCATCTGAGCTGGCGCGACCATGAAAAAGGCGACCCGAAGGTCGCCTTTTTCATTTGCGCTGCGCTCAGTGGGGCTTGTGATTGGTGATCAGTGTGCCCACGCCCGTGTCGGTGAAGATCTCCAGCAGCACGGCGTTCGGCACTCGGCCGTCGATGATGTGCGAGCTGTTGACGCCACCTTGTACCGCCTCCAGCGCGCACCTGATCTTCGGCAGCATGCCGCCATAGATGGTGCCATCGGCGATCAGGCCGTTGACCTGCTCGGTGGTCAGGCCGGTCAGCACGTTGCCCTGCTTGTCCATCAGGCCGGCGATGTTGGTCAGCAGCATGAGCTTTTCGGCCTTGAGGGCCTCGGCGACCTTGCCGGCGACCAGGTCGGCGTTGATGTTGTAGGACTCGCCATCGGCACCGACCCCGATCGGCGCGATGACCGGGATGAAGTCGCCCTGGACCAGCATGTCCAGCAGGTCGGTATTGACCTGCGCGACCTCGCCGACCTGACCGATGTCGACGATTTGCGGGCTGCTCATGTCGGCGGTCTGGCGACTGACGGTCAGCTTCCTGGCGCGGATCAGTTCCGCGTCCTTGCCGGTCAGGCCGATGGCGCGACCGCCATGGCGGTTGATCAGGTTGACGATGGACTTGTTGACCTGGCCGCCAAGCACCATTTCCACCACGTCCATGGTCTGCGAATCGGTGACGCGCATGCCGTCGATGAAACTGCTCTCGATCGACAGGCGCTTGAGCAGGTCGGCGATCTGCGGGCCGCCGCCATGGACGACCACCGGGTTTATGCCGACGGCCTTCATCAGCACGATGTCGCGGGCGAAGCCGATCTTGAGCTCTTCGCTCTCCATCGCGTTGCCGCCGTACTTGATCACCAGGGTCTTGCCGACAAAGCGGCGAATGTAGGGCAGCGCTTCGGACAGCACCTGGGCAACATGGGAAGCGGCGTCGCGATCGAGGGTCATGCAGGGCTCCAGCAAGGAACGGTTGGTCGGTCAGAACGGCAGTTGCAGGTCGGGGGCGACCCGCAACAGCTGCGTGCGGAAAACAGCCTGGATACGTTGCAGCTCGACGTCGCTTTCGGCTCCGAACCGCAGCACCAGCACCGGTGTGGTGTTGGAGGCGCGCACCAGGCCCCAGCCATGGGTGTAGTCGACCCGCATGCCATCGATGCTGGTCAGCTCGGCATCGCCCCAGGCGGCATCGCGTTGCAATGCATCAATGATGCTGAATTTACGCTCGTCGGTCACATCAATGTTGATTTCCGGCGTGGAAATATCGTCCGGGAACGCGGCGAACAGCGCTTCGGCGTCCGCTGTGCTCGCGGCAAGTATCTCGAGCAGGCGCACGGCACTGTAGAGGCCATCATCGAAGCCATACCAGCGCTCGGCGATGAAGATGTGCCCGCTCATTTCTCCCGCGAGCAACGCACCGGTCTGCTTCATCTTCTTCTTGATCAACGAATGGCCCGTCTTCCACATCAGCGCGCGGCCACCGTGCTGTTCGATCAGCGGCTTCAGGCGGCGACTGCACTTGACGTCATAGATGATCTGCGCGTCCGGATTGCGTTGCAGCACGTCGACGGCGAAGAGCATCAGCAGTCGATCTGGATAGACCACGCTGCCCGCGTTGGTCACCACGCCGACCCGGTCGCCGTCGCCGTCGAAGGCAAGGCCGACATCGGCACCGGTTTGGCGGACCTTGGCGATTAGGTCCTGAAGGTTTTCCGGCTTGCCTGGGTCCGGATGATGATTGGGAAAGCTGCCATCGACCTCGCAGAACAGCGCAACGACCTCGCAACCCAAGGCTTCGAGCAGGCGCGGCGCGATCACTCCGGCAGCGCCATTGCCGCAGTCCACCACCACCTTCAGAGGCCTGGCCAGCCTCACGTCTGAAGTGATGCGGGCAAGGTAGCGCTCGAGGATCGCCACCTGTTCGACCCCGCCTCGGCCTTCGCTCAGATCGCCGGCATGCAGGCGTTGCGCCAGCGCCTGGATCTGCTCGTTGGCCAAGGTGTCGCCGGCAATGACGATCTTGAAGCCGTTGTAGTCGGCCGGGTTGTGGCTGCCGGTGAGCATCACCGCCGTCCTGCCAGCCAGCACATGGGCCGCGTAGTACAGCACAGGCGTGGGCACCAGGCCGATATCGCTGACCTGGCAGCCGGCATCGGCCAGCCCTTGGATCAACTGCTCGACCAGCACCGGGCCGGACAGGCGACCGTCGCGGCCGACCGACACGCATGGCTCGCCTTGCGACAGGCTTTGCGCGCCCACGGCGCGGCCGATCCAGTAGGCGGTTTCGCCATCGAGCGTCTGGCCCACCACGCCACGGATGTCATAGGCGCGGAAGATGCTTTGCGGCAAGGCCGGAATCGGGCGGGCCAGATGCTTCATCTCGAACAGGCTCCAGTCATTGGAAGGTTGGGCGGTGCGAACAGCTCGCTTGGACGACGGATCGAACGCACGGTTCGCCATCCTGGCGCAATTTCAGTGCCGTTCAGCGGGTACCGGAATGGCCGAAGCCGCCAGTGCCACGCTGGGTTTCATCGAAGTCCTGGACGATATCGAAGTGGGCCTGGACGACCGGTACCAGCATCAGCTGGGCGATGCGCTCGCCGACGGTGATGGTGAAGGCGGTCTGGCCACGGTTCCAGCAGGAGACCATCAACTCGCCCTGGTAGTCCGAATCGATCAGGCCGACCAGGTTGCCCAGCACGATGCCATGCTTGTGGCCCAACCCCGAGCGGGGCAGGATCAGCGCGGCCAGGCCCGGGTCGCCGATGTACACCGCAAGGCCCGTAGGGATCAGCACGGTCTGGCCAGGCTCCAGGATCAGGTCCTGTTGCAGCATGGCACGCAGGTCCAGCCCGGCGGAGCCAGGAGTTGCATAGTGGGGCAGGGGGAATTCGTTGCCCAGGCGAGGGTCGAGGATCTTGGCTTGAAGAGCGTGCATGGAGCTTATGGAACCTGGTTGAGCCGTTCGGCGATGAAGGCGACCAGTTGGCGGGCAATCTTGCCCTTGCTGGTCTGCGCGAAAAGAGTCTGGTGCTGCTGGCGATCGATCACGGTCAAGGCGTTCTCCTCGCTATTGAAGCCAATGCTGGGGTTGGCCACGTCATTGGCGACGATCAGGTCGAGATTCTTGTCCTTGAGCTTGCGGGTGGCGTAATCAAGCAAGTGTTCGGTCTCGGCGGCGAAACCGACACTGAACGGCCGGTCTGGACGACTGGCCAGAGTGGCGAGGATATCCGGATTCCGCACCATCTGCAGCAGCATGCCGTCACCGGTGGTGGGATCCTTCTTGAGTTTCTGTGGGGCGATGACCTCGGGGCGGTAGTCCGCCACCGCGGCCGAGGCGATGAACAGGTCACAGGGCATGGCGGCCTCGCAGGCCGCGAGCATGTCGCGCGCGCTCACCACGTCGATCCGCGTGGCCCGGTCGGGGGTCGGCAGGTGCACCGGGCCGGTGACGAGGGTCACCCGAGCACCGGCTTCCACCGCCGCCTCGGCCAGGGCGAAGCCCATCTTCCCGGAGCTATGATTGGTGATGTAGCGCACCGGGTCGATGTTTTCCTGGGTCGGACCGGCGGTGATCAGCACGTGCTTTCCGGTCAGCGCCTGGCGCTTGAAGCTCTCGGCGGCATGCCAGGCCAGGTCGGCAGGTTCGAGCATGCGGCCAAGGCCGACATCGCCACAGGCCTGGCTGCCGGACGCCGGTCCGAAGACCTTGATGCCACGGTTTTTCAGCAGGTCCAGGTTGGCCTGGGTGGCCGGGTCGCGCCACATGGCCTGGTTCATCGCCGGCGCCACGGCGATCGCGGCGTCGGTGGCCAGCACCAGGGTGGTCAGCAAGTCGTCGGCCATGCCTTGGGCCAGGCGGGCCATGAGATCGGCCGTGGCCGGGGCGATCAGCACCAGGTCGGCCCACTTGGCCAGTTCGATATGGCCCATGGCGGCCTCGGCCGCCGGGTCGAGCAGGTCCAGGTGGACCGGGTGGCCGGACAGCGCCTGCAGGGTCAGGGGCGTGATGAACTCGGCACCGCCGCGGGTCATGACGACGCGAACCTGGGCGCCATGTTCGAGGAGTCGGCGAATCAGTTCGGCACTCTTGTAGGCGGCAATGCCGCCACCTACGCCGAGGACGATGCGCTTGCGATACAGCCGCTGCATAGGCCTGCCTTTTGTTCAGTGAAAACGTGCGGCGACGAGCGCTGCCTGCGGCAGAACGTCGCATGAACGGGACGGGATAGATTAACACAGCGCACAAATGCGCCGCAGTACACGCAAGGAGGGGGCATGAACATCAGGGAATGGCCGATCACGGAGCGGCCGAGGGAGAAGCTGCTGCAGCGCGGTGCGGCCAGCCTGTCGGATGCGGAGCTGCTGGCGGTGCTGCTCGGTTCCGGAGTCAAGGGCCGAAACGTGGTGGAGCTGGCCCGCGGTCTGCTGGTGCGTTTCGGCAGCCTGCGTCAGGTGCTCGAGGCCGATCGCGCCGCCTTTCTCGGCGAGACCGGTCTTGGTCCGGTGCGCTACTCGCAGCTGCAGGCATTGCTCGAGATCGGACGTCGCCACCTGGCCGAGTCGATCGAGCGCGAGCCCGCCCTGCAAGGGCCGCAGGCCGTACGCCGCTACCTCAAGGCGATGCTGCGCCACGAGCGCAGCGAGGTCTTCGGCTGCCTGTTCCTCGATACGCGGCACCGCCCGATGGCTTTCGAGGTGCTGTTTCGCGGCTCGATCGATCGCGCCAGTGTCTACCCGCGCGAAGTGGTGCGCCGCTCGCTGGCGCACAACGCGGCGGCACTGATCCTTTGCCACAACCATCCTTCGGGCAACAGCGAGCCGAGCCGGGAGGAGGTGCAGCTCACCCGCATGCTGCGCGACGCCTTGAAACTGGTCGACGTGCGCGTGCTCGATCATGTCATCGTCGGCGACGGCGAACCGTTGTCGATGGTCGAGCACGGCTGGATCAGCGGCTCACCTTGACCTTGGCCAAGTCCAGCCTGCCGAACGGGCTGGCCTGGTAGCCGTCGACGCTCTGGCGCACCAGGCTCGCCGCCGTGGGGTGGGCCAACGGCAGCCACAACGCCTGTTGCTGGATCAAGGTCTGGGCCTGCTGGTAGAGGCGGCTGCGCACGCTCTGGTCGTTGGTGGTACGGCCAGCGTTGATCAGCTGGTCGAGACGGTTGTCGCAATAGCGGGCGAAGTTGGTCCCCGACTTCACCGCGGCACAGGAGAACTGCGGGGTCAGGAAGTTGTCCGGATCGCCATTGTCGCCAGCCCAGCCCATGAACAACAGGTCGTGTTCACCGGCCTTGGCGCGCCGGATCAGCTCTCCCCATTCGATGACGCGGATCTGGGCCCTGATGCCGACCTTGGCCAGGTCGGCCTGCAACATCTGCGCGCCCAGGTTGGGGTTGGGGTTGAGCAGGCTGCCCGAAGGACGTGTCCAGATGGTCGTGTCGAAGCCATCGGCAAGGCCTGCCTTGGCCAGCAGGGCCTTGGCCTTGGCTGTATCGTTGGCGTAGCCGCGCAGATCCTTGGCATAGCTCCAGGTGTTGGGTGGGTAGGGGCCTTCGGCGGCTGTCGCGGTGTCTTCGAAGACGGCCTTGAGATAGCTGGCCTTGTCGAACGCTAGGTTGATGGCCTGGCGCACCTCGGGCTTGTCCAGCGGTGGGTGCTCGCTGTTGATCGCCACGAAGGCAGTCATGAAGGCCGGCGTGCTCTCTACCTTCAGGTCGGCGTTGTCTCGCGCGTCGGCGATATCCAGCGGTTTCGGCGACAAGGCGATCTGGCACTCGTTGCGCTTGATCTTTTGCAGCCGGACATTGGCATCCGGGGTGATCGCATAGATCAGCGGGTCGACCGCGGGCTTGCCGGCGAAATAGTCCGGGTTGGCGCGATAGCGCACCACGGCGTCTTTCTGGAAACGCTGGAAGACGAAGGGGCCGGTGCCGATCGGCTGGCTGTTGAGCTTCTCAGGCGTACCGGCCTTGAGCAGCTTGTCGGCGTACTCGGCGGAGTAGATCGAGGCGAAGCCCATGCTCAAGGTAGCCAGGAAGGTGGCATCCGGATGAGCGAGGGTGAAGCGCACGCTGCCCGGATCCGGCGCCTCGATCAGCTTGATCAGGCTGCCCAGCTGCAGCGACTGGGCATGTGGATAGCCGCCTGGCGCGGTCTTGTGCCAGGCATGGGCCGGATAGAGCATGCGCTGGAAACTGAACAGGACATCATCGGCGTCCAGGGGGCGGGTTGGCTTGAAATAGGCAGTGGTGTGGAACTTCACGCCCTGGCGCAGCTTGAAATCATAGACCAGGCCATTGTCGGACACCGTCCAGCTTTCGGCCAGACCAGGCACGACCTTGCCTTGCCCGGCATCGAACTCGACCAGGCGATTCATCAGCACGTCGGCCGAGGCATTGGTGGTGGTCAGGGAGTTGTACTGCACCACATCGAAGCCTTCGGGACTGGCTTCGGTACAGACACTCAAGGGCGCGGCCTGGACCATGGCCGAGGTGAACAATGAAGCGAACAAGAGGGAAAAGGCAGCGCAACGCATGGGTGCTCCTTGGCTGGTCGATGGCCCATCTGCCGATGCAGTCTGGAAACGGTCTACCGTAGAGTGGCTGACGGCAAATGACCACATCCTTTTTTACAAATCCGGCGACGAGTGGTCGACACTCATCCGACCCTGTCGCTATGCTGGCCGCACTCGATCAGCCAGCGGTGCAAGCAGATAGCCTGTTGTTGTGGCGCGGTCTTTCTGGTATAAAGCAGCGCTCTTTTCTAGGGGCTCGGCCTGTCGCCTTGGCGATTCCGGTCGATAAGACCTCGGGAAACACGGCGCCTGGCGCCAAAGACTGAGAGATTAAGCGGCCAACCCATGCCGGGTTGGGCATGTGGTTTTAGAGGGCTGAGGCATGTCGAGAGTCTGTCAAGTTACCGGTAAGGGTCCGGTAACCGGGAACAACATTTCCCACGCAAACAACAAAACCCGTCGTCGTTTCCTGCCTAACCTGCAGCATCACCGTTTCTGGGTTGAGGCCGAGAAGCGCTTCGTTCGTCTGCGCGTTTCCGCCAAGGGCATGCGCATCATCGACAAGCGTGGTATCGAAGTCGTGCTGTCCGAGCTGCGTGCTCGCGGCGAAAAGGTTTAAGGAGACTGTCATGCGTGAACTGATCCGTTTGGTGTCCAGCGCCGGTACCGGCCACTTCTACACCACCGACAAGAACAAGCGCACCACCCCGGACAAGATCGAGATCAAGAAATACGATCCGGTCGTCCGCAAGCACGTGATCTACAAGGAAGCCAAGATCAAGTAATTGATCGGCTGCCAGAAAAAACCGCATCCTCGGATGCGGTTTTTTTTTGCCTGGCTGGCGACAGGTCGACGCTTGCCTTGCTCAGGTCGGTCAGGCTCGACTTCGTTCAACGCGACTCGAACATCACATAGATCTTGCGGCACGCCTCGAGTACCTCCCAGGTGCCCTGGAATCCGGCAGGGATGACGAAGCGATCGCCGGCCCGCAGAGTCTTGGCATTGCCTTCGGTATCACGCAACACCGAAACACCCTGGACGATTTCGCAGTATTCATGCTCGGTATAGTTCACGGTCCATTGACCGACGGCACCTTCCCAGACCCCGGCCGCGAACTGGCCACAGGGGCTGGCATAGTGGTTGTAGACCAGTTGCTGCGGGTCCCCGGCGATGATCTTTTCCGCTGCCGGCCGGTAGCGTTCGGCTTCGGTGATCACCTGGGCGAAATCAACTAGGGTGTGGATACTCATGATACGCCTCACGTTTGTTTAAAAAAATGAACGTAGAATGGTGCTTGAGCGTTTTTTGTCAAATATATTGATAGTTTAAGTGGCCTGGTTTAGGGTGGCTGGCACCCGCGCGCATACCGCCCGGCCAGCATTCCGACAACGTCCATGATGCCTCGGTATGGCGTTGCACCTTAACAAGAGGAGGAGTTTCACATGACCACCCTGACGCGTGCAGACTGGGAACAGCGTGCCCAGCAGCTGAACATCGAAGGTCGTGCCTTCATCAATGGCGAATACACCCATGCCATATCCGGCGAAACCTTCGACTGCATCAGCCCGGTCGATGGTCGCTTCCTGGCCAAAATCGCAAGCTGCGATCTGGCCGATGCCAATCGCGCGGTCGAGAATGCCAGGGCCACCTTCGAGTCCGGCGCATGGTCGCGGCTGGCGCCAGCCAAGCGCAAGGCGACACTGATCCGTTTCGCCAACCTGCTGCGCGAGCATGTCGAAGAACTCGCGCTGCTGGAAACCCTCGACATGGGCAAGCCGATCGGTGACTCCTCGACCATTGACATTCCCGGTGCCGCCAATGCCATTCACTGGACCGCCGAAGCCATCGACAAGGTCTATGATGAAGTCGCGCCGACGCCGCATGACCAGCTGGGGCTGGTGACGCGCGAGCCAGTAGGCGTGGTTGCCGCCATCGTACCTTGGAACTTCCCGTTGCTGATGGCCAGCTGGAAGCTGGGTCCGGCATTGGCAACCGGCAACTCGGTGGTACTCAAGCCTTCCGAGAAGTCGCCATTGACTGCCATCCGCGTCGCCCAGCTGGCGATCGAGGCGGGCATCCCCGCCGGCGTGCTGAACGTGCTGCCAGGCCATGGTCATACCGTCGGCAAGGCATTGGCCTTGCACATGGACGTTGACACCCTGGTGTTCACCGGCTCGACCAAGATCGCCAAGCAACTGATGATCTACGCGGGCGAATCGAACATGAAGCGCGTCTGGCTCGAGGCCGGCGGCAAGAGCCCGAACATCGTCTTTGCCGATGCGCCTGACCTGAAGGCCGCCGCCGAGGCTGCCGCGAGCGCCATCGCCTTCAACCAGGGCGAAGTCTGCACCGCCGGCTCGCGCCTGCTGGTCGAGCGCTCGATCAAGGACACCTTCCTGCCCATGGTGGTCGAGGCCCTTAAGGCCTGGAAGCCAGGCAATCCGCTGGATCCGGCGACCAATGTCGGCGCGCTGGTCGACACCCAGCAGATGAACACCGTGCTCTCCTACATCGATGCCGGTCACAAGGATGGCGCCAAGCTGCTGGCCGGTGGCAAGCGTACCCTCGAGCAAACTGGTGGCACCTATGTCGAACCGACCATCTTCGACGGTGTGACCAACGCCATGAAGATCGCCAAGGAAGAAATCTTCGGCCCGGTGCTGTCGGTGATCACCTTCGACACCGCCGAGGAAGCCGTCGCCATTGCCAACGACACGCCCTACGGCCTGGCTGCGGGCATCTGGACCGCCGACATTTCCAAGGCGCACCAGACGGCGCGCGCCGTGCGTGCCGGCAGTGTCTGGGTCAACCAGTACGACGGTGGCGACATGACTGCTCCGTTCGGCGGCTTCAAGCAGTCGGGCAACGGTCGTGACAAGTCGTTGCATGCGCTGGAGAAGTACACCGAGCTCAAGGCGACCTGGATCAAGCTCTGACCACGTCTGGGGCAACCGCGCAGCCGGGTCGGTTCCGCCGCCCCGGCTGCATCGCGTCTATCGGTCACCTTTCACTGCAATGGAGGCAGTCATGCGTTGGGGGACCTATTTCGCCGTCCTGAGCGCGGTGCTCAGTGTCGGGCTGGCGCTGGGTGTCAGCATGCCGCTGGTGTCGTTGCGCCTGGAGGGATGGGGGTACGGGGCCTTCGCGATCGGCGTGATGGCGGCCATGCCTGCGGTCGGTGTCCTGCTCGGTGCCAGCCTGGCCAGTCGCCTGGCCGGCTGGGTCGGCGTGCCAGCGGCCATGCGGCTGTGCCTGTGGAGCGCGGCGGTGTCGATCGGCCTGTTGGCGCTGTTGCCTGGCTATGCGCTATGGCTGCTGCTGCGCCTGTCGATCGGCATGAGCCTGACGGTGGTCTTCATCCTCGGCGAAAGCTGGATCAACCAGCTGGTGGTGGAGCAATGGCGCGGCCGGCTGGTAGCGCTCTATGGCAGCAGTTACGCACTGAGCCAGTTGGCCGGCCCGCTGGTGCTCGCGCTGTTGGGGTCCGATGACGATTTCGGATTCTGGGCGGCGACCGTTTTGCTGGTCTTTGCCCCGCTGTTGCTGTTCGGGCGCAGCGGTGCACCGAGTACCGAGGCCTGCAGCGTGTCGTTCAGGGACTTGTTCGGTTTCTGCCGACGTCTGCCGGTGATCGCCTGGGCGATCGCCTTGTTCGCTGCCTTCGAGGCGATGATCCTGACGCTGTTGCCGGTCTACTGCTTGCAGCAGGGCTTCAGTGCCGAGCTGGCCATGTTCGTCGTCAGCACGGTGGTGGTAGGCGATGCGGTGTTGCAGTTGCCGATTGGCGCGCTGGCCGATCGGGTATCGCGTCGCCTCCTGTTCAGTGGCTGTGCCCTGGTGCTGCTGTGCTCCAGCCTGGCGATCCCGCTGCTGCTGCACACGCCGGCGATCTGGCCGCTGTGGGTACTGTTCGGCGCCAGCGCTGGTGGCCTGTTCACCTTGTCGCTGGTGCTGATCGGTGAGCGCTACCGCGATGATGCCCTGGTGCGAGCCAATGCCCATGTGGCGCAGCTGTGGGGCATCGGCTGCCTGCTTGGGCCCCTGTTGGCGGGTGCGGGCGGCCAATGGATCAGCGGGCATGCCCTGCCATTGCTGATGGCTGCCGGTGCGTTCGGTCTGGTGCTGCTGACCCGGCGCCAGGACGCTTTCGAGCCTAGAGCATGCGCTCCAGGCCAACGGCCTTGCTGATCCAGGCGTTGAAGCGTCGCCAGGCGCCGCCTGGCTCGCGCTCGAGCGTATGGAGCTGGCCATCGTCCTCGGTGATCCACACCAGCTGACCATCCTGCAGCCGTGGCTGGTAGCTCAAGGCCGGCGACATGCCTTGCAGTGCCAAGGCCCGGGTGTACTCCGCCAGGCGCGGGCTGTCCACCATGACGCCGACTTCGGTGTTCCATAGCACCGAGCGGGGATCGAAGTTGAACGAGCCGATGAACGTCTTCTGTCTGTCGAAGACAATGGCCTTGCTGTGCAGGCTGGAATTGGAACTGCCCTGGAAACTCAGTCTGGAACCGGTTGGATCGCCAGGCTGACGACGCAGCTCGAACAACTGCACGCCATGCCTGAGCAAGGCCTTGCGGTAGGGCGCATAGCCGCCGTGTACCGCCGGCACGTCGGTGGCCTCGAGGGAGTTGGTCAGCAGCTTGACCGATATGCCGGCATCGGCTTGGCTGGTCAGGTACGACAGGCCATAGTTGCCGGGGACGAAATAGGCGGACACCAGTATCAGCTCATGCCGCACGTCCTTGAGCTGCGGTGCGAGCTGTCGAGTCATCAGCAGCCGCGGGTCCGGTTCGTCATCGGCCAGCACCTTGCTGGGCGCATCCCATAACGCCTGGGCCGGCGCCCAGATCAGTTCCTGACGCCACTTCGCCAGCCTTGGTTGCGACCGATAGGCCATCAGGCGGTCATACAGCGGCTTGCGCTCGACTCGCGCCTCGTCCAGGGAGGCTTCGAGACGCTGGCGGCTGGCACGCAGGTCAGCAGCATCCGGGGTGGACCAGAGAAACTCGCCGATCGGCCGGCTCAAGGCACTGTTCCAATACTGATCGAAGCTGTGGCCCAGCTGTTCGGCGACAGGACCGACCCCGAGCAGGTCGATATCGGTGAAGTTCAGGTTGGGTTCGGCATCGAAATATTCGTCGCCCAGGTTGCGCCCGCCGACGATGGCCATGCTGTTGTCGACCAGGAACAGCTTGTTGTGCATCCGCCGATGCTGCAGCGACAGGTTGAACAATCGCCCCATGGCCCGCGTGATAACGGTGCTGCGCCCCAGGTGCAAGGGGTTGAACACGCGGATCTGGATGTTGCGATGCACGGCGAGCGTGCCGATCAGGCTGTCCAGCCCGTCGCTGGTGGTGTCGTCGAGAAGGATGCGTATCCTGACGCCCCGGTCGGCAGCCAGCAGCAGCTCATGCACCAGCATGCGAGTGCTCAGGCCGTCATGCACGATGTAGTATTGCAGGTCGATGCTCGAACGGGCGTTGCGGAGCAGTTCGGCGCGAGCGTGGAAGGCTTCGGTGCTGTTGGGTAGCAGCCGCAAGCCTGAGCGCCCGTCGTGGGCCGCCGCCTCGCGCTGGATCGAACGGCCCAGCGCCGATTCGCTGGCGGGCAAGGCATGGCTGGTGTCACGAGCAGGCGTGACCTGGGCGCAGCCGGCCAAGGCCAGCAACAGCGTCGGCAAGACAAGCAAGGCGTGCTGGAATTTCAAGAAGATCATCCTGTGCGATCGGGACAATCGATATGGACCGTCAAGCAGGTCAGAAAGTTATCGGCCAGGCTCGATCGCTGAAAACCTGTCAGGCCAGCTCCTTCAATCGATGCCAGAGCATGCCCAGCGCCAGGAGGGGCGAGCGCAGCAGCTTGCCGCCAGGAAACGTCATGTGTGGCACCTTGGCGAACAGCTCGAAACGACCACTGGCCTGGCCGCTGATGGCCTCGCCCAGCAGCCGTCCGGCCAGGTGCGTGGCATTCACGCCGTGCCCGGAATAGGCTTGGGCGTAGAAAACGTTGGGATGGCTGGCGAGGCGGCCGATCTGTGGCAGGCGATTGGCACCGATGCCGATCATGCCACCCCATTGGTAGTCGATGCGGACATCGGCCAGCTGCGGAAACACCTTGAGCATCTTGGGGCGCATGTAGGCAGCGATGTCCTGCGGGTCGCGCCCGGAGTAGTGGCAGGCGCCACCGAACACCAGGCGATGATCGGCCGACAGGCGGTAGTAGTCCAGCGCCACCCGCTGGTCGCAGACCGCCATGTTCCGTGGCAGCAGGCTACGCGCGCGCGCCTGGCCCAGCGGTTCGGTGGCGATCAGGTAACTGCCGGCCGGCAGGACTTTGCCGCCCAGTTCGCGATTGAGGTCGGCATGGTAGGCATTGCAGCACAGCACCAGGGTATCGGCACGGACACTGCCGCGGGCGGTATGGACCTGCACCTGCGTGCCATGGTCGATACGGGTGACCGCGGACTGCTCGTACAGCCGCACGCCGAGGCGATCGGCCACGGCCGCTTCGCCAAGCGCCAGGTTCAGTGGATGCAGATGGCCGGAACCCATGTCGATCAGACCACCAACGTAGCGCTCGGAACCGACCACCTCATGCATCCGTTCGGCCGGCACCAGGCGCAGCTCGTGACGATAACCGAGCTGGCGCAGCTCCTCGGCGTCCTCCTCGAAACCGCGCAGCTGGCGCGGCTTGTTGGCCAGGTCGCAGTAGCCCCAGGTCAGGTCGCAGGCAATGGCGTGGCGCTCGATACGCTCGCGCACGATCTGCACCGCTTCCAGACCCATCAGTTTCAGGCTGCGTACGCCTTGCTCGCCCAGCACTGGCAGGAACTGCTCCAGGCCATGACCGACGCCGCGTATCAGCTGGCCGCCGTTGCGACCGCTGGCGCCCCAGCCGATGCGCCGGGCTTCGAGCAGGACCACCGAGAGGCCGCGCTCGGCCAGCTCGATGGCGGTGTTGAGCCCGGAGTACCCTCCACCGACGATGCAGACATCGCAGCGCTGCTCGCCTTCGAGCGACGGGTACTCGACATCCAGCGCACGACTGGCGGCGTAGTAGGAGGCAGCATGTTGCGGAGCATGAATCATGGGGGGTCCTGCGAGCAGAAGCGGAATCGAAGCAGCATAAGCCGCGCGCTCGCCAGCGGGCAACAGGCTCGGCGCGAGCAGCAGCGACTCAGTCGGCGATCGGCAGGCACAGGCTTTCCTTGACCTCCTCCATGACGATATAGCTCTTCGATTCGCGTACATGGGGCAGCTTGAGCAGGATGTCGCCAAGCAGCTTGCGGTAGGAGGCCATTTCCGAAATGCGCGCCTTGACCAGGTAGTCGAAGTCCCCCGAAACCAGATGACATTCGAGCACGTGCGGCAGCTTGAGCACCGCGCGACGAAACTCCTCGAAGGTATCGCCGGACTTGTAGTCCAGGCTGATTTCGACGAAGACCAGCAGGCTCGCCTTCAGGTGCTGGGGATTGAGCCGGGCGTGGTAGCCCATGATGATGCCTTCGCGCTCCAGGCGCCTGACCCGCTCGGTACACGGTGTGGTGGAAAGCCCGACTTTCTCGCCCAGCTCGGTGAACGATATGCGCCCGTCCTCTTGCAGCAGACGGAGAATGTGACGGTCGATCTTGTCCAGCTCACGCTTGCTCTGGTGCTGGGTTCTCACAGGGGATGCGCCTCCGTAAAAGCGAATTAAGCCAAGAATTCTCGCCAAATATAGGCATTTATATAGTTAAATGCACTGCTATTTAACTCATATACTGCGCGCAACAATGTCCATTCGATAACAGTTGCGGCATGCCGCGTGCAGGAGTGAACCATGCGAGTGTTGGTGCTTGGAGGCGGTGTCATCGGCACGACCAGTGCCTATTACCTGGCCCGCCAGGGCTTCGAGGTGGTAGTGGTCGATCGCCAGCCGGCCGTGGCCATGGAAACCAGCTTCGCCAATGCCGGCCAGATCTCCCCAGGCTATGCCTCGCCCTGGGCTGCTCCGGGTGTGCCGTTCAAGGCCATCAAGTGGCTGCTCGAACGTCATGCGCCGCTGGCCATCAAGCTCACCGGCGATGTCGACCAGTACCTGTGGATGGCACAGATGCTGCGGAACTGCACCTCGGCGCGCTATGCGGTGAACAAGGAGCGCATGGTACGGCTTTCCGAATATAGCCGTGACTGCCTGGACGAACTGCGCGCCGAAACCGGCATCGGCTACGAGAGCCGCGCGCTGGGCACTACCCAGCTGTTCCGTACCCAGGCGCAGCTGGATGCGGCAGCCAAGGATATCGCCGTGCTCGAGCAATCCGGCGTGCCCTATGAGCTGCTCGATCGTGACGGCATCGCCCGCGTCGAGCCTGCCTTGGCAGGGGCCAGGGATATCCTGGCCGGTGCCTTGCGCCTGCCCAACGATCAGACCGGCGACTGCCAGCTGTTCACCCGTCGGCTGGCGCAGATGGCGGCCGACCTAGGCGTGGAGTTCCGCTTCGGCCAGGACATCCAGCGTCTGGACTTCGCCGGCAATCGCGTCAACGGCGTGTGGATCGACGGCAAGCTCGAGACGGCCGATCGCTACGTACTGGCCCTGGGCAGCTACTCGCCGGGTCTGCTCAAGCCACTGGGCATCAAGGCCCCGGTTTATCCGCTCAAAGGCTATTCATTGACCGTGCCGATCACCGACGCGGCGATGGCACCCACCTCGACCATCCTCGACGAAACCTACAAGGTGGCCATCACCCGTTTCGACGAGCGCATCCGGGTCGGTGGCATGGCCGAGATCGCCGGGTTCGACCTGTCGCTCAACCCACGGCGGCGGGAAACGCTGGAGATGATCGTCAACGATCTTTATCCTCGTGGCGGCGACTTGAGCCAGGCCAGTTTCTGGACCGGCCTGCGTCCGGCAACGCCCGATGGCACGCCGATCGTCGGTGCGACCGCGTTCGGCAATCTGTTCCTCAATACCGGGCATGGCACGCTCGGCTGGACCATGGCCTGCGGTTCGGGTCGCCTGCTGGCAGACCTGATCGCGCGCAGGAAGCCCCAGATCAGCGCCGAGGGCCTGGACATCTCGCGCTATGGCTCCAGCCGGGAAAGCACCGGCCAGGCCGATCCGGCGCCTGCTCATCGTTGAGCAGGCGGGCCGGATGACGCGGCAGGCGTCATCGAACCGACACGTCGGGCGACTCGCCTGGCGTATCGACCTTGCAACCTCTGAACAGAACTGCCAGAAGGCTCCCTCATGCGTCCCGCTCGTGCCCTGATCGATCTCCAAGCTCTGCGTCACAATTACCGCCTGGCCCGCGAACTGGCCGGTTCCAGGGCACTTGCCGTGGTCAAGGCCGATGCCTACGGCCATGGCGCGGTGCGTTGTGCCCTGGCCCTGGAGCCGGAGGCCGACGGCTTTGCCGTTGCCTGCATCGAAGAGGCTCTCGAGCTGCGCGCAGCAGGCATCGATCTGCCGATACTGCTACTGGAAGGATTCTTCGAGGCCAGTGAGCTTGCGCTGATCGCGCAAAAGCAGCTGTGGTGCGTGGTGCATTCGCTCTGGCAGCTCGAAGCGCTGGAGCACGCCCGCTTGCCCAGGCCGGTCACCGTCTGGCTCAAGCTTGACACTGGCATGCATCGGGTCGGGCTGCACCCGGCGGACTATCAGGAGGCCTACCGTCGTCTGCTGGCCAGTGGCAATGTGGCGCGTATCGTCCTGATGAGCCATTTTGCCCGCGCCGACGAGCTGGACGAGCCTGCCACCGAGCGCCAGCTGGCTGTCTTCGACGCGGCACGCCAGGGCCTGCAGGCCGAAACCAGCCTGTGCAATTCGCCAGCGCTGCTTGGCTGGCCGCAGGTGCGAAGCGACTGGGTACGCCCTGGGATCATGTTGTACGGCGCCACGCCGTTCGAACAGCCCCAGGCCCAGGCCGAACGTCTGCAACCGGTGATGACCTTGCAGTCGCGGATCATCAGCGTGCGTGAGCTGCCCGCCGGCGAGCCGGTCGGCTACGGCGCCAGGTTCGTCAGCTCACAGCCGACCCGGGTGGGCGTCGTCGCCATGGGCTATGCCGATGGCTATCCACGCCATGCCCCAACCGGCACGCCGGTGATGGTGGCCGGCAAGCGCAGCCAGCTGATAGGCCGGGTATCGATGGACATGCTGTGCGTCGATCTGACCGATGTCCCGCACGCTTCGGTCGGCAGCCCCGTGGAGCTCTGGGGCAAGCAGGTTCTGGCCAGTGAAGTGGCCAGCCAGGCCGGCAGCATCCCCTACCAGTTGCTGTGCAACCTCAAGCGCGTACCTGTGGACTACCTCGACGGCTGACGCACGAGGGCGAGGCCGGGTCGGTGTGTTGTAAATACTGAACGCTGTTGCCATGATATCGTTCACATTCGACCCACGCGTTCCCTACAGGAGGCTCAAGCTTTGGACGTCGGTGAACGACTACAAGCCATCCGCAAGCTCAAGGGCCTGTCCCAGCGCGAACTGGCCAAGCGCGCAGGGGTGACCAACAGCACCATCTCGATGATCGAGAAGAACAGCGTCAGCCCATCGATCAGTTCGCTGCGCAAGGTGCTCGGTGGCATCCCCATGTCCATGGTCGATTTCTTTTCCGCGGAACTGGAGACGCCAAGCCCCGCGCAGATCGTCTATAAGGCGCACGAGCTGCTCGACATCTCCGATGGCGCAGTGACCATGAAGCTGGTCGGCAAGGCCCATCCGAGCCGCTCGATCGCCTTTCTCAACGAGGTCTATCCGCCAGGCGCGGATACCGGCGAAGAAATGCTCAGCCATGACGGCGAGGAAACCGGGATCCTGCTCGAAGGGCGGCTGGAGCTGGTGGTCGGTCAGGAAAGCTTCATCCTCGAGGCAGGCGACAGCTATTACTTCGAAAGCACCCGCCCACACCGGTTTCGCAATCCTTTCGACGAGCCTGCGCGGCTGATCAGCGCAGCCACGCCAGCCAACTTCTGAACGGCGCGCGGCCTATTGTCGCGCCATACCCTTTTGAACCGTGTGGTTGTTCCGCCGTCTGGGCGATCCGGCTATACTTTCCGCGTTCCGCGGATAGCGTGGCCGCGGCATGATCAGCCTATCGAGGATGTACGCGTGAACCACACCAGGAACAGCTTGGGCCTTTTGGCAGCGATGCTTGCCTCATGGGTCTGCAGCGCACATGCAGCGCTCGACGAGGATATCGCCAGGCGCCTTGAGCCGGTTGGCCAGGTATGCGTCCAGGGCCAGGCCTGCAAGGGCGTTGCCGCGACTGCCAGCGCTGCCGGCGGCGCCGCTCGCTCAGCGGATGAAATCGTCGCCAGGCACTGCGTGACCTGCCATGGCAGCGGCCTGCTGAACGCGCCGAAGATCGGCGATACCGCCGCCTGGAAAGAGCGCGCCGACCATCAGGGCGGCTTGGACGGCATCCTCGCCAAAGCCATCACCGGCATCAATGCGATGCCAGCCAAAGGCACCTGTGGCGATTGTTCGGACGAAGAACTCAAGAGCGCCATCAAGCAGATGTCCGGCCTGTAACCCTGCGCTGCGCATGGAGCAAACCCGTGCCGACTCCGGTCCAACGCCAGGACGCATGGATGCCGGGAGGCCCAGATGCCGCATCGTTGTTCCATCGAGCAAGCCGTAGACCAGGTCCTGGCGCGCCTGCCGGCGCATATCCACATGGGCTTGCCGCTGGGCCTGGGCAAGCCCAATGCCTTCGTCAATGCCTTGTACAAGCGGGTGCGCGGGCTGCCTGAGCGGCGCCTGACGCTCTACACGGCACTCACGCTCGGTCGTCCGCCTCTGGGCGAAGGCCTGCAGCGGCGGTTTCTCGAGCCCTTCGTCGAGCGCGTGTTCGCCGACTACGAAGAACTCGACTACCTTGCCGACCTGCGCAACGACAGCCTGCCGCCCAATGTTCGCGTCGAGCAGTTCTTCATGCAGCCAGGCAGTCTGCTAGGCAGCAGCATGGCGCAGCAGGACTATGTCAGCAGCAACTACAGCCATGCGGCACGCGACATCGATGCCAAGGGCCTGAATCTGGTGGCGCAACTGCTGGCCAGCTCGCCTGAGCGACCCGGCCGGTTCAGCCTGGCCTGCAACCCGGACATCACCCTAGACCTGCTGCCAATGGTCGAAAAGCGCCGGGCCGAGGGTCAGCGCGTGCTGGTGCTGGGACAGGTGCATGCCGAACTTCCCTACATGCCCGGACCTGCCGAAATCGACGAGGGTGCCTTCGACCTGCTGATCGAGCAGAGCGAAACTCGGCGGCTGTTCTCCACGCCCAACATGCCGGTTTCGACTCAGGATCATTTCATCGGCCTGCATGCCAGCTTGCTGGTGCGCGATGGCGGGACCTTGCAGATCGGCATCGGCGCGATGGGCGATGCGCTCACTGCCGCGCTGTTGGCCCGTCATGCCGACAGCCCAGGCTATCGTGGCCTGGTCGAGGAACTGCAGGTCGCGCCCTGGCAGGGACTGATCGACCGGCAAGGCGGCATGCAGCCCTTCGCCGAGGGGCTCTATGGCTGCAGCGAGATGTTCGTCAACGGTTTGCTGGCCCTGGCACGCGCTGGCGTGGTGCGGCGGCCGGTAGATGCAAGCGGGACGGTGCTGCATGGTGGTTTCTTCCTCGGACCCCAGGCGTTCTATCAGCAACTGCGGGACATGCCGTTGCACGATCGCGCGCGTTTCAGCATGACGGCGATCAGTTTCGTCAACGAACTTTATGGTCAAGAAACGCTCAAGCGTCGCCAGCGGCGCCAGGCTCGGTTCATCAACACGGCGTTCGGCATGACCTTGCTTGGCGCCGCCGTGGCCGACCAGCTCGAGGATGGACACGTACTGAGCGGCGTAGGCGGACAGTACAACTTCGTCGCCCAGGCTCACGCCCTGGCCGATGCCCGATCGATCCTACTGCTGCGCAGCTGGCGCGAGTCGCAAGGCGAGGTCTCGTCGAACCTGACCTGGAGCTATGGCCACTGCACCATCCCGCGACACCTGCGGGACATCGTCATCACCGAATACGGTATCGCCGACCTGCGCGGCCAGAGCGATAGCGAAGTGATTGCTCGCTTGCTGGCGATCAGCGATTCGCGGTTCCAGCCGGATCTTATGGAACAGGCCAAGGCAGCGGGCAAGTTGCCGAGCGGCTTCGAATTGCCGGCGCGATTCGCCCAGAACACGCCCGAGCGCCTGGAGGTGATCGCCAGGCGCCATCCGCGGCTGTTTCCCGAGTATCCGCTGGGTAGCGACTTCACCCTGGAGGAACGCGATCTGTTGCGCGCTCTGGATTGGCTCAAGCGCAAGCTGAAGCTGAGCGAGATGCTGGCGTTGGGCAAGGCGACACTGGATGCGCCTGCGCCGCGCACCTTTGCCGGGCATCTGCTGCGCATGGGGCTGGAACAACCGCAGGGGCTGAAAGAGCAGTTCTACCAGCGCCTGTTGCTGGCTGGCCTGGCCGCGACAGCCAGCTCGTGAGGTCATGCGGCCAGGCGAGGGGCCGTCCGGGGCCTGTTTCCAGCCACTGCCGTGGCAGCGGTTCTGCTGCAGCGATGGGCTGCGCAGCCGCCCGGGACCCTCGTCTCCAGCTGCATGGCCCGTCCCGGCACGGCGGCCATCCACTGGCATCAGCCGTGCGACTGTACCGGCTGCGCTCGCCGACTCCCTGCCTACGGCATGCCCAACCACTCCGGCAGCGCCAGCGAGATGAACGGCACATAGGTCACCAGCACCAGGAACAGCAGCAGAATCGACAGCCATGGCAGCGCCGCGCGGATGGTCTGCCCAAGGGTCAGTCCGGTTACCGCCGAGGTGACGAACAGGTTCAGCCCCACCGGCGGATGCACCAGGCCGATCTCCATGTTTACCACCATGACGATACCTAGGTGAATCGGGTCGATGCCCAGCTTCATGGCGATCGGGAAGAAGATCGGCGCAAGGATCAGGATGATCGCCGAAGGCTCCATGAAGCTGCCCGCTATCAGCAGCACCACGTTGACCATGATCAGGAAACCGAGCGGTGTCAGCCCCTCGGACATCACCCACTGGGTGATCTGCTGGGGAATCTGCTCGGTGGTCAGCACATGGGCGAAGAGCATGGCGTTGGCGATGATGAACAGCAGCATGATGGTCAGCCGGCCCGACTCCAGCAGCACCTTCGGGCAATCCCTGAAACTCATGTCCTTGTATACGAACAGCGCGATGAACGCCGAGTACACGGCTGCCACCGCGGCCGCTTCGGTGGGCGTGAACATGCCGCTGTAGATGCCGCCCAGAATGATCACCAGCAGCAACAGGCCCCAGAACGCGCGCCGGGCGGTACTCAGCCATTGGGCAAGGCTGGCCCGTGGCTGGGCCGGCAGTTTCTTGATGCGTGCCACGATGTAGATCGTCACCATCAGGAACACGCCCAGCAGGATGCCTGGCACCACGCCGGCCATGAACAGTTTGCCGACCGAGGTTTCGGTGGCGGCCGAGTACACCACCATGACGATCGAGGGCGGGATCAGGATGCCTAGGGTACCGGCGTTGCAGATGATTCCGGCGCCGAACTCGCGCGGGTAGCCGGAGCGCACCATGCCGGCCACGGCAATCGAGCCCACGGCCGCCACGGTGGCCGGCGACGAGCCCGACAGGGCGGCGAACAGCATGCACGCCAGCACTGCGGCAATCGCCAGGCCACCACGGATATGCCCGACGCAGGCGTTGGCGAAGTCGATCAGCCGCTGGGCCACGCCTCCGGTGGTCATGAACGCCCCCGACAACAGGAAGAACGGGATGGCCAGGAACGTGTAGCTATCGGACGTTTCGAACAGCTTGATCGCCAGCGAGCTGAGCGAATCCTGGCTGAACATCAGGATCGACAGCGCCCCCGACAGGCCAAGGGAAACGGCGATCGGCACGCCGAGGAACATGAACACGAACAGCAGCAGGAACAGGCAGATGACCGTCATCAGTGGCGCTCCTCACCAGGGTGGGCCAGCTTGCTGGCCTCGGCGGCCTCGTCGGCCAGGCCCAGGCCGTACTGGCGATGGGTGAACAGGCGGTAGAGGATCTCCAGGTAGCGGACGATCACCAAGGCGAAGCCGAACGGCACGATCAGCGCGATATGGCCGATCTTGATGCCGTAGCGGTCGAGGTCCTCGGCACCGATGCCGGCCGCCAGCACCGCGCTTACCCACCTGATGCTCGCCACCAGGAACAGCCCGGCATAGGCCAGGCAGCAGGCGCAGGCGAGCAGGGCCAGTACCCGCTGCACCGGCTTGCGGGTGCGCCGCACCAGCACATCGACGCCAAGGTGGCCGGCGGTGCGTACACCGTAGGCAATCCCGAAGAAGATCAGCCAGCCGAACAGCGCCTTGGTCAGGGCGATGCTCCAGGTCATGTCCTGGGCGTAGCCCATCAAGTGATCACCGATGCCCAGCAACAGGTCGCTGGCGAAGGCCCAGCGATCGCTGAGCGTGTAGAACATGCTGTAGAGGTTGTTCAATGCCACGTAGATGAAGGTCACCAAGGTCATGGCCGCCAGAAGAAAGGCGATCATGCCTTCCTCGAAGTGCTCCCAGATACGCCTGAGCGATTGCATGAGGGTTCTCCACGAAGAGCGAGGGCGGGCCACCCATGCAGCGGGTGGCCGGGACAGGGCGCGGCCAGGATCAGGACGCCTTGTTGGCGTCGTTGGCAGCCTTGATCAGGTCGGCGCCGATCTGCTCGGAGAACTTCTCCCAGACCGGGCGCATCGATTCGCGCCATTGCTCGCGCTGCTCGGCGGTCAGCGAGTCGATCTGGCTGGTCTTGGCGTCGATGATTTTCTGCTTGGAGGTCTGGTTGAGCGCCTCGGCCTGCTTGTTCACCTCGACGGTGACCTGGTCCATGATCGTTTGCAGCTCGCCGCGCACATCCTCGGGCAGGCTGTTCCAGAACTTGGCATTGGTGATCACCATGTAGTCGATCAGGCCATGGTTGGTCTCGGTGAAGAACGGTTGCACCTCGTTGACCTTCTGGCTCTCGTAGTTCGACCAGGTATTCTCGGTACCGTTGACGGTGCCAGTCTGAAGGCCCTGGTAGACCTCGGCGAAGCTCATCTTGCGCGGGTTGGCGCGGATCGCCTTGAACTGCTCCTCAAGCACGCTGGAAGCCTGCACACGGAACTTCAGGCCACGGGCATCCTTGGGCAGGATCACTTTCTTGTTGGCCGACAGCTGCTTGAGGCCGTTGTGCCAGTAAGCCAGGCCACGGATACCCTTGTCTTCCATCGAGGTCAGCAGCGCCTTGCCTTGTGGGCCTTGCTGGAAACGGTCGACGGCGGCCAGGTCGTCGAACAGGAAGGGCAGGTCGAAGATCTGTACCTGCTTGTTGTAGTGCTCGAACTTGGCAAGCGACGGCGCCAGCATCTGCACGTCACCCAGCAACAACGCTTCCATTTCCTTGCCGTCGCCGAACAGCGAAGAGTTGGGGTAGACCTCGACCTTTACCTTGTCCTTGAGCTGCGGGTCGGCGGCGACCAGTTTCTGGAACATGAGCGCGCCCTGGCCCTTGGGCGTGCTGTCGGCCACCACGTGGGCGAACTTGATGATGATCGGATCGGCGGCCTGGGCCAGGCTGGCCATGGACACGGCGGCGGCGCAGAACAGCGCCTGGGTCAGCTTCAACATCGATGTCACCTCTGATTTATTGTTGTAGGAGGATTGAGCGTAAAGATGAACCAAGGGACTGCGTATGGAGAATTAGCATTTGTGTAAGGCGGCGTTCGGGATCGCCGAACGCCGTCCCGCTCAGCCTCGACCGGCCTGTCGAGCCAGCAACCGCTGTGCCCGCAGCAACACGGGCGCATCGATCATCTGCCCATCGAGCTTGAACGCCCCAGCGCCACTGGCCGCTTCGCTCGCAGCCAGCACGCGCTGGGCCCATGCCAGCTCTTCGGGAGCAGGCGCAAGGGCCGCATGGATCACCGGCACTTGTTTGGGATGAATGCACAACGCTCCGCCATAACCCATGTCATAGGCATGTCGCATCGCCTGTCGCAGCCCTTCGGCATCGTCGATGCTCGGGAACACCCCATCCAGCGGCGGCAACAGGCTCGCCCCTCGCGAGTGCAGCTGCACCAGCATGCGGGCCTGGTCGAGAAAATACCGGGCAGCCTCGCTTTCGATATTCAAGTCCAGATCCAGGGCCAGGTCCAGGCTGCCGAACGAGAGCCGCTCGACGCCCTCGGCCGCTGCGATCTGCGCCAGCGCCAGCAAGCCCTTGGCGCTCTCGATGATCGGCCATACGGGCTTGCCGCCGTGCCAGGCGGCCGCCACCTCGGTGGCGTTCTCGACCTTGGGCAGCAGCAAGCCGGCGACCCCCGGGAGCTTTGCGCAGAAGGCCAGGTCGGCAGCATGCTGCCGATGCTGCGGTGCATTGACTCGCACCCAGACCGAGGCCTGCGGGTTGGCCTGCAGGAACACGCCCAGGTTGTCCCGCGCCTGCTGCTTCAGGGGCTCCTCGACAGCATCCTCGAAGTCCACGATGACCACATCGGCGCCTGCCGCCAGTGCCTTGGCAAAGCGTTCGGGCCGGCTGCCTGGCACGAACAGCGCGGAGCGCACGACGTTCATACCACGCCTCCCGCGGCAAGGTCCGCCCGCTGCTCGGCGGTGAACCCCAGTTCACCCAGAATGCTCTGGGTGTGTTGCCCCAGCGCCGGCACCGGGTCCATGCGTGGCACGAACGCGCCATTGCGCCCCGGAGGCAGCAATGACGGCAACTTGCCGGCCGGGCTGTCCACTTCACGCCAGCTGTCACGAGCCCGCAGTTGCGGGTGTTGCCAGACTCCGTGCATGTCGTTGACCCGGGCGTTGGCGATCTGGGCCTCTTCCAGGCGCGCCATCACCTCGTCGAGCGACAGACTGGCGAAGCGTTCAATGATGATCTGGCGCAGCACGTCGCGGTTTTCCGAGCGTTTGAAGTTGGCATTGAAGCGCTCATCGCCAGCCAGTGCCGGGTCGAGCAGCACCTTCTGACAGAACAGCGCCCACTCCCGTTCGTTCTGCAGGCCAAGCATGAGGGTACCGCCACCGCCGGTAGGGAACGGCCCGTATGGATAGATGGTGGAGTGCGAGGCCCCGGCGCGCGGTGGCGGCGGCGCGCCGTCGTAGGCGTAGTACATCGGGTAGCCCATCCATTCCACCAGGCTTTCCAGCATCGACACATCGATGCGGCTACCGACGCCGGTCTTGTCGCGCAGCAGCAGGGCCGACAGCACGCCGGTGTAGGCATACATGCCAGCGGCGATATCGGCGATCGAACAGCCGGCCTTGGCCATTTCCTCCTCACCCGGGCCGCCAGTCACCGACAGAAAGCCGCCCTCGCTCTGGATCAGCAGGTCATAGGCTTTCTTTCTTTCATAAGGTCCGCCTTCGCCGTAGCCAGAAATGTCACAGACGATCAGGCGCGGAAACCGCTGGTGCAGGGCTTCGAACGACAGGCCCATGCGCGCGGCGGCACCGGGGGCAAGGTTCTGCACGAATACGTCGGCCTTGGCCAGCAGAGCGTCGAGGATGTCGTCGGCAGCCTCTTGCTTGAGGTCGAGGGTAAGGCTTTCCTTGGAACGATTGGTCCACACGAAATGCGAAGCCAGGCCTTCGACACGCTGGTCGTAGCCGCGGGCGAAATCACCGCTGCCGGGGCGCTCGACCTTGATGACTCGGGCACCCAGGTCGGCCAGTTGGCGAGTGCAGAAGGGCGCGGCGATAGCATGTTCCAGGCTGATTACGGTGATACCGTCCAGCGGGCGGGGGGCTGTTTGGGTCATGTGGTCACCTGTTGCTGTCAGTACAAGGCGGCCAGCGAGCGCGCGTCGCGCAACTGCCAGACCTGCTCGATCAAGGCCCGGCCCTGGGCCGGGCTGCGCGCGCCGGAATAGGCCAGCAGGCGCTGGAACTTGGCCTCCAGCTCGGGACGCGAGAGGCTGTTGCCGGGGTCGCCCTTCGGCTCGTCGATGGCGGCGCTGAAGGTTCGGCCGTCGGTGCTGGTGACCTCGACGCGGCCCAGCCAGCGTGCCGGATAGGCGGCGTCCACTTCAGGGTCCAACTGCATGTGCACCTTTGCCCGCACGCTCGCCACCCGTGGGTCGGTCAAGGCCAGGTCACGGAACTCGATCAGCTGCGCGCTTGCATGCACGGCGATCAGGCCGAGCACGGTGCCCATGGAGAACTTGGCCTGATGCACGGTGGTCGGGGTGGTGACCCGACCGAGCACATCGATGGCGGCCTGGTGCACGCGGGCGACCACCTTGGCGATCTGCTCATGCCTGAGGCCTTCACGGTGCATCAGTTGGAGCAAGGCATCGGCGGCGGGGTGGGTGTGGCGGCACGAAGCGTGGAACTTGAAAGAAGTTTCCACCAGCGCCCAGCGCGTGCCCAACCGGTCACTCAGGCGCGCCGGGTCGGCGTCACTGGACATGCCAGCGGCCAAGCCCTGGTCGCCTTCGAGAATGTTGCGCGCACCGGTCAGGCCATCGGCGGTCAGGTAGGCGGCAAGCAGGCCGTCGGCGGCAGCCTTGGCGGTGTGCAGCTGCTTGGAGTCGGCGGCATCGCGCAGGAATTCCCAGAGCCCGGCTGCCTGGGTGCCGGCGTTGCCGAGCAGGTTGGTGAACTGTGCCTTGTCCAGGCCTAGCAATTTGCCCACGCCCACGGCTGCGGCCAGGGTGCCGACGGTGGCAGTGGTGTGGAAGATGCGGTAGTGCGAGCGACCGAGGAATTCGCCGATGCGAATACCCGCTTCGTAGCCGGCGACGGCAGCGAGCAGCAGGTCCTGGCCGGACTTGCCGAGGTCCTGGGCCGCCGCCAGCACGGCCGGGAACACTACCGTGGCCGGGTGCAGCACCGAGCTGTTGTGCAGGTCGTCCTGCTCGACCAGGTGCGAGGCGGCACCGTTGACCAGCGCGGCGAAGTAGGGCGATGAGCTGCGCCCGCTGGTCAGCACGCGTGCGCTGCCTTGCGCCGGGCCCATGCGTTCGGCATAGCGCTCGAACAACGGAATCGGGTGCGCGCCCTGGCCGGCCAGGGCCGAGCCGAGCCAGTCGAGGAACAAGTCCTCGGCGCGGCTCAACACGTGGTCGGGGATCCGTGAGTACTGCAGGTCGGCGAGAAAGCCCACCAGGGCTTGGGTATGCTGCATGCTCGGCTCCTCAGAAGCTGCGTGGCAGCTCGAGCAGGTGCTCGGCCACGTACGACAGGATCAGGTTGGTGGAGATCGGCGCCACTTGGTACAGACGGGTTTCGCGGAATTTGCGCTCGACGTCGTATTCACAGGCGAAACCGAAGCCGCCGTAGGTCTGCAGGCAGGCATTGGCGGCCTCCCACGAAGCCTTGGCAGCCAGGTACTTGGCCATGTTGGCGCTGGCTCCGGCGTTGCGCCCGCTGTCGTATTCGGCGCAGGCGCGCCAGCGCATCAGGTCGGCCGCCTCGATTTCGATATGGGCTTCGGCGATGGGGAACTGCACACCCTGGTTCTGCCCGATCGGGCGGCCGAACACCACGCGATCGCGGGCATAGGCGCTGGCCTTTTCGACGAACCAGCGACCATCGCCGATGCACTCGGCGGCGATCAGCGTGCGCTCGGCATTGAGCCCGTCGAGGATGTACCTGAAGCCTTTGCCTTCCTCGCCGATCAGGCTGCTGGCCGGCAGTTCGAGGTTGTCGAAGAACAGCTCGTTGGTCTCGTGGTTGACCATGTTGGCGATCGGCTGCACGGTCAGGCCATTGCCGATGGCCTGGCGCAGGTCGACCAGGAAGATCGACATGCCTTCGGACTTTTTCTTCACCTGCGCCAAGGGCGTGGTACGTGCCAGCAGGATCATCAGGTCGGAGTGCTGGATGCGCGAGATCCAGACCTTCTGGCCGTTGATCACGTACTTGTCGCCCTGGCGCACGGCGGTGGTCTTGATCTTGGTGGTGTCGGTGCCGGTGGTGGGCTCGGTCACGCCCATCGACTGCAGGCGCAGCTCGCCGCTGGCGAGTTTGGGCAGGTAGTGACGCTTCTGTGCCTCGCTGCCATGGCGCAGCAGGGTGAACATGTTGTACATCTGCCCATGCACGGTGCCGGAGTTGCCGCCGCAGGCATTCACTTGCTCGAGAATCACCGAAGCCTCGGCCAGGCCCAGGCCCGAGCCGCCATATTCTTCCGGGATCATCGCCGACAGCCAGCCGGCGTCGGTCATGGCTTTGACGAAGGCCTGCGGGAAGCCCTTCTGTTCATCGATCCTGCGCCAGTAGCTGGCATCGAACTCGGCGCACAAGGCGCGCACGCCTTCGCGGATGGCATTGAGGTCATCGCTGTCGTACGTATGCATGCAAATGGTCCCTGTCAGGTCTCAGTCGAAAAGCACTTCGGCGGTCTGTGCCACACCTTCGGTATTGCCAGCCCAGAGGTTGGCCTGGCCGGGTGCGCTGATGCGACCGGCCACTTCGAACGGTGTCGGTACGGTCAGCGGACGCACGCCGCGGTAGGCGAAGTGGCGTACCTGCTTGCCAGGGTTGGCGCGGATGAACGCACGCAGGTTCAAGGTGGCGATCAGCGGACCGTGCACTACCAGGCCGGCATAACCTTCGGTCGCGGTGACGTAGGGGAAGTCGTAGTGGATGCGGTGGCCGTTGAAGGTGACGGCGGAGTAGCGAAACAGCAGGGTCGGGGTCGGTGCGACAGCTTCGCTCCAGTCGGCCGGTGCCTCGGCCGTAGCGCTGTTCAGCTTGGGCGGGTTGGGCTCGCGGTAGACGATGTCCTGCTCTTCACGCACGCACAGCTGGCCGTGTTGCGAGTAGTCGTGGCGCACGGTGACAAACAGCAGCGCACCGGTGCGGCCATGCTTTTGCTCGATGTGCGTGATGGTCGACAGGCGGTGGGCCTCGGCGCCGATCTTGAGCGGGGCGATGAATTCCACCCGGCCACCGGCCCACATGCGGTTGCGCTTGTCGGCCGGCGGCAGGAAGCCACCGCGGGTTGGATGGCCGTCGCCACCTAGTTGCGATTCAGCCACCGGCTCCTGGAAGAAGCACCACATCCACAGTGGGGGCAACGGTTGGCCAACGGCAGGGGCGGTTTCACCGAAGGTGGCGGCAATGCGTTTGATCAGGTTGCGGCTGAGCTCATCGACGGTTTCCTGGGTGCGGCCGATCCAGGCGCCGTAGTCGATGGGTGGGTGGGAAGCAGTCATGACCATGGACCTCTGCATTTGTTGTTATGCATCGATCATGCGAGGCGTCGCGCATTCTGTGAATTTGCATTTCTATAAGACGGCGTTCATGTATGCTGAACGCCAACGTCGTGACCGGAGCGTTCCATGCATTTCGACCTGGCTGACCTGCGGCTTTTCATACACATCGGCGAATCGCCGAGCCTGACCCAGGGCGCCCGCCGGGCGTTCCTCTCGCCAGCCGCGGCCAGCGCGCGAATCAAGGCACTGGAATCCCAGCTCGATACACGCCTGCTATACCGCGACAGCCGCGGCGTGGAGCTGACCCCGGCGGGAGAAAAGCTGCTGATGCACGCGCGCCTGATCATGCGTCAGGTCGATTACCTGAAAGCCGAATTCACTCAGTTCGGCACCGACTCGGCTGGGCATATCCGTATCTTTGCCAACACCACCGCCGTGACCGAGTTCCTTCCCGAAGTGCTGGCCGGATTCATGGCCAAGCGCCCAGGGGTGACGGTCGACCTGCAGGAGCGCCTGTCGCGGGATATCGTGCGCGGCGTGCTCGATGGCAGCAGCGACATGGGCATCATCGCCGGGCCGGTGGAAGCCAGCGGATTGCAGGTGATGCACTTCAGCACCGACCGTCTGGTACTGATCGTGCCGGCGGGGCATGAGCTGGCCTCGCGCAAGACGGTTTCCCTGAAGCAGACCCTGGATTTCCAGCATATCGGCCTGCATGACGGGAGCACCTTGCTGAGCTTTTTGCGCGACCATGTGGAGCGCATGGGCCTGAACCTGTCGCTGCGCATCCAGCTGTCCAGTTTCGAGGCGATTTGCCGCCTGGTGGAGGCCGGGGTGGGGATCGGCGTCATTCCCGAATCGGCGGCGCTGCGGCACAGCCAGACCATGGACCTGGTGACCATCGCGCTGGACGAGCCATGGGCGGTGCGTGAGCGCAGCATACTGGTACGCGAGCTGGATGCGCTGCCGGGGACGGTGCGTGCGTTGATCGCGACGCTGATGCCCGTGGCCTGAGGCTGGCTGGGCAGGGCTGGGAGCGGCCTCGGGATCTGACGAGCGACAGCGTCTTGAACAGGCTTGCGACGATATTCGTGTCGTTTGTGAGATCCTGGGGCCGCCGCGCCCTACGCAAGGGCAGATCCGTGCTGCTCGCGAATTACCGGGGGTGCGTTGCGGGCCATCGCGGCACGCGGCCGCTCCCACGGCCGCGCGCCTCACTCCACGAAGGTCACCACGCCACCGGCCAGCGACTTGACCCGCGCCAGCGACTCGACACGATAGCCCTGGCCATCCAGCTCGGCGCGGCCGCCCTGGAAAGACTTCTCGATCACGATGCCCAGGCCCGCCACGGTGGCGCCGGCCTGCTTGATGATCGAGATCAGCGCCTGGGAAGCCTTGCCATTGGCCAGGAAGTCGTCGATCACCAGCACGCGATCGCTGGCATCGAGGTGACGCGGCGAAATGGCCACGGTGTTCTCGGTCTGCTTGGTGAAGGAGTACACCGAGGCGGTCAGCAGGTTCTCGGTCAGGGTCAGCGACTGGTGCTTGCGCGCGAAGATCACCGGCACGCCGAGCTTGAGTCCGGTCATCACCGCCGGAGCGATGCCCGAGGCTTCGATGGTGACGATCTTGGTCACGCCGGCATCGGCGAACAGGCGAGCGAATTCATCGCCGATCAGCTGCATCAGCGCTGGATCGATCTGGTGGTTGAGAAACGCATCGACTTTGAGAACCTGGTCGGAAAGCACGATGCCTTCTTCGCGAATCTTCTGGTGCAGTGCTTCCACTGTGGTCATTCCTCGATGTAGCAGACAGGGCCATGGCGACAGGCCATGGCGAAGGTTGATGTTCTAGCGTTTGAGCATGGCGCGAATATCGGCCAGAGCATTGTTGCCGCGGGCGGCCTTGACTTCCACCGGCGCATCGTCGAGCCCTTCCCAGGACAGGTCGTCCGCGGGCAGCTCGTCGAGGAAGCGGCTCGGCGTGCAATCGATGACCTCGCCATACTGCTTGCGCTTGGCGGCGAAGGTGAAGGCCAGGGTCTGGCGGGCGCGAGTGATGCCGACATAGGCCAGGCGCCGCTCCTCCTCGATGGTATCGGCCTCGATGCTGGAGCGGTGCGGGAGGATTTCCTCCTCCATGCCCATGATGAAGACATAGGGAAATTCCAGGCCCTTGGAGGCATGCAGGGTCATCATCTGCACACCCTCGGCGTTTTCTTCCTCTTCCTGCTGACGCTCGAGCATGTCGCGCAAGACCAGCTTGCCGATGGCATCCTCGATGGTCATTTCGCCGTCCTCGTCCTTTTCCAAGGTGTTCTTCAACGCTTCGACCAGGAACCAGATATTGCTGATGCGAAACTCCGCCGCCTTGTCGCTGGCGGTGTTCTGACGTATCCAGTTCTCGTAGTCGATGTCGCGGATCATCTCGCGCAACGCGCCGATCGGATCGTCCTGGGCCACGCGCTGGCGCACCCCGTCGAGCCAGTGCTTGAAGCGTTGCAGGCGTTCGGTATAGCGGCTGTCCAGGTGCTCGCCAAGGCCAAGCTCCTCGCTGGCGGCATACATCGAGATGTCCCGCTGGCTGGCATAGTTGCCGAGCTTTTCCAGGGTCGTCGAACCGATTTCGCGACGCGGTACGTTGATCACGCGCAGGTAGGCGTTGTCGTCGTCCGGGTTGACCAGCAGGCGCAGGTAGGCCATCAGGTCCTTGACCTCCTGGCGGGAGAAGAAACTGTTGCCGCCGGATAGGCGGTACGGCACCTGATGGTGCTGCAGCTTCAGCTCGATCAGCTTGGCCTGGTAGTTGCCCCGATAGAGGATGGCGAAGTCGCGATAGGGGCGATTGGTGCGCAGGTGCAAGGTGAGGATTTCCATGGCCACCCGTTCGGCCTCGGCTTCCTCGTTCTTGCATCGGATCACGCGGATCTCGTCGCCATGCCCCATTTCGCTCCACAGCTGCTTTTCGAAGGCATGCGGGTTGTTGGCGATCAGCACGTTGGCGCAGCGCAGGATACGACTGGTGGAGCGGTAGTTCTGCTCCAGCATCACCACCTTGAGGGAGGGGTAGTCGTCCTTGAGCAACATGAGGTTTTCCGGACGCGCGCCGCGCCAGGCATAGATCGACTGGTCATCGTCGCCCACCACGGTGAACTGGTTGCGCTTGCCGATCAGCATCTTGACCAGCAGGTACTGGCTGGCGTTGGTGTCCTGGTATTCGTCGACCAGCAGATAGCGGACGCGGTTCTGCCACTTCTCCAGCACGTCGGGATGCTCTTCGAACAGCTTGACCGGGAGCAGGATCAGGTCGTCGAAATCCACGGCGTTGAACGCCTTGAGCGTGCGCTGGTAATGGGCGTAGACGATCGCGGCGGTCTGCTCGCGGGGATTGCGAGCCTTTTCCAGCGCTTCGGCCGGCAGGACCAGGTCGTTCTTCCAGGCACCGATCATGTTCTTGATCTCGTCGATGCCGTCGTCGCCCGAGTACTCCTTCTGCATGATATCGCTGAGCAGTGCCTTGATATCGGTCTCGTCGAAGATCGAGAAGCCCGGCTTGTAGCCCAGCCGCGCATGCTCCCTGCGGATGATGTTCAGCCCCAGGTTGTGGAAGGTGCATACGGTCAGGCCACGACCTTCGCCGGGCCGCAGCAAGGTCCCGACGCGCTCTTTCATTTCCCGCGCAGCCTTGTTGGTGAAGGTCATGGCGACGATGTACTGGGCGCGGATCCCGCAGTTCTGGATCAGGTGGGCGATCTTGCGGGTGATCACGCTGGTCTTGCCGGAGCCTGCGCCAGCGAGCACCAATAGAGGGCCGCCGACGTAACTCACGGCTTCCTGTTGCCGGGGATTGAGTCGGGACATTGCACGAACCAGGGGGAGCGAAAAAATGGCCGCGTATTCTAGCAGGCATCAGACCGTTGTTGGACGACCGTCTGACAGCGAACGCCAGGCCTGCTCGCGGATTTGCCCAGCGCGCCGGTTTCGCGCAGGATGCGCGACAGAACGCGTCGCGCCCGCGTGGTGATATGCACTGTTTAAAAGTGAAAATCGTTACCAGCCCTGCGGTAGGATATCGCTCATTCGCTGCGTAATGTCATTGTGACTGTAGTTACGTCGTAAGGAGCCTGCTTGTCTAAGCCTGTCGAACCGCTGCGTCTGGTCTTGCTGGCCGACGAGCCGCATTGGGCTGTCGCCTTGCGTGAAACGCTGCCGGCGTTGGGCGGGCAGGCAGTCCTGCTGACCGCGCCAGCCTGGGAGGCGGTCGACCGCCTGTTCGCAGGGGATCGGCTGGTCATCGTGCTGGCGACGCCGGCCTGCCAGCCACCTGCCGGCGCTTGCGGCTTGCCCATGGTGCTGCTGCTGGAGCAGGAGCCGCAGGTATCGCCTCCAGGTGTCAGCGACTGGCTGGTCTTCGATCAATTGAGTGTCGACAGCCTGCGTCGCTCGCTGCGGCATGTGCGTGAACGCGGCAGGCTCGAGGCGACCTTGCAGCAACTCGCCGAGCAGGATCCGCTGACCGGCGTGGCCAACCGCCAAGGCTTCCAGGCGCTGCTGGCGGCACGGCTTGCCGAGCATCACGGGCGCGGCGTAGCGCTTGGCCACCTCGACCTGGACAACTTTCGTCGGGTCAATGACGCCCTTGGCCACCAGGGGGGGGACCGTCTGATCCTGCAAGTGGCCAGGCGCCTGAAGGATCAGCTGGAGGCGGGCGATCAGGTCGCGCGCCTGGGCAGCGACGAGTTCGCCCTGTTGATCGATACGTGCCGCGATGGTACTCGCGCCGAGCGCGTCGCCGAGCGTGTGGTGGAGGCGCTGACCGAGCCATTTTGCGTCGATGGCGAAAGCCTGTTGCTCGGTTGCAGCCTTGGCATTGCCCATGCTCGTGCCGAGGAAGGCGCCGACCCGCTGATGTGGCATGCGCATATCGCCATGCGCCAGGCCAAGAGGGTCGAAGGCTGTACCTTCCACGTCTTCAACGAGCGCATCAACCGCAACGCGCGCAGCCTGGCCGACCTGGAAGGCGAATTGCGCCGGGCCTTGCGGCGTGACGAACTGGAACTGCACTACCAGCCCAGGTTGAGCCTGCAAAGCGGCTGTGTGGTCGGTCTCGAGGCGCTGGTGCGCTGGCGACACGGGGAGCGTGGCCTGCTGGCACCGAGCGAGTTCGTGCCGCTGGCCGAGCAGAGTGGCCTGATCGTGCCGATGGGCTACTGGGTGATCGCGCGTGCGCTACGCGACATGCAGCGCTTGCGCGAATACGGGCTGGCGCCTTTGCACATGGCGATCAACCTGAGCTTCAGGCAGTTCCACGACAGCCAGCTACTGGCCACTCTGGGTCGGCTCATCGCCGAGCATGGTGTCGATGCCCACTGGCTGGAGTTCGAGCTGACCGAAACGGCGGTGATGCGCCGCAACGATACCGTGCAGCAGGCCATGGACGCCTTGGGCCGGTTGGGGGTGCGTTTTTCGCTGGATGACTTTGGCACCGGCTTTTCTTCCTTCATCCATCTCAACAGCCTGCCGATCGCCTTGTTGAAGGTCGACCGCAGTTTCGTCGCCGGCATGCAGCAGCGCGAGGAAAACCGCAAGCTGGTCAAGGCCATGATCAACCTGGCGCACAACCTCAATCTGGAGGTGGTGGCCGAAGGTGTCGAAAGCAGCAGTCAGCTCGCGCTGTTGCGCGAGTTCGGCTGCGACCAGGTGCAGGGTTTCCTGGTCAGCAGGCCCTTGCCCATGGATGATCTGGTGAGCTGGTTGCTCGAGACCCAGCGCACGGACAGCGGACATGCCTGAGCGAAGGGCGTGAGTTGACGCAAGGCCGGCGCGGCCTCAGCTCATGGCCGAGCGCCTGTCGCTGGCTTCGGCGCGCTGCAGCAGGCGCTTCATGCGCCACTCGAAGGCCACGACCAGACAGACCGCCGCGCAGGCCAGCCCCAGTGCCAGACCCCACCATACCCCCAGCGCTCCGCCGCCGAGCCCGAAGGTGAACAGCCAGGCACATGGGGCACCGATGATCCAATAGCAGCCCAGGCCGATCAGGAAGGTGATCTTGGCATCCTTCAGGCCGCGTATGGAGCCCATGGCGATGGTCTGCACGCCGTCGAACAGCTCGAACCAGGCCGCGACCATGAGCAGGCTGACCGCCAGCTGGAAGATCGCCGCGAAGGCCGGGTCTTGCTGGTCTATGAACAAGCCCACGAGCGTGCCCGGCTGCAGCCAGAACAGCGCGGCGAAGGCGAACATGAGCGTGGCGCCGAAGACGATGCCGACCCGCCCGGCACTGCGCGCCGCGAGCAGCCGACCTGCCCCGTAGTAGAAGCCCACACGCATGGTCACCGCATAGGACAGGCCGGTCGGCACCATGAAGGCCGTGGAGACGATCTGCAAGGCGATCTGGTGCGCGGCCAGCTCGGTACCGCCGAGCACGCCCATGCACAGGGCTGCGAAGGCGAACAGGCCGACTTCCACCATGTAGGTCCCGCCGATCGGCAGGCCGAGTCGCCACAGCTCGCGCAGCGCGCTCCAGGAAGGACGCGACAGACCCTTGCGGATCGGATAGGCGGCGTAGGCGGGATGCCAGCGGATATACAGCGCCAATGCCGCGGCCATGCCGATGGAGACGATCGCGGTGACCAGGCCGATGCCCACCAGGCCAAGTTTCGGCAAGCCGAACATGCCCTCGATCAAGGCGTGGTTGAACAGGTAGTTGAAGACCGTGCCGACCAGGCTGATCACCATCACCGGTGTGGAGCGCCCCAGGGCGCTGGTGAAGCCGCGCAGCGCCATGAAGCTCAGGTAGCCGGGCAGGGCCAGCGGCAGGAACGTGAGAAACTGCGCGGCAGCGGCCACGTTCTCGGGCTGCTGGCCGAACAGCAACAGCAGCGGCTCGAGGTTCCACAGCGCCAGGCCCGCCAGCAGCGCCAGGCCCCAGGCCAGCCAGAGCCCGTTCTGGGCCAGCTTGGTCGCGCCAGCGACGTCCCCGGCGCCCTGGCGGATGGCGACCAGGGTCCCCACGGCGGCGATCACCCCCAGACAGAAGATCGACACGAAGGAATAGCTCGCCGCGCCCAGACCACCGCCGGCCAGTGCCTGTGGGCTGATACGGGCCATCATCAGGGTGTCGGTCAGCACCATCAGCATGTGCGCCAGTTGCGACGCGACCAGGGGGCCGGCCAGGCGCAACAGGGCCTTGAGTTCGGTGGCAGGTGCAACGTGCATGGTGCGGATCCTTCAGGGCAATGCGGGCAGGCCGACGATTCTGAGGCTTCGGTCAGGATTGCACAAAGGATTCCAGGAAACAGCCGCTGCCGGGACGCCGCAGCGGCTGCGTCAGACCGCACGCTGCGTGTGCACCTATCCCGCTTGCAGTTCCTCCAGGCCCAGCGCCTTGGCGCAGGCTTGCAGCGACCGCCGTTCAGTCTCGGCGTACAGCGCCAGCTCATCTTGTACAGGCATGCCTAGCGCTGCCTCGAAAGCCTCGCGGTTGGCATTGCTGCCATATTCGACCTGGGCGTCGCCGCCGAGGTTGGACTGGAAGATCCCGGCGGCGCTCACCGGCAGGAAATCCTCGTAGACCAAGGCTTCATAATGCACATGGCCGGCATCGATCAACGCTTGCAGACTGTCAGGTCGGTCCGCCTGATCGCGCGCCGCGAGCCCCTTCTCGGTGGCGAAGTAGCGGAAGAAGGCCAGGCCCTGTTCGCGCATCTGGGCCAGGTCATCGGGAAATTCGGCGAAATGCTCCTCGAGCAGTGCCATGTAGCGTTCGGCATTGGTTTGGCCAGGCGCGCCGCCCAAGGTCGTGCGCGTGGCGTCGAGCAGGCGGTCGTACAGCAGCCGGCCCTTGGGCGTCAGCGCGGCGCCACGCTGCTCGATCTCGCCGAAGCGGGCGGTGTGGCTGCCGACGTCATCGCACTGCTCGCGGAAGGCGACCTTCTCCTGCAAGGCCTTGAAACTGGTCTGGCGCAGCAGGATCGGATGACGTCGGGCGGGTGGTCCTTCGACCACTGCCTTGGGGGGAATGCCCTTGGCCGGCATGCCAGACTGGATCGCATCGATGTCCAGGGTGCGCGGCGTCAGGTGGTTGATATGCGGGCCCTTGAACGCCACTACGTCGGCGATCAGCCGATGCTGGTCATGCAACTGGCGATACTGCTCGGCGGTGACCGTGGCGTCCTGGTGCCAGCGGAAGGTATGCAGGGCTTGCTGGACGAAATCTTCGGCATCGCTGGCATTCAGGCCACCGTCACGCTCGCACTGGTCGATCAGCTCGAGCACGCGCTTGGTGAAGATGCTGCGCTTGGCCAGGATGGCCTCGGCCATCTGGCGCAACTGCGGATCCTCGATCAGCTCCAGGCGCAGCAGCGAGGTGAAGACCCGAAACGGGCTGACGTGCAGGGACCGCTCGTGCACGGCCCGAAAGGCCGTGGAATGCACCGGCACTCCAGCTGAGCTCAAGTCGTAGTAACCGACCGGTTGCATGCCCATGACCGCGAACAGCCGGGCGATGGTGGCAAGCTCCGCGGCCGTGCCGACCCGGATCGCGCCATGACGCTCCTGGTCGAGACGCTCGATTTCTCCGGTCCAGCGCAGAGC
Organism: Pseudomonas sp. Marseille-QA0332; assembly: GCF_054950175.1. Classification (NCBI taxonomy): domain Bacteria; kingdom Pseudomonadati; phylum Pseudomonadota; class Gammaproteobacteria; order Pseudomonadales; family Pseudomonadaceae; genus Pseudomonas; species Pseudomonas sp. Marseille-QA0332. The sequence goes on from NZ_CM143106.1 coordinate 3,623,294, forward strand.
TTCGGCAACCTGGGGTTGGTCTTCCAGCACCTGCCGGTTGATCTCGCTCACCAGCTCCAGCAGCGTGCCATATAGCGGCACTTCCTGTTTGTACATGAGCGACATGGCGGCAGAGAACTGCGCGCGGATGCTGTCTGGGCTGACGAAATCATGGGCTGGCATCGCTGGATTCCTGGGTGGGTATGGACCCTTACATGAAAGCGGGGAATGCACCTGATTCACAAACGAAAAAAAGTTCGTGTGTCATTCCTTCCCGGATGGAACTAGGGCTGTGCATGAAACATCGTCGGATGGCCCCCAGGCCAGGCGAAAACAGGCGGAAAAGCCGGTGCACGAATGTGGATGCGCCTTGCGAGCCTGTTTCCAACGAGCATGAGCGTCGCGCGCGCGCTCTGCTTGCGACAACCCTGCCTTATCCTTGAAGCTGATCCTCGATCCACTGCACCAGCGCTCTTACCTTGGGCACCTCGGCGGCATGCTCGGCATACGCCAGGTAATGGGCACCGCTGCTGGGCATGGCATGGTCCCAGGGCACCACCAGGCTGCCTTCGGCAAGCTCCTTGGCCGCCAGGTAGCGCGGTACCAACGCCACGCCACAGCCGGATTGGGCGGCACCCAAGGCCATGTAGAACGTGTCGAAGCGCGGGCCGTGGTAGCTGTGGGTGCTGTGCAACCCCTGGGACAGGAACCATTCATGCCAGGCTTGCGGGCGTGAAGTGCTTTGCAGCAGCACCAGCTCGGCCAGTTCACCGGCCTCTGCCAGCTGGCGGCCTTCGAGCAGTTCTGGCGAACAGACCGGTACGACCTGCTCGCGGAACAGTTCCAGGCAGGTCGCACCGGGCCAGGTGCCCTGGCCAAAGAAGAACACTACATCGGCCGTGGCCTGGAGCAGGGCGAACGGCTCCATCTCGTTGCGAATATCCAGGTGGATCTTCGGGTGGCGCTTGCCGAAGCCCTTGAGGCGGGGGATCAGCCAGCGCACGCCGAAGCTTGGCTGGGTGGCCACCTTGAGCACTTCGGTCTGCTCGCCATAGGTCAGGATGTATCGGCTGGACATGTCCACCTGGGTGAGGATCTTGTTCACTTCGTCCAGGTACAGGCTGCCGGCCGGGGTCAGTTGCAGGCGTCGGCGGATGCGCAGGAACAGATGATGGTGGAGCATTTCCTCGAGCTGCGCGACCTGCTTGCTGACCGCGCTCTGGGTCAGGTGCAGTTCCTCGGCGGCACGGGTGAAGCTCAGGTGACGCGCCGCGGCTTCGAAGCATTGCAAGGCGGTCATGGAAGGAACCAGGCGTTTGGACATGGCGATCTCAGCAAAATCATTACCTGGCGGAATGATATGCGGAATAAAGGTCGTTTGTTGCGTCGGTATGATCGGATCAATACTGATCCACATCATTTTTCCACCCTTGACCTATGTAGGAGAGGCACATGGTTGCTGCATTGCTCGAGCGTCTGGGCGTCAACGCCCAGGCCCATACCCAGGGAGATCACCCTGTCCATACGCCGATCGATGGCAGCCAGATCGCCTCGGTGAAACTGTTGGGCAAGGCCGAGACCATCGCCTGCATCGACCAGGCCCAGCAGGCCTTCGAAGCCTGGCGCGACGTGCCGGCGCCACGCCGTGGCGAGCTGGTGCGGCTGTTCGGCGAAGTGCTGCGCGCACACAAGACCGACCTTGGTGAGCTGGTGTCCATCGAGGCCGGCAAGATCACCCAGGAAGGGCTGGGCGAAGTTCAGGAGATGATCGATATCTGCGACTTCGCCGTCGGCTTGTCGCGCCAGCTCTATGGCCTGACCATCGCATCCGAGCGGCCTGGCCACCACATGCGTGAGACCTGGCACCCGCTGGGCGTGGTAGGTGTGATCAGTGCCTTCAATTTCCCGGTCGCGGTGTGGTCGTGGAACACCGCCCTGGCCTTGGTCTGCGGCAACGCCGTGGTCTGGAAGCCGTCGGAAAAGACCCCTCTGACCGCGCTGGCCTGCCAGGCTTTGTTCGAAAAAGCCTTGCAAGCCTTCGGCGATGCGCCGCAAGGCCTGAGCCAACTGGTGATCGGTGGCCGTGAAGCCGGCGAAGCCCTGGTCGATGACCCACGCGTGCCCCTGGTCAGTGCCACTGGCAGCACGCGCATGGGCCGTGAGGTCGGCCCGCGCGTCGCTGCTCGCTTCGGTCGCAGCATCCTCGAGCTGGGTGGCAACAATGCCATGATCCTGGCGCCCAGCGCCGACCTGGACTTGGCCGTGCGCGGTATCCTGTTCTCTGCGGTCGGCACCGCCGGCCAGCGCTGTACCACTCTGCGCCGGCTGATCGTGCATCGCTCGATCAAGGACGAGGTGGTGGCCCGGGTCAAGGCCGCATACGGCAAGGTGCGTATCGGTGACCCACGCAAGGACAACCTGGTTGGCCCGCTGATCGACAAACAGTCGTTCGACGCCATGCAAGGGGCCTTGGCCCAGGCCCGCGACGAGGGCGGCCAGGTATTCGGCGGTGAGCGTCAACTGGCCGCTGAGTTCCCCGATGCCTACTACGTGTCGCCGGCGATCGCCGAGATGCCCGCGCAGAGTGAGGTGGTGCGTCACGAGACCTTCGCGCCGATCCTCTATGTGCTGGCCTACGATGATTTCGAAGAAGCGCTGCGCCTGAACAACGAAGTACCGCAAGGGCTGTCTTCCTGCATCTTCACCACCGACCTGCGCGAGGCCGAGCGCTTCCAGAGCGCCGCCGGCAGCGACTGCGGCATCGCCAACGTCAACATCGGCACCAGTGGTGCCGAGATCGGCGGTGCCTTCGGTGGCGAGAAGGAAACCGGCGGCGGTCGCGAGTCTGGTTCGGATGCCTGGAAAGGCTACATGCGGCGCCAGACCAATACCATCAACTACTCCCGGGAGCTGCCGTTGGCACAAGGGATCGTGTTCGATTGAGGTCTCGCCAGCGGAGCTGGCGATGTTCAACGCGCTGCACCTGCAACAAGAACAAAAGTGCTGGAGTCGGTCATGCCCGAACTGCGTCAAGAATGTCTGTGGGAGTTCGTCACCAAGCCGGCCATGGCCGCCCAGGCCCTGGCCGGCGAGCACCGGGCCGACGTATGTGTCATTGGCGGCGGTATCACCGGGCTGTGCGCCGCCCTGCACCTGCTCGAACAGGGCAAGTCGGTCATCGTGCTCGAAGCCTGGAAAGTCGGCCACGGCGGTTCCGGGCGTAATGTCGGCCTGGTCAATGCCGGGACCTGGATTCGCCCCGACGACGTCGAGGCGGCCCTGGGGCCCAAGCTGGGCGCACGACTGAACCAGGTCCTGGGCGATGCGCCCGGGGAGGTGTTCGCCCTGATCGAGCGGCTTGGCATCGATTGCCAGGCCCGTCACCAAGGCACCTTGCACATGGCCCACAACGCCACGGGCCTGGCCGATCTGCAGGCCCGGCACCAGCAGTGGAGTCGTCGCGGCGCCAATGTCGAGCTGCTGAGCGGGGCGCGTTGTCAAGCATATTGCGGTACCGACAAGATCGCTGCCGCGCTGCTCGATCATCGTGCCGGGACCATCAACCCCATGGCCTACACGCAAGGTCTGGCCGAAGCCGTGGTGCGTCTGGGCGGTAAGCTGTTCCAGCAATCCTCGGTCGAGTCGCTGGAAAGCGAGGGCCAGGCCTGGCGAGTCAGGACTGCCCGGGGGTCGGTGCGTGCCGACAAGGTGGTGATTTCCACGGGCGCCTATACCGAGCATGATTGGAGCAAACTGCAAAGCCAGTTCTTCCGAGGCTACTACTACCAAGTGGCATCGGTTGCGCTGCACGGTAGCGAAGCCGACAAGGTGCTGCCCCATGGCCAGGGCTCGTGGGATACCCGTACCGTGCTCAGCAGCATCCGCCGCGACGACCAGGGCCGCCTGCTACTTGGCAGCCTTGGCCGGGTCGACAACAAGCCGGCCTGGTTCGTCCGTCGCTGGGCCGACCGCATCCAGAACCATTATTACCCGCGCCTGGGCAAGGTCGATTGGGAAATGCACTGGACCGGCTGCATCGACTTCACTCCGGACCATCTCATGCGCCTGTTCGAGCCCGCGCCGGGCCTGGTGGCGGTGACCGGCTACAACGGCCGTGGCAACACCACCGGTACCGTGGTCGGACGCGCGCTGGCCGAATTTCTGCTCAAGGAAGAAGCCGAGGGCCTGCCGATCCCGTTCACCCCGATGAAAGCCGTCAGCGTGTCGCGACTGCGAACGACCTTCTACGAAACCGGATTCTCGCTGTATCACGCGGGGCAGTGCCTGCGGGTCGTGCTCTGAGTTTTCGCAAGGTCTGGGCTTGTGGAAGCGGCCGACGCCGGGGTGCCGGACCGGCGGCGGCCGCTACAAGGCGAGAACGGTGTTCGCCTGGCCAATCCTGGACCCTTTTCGGACGCTCGCGAAACGTTCACGAAGAAACACGCGGACTGCAAGAACGTGTTTGCCGTTCCATTTGTGGAACGCTAAAGCCATTTTTCACCCTCTACCCCCGCAAAGGTGTTGATTCTAATCTGTGCTCATCAACGCAACGCGTCGATCCTTCCAAACAACCTTGCGGAGCACAGACCATGAGCCAGTTCACTTACAACCGTCTGAACAAGGATGATGCCGTAGTCCTGCTGGTCGATCACCAGGCCGGCCTGCTGTCGCTGGTACGCGACATCGAGCCGGACCGTTTCAAGAACAACGTGCTGGCGTTGGCCGACCTGGCGAAGTTCTTCGACTTGCCGACCATTCTCACCACCAGCTTCGAACAGGGTCCGAACGGCCCCCTGGTGCCGGAGCTCAAGGCGCTGTTCCCCGAGGCCCCGTATATCGCCCGTCCTGGCCAGATCAATGCCTGGGACAACGACGACTTCGTCAAGGCGGTCAAGGCCACCGGTCGCAGGCAACTGATCATCGCTGGCGTGGTGACCGAGGTCTGCGTGGCGTTCCCGGCGCTGTCGGCCCTGGAAGAGGGCTTCGAAGTGTTCGTGGTGGCCGATGCCTCGGGCACCTTCAACGAGATGACCCGCGACGCCGCGCATGCCCGCATGAGTGCTGCCGGCGCACAGATGATGACCTGGTTCGGCGTGGCCTGCGAGCTGCACCGCGACTGGCGCAACGACGTCGAGGGTCTGGCCGCGCTGTGCTCGAACCATATCCCGGACTACCGCAACCTGATGACCAGCTACGATGCGCTGACCGCCGCGCGGCAAGGCTGATCAACCGGCCAGCCGCCTGCCCAGGCGGCTGAACCTTGTTTCCACGCCATACTCAAGACCCAGACACACCTTTGAGGAGGACCTCATGAGTACGCTAGTCACTCGCGATGGCACGGCCATCTATTACAAGGACTGGGGCAGCGGCAGGCCGGTGCTGTTCAGCCACGGCTGGCCGCTGGATGCGGACATGTGGGACGTGCAGATGGAGTTCCTGGCCAGCCGTGGCTACCGTGCCATTGCCTTCGATCGTCGCGGCTTCGGTCGCTCCAGCCAGCCATGGGATGGCTACGACTACGACACGTTCGCCGATGATATCGCCCAGCTGATCGAGCATCTGGACCTGCGCGAGGTCACCTTGGTCGGGTTCTCCATGGGCGGCGGCGATGTGACGCGCTACATCGCCCGCCACGGCAGCGAGCGCGTGTCCGGTCTGGTCCTGCTGGGAGCGGTGACGCCGTACTTCATCAAGGCCGAGGATAACCCGGACGGTGTCGACAAGTCGGTGTTCGACGGTATTCGCGAAGGGCTGCGCGCCGATCGGGCGCAGTTCATTGCCGATTTCGCCAGCACTTTCTACGGCCTGAACCATGGCCAGCAGGTTTCGCAAGGTATCCAGGCCCAGACCCTGAACATCGCCTTGCTGGCTTCGCTCAAGGGCACCCTCGAGTGCGTGACCGCGTTTTCCGAAACGGACTTTCGTCCGGACATGGCCAGGATCGACGTGCCGACCTTGGTGATCCATGGGGATGACGATCAGGTGGTGCCGTTCGAGACCACGGGCAAGAAAGCCGCCGGGCTGATCGCCGGCGCGGAACTGAAGGTCTACGGTGGCGCACCGCACGGTTTCGTGGTGACCCATGCCGTTCGCCTGAGCGAGGACCTGCTGGCCTTCCTTGCCAGCCAAGGCCAGCGTTGACGCGCGCTTGCCTCGGCTTGGCGCGCATCGGCAGACGCCAGCGACTCAGGCCATGTCGCTGGCGGCGAACGCCTCGGCCAGAAAATCGATCAGTGAGCGCACCGAGGGCAGCAGCCCTCGGCGCGACGGGAAGATGGCATGCACGATTCCACAGCGTGGATGCCAGCCCGGCAGCATTTCCACCAGACGCCCCGTGGCCAGGTCATCGCGTACCGCCACCCGCGGCAGATGGGCGATACCTACCCCACCGAGGACGAAGTGACGCAAGGCGAACAGGTCATCCGTCACCATCCGCGGCGTATGTGCGATCACCATGCTACGCGTCAGGTCCTGTTCATCGAACAGCTCCCACTGATAGTCGCGCTGCAAGCCGCCCCAGTGCACGCTGGGCAGCTGGCCCAGGGCTTGCGGCGCGAAGCCCTCGGGCAACTGTTCGCGAAAGGACGGCAGCCCGACCAGGCACTGGGTGCTGTTGCCGAGTATCTTCATCACCATGTCGGTGTCTTCCAGGGGCGGGAAGCGCACCCGCAGGGCGACATCGAACCCTTCGTGAAGCAGGTCGACGCGGCGGTTGGTGCTTTCGATGAACAGTTCTACCAATGGATACTTCACCATGTAGCGCGTCAGCATCGGCCCGACCCAGGCGTTGAGCAAGGTCGTCGGGCAACTTATCCGCACCAGGCCCCGGGGTTCGCTGCGGTTGCGCTCGATGATCTCTGCCGCGCCCTCGGCTTCCACGCGCATGGCCAGGCAGCGCTGGTAATAGGCCTGGCCGATCTCGGTGAGCGAGCAGTGCCGGCTGGTACGGTGCAACAGGCGTACCCCCAGCCGCTCCTCGAGGTCGGCGATGCGTCGGCTCAGTTTCGACTTGGGCATGTCCAGGGCTCGGCCGGCAGGGGCGAAGCCGCCATGCTCGACCACTTGGGTGAAGTAGTAGAGAGAATTGAGATCTTCCAAACATCGTTCTCCTGGTGGAACGCTCGGGGCGTTTTACGCAGTCTAGCGCAGCAACGTCACGTTTTTTATTGTATGGCAACCACGCGATTCGTCCGCCAGGCGCTGGATAGCAGAATTCCAGGCGGTGGCGTGGATCCCTACTCGCAGCAACGCTGCCACTGCGCAGCTCATGGAGCACGAGCAATGCCACACGAAGGCAGTCTTCTACAGACCGTGGTGATCTTCCTGGTCGCCGCCGTCATCACCGTTCCGCTGGCCAAGCGCCTGCAGCTAGGCGCCGTGCTCGGCTACCTGCTGGCCGGTGTCGTGATCGGCCCCCAGGCCCTCGGCCTGGTCCGCGATACCGAAAGCGTCGCGCACATTTCCGAACTGGGCGTGGTCCTGCTTTTGTTCATCATCGGCCTGGAACTGTCGCCCAGGCGGCTGTGGCTGATGCGCAAGTCGGTATTCGGCGCGGGCCTGGCGCAGGTCCTGCTGACTGGTGCGGTCATTGGCGCGGTTGCCCTGTTCGGCTTCGCCCAGCCTGTGTCCACGGCGCTGGTCCTGGGCCTGGGGCTGGCGCTGTCCTCCACGGCCTTGGGCCTGCAAAGCCTGGCCGAGAGCAAGCAGCTCAACGCACCCCACGGCCGCCAGGCTTTCGCCATCCTGTTGTTCCAGGACATCGCCGCCATTCCGTTGATCGCCCTGGTCCCCCTGCTGGCGGCCAGCAGTGCTGCCGGCACCACCGAGGACAGTTTCGAGCATGGTCTGAAAGTCTTCGCCAGCATCGCCATCGTCATCGTTGGCGGCCGCTACCTGTTGCGTCCCCTGTTTCGCATCGTGGCACGCACGGGCCTGCCGGAAGTGTCCACCGCGACCGCGCTGCTGGTGGTGATCGGTACTGCCTGGCTGATGGAAGAAGCAGGCATCTCGATGGCCCTGGGTGCGTTCCTGGCAGGCTTGCTGCTGGCCGATTCCGAGTATCGGCACGAACTGGAATCGCAGATCGAACCCTTCAAGGGCCTGCTGCTGGGGTTGTTCTTCATCAGTGTCGGCATGGGCGCCAACCTGCGGTTGCTATGGCAGATGCCAGGCCTGTTGATCGGCCTGACAGCGCTGCTGATCCTGGTGAAGTTGCCCTTGCTGATGCTGGTCGGTCGAATCGGCGGCCTTGGTGGCGCCAGCGCGCTACGCCTGGGCGTGGTCCTGGCCGCTGGCGGCGAGTTCGCTTTCGTGGTCTTCAAGCTGGGCAAGGACCAGGGGCTGTTCGACAGCCAGACCCATGACCTGCTGTTGATGATCATCACTCTGTCGATGGCCGTGACGCCGCTATTGCTGCTGGCCAGCGCACGGTTGTCGAGCCGCGCCCAGGCCACTGGCGAAGTGCCAGAGCACTACAAGGCCATCGATGGTGACCGGCCACGTGCCGTGATCGTCGGCATGGGCCGCATGGGCCAGGTCGTCGCGCGCATCCTGCGTGCGCAGAACATTCCCTTCATCGCGCTGGACACCTCGGTCGACGCGATCGAGATGACCCGCACCTTCGAAAAGGTGCCGGTCTTCTATGGCGACCCGATGCGCCCGGAAATCCTCCATGCGGCCAAGGTCGGCGAAGCGCAGTTTTTGGTCATCACCACGGACGATCCGGATGCCACTACCCGCATCGCCGAACAGGCCAAGCGTCGCTACCCGCACCTAAAGATCCTGGCCCGGGCGCGTAACCGCCAGCATGTCCACAAGCTGGTCGATGTCGGCGCCGAACCGATCCGCGAGACCTATCACTCCAGCCTGGAAATCACCCGCCGCACCTTGGTCGGCCTGGGGTTGAGCGACGCACAGGCCAAGGACCGCATCCAGCGCTTCACCGAGCACGACGAGGAAGTGCTGCGAGCCCAGCATCTGATCCTCGATGACAAGGCCAAGGTGGCGCAGACCACCGAGGAGGCGAGGCTGGAGCTGCAGCGATTGTTCGAATCGGACATGGATCGCGGCTAAGGTGCGTGTGAAAGTCGTGAGCGCCGATCAGGCAGGTGGAACAAGCGAGCCGGCGCCGTTTGCAGCTGTCAATCGACATCCAAGGCTGTTTCTCACGCAGTAGGGTATCGCGCCAAGGCGACGCGGCCTGCACGCTCACCGTGCGCATGCCGCGCCGCCAGTTGAGTCATCCCCCCGGCCTGTACTGCAGCGCCTCTGCCAAGTGTGGCCGGGCGATCCTCTCGGCCTGCTCCAGGTCGGCAAGGGTGCGCGCCACCTTGAGCAATCGATGAGCGGCACGCAATGACAGGGTCAACCGCTCGCAGGCGCTCTCCAGCCATGCCTGGTCCTCGGCGCGCAAGGCACAGTGGCGGCGTAGCTTGTGCAGCTCGAGGAATGCGTTGGCGCAGCCCTGGCGCTGTTGTTGCAACGCCCGCGCGGCAGCTACCTGGCGCGCGACGTCGGCGCTGCATTCGCCGCTGGGCCGATCGTCGAGCACCGTGGCTTCGCGCGCTACCGTCAGGTGCAGGTCGATCCGGTCGAGCAATGGGCCGGACAGCTTGTTGCGGTAGCGCTGGACCTGTTCAGGGCTGCAGCGACAGCGGCCGGTCGGGTCGCCCAGATAGCCGCAGGGACATGGATTCATCGCCGCGACCAGTTGGAAGCGTGCTGGGAAGCGAATCCTGTCCTTGGCGCGTGCGACCACGATCTCGCCCGACTCCAGAGGCTCTCGCAGCACCTCGAGGACCCGCCGCTCGAACTCTGGCAGTTCGTCAAGGAACAGCACGCCATGGTGGGCGAGAGTGATCTCGCCAGGCTGCGGGCGGCTGCCACCGCCAACCAGCGCCGGTCCCGAGGCGGAGTGATGGGGGTGACGGAAGGGTCGCTGCGGCCAGCTGCTCAGTGGCGCCTGGCCGCTGACCGACTGGATCGCCGCGACTTCCAGCGCCTCGTGTTCGTCCAGCGGCGGCAACAGGCCGGGCAGACGGCTGGCGAGCAGGGTCTTGCCGGTTCCTGGTGGCCCGGTGAACAGCAGGTTGTGCGCGCCCGCCGCAGCCACCAGCAAGGCCCGCTTGGCCGCGACCTGGCCCTGTACCTCGCTGAGGTCGGGATATGGCCGGCTCTGGCAGAGCAGACCATTGGCCGTATACGGCGCCAGGGGCACCTGGCCATTGAGGTGCGCTACCAGGGCCTGGAGGTTGTCGATTGCATATACCACCAGGCCGCTGGCCAGGCTGGCTTCTTCGGCGTTCTCGCTCGGCACCACCAGGGCGCGCCCGGCCTCGCGCGCCGCCAGGGCCGCCGGCAGTACCCCCTGGACCGGCCGCAAGGCGCCGGACAGGGCCAGCTCGCCAAGGCATTCGATTTCGGCCAGCCTCGCCACCGGTACCTGGCCGTTGGCGGCGAGGATGCCCAGGGCGATGGCCAGGTCATAGCGCCCGCCATCCTTGGGCAGGTCGGCGGGAGCGAGGTTCTGGGTGATGCGCCGGGCAGGGTAGTCCAGCCCGGAGTTGACGATGGCGCTGCGTACGCGGTCCTTGCTTTCCTTGACCGTGGCCTCGGGTAGGCCGACCAGGGTGAGGTTGGGCAGGCCGTTGGCCAGGTGGGTTTCGACGCTGACATGGGGCGCCAGCACGCCGACCTGGGCGCGGCTATGGACGAGGGCGAGAGACATGGACACTCCGTGATCCGTTGACTAGGCCGCTCCTGCGGCTGGGCAAGCATAGGCCAGCGGGATCGCTTGCGAGGTCGACAACTGAATCAGGGCTTTTCAAGGGCGTCTGGCGAGCTAGGGCGCCGATGGACAGACTGTCCGTGCCAGCACCATGGCTACGCAGCGCCCCCGGATTCCAGGACGAGGAAAAACCGCGCCTCGCTGAATTATTTGGAAACTTTCCGGCTCAGATGCAAAAGGTTGCAAATGGCTGGCACGACGACTCCGGCGCCAGCTTTCGCGCCCTGGCATCAAGCCTCGCCTCGCGCGGGCCTTCACAGTCGCAAGGTAACCCTGCATGAAAATACGTAAAAAGCGCGTCAGCCCCATAGGTTTGAAAGACATCACCATTGTCGACGACGCCAAGATGCGCAAGGCCATCACTGCCGCCGCTCTTGGCAACGCCATGGAATGGTTCGACTTCGGTGTGTACGGCTTCGTCGCCTATGTACTGGGCCAGGTATTCTTCCCCGGCGCCGACCCCAGCGTCCAGATGATCGCTGCCCTGGCGACCTTCTCCGTGCCGTTCCTGATCCGACCGCTGGGCGGCCTGTTCTTCGGCGCGCTGGGGGACAAGTACGGTCGACAGAAAGTGCTGGCGGCGACCATCGTGATCATGTCGCTGAGTACCTTCGCCATCGGGCTCATCCCGTCCTATGCCTCGATCGGCATCTGGGCGCCGGTTCTGCTGCTGCTGGCCAAGATGGCTCAGGGCTTCTCGGTGGGCGGTGAATACACCGGGGCATCGATCTTCGTCGCCGAATACGCTCCGGACCGCAAGCGCGGCTTTCTCGGCAGCTGGCTGGAGTTCGGCTCGATCGCCGGCTTCGTCCTGGGCGCTGGGGTAGTGGTGCTGATCTCCAGCATCATGGGTGAGGAGAAGTTTCTCGACTGGGGCTGGCGCCTGCCGTTCTTCCTGGCCTTGCCGCTGGGCATCATCGGGCTTTATCTGCGCCACGCGCTGGAAGAGACGCCGGCTTTCCAACAGCATGTGGACAAGCTCGAGCAGGGTGATCGCGAAGGTCTCGCGGCAGGCCCGAAGGTCTCGTTCAAGGAAGTCGCGACCAAGCACTGGCGTAGCCTGGTGACCTGCATCGGGGTGGTGATCGCCACCAATGTCACTTACTACATGCTGCTCACCTACATGCCGAGCTACCTGTCGCACAACCTGGGCTACAGCGAAAACCACGGGGTGCTGATCATCATCGCGGTGATGATCGGCATGCTGTTCATCCAGCCGCTGATGGGCTTCATGAGCGACAAGGTCGGCCGCCGCCCGTTCATCATCGGTGGCAGCGTGGGCCTGTTCCTGCTAGCGATTCCGGCGTTCCTGCTGATCAACAGCGATGTGCTCGGGCTGATCTTCGCCGGGCTGATGATCCTCGCCATCCTGCTCAATTCCTTCACCGGCGTGATGGCCTCGACCCTGCCGGCGATGTTCCCGACCCACATCCGCTACAGCGCCCTGGCCAGCGCCTTCAACATTTCGATCCTGATCGCCGGCCTTACCCCGACCCTGGCAGCATGGCTGGTGGAATCGACCCAGAACCTGCTGATGCCGGCCTACTACCTGATGGTGGTGGCAGTCATCGGCCTGGTCACCGGCCTGACCATGCGCGAGACGGCCAACAAGCCTCTGCGTGGCGCGGCGCCGGCTGCCTCGGACATCGATGAAGCCCGCGAGCTGCTCAAGGAGCACCACGACAACATCGAACAGAAGATCGAGGACATCGACGCCCAGATCGCCGAGCTCGAGGCCAAGCGCAAGCTGCTGGTGGACCAGCATCCGCGCATCAACGAGTGAGGTCGTTCCTGTGGCCCTGGCCTGAACGACCAGGCCAGGGCCACGGGCAGCGTCAGGCGATGCCGTTCGGCCCGTCCAGGATCTGCCGCACCTTGCGAGCCAGGTCATGCGGCATGCATGGCTTGGACACCACCTCGAATTCCGAGCCTCCGGCGTCGGTGCGCTCGATGGAGTTCTCCGCATAGCCGGTGGTGAGCAACACCTTGATCTGCGGTACCCGGCGCTTGACCTCGCGGGCCAGCATCACGCCGTTCATGCCGCCGGGCATGATCAGGTCGGTGAACAGCAGGTCGTAATGCTCGCCGGCTTCGAAGCGCTTGAGCGCCTCGCGGGCGTTGAGCACCATGTCCGCCACGTAGCCATAGTCCTCGAGCACCATCTTCGCCAGTTCCGCCACGTCCGGGCGATCCTCGACGATCAGGATGCGCTCGGTGCCCGCCTTGCGCTCGGGATGTTTCAACTGGTCCTGATGGGTGATGCTGGCATCGTCCACCGGGAAATACAGACGCAATGTGGTGCCGATGCCTTCTTCGGTGTAGATGCGTGCCGCGCCGCCTGATTGCTTGGCGAAGCCGTAGACCATCGAAAGCCCCAGGCCCGAACCCTTGCCGTCTTCCTTGGTGGTGAAGAAGGGGTCCATCACCCGGTCGCGGATGCTCGCCGGCATGCCTATGCCGTTGTCGGTGATGGCGATGCTCACGTAGCTGCCGGGCAACAAGCCATCGTAGGAAATGCTCGCCAGGTCGCGGACGATGACATTGCGTGTCTCGATGAATACGTGGGGGCTGGGGCGTCCTATCAGGGCATCCCTGGCATTGATGAAGATATTGAGCAGCGCCACTTCGGCCTGGGTCGGGTCGATGCGACAGTTGCGCAGTCCGCTTTCGAGGTCGTACTCGATGCTGACCTCCGAACCGAAGGTGCGCTCGATCAGCGGTTCGACGGTGTTCAGCAATTGGTTGAGGTTGAGCACGCGCCCCTGCAGCTTCTGCTTGCGGGCGAAGGCCAGCAGCTGCTTGGTCAGCGTACTGGCACGATCGACCGCGGCCTTGGCATGGCCGACGCTGCGCTTGATGCGGTCGATGTTGAGGTTGGTCTTCTCGGCTTCGGTACCGATCAGGTCGATGTACCCGCCCATGACCTGCAGCAGGTTGTTGAAATCATGGGCGATACCACCGGTGAGCTGGCCCAGGGCTTCCATCTTCTGTGCCTGGCGCAAGGCATCCTCGGCGTCGCGTCGCCGACTGACATCCAGCTGCGAGGCGAAGAAATAGATCAGGTCGCCCTTCTCGTTGAGAATGGGCGAGATGAACAGGGCGTTCCAGAAGGTCGAGCCATCCTTCTTGTAATTGAGAATCTCGGTCGAGAGATCGACTCGCTGCGCGACGGCCTCCCTGACCGTGGCGATTACCGCGGGATCGGTTTCCGGCCCTTGCAGGAAGCGGCAGTTGCGTCCGATGATTTCCTCAAGATCGTAACCGGTCATGTCGAGAAACGCATGGTTGGCGAAAATGATCGGATTGTCCGGTCGATTGGGGTCGGTGACGATCATCGGCATCCGGGTCGTTTCCACGGCTGCGAAGAAGATGTCTTTCTGAGGATGGGAAAGGTTGCCGGTGGCCTGGTTGCTCACCCGCGTCTTCGATTCTGTCAACGACTTGTCTCCAAACTGATGCGTTTGCCTGGCGGTTTTCGAGGCGCCCGGGTGCGCTGCCAGGGATGCATGATATCGGACAGCCAGCAGCGCTGCTTTTCTCGGCCTGAGGCTGGGAATCGACAGGCGTCAAGCGGCCGGCCAATCCACCTGCGGCAGCGTCTCGAATGCGGGGCGAGCGAACAGGAAGCCTTGGAACAGGTTCACGCCCAGGCGCCGCAGCTCGTGCATCTCGGCCACGGTCTCGACACCTTCGGCGATCACCTCGATCTTCAACACCCGGCAGACACCGAGAATGCCTTCGGTGATCGCCTGGCGGACCTTGTCCGAGTCGATCGAGCGAACCAGCGCCATGTCCAGCTTGATGATGTCCGGCTGGAACTCGGCCAGCAGGTTCAGGCCCGAATAGCCCGCGCCGAAGTCGTCGATGGCGGTCTTGAAGCGCCGCAGCTGATATTCGTGGATGATGCTCTTGAGGTGTTCCTTGTCTACCAGTTCTTCGCTTTCGGTGATCTCGAAGATGATGCGCTCGGTGGGGAAGCCGAAGCGCCGCGCTGCGGCCAGGGTGGCGCGGATGCAGTTGGCCGCCTGGTAGACCGCATTGGGCAGGAAGTTGATGCTCAGCAGGCAAGGGATCTGCAGGCGTGCGGCCAGTTCCACGGCCTTGATCCGGCAGGCCTGGTCGAAGGCATAACGATTGTGCTGGTTGACCCGGCCAAGCACTGCCATCGCGCCGCTGCCATCGAGGCCGCGCACCAGCGCCTCGTAGGCGTAGACGCTACGGTCGCGCAGATCCACGATCGGCTGGAAAGCCATGCTGAAGTCGAAGTCCAGTGCCGTGCCATCCTTGCAGGAAGAGCAAGCTCGCTTGTTTGAATGTTCGCCCATGTCGGGTTCCGCGTAGGTCTTGGATGGGAGTCTAGTTCGGCGTGCCTGGTTTGGTTGGAAAACCAGGAAGCTTCCATTCGGACCGCTTGCTTCAGAGCGCAGGGTCGTCGGGCCGTCTCCAGGCGTCATGAGTCTTGAGTATGACGCGTGCCGGTTGGCGGATATCCCCGAGGGTCTGGAAATTTCGTGCGCCAGGTTGTTCGAGTGGCGCTTGCCATCGCGCCAATGGCAGGCGGCTGACATGAAAAAGCCACGCACCTGACGAGCAGGTGCATGGCTTTCATGCAACTTCTTCAATGGCCCCACGCGTGGCGGACCATCTC
Source organism: Pseudomonas sp. Marseille-QA0332 (assembly GCF_054950175.1). Lineage (NCBI taxonomy): Bacteria > Pseudomonadati > Pseudomonadota > Gammaproteobacteria > Pseudomonadales > Pseudomonadaceae > Pseudomonas > Pseudomonas sp. Marseille-QA0332. Next base: position 3,638,707 of record NZ_CM143106.1, read on the forward strand.
AGGCAATCACAGTGCCATGTCGTTGGCCGGATTGCTTTCCACCGGCTTGGCCGGTTCGGTGTAGGTGCCGACCGAAGCATCGATCACTGGCGGCGGAGTCAGCTGCAGGACCTCGGACGTGTAGTTCCATTCTTCCTGGACCTTGGCTGGCGAGTCGTTCAGCTTGGTGCCGTAGCTTGGCACGATCTGGCGAATCTTCGCTTGCCACTCGGGAGTGGCTACCTTGTCCTTGAACACCTTTTCCAGCACGTTCAGCATGATCGGCGCTGCAGTGGATGCGCCTGGCGAGGCGCCCAGCAGGCCGGCGATCGAGCCATCCTGGGAAGCGACCACCTCGGTGCCCAGCTTCAGCACGCCACCGAGCTGCTCGTCGCGCTTGATGATCTGCACGCGCTGACCGGCTTGCCACAGGCGCCAGTCTTCCTTCTTGGCCTGCGGGAAGTACTGCTGCAGGGCGGCGAAGCGATCGTCATCGGACTGCATCAGCTGGCCGGCGAGGTACTCGACCAGCGGGTACTGGTCGATACCCACGCGAGCCATCGGCCAGGTGTTGTGCAGGGTCATGCTGCTGAGCAGGTCGAAGTAGGAACCTTGCTTGAGGAACTTGGTGGAGAAGGTTGCGAACGGGCCGAACAGGATGACGCGCTTGCCATCCAGGACGCGAGTGTCCAGGTGCGGGACGGACATGGGTGGCGCGCCGGTCGAGGCGATGCCGTAGGCCTTGGCCATGTGCTGCATGGCGACCGTCGGGTTCTCGGTGACCAGGAACGAACCGCCGACCGGGAAGCCCGCGTACTCCTTGGCCTCGGGAATGCCTGACTTCTGCAGCAGCTTCAGCGCGCCGCCGCCGGCGCCGATGAAGAGGAACTTGGCGTCGGTGGCCTTGCTGCTGCCATCCTTCAGGTTCTTGTACTCGACGTGCCACGAACCGTCCTTGTTGCGCGAGATGTCCTGCACTTCGCTGGACAGGTGCAGCGCGAAGTTGTCCTTGGTCTGCAGGTGACGGACGAACTGACGAGTGATCTCGCCGAAGTTGACGTCGGTACCGATCGGCGTCCAGGTCACGGCCAGCTTCTGGTTCGGGTCACGCCCTTCCATCATCAGCGGCACCCATTTGGCGATCTGCGCGTGGTCTTCGGAGTACTGCATCGGACGGAACAGCGGGCTGGCCTGCAGCGCCTCGTAGCGCTTCTTCAGGAAGCGAATGTTGTCATCGCCCCAGACGAAGCTCATGTGCGGCGTCGAGTTGATGAACGAGTGCGGGTTCTTCAGCACATCGTTGCGTACCTGCCAGGACCAGAACTGACGCGAGATCTGGAACGCCTCGTTGATCTCGATGGCCTTGGAGATATTGATCTTGCCATCTTTGTCTTCGGGGGTGTAGTTCAGCTCGGCCAGGGCCGAGTGGCCGGTGCCGGCGTTGTTCCAGCCGTTGGAGCTTTCCTCGGCCACGCCGTCGAGGCGCTCGATCATTTCCATCGACCAGCCTGGCTCGAGCTCATTGAGCCAGATACCCAAGGTGGAGCTCATGATACCGCCGCCTACCAGCAGTACATCGACCTTCCTGGTCTCTTCAGCGTGTGCCTGCATGAAGCTGGCAACGACTGCCAGACCCAGCAGGGTCTTGCTTGCCTTCTTGAACATTGAATAATCCAATACCAGTACGTTATCCACCCGCCGTTCGCTCGTATCGACACCCGGCGACCCATGCTGGGGGCAGCATGGCTGGTCGGACGGTTCGAGCGGGACGATTGGTGGTCTTGTAAGGCCGATGGCATCGACCTCGATGGGTAATGTCTTCAGCGCTGGCTTGTTGTTGGATGGATTCAGCGGCTTGAGCAACATGAACGCCCGCGCGCCTGCCTTCCAGGAAGGCAAGGACTGTGAAACGTTTCAGCTATTGTAACCGAATTATTCTCCCCATCAAATTCCAGGGGGTGCGGTCAAGACGACAGGTTGCCTCAGGGCGCGGCTGGTCGAGCCAGGGGAACGGACAGCCACCCATGACGAGGCTACGCCATCTGCAGGTCGTCGATCATCGTTTTTTGCCAGATCGCTGAGCACTTTGGCGGCATAGGCCGCGTTCCTGTGACCAGAATCAGTCATGTGCTACGTCGCTTTCAGTGGCAGGTCTGGGGGCGAGGACCTGCTCCAGTCGTACAGACCGGGCGATGAAATCTAGGGTATACAAGATGCGTCGCATACAGCTTCCATAGGACAGCGCGCGCTAATTGCATTGTTCCACGTGAAACATGGTGTGGTGCAGGCGTCGTGCTTGGTGTTATCAATGGCTGTTTGCGGGACCAAAGCCACCGATAGTGCTGAAGCACGGCGAACCTGTCGGTGCGGCCTGGTACAGTCGCCACCTAGGCCATTCAGGCACGAATATAAACCCAGGCAGTCAGCCCCGAAGCCAGTGTCACTTCGACACGCTTGTAGTCCGCCACTTCATAATCATCAGCGGCGGCAAGTTCCTTTTCACTGATCTGGAAGACCATGCCGCTCACGCTGTCCTCTGCATTGCCGCTGGGAAACACGATCGGGTGGCGGCTCTTGCCGCTGGTGGCGACGACTTCGGCATCGGTGATCTCGACCCAATCCTGGCGATACCCTGGCATGCTGTCAGCCTGACCAGTCAGCTCGCGGCCGAACTTGGCCAGTTGCACGGCCTTGTCCTGCAAGGTGCCATAGGAAAACAGCCATACCGGGTAAAGGGCAGAGGGTTGCAGGTTCTGCGCCTGCGTGCCAGAAACACTGCCAAGACGTTCCTCCAGGGCAGCGAACTGCTTCTCCAGGGTTTCCAGGCGAGCCCGAGTGCGCGCCAGGACCGCCATCTGGCTGTCGAACTCTTCCCGACTCACCAACTCCAGCTTGCTGAAGGCGCTTTGCATGAGCGCCTTGAACTGACCTTCGAGTTCGGCGCGCGGCTGCGCAGTATCACCACTGAACAGACGTGACGCCTGGTCGCTGATGGCATCGAGAAAGGCTTTTGGCGCAAGCATGATCGACTCTTCCGCAGGTCGGTAATGGAAAATCATTGTAGCACGGCGATTTTTTCCGCTGCCGTTGCACGCTTTTTGCGCATTCTTAGCAGACGGGTCGCACCGAAAGTGTGCGGTTGAACCCTGACAACGCTGGACCAAGACTCCCGCCAAGCAGCAAATGCTTGTATCCAAAGACTTTTATGGAGCTGGCAAGGAACCTGCAAAGCCATGCTCAAGCCATGCACCGATGCAGCTCCTACGGACCAGCAGCTGTGCAGGCAAGGCTCCAAGGATCCTTCTGCACGGCAGGCTGTGCACGTCGATCAACCGGATACCGGCAACGATGCGTTACAAAGCCAGGCGCTGCGCTTAGACTTGAGACGGGTTTGTTTTCCTGGGGCAAGTCCACCTAATCGGGAGAAAGTTTCATGAAACTAGTCACTGCCATCATCAAGCCGTTCAAGCTGGACGACGTGCGCGAATCGCTGTCGGAAATCGGCGTGCAGGGCATCACCGTGTCCGAGGTCAAGGGCTTCGGTCGACAGAAGGGCCACACCGAACTGTATCGCGGTGCCGAGTATGTGGTCGACTTCCTGCCCAAGGTCAAGATCGAGGTCGCCATCGACGACAACGACCTGGATCGAGTGATCGACGCCATCACCAAGGCGGCGAACACCGGCAAGATCGGCGACGGCAAGATCTTCGTGGTCAATCTGGAGCAGGCGATCCGTATCCGGACCGGCGAGACCGGCACCGACGCGATCTGACCCAACGCTTCACCAAACCCCAAAGCCCCAGGAGAAGAACAACATGACTCTGCGCAAGATCGCGGGGCCAGGAGCCCTATTGTCCCTCGCAATGCCCGGGCTGGCCCTGGCCGAGGAAACCGTCCCCACCCTGAATGCCGGCGACACCGCCTGGATGCTGACCGCCACCGCGCTGGTGCTGTTCATGACCATCCCCGGCCTGGCGCTGTTCTACGGCGGCATGGTGCGTTCGAAGAACGTGCTCTCGGTGATGATGCAGTGCTTCGCCATCACTGGCCTGATGAGCATCCTGTGGATGGTCTATGGCTATAGCCTAGCATTCGATACCACCGGCATGGAAAAGGGCGTACTCAACCTCAATTCCTTCATCGGCGGCCTGTCCAAGGCGTTCCTGGCCGGCGTGACGCCCGAGAGCCTGACCGCGGCATTCCCGGAAGCGGTCTTCGTCACCTTCCAGATGACCTTTGCCATCATTACCCCGGCACTGATCGTCGGAGCCTTCGCCGAACGCATGAAATTCTCGGCGATGCTGATCTTCATGGCGGTCTGGTTCACCCTGGTCTATGCACCGATCGCGCACATGGTCTGGAGCGGTGACGGCGCACTGATGTGGGACTGGGGCGTGCTCGATTTCGCCGGTGGCACCGTGGTGCATATCAATGCCGGTATCGCCGGGCTGGTGGCCTGCCTGGTATTGGGCAAGCGCAAGGGCTATCCGACCACGCCGATGGCGCCGCACAACCTGGGCTACACCTTGATCGGTGCCGCCATGCTGTGGATCGGCTGGTTCGGGTTCAACGCAGGCTCCGCCGCCGCCGCCAATGGCACCGCCGGCATGGCCATGCTGGTGACCCAGATCGCTACCGCCGCCGCCGCGCTGGGCTGGATGTTCGCCGAGTGGATCGGCCACGGCAAGCCGAGCGCGCTGGGCATCGCCTCCGGCGTGGTCGCCGGCCTGGTGGCCATCACCCCCGCCGCCGGTACGGTCGGCCCGATGGGCGCCCTGGTGATCGGCCTGGTCTCGGGTGTGGTCTGTTACTTCTGCGCCACCAGCCTCAAACGCAAGCTGGGCTATGACGACTCGCTGGACGCCTTCGGTGTGCATGGCGTCGGTGGCATCGTCGGCGCGATCCTCACCGGCGTGTTCGCCGCTCCGGCCCTGGGTGGCTTCGGCGAGGTACAGGACATCGGCATGCAGGTCTGGGTGCAGGCCAAGGGTGTGATTTTCACCGTGGTCTATACCGCCATCGTGACCTTCGTGATCCTCAAGGTCATCGACGTGGTCATGGGACTGCGCGTCAACGAAGAAGAAGAGTCGGTCGGTCTCGACCTCGCCCAGCACAACGAGCGCGGCTACAACCTTTGAGGGGCTAGCTGCGAGTTAACAAGCTGCAGGATGATCGTGGGGATAGTCATTGCACTTGTGGCTCGAGCTTGATTCTTTGCCCGGTTTTCCGGGCATTTTCTTGTCTGCGGATTGTCGCTGCGGGTAACGGAAACGGTTTACCTGCCCTATTCGCGACAGGTGCGCAAAACTTACAGCGCGCAGCGTATTTCTGATGCTTTGCTTTTTCTTCGGGCGCGCTAGAATGCGCGCCGAAGGGGGCCAAGCCATGTCCCGTGACCACCGGTTGCGTCGGTATCGGCATGGCAGCCGGGTGGGTGAATGCCGGGCGGCTCCGGATTGCGTCGGTGCCTGCAATGAGCAGGTCATGCAGCCTGGCCATCTTGTGTCATGGGTGGCGACAGGCGTTGGCGATCCCCGAAGTCCATTGAATTTTTGCAGGTGGTCGCCGGTCTACGGCGTCACTGGCTCCAACTAAAATCTGCTTTGCGCACGTCATGGGGTAGAACATGAGCGACGATGATCTGGAAAACGATGACCTCGAAGTAGGGGACGAGGACGAGGGCGACGAGGCTCTCGAGGCCGCGGCTGACGACAGTGTCGAAGACGCCGGTGAAGATGACAGCCCTGCTCCGGCTGCCAAGGGCAAGGCCAAGGCGGCCGTCTCGGTAGACGAGATGCCCAGCCTGGAGGCCAAGCAAAAGGAACGTGACGCCCTGGCTCGCGCCATGGAAGAGTTCCTGGCTCGCGGTGGCAAGATCCAGGAGGTCGAAGCCAACGTCGTCGCCGATCCGCCCAAGAAGCCTGACAACAAATACGGTAGTCGCCCTATTTGAGCGGCTTCGCCAACGAAAGAGCCCGCCGTCGTCGCGGGCTTTTTTGTCGGATGCCAGGGCTGGCCAGACGCGTTCACGGCTTCCAGCGCGCGATTACCTCCGGCAATTGTGAAAGCCGCTGAATCTCGGCATCTGGCGCTTGCTCGCCCTGCCAGGCCTTGCCCTGCGGGTTGAACCACACCGCGCGCAGGCCGGCACGCTGAGCTCCGGCAATGTCGTCGCCTGGATGATCGCCCACGTGCACCGCCGCGCTGGCTGGTACCTGGCCCCGTTGCAGCGCTTCGCGAAACGGCGCCGGGTCTGGCTTGCCGATGCCCAGGTCCTCGGCGCACAAGGCGAACCTGAAGTAGTCGGACAGGCCCAGGCGATGGACATCGGCATTGCCATTGGTGATGACCCCGAGCATGTAGCGGTGGCGCAGGATTTCCAGCACTGGCTGGACTTCCGGGAAGACTTCGACCTGATGCCGCGCATGCAGGAACACTTCGAAACCTTCGTTGGCCAGCGCCTGGGCGTGTTTCTCGCTGTAGCCCGCTTCTGCCAGGGCCTGGAACAGCACGCGTCGACGCAAGGCGCTGATGCGATGCTTCAGGCCCGGTTCGGCCTGCACCAGGCGCTCGCGGATGGCATACAGGTGCTCGACCGGCACGCCGCCGAGGTTTGGGGCGTTGGCCTGCAGCCAGTCGCGCAGGACGACCTCGGCGCTGGCGATCACCGGCGCGGTATCCCACAAGGTGTCGTCAAGGTCGAAGGTGATCAGCTTGATGCTCATGAGTCTGTGCCTTTGCTGCGTTTGGCCCGTGGGTGGGCGCTGTCGTACACCGCGGCCAGGTGCTGGAAGTCGAGGTGCGTATAGATCTGGGTCGTGGCGATGTCGGCATGACCGAGCATTTCCTGGACCGCACGCAAGTCCTGGGATGACTCGAGCAGGTGGCTGGCGAAGGAATGGCGGAGCATGTGTGGGTGCAGGTGTTGGCCGAGCTCGCGTTCGCCTGCCGCCTTGAGGCGCATCTGGACGGCCCGTGGGCCTAGCCGTCGACCATGGCGCCCCAGGAACAGGGCATTGTCCCGGGGAGCGGCGATGCCGCGCATCTTGAGCCAGCGTTGCAGCGCCTCGCGAGCCTGGCGGCCCACAGGCAGGATGCGGGTCTTGTCACCCTTGCCCAAGACCCGCACGAGCCCGGCGGCCAGGTCCAGATGCTCCAGGTCGAGTCCGGTCAGCTCCGACAGACGCAGGCCGGAGGAGTAGAACAGTTCCAGGATGGCATGGTCGCGACAGGCGATGAAATCGTCGTCCACGCCACCGTCGAGCAGTTGCTGGGCGCGGTCGGTATCGAGGGTCTTGGGTAGGCGTCGCTCGCCCTTGGGGGCCGAAAGGCCACTGGCCGGGTCATGCTGACACAGGCCTTCGCGGATCAGGTAGCGGTACAGGCCGCGCACTGCCGAAAGCAGTCGCGCCAGGCTGCGCGCGGACTGGCCGTGATGGTGCTGGCGCGCCACCAGCTGGCGCAGCTGCCGGATTTCCAGCTGGCTCCAGCTGCCGATGCCTTGCTGTTCGCAATAGGCCATGACCGTTTCCAGGTCACGCCGATAGGCCGAGCGCGTGTGCTCGGAAACCTGGCGCTCGTTGCGCAGGTACGCGCAATAAGCTTCCAGCTGGCTGTTCATCAGCGCACCGGACGCAAGGTCTGGGTAAAGCGGGGCAGCACGCGTCCCAGCACTTCGGCAATGTGACTGAGGAACAGGGTGCCGACCGTGCTCTTGTAGTGCTGTGGGTCGTGACTGCCGATGGCCAGCACGCCATGCAAGCCCTGGTGTTGCAGCGTCGCCACGGCGCTGGAGCCGACCTGCGTGCGCTGCTGCTCGCCGAACAGGAATGCCAGCTCATGATCGCGCAGGTTGCCACTGACCGGGCGATCGCCGCCAAGTAGCCCGCCAATGGCTTGCTGCGCTTCGCTGGAGCTGACCCAGCGGCCCACCGAGGCGGCGTTTTCGCTGAACAGGATGAGGCTGACGAAGGGCACCTGGAATTCCTGGCGCAGACTGTCCTCGACAGCCATGACGAGCTCTTCGAGGCTGGCGGCATCGAGCAGATCGAGGATCAGGCGGCGGGTCTTGTCGAACAGTCGATCATTGTCCCGTGCCACGTCCATCAGCTGTGACAGCCGATGACGCATCTCGATGTTGCGTTCGCGCAGCAATTTCAGCTGGCGTTCCACCAGCGATACGCTATCGCCGCGCTGGTGGGGCACATGCAGCTCGCCGAGCAATTCGTCATGCTCGGCGAAGAACGTCGGGTTGGCCCGCAGATAAGCCACCACGGCCTCGGTGTCGAGGATGGCGCTTGCACTGGAAGCCTTTGGCTGATCGGTCATGGCGGTTACTCGCTCAAAGACGAACCTGTCCTTCGTAGACACGTACGGCAGGCCCGGTCATCAATACTGGCTTTCCGGGCCCGGCCCACTCGATGCTCAGGCGCCCGCCTGGCAGGTCGAGCGCGACCGGGGAGTCCATCCAGCCCTGGCTGATCGCGGCAACGGCCGCGGCACACGCACCGGTGCCGCAGGCTTGGGTTTCCCCGGCGCCGCGCTCCCACACCCGCAGGTTGCCATGGTGACGATCGACGACCTGCAGAAAGCCTGCGTTGACACGTTGTGGAAAGCGCGGGTGATGCTCGATCTTCGGACCGATCTCCTGCACCGGTGCGCTGCGTACGTCGTCCACGCGCAGCACGGCATGGGGATTGCCCATCGAGACGGCGGCGATATCGAACAGCTGGCCCTGCACCTCGAGTGGATAGCTCGCGGCCTGGGCCGGCGCCTGGAAGGGAATCTCGGCCGGGACCAGGCGCGGGGGGCCCATGTCGACGCAGACCTGGCCATCATTGCGCACCTCCAGGACGATGATGCCGCCCTTGGTCTCGACCCGGATGCGCTTCTTGGCGGTCAGTCGCTTGTCCAGCACGAAGCGGGCGAAGCAGCGTGCGCCATTGCCGCACTGTTCGACTTCCGAGCCATCGGCGTTGAAGATCCGATAGCGGAAGTCGACATCGGGATTGCTCGGCGCCTCGACGATCAGCAGCTGGTCGAAGCCCACGCCAGTATGGCGGTCGCCCCATTGCCTGGCGTGCTTGGGCTGGATGTGCGCGTGCTGGCTGACCAGGTCGAGCACCATGAAGTCGTTGCCCAGGCCATGCATCTTGGTGAAACGCAGCAGCATGGGGTCACTCCGGCAAGAGGCTTTCGCCAGCGTACAACTCGGCCACGGTTTCCCGGCGACGCACTTCGTGGGCCTGGTCACCATCGACCAGCACCTCGGCGCAGCGACCGCGGGTGTTGTAGTTGGAGCTCATGACGAAACCATAGGCGCCCGCCGACTCGATGGCCAGCAGGTCACCCTCGGCCAGGTCGAGCACGCGCGCCTTGGCGAGGAAGTCGCCGGTCTCGCAGATCGGCCCGACCAGATCGTAGGGCCGTCCCTCGCCACCGCGCGGCCTGACCGCGCTGACACCCATCCAGGCCTGGTACAGGGCCGGGCGGATCAGGTCGTTCATGGCCGCGTCGACGATGGCGAAGTCCTTGTGCTCGGTATGCTTGAGGTACTCGACGCGAGTCAGCAGCACGCCGGCATTGGCCACGATGTAGCGGCCCGGCTCGAAGACCAGCGCCAGGTCGCGGTCGCCCACGCGCTCGCGGATGGCCTTGACATAGTCGGCTACCTGCGGAGGCTCTTCGTCGCGATAACGTACGCCAATGCCGCCGCCCAGGTCCAGGTGACGCAGGTGGATGCCGCACTCGGCCAGGCGGTCGACCAGCAACAGCAGGCGGTCCAGCGCATCGAGGAAGGGTTCGAGGGTGGTCAGCTGCGAACCGATGTGGCAGTCGACACCGATCACCTCCAGGTTTGGCAGCTGGGCGGCGCGCACGTAGAGCGCCTCGGCATCGTCGATGGCGATGCCGAACTTGTTTTCCTTGAGGCCCGTGGAGATGTACGGATGAGTCCCAGCGTCGACGTCCGGATTGACGCGCAGCGAGACCGGCGCGCGCAGACCCAGCTCGGCGGCGACCTGTTGCAAGCGCTCCAGCTCGTCGGCGGACTCCACGTTGAAGCAATGGACCCCCACTTCCAGCGCGCGGCGCATGTCCTCGCGGGTCTTGCCGACTCCGGAGAAGACCACTCGGTCGGCACGCCCGCCAGCGGCCAGGACACGCTCCAGCTCGCCGCCGGAAACGATGTCGAAGCCTGCGCCAAGGCGCGCCAGCAGGTTCAGCACGCCCAGGTTGGAGTTGGCCTTGACCGCGAAGCACACCAGGTGCGAGGTCCCTTGCAGGGCTTGGGTGTAGCTGCGGTAGCGAGCCTCGATATGGGCGCGCGAGTAGACGTAGGTGGGCGTGCCGAAGCGTGCGGCGATGGTCGACAGCGCCACGTCTTCCGCGAACAGCTCGCCGTCGCGGTAGTTGAAAGCGTCCATTGGGGTCCCTTACTGGTGCTGATGCGAGTGCTGGTGCGAGGCGGAGTGATCTTGGCCTTCCTTGCCTTCGTCAGGCAGGTACAGCGGGCCTTTCTGCCCACAGGCCGATACGAGGCAGGCAACAGCGACCAGCGCCGCGAGGGAGGAAATCAGGCGCTTCATTGGCGAAATCCTTCGAAATATGCAGTATTGGGCCCGAGTATACCGAGCGGTCGCCTGCTTGCCTATTCAGCGACCGGCCCGCCTGGCGGGCAAGGGCTGTGGTGGCGCCTGGCGGACGTTATCCTTTGCATTCGTGCCCCGGCGCTCGTATCTTGCCCGGCTTGCATCTGTGCAACCATCTTCGAGGTCCTTGCAATGAGTTTGACTGAAGCGCGCTTCCACGATCTGGTCGATGCCACCCAACAGGCCCTTGAGGACTTGTTCGACGAAAGCGGCCTGGACCTGGACATGGAGAATTCCGCCGGGGTGCTGACCGTCAAGTTCGACAACGGCAGCCAGTTGATCTTCAGCCGTCAGGAGCCGTTGCGCCAGTTGTGGCTGGCCGATCGCTCCGGTGGCTTCCACTTCGACTACGACGAAGAAAGCGGCAAATGGGTCTGCGAGAAGAGCGAGGAACTGCTCGGCGAGATGCTCGAGCGAATCGTCTGGGAGCGGGCCGGCGAAAAGCTGGACTTCGACGAGATCTGAAATGAACAGCCAAGCCCAAGCGCCCAAGCCGCTCTACAGCAATGTCAGCCCGGCCGTGCCGTCGCCTTGCGTGGGCGTCTGCCGCCTGGACAGCAAACGCGTCTGCAGCGGTTGCCATCGCCCGGTGGAGCATATTCGTGAATGGCGCTCGGCCGATGACGAGCGCAGGCGCCAGATCTGCCGCGAGGCGGTGGCCCGGCGCGCGCAGGCCGAACTGCGCTGACGCTGGGGCTTGAGTATTCGCCCGGCTGTGGTAGGGTCGGGCTCACTCGGCTCTGCCGAACAAGTCGCTGACCCCGCTCCGGGGCGTGGCGCTGTTTCTTCGAATCGTCGTCGACCCACGCAGTCGCGGCGGCTCATCCAGGCAGCGCTGCACTCTGGTGCGGGGTCTTGCTTTATCTGCATGTGAACAAGGAGTCCGGCCGCATCATGAGCACCCGTCCCTCGCTGATCCTCAACCGTCTGGATGTGCAACGTCTCGAGCGCCTGCTCGATGATCTTGCGCAAGACAGCCCCGGCGCGCTTGCCCTGCAGGACGAGCTGGACCGTGCCGAGCAGATCGTGGCCCATGACCAGGTGCCCGCCGGCGTGGTGACCATGAACTCGCGCGTGCATTGCCGCGAGGAGTCCAGCGGCAAGGATTACCACCTGACTCTGGTCTATCCGAAGGATGCCGGCCGTGAAGGCAATGTATCGATCCTGGCGCCGATCGGCTGTGCCTTGCTCGGCCTGTCGGTGGGTGACCAGATCGACTGGCCGGCGCCAGGCGGAAAGACCCTCAAGCTCACGCTGCTGGCGGTGGAGTACCAACCCGAGGCCGATGGCAACTACGACCTTTGAGGTGCACGTGTAGACCGGTCATTCGGGCCGGGGCGTGGCCAGCCGCACCAGCCGTTCATAGTTGTGCTCCAGTTCATCGAGCAGCAGTCTGTGTCGCGCGTTGGTCCGTGCAGCGTCAGGTTGGCCTGGTCCATCGAGCTCGACCAGATGCTCGCCCGGCCAACCCCATTCTTCGATCAGCCTGCCCAGCAGCAAGGATTGCCAGTTGTCTTGCGCCAGGCCGGCTCGACCACTCAGGCGCCGGCCTGTCTTGAGGTAGAGACTACGCCTGGCCTGCTCCAGACGACGGTCATCGCCGCTTTCCAACAGGTACCGCTCGATGCGTCGGTAGATCATCAGGTACGGATCTAGCCGGTCGATGTCGGGCGGGCCGGCGAAGACTGCCCGCTTGAAGTCCAGGCTCAGGTAGCGCACGTGCGGATGCTCGGTGGCGTAGACCTCGACGAGCAGCAGCTTGAGCAGGGACTTGTAGGGAGAGTCGAGGCCCTTGCGCAACTGGCAGCGCGCGGCCTCGACGAGCTTTCCCGGCGCTGGCTCGGCGAGGTGACCCAGGTCGAGATGATCGTCGGCCTGGATCAGTTGCCTGGACAGCAAGGCCTGCGTGTAAGCGTGGTAGTCGCGTTCGCGCTCGGCCGGCACCAGCCACCACAACGGCGTGCGGCCTGCCAGCCATATGGCCGTGCGGTAGAACTCGTCGAGCAGCAGGCACTGCCGGGCGCTGTCGCTGTTGTCGATGGCCGGTCCGTCCGTGCCTGCCGCCTGGGCGAAGCGGCGTGACTCGATCAGGAACAGGTGAGCCTCGGCTCCCTGGCTCGCTGCCCAGGCTTCGAGCAGCCGGCACTTGCTGGTCAGGTCGGCCAGGTCGTGCTTCGCCAGGTCCGGGGCATGGCAGATCCACAGGTCCATGTCGCTCTGTTCGGCCTGGGCCAGGGTGCCAAGGCTGCCCATCAGGTAGAGGCCATGGATGGGTCGGGCCGGGTCGCTCGTCCAGCTTTCGCAATCAGGCGATCCGCCCAGGCGGGCCGCGGCGTCGAGCAGCGGCGCGCCGGGTTCGAATCCCGCCACGCCGGCCGCGGTGGTGGCTGATACGTAGCCGGGCAGCGCGGGGTGATTGACGTGGAGCAGCAACGGCAGCAAGGTCAGGACCTGTCGCCGGCGCGCCGACAGGCCCTTCAGCGCACGTGCCAGGCGACGTTCGTTGAGCTGCAGGAAGCGAGCACGTAATTCGGCCAGGACCTCGCGATCGATGCCTTGGTCCGGATCGAGACAGATTTCGGTGGGGTGGGTCATCGCGTATTCAGGTGGAGCGGGACAGCGCAGTTTACCTGAGTACAAGGCTTGGATAAGTGGCTAATGGATTATTGGCGCCATTTTACCGACTGGCGGCCCGCTGACGAGGCCGCGTGAAGCGACCTCGGGTAGCGGCCTGTTCGAGACGACCGGGTCAGGCTGTCTCTACCTTGGCCAGGATGGTGAGCAGTTGTTGCGCGTGTTCGGCGGCATCGTGACCCAGGCTGGTCAGGTAGCCGCCGTCCGGCTGGGTGGTCAGCTGCTTGTCGTGCAGGCGGGTGGCGGCGGCGATCAGCGCGGGCGAGGCATTGCTGTGGACCTTGATGCCTTCCTGGCTACTGTCCAGGTTGAACAGGGCGAGGACTTCCAGTTCGGCGATCAGCTCAGGTGTGAATGACATGGCGACTCCTGACTTCAGGGAACGACGGGGCACCGTTGCCGATGCCGAAGTCAGAAGTGTAGTCAGCCTTTTCAGGCGTTGCCCTGGTCCGCTTCGGGGGGCAGCTCCGGAAGCGCGCGTAGAGCACTCTCATACCACTGCTCATCGAACGGACGTTCCTGGCCCAGCATGGTCTCGATCTCGATCGCCAGCACATGGGCCATCAGGTTGAGGATATCTTCGCGGGCGTAGCCGACCAGGCTCAGCTTGTTGTAGGTGGCCCTGGCGGCGGGTGGTTGGCCGCTTTCGATCTGGTTCTCGATGGCCTCGGTCAGGGTCGCCTCGACAAAGGCTTCTTCTTCGTTGTCGTAGTCGACATCGTTGGACTCGCTCATGGCTTGCTCCTGTGGATGATGGTTTCGGTTTGCCACGGCTGTGCGGGCACTGCCCAAGCATCGACAGCATCACGGCGCTGGCCAGAAAAGCCCCGCGCGGTCTATAACTGCCCAGCCATTTCCCTTACGGCCTGGAGGCTGTCCCATGCTCAAGCTTCACGGATTTCCCGTCAGCAACTATTACAACATGGTCAAGCTGGCACTGCTGGAAAAAGGCGTGCCTTTCGAGGAAGTCCTGTTCTTCCCCGAACAGACGCCCCAGGCGCTGGCGGTCAGCCCTCGAGGCAAGGTGCCGGTGCTGGAAACCGAACATGGCTATCTCAGCGAGACCAGCGTGATCCTCGACTACATCGAGCGCAGCGAGGGCGGTGGCAAGGCATTGCTGCCCCAGGACCCGTTCGCCCAGGCCAAGGTGCACGAGCTGATGAAGCAGATCGAACTGTACATCGAACTGCCCGCGCGTACCTGCTACGCAGAAGCCTTCTTTGGCCAGGCGGTCGAGCCGCTGGTCAAGGAAAAGGCCCGCGCCGACCTGCTGGCCGGATTCGCCACGCTCAAGCGCAACGGGCGTTTCGCACCCTTCGTCGGCGGCGAGCAGATGACCTTGGCGGACGTGATGTTCTGCTTCTCGGTGGACCTTGCCGCGGCGGTCGGCAAGCAGGTGTTGAACCTGGACCTGCTGGCCGACTTCCCGCAGGCCAGCGCATTGCTCGAGCAACTGCGCAAGGGTCCGAACATGGCCAGGATCACCGCCGACAAGGAGGCGCTGATGCCAGCCTTCCTGGAAAAGATGCGCGCCAGGCGCTGAAGCGTCGTTCGCTGCCGAGCCGTTCGCGCGCCTGGACTACCAATGGCCAGGCGCGCGAACGGCATGGAATGCGCTTCAGCGCGAGGCCAGCAGCGCCTTGCCGCGAGCGACGGCGGCGCGGACCTGATCCGGTGCCGTTCCGCCGATGTGGTTGCGGGCGTTGACCGAACCTTCGAGGGTCAGCACGGCGAAGACGTCCTGCTCGATCTGGTCGCTGAACTGGCGCAGTTCTTCCAGGCTCATCTCGGCCAGGTCCTTGCCGGTTTCGACGCCATGGCGCACCGCGTGGCCGACGATCTCGTGGCAATCGCGGAAGGGCAGGCCGCGGCGTACCAGGTAGTCGGCCAGGTCGGTGGCGGTGGAGAAACCACGCAGGGCCGCCTCGCGCATGACTGCATGGCGCGGCTTGATCGCAGGCACCATGTCGGCGAAGGCACGCAGGGAGTCACGCAAGGTGTCGGCCGCGTCGAACAGCGGTTCCTTGTCTTCCTGGTTGTCCTTGTTGTAGGCCAGCGGCTGGCCCTTCATCAGGGTCAGCAACCCGGTCAGGGCGCCGAACACCCGTCCACTCTTGCCACGCACCAGTTCAGGCACGTCCGGGTTCTTCTTCTGCGGCATGATCGAGCTGCCGGTGCAGAAACGATCGGGCAGGTCGATGAACTGGAACTGGGCGCTGGTCCATAGCACCAGCTCCTCGGAAAAGCGCGACAGATGCATCATCGCCAGGCTGGCCGCGGCGCAGAATTCGATGGCGAAATCCCGGTCCGAGACACCGTCCAGGGAATTGCCCGCCACGGCCTCGAAGCCGAGCAGCTTGCAGGTCAGCTGGCGGTCGATCGGGTAGGTGGTTCCGGCCAGGGCGGCGCTGCCCAGTGGCATGCGGTTGGTACGACGACGGCAGTCGACCAGGCGCTCGTGGTCACGCGAGAGCATTTCGAACCACGCCAGCAGGTGATGACCGAAGGTGACCGGCTGGGCAGTCTGCAGGTGGGTGAAGCCAGGCATGATGGTTTCGGCCTCGCGCTCGGCCAGTTCCAGCAGCCCCTTCTGCAGCCGGGTGATCTCGGCGAGGATCAGGTCGATCTCGTCGCGCAGCCACAGGCGGATGTCGGTCGCCACCTGGTCGTTGCGGCTGCGGCCGGTATGCAGCTTCTTGCCGGTGATGCCGAGGCGCTCGGTCAGGCGTGCCTCGATGTTCATGTGCACGTCTTCCAGGTCGACGCGCCAGTCGAACTTGCCCGCCTCGATCTCTTCCTGGATGGTTCGCAGGCCGTCGACGATGCTGTCGCGTTCGGCCTCGTCGAGTACGCCGACCTGCGCCAGCATGGTGGCGTGGGCAATCGAACCCATGATGTCGTGGCGATACAGGCGCTTGTCGAAGTCGACCGAAGCGGTGAAGCGGGCGACGAAGGCGTCGACGGGCTCACTGAAACGGCCGCCCCAGGACTGGTTGGTCTTGTCGGTGCTCATGATTCACTCGTAGCTGGCGTGATCTGGAAAACTTGGCGCCGATCATAGCAGGGTTGCACTGCTGGCCGCAGGGCAACGGGCAAGAGAATGCCCGCCAGCGACGCAGGCTGTCGGAACAGCGGCCATCTACGATTGAACGGCAGTGTTCCACGGACCGTCTACAGTTGGACAGAGGGGTCGGCAGGCTGCCGGCCCAATGAATCTTTGGCCATCGCGTTGGTCTGAGCGTGGACCGTGGTGTCGATCCTTTGTACACCGACATGCCAGCCAGTCGCGAGACTCATTCAGGAATCCAGCGCAATATGAATGTCCTGATCGTTGATGACGAATCCCAATCCCGTGAGCGCCTGAGCCGCCTGCTCGGCGAACTGGAGGGGTATACCGTGCTGGAGCCTGGCGCCACCAGCGGCGAGGAAGCCCTGGCCCTGATCGATAGCCTCAAGCCCGATGTCGTCCTGCTGGACATCGCGATGCCAGGCCTCGATGGGCTGCAGGTCGCGGCCCGGCTGTGCGAACGCGAGGCCCCGCCTGCCGTGGTGTTCTGCATGGAGGACGATGAAACCTCCCGCCAGGTGTTCCGCGGCAGTACCCTCAGCCATGTCACCAAGCCCGTGCAGGCGCAGGCGCTGCGCGAAGCCTTGCGCAAGGCCGAGCGGCCGAACCGGACTCAACTGGCCGCATTGACCCGGCCAGCCAACGAGAGCGGTGCCGGACCACGCAGTCACATCAGTGCCCGCACCCGCAAGGGCATCGAGCTGATCCCGCTGGGGCAGGTGATCTATTTCATCGCCGACCACAAATACGTGACCCTGCGCCATGACGGGGGCGAAGTACTCCTGGACGAACCGCTCAAGGCACTGGAGGACGAGTTCGACGGACGCTTCGTGCGCATTCATCGCAATGCCCTGGTCGCGCTGGAGCGTATCGAGCGTCTGCAACGCACGCCGCTCGGGCATTTCCAGCTGTTCCTCAGGGGCCTCGAGGGTGATGCCCTGACGGTGAGCCGTCGGCATGTGGCCGGCCTGCGCAAGATCATGCAGGCGCTGTAGGCGCGCGAGCGGCCGTCGAGCCTGGCCAGGGACGGCGCAGATGAGCCAGCGCTGCTAGTTCCCTGGGCGGAGCTGTTATCATCGGCGGTATTTCTCTCGTTCGGGGCGCTCCATGTCCACTCGCGAAATCCGTATCGCCACTCGCAAAAGTGCCTTGGCCCTCTGGCAGGCCGAGCATGTAAAGTCCCGCCTCGAGGCGGCTCATCCAGGGCTCGTGGTATCGCTGGTG
The DNA here is from genome assembly GCF_054950175.1 of Pseudomonas sp. Marseille-QA0332. Taxonomy (NCBI): domain Bacteria; kingdom Pseudomonadati; phylum Pseudomonadota; class Gammaproteobacteria; order Pseudomonadales; family Pseudomonadaceae; genus Pseudomonas; species Pseudomonas sp. Marseille-QA0332. The sequence continues at coordinate 3,656,260 of NZ_CM143106.1, forward strand.
CCCATGGTCAGCCGCGGCGACAAGCTGCTCGACTCGCCGTTGTCGAAGATCGGCGGCAAGGGTCTGTTCGTCAAGGAACTGGAAACCGCGCTGCTCGAGCATGAAGCGGACATTGCCGTGCATTCCATGAAGGACGTGCCGATGGATTTTCCCGAGGGGCTGGGCCTGTATTGCATCTGCGAACGGGAAGACCCGCGCGATGCGTTCGTTTCCAACCGCTTCGCCAGCCTGGCCGAGCTGCCACCTGGGAGCATCGTCGGAACCTCCAGCCTGCGTCGCCAGACCCAGCTGCTGGCCATGCGGCCCGATCTGCAGGTCCGCTTCCTGCGGGGCAACGTCAACACCCGCCTGGCCAAGCTCGATGCCGGCGACTATGACGCGATCATCCTCGCTGCCGCCGGCCTGATCCGGCTTGGTTTCCAGGCACGCATCACCTCCAGCCTCGACATCCAGCACAGCCTGCCGGCAGGTGGCCAGGGTGCGGTGGGCATCGAATGCCGCAGCGCCGACAGCCATATCCAGGCGCTGCTGGCCCCCTTGCATCACCTGGACACGGCCGATTGCGTGGTGGCCGAGCGTGCGCTCAACAAGCGCCTGAACGGCGGTTGCCAGGTGCCGATCGCCAGCTACGCGGTACTGGAGGGCGACGAGCTGTGGTTGCGCGCCCTGGTCGGCCAGCCCAATGGTGGTCTGATTCTGGCCGCCGAGGCGCGCGGGCCGAGGGCCAGCGCGCAAGCGCTGGGGGTCGAGGTGGCCGAGAACCTGCTGGCGCAAGGCGCCGATGAAATCCTCCGGGTCGTCTACGGCGAGGCCGGTCACTCGTGAACAGCTGGCGCCTGCTGCTGACCAGGCCGGCGCAGGAGTGCGCCGCGCAAGCCCAGGCGCTGGCCGGGGCCGGCATCTTCAGCCGCAGCCTGCCATTGCTGGCGATCGAGCCGCTGGCTGCCAACCAGGTGCATGCCGATACCCTGCATGGCCTGGATCGCTACCAGGCGATCATCGTCGTCAGCAAGCCGGCCGCGCGCTTGTTGACCGAGCGATTGGCCACGCTGGGCCTGGCGCTGCCGACCACGGCCTGGTTCAGCGTAGGCGCCGGCACGGCGCAAGTGCTCGAGGCGCATGGGGTGACGGTGCACTTTCCACCTGCCGGGGACGACAGCGAAGCCCTGCTGGGCCTGGCGGCGCTGCGCCAATCGATCGGCGCAGCTTCGTCGCGGGTGTTGATCGTGCGCGGCGAAGGAGGTCGTGAACTGCTGGCCGAGCGTCTTGCAGAGCAAGGTGCTAGTGTCGAATATCTGGAACTGTATCGCCGCCGGTTGCCTGACTATCCAGCTGGTACCCTGGCGCGGCTGATCGACGGGGAACGCCTCAATGGCCTGGTGGTCAGCAGTGGGCAAGGCCTCGAGCACTTGCAATACCTGGCGGGCGGCGACTGGCCGCGCCTTTCGCAGTTTCCGCTCTTCGTGCCCAGCCCACGAGTCGCGGCCCGAGCGCGCGAGGCGGGTGCCCATAACGTTGTGGATTGCCGCGGTGCCAGTACCGCGGCCTTGATGGCAGCCGTGCAGCGCAGCGCTGTACCTGCCTCTTAGGCGCCAAGCGCTCGTGCGACGCGCCCCAATGCAAAGGATGGATACGTGAGCGAAACTGTCTTGTCCAACAATGAACGGCAATCGGTGCCCGAGACACCGGAAACCAGACCTGGCCCGCAGCCGCGACGCGCTGGCAACGGGCTGGCGGTGCTCGCCCTGCTGCTCGGCGCGGTAGGCGCCGCGGCAGGCGGCTGGGGGGTGTGGCAGGTACGCCAGCTGCAGGGCAGCGAGCAAGGCCAGGGCCAGCACCTGCAGGCGCTGAGCGAGCGCACCGAGACCCTGCAGCAGCGCGAGCAGCAGATCACCTCGCAACTGGCCAGCCTGCCGGCAGCCAGCGAGCTGGAAGACCGTCGGCGCCTGGTCGCGCAGTTGCAGGGCGACCAGCAACGTCTCAGCCAGCGCCTGGAGACGGTCCTGGGCGCCAGCCGCAAGGACTGGCGCCTGGCCGAGGCCGAGCACTTGTTGCGCCTGGCTACCCTGCGTCTGTCGGCGCTGCAGGACATCGATAGCGCGCGGGCGCTGGTCGAAGGGGCCGACGAGATCCTTCGCGAGCAGAGCGATCCGGCTGCCTTCGCCGCTCGCGAGCAACTGGCCCGCAGCCTGGCCACGCTCAACAGTACCCGCCAGCCAGATCGTACCGGGCTGTTCCTCAAGCTTGCCGCGCAGCGTGAGCTGGCGCAGCAGCTCAGCGCGCAGTCGCCGGACTTCGACAGCGGCGCCGATGCCATGGGCGCCCTGACTTCCGATGGCGACGGCGCCAGCCGTTGGTCGCAGTGGTGGTCCGAGATCGCCAAGTATTTCCAGATCGATTTCAGCGCCGATGACAACGTCCGGCCGCTGCTGGCAGGACAATCGCTCAACCAGTTGCGCCTGGCCCTGAGCCTGACCATCGAGCAGGCCCAGTGGGCGGCGCTGAATGGCCAGGCCAAGGTCTACGCCCAGGCGCTGGATGATGCGCGCAGCGTCCTGCTGGCCAACTTCAATGCCGACAACCCGCAAAGCCAGGCCATGCTCGATAGCCTCAACCGTCTGGCCGAGGAACCGGTCGCGGTCGAAGTCCCGGACCTGGCCGAGAGCCTCGCGGCGGTACAGGCCTACATCGCGCGACGTCATCTGCCGGCGGAAAGCGAGGGGGCCAAGCCATGAAGCGCGTCTACCTGCTGGCGGTCATCGCCATCGTCGTGGCCGCGGCGCTGGGTATCGCCATCGCCAAGCACAGCGGCTACGTGCTGATCGCCTATGGCGGCTTCCGCTACCAGTCCGGCCTGTGGGCAGCGCTTGGCCTGCTGCTGGCGGTCGTGCTGCTGGCCCTGCTGGTGCGCTACCTGGTCGGCCTGGTGCTGGTCTCCAGCGGTGTCGTCAATCCATGGTCACGGCGCAACCGCAGCCGTCGCACTCGACTGGCCATCGAGCAGGGCCAGCTGGACCTGGCCGAAGGCCGCTGGGCCAGTGCCCAGCGCCACTTGCAGCGCGCCGCCGAAGCCGAGCGCCAGCCGCTGCTCTTCTACCTGGGCGCGGCCCGCGCGGCCAACGAACTCGGCCGCCGCGAAGACAGCGACAGCCTGCTCGAGCGGGCGCTGGAGCGCCAGCCCCAGGCTGAACTGGGCATCGCCCTGGCTCATGCCCAATTGCAGATGGATCGGGGCGACAACGAACAGGCCCTGGAAACCTTGCAGGCCATGCAGGCCCGCTACCCAGGCAACACCCAGGTCCTGCGGCTGTTGCAACGCCTGCACGTGAGCCGAGGCGACTGGCCGTCGCTGATTCACCTGCTCCCGGAGTTGCGCAAGCACAAGGTACTGTCAGCCAGTGAACTCGCCGAACTGGAACAGCGGGCCTGGGGGCAGAACCTGACCTTGGCGTCGACCCGCGGTACCGATACCCAGGCGGCTCGGCAATCGCTCGAAGCAGCCTGGCAGGCGCTTGGCTCGGCGCAGCGCCAGGAACCGCAACTGCTGCTGGCCTATGCCGAACAGTTACGCCAGATGGATGCCCAGACCGACGCCGAGCAGGTGCTGCGCACGGCGCTCAAGCGGCAGTACGAAAGCCATCTGGCGCGACTCTACGGACTGGTGCGTGGCGAGGATCCGGCGCGGCAGTTGCAGTTCGCCGAGGGCTTGCTCAAGGAACATGCAGACGATCCCGGCCTGCTGCTCACGCTAGGTCGCTTGTGCCTGCGCAATCAGCTCTGGGGCAAGGCTCGCGACTACTTGGAAAGCAGCCTGCGCGTGCAGCGCAACCCGGAAACCTGCGCCGAGCTGGCCCGCCTGCTCGCCAGCCTCGGCGAAACCAGGCGCAGCAACCAACTGTTCGAGGAAGGGCTGGGGCTTCTGGACGAGCGCCTGCTGACGCTTCCACTGCCCGAAAAGATCCAGGCCTGAGAGGCTCGCGAGCCCGCGTGCAGGCGCGGGTTCGCCTGGCTTGGGAAGCATTTCTTCCTGCGTGCCGAGACGCTTCGGCACCGTTTGGGAAAATTCTTACTTAAATTAAGTAATTTTCCCTACTAATCAGCGATTTATCTGCACTGTAGCGCCTTGAAACAAACAGCGTCTTTCATCTAACGTTCCTCGGTCCCCCAGTCATTCCAGGACTTGATAAATGTCGCTGGCCCGCTTGCGTTCACTTTACTTCCCGGCATTTCTGGCTGCGCTGTCGATGCTGATCGCCAGCTTCTACCTTGAATCCAACACCGGCCTGCCTTGCAACCTGTGCCATTCACAGCGGGTGCTGCTCGGTGGCTATGCCTTGGCATGCCTGTGCATGGCGATCCAGGCGCCTGGCCGCAAGGGCGCGCACGGCTACGCCGGCCTGGCCCTGCTCTTCGCTGGCAGCGGAGCGGCGCTGGCCGCGCGGCAGGTCTGGCTGCACGGCGCGGCGGGTGAGCTGGGGTTGCCTTGCGAGCAGGCTGCCAGCGCAGGCGGGCTGTCCGGGCTGGTCCAATCGCTCAAGGCGCTGGTGCTCGAAGGGCCGGAATGCGTTTCGACGAGCTGGAGCTTTCTCGATCTGACCCTGCCTGAATGGAGCCTGCTGGCTTTCCTGCTGCTGGCCTTGCTGCCCTTGTCACGCCTGCTTGCCGATCTGTCGATACGCTTGGGGCGCTCCGCTCTGGAATGACCTGCGCCACGGCGCAGAGGCGCTGTTCGACCAGTGGCAGCCTGCCGAGCCATCAAACGCTTGTATGAACATTCTCCCCTGCGTACCTTGAAGGGCAGCATGGGCGGGAATACTCTGCCCTGCACGCATACTGAAACCACAACTGCTCGATGCCGTCCTGCTGACCCCACCTGGTCGCGGCGCGCTGGCGCCATCAGGTGCAGCGGCATTACCCAGAAGGAAGATATCGTCATGCTCGATAGTTGTCAGAATGCCCAGGAGCGCTGGGGCGGGGTACACAAGCTGATCGACCGTTGGCTGGCAGAGCGCCAGGAACTGGTCGAGGCATACAGCGCCTTGCGCGACACCAAGCCGGCGTTCGCCGACAAGGCGCATAACGGAAGCTTCTGCGAGATTCTCGTCGACTATGTCTCGGCCTGGCACTTCGAGGTCTGCGAGCAACTGGTCAGCGAAGCCAAGGCCTTCGGCGACCAGGGCGCCCTGGGCGTGGCCGAGCAGCTCAACCCACGCATCGATGACATTACCCAGATCGCGCTGGCCTTCAACGACAACTGTGAAAAGGGCGAATGCACCGACGCCGAGCGCTTCGCCCGAAAGCTTGCCGAGCTTGGCAGCCTGCTGGACGAGCGCTTCGAACTGGAGGATTGCCTGATCGAAGTGCTGCATAACGCGCACCGGCAGGAAGACGCCGTCCAGGCCTGACAGTCGCGGTCAGTCGTCGATGGCGAGCAGTTCGACCTCGAATACAAGAGGCGTATAGGGCGCGATGAGGTCTCCGGCGCCCTCGGCCCCGTATGCCAGCGCCGATGGGATCACCAGTCGCCACTTCGCTCCGCTCTTCATCCGTGGCAAGGCGATTCGCCACCCGGCGATCACCGCGTCGAGCCTGAACCATTGCGGCTGCTGGTTCTGGTCGAATACCGTGCCATCTGGCAGCCGGCCCGTATAGCGCACCTGTACTCGTCCGCCAGCGGTGGGTTGCGCGCCGTTGCCGGGCACCAGTTCGCTGTACAGTACGCCCTGCTCGAGCTCGTGCATGCCAGGGCGCGCCCGCTCGTCAGCCATGAATGTCGCTTCGCTGGCTTCGAGTTGCCGGCTCCGTGCCAGTTCGCCAACCGCCGCGGCCTGTTCTTCGTGCTGCTGGAGAAGCGCCTCGATCTGTGCGGCCTCGAGCTTGAGGGGTTGCCCCTGGTAAGCCTGGCGCAAACCCTCCACTAGCGAATCCAGTGGCAGACCCGGCATTTCCTGGCGTAACCGCTGGCCGAGGCTGGCGCCTACGCTGTAGGCCAGCTCCTGCTCCTGGGACACCGTCGGTTCAGGCGCGGCCAGGCTCGATGAAGCGACCAGGACAAGACTGATGGCAAGGTAACGGAACACACGCGACTCCCGCGATGATCAGATGGAGACAGGCTCGTCCGGACGTCGGACACGTTTGGCCTGTCGTGATGTCAGGTTGCCTTGGCAGTGACTGCGGCGGCAGCCTAGTATGAACGCATCTTGTCAGCCAGGAGGTCGACCATGTCGGCGAAGAAGAAACCCGTCAGTACGCCTTTGCATCTGCTTCAGCAACTTTCAGGTAGCTTGCTCGACCATCTTGAGCAAGCCTGCTCCCAGGCGCTCACGGATGCGGAAAAACTGCTGGCCAAGCTGGAAAAGCAACGCGGCAAGGCACAGGAAAAGCTTCATGACTCGCGCCTGAAGCTGCAGGATGCCGCCGCTGCTGGCAAATCCAAGGCGCAAGGCAAGGCCAAGCGTGCCATCGATGAACTCGAAGAACTGCTCGACTCGCTCAAGTCCCGGCAGACCGATACCCGCCACTATATCCAGGGTCTCAAGCGCGATGTCGAGGACAGTCTGAAGATTGCCCAGGGCGTGGGCAAGGTGCGCGAGGCCGCCGCCCAGGCGCTGGAGCAGCGAGAGCGCGACCTTGATGCGCAGGCTCAGGGTCCAGCCAGGCGTGCCACCAGGAAGGCGCCTGCCACTAGGACCGGCGCTGCCGCATCGGCTGCCCAAGAGGCCCAGCCCAGGACCCGCAAGACGCCAACCGCGAGGACTGCTGCCAAGGCGGCTGGGCCTGGCGTCGAGCCGGCGCCAGCCAAAGGGGCGCGCAAGGCTGCGCCCGCGAGTGCCTCGGCAAGCAGGAAAACCACCAGCGCAGCGTCCGCGCCGAGCGGCGCGGGCATCCGGGCCAGCCGTGCCAGGGGCGCTTCGACCAACGTCCCCGCGGCCAGGTCCGGCGCCGCGAGCAGCAGCGACCGGCCGGCGGCCGGCGGATCGATGTCTGGCAAGCGCAAGCCCCAGGCCCCACGCAAGCCAACCGTCTCGAAAGGGGCGCAGCGTTCGGTGGGCAACGGCTCCGCGACGCCCCTGGCAGAGTCCGCGACACCGGCGCCAGTCGCGGATGCGGACGTTTCCAAATCGGTTGCCGACAGTTCGGCTCAGTCGTCGTCTAACGGCTGATCGCGCATTTGCCTGGCCATGTCGCGCAGCCTGTGCAGCGCTGCGTGGCCACGCGCCCGGTCCGCGGCGAGCCAGGCCAGCCAGTCGCCTGCAGGCGCTTGTGGGGCCGACGGCCAGGCCGTCGCCAGCGCTTGCAGCCTGTGCAACTGGATACGTTCGGCTTGCAGTTCGAGGGCCTTGACCTGTTCGCGCAAGCCAGCCAGTTGCGCGTCCTGGCTTGCAGCCTCGCGCCAGCTCGAACGTATCGCGCGCAGTTTCTCCACCACGTCGTGCTGCCAGGCCCGCGTGATCTCGCGCAAGGCCTGCGCGCGCACGGCATCGGGCATGACCTGACGCGCCTGCAGCCAGGTGCCGCACAGCAGCAGGCAGACATCGCAGCCCAGGGCCTGCAATTCGAGACAGGCCATTTCGACGCCTGGCCGGGCATACAAGGCCACTGCATGATTCCAAAGGTCGGTGTGCATCGTTCGACTCGCGCCAGTGATCGTGGAAGCTGGTAGACTCCGCGACCATCATGATCAGACTATCCAACCTCACTTTACAGCGTGGTCCGCAGCGCTTGCTAGAAGGCGCCGAGATGACCTTGCACGCCGGTCACAAGGCCGGCCTGATCGGCGCCAACGGTGCCGGCAAATCCAGCCTGTTCGCCCTGCTGCGCGGCGAGTTGTCGCCGGACGGCGGGGATTGTCGCATTCCGGCCGACTGGCGCATCGCGCACATGCGCCAGGAAGTCGACACCCTCGACCGGCTGGCCGTGGACTATGTGCTGGACGGCGATGGTCGCCTGCGCCAGGTCCAGGCCGAGCTGGCCGTCGCCGAGACGGCCCAGGACGGTACCGCGCTGGCCCGCTTGCACAGCGAGCTGGAAAGCGCCGATGGCTACACCGCGGACGCTCGCGCACGCAAGCTGCTGGCCGGCCTGGGCTTTGCCAGCGAGCAGATGGACCGTCGGGTCGGGGACTTTTCCGGTGGCTGGCGGATGCGCCTGAACCTGGCGCAGGCGCTGATGTGCCCCTCCGACCTGCTGCTGCTCGACGAGCCGACCAACCACCTGGACCTCGATGCGATCCTCTGGCTGGAGGACTGGCTCAAGGGTTATCCGGGCACTTTGCTGCTGATCTCCCACGATCGCGATTTCCTCGATGCGGTGGTCGATCACGTGGTCCATGTGGAACAGCGCAAGCTCAATCTCTATCGAGGCGGCTATACCGCCTTCGAGCGCACGCGCGCCGAGCGTCTGGCGCAGCAGCAACAGGCCTACGAGAAGCAGCAGGCCCGTCGCGCGCACATGGAAAAGTACATTGCCCGCTTCCGTGCCCAGGCCACCAAGGCGCGCCAGGCGCAGAGCCGGATCAAGGCGCTGGAACGCATGGAAGAACTGTCGGCGGCGCATGTGGACTCGCCATTCGACTTCAGCTTCCGCGAGTCCGAAAGGATCTCCAGCCCCTTGCTGGACCTGGCCGAGGGCCGTCTCGGCTATGGTGACAAGGTGGTCCTAGAAAAGGTCAAGCTGCAGCTGGTGCCTGGTGCGCGCATCGGCCTGCTCGGCCCCAACGGCGCGGGCAAGTCGACCTTGATCAAGAACCTGGCCGGGGAACTCCAGCCGCTGGGCGGGCGCCTGCTGCGTGGCGAAAACCTCGCCGTGGGCTATTTCGCCCAGCATCAGCTCGACTCCCTCGACGACAAGGCCAGCCCGCTACTGCACCTGCAGCGTCTGGCGCCTGCCGAGCGCGAACAGACCCTGCGCGACTTCCTCGGTGGCTTCGACTTCCGTGGCGACCGTGTCGACGAACCGGTGGTGAATTTCTCCGGTGGCGAGAAGGCCCGCCTGGCCCTGGCGCTGATCGCCTGGGAGCGCCCGAACCTGCTGCTGCTCGACGAACCGACCAACCACCTGGACCTGGAAATGCGCCTGGCGCTGACCATGGCCTTGCAGGAGTTTTCCGGCGCGGTGGTGGTGGTTTCCCACGATCGTCATCTGCTCAAGAGCACCACGGACGATTTCCTGCTGGTGGCCGATGGCAAGGTCGAGGCGTTCGACGGTGACCTGGACGACTACAGTCGCTGGCTGATCGAGTATCGACAGCGCAACGCGCCGGTCGCCAATGCCTCGGGCAATCCGGACAAGACCGACAAGAAGGCCCAGCGCCAGGCTGCCGCGGCGCTTCGCCAGCAATTGGCGCCGCACAAGCGCGCCGCCGAGAAGCTCGAAGGTGAACTTGGCCAGGTGCACAAGCAATTGGGTGAAATAGAGTCCGCGCTGGGTGACAGCGGGCTTTACGAAGCCGCTCGCAAGGACCAGCTGCGCGAGCTGCTGGCTCGCCAGAGCGCCCTCAAGCAGCGCGAAGGCGAGCTGGAAGAGGCCTGGATGGAGGCCCTGGAGCTTCTCGAGAGCCTGCAGGCCGAGCTGGAGGCGCTGTCCTGATGGAAGCGTTGCATGCCTTGCTGCCCGGCTTGTGGATGGAGCCGTTCTGGCTGGGTGTGCAGATCCTCCTGATCCTGGTGGCCGCTTTCGTCCTGCAACGCTTCGTCGGGCGCTGCCTGAGCCGCCTGGGCGAGCGCTATCCACTGCCGCCGGAACTGCTGCTGCCCGTGCGTGGCGGCCTGCGCTGGCTGATCATGGGCAGTGCCGTACTGTTCGTGCTCGAACGCCTCGGGGTTTCCGCCACCGTGCTCTGGACCGCGCTTTCCGGGTTCGTCGCGGTCGCCGCCGTGGCTTTCTTCGCGATGTGGAGCGTATTGTCCAACCTGCTCTGCGCGGTACTGATCTTCACCGTGGGGCCCTTCCGTATCGGCGATGTGGTCGAACTGGTGGAAACCCTCGACAAGCCGGGCGTGAAAGGGCGGGTGATCGCGATCAACCTGCTGTTCACCACCTTGATCGAAACGCCCGAGGCGGGTGGCGCGCTGGTGCAGATACCCAATAGCCAGTTCTTCCAGAAGTCCGTTCGTCGTTGGCGTGGCGCCGAAACCCATGCCCTGACCAGGGACGCCGCGGTTCCTGGGGATTGATCGATCGCTGGCGAGCGCCGATGCCGCTGGCCGTATGATGTGTCTACTATCGAGGGAGGTGAGCGATGTCCATGGAAACCTGGTTGGCATTCCTTGCCGCGTGCTGGGTGATCAGCCTGTCACCCGGCGCTGGCGCGATCGCTTCGATGTCCAGCGGCTTGCAGCATGGTTTCTGGCGCGGCTACTGGAACGCCCTGGGCTTGCAGCTGGGCCTGGTGCTGCAGATCGCGATCATCGCCGCGGGCGTCGGGGCGATCCTGGCCACCTCGGCTACCGCGTTCCAGATCATCAAGTGGTTCGGTGTCGGCTACCTGCTGTGGCTGGCGATCAAGCAATGGCGAGCCTTGCCCGCCGACCTGGGCGAAAGCGCGGCGGCGGCGCCGGTGAGCAGGCCGATGAACCTGGTGCTGCGGGGTTTCCTGGTCAACGTCAGCAATCCCAAGGCGCTGGTCTTCATGCTGGCGGTGCTGCCGCAGTTCATCGATCCGCGCCAGGCACTGCTGCCCCAGTACGTGACGATCGCCGTCACCATGGTCGCCGTCGACCTGCTGGTGATGGCTGGCTACACCGGGCTCGCCGCGCGCGTGTTGCGTCTGCTGCGCACGCCTCGCCAGCAGCGGCGCATGAACCGGACCTTCGCCGGCTTGTTCATCGGCGCGGCGACCTTGCTGGCGACGATTCGCCGCACACCGCTCTGAAGATCTCCGGCCTCGCCCGAGGCCGTGCCGCCACCCTGGGCCATAGCGTGCAGAACAGGCAACCCTTGGATGGCTGTCGCCATCCCGATCGAGCTCAAGGCGCCGCTCCGTTGTCTACCTCTCCAAGGGCAGGTCGTTCCTGGCCCGGATTCTTCCTGAGTGTCCTCGATTCGCCCAGGGAGGCTCATCCAACCCATCGCCGGGCAGTCCTCATGCAGGCGTACCGGCTCAAGGAGGCACCATGGACGCACCGATCCATCCGTTTTCCGAGATCTTCAAGCAACTGGGCCTGCCCGACGATCCGGTCGAGATCGAACGGTTCATCACCACGCATTCGCCCCTGGACGACGATGTGAAATTGGTGGACGCGCCTTTCTGGAGTGACTCGCAGCGCGCATTTCTCAAGGAAAACTACATTGCCGATTCGGATTGGATCGTCATGATCGACCAGTTGAACGAGGCACTCCACCCACGCAAGAAATAAGCGCCGAGCGGCACCTGATGGGCTGATTCGGCGTTGCTATGCTCAGGAAAACGACGCGGGGGATGAGGTCATGAAAGATCCCTATGCACCGGCTTTCTGGTGCGCCGTGGTGATCCTGGGCACCCTGACCGCTGGCTACTTCTTCGGTATCCGGCACGCCTATCAACTGCAGCATGCCATGCAGTTCCTTTATGCTGCCGCCGCCGTGACGGTGGCAGCGGCACTGGCTACCCTGGCCTGGATCGCCTGGCAGCACCTCAAGCTCGACAGGCGCGAACTGCGCCAGGGGCATACCCTGGTGACCATCTGGAACACCAAGGTGGCCCTGCGCCGGGTCGAAACCGTGTTCGATCGCTATTTCTGGGGAAGCTACTGGCATTCCAGCCGGACCTTCGAAGAGGTCATGGGCGAGTTGCGTGGCACGCCAGTGGAGCAGAGCCTGGACGAGCTCAAGCGCCAATGCCGCGAGCTGGATCGCGAAGTCCATGACAGCCGTCACCACTGGCAGGCCAATGCCCGTGACCTGTCCAGCGTGGCGAGCGCGATGGCCAGGGAACGTTACCAGCTCGACCTGGGCGAGCCGCCAGCGGAGCGGTTCGCAAGCACTACCGTGCTCAATCGCGATATCGAGGTGCTGGTCTATACATGGTCGGCGCGCCTGCGCAGCTTCGAGCACCAGCTCGACGAGCTGGAGCGCGCCTACCACTGATCATTCGCCGCGAATGTACTGTTCGAGCTGGAGGATCAGGCCAGCTTGCTCGGCAATGGTTTCCTTGACCAGGTCGCCGATCGATAGCAGACCGATCAGCTCGCCATTGGCCACCACCGGAAGGTGACGCAAGTGGCGATTGGTCACCAGGTTCATGCAGTATTCGAGGTTGTGCTTGGGTTCGACCGTGACCACCGGGGCGCTCATGATGTCGCGTACCGGCGTGGCTGCGGAAGAACGGCCCTTGAGCACCAGCTTGCGAGCATAGTCGCGCTCGCTGACGATCCCGACCACTTGCCCGTTCTGGACCACGGGCAGGGCACCCACGTTTCTTTCGGCAAGCATCTTCAGGGCATCGAGTACCGAGTCGTCCGGGCCGATGGTATATACGCTGTGGTGCTCTGCCTTGGCCTTGAGTATTTCTTCGACGTTCTTCATGACGATCTCTGCAGCAGTGTTGAGGGCTGACGTTCGACCAGAGCATCCCGCAGGCGTCGCATCCAGGCAATGCATAAAGCGGCATCGACCCGATAGAAAACGTCATCAGGCCGATTCAGGACGTGGCCAGGTTGCTCGCCTGGCCGTGGCAGGTTCACTCGGCGACTGCGCTGTGCGCCAGGATGGCGTTGGCCAGCTGCATGTCGCTGGCCTCGAGGCCTGGGTTGTCGGCACGGACTTTCTGCATCGCCGCTTCAAGGTAGGGGCCGCGAATCGCCCCCTGGCTCGCCACGTAGCTGCCGGCATCATCCTGGGCGGCGACGATCAGCTTGTGGTCCTTGAAGGTCAGGTAGGTAGAAGCCGTGGTAGCGCCAGAAGATATGACATCGCGCCAGAAGCCGTCTGCCATGGCGGAGCCGAGCGGAAGCGTGCACAGGGCCGCTGCGGCGATGGCGATTTTCAAACGCATGGTGATCACCTCGAAGGATAGGGGGTTGGGGGCGAGCGGTTTGATCCTGGATGGCCGATCAGGTTCCCGGATGCGCCTGTCTGGAAGCGCGATCAGCCCTGGCAGCAGGCTCGCAGTACTTCCTGGTCGCAGGTCATGCCACGCGCGACCTTGTCCGCGCCACAGCGACGCAAGTCCTGCATGCCTTCGGCCCTGGCCTGCCGGCGAAACGCGGGCAGGTCGATGCCGGGACCGATCCTGGCGCGCAGGCTGTCGCTCAGTACCAGCAGCTCGAACAACCCGGTACGCCCGTGGTAGCCCGTGCCGCGACACACCACGCAGGCCTGCGAGAGGCGGCTCGCAGCGCCTTGGCAGGACGCACAGCGCATGCGTACCAGGCGCTGTGCCATCACCGCGAGCAGCGTGGCCTTGAGCAGATATTCGGCGACACCCAGCTCCAGCAAACGGGTGATCGCGCTGCAGGCGTCGTTGGTGTGCAGGGTGGACAGCACCAGGTGGCCGGTCAGCGCCGCCTGGACCGCCACCTGGGCAGTGCTCGCGTCGCGGATTTCGCCGATCATGATCACGTCGGGATCCTGGCGCAGCAGGGCGCGCACACCGTTGGCGAAGTCCAGGCCGATGCCTGGCTGGACTTGCAGCTGGTTGAAGGCCGGCTCCAGCCGCTCGATGGGGTCTTCGATGGTGCACAGGTTCAGCGTCGGCGACGCCAGCCATCTCAGGCTGGCATACAAGGTGCTGGTCTTGCCGGAGCCGGTCGGACCGGTGAGCAGGACCAGGCCATGGGGCTGTCGCAGCTGCTGCTGCCAGCGCTCCAGCAGGGGGCTGTCCAGGCCAAGCCCGGCCAGCCCTTGTTCCAGTTGCAACGGATCGAACAGGCGCAGGACCAGCTTTTCACCGAAAGGCGTGGGCAAGGTCGACAGGCGCAGTTCCACCTCCTCGCCGCCAGGCAGTCGTGTCTTCAAACGGCCGTCCTGAGGGCGACGCTTCTGCGCGACATCCATGCGGGCCAGGTGCTTGAGCCGGCTGACCAATGCCAGGGCGACGCCAGTCGCGAAGGCATAGACCTGATGAAGCAGGCCGTCGATGCGATAGCGCAGCCGGGCCTGGTCGAAGCGAGGCTCCAGGTGTATGTCGCTGGCACGTTGCTCGATGGCGTACTGCAGGATCCAGTCGACGATGTGCACGATGTGGGCGTCGTCTGCGCTGGCGTCGAGCTGGCGGTTGCCCAGCTGGAGCAGTTGTTCCAGCTCGTTCAGGCCGGTGAGTTGTTGCTGGCTGGCGCCCTGGACCGAGCTTGCCAGGCTGAACAGGGTCTGGCGCAGCTGGCGGATCTGTCGCGGACAGCCCAGGACCCGTCTGATCGGCCGCCCCAGGCCGTTGGCCAGGTCCGCTTCCCAGGCGCGCCGGTAGGGCTGCGCGCTGGCGATGGTGATCGCCGAGGGGTCGGCCGCCACGGCGAGGATGTCATGGCGCTGGGCGAAGCCGGCCGATATCAGTCCGGCCACCTGGGCCAGGTCGACCTGCATGGGGTCCAGGCGCAGATAAGGCACGCCGATCCGCTCGGCCAGCCATTGGCAGAGGGTGTCCAGGTCCAGGCGTCGACCGGGCCGCTGGCGGTCCTCCAGGGTAAGCTCGGCAATCTGTTCTAGCGGGTGGAGGCCCTCTGGCCGGTCGCTGCGTGCCAGGCGAACCTGGTCTGCATCCAGGCGACCGGTCGCGGCCAGGCCATCGAGCAGCAGGTTCATGTCGAGAAAGCCGTCGTCGCGAGCATACATGGGCATCCTTGCCTCGTCGGTACCAATTCGACGGCAAGCCTAGCCCCTGCGAGATGAAAGTGCCGTCGGCAACGGTTACCGGATCTTGCGATTCAGGCGCAGGCGCTGATCAGGTCAGTGCCTGGCTGCAGGCTGACTTCGCCGACACAGATCAGGTTGCGCATCTTGTGTGCAATGAGTTCGGCCCGGTGCCAGCTCAGGCCGCTCACGCCGATGCTCACCTCGAGCAGGTCGTCCTGCTGGCACGCCTGCACATGATGGGGTGTGAGCGATTGCAGGGCGAACAGGTTGAGTATGCGGCACAGGCTGTCCGGTTCGGCCTCGACCTGAAGCCGATAGCGCACGTTCTGGTGCGGGGCGCCGGTCGACCCGGGGTCCGGACGTGGAGGGGTTTGTGGCCATTCGAGATTGGACATGGTGCTCTCCGCAGGTGATGCAGCATTCTGGCACGCCAATCCAGGTATTGTTTCGCTACTATCTAGCGTGAATGCCGGCATGGCGACTTGAACAATTTGTGCAATCCAGATCTGGAGAAAAGAAAATGCATGGAGAGCTGGATGCCTACGATCGTCGTATCCTTGCCTTGCTACAAGAGGACGCTTCGCTGTCCAGCGCGCAGATAGCCGAGCGTGTCGGCCTTTCCCAGTCGCCATGCTGGCGCCGGATCCAGCGCCTGAAGGAAGAGGGGGTGATCCGCGCCCAGGTGACCCTGCTCGACCGCAAGAAGGTCGGACTCAATACGCAGATCTTCGCGCAGGTCAAGCTCAACGCCCATGGTCGTTCCAACTTCGCCGAATTCACCGAGGCGATCCGAGGGTTTCCGGAAGTGCTGGAATGTCATGTGCTGATGGGCGCGGTCGACTTCATGCTGCGAATCGTGACCCAGGACATCGAAGCCTACGAGCGCTTCTTCTTCGAGAAACTGTCGAATGTCCCTGGTATCCAGGAGGTCAACTCGATCGTGGCCCTGTCGGAGATCAAGGCCACCACCAGCCTGCCCTTAGTTCGCTGAAGCCGGCTTGAGCAGGTGTTTCCAGGCACGGCTCTGGTTCACCGCCAGCGTCTGCTCGACCCGCGCGGCCAGGACGTTTTCGTCCAGCGGTTGATTGGCCAGCTGGTACAGCTTGTTCAGCTCGCCGTAGAGGCGGTCGAGCTGCGGGATCTCGAGCACCTGGCGAGCGTGGTGCAGCCAGGCCAGCAAGCGCTCGATCCGCGGCAACTGTTCGGCCAGGTCCTCGGGCTGACGCTGATACAAGGGCAGTTGCAGCTGGCGGGCTTCCTCGGCCAGCAGGTGTGCCAGCCAGTTGCCCAGTTGCGCCTTGCCCTGGCGGTCGCCACGACCACTTCTGTCGACGGTCCAGGCGCGAGCCAGCAGCCAGCGGGAGGTTTCCAGGGAGAACTGTCCCCAGCGCGTGTCGAGCAGTTCTTCGGCGAACTGTTCGGGTGCGACGCGGCGTACGTCTTCGTCTTCGTTGCCAGCCAGCACCAACGGACGCCAGTCCTCGAGCAAGGCATCCAGGCTGCCGCGCAGCGCACGGGTCGTGGCGCGTGGCGCGGCCTGGCCCAGGGTGCTGGCCAAGGCCCGCAGCTCACCCAGGCACTGGACCCAGTCCTGCAGCAGGCGCCAGTGGCCGTTATGCCGGTACTGTTCGGCCAGGCGCTGGCTGCTGCCCAGCAGCTGCCAGGCCAGAGCGGCGAAGGCATCGTCGAGGGGGGTCTGGGCATCGAAGGCGGCGGCGGGCAGCTCCAGCGAGTAGCTGTCCGGATCGAGCAGGCGATAGCCACGCTCGGCCTTGCTGATGTCGCAGGGCATCAGTGGCAGGCTGGCGGCCAGTTCGGCGGCCAGTTCGAGCAGCGCCTCGGCTGGACCTTCGCGCAGCTCCAGTTCCAGTTCACTGATGGCTTCCTTGCACTTGCCCGCGCTCACCGAGCCTTGGTCCAGCGCGGCCTCGATCACTACCTTGTGCTTGCCACGACCCCAGGCGATCTCGGCGAATTCGCGGGTGAAGTCGGTGGTGAACAGCGGCTTGATGGTCTTCTTGTCGAGCTGCTCGAGCTGTTGTGGCCAGCAGCTGCCGTCGAGCTTCTTGAAATCCAGCTTGACCTTGTCCAGTTGCCATTCGTACTCGTTGCGCTCGGACAGGCCCGCCACGCTCTGGCCGCGACACTTGAGGGTCTGGATGATGACGTCGCCATCGCGGCGCAGGCGCAGGGCGACCTTGGCGGCGGCGAGGTCGCGCTCGGGCGTGTCGAAGTACTGGTTGAGCAGTTGGCGCGTCTGCCAGCCGGACTTGTTGCGCTTCTTCAGCAGGGGGTGCTCACGCAGGGCGTCGAGGGTCTCGCGGCTGGCGCGCAGTTTGAGTTCGGTTTCTTTGTGCATCGCGGGGTGATCCAGGCTCAGGGGTGGGTGCCTACGGCATCTACCGAAGGTTCGCATCGGCAAACGAGCTTCGTCAGACTCGACGAGTGTACAGCAGACAGGCTTGCACGGTTTATTCGCGGCGCCGGATGGACCTATGATGGGGGCCGCTCGAGAGGAGAATGCGCATGCCTTTGCCGCCGCTCAAAGACCAGTTCGCCGCCCTGATCGCCACGTCCTCGGTCAGTTGCACCCAGCCTGCCCTGGATCAGTCCAACGCCGAGGTCATCGAGCTGCTGGCCGGCTGGCTCGCCGACCTGGGCTTCCAGTGCGAGATCCAGACCGTCAGCCCCGGCAAGTTCAACCTGTTGGCCACTCGTGGTTCCGGGCCGGGTGGCCTGGTGCTGGCTGGGCACAGCGATACCGTGCCCTACGATGCGCAGCTGTGGCGCAGCGACCCGCTGAAGCTGACCGAGATCGATGGCCGCTGGGTCGGCCTGGGCAGCTGCGACATGAAGGGCTTCTTCGCGCTGATCATCGAAGCCGTGCAGCCATTGCTGGAGCATGATTTCAAGCGCCCGCTACTGATCCTCGCCACCTGCGACGAGGAAAGCTCGATGTCCGGCGCTCGTGCCCTGGCCGAGGCCGGACGGCCGCTGGGGCGTGCCGCGGTGATCGGCGAGCCGACCGGGCTGCGTCCGATCCGCATGCACAAGGGCATCATGATGGAGCGCATCGACATCATGGGCCGCAGCGGGCATTCGTCCGAC
This sequence comes from Pseudomonas sp. Marseille-QA0332, assembly GCF_054950175.1. Lineage (NCBI taxonomy): Bacteria > Pseudomonadati > Pseudomonadota > Gammaproteobacteria > Pseudomonadales > Pseudomonadaceae > Pseudomonas > Pseudomonas sp. Marseille-QA0332. The sequence goes on from NZ_CM143106.1 coordinate 3,674,137, forward strand.
CCCACCCTGGGGCGCAGCGCCATGGAAGCCATGCATGCGGTGATGGGCGAACTGATGGGGCTGCGTCGGGAGTGGCAGAAGCGGTACGACAATCCACAGTTCAGCGTGCCTGGTCCGACCCTCAACTTCGGCTGCATCCATGGCGGCGACAATCCCAACCGCATCTGCGGCCAGTGCGCGCTCGAATTCGACCTGCGACCGCTGCCCGGCATGGACCCCGAACAGCTGCGCGGTACCATCCGCGCCAGGCTGGCACCGCTGGCCGAACAGCATGAGGTCAGCATCGATTACGCGCCGCTGTTTCCCGAAGTGGCGCCTTTCGAACAGGCGGCCGACAGCGAGCTGGTGCAGCTGGCCGAGCGGCTGACCGGGCATCGGGCGCAGGCCGTGGCCTTTGGCACCGAAGCGCCTTACCTGCAGGCGCTGGGCTGCGAGACTTTGGTGCTCGGACCTGGCGACATCGCCTGTGCCCACCAGCCCGGCGAATACCTGGAAATGTCACGCATCGAGCCTACCGTGCGTCTATTGCGTCAGATGATCCGGCACTATTGCCTGGAATGAACGTCCATCCAAGCGACCTGAACCGACATGAGGAGCCCGCGCGTGACGCCGAACCTGTTCCGACGATGAGCCTTTTCGTACGCCAAGTGCCGTGCCTTTTCCATTCATCCTGCCCACAAGGCCCCGCTCATGCCTGAATACGTCAACTGGTTGCGTCATGCCTCGCCCTACATCAATGCCCATCGCGATTGCACCTTCGTCGTCATGCTGCCCGGCGACGGCGTCGAACATCCCAACTTCGGCAACATCGTCCACGACCTGGTCCTGCTGCACAGCCTTGGCGTGCGCCTGGTGCTGGTGCATGGCTCGCGTCCGCAGATCGAGAGTCGTCTGGCCGCGCGCGGCCTGAACGCGCACTATCATCGCGGGATGCGTATCACCGATTCGTCCACCCTCGACTGCGTGATCGACGCGGTCGGCCACCTGCGCATCGCCATCGAAGCCCGCCTGTCCATGGACATGGCCGCTTCGCCGATGCAGGGCTCGCGGTTGCGCGTGGCTTCGGGGAACCTGGTCACGGCGCGGCCGATCGGCGTGCTGGAAGGTGTCGACTACCACCATACCGGCGAAGTTCGGCGCATCGACCGCAAGGGCATCAATCGCCTGCTCGACGAGCGCTCGATCGTCCTGCTTTCGCCCCTGGGCTATTCGCCGACCGGGGAAATCTTCAACCTAGCCTGCGAAGACGTGGCCACGCGCGCGGCGATCGAACTGGGCGCCGATAAACTGCTGCTGTTCGGCGCCGAATCGGGGCTGCTCGACGAGCAGGGTCGACTGGTGCGCGAGCTGCGCCCGCAACAGGTGGCAGCGCACCTGCAGCGGCTGGGTAGCGATTACCAGGGCGAGTTGCTGGATGCGGCGGCCGAGGCCTGCAAGGGCGGGGTGGCGCGCAGCCATATCGTCAGCTATGCCGAGGATGGCGCATTGCTGACCGAACTGTTCACCCGTGACGGTGGCGGCACTCTGGTCGCCCAGGAGCAGTTCGAGATTGTCCGCGAGGCCTCTATCGAGGATGTCGGCGGCTTGCTGGAGCTGATCAGCCCGCTCGAGGAGCAGGGCATCCTGGTGCGCCGCTCCCGCGAGGTGCTCGAGCGCGAGATCGAACAGTTCAGCGTGGTCGAGCGTGATGGCATGATCATCGCCTGCGCGGCCCTGTACCCGATCGTCGACTCCGATGCAGGGGAGCTGGCGTGCCTTGCAGTGAATCCCGAATACCGTCACGGTGGGCGCGGCGATGACCTGCTCGAGCGCATCGAGAGCCGGGCCCGGCAGTTGGGTCTCAAGACCCTGTTCGTGCTCACCACGCGTACCGCGCACTGGTTCCGTGAACGTGGCTTCGCGCCGAGCGGCGTAGAGCGGCTGCCGGCGGCGCGGGCATCGCTGTACAACTACCAGCGCAATTCCAAGATCTTCGAAAAGACTTTGTGACCGGGGACCTGTGCAACCGTTCGTTCTTTTTTTCGAACAGCCTATTGTTCTCCACCCAGCAGACCCTTACGATTCGTTTGAGATTTCAAACGCTCTATGCCTGGCGCTGGCCGTTGTCCCGCCCAGTGTGAATTCCTGACGGCAGCCCCCCCTGTGGGGGGCGCCTTTCAACAATCGACAATTCGCTCCGTGCCCGCACGGTGCTGTTAAGGAAGCCGACATGCAGCTCAAAGACGCTCAGTTGTTCCGCCAGCAAGCCTTCATCGATGGTGAATGGCTGGACGCGGACAGCGGCCAGACCATCAAGGTGACCAACCCGGCCACCGGCGAAGTCATCGGCACCGTGCCGAAGATGGGTAGCGCGGAAACCCGCCGGGCCATCGAGGCCGCCGACAAGGCGCTGCCAGCCTGGCGCGCGCTGACCGCCAAGGAGCGCTCGGCCAAGCTGCGTCGCTGGTTCGAGCTGATGATCGAGCACCAGGACGACCTGGCGCGCCTGATGACCACCGAGCAGGGCAAGCCGCTGGCCGAGGCCAAGGGCGAAATCGGCTATGCCGCTTCGTTCATCGAGTGGTTCGCCGAGGAGGCCAAGCGCGTCTACGGTGATACCATCCCTGGCCACCAGCCCGACAAGCGCCTGATCGTCATCAAGCAGCCGATCGGCGTTACCGCGGCCATCACCCCGTGGAACTTCCCGGCCGCGATGATCACTCGCAAGGCAGGTCCAGCCCTGGCCGCCGGTTGCACCATGGTGCTCAAGCCTGCCTCGCAGACCCCGTACTCCGCCCTGGCCCTGGTCGAGCTGGCCACCCGTGCCGGCATCCCGGCCGGTGTGCTGAGCGTGGTCACCGGCAGCGCCGGCGAGGTTGGCGGCGAACTGACTTCCAACTCCCTGGTACGCAAGCTGTCCTTCACCGGCTCCACCGAGATCGGTCGTCAACTGATGGAAGAGTGCGCCAAGGACATCAAGAAGGTGTCCCTGGAGCTCGGCGGCAACGCCCCGTTCATCGTGTTCGACGACGCCGACCTGGACAAGGCGGTCGAGGGCGCGATCATCTCCAAGTACCGCAACAACGGCCAGACCTGCGTCTGCGCCAACCGCATCTATGTGCAGGACGGCGTCTACGACGCGTTCGCCGAGAAGCTGGCCGCCGCGGTTGCCAAGCTCAAGATCGGCAACGGCCTGGAAGACGGCACCACCACAGGTCCCCTGATCGACGGCAAGGCCGTCGCCAAGGTCCAGGAGCACATCGAGGACGCCGTGTCCAAGGGCGCCAAGGTGTTGTCCGGCGGCAAGCAGATCGAAGGCAACTTCTTCGAGCCGACCATCCTGGTCGACGTGCCGAAGACCGCTGCCGTGGCCAAGGAAGAGACCTTCGGCCCGCTGGCACCGCTGTTCCGCTTCAAGGACGAGGCCGAAGTCATCGCCATGTCCAACGACACCGAGTTCGGCCTGGCCTCGTACTTCTATGCCCGTGACATGAGCCGTGTGTTCCGTGTCGCCGAGGCGCTGGAATACGGCATGGTGGGTATCAACACCGGCCTGATTTCCAACGAAGTCGCGCCATTCGGCGGCATCAAGGCCTCGGGCCTTGGCCGCGAAGGCTCCAAGTACGGCATCGAGGACTACCTCGAGATCAAGTACCTGTGCCTGAGCATCTGACCGTCTAGGTTTTACCTCGCCAGCGGGGCGCGAGAGCGACGTCTCGCTGGTCTTTTTCACACCTGCAGTACCTGGTGGCCAGGGTGCCTGCGGCAGTCGATCAACGAATACTGTCCGTAGGCAAAGCCAGCCGCCCCCGAATAAAAGCGCCGTTCATTGGCGCGAATGAGGGCACCATGAGCAAGACCAACGAATCCTTGATGCAGCGTCGTGTCGCCGCCGTCCCACGTGGCGTTGGCCAGATCCATCCGATCTTCGTCGAAACCGCGAAGAACTCGACGGTGATCGACGTTGAAGGCCGCGAACTGATCGACTTCGCCGGCGGCATCGCCGTACTCAACACCGGCCACCTGCACCCGAAGGTGGTTGCCGCTGTCCAGGAGCAGCTGACCAAGGTCAGCCACACCTGCTTCCAGGTGCTGGCCTACGAACCCTATGTAGAGCTGTGCGAGAAGATCAACCAACTGGTACCAGGTGACTTCGACAAGAAGACCCTGCTGGTCTCCACCGGCTCCGAAGCCGTCGAGAACGCCATCAAGATCGCTCGTGCCGCCACTGGCCGCGCCGGTGTGATCGCCTTCACCGGCGGCTACCATGGTCGGACCATGATGACCCTGGGCCTGACCGGCAAGGTCGTGCCGTACTCCGCTGGCATGGGCCTGATGCCAGGTGGCATCTTCCGTGCCCTGTTCCCGAACGAACTGCACGGTATCAGCGTCGACGACGCGATCGCCTCGGTCGAGCGCATCTTCAAGAACGACGCCGAGCCGCGCGACATCGCTGCGATCATCCTCGAGCCCGTACAAGGCGAAGGCGGCTTCCTGCCTGCGCCGAAGGAGCTGATGAAGCGTCTGCGCGACCTGTGCGACCAGCACGGCATCCTGCTGATCGCCGACGAAGTGCAGACTGGCGCTGGCCGCACCGGCACCTTCTTCGCCATGGAGCAGATGGGCGTCACGCCTGACCTGACCACCTTCGCCAAGTCCATCGCTGGCGGCTTCCCGCTGGCCGGTGTCTGCGGCAAGGCCGAATACATGGACGCCATCGCACCAGGCGGCCTGGGCGGTACCTATGCCGGTTCGCCGATCGCCTGTGCCGCGGCCCTGGCCGTGATCCAGGTATTCGAAGAAGAGAAACTGCTGGACCGCAGCAAGGCTGTCGGCGAGCGTCTGACCACTGGCCTGCGCAAGATCCAGGAGAAGCACCCGATCATCGGCGACGTCCGTGGTCTGGGCTCGATGATCGCCGTGGAAGTCTTCGAAAAAGGCACCCACACCCCGAACGCCGCTGCCGTCTCCCAAGTCGTGGCCAAGGCGCGCGACAAGGGCCTGATCCTGCTGTCATGCGGCACCTACGGCAACGTCCTGCGTATCCTGGTCCCGTTGACCGCTGAAGACGAACTGCTGGACAAGGGCCTGGCAATCATCGAAGAGTGCTTCGCTGAGCTGGCTTGAATCTGAGCTGCGCATGAAGAAACCCGCTTCGGCGGGTTTCTTTTTATGTGGTGTGCCGAAGTTGGGGTCAAGCACGGGCCCGGCCGGCGCTCCGGCGGCGGTTGCGTCAGTGGCTTCAGCCTCTGACGATCTGATTCTTGCCCTGGCGCTTGGCCTGGTACATCGCCGCATCGGCACGGCAGAAGAGGTTGTCGAGCGCCTCGTCCGTCTGGCCCAGGCCGGTCACGCCTTGGCTGATGGTGACGCTGTACGCCGCCTGGCCATGGCTGAAACTCATGCGCTGGATCTCTCGTTGCAGGCGTTCGGCGATCTGTTCGGCGACCTCGGCGGTACAGCCGGGAAACACCGCGGCGAACTCCTCGCCGCCGATCCGACCGAACAGATCGCCGCGACGCAGGACCGCCTTGCCGCTGTCGGCGACGCGCTGCAGGACGTGGTCGCCCTGCTGGTGGCCGTAGGTGTCATTGATCTGCTTGAAGTCATCGATATCCAGCAGCAGGAAAGCCAGCGGCGAGCCGTCCTGGCGGGCCGTCTCGAAGGCTTTGCGCGCGCATTCGAAAAAGTGCCGGCGGTTGCTGCTCTGGGTCAGCACGTCGGTGGTGGCCAGGCGTTGCAGCTCGCCTTCGAGCCGCTTCTTCTCGGTGATGTCCTCGGCGATGCCGACGATGATCACCCGCTGTTCCTGATCACTGCCAGGCTGCCGGATGAAGCACTTGTCGCTGAGCCAGCGGACCTGGCCGGCACCATTGATGATGCGGTACTCGCGATCTTCCACGGCGCCTGTCACCAGCACCTGGGCCAGGCTGCGCTCGGCATGTTCCTGGTCGTCGGGGTAGATACTGTCGCGCCATTCGTTGAAGTCGGCCAGCACCAGGCTGACCGGACGGCCGAAGATCCGCTCGTAGGCCGGGCTGACATACAGCACCTGACGCGTTTCCCAGTCGAAAGCCCACAGCACTGCATTGACGCTCTCGAGCAGCGAACTGAACAGCTGTTCGCGCTCGCTGAGACGGGCGACTTCGCCCTGTGCATGGAGCAGGGCAAGCAGGGTACGGGCAGCTTCCGATTGTGGGCTTGCGCAGGAGGGGATTTCGTTGACCATGTGCACGGAACGGCTCTCGGCGAGGGTGCGTGCGGCCAGAACCCGACCCGCCACGCGGGCAATACGGGCTTTGAGTGAGCCATGTCGACGAAGTTCCGGAACTGCCACTCCCCGGCGGGACGACTGCGTCATCGGTTGTCGACCCGAAGCCAAACCGCAGGATAGAGCCTTTCTTCCACCTCGGCAGGAAGGCTGCGGCGAGGCGCCTCGGCCTGGTTTTCCACTGCCTGGGGCAGCCGCCGGCGCATGGAGCCGCTGTTTGCATGAACGGCATCACGCCTTGGGAGAATTCATCCTCGGCGGGGAGTCAGGCCAGGCTCGAATCTCTATAATGCCTCATCTTTACCAAGGGCTTTCCCACCCGTTATGTCTGTTCCAGTTCGTGACGCCTTGCGCATGGCAGCGCTGTATCTGGTGCTGTCGGTCTTCTGGCTGGTAGTTTCCGATCAGGTGTTGCGCACGCTTTTCGACGACCCGACGACCTTGAACCTCGGACGCCAGGTCAGCGCGCTTGGCTGGGCAGTGGTCAGCGCGGCGCTGATCTTCGTGTCACGCGCCAGGCTGCTCAGTTTCATCGGCCTCGGCGCCCGGCTTCGCAGCGAGGATCGCGAGCGCCTGCGCATGGCCGCCGCCGTCTTCGACAGTACCCTTGAAGGCGTGCTGGTCACCGATCGCCGCGGGCTGATCGTGCATGTCAATCGCGCGTTCATGCGCATCACCGGCTACCAGCAGTGCGAGGTGCTTGGCCAGCGGCCCAGCAAGTTCAAGTCCGGCCGCCACGGCATACCGTTCTACCAGGCGATCTACGCCACGCTTGCCGAAACCGGCGAGTGGAGCGGGGAGATCTGGAATCGTCGCAAGAGCGGGGAAATCTATCCACAATGGCAAACCATCAGGGCCATTCGCGATGACCAAGGCGAGTTGAGCCATTACGTCGCGGTCTTCAGTGACATCAGCGCGATCAAGCATTCCGAGCGCGAACTGGCCTTCCTGGCGCATCACGATCCCCTGACCGGCCTGGCCAATCGCCTGCTGTTCACCGACCGCGCCGAGCATGCCCTGGGCGCCGCCCAGCACAACAAGCGCGGTTGCGCACTGCTGTTGCTCGACCTCGATCATTTCCAGAGCATCAACGACGGCCTGGGCCATACGGTCGGTGACGTGCTGCTCAAGCTGGTCGGCGAACGCCTGGACGAGACCCTGGGCAACGGAACAACTTTGGCACGCCTGGGTGGCGACGAGTTCGGCGTGCTGCTGGAGGACTGCGAGCAGCTCGGTCAGGCCGCTGCCCTGGCGCAGGCCCTCATCGAGCGCATGAATGAGCCGTTCGCCTTCGACGACCATCGCCTGTTCATCAGCGTGAGCGTAGGTATCAGCCTGTTTCCCAGCGATGCACTGAGCGCCGAACAGCTGCTGCGCAACGCCGATGCCGCGCTGTTCAAGGCCAAGAGCAGTGGCCGCGCCGACTATGCGTTGTACACCGAGGAGTTGACCGCGCACGCCCAGCATCGGGTGGAAACCGCGGGGGAGCTGCGGCGCGCCCTGGAGAACCAGGAACTGCGAGTGTTCTACCAACCGGTGCATGACCTGGCCAGCTCGCGCATGATCGGTGTCGAAGCCCTGGTGCGCTGGCAGCATCCGCAACGGGGCATGGTCTCGCCTGCCGAATTCATCCCGATCGCCGAACGGACCGGGCTGATCGCCGAGATCGACACCTGGGTGCTGCGCCAGGCGTGCCAGCAGATGGTTCGCTGGCAGGCCGAGGGCCGCGGCCTGGCATTCGTCGCGGTCAACCTTTCCAGCCGGCTGTTCGGCCAGTGCGGGCTCTACCGCCAGGTTGCGCAGGTACTGGACGAGACCGGCCTGGACCCGGCGCTGCTGGAGCTGGAGGTGACGGAAAGCGCGGTGATGGAAGATCCCGAGGTCGCGCTCGAGCAACTGCATCGCCTGCGTGAGCTGGGTCTGGGCCTGGCGATCGACGATTTCGGTACTGGCTATTCCTCGTTGCTGCGGCTCAAGCGGCTCCCGGTGCAGAAGCTCAAGATCGACCAGGGCTTCGTCGCCGGGCTGCCGAGCGACGAAGATGACATCGCCATCGTCCAGGTCATCATCGCGCTGGCGCGCAGCATGAACATGCAAGTGCAGGCCGAAGGCATCGAGCAGGCCGAGCAGGCGCGCCTGCTGCTCGAGCAGCAGTGCCAGCTGGGACAGGGCTACTGGTTCGGCCGGCCGGTGCCGGCCAGAGAGCTGGTCTGGGCCTGAGCGCCGGCCAGACAGCCCGGCTCATGCGCCCGGATCCTGGCTGGCGCCTGTGCCACGGAACTTGCGCAGGAACTGCCGGGTACGCTCCTCGCGGGGATTGGCGAACAGCGCCTTGGCCTCGCCCTGCTCGACGATGGCTCCCTGATCGAAGAAGATGACCCGGTTGGCCACATCGCGGGCGAAACTCATCTCATGGGTGACGATGATCAACGTCCTGCGTTCCTGGGCCAGGCCACGGATGGTCGCCAGCACCTCGCCCACCAGCTCCGGATCGAGCGCCGAAGTCGGCTCGTCGAACAGCATCACCTGCGGTTCCATGGCCAGCGCGCGGGCGATGGCTACCCGCTGTTGCTGGCCGCCGGACAGGCGCCGCGGGTAAGCGTCTTCCTTGCCGGCCAGGCCGACCTTGACCAACAGGCGCCGGCCCAGCGCCTCGGCCTGGTCACGGGCGATCTTGCGCACGACCAGCGGTCCCTCGATGACATTTTCCAGGGCGGTGCGATGGGGGAACAGATTGAAGTTCTGGAACACGAAACCGGCCTGTTGGCGCAGGCGTCGGATCGCTCCTTGCTGGGCCTTGAGCGGCCGCTCGGCGTCGATGCGGATGTCTGCAAGGCGTATGCGTCCGGCATCGGGCGTTTCCAGGAAGTTGAGGCAGCGCAGGAAGGTGGTCTTGCCGGAACCGCTGGGCCCGATGATGGCGATCACCTCGCCGGTCTCGACCGTCAGGTCGATGCCATCGAGGACGGTCTGGCCATTGAATCGTTTGGTCAGGCGCTCTACCTCGATCATCGGTCAGTGCTCCAGGTCATGGCGGTTGACACGTCTCTCCAGGCGGTGCTGGAAATGCGCGAGGATACTGGCCAGCACCCAGTAGATCAGTGCTGCCGCCAGGTACAAGGTAAAGACCTCGAAGGTTCGGGCGGTGATCAGCTGCGCCTGGCGGAACAGCTCCGGTACCTGGATGGTGGCGGCCAGGGCGGTGTCCTTGACCAGCGAAATGAAGCTGTTGCCCAGCGGTGGCAAGGCGGTGCGGGCAGCCTGGGGCAGGATAGCCCGGCGTAACGCCTGGGCCCGGGTCATGCCGATGCTGGCCGCTGCCTCCCACTGGCCTCGGTCGATCGAGCCGATGGCCGCTCGCAGAATCTCGCAGGCATAGGCCGCCATGTTCAGCGAAAAGCCGATCAGGGCAGCGGGCAGCGGGTCGAGCTCCAGGCCCACCTGCGGCAGGCCGTAGTAGATCACGAACAGCTGCACCAGCAGTGGCGTGCCGCGAAAGAACGACACGTAGACACGCGCCAGCCAGTTGATCGGCCACAACCGCGACAGGCGCATCAGCGCCAGGACGAAGCCCAGCAGCAAGCCGAAGAACATGCCGCCGACACTGAGGACCACCGTATAACCGGCGCCCTTGAGCAGGAAGGGCGCCGACTGGATTGCCAGCTGCAGGCTTTGCTCGATCATTTGGTCACGTCGGCTCCGAAGTATTTCTCGGACAGCCTGGTCAGGATGCCGTCAGCCTTGAGCGTGTCGATCGCCTGGTCGATCGCCGCGAGCAGTTCCGGCTCGCCCTTGCGCAGCGCCACGCCCGATTCCAGGCGTGAGAACGCTTCCCCAGCGAGGGTCGTGTCCTTGGCCTTCTGGGCATACTCCAGTGCTGCCAGGCGATCGATGAGGATTGCGTCGATGCGGCCGTTGCGCAGGTCGGCGAACTTGCTCGGGTCGTCCTCGTAGGTGCGAATGTCGGCGTTGGGCACCTGTTGTCTGACCCATTGCTCATAGTTGGTGCCCAGGCCCACGCCAACCTTCTTGCCGGCCAGGTCGGTGGCCGACCTGATGTTCAGCGCGTCGGCCTTGCTCTTGAGCACCAGGGCCTGGATGCCGGACACCGTATAGGGCTTGGAGAAGTCGTACTTCTTCTGGCGCTCCTCGGAGATGGTCACCTGATTGACCACGATGTCCAGGCGCCTGGATTCCAGGGCGGCCAGGATGCCATCCCACTTGGTAGGCTGGATCTTCGCCTGCACGCCGAGCTTCTGGGCGATCAATCCTGCCAGTTCCACTTCGAAGCCGGCCAGCTTGCCGTCTTCATCCATGAAACTGAACGGCGGATAGGTGCCCTCCAGCCCGACGTTGATCTGGCCTTTTTCCTGGATGGTCCTGAGCAGGTCGCCGGCCTGGGCCTGGCTGACCAAGCCGGTGCCCAGCAGCAAGGCCAGGCTGGCATGAAGAAGCGGTCTGGCAAATCGCATCATGGTACGGCTCCGCGCTTGTCATGAAGGAGGATGCCTATGAGGGTAGGCGAAGATTGCCATTCACGTAGGCGACCGACTCTTCAAGCTGTGGGAATTGTCTTAGAGTGGGCGAAACTGGCTGCGCCTTCCTGAACATGATTGCCGGATGAGGAGATCACCGTGAGCGACAACCCAGCAACCGAGCTTTGGCAACTGCAGACCATCGTTGGCGGCCTGCGTGGCGCGCGCGCGCAATGGCGTGCCAGCAATGGCCGCAGCAGTGGCGAACGTGGCGGGCGCGAACTGCCGTCGCGCGAAGCCATGCGCAGAATCCTCGAGCAACTGTGCGGTGCGCTGTTTCCAATGCGCCTGGGCCCGGCGGATCTGCGCGAGGAAAGCGAGGACTACTACGTGGGCCATACCCTGGACGCGGCACTGACCGCACTATTGGCACAGGCACGCCTGGAGCTGCGCTATGTGGCACGCCAGGACAAGTCCGCGCAGGCCGAGGCGGATGCCCGCGCCTTGCGTCTTGTCCAGGATTTCGCCGCCGCGCTGCCGCAACTGCGCGTGCTGCTCGATACCGATGTCCTGGCCGCGTACCACGGTGACCCGGCCGCGCGCAGCGTCGATGAAGTGTTGCTGTGCTATCCCGGGGTCCTGGCCATCATCCATCACCGCCTGGCTCACCATCTCTACCGGGCCGGCTTGCCTTTGCTGGCCAGGATCAGCTCGGAGCTGGCGCACTCGGCGACGGGCATCGACATCCACCCCGGTGCGCAGATCGGCCCCAGCTTCTTCATCGACCATGGCACCGGGGTGGTCATTGGCGAGACGGCGATCATCGGCAAGCATGTACGGATCTACCAGGCGGTGACCCTCGGCGCCAAGCGCTTCCCGGCGGATGAGTCCGGCCAGTTGCAGAAGGGCCATCCGCGTCACCCGATCGTCGAGGACGATGTGGTGATCTATGCCGGCGCGACCATCCTCGGACGGATCACCATCGGCAAGGGATCGACCATTGGCGGGAATGTCTGGCTGACCCGTAGCGTACCGCCGCAAAGCAACATCACCCAGGCGAACCTGCAGCTCGATTGCCGGGGTTGAATCGTGGCAGTACCTCTGGGAAATCGCGCGTTCGGCGGCTTCGCGCAGGGGCAGGTGCACCGGGTCGCACACTTGTCACGGCAGGTCCCGCCTGTCATGGCGGTTCGCTTTGAAGCAGGATCCATGTTTAACTTGAACGCTTGTTCAACATAAACGCTGGTCCGCTGCCGGTGTTCACTCGGAGGTTACCCTTTGCTGAACCCGTTCAATCCGACTCCACCGTACTACAACGAGGTGCATCGTCCATGAATGCACCCACGAGCCTTGCCAACGACAAGATCCGCATGAACCCCCCGGTGTTCTGGTTCGCGGCGACATTCATCCTGCTCTTCGGCCTGATCGTCATCCTCAACCCCCATGCGGCGGGTGAGTGGTTGCTCGCCGCGCAGAACTGGGCGGCCAATACGGTCGGTTGGTACTACATGCTGGCGATGACGCTGTACCTGGTCTTCGTGGTGGTCACCGCCTTGTCCGGCTACGGCAAGATCAAGCTCGGTGCCGACCACGACGAGCCCGAGTTCAGCTACCTGTCCTGGGCCGGCATGCTGTTCGCCGCCGGTATCAGTATCACCTTGTTCTTCTTCTGCGTCTCGGAACCCTTGACCCACATGCTGCAACCGCCCCAGGGCGAGGCTGGCACGGTCGAGGCCGGACGCCAGGCCATGCAGCTGCTGTTCCTGCACTGGGGCCTGCATGGTTGGGGGGTGTTCGCCTTCGTCGGCATGGCCCTGGCTTACTTCGCCTATCGTCACAACTTGCCCCTGGCCCTGCGCTCGGCGCTGTATCCGCTGATCGGCAAACGCATCAACGGACCGATCGGCTATGCGGTGGACGGCTTTGGCATCATCGCCACGGTGTTCGGCCTGGGCGCGGACATGGGCTTCGGCGTGCTGCACCTCAATGCCGGGCTGGACTATCTGTTCGGCATCGACCATAGCCAGTGGGTCCAGGTGGTGCTGATCGTGCTGATGATGGGCGCGGCCGTCGCCGTGGCAGTGGCCGGGGTCGAGAAGGGAGTACGGGTGATGTCCGACCTCAACCTGTTCCTGGCCTGTGCGCTGCTGCTGTTCGTGCTGTTCGCCGGGCCGACCCAGCATCTTTTCAATACCTTGATCCAGAACCTGGGCGACTATCTTGGCGCCCTGCCGCGCAAGAGCTTCGATGTCTACGCCTATGGCGAGAACCGCGACTGGCTGGGCGGCTGGACAGTGTTCTACTGGGCCTGGTGGATCGCCTGGTCGCCTTTCGTCGGGTTGTTCATCGCGCGCATTTCCCGCGGCCGGACCATCCGCGAGTTCGTCTTCGGGGTATTGCTGATTCCGTTGGGCTTCACCCTGGCGTGGATGTCGATCTTCGGCAACAGCGCCATGTACCAGGTCCTGGAGCACGGCATGACCGCGCTCGGTCAGTCGGCCTTGCAGGACCCTTCGATGAGCCTCTACCTGCTGCTGGAAACCTATCCCTGGAGCAAGGTGGTCATCGCTGTCACGGTGTTCATCAGCTTCGTGTTCTTCGTCACTTCGGCTGATTCTGGCACGGTGGTGCTCTCGACGCTCTCGGCCAAGGGCGGCAGTGCCGACGAGGATGGACCCAACTGGCTACGGATCTTCTGGGGCGCGATGACCGCGCTGGTCACCAGCAGCCTGCTGTTCGCCGGCAGCATCGACTCGCTCAAGTCGGCGGTGGTGCTGACCTCGTTGCCATTCTCGCTGATCCTGCTGTGCATGATGTGGGGGTTGCACAAGGCCTTCTACCTCGAGTCCCAGCGGCGCATCGCGCAGATGTATTCGCTGGCACCGTTCGCCGTGACCCGGCGAGGTCGGGGCGGCTGGCGTCAGCGCCTGAGCCAGGCGGTGCATTTCCCGTCGCGAGACGAGGTATATCGTTTCATGGACGACGTGGTGCGTCCGGCGATCGGCGAAGTCACCGAGGTGTTCGAGCAGAAGGGCCTGAAGCTGATCACCCAGGAGGATCCAAGTCATGACAATGTCAGCCTGAAGATCGGCCACGGCGAAGAGCAGCCGTTCATCTACCAGGTACAGATGCGTGGCTACTTCACCCCATCCTTCGCCTTGGGCGGATTGGGTACCCAGGAACTGAAGAACCGGCGCTACTACCGGGCCGAGGTGCACCTGAGCGAAGGCAGCCAGGATTACGACCTGGTGGGCTACAGCAAGGAGCAGATCATCAACGACATCCTCGACCAGTACGAACGTCACATGCAGTTCCTGCACCTGGTGAGATAAGGGCGCATGGAGGCGGCCGCGTGCCGCCAGATCCTGAAGCCGCTGCGCGCCTGTCGCGGCCGGTCCGGCGCCCCGGCGGCGATGGGCCGCACAGCGGCCCTGAGTCCGCCAAACCATCACCGCCGTACCTGTTGGCGCGACCTGCGCATGCGCCATTGTCTCACCAAGCCTTCCAGATCCTGAGGCCGCTGCGTGCCCTGTCGCGGCATGACGGCCGCTCCTGCACACGCTGCAACCTGTTACCGCACGGTCAGGGTTTTCGCGACCAGCGTCTTTTCTTATGCCGTAAAAATCTTAGAAATTCATAGAACGGTCATTTTGGATTTATAAGATTGTCATTATGCTGTAGCCGCTGGTCCTTAGACCAAAGTCTTGAAACGACTAGTAACGATTGACTTGAATGTCCCTCATTGGTGCTAAATCGCCAATCGAGCAGTGAGCAGGACAGAAGATCCTGCGCTGACGACCGACAAGAATTAGAACGTAAAGGAGCAACACATGAACAAGTCCAGCCTGGCCTTGGCCGTGGCCCTGGGGGTCTTCGCCCAACAGGCAGCCGCTGCCGGTTTCATCGAGGACAGCAAGCTGTCCCTCAGCTCGCGTACCATGTATTTCGACAACGACAACCGTGAAGGTGGCAGCGACAACCGTGAGTCGGGCCAGGGCTTCAAGCTCGACTACCTTTCCGGCTTCACCCAGGGCACCGTCGGCTTCGGTGTCGATGTCCAGGCCCTGTGGGGTATCCACCTCGATGGCGGCCGGGGCCATCACCCGGACAACAGCACGTTCTTCCCCAGCGACAGCGACGGCTCGGCCGTGCACGACTGGTCGCGCATCGGCGGCAACCTCAAGGCCCGCTTCTCCAAGACCGAGGCGCACTTCGGTAGCGCGCTGGCCCCGGCCCTGCCAATCCTGGTCAGCAACGACGGTCGCCTGCTGCCGCAGACGTTCGAAGGCGCAACCATCCAGTCCAAGGAAATCGACAACCTGACCATCAACGCCGGTCAGCTGACCCATGCCATGGGCCGTGCCTCGAGCAACCGTACCGGGCTGTCGATCGCAGGCGCCACCCAGGACAGCAACAAGTTCCGCTATGGCGGTGTCGACTGGAAGGCCACCAAGGACCTGACCCTGCAGTACTACTACTCGAACCTGGAAGACTTCTACAAGCAGCACTTCCTGGGTCTGGTACACGTCCTGCCGATCTCCGACAACCAGTCGTTCAAGACCGACCTGCGCTACTTCGACAGCAGCAGCGACGGACGTAACGGCGATGCCGGTTACCGCTTCAACCAGAACGGTGGCTATGGCAAGAACCTGGGCGAGGTGGACAACAGGACCTGGTCGGCCATGTTCACCTACTCCATCGGCAGCCACGCCTTGATGCTCGGGCATCAGCAGGTCAGCGATGACGGCGGCTTCGTCTGGCTGAACCAGGGCAGCGTGGTCGACGGCAACGGCCGCGCCGAAGGCGCTGGCGGTTCCAGTTTCTACCTGTTCACCGACAGCATGATCAACCAGTTCGCCAAGGCCGGTTCCAACACCACCTTCGGCCAGTACACCTATGACTTCGCCCGAGTCGGCGTGCCGGGCCTGAAGGCTTCGGTTGCCTACCTGCACGCCGAAGACGTGCGCAATGCCAGCGGTGATGGCACCTTCAAGGAATGGGAACGCGACGCGCGTATCGATTACGTGATCCAGGAAGGTCCGCTCAAGGGCCTGGGCACCAGCCTGCGTCACGGTGTCTATCGCGGCAGCGGCGGCAGCTCGCTGGCTGACCAGGACCAGACTCGTCTGATCTTCAACTACACTTACAACTTCCTGTAAGACGTAGTGATGGAAAGAGCCTCGCTTTTGCGAGGCTTTTTTTCAGGCGAAGCTAGATATTCTTAAATCGAATAAATAAATCAATATCCATTCTTTTTATTCTTTCCATGAAGCAGGCACATTGAACCCATGAACGTCTAAGGCAGAGGAGCTGCACCATGAGTCTCAAACTTGGCGACATCGCCCCTGATTTCGAGCAGGATTCCAGTGCTGGAAAGATTCGTTTCCATGAGTGGCTCGGCGATAGTTGGGGCGTGCTCTTCTCCCATCCGGCCGATTTCACTCCGGTCTGCACCACCGAGCTGGGCCTGACGGCCAAGCTCAAGGACGAGTTCGCCAAGCGCGGCGTGAAAGCCATTGCGCTGTCCGTCGACCCGGTCGATTCGCACCATCGCTGGATCGAAGACATCAACGAGACGCAGGCCACGGTCGTCAACTTCCCGATCATTGCCGACGCCGATCGCAAGGTCTCCGACCTCTACGACCTCATTCACCCCAATGCCAATGACACACTGACCGTCCGCTCCCTGTTCGTGATCGATCCGCACAAGAAGGTCAGGCTGATCATCACCTATCCGGCCAGCACCGGGCGCAACTTCAACGAAATCCTGCGGGTCATCGATTCGTTGCAGCTGACCGACAGTCACAAGGTCGCCACGCCGGCCAACTGGCAGGAAGGCGACGATGTGGTCATCGTGTCGTCGCTCAAGGACGAGGACGAGATCAGGCAACGGTTTCCCAAGGGTTACAAGGCCGTCAAGCCATACCTGCGCCTGACGCCACAACCCGATCGTTGAGCATCCTCGTTGTATCGCTCTTAGCCATCGCAGGGCTATTCGGGCCGTTTCGACGGCCCTTTTTCATGCCTGTCGACCGGGGTGGGAAGCCGCGCTCGCAACTGATCGCACACGAAAGCGTAGGAGTCAGGATATATTCATTAATAGTATAAACAAATAAAAAAATATGATTTATAGATATATGGGAGAACCTGTTAGTGTTTCTTCATCCAGCGGGGCCTGACAACCTCGCGCACCAGACCTGAATTTGAGGAAGCGCTTCGATGCTGGTTGTTTCCATCGGTGGTAGTCCCAGTGCCCGTTCTCGCTCCGGCCTGTTGCTCGAGCGCTCACGGCAATGGTTGCAAGCCCAAGGCATCGAGGTGGCCACTTTCCAGGTGCGGGACTTTCCCGCCGAAGACCTGCTGCACGCACGCTTCGACAGCCCCCGGGTAGAACATTTCCAGCAGCTGGTAGCCCAGGCGGACGGCCTGGTCGTGGCGACGCCGGTGTACAAGGCCTCGTTCGCCGGTGCCCTCAAGACCCTGCTCGATCTGCTACCGGAGCGCGCCCTGGAATACAAGGTCGTGCTGCCGATCGCTACCGGTGGCAGCATCGCTCACCTGCTGGCGGTGGACTATGCGCTCAAGCCAGTGCTTTCGGCGTTGAAGGCCCAGGAAACATTGCAGGGGATCTTTGCTGACGACAGCCAGATCACCTATGCGCAAGGAACCAGCCCAGTCTGCCTGGCACCGGCCCTGGAGCAACGGCTGCAGGACGCCCTGAGCCAGTTCCACGGCGCCCTGGCACGTCGACCCAGACCGCTTGCCCCTGGGCTGTTGAACGAGCGGTTGCTCAGCGCGCGCTGGAGCATCTGAGCGATATCTTCATCACTGCTGTGCCCCACCTTACTTGCCCGCCAACGGTCAAGCAGGTGCAACCCGAACCTCATTCGTACAGGAGAGCGCCATGCGCACGATCTTCTGGCGTCGCGGTCTGGTCGCCCTGTTTGCGGCGGCTGTATCCCTCGGCGCCATCACCCAGGCCCAGGCTGAAAGCCTGCGTATCGGCTACCAGAAATACGGCACCCTGGTGCTGCTCAAGGCCAGAGGCTCGCTCGAGAAGCGCCTGGCCGAACAGGGCATCCAGGTGCAGTGGACAGAATTCCCCGGCGGCCCGCAGCTGCTCGAAGGGCTGAACGTCGGCTCCATCGACTTTGGCGTGACTGGCGAGACACCCCCGGTGTTCGCCCAGGCCGCCGGCGCCGACCTGCTGTACGTGGCCTACGAGCCGCCTGCCCCGCATAGCGAGGCGATCCTGGTACCCAAGGACTCGCCGATCCAGTCGGTCAAGGCACTCAAGGGCAAGAAGGTCGCCCTGAACAAGGGCTCGAACGTGCATTACCTGCTGGTGCGCGCGCTGGAGGATGCCGGCTTGAAGTACAGCGATATCCAGCCGGTGTACCTGCCGCCCGCCGATGCCCGCGCCGCCTTCGAGCGTGGCAGCGTCGACGCCTGGGTCATCTGGGACCCGTACCAGGCCGCCGCCGAGCAGCAATTGCAGGCGCGTACCTTGCGCGATGGCAAAGGCCTGGTCGACAACCACCAGTTCTACCTGGCGACTCGCGACTATGCGACCCGACACCCAGCGGTCCTCAGCATCCTGATCGACGAGGTCCGCGCGATAGGCGAGTGGTCCCAGGCCAACCCTCGCCAGGTCACCGAGCAGGTCGCGCCGCTGCTGGGCCTGCCGGCCGATATCACCCTGGCCTCGGTCAGGCGCCAAGGCTATGGGGCCGCGCCCCTCACGCCGGAAGTGGTGGCCGCGCAGCAGAAGATCGCCGACACCTTCCAGGCCCTGAAGCTGATCCCTAGGCCCTTGAGCATCGAGGACGTGATCTGGACACCCCCTGCCAAGGTCGCCAGCGCGCCTTGACCATCTTGCATCGGCCGGGGCTGCGCTCCGGCATGAGCCACCCTTGAGGAGACAACTCCAATGAGCCTTGAAGTATTCTGGTTCCTTCCAACCCACGGCGACGGCAAGTACCTTGGCACCTGCGACGGTGCTCGCGCGGTCGATCATGGTTACCTCCAGCAGATCGCCCAGGCGGCCGATCGGCTCGGCTTCGGCGGCGTGCTGATTCCCACTGGCCGCTCCTGCGAGGATTCCTGGCTGGTGGCAGCGTCACTGATCCCAGTGACCCAGCGACTGAAGTTCCTGGTCGCCTTGCGCCCAGGCATCGTTTCACCGACCGTGGCCGCGCGCCAGGCCGCGACCCTGGACCGGCTGTCCGGCGGTCGTGCGCTGTTCAACCTGGTGACCGGTGGCGATCCAGACGAGCTGGCCGGCGACGGCCTGTTCCTCAGCCATGAGGAACGCTACCAAGCCTCGGTGGAATTCACCCGCATCTGGCGCCGGGTGCTCGAGGGCGAAGTGGTGGACTATGACGGCAAGCATCTGCAGGTCAAAGGTGCCAAGCTGCTGTATCCGCCGATCCAGCGTCCACGCCCGCCACTGTACTTCGGCGGCTCGTCCGAGGCGGCCCAGGACCTGGCCGCCGAGCAGGTCGAGCTGTACCTGACCTGGGGCGAGCCACCGGCGGCGGTGGCCGAGAAGATCGCCCAGGTTCGTGCCAAGGCCGCAGCCCAAGGCCGCAGCGTACGCTTCGGCATCCGTTTGCACGTGATCGTGCGGGAAACCAACGAACAGGCGTGGAGCGCTGCCGAGCGGCTGATCTCGCACCTGGACGATGAGACCATCGCCCGCGCCCAGGCTTCGCTGGCCCGCTTCGACTCGGTCGGCCAGCAGCGCATGGCGGCACTGCATGGCGGCAATCGCGATCAGCTGGAGGTCAGCCCCAACCTGTGGGCCGGCGTCGGCCTGGTACGCGGGGGCGCCGGGACCGCATTGGTCGGCGATGGGCCGACTGTCGCCGCACGGGTCAGGGAATATGCCGAACTGGGTATCGACACCTTCATCTTCTCCGGCTATCCGCACCTGGAGGAGTCGTACCGGGTGGCCGAGCTGCTGTTCCCGCACCTGGACCTGCAACGTCCGGCGCAACCGGCTAGCGGCGGCTACGTGAGCCCGTTCGGCGAGATGGTCGCCAACGACATCCTGCCCAAGTCGGTCGCACAGCGTTGAGGGCCTGGCCATGAGTCGTCCAACCAACCACGGCTGGGCCGGGCGTCTGGCCCCCTGGGCGCTGCCGGTGCTGCTGCTGGCCGCCTGGCAACTGGCGGTGAGTGCCGGCTGGCTGTCGACCCGCATCCTGCCGGCGCCCAGCGCGGTGCTCGGCGCTGGCGTCGAGCTGGTACGCAGCGGCGAGATCTGGACGCACCTGGCCATCAGTGGCTGGCGCGCGGCACTGGGCTTCGTGATCGGTGGCAGCATCGGCCTGTTGCTAGGTTTCATCACCGGGCTGTCCAACTGGGGCGAACGCCTGCTCGACAGCTCCGTGCAGATGATCCGCAACGTCCCGCATCTGGCCCTGATTCCCCTGGTGATCCTCTGGTTCGGTATCGACGAGTCGGCGAAGATCTTCCTGGTGGCGCTGGGGACCTTGTTCCCGATCTACCTCAACACCTACCACGGCATTCGCAACGTCGACCCGGCCCTGGTGGAGATGGCGCGCAGCTACGGACTGTCCGGCTTCGGCCTGTTCCGCCAGGTGATCCTGCCCGGCGCGTTGCCGTCGATCCTGGTCGGCGTGCGCTTCGCCCTGGGTTTCATGTGGCTCACGCTGATCGTCGCCGAGACCATTTCCGCCAATGCCGGCATCGGTTACCTGGCGATGAATGCCAGGGAATTCCTGCAGACCGATGTGGTGGTCCTGGCGATCGTCCTGTACGCGGTGCTCGGCAAGCTGGCCGACCTGGCCGCCCGTGGCCTGGAGCGCGTCTGGCTGCGCTGGCACCCTGCCTATCGACCCGTGAAGAGGGAAGGCCCATGACCTCGCTCGAACGACAGCCGCCACGCCTGCTGCGTGGCATTCCGTTGGCCGCCGATGGTCTGCGCAAGGCATTCGGCCAGCGGGAAGTGCTACGTGGTATCGACTTGCATGTCCCGGCTGGGCAGTTCGTGGCCATCGTCGGACGCAGCGGCTGCGGCAAGAGTACCTTGCTACGGCTGCTGGCCGGGCTCGACCAGCCCAGCGCCGGACGTCTGCTGGCCGGCGCCGCGCCATGGCCGGAGGCTCGCGAAGAAACCCGGCTGATGTTCCAGGAGGCGCGTCTGCTGCCCTGGAAGACAGTCATCGACAACGTTGGCCTGGGCTTGACGGGCGACTGGCGAGCGCGGGCGTTGAAGGCGCTCGAGGCAGTCGGCCTGGCCGAGCGCGCCAACGAATGGCCGGCAGCCCTGTCAGGCGGGCAGAAACAGCGCGTGGCGCTGGCCCGTGCGCTGATCCACCGGCCGCGCCTGCTGCTGCTCGACGAACCGCTTGGCGCACTCGATGCGCTGACACGCATCGAGATGCAGCAGTTGATCGAACAGCTGTGGCGCGAGCATGGCTTCACCGTCCTGCTGGTCACCCACGACGTCAACGAAGCCGTGGCCGTGGCCGACCGCGTCATCCTCATCGAGGAGGGTGAGATCGGTCTGGACCTGAGCGTGGACCTGCCACGCCCTCGCGCCCGTGGCTCGCATCGCCTGGCGGCGCTGGAAAGGCAGGTGCTCGAGCGCGTGCTGACGCTGCCCGGCATCTCGCCCGAACCCGAACCTGTAGCTCACCTGCCCACGCAACTGCACTGGGCGCACTGAACCCCAAGCCACGAAGAAGGAATCAAGCCATGACCATCAAAGCCATCAATGTCCGCAACCAGTTCAAAGGTACCGTGAAGGAAATCCTCGAAGGCCCGGTACTTTCGGAAATCGACGTGCAGACCGCCTCTGGCATCGTCACCTCGGTGATCACCACCCGCTCGGTTCGCGAGCTGGAACTGACCGTCGGTAGCGAGGTGATCGCCTTCGTCAAGTCCACCGAGGTGTCGATCGCCAAGCTGTGAAGTCCGGCGCGAGGCCCGGAATCGGTATCGTCTGCGGCAGGCGTGGTTGTCAGGCGGCCTTGTGCAGACGATACGGTGTCGCGCGGTCCTGGAGCGGCCGCAAAGCAATAGGGAAGGGGCCTACGTAACCCGCAAACGTCTTGCAAGTAAAAGCGAACCCATGAAGGGGTTCCGGACATGGCACCGTCCTGCCGCTATCAGTTGCGGCGCACCGTGGGGGTGGCTATCTCCTGGCCAGGTAGGGCGGCAGGTACAAGCCCAGGTAAGCCTCGAACACCCGTTTTCCTTCCTCGGCCATGCGCGCCGTGATTTCGCCATGCAACTGGATCGACCGGGCATAGACCCGGTCGCTCAGCTCCATGGCCAAGGCAAAGACGTCCACTTCGGGCGGCAGCGGCGGAAGCTGGAAATGCTGGTCGAAAAGCCCGTGCATCAAGCTGCTCAACTCGAGGTCATGCTGGCGATCGGCCTGGTTGACCTCGGCGAGACCGTGCTGGGCAAGGATCAGCTGGCGGGCGGCGGCATCCTCGCCATAGAGGTCGAGCATGCGTTGCTCGAGCAGCCGTGACAGGTCATGCCAGGTGTTCAGCGTGGTGCCGTCGATCGGTGCCTGCAAGGCCTGGCGAAAGGCCTTGTGCACGTCGGCGGTGAGGGCTTCGAGCAGCGCCGGGACGCTGGCGAAGAAATGGTAGACCGACGAGGGCGGGATCTCCGCCAGCCGGGCCACATCGTACATCGACAACCCCGACAGGCCTGCTTCGGCCAGCCGCACGCGAGCGGCCGCGAGGATGCTTTCGATCCGCGCCTGGCTGCTGGCGCGTGGCCGGCGCTGGCCGAGCGACCGACTCATCAGGTACCGACGGCCAGGATGCTTGCCTGATAAGCGCCGACGAACAGGTCGAAGTCGCCGACTTCCTGTTGTTCCAGGCGAGCCTGCTCTTCCAGCGACTGGCGGACCAGCGTTTCGAACTCCTGCTGCCGGGCCGGGTCGAGCGGCGCGTTGCGGAAGGTATCGGCATGGGCCTGGCTCTGGCGCAGCGCGAAGCGCACGAAGCTCTCCTTGTGCTCGCGCATGCTGGCCAGGACCTGGGCCGAGGGAGTCAGCGCGGCGTCATCGATCTTGGCTTGCTGCAGGGCGAGCGCCTTGTGGTGCTCATCGCCGCCTTGCGCCTGGTCGAGCAGCGCAGCCAGTGGCGCGATGCGCTCGATGAGTTCGGTGGCCCACGCCTTGAGCGTCACCGGCTGGCCGTTTCGTTGCAGTTCCAGGCCAGGGCGGCGACCTTGCTTGACCACTGACAGGAAGTTGCTGGTGCACTGCGCGCACTCGTCACCACTGAGCTGCGGGCTCTGTTCGAGCGCGCAATACAGCAGGAACGCATCGAGAAAGCGCGCTTCGGCCAGGTCGATGCCGACTGGCAGGAACGGATTGATGTCCAGGCAACGTACTTCGACGTACTGCACCCCACGGGCCATGAGCGCCTGGACCGGACGCTCGCCGGTATAGGTGACGCGCTTGGGGCGAATGTTGGAGTAGTACTCGTTTTCGATCTGCAGGATGTTGGTATTGAGCTGTATCCAGTCGCCGTCCTTGTGCGTGCCGACCTCGACGTAGGGCTGGTAGGGCGTGGCCACGGCCCGGCGCAGGCTGTCGGTATAGCTGGTCAGATCGTTGTAGCAGGGCGTCAGGCCTGCCTGGGCGTTGCTCTGGTAGCCCAGGTCGCTCATGCGCAGGCTGGTGGCGAAGGGCAGGTACAAGGTCTCGGCGTCGAACGTCTCGAGCTGGTGGGGACGGCCCCTGAGGAATCCGGCATCGAGCGCCGGCGACGCGCCGAACAGGTACATCAGCAGCCAGCTGTAGCGGCGGAAGTTGCGGATGAGGGCGATATAAGCAGCCGACTGGAAGTCGCGATCGTCCAGGCTGCTCGCTTCGGCCTGGCGCAACAGTGGCCAGAGCGCCTCGGGCAGCGAGAAGTTGTAGTGGATCCCGGCGATGCACTGCATGGTCCGGCCGTAGCGCAGGGCCAGGCCCTTGCGATACACGTGCTTGAGCCTGCCGATGTTGGAGGTGCCGTATTCGGCGATCGGGATGTCCTCTTCCGCTGGCAGCGTGCAGGGCATCGACGGGCTCCACAGGTATTCGCTGCCGAGCTTGCCGAGGACGAAGCGGTGGATCTGCTCGAGGTTGTCGAGCACCTGCGCCGGGTCGGTCAGCGCCGGCGTGATGAACTCCAGCAGCGATTCGGAATAGTCGGTGGTGATCCGCTCGTTGGTCAGCGCCGAACCAAGGGTTTCTGGATGGGGTGTCTGTGCCAGGCGACCTTCGGCGGTCACGCGCAGGCCTTCACGCTCGATGCCGTGCAGGCACTGCTTGAGCAGGGGAAGATTGGCGCCGAGCAGGCTCAGGCGGCGATTGAGGAGGTCGCTCAAGATGTATTCCTTCACACGTCAGTCGGCCCAATATGGGGGTAGCGTCGACGGTCTACAAGGGTAGGGAACGAGGAACTGGCGTTGTCGCCTGGTCTATGCGAACTTCGGCAGTGCTGCGCACTGCCGAAAGTACCGCAACGAGGATTTGGCAGCTAGAGGACGGCAAACGTTCCTTGCGCCTTGGCGACCAGCTTGTCGCCCTGGCACACGTCGGCTTCGACCACCAGCGTGCGCCTGCCGGCATGCAGCACGCGGGCGACGCAGCAGACCTCGCCGTCGCTGACGGCGCGCAGGTAATTGATCTTGCATTCGAGCGTGGCGCTGCGCTGGTCGAAGCCGTGGCTGGCCGAGCAGGCCAGGCCCATGGTGATGTCCACCAGGCTGAACAGCACGCCGCCATGCAGGTTGCCGCCACGATTGCGCAACTGCGGGGCCAACGCCAGGGCGACCTCGGCCAAGCCGCTGTCGAGCTTTTGCAGGCGGCAGCCCAGCAGGCGACTGAAGGCGCTTTCAACCAATTCGGCCGGGACGTCCATCATTTCTTCTTCAACTGCTTGGCATTGGCGAACAGCGAGGCCATGGCGCTGTTGACCGGTGCCGCGGCTTCACGCTGGCGCGGCTGCTGCTGGCGGGCGCCGGCGGCGCTGTCGCGGCGCGCGCCACGGTTGCCTTCGACCTTTTCGCCCGGGGTATCGCTCATGCGCATCGACAGACCGACACGCTTGCGCGGGATATCCACCTCCATGACCTTGACTTTGACCACGTCCCCGGCCTTGACCGCCTCGCGCGGGTCCTTGACGAATTTTTCCGACAGGGCGGAGATATGCACCAGGCCGTCCTGGTGCACGCCGATGTCGACGAAGGCACCGAAGTTGGTGACGTTGGTCACTACGCCCTCGAGGATCATGCCCGGCTGCAGGTCCTTGAGGTCCTCGACGCCATCCTGGAAGGCGGCGGTCTTGAACTCGGGACGTGGGTCGCGGCCCGGCTTGTCGAGTTCCTGGAGGATGTCGGTGACGGTGGGGAGGCCGAAGGTCTCGTCGGTGAACTTCTTCGGGTCCAGGCGCTTGAGGAAGCTGCTGTCGCCGATCAGCGAGCGGATGTCGCGGTCGGTTCCGACAGCGATGCGTTGCACCAGCGGGTAGGCTTCAGGGTGAACGGCCGAGGCATCCAGCGGGTTGTCGCCGTTCATCACGCGCAGGAAGCCGGCGGCCTGCTCGAAGGTCTTCTCGCCCAGGCGGCTGACCTTCTTCAGGGCCGCGCGGGTGGCGAACGGGCCATTGGCGTCACGGTGCGCGACGATGTTCTGGGCCAGGGTCGCGTTGAGCCCGGAAATCCGCGCCAGCAACGCCGCCGAGGCGGTATTGACGTCCACGCCGACGGCGTTGACGCAGTCTTCGACCACCGCATCGAGGCTGCGCGCGAGCTTGACCTGCGAGACATCGTGCTGGTACTGGCCGACGCCGATCGACTTGGGATCGATCTTCACCAGCTCGGCCAACGGGTCCTGCAGGCGTCGCGCGATGGACACCGCGCCACGCAGCGACACGTCGAGCTCGGGGAACTCGCGGGCCGCCAGCTCCGAGGCCGAATACACCGAGGCCCCGGCTTCGGAAACCATGACCTTGGTCATCTTCAGCGCGGGATACTTCCTGATCAGTTCGGCGGCCAGCTTGTCGGTTTCCCGGCTGGCGGTGCCGTTGCCGATGGCGATCAGCTCGACCGAATGCTTGGCGCACAGCGCGGCCAGCACGGCGATGGTGCGGTCCCATTCGTTCTTCGGCACGTGTGGATACACGGTCGCGGTATCGAGCAGCTTGCCGGTGCGGTCGACCACCGCGACCTTGCAGCCGGTCCGCAGCCCAGGGTCCAGGCCCAGAGTCGTCCGTGGCCCGGCCGGAGCGGCCAGCAGCAGGTCATGCAGGTTGTGGGCGAAGACGTTGATCGCCTCGCCCTCGGCCGCGTCGCGCAGCTCGCCGAACAGGTCGGTTTCCAGATGAGTGTAGAGCTTGACCTTCCAGGTCCAGCGCACCACTTCGGCCAGCCATTTGTCGGCCGCGCGGCCCTGGTTGGCCAGGCCGAAATGCTCGCCGATCATCAGCTCGCAAGGATGCAAGGTGCCCGGCAGTTCCTCGCCGACCTTCAGCGAAGCGCCAAGCACCCCTTCGTTGCGCCCGCGGAAGATCGCCAGGGCTCGATGGGACGGTACGCCGCGCAGTGGCTCGTCGTGGGCGAAGTAGTCACGGAACTTGGCGCCTTCCTCTTCCTTGCCGGCCACCACCCTGGCGCTGAGCACGGCCTCCTGCTTGAGGAAGCCACGCAGCTTCTCGAGCAGGCCGGCATCCTCGGCGAAACGCTCCATGAGAATGTACTTGGCGCCCTCGAGCGCCGCCTTGACGTCGGCGATGCCCTTGTCGGCATCGACGAAGCGGGCCGCCTCGGTCTCGGGCGCCAGCTGCGGGTCGCCGAGCAGGCTGTCGGCCAGTTCGCCAAGGCCAGCCTCCAGGGCGATCTGGCCCTTGGTGCGGCGCTTCTGCTTGTAGGGCAGGTAGAGGTCTTCCAGGCGGGTCTTGGTATCGGCCAGCTGGATGTCGCGGGCAAGCTCTGGGGTCAGCTTGCCTTGCTCCTCGATGCTGGCAAGGATGCTGGCGCGGCGCTCGTCGAGTTCGCGCAGGTAGCGCAGGCGCTCTTCCAGGTGACGCAACTGGGTATCGTCCAGGCTGCCGGTCACTTCCTTGCGGTAGCGCGCGATGAAGGGCACCGTCGAGCCTTCGTCCAACAAGGTGACGGCCGCCTCGACCTGCTGCGGGCGTACGCCCAGTTCCTCGGCGATACGGCTGTTGATGCTGTGCATGGAAACCACCTGATCAATTGTGTCGATGCAAAAGGCCGCGGGCCGGCGGCGCTGGCTGAAAGTCGCGCATTATACGCATCGCGCCAGGGTTGCGGTGATGGCCAGCTGCCTCGTGGCGGCACGTCCGCGTCAGCCTCCATCAGGCCCGCCGGCCTGCCTCAGGCCAGGCAGGCCGAGGCCCCGTCGCGTGGCGCGCTGGCAGTGCCAGGCGGGGAAAAATCTGCTAACAATGCATACGGCACGGCCGCGAATGGCTACGCCATAATGCGCGCCGAGATCAGAGGAGTTAGTCATGAGCAGCACTGCAAACGTCGCTGAAGGCGAAAAGATTCTCATCGTCGATGATGATCCGGGGCTGAGCAGCCTGCTGGACCGGTTCTTCACCAGCAAGGGGTTCCGTACCCGCACGGTGCCGAACGTCGAGCAGATGGATCGCCTGCTGGCCCGTGAAGTCTTCAACCTGGTGGTGCTCGACCTCATGCTCCCCGGCGAGGATGGGCTGTCCGCCTGCCGACGCCTGCGTGCCGCGAACAACCAGATCCCGATCATCATGCTCACCGCCAAGGGCGACGAACTCAGCCGGATCAAGGGCCTCGAGCTGGGGGCCGACGACTACCTGGCCAAGCCGTTCAACCCGGACGAGCTGGTGGCGCGCGTCAAGGCGGTGCTGCGCCGGCAGGCTCCAAGCGTGCCTGGCGCGCCAGGCAGCGAGGACGAGACGGTGACCTTCGGCGACTACGAGCTGTCGCTGGCCACGCGCGAACTCAAGCGCGGCGACGAGGTGCACATGCTCACCACCGGCGAGTTCGCGGTACTCAAGGCGCTGGTCATGCATGCGCGCGAGCCGCTGACTCGCGACAAGCTGATGAACCTTGCCCGCGGGCGTGAATGGGATGCGCTGGAGCGCTCCATCGACGTGCAGATTTCCCGCCTGCGCCGGATGATCGAGCCGGACCCTTCCAAGCCACGCTACATCCAGACGGTCTGGGGCGTCGGTTATGTATTCGTGCCGGATGGAAGCGCCGGCAGATGATGCTCGGCCGATGGGCTGAGCATGTCGCGACAGGGCGACCCGAACGGGTCGCCCTGTTTTCGTCTGTGGCGGATGGCATCGCGAGCATGTGCGCTTGCGTGCGTTCCTGTTGATTGGTGCCTGATGAAAACCCCGCTTTGGTTCCCACAAAGTTTCTTCGCCCGCACGCTGTGGCTGGTGCTCATCGTCGTCCTGTTTTCCAAGGCGCTGACCCTGGTCTACCTGCTGATGAACGAGGACGTGCTGGTCGACCGGCAGTACAGCCATGGCGTGGCCCTGACCCTGCGCGCCTACTGGGCGGCCGACGAGGAGAACCGCGAGCGCATCGCCGAGGCCGCCGGGCTGATCCGGGTCACCGGGGCGGGGGTGCCGCAGGGCGAGCAGCACTGGCCCTACAGCGAGATCTACCAGCGCCAGATGCAGGCCGAGCTGGGCGAGGACACCGAGGTACGCCTGCGCGTGCATGCGCCGCCGGCGCTCTGGGTCAATGCACCGAGCCTGGGGCCTGGCTGGCTCAAGGTGCCTCTGTATCCGCATCCGTTGCGCGGGCAGAAGATCTGGAACGTGCTGGGCTGGTTCCTGGCGATCGGCCTGTTGTCCACCGCATCGGCATGGATCTTCGTCCGCCAGCTCAACCAGCCGCTCAAGCGTCTGGTGTTCGCCGCCCGGCAGCTTGGCCAGGGGCGCAGCGTGCGGCTGCCGATCAGCGACACGCCAAGCGAGATGACCGAGGTCTATCGCTCCTTCAATCAGATGGCCGAGGATGTCGAGCAGGCCGGGCGCGAGCGGGAACTCATGCTGGCTGGCGTCTCGCATGATCTGAGGACGCCCCTGACCCGCCTGCGCCTGTCCCTGTCCTTGCTGGCCAACGACAGCGAGCTGACCGACGACATGGTGCGCGACATCGAGGACATGGACGCGATTCTCGACCAGTTCCTGGCGTTCATTCGCGATGGCCGCGACGAGCCGGTGGAGGAAGTCGACCTGGGCAGCCTGATCCGCGAGGTGGTGGCGCCCTACAACCAGGCGCAGGAGCGAGTGCGCCTGTGCCTGGAGCCTATTCCGCCGTTCCCGCTGCGCAGGGTCTCGCTCAAGCGGATGCTGACCAACCTGATCGGCAACGCCCTGCATCATGCCGGGCAGGGCGTGGAAGTCGCTGCCTATGTATCGGGCGACCATAGCGCACCCTACGTCGTGCTGAGCGTGCTCGATCGAGGCGCGGGGATCGACCCTTCGGAGCTGGAAACCATCTTCAACCCGTTCATTCGCGGCGACCGGGCCCGCAGCGGCAAGGGCACCGGGCTAGGCTTGGCGATCGTCAAGCGCATCGCCGCCCAGCACGGCGGCAACGTGGAGCTGCGCAACCGTTCGGGCGGGGGGATCGAGGCTCGCGTACGCCTGCCGCTCGGCTTGATGCTCCCACGCGACGCGGTGTGAACCTCGGGCGCCCGTCGACAGGGCGCCCTTCTGGAGCCGCCGGCCGCTCAGCCCTTGCCCTTGGTGCGTGTCTGGTTCGGCGCGCCATTCTTCTCCAGGTGCTCGATGATCATGCCAGCCACATCCTTGCCGGTGGTCACTTCGATGCCTTCCAGACCCGGGGAAGAATTGACCTCCATCACCAACGGCCCGTGGTTCGAGCGCAGGATGTCCACGCCGGCGACGCTCAGGCCCATGACCTTGGCCGCGCGGATGGCGGTCATGCGTTCTTCCGGCGTGATCTTGATCAAGCTGGCCACGCCACCGCGATGCAGGTTGGAGCGAAACTCGCCGGGCTTGGCCTGGCGCTTCATGGAGGCGATGACCTTGTCGCCGACCACGAAGCAGCGGATGTCGGCGCCACCCGCTTCCTTGATGTACTCCTGCACCATGATGTTCTGCTTCAGCCCCATGAAGGCCTCGATCACCGACTCGGCGGCCTTGGTGGTTTCGCACAGCACCACGCCGATGCCCTGGGTGCCTTCGAGCACCTTGATCACCAGCGGCGCGCCATTGACCATCTGGATCAGATCGGGAATGTCGTCGGGCGAGTGGGCGAAGCCGGTGACCGGCAGGCCGATGCCGCGACGCGACAACAGCTGCAACGAGCGCAGCTTGTCCCGCGAGCGGGCGATGGCTACCGATTCGTTGAGCGGGAACACGCCCATCATCTCGAACTGGCGCAGCACCGCGCAGCCATAGAAGGTCACCGAGGCACCGATCCTCGGGATGACTGCATCGAAGCCTTCCAGCGGCTTGCCTCGATAGTGGATCTGCGGCTTGTGGCTGGCGATGTTCATGTAGGCACGCAGGGTGTCGATCACCACCATTTCATGGCCACGCTGGGTGCCTGCCTCGACCAGGCGGCGGGTGGAATACAGACGCGGGTTGCGCGACAGCACGGCGATCTTCATGCGGCACCTGTTACGGAGGAAATGGGAACCGGGAAGGCCGGTTTGTCCTGGACATACTTCAGACCTGGGTTCACGACCAATTGTCCATGCACCAGTGCCTTGGAACCCAGCAGCAGGCGATAGCGCATGGCCTTGCGGCAGGCCAGGGTGAATTCGACTTCCCAGATCCGGTCGCCGAGCGACAGGGGCGTGCGGATCACGTAGCGGGTCTGGGCGTGGCCGTTGGAGCTCTTGATGGTCTTCATGGTCACCAGGGGCGCTTCGCAGCGTCGATGACGCAATTGCACGACCGGGCCCAGATGCGCGGTGAAGCGAACCCAGGGCTGGCCGTCTCGCTCGAACGGCTCGACTTCGGTCGCATGCAGGCTGGAGGTGCTGGCACCGGTGTCGATCTTGGCGCGCAGGCCGGCCAGACCGAGTTCGGGCAGGGCGACCCACTCGCGCAAGCCGATCACGCTCAAATGGTCAAATTTCTTCACGATGCATACCCTGCGGGACAAGAGGTGAACTGTAAGCAGGCCGAGGATTTTTTGCATCCGCCAGTTACGGTAGTACAGTTCCATGAAAGACAATATTTCGAGGAAAAGAGATGGCACAAAAGTCGGAAGATGACGACAAGGTGCGCCTGGACAAATGGCTGTGGGCGGCGCGTTTCTACAAGACGCGGGCCCTGGCCAAGGCGGCCATCGAAAGCGGCAAGGTCCACTGCCGAGGCGAGCGTTGCAAGCCAGGCAAGGAACCGAGAGTCGGCGACGAGTTCGTCCTGCGTACCGGCTTCGACGAGCGCACGGTGGTGGTCAAGGCATTGTCGGTGGTGCGTCGTGGCGCGCCCGAAGCCCAGACGCTGTACGAAGAGACCGCAGACAGCATCCTGCGTCGGCAGAAGGCTGCCGAACTGCGCAAGGCCGGTGCCCTGGGTGTCACCACCGAAGGCCGACCGACCAAGAAGCAGCGCCGGCAGATCCATCAGCTGCAGGGCAGTCATGAGTGAAGCTGCCCGCTGTCCGAGTAGGTGGCGCCGCTAGCCGGCCGCCCGCACCAGGGCCAGGCGGCCCACCACCGGCAGGCGCGCGAGCAGCGCGAACAGTGGCGAGGTCCAGCGCAGCAGCGCCGCGCTGGATTTGGCGGCCAGCGGCGTATGGCAACTCCAGCCCAACGCCAGGATTGCCATCAGCAGGCCGCCAATATAGTCATCCTGACCCCAGTGCGCGCCGGCGACCAGGCGTGGCAGCATGAACAGCAGCGCCAGGGCCCAGACCACCAGGTACTGGACCAGGCGCCGGCTGAACAGGCTCATGAACAGCGCCCAGATCAGCAGCACCGAGGCATGGTCGCCCGGGAAGCTCTGGCTGGAGCGGTCCTTGAGCTCCCAGCGCGCCTCGAGGTTTGGATAGAAGTCGCTCAGGTGGATGGCATCGGAAAAGTACATCGACGGGCTATCGTGCTGCCAGCCCATGGCATCGGTCCATTTCGAGAACAGCGCGCGAATCACCACCAGCAGGATCAGCGTGACGAGAAATCCGAAGAACGCCTCGCGGACCTGGCAGGCCTTGAACACCCAGTCGCCGCGGATCAGCAAGGTCAGCAGGATCAGGCCGACCACGATGTCGAAGGGGCGCAGGCTGCCGACGGTCCAGATGTAGCGCCAGGCCGTGTTGTCCGCCAGGGGCGCATTGAGGGCATGGAACAACCATTCGTCGAATGCCATGCATAAAGCCTGGCCAAGCGGCCATAACCAGAAACACAGTAGTGCGATGGGCAGCAACGTACAGGCTGCCAGAGGCCCCCAAGCCCACCTGGCTTGGAACAGCGGCCGATTGTTCATAAGATACCTCTGTAAACGAGTAGGAATAAAAGCTTCATGGATGCCGTAACGGGCTCTTCCATCGAGCTGTAATCATTTTGTCATCATCCAAGATAGCTGGAACTCATGCACGATTCGCCTGAAACCGATTTCACCCAACGTTTCATCTTCGACGACCGCGACATTCGCGGCGAGTGGGTGCAACTCGATCACAGCTATGCCGAAGTGCTGGCTCGCCATCCGTATCCGCGGCCGGTGGCCCTGCTGCTCGGCGAACTGATGGCAGCCGCTTCGCTGCTGGTCGGTGCGCTCAAGTTCGACGGGCTGATGGTCCTGCAGGCGCGTTCCGATGGTCCGGTCCCGCTGCTGATGGTCGAATGCTCGAGCGGTCGTGATATCCGCGGCATGGCCCGTTACCAGGCCGAGGCGATCGAGGATGACGCGACCCTGGAGCAGATGATGCCCGACGGCGCCCTGGCGCTGACCATCGACCCGGTCAAGGGACAGCGCTACCAGGGCATCGTCGACCTGCATGGCGCCGATCTGTCGGAGTGCTTCACCAATTATTTCGTTCAGTCGCAGCAGGTCAATACACGCTTCTGGCTGGAGGCCGATGGGCAACAGGCGCGTGGCTTGCTGCTGCAGCAGTTGCCGGCCGATCGCGAGCGCGACGAGGAAGAGCGCGCCGGCAGCTGGCAGCACGTCACTACCTTGGCCGGCACGCTGTCCAGCCAGGAAATGCTCACGCTCGACAACCAAACGCTGCTGCATCGCCTGTACCATGACGAAGCGGTGCGTCTGTTCGACAACCATCCCCTGCGCTTTCGCTGCAGCTGCTCGCGTGAGCGTTCCGGCAATGCGCTGGTGAGCCTGGGCGAGGCGGACGCGCTTGCCCTGGTCGAGGAAATGGGTGGGCAGATCGAAGTCGATTGCCAGTTCTGCAACGAGCGCTACCTGTTCGATGCGAACGATATTGCCCAGCTGTTCGCCGGCGGCGGGACCGACGCTCCGTCAGAAACCCGTCACTGAATCGTTTCATTAAAGGGATTTTTCCTGCAGAACCGCGCTAACCCGCTGTTCTGACAGGAGGGGCCTACTTTTTTTGGGCGTTTCTGGCATAATCCGGGCACTTTTTTCGCTGTAGTAGTTTGGAAAAGACAACTACAAAACGTTTGGAGCACTCGGCCGCAGGCCAGATGGGGTTATCTCATGACGCAAGCCAACAACACCGTGTATACCGACCTGCCTGTCGATGAGCTGGTACAAGAAGCGCTGTCCCGCGGTGAAGGGGAGTTGGCCGATACGGGTGCGCTGGTCGTGAAAACCGGTCACCGCACCGGTCGTTCGCCAGCCGACCGGTTCATCGTCGACGAACCCAGCACCACCGAGGCGATCGCCTGGGGTCCGATCAACCGCAAGTTCCCGGCCGACAAGTTCGATGCCCTGTGGGACCGCGTCGAGGCGTTCAACAACGCCCAGGATCACTTCGTGTCCTACGTTCACGTAGGGGCGGCCGAGGCGCACTACCTGCCGGTCAAGATGACCACCCAGACCGCCTGGCAGAACCTGTTCGGCCGTTGCCTGTTCATCAATCCGGCGCAGTACAACCCGGCCGGCCGCGACGAGTGGCAGATCCTCAACGTCGCCAACTTCGAATGCGTGCCCGAGCGTGACGGCACCAACTCCGACGGCTGCGTCATCATCAACTTCGCCCAGAAGAAGGTCCTCATCGCCGGCATGCGCTACGCCGGCGAAATGAAGAAGGCCATGTTCTCGGTGCAGAACTTCCTGCTGCCGGCCGCCGACGTGCTGCCGATGCACTGCGCCGCCAACATCGGTGAAGACGGCGACGTGACCCTGTTCTTCGGCCTGTCCGGCACCGGCAAGACCACCCTCTCCGCTGACGAAAGCCGCTACCTGATCGGCGACGACGAGCACGGCTGGGGCGAGGGTGTGGTGTTCAATATGGAAGGCGGCTGCTACGCCAAGTGCATCGACCTGTCGGAAAAGAACGAGCCGGTCATCTGGAAAGCCATCAAGCACGGCGCGGTGCTGGAAAACGTCATCATCGACGAGGCCAAGAAGGCCGACTACGCCGACGTCAGCCTGACCCAGAACAGCCGCGCCGCCTATCCGCTGGAGCACGTTGCCAAGCGCTCCGAGGCCAACCTGGGCGGCGAGCCGAACGCGGTCATCTTCCTGACCTGCGACCTGACTGGCGTACTGCCACCGGTGTCGATCCTGAACAACGAGCAGGCGGCCTATCACTTCCTGTCGGGTTACACCGCGCTGGTCGGTTCCACCGAAATGGGTTCGGGCGGCGGCATCAAGTCGACCTTCTCCACCTGCTTCGGCGCACCGTTCTTCCCGCGTCCGGCCGGCGAGTACGCCGAGCTGCTGATCAAGCGCATCAATGCCTTCGGCTCCAAGGTCTATCTGGTCAACACCGGCTGGACCGGCGGCGGCTATGGCGTCGGCAAGCGCTTCAACATCCCGACCACCCGAGCGGTGATCGCTGCCATCCAGAGCGGTGCCCTGGTCGGTGCCGAGACCGAGCACCTGGACATCATCAACCTGGACGTGCCCAAGGCCGTGCCGGGCGTCGAGACCGTGCTGCTCAACCCGCGCAACACCTGGGCTGACTCGGCTGCCTACGACGAGGCCGCCAAGGGCCTGGCCAAGCTGTTCATCGAGAACTTCAAGAAGTTCGACGTCTCCGAGGCCATCAAGGCCGCAGGCCCACAGCTGTAAGCTGCCTGCCCTGCATCGAAGAGCCGCCCCCCGGGGCGGCTTTTTCTTTCGGGCGCCTGGCCACCGCCACGGTGGCCGCCAGGGACAAGCGGGGTGTGTCGCAAGCCATGGCCTGCTAAGGTTGGCGTTCACGTCGCCACGCCAGCAGGTGCCCATGATCGAATCTCCCAAGCGCTCGGACTTCCGGCATTTCCACCCCGTCTTCAGTCGCTACCAGGACAATGACGTCAATGGTCTCATCACTGGCGCCACGATCCATGGGTATTTCGAAACGGCGATCCAGGCATTCCTGCTCCAGCAGGTTGGCCTGGACTTGCGCGAGGGGGAGCTGGCGGCCTATGTGATCAGCTCGGCGGCAGACTTCCTGGCGCTGCCGAGCTTTCCCGACCAGCTGGAAGTCGGGTTGGGGGTCATGCGCGCCGCCGGCAGCACGGTGGAATATCAACTGATGCTGTTCCGGCTGGGCGAACAGCAGCCCTGCGCGGCCGGCAGGGTGGTACAGGTCTTCGTGGAGCGCCACGGCGGCGCGCCGATGCCGCTTCCTCCTCAGCTGGAAGCGGCCTTGGGTGCGCTGACCCTGGGCAACCGCCGGCTGGCTGAACGCTGACCGAACCGGCTGGCCTCGGCTCGGCGTGACGCTGGCCAGGCGCGGGCGTGCCTCGATGGGCGCTGCACCATGGGCGTTGGCTCAGCGGCTTCAGCGATGCTTCCAATGCCGCTTGTGCTTGCGATGCCCGTAGTGATGGCCACGATCATGGCGGCGGTTGTCGTAGCCACGACGATCACGACGATCATCCTGGTCGGCCTTGTTGCCCATGTAGTTGCCCAGTGCGCCACCGGCGCCACCGCCGGCTGCCGCGCCGATCAGGCTGCCCGTGCTGCCACCCAGGCTACGGCCGACCACGTTGCCGCCAGCGGCGCCCAGCGCGCCACCAATGGCCGCTTCGCCACGCTGGCGCTTGTCGGCACCTACGGCACTGCCAGCGGCACCGCCAAGGCCGGCGCCAATCGCCGAACCCGTGCTGCCACCGATGGACTGGCCGACGACCGAGCCCAGCACTCCACCCAGTGCGCCACCAATACCGGCCTCGGTGGTGCCACCGGCCATGGCGACGCCGCTGAGCAGGCTGAAGGACAACAGGACGATCGAGGAGTACTTCTTCATCGAGAGAGCCTCAGAATAATGACGAGGCGAATGTGAAGTTGCAAAACTGTTATTGCAATAGAAATCCGACGATTGACACGGGTGCTTCACATTTTACTAACTTATTGTTTTGCCTCTGAAACTTTAAACTTTTCCTGCGGTCTCAAGCTACTTGGAAGAAAAAGCCCCGGTCATTCAGGCCGGGGCTTTTTCATTGTTTCGCAGCGCTCGTCTCAGAGGATCCGTGCCGTTTCGCGTGCGGCCTCCAGCTTGATGGCAATGAACTTGGAAGTTGGTGTGTGGCTGCCATCGCCGATACTTTCCAAGGGCACCAGTGGGTTCACTTCAGGGTAGTAGGCCGCCGCCTGGCCGGCCGGGATATCGAAGGCCAGCAAGGTGAAGCCATTGACCCGTCGTTCGTGCGTATCGCCCCAGAGCGAGACGATGTCGACTTTCTGACCTGGCTGCAAGCCCAGGCGGATGATGTCCGCCTCGTTGGCGAAGATCACGTCGCGCTGCCCCCTGACACCCCGGTAGCGGTCGTCCAGGCCATAGATGGTGGTGTTGTACTGGTCGTGCGAGCGCATCGACTGCAGGATCAGGTCCGGCACCTGGCCACTGGCGCGTACCCGCTCATCGAGCAAGGTATCAGGCAACAGGTTGGCCTTGAAGTTGGCCCGGCCGCTGGCCGTCTTCCACTGCCGAGATCCGGCGCTGTTGCCCAGGTAGAACCCGCCTGGCTCGAGCAGGCGCTGGTTGAAGCCGGCGAAGCCTGGGATGGTATCGCCGATCAGCTCGCGAATGCGCGCATAGTCGGCCACCAGCCATTCCCAGTCGACCGGATGCTTGCCCAGGGTCGCGGCGGCGATGCCAGCGACCACCGCCGGCTCCGAGCGCATGTGCTTCGACAGCGGACGCAGCTGGCCGTTGGAGGCATGCACCATGCTGAAGGAGTCTTCCACCGTCACGGCCTGCGGACCTTCGGCCTGCTGGTCGATGTCGGTGCGGCCCAGGCAAGGCAGGATCAGCGCTTGCTTGCCATGCACCAGGTGGCTGCGGTTGAGCTTGGTGCTGATGTGCACGGTCAGGTCGCAGTTGCGCAGCGCCTGAGCGGTGCGTTGGGTGTCTGGCGTAGCCTGGGCGAAATTGCCGCCCAGGCCGATGAAGACCTTGGCACGCCCGTCGAGCATGGCCTGGATCGCCTCGACCGTGTTGTGGCCGTTGTGGCGCGGCACCTGAAAGCCGAAGCGCTTCTCGAGGGCATCGAGCAGGAACGCCGGTGGCCGCTCGTTGATCCCCATGGTGCGGTCGCCTTGCACGTTGCTGTGGCCGCGTACCGGGCACAGGCCGGCACCGGGCAGGCCGATGTTGCCACGCAGCAGCATGACGTTGACGATTTCCTGGATGGTCGGCACCGAGTGGCGATGCTGGGTGATGCCCATGGCCCAGCACATGATCACGCGCTTGCCTTTGCAATACATGCGCGCGGCATGCTCGATGTCGTCCAGCGGCAAGCCGGACTGGGCCTGGATCTGCTCCCAGGACGTGGCATCGACCACCTCCAGGTATTCGGCGATGCCATGGCCGTGTTCGGCGATGAAGGCATGGTCGAACACGGCCGCCTCGCCCTTGGCCTGGGCCTCGCGTTCCCATTGCAGCATGAACTTGGCCATGCCGCGCAGCAGCGCCATGTCGCCGCCCAGCGCCGGGCGGAAATAGGCGGTGTTGGTCGGCCGGTCGCTGTTGGTGAGCATCTCGAGCGGGTTCTGCGGATGCTGGAAGCGTTCCAGGCCGCGCTCCTTGAGTGGGTTGATGCAGACTACCTGGGCGCCACGCTTGACCGCCTCGCGCAGCGGATCGAGCATGCGCGGATGGTTGGTGCCAGGGTTCTGGCCCCAGACGAAGATCGCATCGGCGTGCTCGAAATCATCGAAGGTCACCGTGCCTTTGCCTACCCCCACGCTCTGGCCCAGTGCCACGCCGCTGGCTTCGTGGCACATGTTCGAGCAGTCGGGGAAGTTGTTGGTCCCGTAGGCGCGCACGAACAGCTGGTAGAGGAAGGCCGCTTCGTTGCTGGCCCGACCGGAGGTATAGAACTCGGCCTGGTCAGGGCTGGAAAGCCCCTTGAGATGACGGGCGATCAAGGCGAAGGCGCTGTCCCAGTCGATCGGCTGGTAACGGTCGCTGGCCGGGTCGTAGACCATCGGGTCGGTCAGCCGGCCTTGATACTCGAGCCAATAGTCGCTCTGCTCGAGCAGCGCGCTGACGCTGTGTCGGGCAAAGAAGGCCGCATCGACGCGCCGTTTGGTCGCTTC
The DNA here is from genome assembly GCF_054950175.1 of Pseudomonas sp. Marseille-QA0332. NCBI lineage: Bacteria > Pseudomonadati > Pseudomonadota > Gammaproteobacteria > Pseudomonadales > Pseudomonadaceae > Pseudomonas > Pseudomonas sp. Marseille-QA0332. The sequence goes on from NZ_CM143106.1 coordinate 3,712,521, forward strand.
CCAGTTGACCGCCTTGGCGCCGTTCTCGCAGAACTTCACCATGCCGCTTTCGGGCGAGTCGCCCCAGGCGCAGCCAGGGCAGTCGAAGCCGCCGTTCTGGTTGGTCTTGAGCAAGGCGCGGATGTTCTTCAGGGCATTGTCGCTGCCGACCCAGGCCTTGGCCACGCTGCGCAGCGCACCCCAGCCCCCGGCAGGGCCATGGTAGGGCTTGTAGCGCGGATTGGACTTGCTTTGCGGAAGTTGCTGGTAGGTACTCACGGCTATCACGCCTCCGCCGCGGGGCTGAACACCCGCGGTGCACTGTGTTTGGGCAGGTGGATGAGGTTGAGGTTGTGTCGGCGCGCCCATTGCAAGGCCAGGCCGGTCGGTGCGGAAAGGCTGACCAGGGTCTGGATCCTGGCGCGCAGGACTTTCTGGATCAGTTCCAGGCTGCAGCGGCTGGTCACGATCGCCAGGCCGCCTTCGGTATCGATCCGCTGGCGCAGCAGGGCGCCGATCAGCTTGTCCAGGGCGTTGTGGCGTCCTATGTCCTCGCGGCCGAGCAACAGCTCGCCATGCCGATCCATGAACAGCGCCGCATGAACGGCGCCGCAATGCTGGCCCAAGGGCTGGAAGCGATCGATGCGCTGGCGCAACCCTGCCAGCCAGCTGGCTGGCGGCAATGGCGCGCCGGGCAGGGTGGCCAGGTCGGGCAGGGCTTGCTCCAGCGCTTCGACGCCACACAAGCCGCAGCCGCTGGTGCCGGCCAGCTGTCGCCGCTGGTCCTTCAGGTTCCAGAATGCGCGGCTGGAGATCTCAAGATCGGCATACAGCGCCGAGCCGCTGCCGGAAATCTTCACGTCATACAGCTCGGCGGTGCTGGCGATGATGCCGCTGCCAATGCTGAAACCGACGACGAAGTCTTCCAGGTCGGTCGGGCTGACCAGCATGACTGCCTGGTTCAGGCCGTTGTAGACGATGGCCAGGGCCACTTCCTCGGCCAGCGGCGTGTCGCAGGCCAGGCTGTCATCGAGCTGAAGGTAATCGTACGTAGTACTGGCGGCAGGCAGGGACGAGGACATGGATGCCGCGCAGACCGGAGGTTTGCTGTTCATCAAGGCGGGTTACCGGCGGCTTTGCTCACGACCTTAGCCTAGGCTTGCGGATGAACTCCGTCTAATCGCTTGGGTCGATACAGTGATAGAAACGGTCGATCAGCCCCGCTGGGCAGGTCGGTAATGCCTGTTCTAGGGTTTGGAGGAGAGCCGCCGTGCAGCGATCAGGCAAGGCGAAAACACGCGCGTAACGCGGTTTTCGACGCAGCATGATCGTGGCACAGGCACTTTTCGGAAAAGCCAGACCTATTTTCGAAGGACCTCACCAAGGAGAAAGCAATGAGCTTGTTCAGCTTCGTGAAACACGCCGGAGAAAAACTGATCGATCTGCTCACCCCTGGCAATGCCAATGCCGAAGAGCAGCTCAAAAAGCACGTCGAGACCGTGGGCCTGGGCAACCCCAACATCACGGCCACGGTCGAAGGCGACAAGGTGGTGCTCAAGGGTGAAGTGGCCAGCCAGGAAGAGAAGGAAAAGATCGTCCTGGCCGCGGGCAACATCGAAGGCGTGGCCACTGTCGATGACCAGATCACCGTCACCGGCCCGGTAGCCAAGCCTGCCCGCTTCGTCACCGTGGAAAAGGGCGACACCCTGAGCGCCATCGCCAAGAAGGAATACGGCGACGCCAACAAGTACCAGAAGATCTTCGAAGCCAACAAGCCGATGCTTTCGCACCCGGACAAGATCTATCCGGGCCAGGTCCTGCGCATTCCAGAGTAAGGCGCGGAGCGCGCTCGATCGCTGATCGAGCGCGCAGCGACAGGGCGGACCTGGCCGCGGCGACCAGGGCGCCATCATCGCTCGAGCGCAACGCTCACAAGCCTTCGAGCAGTGCCTGGTAATCCTCCACTGCCGCGAACTCTTGCGTGTCGCGTGGCCCGCCACGGCTGTCCGGCTGGCGTACCGCGAGCAAGTGACCTACGCCAAAGCGCCTGGCGCTGCGCAGGATCGCCAAGGTATCGTCGATGAACAGGCTGCGTGCCGGATCGAAACCGATATCGGCCTGCAGGGCATCCCAGAACTGCGCATCCTCCTTGGGAAACCCATAGTCATGCGAGCTGATCAGTCGTTCGAAATACGGCGCCAGTTCCACCCGCTCAAGCTTCAGCGATAGCGAGTCGCGATGCGCATTGGTGATCAGGATCACGCGCTTGCCGGCCCGGCGGATGGCCGAGAGAAACACGTCGGCATCGGGGCGCAGGGCGATCAGATCGGCGATTTCCCGCTTCAGTTCGCGGATCGGCAGCTTCAGCTCACGGCTCCAGAAGTCCAGGCAGTACCAGTTGAGCGTCCCGGCATTGCGTTCGAACAACGGTTGCAGCTCCATCTCGGCCAAGGCCCGGCTCACCCCGTGCAGCTCGGCGTAGCGCGCCGGCAGGTGTTCGAGCCAGAAGCGGTTGTCGTAGTGCAGGTCGAGCAAGGTGCCATCCATGTCCAGCAGGACGGTATCGATGGCGGGCCAGTTGAGCATGGACATTGGAAATTCTCGATCGGTCGGAAAGCCACGGTATAGTAACCCGTTCACGCCAAGGAGCTGTCCCATGCGCCAGAAACCCACTGTCCTCGCCCGCGAGATCGTCGCCAGCAGTCGCCTGTTCCGAGTCGAAGCCGTCCAGCTGCGTTTTGCCAATGGCACCGAGCGGACCTACGAGCGCCTGGCCGGCAGCGGCCACGGCCATGGCGCGGTGATGATCGTGGCCATGCTCGATGCCGAGCATGCGGTGCTGGTCGAGGAGTACTGTGGCGGTACCGAAGCGTACGAACTGTCGCTGCCCAAGGGGCTGATCGAGCCCGGCGAAGACGTGCTGGCCGCCGCCAATCGCGAACTCAAGGAAGAAGCAGGCTTCGGCGCCCGCCAGCTCGAGCATCTCACCGAACTGTCGCTGTCGCCCGGCTACATGAGCCAGAAGATCCAGGTGGTATTGGCCACCGACTTGTACGAGGAGCGCCTGGAGGGCGACGAACCGGAGCCGATGCGGGTCGACAAAGTCAACCTGCGCGAGCTGTCGGCCTTGGCGATGCACCCGCAGTTTTCTGAGGGCCGCGCCCTGGCGGCGCTCTACCTGGCCCGTGACCTGCTGTCCCAGCGAGGCTTGCTCGAATGCTGAACGACCCGCGACTGATGCATGAAGTGGTCCGCCTGGCGCGTCGTGCCGGCGAGGCGATCTTGCCGTTCTGGCGGGCTGACGTGGCCGTGACGACCAAGGCCGACGATTCGCCGGTGACGGCTGCCGACCTGGCTGCCCATCAGGTGATCGTGCAGGGCTTGCAGGCGCTGGCGCCGCAGATACCGGTGCTTTCCGAGGAAGATTGCGACATCCCCGTGGAGCGGCGTCGGCAATGGCAGCGCTGGTGGCTGGTCGATCCACTGGACGGTACCAAGGAGTTCATCGCCGGCAGCGAGGAGTTCACCGTCAACATCGCCTTGGTCGAGCAGGGGCAGGTGGTCTTCGGCGTGGTGGCGATGCCGGTGAACGGGCGCTGCTATTACGGTGGCCGGGCGCTGGGGGCCTGGCGTAGCGATGGCAATGCCGCGGCGCGGCCGATCCAGGTCCGTACGCGACCGCCCGAGGGCGAGCGCTTCACCGTGGTCGCCAGTCGTCGCCATTCCAGCCCAGGGCAGCAAGCGCTGTTGGCAGGGCTTGGCGCCAGGCTCGGGGAACCGTTGCTGGCCAACATCGGCAGCTCGTTGAAGTTCTGCCTGTTGGCCGAAGGCGCCGCGGACTGCTATCCACGACTGGCGCCGACGTCGCAATGGGATACCGCCGCGGCCCAGGGAGTGCTGGAAGGCGCGGGTGGCGAGGTGCTCACGCTGGATGGCCAGGCGCTGTGCTATCAGCCACGCGACTCCTTGCTCAACGAGCATTTCCTGGCCTTGCCGCGTGGCGCCGCCTGGCGCCAGGGCCTGCTCGACCTGGCCTCAGCGGTGTAGCACGTAGTGCCCACTGAAGGTCACGGCGGGCGCCTCGCTATCGGCGTTGCTGACCACGGTGTCGAGGGTCAGACGGGCACGGCCGCGCCGCTGGTAGAGCTTCACGAAGCGCGCCCACTCCTGCGCGTCGGGTGCTTGGCAGCGCGCGATCGCCGCGCCGGTGACCGGTAGCGGATAACTGATCCGGCTTTCCTGGATGACGATGTGCCCATCCTCGATGCCGGCTTCGCGCAGGCGCAGGTGCAGCCAGCCCCAGCCGACCAGCACGGCGGCGCAATACAGGCTGCCGCCGAACATGGTGCTCTTGTGGTTGACGTTGGCTGCCAGCGGTAGCTGCAATCGCAGCCGATGATCCTGCCAGTCGAGCACTTCGAGCCCCATGTCGCGGGTCAATGGGATATCGCTGTGCAGTATTTCCTGAAGGTGTCGAGCGGAGCCATTCACGGCCGGTTGTCCTCTTGGTCGTCCTGTGCGCCGGTGCTGTCGGCAAAGCTCAGCCCGTGCTTGCGCAACTTGTCATGCAACGTCTTGCGGGGAATGCCCAAGGCCTCGGCGAGGCTGCGTATCGATGTATGAGCCTGTTGCATTTCGGCGGTGATCAGCGAACGCTCGAACTGCTCGACCTGTTCGCTGAGGCTGGCGGCCGATGCAGGGGGTGGCGATAGCAGGGCTTCGACAGGCGCCTGGCCATCGAGGGCCAGTTCCAGGCCCAGGGCAAAGCGTTCGGCGGCATTTTGCAGTTCGCGCACGTTGCCTGGCCAGTCGTGCCGCAGCAGCATCGCGCGCTGAGCCGGCTGCAGGCTGTGCGGCGCCAGGCCATGGCGTTGGCTGGCGGCGTCGACGAAATGCTGGAACAGCACCAGGATATCGTCGCCGCGCTCGCGCAAAGCCGGGATGCGCAGCGGGGCGACGTTCAGCCGGTAGTACAGGTCGGCGCGGAAACGGCCCTCGTCGGCGGCCTGGCGCAGATCTTCCTTGGTGGCCGCGATGACCCGGATGTCCAGCGGGATCAGCTGGTTGCCGCCCAGGCGCTCGACCACCCGTTCCTGCAGCAGGCGCAGCAGCTTGACCTGCACGTCCAGGCTCATGCTTTCGATTTCGTCGAGAAACAGCGTGCCGCCGTTGGCGAACTCGAACTTGCCGATGCGGCGCTTCTGCGCGCCGGTAAAGGCGCCAGGCTCATGGCCGAACAGCTCGCTCTCGACCACCGATTCGGCCAGCGCGCCAGCGTTGATCGCCACGAATGGGCCGTCACGGCGGCTGGACAGGTCATGCAGGGCGCGCGCCACCACTTCCTTGCCGGCACCGGTCTCGCCGAGGATCAGCACATCGGCGCGGGTACCGGCCAGCGCGCCGATCTGCTCGCGCAGGCGCTGCATGGCCGGCGACTGCCCGAGCAGCCGGGTAGCCAGTTGCTGACGATCGCTCAAGGCCATGCGCAGGCTGCGGTTGTCCAGCACCAGGCGGCGTACGGCCAGGGCACGCCTGACGCTGTCGAGCAGCGCATCGCTGGCGAAGGGTTTCTCGAGAAAGTCGTAGGCGCCGGCACGCATGGCCTGCACCGCCAGGGGCACGTCGCCGTGACCGGTGATCAACAGTACCGGCAGCTCCCGGTCACGCGCCTGCAGACGCTCGAGCAGTTGCAGCCCATCCATGCCCGGCATGCGAATGTCGCTGACCACCACGCCCGGCCAGTCCGTCTCGATGCGCTCGGCCAGGCCCTGGGCATCGGCCAGGGCGATCACTTTCAGGCCAGCCAGGTCCAGGGTCTGGCTCAAGGCCTGGCGCAGGTGCGGGTCGTCATCGATCAGGATCACCTGGAGGTGGCTGTCGATCAGGGAATCGGACGTCATGCCGAAGAGTCCTCCGAAGGTTGCAGGTTGGCGCCAGGCTTGGCTACCCGCAGGTGCAAGGTCAGCAGCGCGCCACCTTCCGGGTGGTTGGCCAGCAGCAGTTCGGCGCCCAGGGTCCGCATCAGGCTTTCGCAGATGGCCAGGCCCAGCCCCAGGCCCTGGGTCCGCGTCTTGGTGGTGAAGAACGGCTCCTTGGCCTGTTCCAGCGCCTGGCGGGTGAAGCCCGGGCCATTGTCGCGAATGTACAGGTAGACGTAGCCATCGCGCGTTTCGGCACTCAGCCATAGCCGACGCGGATTGGCCTTCTCGGTCAGCGCATCGAGCGCATTGGCCAGCAGGTTGCCAAGGACCTGGCGCAAGCGAGTCTCGCCCGCCTGGACCCACAGCGTGGCATCCGGCAGGTCACGAATCAGCTCCACCGCCATCGCCCGGCGACGCTTGGCCAGCAAGGCCAGCGCATCGTCCAGGGCCGGTTGCAGGGCCACGCTTTCCGGGGCATGGCGGTCGCGCCGGGCGAAGGCGCGCAGGTGGGCGATGATCGAAGCCATGCGCCCGGTCAGCTCGCCGATCAGCTTGAGGTTGCTGCGCGCATCTTCGGTGCGCTGGTGATCGAGCAGGATCTCGGCGTTCTCCGCATAGCTGCGAATGGCTGCCAGGGGCTGGTTCAGCTCATGGCTGATGCTTGCCGACATGGTTCCGAGCACCGACAACTTGCCGGCCTGGACCAGTTCGTCCTGGGCACGGACCAGGTCCTGCTGGGCCTGCTCGCGTTCGAGCACTTCGGTCTTCAGGCGCTGGTTCAGGCCCTCGAGGTCGGCGGTACGTGCCATGACCCGCTTTTCCAGCTCCTGCCGCCCACGGGCCTCGAAGTCGATACGGTCGATGTAATGGCGACGCCGCTGCATGGCCAGGCCGAGCAGCAGCATCAGGACCAGCAGCGCTCCGGCACCGATGGCCATGACCGTCTGCACCGAACGGTCGACCAGGGTACGCGGCGCGAGAATGCTGACGTTCCAGCCGGTTTCCTCGATCGACTCGCTCTGGATCAGCCAGGCGCTACGGTCGAGGCTGAGCGGCTGCGGCAGCTGGGTCGGATACGGCTGGATGGCGATCACCGCTTCACGCTCGGCATCGCTCAGTGGCCGGGTGGCGCGAAAACGCCAGTCCGGGCGCGAGGTCAGCACCACCACGCCATTGTGGTCGGTCAGCAGCAGTTGTTCGGGGGTATGGCCCCAGAGGGTTTCGGTATGGTCCAGGTCGACCTTGACCACCAGCACGCCGATCGCTTGTTCGCCATCGCGAACGGCGGCGGCGAAGAAATAACCGCGCTTGGCCGACGTCGTGCCCTGGCCGAAGAAACGTCCCAGGCGGCCTTGCATGGCTTCGCTGAAGTACGGGCGGAAGGCGAAGTTGCGCCCGACGAAGCTGTCGTGCTTGTCCCAGTTGGAGGCGGCCAGGGTATTGCCCTTCGTGTCCATCAGGTACATGACTTCGGCACCAGTCTGCTCGACGATGTCCTTGAGCCGGCGATTGGCGTTGGTCACGGCCTCCAGCTTCAACGGGTCGGCCAGCACCGTGCGCAGGGCAGGCAGCTCGCCGAGGATCTGCGGCAAGGTCTCGTAGCGGTGCAGGGTGCCGAGCAGGTTAGCGACGTACAGGTCGAGGGTCTGGCGGTTCTGCGAGGCCAGTTCGTCCTGGTAGTAGCGTTCGGCCAGGTGATGCAGCGGCCAGAGCAAGGGCGCCAGGCACAAGGCCAGCAGCGCCAGGCTGCGCCAGCGTGGGCGTCGCGGGGGTACGGAAGTCGGGATCATCGCTCGCTTGCGTCAGGAGGGCCTGACGCAATTATGCGCTACTTCAGGCAGTCGATCAGCGCCTGTTGCCAGTGCGGCTGGCTGACCTGCCAGCGCTCGGCCAGGCGGCTGCAGTCCAGGCGCGAGTTGTGCGGGCGCCGGGCAGGCGTCGGGTACTCGCTGGCCGGAATCGGTACCACCCGTGCGCAGGGCAGGCCGCGCGCCTCGAGCTGTTCGGCGATGGCCTGGGCAAAGCCGAACCAGGATGTCTCGCCTTGCGCCGCCAGGTGGTAGAGCCCCCAGTCGCCGGCCTCTCCGGCCTGCCAGCGACGAATCAGCGCGGCGCTGCTGGCGGCGATGGTATCGGCCGAGGTCGGCGCGCCGATCTGGTCGTTCACCACGCGCACTTCGGGCTTCTCTTGCAGCAAGCGCTGCATGGTCAGCAGGAAGTTGCGCCCTTCGAGCGAGTAGACCCAGCTGGTGCGCAGGATCAGGTGGCGCCCCCCAGCACTGGCCACCGCCTGTTCGCCGGCCAGCTTGCTTTCGCCATAGACGCCTAGCGGGTTGGGTGTGTCGTCCTCGGTGTAAGGGGTCTTCTTGTCGCCATCGAAGACGTAGTCGGTCGAATAGTGGATCAGCGGAACGTCCAGCTCCGCGGCGACCTGGGCCAGCACTCCCGGGCCCTCGGCATTGACCGCGAAGGCCAGCGCGCGCTCGCTTTCGGCTTGGTCCACGGCGGTATAGGCCGCTGCGTTGATGATCAGCTGGGGAGCCAGTTGCCGGAGCCGGTCGCCGATGGTTTCGCTGCGTGCCAGGTCGAAATCGGCGCGTCCCAGCACCTGCAGGCGGTGACCGTGCAGGTGTCGGGTCAGCGCCTGGGCGAGCTGGCCATTGCGGCCGATGATCAGGATGTCGAGCGGTGCGCTTGTGGTCATGAGGGCTCCTTGGCCAGGGCTGCCAGGTACTGGCCATAGCCGGTCTTGCCGAACAGCCTGGCTCGCTCCAGCAATTGTGTGGTCGAAATCCATCCCTGCTCGTAGGCGATTTCCTCGAGACAGGCGACTTTCAGGCCCTGTCGGTGCTCGATGGTCTGCACGTACTGGGAGGCTTCCAGCAGGCTGTCATGGGTGCCGGTATCGAGCCAGGCGAAACCACGGCCGAAACGCTCGACCCGTAGCTTGCCCTGCTTGAGGTAGGCATTGTTGACGTCGGTGATTTCCAGCTCGCCGCGCGGCGATGGCGCGATGTGCCGGGCAATGTTCACGACGTCGTTGTCGTAGAAGTATAGGCCGGTCACCGCATAGCTGGACTTGGGGGCTCGCGGCTTTTCCTCGATCGACAGGGCCCGGCCGTGGCCGTCGTACTCGACGACACCGAAACGCTCCGGGTCCTTGACCCAGTAGCCGAACACGGTCGCGCCGTCGGGCTGGCCCACGGCGCGGCGCAGCTGCTCGGTGAAGCCCTGGCCATGGAAGATGTTGTCGCCAAGGATCAGGCAGACCGGGTCCTGGCCGATGAACGCCTCGCCGATCAGGAACGCCTGCGCCAGCCCATCGGGCGAGGGCTGCTCGGCGTAGCTGAACCGTACGCCGAACTGGCTGCCGTCGCCGAGCAGCTGGCGATACTGCGGCAGGTCCTGGGGCGTGGAGATGACGAGGATCTCGCGGATGCCCGCAAGCATCAACACCGAGATCGGGTAGTAGATCATCGGCTTGTCATAGACCGGCAGCAGTTGCTTGGAAACGCCCAAGGTGATCGGATGCAGGCGCGTGCCGGAGCCGCCGGCCAGGACGATACCCTTGGTCATGCGATCAGGTCCTTGGGATCGCTGTTGCCCAGGCGTTCGCGCTGGTAGCTGCCGTCCTGCACATGGCGGCACCACTCCAGGTTGTCCAGGTACCACTGCACGGTCTTGCGCAGGCCGCTCTCGAAGGTCTCCTGCGGTACCCAGCCCAGTTCGCGCTCGATCTTGCCGGCATCGATGGCATAGCGCAGGTCATGGCCGGGGCGGTCCTTGACGAAGGTGATCAGGTCGGCGTAGCGGGCCAGGCCGGCCGGGCGCTGGGGCGCCAGCTCCTCGAGCAGGGCGCAGATGCCACGCACCACGTCGATGTTCTTCTGTTCGTTATGCCCGCCGATGTTGTAGGTTTCGCCGACCTGACCCTCGCTGACCACCTTGAGCAGTGCCCTGGCATGATCCTCGACGAACAGCCAGTCGCGTACTTGCAGGCCGTCGCCGTAGACCGGCAGCGGCTTGCCCTCGAGGGCGTTGAGGATGACCAGCGGAATGAGCTTCTCGGGGAAATGGAACGGGCCATAGTTGTTCGAGCAGTTGGTGATCAGCACCGGCAGCCCGTAGGTGCGATGCCAGGCACGCACCAGGTGGTCCGAGGCCGCCTTGCTCGCCGAGTACGGTGAGCTGGGCGCATACGGCGTGGTTTCGGTGAACAGGTCATCGACCCCGTGCAGGTCGCCATAGACCTCATCGGTCGAAATATGGTGGAAGCGGAACGCCGCGCGCTCGTCGTCCGGCAGTTTCGACCAGTACTCGCGGGTGGCCTCGAGCAGGCTGTAGGTACCGACGATGTTGGTCTGGATGAACGCCGATGGCCCATCGATGGAGCGGTCGACGTGCGACTCGGCGGCCAGGTGCATGATGGCCTGCGGCTGGAAACGTTGCAGCGTGCGCGCCACCGTCGCCTGGTCGGCGATGTCGGCCTGGACGAACTCGTAGCGGGTATCGAGGGCGATGCTGCTCAGCGATTCCAGGTTGCCGGCGTAGGTCAGCTTGTCCAGGTTGAGCACCTCGTGCTCGGTATGGTCGATCAGGTGACGCACCAGCGCCGATCCGATGAAGCCTGCTCCGCCGGTAATGAGAATTCGCATGTGTCGTGCCACCTTTCCGTTGCTGTCGATACGTGAGGATGAGTTGTAGGCCGTGATCATAATACGCAAGCGCGGGATGTGCTGCGGCCTGGAACGCTTTTCGCGCGGTCGCGGCGCCTTGCCGACGGTCTTGTGCTTGCCAAGCGAGGGCCTGGCCTGTGATATAGGCAGCAAATAGACCGAGGGCGACCACCGATGTTCGTCAACACCCTGATCCAGCGCTCCAGCCAACCTTCCCCACGGATCGACGAGGCCCAGGCGCGCGCCTTGCTGCAGACGCATTATGGAATCGACGCGACGCTGCAGGCATTGGGCAGCCAGCAGGACCTGAACTTTCGCGTGGACAGCCAGCAGGGCACCTACGTGCTGAAGATCTGTCATGGCAGCTACGGCCAGCTCGAGCTGCAGGCCCAGCACGCCGCACTGGCCCACCTGCGCGAGCAAGGGATGCCGGTGCCGGCGGTACGTTCGACGCTGTGCGGGAAGGCGCTGCTGGAACTGGAAGTGGACGGCCAGCCCCTCCATGCGCGGCTGCTGGACTACCTCGAAGGCCAGGCGCTGACACGCCTTCGACACATGCCGGCGCGGTTGTTCGGCGAACTCGGTGGGCTGTGCGCGGCACTCGACAAGGCCCTAGCCGGCTTCGACCATCCGGGGCTCGAACGTACCCTGCAATGGGACCCGAGGCATGCCGAAGCCCTGATCGAACAACTCCTGCCCGTCCTGGGCGACGATCCACGGCGTCAGCAGGTTGCCGCTATCACCCGCCAGGCCCTGGATCGGCTGCTGCCATGGCGCGAGCACCTGCCCGTGCAGGCCGTGCACCTGGACATCAGCGACGACAACACGGTCTGGCAGCGTGACCAGCAGCGCCAGTGGCAGCTCAAGGGCGTCATAGACTTCGGCGACCTGTCGCGTACCTGGCGCATCGCCGATCTGTCGGTGACCTGTGCCGCGCTGCTGCACCACGCCGAGGCTGATCCATTGCGAGTGGTGCCGGCCGTGCGCGCCTATCACGCCGTGAATCCGCTGCAGGAGGCCGAGCTGCAAGCACTCTGGCCACTGGTCGTGATGCGCGCGGCAGTGCTGGTGTTGAGCAGTGCGCAGCAATTGAGCGTGGATCCGGGCAATCGCTATATCCGCGACAACATCGATCACGAATGGGAAATCTTCGAAGTCGCCAGCAGCGTGCCGTTCGAGCTGATGCAGGCAGCCATCCTGCTGGCCGCCGGGCACCAGCTGCCAGTGCCGAACTTCGGCGCATGCCTGCCGCTGCTGCCCGGGCTCAGCGGACAAGAGGTCGTCAGGGTCGATCTGGGGGTGGTCGGACCGCACGCTCAGTTCGGCAACTGGGAACAGGCCGGCTTCGACCAGCGCGTGCTGGCCGAGCAGGCAGGCGAGGGCGGCACCGCTTGCAGCCTGTACGGGCAATACCGGCTTTCGCAAACACAGGTCGACACCCCCGAAGAGCCAGCCACCTGCGCCCTGGGCGTCGAGCTGCAGGTACCCCTTGGCAGTGCCTTGCAGGCGCCGCTGGCCGGAACCTGGCAGCAGGGCCCCGGGCTTTCCGGCTGCCTGCGCACTTCCTGCTGGACGCTCTGGCTGGACGGGCTGAAGGATTCGCCGGCGCACGGGCAAGCCTTGCTCGAGGGCCAGGGGCTGGGCTGGGTCGATGGCCTGCTGCGTGTGCAGCTGTGCCGCGCCGAAGGGGTCGAGCCACCGTTCTTCGCCAGGCCGTCGCATGCCCCGGCCTGGCTGGCGCTTTGCCCATCGCCCAGTGCCTTGCTCGGCCTGGACTGTGACGCCGAGCCCCTGCTCGATGCGCAGGCCCTGCTGGCGCGCCGCGATGCCAGCTTCGCCCGCTCGCAGAAGCATTACTACGCCCAACCGCCGCACATCGAACGCGGCTGGCGCAACCATCTGATCGACATGCAGGGACGCTCCTACCTCGACATGCTCAACAACGTCGCGGTACTGGGCCACGGGCATCCCCGCATGGCCGCCGAGTCGGCGCGCCAGTGGTCGCTGCTCAATACCAACTCGCGCTTCCATTACGCAGCCATCGCCGAATTCTCCGAACGCCTGCTGGCACTGGCACCGGCAGGCTTCGACCGGGTATTTCTGGTCAACAGCGGCACCGAGGCCAACGACCTGGCGATCCGCCTTGCCTGGGCCGCCAGCGGCGGTCGCGACCTGCTCAGCGTGCTGGAGGCCTATCACGGCTGGTCGGTGGCCACCGATGCCATTTCCACTTCGATCGCCGACAATCCCCAGGCGCTCGATACCCGGCCCGACTGGGTGCATCCGGTCGAGGCACCCAATACCTTCCGCGGTCGCTACCGCGGTATCGACAGCGCGGCAGGCTATCTGCGCGACGTGGAGGCCAAGCTGGCCCAACTCGATGCCCAAGGTCGGCAGCTGGCCGGTTTCATCTGCGAGCCGGTGTATGGCAATGCTGGCGGCATCGCCCTGCCGCCTGGCTACCTGCGCGAGGTCTATGCCAAGGTGAGGGCGCGCGGTGGAATATGCATCGCCGACGAGGTGCAGGTCGGCTACGGAAGGCTCGGCGAATGGTTCTGGGGGTTCGAAGAGCAGGGCGTGGTGCCCGACATCATTACCATGGCCAAGGGCATGGGCAACGGCCAGCCTCTGGGCGCGGTGATCACCCGTCGCGAGATCGCCGAAGCCCTGGAAGCCGAAGGCTATTTCTTTTCTTCGGCCGGCGGCAGCCCCGTCAGCTGTCGCATCGGCATCGCGGTGCTGGAGGTGATGCAGGAGGAAGGCCTCTGGCATAACGCCCGGGAGGTCGGCCGCTATTTCAAGGCGCGCCTGCAAGCATTGGTCGACAAGCATCCGCTTGCGGCAGCTGCCCATGGCTCAGGCTTCTACCTCGGGCTGGAGCTGGTCCGCGATCGGCAGACGCTGGAGCCTGCCAGCGCCGAGACGGCGATCCTGTGCGATCGCTTGCGTGACCTGGGAATATTCATGCAGCCGACCGGGGACTACCTGAACATCCTCAAGATCAAGCCGCCCATGTGCACGACCCGGGCCAGCGTCGACCATTTCGTCGACAGTGTCGATCGAGTGTTGTCCGAGGGGCTGTAGGAGGGTGGCCACGAGCTGCAAGCTGAAGCTGCAGTCGTGGGAGTGCTGGGATGAGCGTAAAGCCGATTTGTATCGGCTTTTGCCGCCTTATCATAGGTTTTTAATGTTTTGTCTGCTTTTAAATTCGATATTTATCCGATATAAAGCGCCTGGACGTTTCCCATTCATCCGCCGGCATTGCGCTTCCGGCTTTGCAGAGGTTATCCATGAAGACTCTCGATACGACTCCTCGCGCCGACGGCTTCCACATGCCGGCCGAGTGGGCGCCCCAGACGCAGGTGTGGATGGTCTGGCCTGAGCGTCCGGACAACTGGCGCCTGGGCGGCAAGCCGGCGCAGGCGGCGCACGTGACGCTGGCCAAGGCCATTGCTCGCTTCGAACCGGTCACCGTGGCGGTTTCGGCGGCACAGTACGAGAACGCCCGCAGCCGCCTCGATGTGCCGAACATCCGCGTGGTGGAAATGAGCAGCGATGATGCCTGGGTTCGCGATACCGGGCCGACCTTCGTCATCAATGACGACGGCCAGGTGCGTGGCGTGGATTGGGGCTTCAACGCCTGGGGCGGTTTCGACGGTGGCTTGTACGCGCCCTGGAACCGCGACCAGGAACTGGCCGGCAAGATCCTGGAGATGGAGCGCTGCCAGCGCTACGAAACCGCAGGCTTCGTGCTCGAGGGCGGTTCGATCCATGTCGACGGCGAAGGCACGCTGATCACCACCGAAGAATGCCTGCTCAACCGCAATCGCAATCCGCATCTCGATCGCGCCCAGATCGAGCAGATCCTGCGCGACTACTTGGCGTTGGAAACCATCATCTGGTTGCCGGAAGGCTTGTACAACGACGAAACCGACGGGCATGTGGACAACTTCTGCTGCTACGTCAGCCCTGGGGAAGTGCTGCTGGCATGGACCGATGATCCAGCCGACCCCAACTATTCGCGTTGCCACGCAGCCCTGGAAGTGCTCGAGCGCAGCCGCGATGCCAAGGGCCGGACGTTCGTGGTGCACAAGATGCCGATCCCCGGCCCCTTGCACGCCACCGAGGAGGAGTGCGCCGGAGTCGACCAGATCGCCGGTAGCCAGGAGCGTAACCCATCGGTGCGCCTGGCCGGCTCCTATGTCAACTTCCTGATCGTCAATGGCGGCATCATCGCCCCGAGTTTCGACGACCCGGCCGATGCGCAGGCCAGGGCCATCCTGTCCAAGGTGTTCCCTGACCACGAGGTGGTGATGATCCCAGGCCGCGAGCTGCTGCTCGGCGGCGGCAACATCCATTGCCTGACCCAGCAGCAGCCGGCACCTGTCAGACGCTGAAGCTGACAGGCCACTGGAACCTCAGAAAACCACCGCTTGCGGTGGTTTTCTCGTCTTGACGCCAAGGTTGCAACATTTCCTACGAGTTAATCCGCGTAGCCCCACAATAAAAGCAGAAATAAGAACTTTGTACCGCCTCACAACGCAAGCGTAATGAAATTAACCACAAGCCTGATTGTTTTTGGTTATAAGCACCTGCTTTTCACGTTTTTTTGACATCTTTGAGTCCAGGCGGCTAGGATGCCGCCAACGCCCGCTCGCCACCTCCCGGCAAGCGGCTGGAAAAGGCCTGCAGAACAAGCACTGGCGGGCCGCTCAGTCTGGATCCTCGAAGCGTCGAACCTGCGAAGGGGCGTAGGTCCTGGCGTTGGATCGCAGTGCGTTTTGATTCGTAACAAGGAAAATAAAATGTTGAAAACCAGCATCAGCCTGATCGCATTGGCACTGTGCGCCGCGACCCAGGCCCAGGCCAACGATCAGGCCGCCAGCAACGGCTTCGTCGAAGACAGCAGCCTGAACGTGCTGTTGCGCAATGCCTACATCAACCGCGACAAGAAGCACGACACCAATGACCAGGCGCAATGGGGCCAGGGCTTCATCGGTACGTTCTCTTCCGGCTTCACCCAGGGCACCGTGGGCGTGGGCGTGGACGCCTTCGGCCTGTATGCCATTCGCCTCGATGGCGGCAAGGGCCGCAACGGCGGCGCGGGTATCGACTTCTTCAAGGCCAGCGACACCGCGCCGACCAACTCGCCGCACAACCTGGCCCGTGCCGGCGCGGCGATCAAGTTCCGCGTCTCCAACACCGTGCTCAAGTACGGTGACCAGATGCCATCGCTGCCGGTGCTGCAATACGATGACTCGCGCCTGCTGCCGGAAAGCTTCACCGGTACCCTGATCACCTCCAAGGAGATCAAGGGCCTGGAAATCAATGCCGGCCGCTTCACCCAGGAAGCGCGCAAGAGCATGGAGGGTCGCGACAGTGGCGGCCTGAAGTCGATCAACGTGCTGGGCGCCAGCTACAAGTTCACCGACAACCTCACCGCGTCGCTGTATACCTCCGATATCGAAGACGTGATGAAGAAGCACTACCTGGGCGTGAACTATGTCCACCCAATCGCCGACGACCAGTCCCTGACCCTGGATTTCAACGGCTACAAGAGCGACATCGACAGCCAGTACGAGCGCGAAGCCGGCCTGACCGGCGACTCCAACACCATCTGGAGCCTGGCCGCCACCTACGCCTATGGCCCGCACTCGTTCACCATCGCACACCAGCGCAGCACCGGCGACACCGGCTACAACTACGGCTACTACCAGGATCGTGGCGGCGTGGGCGACGGTGGCTCGACCATCTACCTGGCCAACTCCTACTGGTCGGACTTCAACGCCGAGGACGAGCGCTCCTGGCAGATCGGCTACGGCCTGGACTTCAGCGCCTTCGGCGTGCCGGGGCTGAGCTACAAGGTCGCCTACGTGCGTGGCGACAACATCAACACCCACGGCTTCGGCGAAGGCAAGGAGCGCGAGCTGTTCAACCAGGTCCGCTACGTGGTCCAGGAAGGCCCGGCCAAGGATCTCTCGGTCAAGCTGCGCAGCTCGATCCTGCGTACTTCGAACAGTGTCCGCCAGAACGGCTACAACGACGACGGCAACGAAGTCCGCGTGTTCGTCGAATACCCGATCAGCGTCTTCTGATCCTGCTTCCGGGGCCGCCTCGCGGTCCCGGAATCCTCCCGCTAGCCCGCCCCGGGCATACCTGTGCCGCTGCGCCGAAACGAAGCGAGCCCGCCTTCTGGCGCGTCATGGCAGCACCGACACGCTATCGTCCCTTGCCGAACGACTGAAGTCCGGCAGCCATACCGTCGCGCGCGATCCCCCGCCTTCACGATTGGCCAGCGTCAGCCCGCCGCCATGGCCGACGGCGATCCGCTGCGCGATGCTCAATCCCAGGCCATAGCCGCCGGAGACCTGGCTGCGCGAGCCCTCGCCACGCACGAACGGATGGGCGACGGCTGTCCAACAGCACGGCATCGATCCCGGGCCCGCGATCATCCACATGCAGGTGCAGTCCCAGTGCGCTGGCTTCCAGGCTCACCGACACGGCCCGTGCATAGCGCATGGCATTGACCAGCAGGTTCTGCAGGCAGCGTTGCAGCAACAAGGGATCGACCTGCAGGTTGCGACCCTGGCCGTGTACCGGCAAGGGCTCCTCGCGGCTGGCCAGGTCGGCGCACAGGCGCCTGACCAGACGTTCGATATCTACTTGCTGCAGGTGCTGTCGTTCGCCCGTGATAAACCGGCTATTTATGGCTATTTGTGGAGTCGAATCGGCGTGCAGGCACTCTTCGTACAAAGCCTAAGCCACTTCTCCGGTGCTCAGAATCGTCACCGTAAAGACCACTGTCATTACAGTGGGCAAGCCACCATGGCGTTCATCAATGTTCGTATCGACGCCGATCTGAAAATCCGAGCCTATCGTGAGCTTGAGCGGTTGGGTGTTACGCCTTCCGAGCTCATGCGCCAAGCATTGCAGTACCTCGCCGAGCGCAGGCTGCTGCCTTTGCAGCCTCGGGCGGGCATCAGCCTTGAGCTGATTTTACCAGCGACCAACATTTCACCCTGGATATGCGCGATGCGCTCAAGGCGTATCCAGGCTTGGCGCCCCTGACCAAACGTGGAGCCTTCGAGGGCGTGATGCTGGGCGATGGCGGATGGTCGGTGGAATGGCCGGAGCTGGATATTCAGATTGGTGCCGACACGCTGCTGCTGGACGCGCTTGCCCAGACCGCGCCTGATGAAAACACCCGGATCTTCATTCGCTGGCGCCTGCGGCACCAGACGAACGGTTTCTTGCTGTGAGGGCAGGGGATTCGCGGGGCTGGAATTTGGTGGATTTTGGGGTGTGCCTCATTGCGTAGCTATAAATAAATCAGCTCTTTATAGCTATTTGTGGAATCGAATCGGCGTGTAACGGCCTTGTCCTTCGTCGGTTTGTGCTCATAAGCCACTTGTTTGCTGCCCAGAATTGCGCCACTGTAAAGACCATTGTCATTACAGTGAGCAAGCCATCATGGCATCCATCAATATTCGTATCGACGACGATCTCAAAATCCGAGCCTATCGTGAGCTTGAGCGGTTGGGTGTTACGCCCTCCGAGCTCATGCGCCAAGCCTTGCAGTACGTCGCCGAGCGCGGGCAGTTGCCTTTTAAACCTGTGCTCATGACTGATGAAGATGAGGCGCTGCTAGCGACCGTTCGCGAGCGCCTTGCCGACCCTCAGCGAGTGAGGGTTTCGCTGGATGACCTATAGCCTTGAGTTCGATGCGCGAGCGCTAAAGGAATGGCAAAAGCTAGGGGATACGGTCCGGCAGCAACTCAAGAAAAAACTCGCCTCGGTTTTGCTGAATCCGAGGGTTGAGGCGAACCGGCTGCATGGCTTCCCGGACTGCTACAAGATCAAGCTGCGCAGTAGCGGCTACCGATTGGTCTACCAGGTGATCGATCAGGAGGTTGTAGTTTTTGTGGTAGCTGTGGATAAGCGCGAGCGGGAACAGGCTTATCGCAAGGCGGCAGAGCGAGTGGTAGGTAAAACGTCATAACGAACAAATTGCCAAAGGACGGGTTGTGGTGGTCTTCGAGGTATTCGTTGGTATGCAGCGGATCTAGATGCGGCACCAGACGAACGGTTTCTAGCTGTGAGGGCAGGGGATTCGCGGCCTTGGAATTTAGTGGATTTTTTGATGTACCTCATAAGGTATCTATAAAAAATCAGCTAGTTATGGCTTTCTGTGGAATCGAATCGGGAATTTTGGGGCTCTATCGATTGCTTCTATGCAAGAGGACGTCTGCTGCTGAAGACATCTTGAAAGCTTCAGTGATGAGATCACCGGTTTCGAATACTAGCTAGGGAGGAGCACAAAGTGTCTCGAACTAGTCTGTTATAGACGACCGTTATCGACCCCAAACGGCCCTTTGTATAGGTCAGCTTGCGGGCGTTTAGTTCTAAAAAGAATGCTTGATGTAACCGGCACCGCCCCCCTTTTTTTCTTCAGGAGGAGGCTGGTGCCAGTATTTGTCGTTGTTGATCATGAGCGCTACTGGTTGCTGAACCAATCGCTATGAGTCATCTCATGATGGCAAACAATTTATCTGAATCTTGAAAATAGCACTGGATAATCTTCTGGCCCGAGCTCGACAACTTGCGTTCCTCGTCTCGCGAAATATTTTTTCTTATACAGCGATGGCTGATCCTGCCCTTCAATTTCAAGAACGAAAACTGTTTTATCGAAATAACTCACGCACTTCATGTGTGAGTTAATGTAGGACTTCAACGGCTCAGAAATCTCGGAGCGTCCAATTCTGTCGGTGATAATCTGAAATAATTGATCCAGATCTTTACCCAAAAACTTAGCTTCATGCTCGACCCCTGTGACGTGGAACTCACCGAACAGAAGTGGCTCAACTCCAAATAAACCTTTAACTCGCAAAGCTGTTGCCGAGTTGTCGGCGACGCCTATCACTACATATCCTTTATGCCCTTTTTGAATATTTGCTATTGCAGAACAAGTTTCCAAAATTTTATCCAGTGAGCCTTCGTCAAATGCTGGATTATTGGAAAGCTCCAAGAACCCCTGCTTGAAATCATATGCAGGCTGCTCTGTCTTCGAGTTCGTTAATAGATTTTGCAACTTGGTAACCCAATGAACTTTTGCCGGGTCTGGGTTAGCATCTTCCTCAAAAAACTGGTGAATAACTCCTAAAACAGTTTTTACTGCGGCATCCCTATTTTCTGCCCCCCAGCGCCCCCCTTCTTGTATTACGATGTTTTTGCCTTTGTTGGTAAGCGCATTGATGACTCCAGCCCTATCAGTAATAACCATACCTTTACGAACAATTAAGTCATGCATGGCCAAGAATACAGCTTGGAAATATCTAGGGATCGGGTTCCCAACACCATTACCTGGGAACAAAAGTTGGAAAAACGACGTTTCCGCCTGTGCCAGCAACAGCACTAGAGCATCATGAGTGCGTTGATAATCGAGATCGACAAGATCTGGGTTGCGTCGACGAATCGCCAGATCCATAGCTTGGAAGCGGTCAAGACTTGCCCCTTCCAATGGGACACTGGCTCCATAGTAATCGTCAAACAATTCAGTCCTAGATGCTACGGGGCCATCAGATACCATATAGGCGATGACGTCTGCTACCAACTCCTCGTCTCGGCTTTGCCGCAAGTTGTCCTTGGTTAAAATTCCATTTTTCACCCAGAATACTTCATCAGCATTTATCCCATAAGAAAGTTCCTTATTTGTAATGCTGATATTTTTCATGGCGTTCAAAAAAAGCAACGTGCTATTTGACGTATCACCGCGTATTCTTGAAGAGACAATGCGAACACAGTCTGCAAAAGAATTGGTCGCCCCTGCAACCCGTAGCTCTTGACGAGATAGTTGGCGACCACCAGAATTAATTCTTCTGAATACTTCGTCAACTGATTCGCCATCTGCAAATTCATAAATAGAGAGTGGGACTGGATAGGCTGCTATAGACAGGCAGTCCTCTCTAGACATTAATGGTGTTTTTTGCTCAAGAATCTTTCGGTCCAACATGTCCTTTGTCGTAGCAAAAGTATTCAAGTCAAAATATGAGTTATTAACTGAGAAGTCGTTATTTATAAACGACGTCACAGCATCCATGCGCTGCATGCCATCAATAATTTCAAGATGGCCTTCCGGATTATCTTTTGGGTCGGCAAGCAAAATGATTGGAACAGGGAATCCATTAATAATAGAGTCAATAAAGCTTTGTTTCTCCTCAATAGTCCATATCAACTTCCTTTGGTAGCGCCGATTTACAACGTATTTTTTGTCTACGTAATTTATGTAAATGCGCTCGACTTGCTCGCCCCTGACAACCAACTCTTGCTGTGGTGAAGCCATATCTACCTCCAGTTAATTTTGCAATCCTACCCGACCCTATTACTCAGCACCACATCAAATCATTCCAGCAGCGAAGCTATCCTGTCAATACTGAAGTGAAACCTCATATTATACAATGCACCTAATAACAGCTAGTTCGAAAAAGTCAGGTAGCGATTGTGAATTCCGTTGCTTTACGGGACACATAGAGTGACTGCTATTGGCCGATTGCTGCCCATCGAAAAAGGCCTCTCAATAGCCAGTCTCTTGGCTCCCAATGCTATGGGGGTAGCCCAAGGTCACTCAGAGGAATGACCGTACCCGCTGCCATCCCTTCCAGCACTCTTCCGGAACGATGTCTCTATAACCCCGCTCTTTCTCCAACGCAAAGGCGGCACTGAGAGGCACTGCTGTCGCGGTTGCATGATCTCGTATCTCAAGCACCTCAACCTCGCTGAGTGGTGTGCCTTTGCGATCCCCCGCCGCTTTGAGCAAGGATACAAGCGGCGGTATAAAAATGAGGCATAGCGGATCTGTAGACAAAGGTTGCCTCTTGGGAGGGTAACCGGTATTAAAGATCGCAGCTTATAGGCCTTGGAAAGCAAACGGCAAGTCCAAGTCCACCTTGGCTGCTTTATAACGACTAGGCGATCCGTTACGGGCCAAGGATTGCGGGTTGCAGGTGGCCGCGACCGACCCAAAGCAAACATACGTCAGGATTATGTTTATAGCTTTTTGCGCTAAAAACAGGGGAATCAGTTCATTTACTCTGTACTAGCTAACCATTCACGGGCATGCTTCGCTATCGATAATCGCACGGAGATAGCAATGCTGTTCAACAAGGCTGTATTCACGACTCATAGGCGCCACGTCGTTGGTTTCGTACTGGCTTCGCCGCTGACTGCACTTATGATCTGGTGGGCGTTGGGATGGTCTTGGGGAAGCTCCAACGCACCTGCATGGGTCCAAGCAGTTGGTTCAATTGCTGCAATTTTGGCTTCGGTTTGGATAGCCAATTCTAAGGATGAGCGTGACGAAAAGAGGCGCCTTTTTGAAGACGATAAAGCGCAGGAGAAAGCAAGGGTTCGTCTAAGTATTATTGGTGAGAGCGTAAAGGATATTCATGACTTCTCAGTTCGCTTACTCAAATCATGCTGTGGCTTGGGAGTTTTTGTTTATCATGTGGACCTAGATCAGGTGATCCGCTCGCTAGAAAACTATTGCGAGCAATTAAATAAAATAGATGTCCTGGAGCTGCCAAATGAGGTGGTTGCAAGGGCTTTTCTCTCCGTGTGGGGCAATGTTAGAGAGGCTCAAGAAGAAATTCGGATCGCGGCGGCGCAGCGAAAGTCTGAGGATTACCGTCCGGCTGTAGACACGGCGTGTAAGCGGATACTTGAGGCTACTCATTACTGGTTCGACACAGTTGGGTCATATACGGCGAAAGCACCAATAGCCAGCAGATACGCAGATGAGTGCGTTAAGGAATTGCAGCAGGCTTACCTACGCATGGGTGAGTTAAAAAAAGAAGAATGCTGCCCGCTCAGAAAATAGGCCGTCACTTCGGGGAATTAATAATTAACAGCAATTTTTTCCTTCAGTAGGGACAGCTGGTAGCACGGAGCGAACTCTGCCCGGTACTGTTCGCTTCGGCCAATAGCCGGCCATCAAGAATGGCAGCTACGAGTCGGTTGCGGTCGGCCGCGATTATCAAAATCAGATCTTATTAGCATTTGAAGGCCCATGCCCTTCCTAAACGACGAGCCAGCAGCCGCACGGTCAGCAGGTAGTAATATCGAGTTGCCTTGCATCGCCTCGATAGTCGGTGGTCGAGAAACCAAGCAACATGTTTTTTCTGCCAACTCCACGGTGTTTGTAGCTGCCAGCGTTCAGATATCTCCGCTTGGATGAGCTTTGCTTGCCGTAAATGGCGCTGCCGCGTTGCGTACGATCCCGTCAGCACCGCAGCCAAGAACAGTTCCATATCGAATGGCTTACTCATATGCGTCCTCCAATGTAGGCCGCGATCACATTGATCCGACCGTGCCCCAACTCATAGCTGATTTGCGTTCGGGCCTCACGATCTAGGCTCCTGTCTGTCAGGCAACATTGGCCGCCGTTGATAGGCGCGGGGTGTTGGGTGATTTGCTCATAGCGTTCACATGCGTACGCCGCTCGTAGCTCATGGAAGCCTTTTAGATTGTGTGCATGCAGGACGTCCCGCGCTGGGCGGATGATTTCCTGCAGAACATTCCGATAGGTTTCGTCTGGCGCAATCAGGTTACGGCTACTCGCAGGCGACACCTGCCGTGCAAATCCAAGTGCGTCTTGAACATGGTGGTCCACCGCAATCCATCGTGGCGCTGAGGCGCCGGCGCGGCCGCCTTTGGTGCCATCCTGGATGTTAATCCTGCCTAGGTCGTTAGCCTCGCGGCTCAGCCGTGGCAAGTCGGCTAGGATGGCCTCACGCAAGCGCATGCCGGTAGCTCGCGCCAACAGAACGATTGCAGCGGACCGTAGCTGATGATCGCGGCAAAGCACATCGACAATCTGCTTAACCTGTTTTCGGTCTTGGCCCTGCGGCACTGAGTCTCGAACTCCGCTGCGCTGCATACTCAACGCCTTGCTCGGACTTGGCAATTTCACGCACTGATCACCGCGAAGCGCTGCCATGGTCCTGTTAACGCTGGATAGTCGGTTTTGTGCGGTGCTGACGGCGAGATCACCGCGCTTAACAATGTCGCGCAGATACGCCGCATAGTCGGCCAACAGCTTCCGATCAATCTGCCGTGCATCATTGATACCCGGCCCCTGTTCGGAGCGGCACCATTTCACGAATGCCTGCCACCGATCACTGTGCGCTTTGACCGTGCCGTAATGGCCGCCGCCGAACATGTTTTTTAGCGCTTGCGGCCCTGCATAGCTCAGTTGCCTGCCATAGCCGAAATTGCGGCCATCCCGCATACCTACCAATGCCATGTCGGTAACCTCATCTCTTGCTCTCCAGTCCTCGCCCCACGTCATCCCGCCAAGAATGCTGAGTGTTATCAGGGATCAAGGCCCCTGCGACCTGTGGGGATGTCCTCTAACGCGGGACTGCCGGCTCTTTACGACCAAGAGCAAGGGCATCTCATGATCTGGCCTCCTGAGCACCGTTACCGGTGGGCGGGTGGAGGCTGCATTGGCTGACGAGACCAGTGCCGCGAGATCCTGAGCCGAGTGAACGCAGCGGTGCGATGACCGGGGCATGCCTGACTGTCAGTCAGGTGCAGTCCATTCCGTGGTCTGCAGCACCATCATCTACATCGCTGTTGCTGGTGACATCGGCGTTTGTCACGCCGATTGTCACGAGTGGAGTAGCCGCAAAGCCAAGTGCGATGAGGGCTGCAGCAGTGCTAGAAGCGCCCGTCTCTTTCCAGGAGAAAGAGACGGGCGCAGGTTGGCGAAATATTCGGCCAAGCGGATAGGTTGCTGCAGGGCAGCGAAGTAGGAGGTGTTGTCTGGCGCACGAGGGCCAAGATTTGAAGTAGGCATCCATCACCGGGGAGGTGACCGGGCGAGCTGCCGGATGCGAATCGCCATTTGGGGGGAGAACCACCGCGAGAGCGGCGTGACCTTCAAGGTTCTGGTCACCTGGGTGCTGTCCAAGACAGCGTTTGCACCTCAGTTCTACGCCTGTGGATAAATTTGGTCAACGCCAGAATCCACGGGGCATCTGGGCTTGTGCATGAAATTATCCACCGGTGGAAATCAGTGGTATCCAAAGGATTAGTGTCGGCTTTTAGCTTTGCAAAGCGAGGTCCATCCAAACAGGGCGGCTTTGCAGCCCTGTTTGGATGGACCCGAATTAAAGAGCGGCCAGTGGCGATCTGGAAGGTTTACCGACGATTGAATGCGCCACGCCCACTCGGCAAGGGGGTGATGTTGTCGCCAGCTGGATGGGCGAACTCATGTGGAGTCACATGCCCCGATCTGTTGGCATCGATGTAATTGCTCCACCACGCCATGATCAGTCTGCGCTGCTCCAAAAATTCGGCCTTGTGGATATAGGCGGCGCGCACGCGATTGCGTTCCTTGTGGCTCATCTGCCGCTCAATCGCCGCGTCCGTCCACAGCCCTGACTCCAGCAAGGCGCTACAGGCCATGGTCCTGAATCCATGCCCGCATACCTCCTTGGATGTGTCGTAGCCAACGTTGCGCAGCACCTGGTTAACCGTGTTCTCCGACATTGGCTTCCAATACTTGTGGTCACCGGGCAACACCAGTTCGGAGAAGCGACTCAAGCCGCGCAGCCGTTCAAGGATCGCGATGACTTGGGGAGAGAGCGGCACTATCTGTATGTCACCGCTCATCTTTGTCCCACGAGTGGAATTGCGGACGCCGTCGATTGGCTTACGGGTGTCCGGGATCTCCCACATTGCCCGTTGCAGGTCGAACTCATCCCAGCGCGCAAAACGCAGTTCGCTGGAGCGCACGAACACGTGCAGCGTCAGCAGTACAGCCAGCTTGGTTAGCTCACGGCCGTTGTAGTTGTCGATTCGGCTGAGTAGTTCGGGGAGGCGGTTGAGTGAGAGGGCAGGGCGGTGCACGGTACGCGGGGCATGGATCGACCCTGCCAGATCGAGCGCCGGATTCTGGCTGATCTGCCGCGCCCGCTTCGCGCCCCGCATGATCGTGGAGAGATAGTTTTGCACGCGCAGGGCAACGTCCATGGTGCCGCGTTCTTTGATACGCAGGGTTACCTCAAGCAGATCATGAGTATCAAGCTCAGCGATGGGGCGTTGGCCGATCAGGGGGAAGACGTGGGTGCGCAACCGACTCATGACGGTCTTGGCGTGTCCTTCCGTCCAGCGCCGGGACATTTCGGCGTGCCACTCCAGGGCGACGGTTTCAAAAAGCAGGGAAGCTCGTTGAGCAGCTAGCTTCGCTTTCTTCTTCTCCTCCATCGGGTCGAGGTTGTCGATCAACAGGGCCTTGGCTTCATCGCGCTTGGTCCTCGCGACGGCCAGCGAGATGATGGGGTAGTTGCCGATGATCAGCGTGCCTTCCTTGCCGCTGGGCTTGAAGTAGCGCAATCGCCACGTTTTCACGCCGTTGGGTTTCACGAAGAGGTACATGCCGCCACCGTCGAACAGCTTGTAGGCACGTTCGCGAGGTTTCGCAGTACGGCATTTGAGGTCGCTGAGAGGAACGGCTAGACGTGGCATAAGGGTACGTTCTCCATGCAGGAAAGACGCTGTACCCTAAAAATACCCCCGGGGATGGGGTATTTTGTTGGATCCCGACGGAGGGTCCTGGAACGAAAAAACCCGCCAAAGGGCGGGTTTTAGGGGCTTCCAAGGCATTCAGTGGAACGCGATGGAGCTGGATATGGTGCCGGCACCAGGAGTCGAACCCGGGACCTACTGATTACAAGTCAGTTGCTCTACCAGCTGAGCTATACCGGCATAGGGGCGTCATTATAGCGATCGGTTGGCCGCTGTAAACCACTTCCGTGTTTTTAGTTGATTCTGGCCTAAGTCACCGATCTGTCAGGGGATTTTCTACCAGTCGGAAGCCATCGGGTCGTTGTCGAGCTTCATCGGCTTGCCGGGGTTGAAGAACAGCTTGGCATTGTCGCAGCCGTCCTTGCGGCAGCGTTCGGTGACAGGCTGCGTGGGCAGGCCGTGGTCGCCGCCCAGTTGCATGGCTGGCGTGTCCCAGGCGTCCGTGGCCTGCTGGGGATCGGGATGGGTGCAGCCGACGAGGAGTGAGGCGCAGGCAAGGGCGAGCAGAGCAGATCCAGACTTTGACACAGGACAGTACCGTTCGTGACGAATGACCATTGGGAGAGGATGGCCATGATATCGCTGGAGCGGCTGGCAAACCTATGCGGCAAATGTATGAGGGTGCGTCCAATCATGGCGGGAGTTTTCGGATGGTCGATGAACCCTTTGGTGCTATTGGCGTACAAGCTTATTCACAAGGCGTGTGCCAGTTTCCCGCGTGCTCGCTACCGTTCGGCGCATTCTTCCAAGGTTGCCCAAGGCCCTGTTTTCATTGATGTCGAAGAATCGAAAGGGCCAGCGAAGCGGTTCGTCGGCTGCGTTTGCAACCCGATTGAACCCATTCCATCAAAAGCTTGTACACAGAGTTATCCACAGGTTTTCAAATTCGTCGTTCGCCCAGGATGAGCAGGTTCCGCGGCGTCAGGGCGTGTTCGCAGAACGTGCCGACCGCTACGTCGTAGCCCTGCTCGCCCAGCAGCAGCGCGCGATCGAGCACCAGCCAGAGTTCCAGGGGGCGGCGGAACAGGTGGCGGACCAGCTCCAGGTTGCGGACTTCGGCGAGCCGTTGCCAGCCTTTGGCTTCGAGGTCGAGCCAATCCACCGTGCCGCTCAGGGGCACCTGCTTGAGCGCGGCCAGGTCGCGGCAGTATTGCTCGAAGGGCTTGTGCAGCCAGGCTACCGGCAACGATGGCGTGGACAGGTATTGGTCGCTGTGCCGCTGGCGACGTTGCAGCAGGTCGAAAGCCAGGCGGCGAGCCATGGACAGGTCGCGCTGGCGTCTGGCACGGGCGCCTGAGGTCACTGCTTCGTTGAGCGCAAGGCCTAGGTCGTCGAGCGAGAGCTGCAGGCTCGAGGCGCGTGCGGCGGTGGATAACGGCTGGTAATGGGTGCCCTGGATGCGGTTGTAGCAGCACGGCGCCACGGCCACCTGGTGGCAGCCTTGCTGGCTGGCCAACCGCAGCAGGTGCACGTGCAGGTCACCACAGGCATGCAGGGCGACAGCGCTGGTGGCGCTGCCCAGATGCCTGGCGCTGCCAGGCGCCAGCACATCCTGGCACACGTGTGTCGCGGGCAGGCGATGGTGGTCGCTCAAGGCCTGGCCAGCGCGCACCAGATCGGAATCGTGCTCCAGGCAGGTCAAGCGCTGGCCAGGCTGCAACAGGCGGCGCCCGAGATGACCCTTGCCCGAGCACCAGTCGAGCCAGTGGGTCGCGGCTTGGCGGTAGGCCAGGCGCCGGCCGAAGGCTTCGATCTGCTGCCATTTGCGGCCTGGCACGCCAACATCCAGGCGGTGTCCGGCTGGGTGCAGGCCCACGTCGGGGAGTTCGCCGAGGGATGCGAGCGTCACGGCCTGAGCGGCCAGCGCGGGGAAGGGGGCCGGCGCCTGCAGGCGCTGCGGGTCGGCCTGGGCCGCCTCGGCCTCTGCAAGCGAGCGGGTGCGTAGCCAGTCGGCCAGTGGCGCATGCTCGAGCGTCCACCGCGGTTGTGGCTCGACGAACGGCCGGGGTCGCCACAAAGACTGGTGCTGGCGCAGAAACAGGTCCAGCGCCTGGAAGCGTTCGAGCAGCTGGTCGCCTTGCAGGTAGGGGATGGCGGTCATGGGATCGTCACGAAGAAACGGGGCTGTCGCCAGCCCCGTCGAGGTCAGCGGCCCTGGCTGGCGTCGACGCGCAGCCAGCGCTCGAGCAGCTTGAAGCCCTGCACCAGCAGGAAGGAAATCAGCAGGTAGAACAGGCCGGCAGCGAAGAAGATCTCCACCGGCAGGTAGGTCCGGGCAATGATGGTCCGCGCCATGCCGGTAAGTTCCAGCAGGGTCACGGTACTGGCCAGGGCGCTGGCCTTGAGCATCAGGATCACTTCGTTGCTGTAGGCGGGCAGGCCGATGCGGGCCGCGCGCGGCAGCATGATATGGACCAGGGTCCTGGCCCGCGACATGCCCAGTGCCCGGGCCGCCTCGATTTCCCCCTTGGGAATCGCCTGCAGGGCGCCACGCAGGATCTCCGCGATATAGGCAGCGGTATGCAAGGTCATGGTCAGTACCGTGCACCAGAACGGGTCGCGCAGGTACGGCCACAGCGAACTGCTGCGTACCGCGTCGAACTGTGCCAGCCCGTAGTACACCAGGAACAGTTGCACCAGCAGCGGTGTGCCGCGGAAGAAGAAGATGTAGCCATAGGGCACGGCGCGCACGTACCAGCTGCGCGAGGCGCGCGCGATGCCCAGCGGAATGGCCAGGATCAACCCGGCGATCACGGCGATGGCCACCAGCTCCAAGGTCAGGGTCGCGCCCTGGGCCAGGCGTGGCAGCCACTTGATGATGACTTCCCAGTTCATTTGCCGGCCCCCGCGAAGCCGCGCGCGGCGCGTTTTTCCATGAAGTGCATGCCGGTCATGGCAATGATGGTCAGGCCCAGGTAGATGAACGCGGCAACCATGTAGAAGGTGAACGGCTCCTTGCTGACGGTCACGGCGATCTGCGAGTGGCGCATGATTTCCTCCAGGCCGATCACCGAAACCAGCGCGGTATCTTTCATCAGGATCATAAACAGGTTGCCCAGGCCCGGAAGGGCCACCCGCCACATCTGCGGCAGGATGATCCGCGCAAGGATGCGTCCCTTGGACAGGCCGAGCGCCAGGCCCGCCTCGCGGTGGCCCTTGGGAATGGCCAGGATCGCGCCGCGGAACACTTCCGTGGCGTAGGCGCCGAAGCACAGCCCCAGGGCGATCACGCCGGCGGCGAAGGCATCGAGCTCCAGGCCCGGCATGCCGAGGGCTTCGCCGAGGCGATTCATCAGGCTGACCGTGCCGAAATAGATGAGCAGGACCCAGAGCAGTTCGGGCACGCCACGAACCAGGGTCGAGTAGCTGCCGCCAAGCCATTGCAAAGGCTTGATCGGCGAGGTCTTGGCCAAGGCACCAAGCAGGCCCAGGACCAGCCCGAGCAGTAGCGCGCAAAGCGCCAGTTTTACGGTCATCAGGGTGCCGGCCGCCAGGGCCGGACCGAATCCGTGCAGATCGATAGTCATTGGCAGGTGCATTCAAGGGACCGGCATCGCGCCAGGCGATGCCGGTCGGGGCGTATCAATAGATGCTGAACGGGAAGTACTTGTCGTTGATCTTCTTGTACGTGCCGTCGGCGAGGATTTCCTTCAGGGCGGCGTTCAGCTCGTTGCGCAGCTTGTCGTCACCCTTGCGCACGGCGATGCCGATCTTGTCGCTGTCGACCACCGGCTCGCCCTTGAACTCGTAGTTCTGGCCATCCTTGCTCTTGAGCCATTCGTAGTTGACGTACTTGTCGGCGAGAATGCCGTCGATGCGACCGGCGACCAAGTCCAGGTAGGCGTTTTCCTGGGTGTCGTAGAGCTTGATGTCGATGTCGCTGCCGTAGTTGTCTTCAAGCCAGGTGCCGGCCAGGGTGGCGCGCTGGGTGCCGATCGACTTGCCCTTGAGCGAGTCCTTGTCGGTCTTGAAGTCGACGTTCTTCGGAGCGATGAACTGCAGCTTGTTGGAGTAGTACGGCTCGGTGAAATCCACCGCCTGCTTGCGCTCGTCGGTGATCGACAGGGAGGACACCAGGAAGTCGAACTTCTTGGCGTTCAGGGCCGGGATGATGCCGTCCCAGTCGGAGGTGACCACGTCGCACTCGACCTTCATCTTGGCGCACAGGGCGTCGCCGATGTCCCGGTCGAAGCCGACCACGTTGCCGCTGGCGTCCTTGTTGTTGAACGGCGGGTAGGCCGCCTCGATACCCATGCGCAGTTTTTCCGCGGCCAGGGCATTGGCGGAAAACACCAGCGTGGCGGCAGCGGCCAGGAAGAGTTTCTTGTAGTTCTGCATGTGTTGCTCCGTTAGCGGTGGCTGGACATGAATTGCTTGCAGCGCGCCGAGATGGGACTCTCGAACACCTGCCGTGGCGACCCCTGTTCTTCGATCAGGCCCTGGTGGAGGAACACCACCTCGCTGGAGACCTGGCGGGCGAAGCCCATTTCGTGGGTGACCAGCAACATGGTACGACCTTCTTCGGCCAGTGCGCGGATGACGTTTAGCACTTCCTGGACCATTTCCGGATCGAGCGCCGAGGTCGGCTCGTCGAACAGGATGACTTTCGGCTTCATGGCCAGGGTACGGGCAATGGCGGCACGCTGCTGCTGGCCACCGGACAGCTGGGCGGGGTAGGCGTGGCGCTTGTCGCGGATGCCGACCTTGGCCAGCAGCGCCTCGGCATGCTCGATCGCCTCGGCCTTGCTCTGGCCCAGCACGCGGCGCGGCGCCTCGATGATGTTGTCGAGCACCGACATGTGTGGCCACAGATTGAAGTTCTGGAAGACGAAACCGATTTCGCTGCGCAGGCGATTGATCTGGCGATTGTCGGCCGCGACCAGTTCACCATTGCTGGCAGGCTTGAGCTTGAGCTCCTCGCCGGCTACCAGGATCTGCCCCTTGTGCGGGTTTTCCAGCAGATTGATGCAACGCAACAGGGTCGATTTGCCGGAGCCGGATGAACCCAGGATCGAGATCACGTCACCGTCGCGTGCGGTCAGCGAAATGCCCTTGAGTATCTCCTGCTCGCCGTAGCGCTTGTGCAGGTTGCGGATTTCCAGCGCGGGCGTGGCCTGGGCCATGTGCGTTCCTCATGTGTTCAGGTGCGTTCCCAGCTGTTGGCGGCCTTCCTGGCGAGCGCCAAGCTAGCATAGCGGCTTCATGACAGCTATGGGGTGACGGACAGCTTCGCCGAGCATCGAGGCAGTTTGTCGCATCGCTGCAGCGCGCTGTCGCGCGAATGTCTGCCGCTCGGTTCATCCATGGCGAAGCTTCACGAAAAAAGGCGCGATGGTGCCACTTTTGGGTGGCGGAGGGAAGCCGCCGGCCATCGGTAACACCTCTGATATCCATTGAGGAAAATGGGTTGCACTTTTGGTTGCTCCTTTTTATGCCCCCAATTCATGCACAGGTGTTACCAAGGCGCACCTTTGGTGCGTTTGTAAGTGAGTATTTCTGTAATCCCGACAAAAGACGCGGTATTGGTGACCTTTCGGTCAAATCATGGCCAAAGGGCCTGTAGGCCTTGCTGCACAAGGTTGTGCGGAATTTCGGACAGCGTGGTTCGTCGGCTGGCGCGCTTATTGCGAGGAGCAGGCCATCGGATGCGTCAGCGCCCATGAGCGGCCTGTCGGGTCCTGCTTTCCTGCACAAGTCCACTCCTTGCAAAGGTAGGTTTATGAGCGGTACCAACAATTCCAATGACCTCGCTCAGGGGCTCAAGCAACGGCATGTGACCATGCTGTCCATCGCCGGCGTGATCGGCGCCGGTCTGTTCGTCGGCTCCGGCCATGCCATCGCCGAGGCCGGCCCCGCAGTCCTGCTGGCCTATGCCGCTGCCGGTACGCTGGTCGTGCTGGTGATGCGCATGCTGGCGGAAATGGCCATCGCCTCGCCGGACACCGGCTCGTTCTCGACCTATGCCGATCGTGCGATCGGGCACTGGGCGGGCTTCACCATCGGCTGGCTGTACTGGTGGTTCTGGGTGCTGGTGATCCCGCTGGAGGCCAACGCCGCTGCCGCGATCCTGCATGCCTGGTTCCCAGCGGTCGACCTGTGGGTGTTTTCCCTGGTCATCACCCTGGCGCTGACCCTGACCAACCTGTTCAGCGTCAAGAACTACGGCGAGTTCGAATTCTGGTTCGCCCTGCTCAAGGTGCTGGCCATCGTCGCGTTCATCTTCGTCGGTTGCGCGGCCATGTTCGGCCTGGTACCAGGCAGCCAGGTCAGCGGTGCGAGCCACCTGTTCGATACCCAAGGCTTCATGCCCAACGGCCTGGGCGCCGTGCTCGCTGCCATGCTGACCACCATGTTCTCGTTCATGGGCACCGAGATCGTCACCATCGCCGCCGCCGAATCCAAGGATCCGGGCAAGCAGATCACCAGGGCCACCAACTCGGTGATCTGGCGTATCTGCCTGTTCTACCTGGTGTCGATCTTCCTGGTCGTTGCCCTGGTACCCTGGAACAGCCCCGAACTGGCCGCGCTCGGTTCGTACCAGGCCGTGCTCGGCCTGGTCGGTGTGCCCAACGCCAAGCTGATCGTCGATATCGTCGTCCTGGTGGCGGTCACCAGCTGCCTGAACTCAGCCCTGTACACCGCTTCGCGCATGCTCTTCTCGCTGAGCAAGCGCGGCGATGCGCCTGCCCTGGCCCAGCGCACGAGCAAGGCCGGCACGCCGCATTGGGCCGTCCTGCTGTCCACCGCCGCTGCCTTCCTGACCGTGTTCGCCAACTTCGTCGCACCGGCCGCGGTGTTCGAGTTCCTGCTGGCGAGCTCGGGAGCCATCGCCTTGCTGGTGTACCTGGTGATCGCCGTCTCGCAGCTGCGCATGCGTCGTCAGCGCGAAGCCCGTGGCGAGAAGATCGCCTTCCGGATGTGGCTGTTCCCCGGCCTGACCTGGGCCACCATTGCCTTCATCATCGCTGTGTTGGCAGTGATGGCGGTTCGTCCGGACCACCGCGCCGAGATCGTCGCCACCGCGTTGCTGAGCATCGGCGTGGTCGCCGCCGGCCTGCTGGTCCAGCGCAAGCGCAAGTCGCATGCCGTCACTGGCGCACAGGTGGTGCTGGATAACTGACCGATCCTGGCGGACGAAAAAAGGCCTCGCTCCCGACCTGGGGGCGAGGCCTTTTTCTTGCAGCTTGGGACTTCAGCCAAACTGCTTCTGCTGTTGCTGCTGCTTGGCCACGAGCTCGGAGGCCGAGATGTAGGCCTGCTGGAACTCGTCACTTTCCAGCCAGGCCATGGTGACGTCCTCGTCGGCGCCGTCGAGCCATTGGCGGTAGGCGGTGAACACCAGGACGATATAGTCAGTGGCATGCTCTTCCTTGTGGCCCTTGAGTACCAGCGCCAGCAACGGGTCTACCAGGAACACCGAGATCATCGGTACCAGGCCGCCTTCCTGGGCCTGTTTCATGCGCGCGAACAGATCGTTGTAGCTGCCCGAGTCCATGGCCTTGCTGAAGACCTGCTCGACGCTGGTGCTCTCGCCGCTCATGGCCTTGACCGCCTGCCCGCTGCGCACCATGCGGTTCTGCTTGGCCTTGGTGGCGGCGCGCTTGGCGCGTTTCTGTTGCTTGGTGTTGGAGGCCATGCGGGGCGGGTCCTTGGGCAGTCTGAAAGGAGCCAAGCTTGAGGCTTGGAGTCACATGCTTCAAGTCTCGAGCTACAAGTGAAAGCAGTCCAACGTCGCGACAGGCAGCTCATTGCACGCTCGTGTCCGGCGCGGATCGCTTTGCTTGTGGCTTGTGGCTTGTGGCTTGTGGCTTGTGGCTTGTGGCTTGTGGCTTTGCGCGGCACAAACAAAAAACCCCTGAACCTTTCGATTCAGGGGTTTCGATGTTTGGTGCCCAGAGACGGAGTCGAACCGCCGACACGAGGATTTTCAATCCTCTGCTCTACCGACTGAGCTATCTGGGCAACGGGGCGCATTAAAAAGCTTTTTCAGGTTTCGGTCAAGCGTCTTTTGAAAATTTTTTAAATTAATTCCGTCGCTTACGTTTTTCGGGGCTCATTCGCTAGGCGGTACGTAGCCTTCGGCCTTGGCGTAGTCCTCGCCAGAGAAGTACTTGTCCATCTCGCCCTGGAGGAACTTGCGGTCCTCGGCGTTCATCATGTTCAGGCGCTTCTCGTTGATCAGCATGGTCTGCTCCTTCTGCCAGTCGGCCCAGGCCTTCTGCGAGATGTGCTCGAAGATGTCCTGGCCCTTGGCGCCGGGGTAGGGCGGGCGCTCCAGGCCTGGCAGTTCTTCTTTGTACTTGCGGCACAACACGGTGCGGGTCATTGCGGCTCTCCTGCGGTGATTTGCTCGGCCGCGCGTTCGAGCAGTTTCTTGACCGGGGCGGCCAGGCCCAGGCGCGGCGGGGTGGCCAGGTTATACCAGAGCCAGTCGGCCTCGGCCATGCGCGGCTCGGCCCCGTCGACCTGGACCAGCCAGGGCTCGATGGCCAACTGGAAGTGGCTGAAGGTGTGCGTCAGCCCGTCCAGCGGCTGCCGCCCGGCCAGGCGCAGGCCGTGCTGGTAGGCCAGGTCCTCGAGCTGGCCCAGGCTGTCGAGTTCCGGCAGGCTCCACAAGCCGCCCCAGAGCCCCGTGGACGGGCGTCGGTAGAGCAGGATCTCGCCTTGCTCGTTGGCCAGCAGCGGCATCAGCGTGCGCCGCTGTGGCAGCGTCTTGCGCGGCTTGGGTTCGGGGTAGCGGGTCTCGAGGCCGAGCAGGTGCGCTTCGCATCCTTGCTGAAGGGGGCAGATCAGGCAACTCGGCTTGCTGCGCGTACACAAGGTCGCGCCCAGGTCCATCATCGCCTGGGTATAGTCGTTGACCCGGGTCAGCGGCGTGAAGCGTTCCGCCGCCGCCCACAGGGCATTGGCCACCTTGGGCTCGCCAGGGTAGCCCGGCTGCGCGATGAAGCGGGCCAGCACGCGCTTGACGTTGCCGTCGAGGATCGGGGCTCGCAGGCCCATGCTGATGCTGGCGATGGCGCCAGCGGTGGAGCGGCCGATGCCGGGCAGCTCGATCAGCTCGGCGACACTGCGCGGAAACTCTCCACCGTGCTGCTCGACCACGATCTTCGCGGCCTTCTGCAAGTTGCGCGCCCGGGTGTAGTAGCCCAGCCCGGTCCACAGGTGCAACACTTCGTCCTCGGGCGCCGCGGCAAGATCCGTGACGGTGGGCAGGGCCTGCATGAAGCGGTCGAAGTAGTTGAGCACGGTGCTCACCTGAGTCTGCTGCAGCATGATTTCCGAAACCCATACACGGTACGGGTTGATGCCCTGTTGCCAGGGCAGGTCATGACGGCCATGACGGTCGAACCAATCCAGCACGGCGCTGGAGAACTGCTGGGGATTCATCGTTTGAACAAGCCCTTGAGCGCGTCTTTGAGCTCGGGACTGACCTTGTCACCCAGCTTTTCGTCGATCTTCTCGTTGAGTTTTTCGTTGAGGCGGTTGCCGGCCAGCTTGGCGGCGACCTTGCCCAGACCATCCTGGTCCAGGCGGCAGGCCTTGGCGCCCAGTTCCAGCGGGCCACGGCAGCGTAGTGGTAGCTCGACCCCGACGTAGCGTTCGTTGACCTGGCAGGCCGGGTCCGGCATGGCGCGCTGGTCACCCTCGACCAGGATGCCGACCCGATAGTCCATGCCGAGTACGCGCAAGTCCAGGTCGCCGTTGCCATTGACTGCCAGGCCAGGGATGCGCGCCTTGAGGTCCGGGTTGCTGGCCACGCCGTTGCGTAGCACCAAGGTCCCGCGCAGTGCTTCGAACGGTGTGTCCTTGCCACGCGGCTCGCCGCTGAGCTGCTTGCGGTTGAGCGTGGCAATGGCCCGGCACAGCTGCTGCTCGAGATTGGCGTTGACCAGCACGCCGTCGTCGATGGTGAAGCTGGCATTGCCGTTGAGCGTGTCGATCAGGGCCTTCTGGCTGTTGCCGCTGGCCGTCAGGTCGCCGGACAACGTCAGCAGGCCCTTGACGGGTGGCGCCTGTTGCGGATCGTCGCGCTTGATGAAGTGCTCCACCGGCACTCGGTTGATCCGGGTACTAACGCCAAGCTGTGGCACTGCCGGACGCACGTCCAGGGTGCCATTGGCGCTGAAGGTGCCATTGTAGAGGTTGCCGCGCAGGCTTTGCAGGTTGAGCAGGCCGTTCTGGCCAGACACCTGGAGGCTGGCGTCCGCGATGGCCAGCTTGTTCAGGGTCAGGCGGGTGAAGCTCAGGTCGGCCTGCAGGTCGAGCGCGCGCAGACGGTCGATCGGCAGCAGCTTCTCATTGCTCCAGGCCACCTGCGTCGGCGTCGCCGGCAGTGGGCTGGTTCCGGCGCCCGCGGTTGCGCTGG
The DNA here is from genome assembly GCF_054950175.1 of Pseudomonas sp. Marseille-QA0332. Lineage (NCBI taxonomy): Bacteria > Pseudomonadati > Pseudomonadota > Gammaproteobacteria > Pseudomonadales > Pseudomonadaceae > Pseudomonas > Pseudomonas sp. Marseille-QA0332. Next base: position 3,749,051 of record NZ_CM143106.1, read on the forward strand.
CTTCCTGCTGACGCACCTCGGCCTGGCGGGCCGCGCCGACACTCTTGGTCTGCTCGCTCCTGGCGGGCAGGTAGCGGTCGGCGTCGAAGGCGTCATTCCTGAGCTGCAGGCGCAGGGCTTGCCTGGCGAAGTCGTCGATGGTGATGCGACCGCTGAAGGTGCTCTCGTCGAGCTTGAGCGTCAGATCCTCCAGGGCCAGGCTGCTGGCGCTGCCTTGCAGGCGCGTGACCAGTTCCAGCTTGCCGAAGGCGGCCGGGTCGCGGGTAGTCGGCAGCGGGTGGCCGATGCCCTCGAGGAAGGTGCGCAGGTCGAACTGGGCGACCGACAACCCGCCGCTGAGCTGGGGTGCCTTGTCCAGCTCGCGCACGTTCAGTTCGCCTAGGGCGCGCAACTGGTTAGCCGAGACTTTCAGGCCGCTCCAGGAGGCCACGTTGGCTGCCAGGTCGACCAGCAGCTGGCCCTGCGCCGCGAAGGTCACGGTCTTGCCGCCCAGTGGCTCGCCCGACGTTTCGCCGGAAAGGCGCATGTCCTCGAATGCATAGCGCTTGAGCTTGCGGTCCAGGCGCAGCTCGCCGGTGAGTTCGGTGCGCGCCTTGAGGTTCGGCTTGCCGACGCTGAGGAAAGCCGAGGCCTTGAGTGGAATGTTCACGCCTTCATGCACGGCATCGGTGCTCAGCTGGATGCTTTCGGCGGCGAAGGTCTGGCCGGTGCGCGCGTCGCTGTAGCGGACCCGTGCGTTGTTGATGGTCAGGCTATCGATATCCAGCTTCACCGAACGTGCCGGGCTGGCCTGCTCGCCATCCGCGGCGACGTCCTCGTCCGGCGCCGAGGCAGGGGCCGTGTCGCTCTTGCCATCGGGCAGCGGTTTGCCGATGTCTTCCCAGTTGCCATGGCCCTGTTCGTCGCGCGCCAGGATCAGGTCCAGGCCTTCGATGCGGACATCGCTCATCTGCACTTCGCGACGCAGCAGCGGCAGGACCCGCACCGAGAGGCCGAGCATCTGCAGGTCGGCGAATGGCACCTTGGGGTTCTGCAACGTGGCGACGCTGGCCTCGTGCAGCTCCAGGCCCAGCCAGGGGAACAGGCTCCAGCCGATATCGCCATCGAGGGTCAGCTCCACGTGCGCCTTTTCGCGAGCCAGTTGGCGGATCTCGTCTTTGTAGTCGTTGGGGTCGAAGAGGTGGGTCAGGGCGAAGCCCAGCGCCACGATGACCAGCAACAATCCGAGAAGTACCAGCCCCAGGATTTTGCCGAACGCTTTCATGGGCGAGTCCTTGTAGTCCGATTTCTGAAGTTGACGGCCGCTGAGTATAACGTCACGGCCTGCACTGTCTGAGTATCCGACCAATGATATCGGATATTTCCTACTCTATTTCTCGGTCCATGGCGGCAGCCAGGGCAGTCCGAGCCGTTGGCCGATTTGCAGGCTGCGAGGCTGCGCCTCCGCTGAAGCCACTGGTGAAATTTACCGTGACACAGTAGAGCGGACCGGCGTGCGCGCTGGTACTCTTGCGCCGCTTCGCAGCGACTGCGGCCTATTGTCGCGGACGATTGGAAAAGACTGACCATTGCCTTCGCACAGGCCAGGGAAAGCCGGGCATCCGACCCTCGAAGCGTGCCTTTACCTACATAGGAACCATCATGAACAAGCATATCGAGGCAGGGGTGCCGGCGAAACAGCCAGGCTTCCTGTCCAAGGAGCGCATCATTGCTCGTCCCGGCTTCAACCGCTGGCTGGTCCCGCCGGCGGCCCTGGCCATCCACCTGTGCATCGGCATGGCCTACGGCTTCTCGGTGTTCTGGCTGCCGCTGTCGCAGGCGATCGGCATCGACGCCCCGGTGGCCTGCGCACCGGACATGAGCTTCGTGGCTCGTCTGTCGAGCAGCGACTGTGACTGGCCGATCTCGATGCTCAGCTGGATCTACACCCTGTTCTTCGTCTTCCTCGGCTGCTCGGCCGCCGTGCTCGGTGGCTGGCTGGAGCATGCCGGCCCGCGCAAGGCTGGCCTGGTCTCGGCCTTGTGCTGGTGCGGTGGCCTGCTGATCTCGGCGATCGGCGTGAAGACCCATCAGCTGTGGCTGATGTGGCTGGGCTCGGGCGTGATTGGCGGTATCGGCCTGGGCCTGGGCTACATCTCGCCGGTCTCGACCTTGATCAAGTGGTTCCCGGACAAGCGTGGCATGGCGACCGGCATGGCCATCATGGGCTTTGGTGGCGGTGCCATGGTCGGTGCTCCGCTGGCGACCGCGCTGATGGGGCATTTCGCTTCCGCCGAAAGCGTCGGCGTGTGGCAGAGCTTCGTGGTCATGGCGCTGATCTACCTGGTGTTCATGACTGCCGGTGCCCTGGCCTATCGCGTACCGCCGACCGGTTGGAAGCCGGCAGGCTGGATGGTACCGCAGAAGAAATCCGCCAGCGGCATGATCACCGACCGGCACGTGCACGTCAGCGTGGCCTGGAAGACGCCACAGTTCGTGCTGATCTGGCTGGTGCTGTGCCTGAACGTTTCGGCCGGTATCGGTATCCTCGGCATGGCTTCGCCGCTGCTGCAGGAAGTCTTCGCCGGCAAGTTGCTGGGCAACGAGCTGAGCTTCGGCGAGCTCAACGCCGCCCAGCTGGCACAGATCGCGGCCATTGCCGCCGGCTTCACCGGTTTGCTCAGCCTGTTCAACATCGGCGGGCGGTTCTTCTGGGCGTCCTTCTCCGACTACATCGGTCGCAAGAACACCTATTTCGCCTTCTTCGTCATCGGCGTGGCGCTCTACGGCCTGGTGCCGAACATGGGCCACATCGGCAACGTCGCGCTGTTCGTGGCAGCGTTCTGCATCATCCTGTCGATGTACGGTGGCGGTTTCTCCACGGTGCCTGCCTACTTGGCGGACCTGTTCGGCACGCAGATGGTCGGTGCCATCCACGGTCGCCTGCTGACCGCCTGGGCCGCTGCCGGCGTGCTCGGCCCGGTGCTGATCACCTACCTGCGCGAATACCAGCTGGCGGCTGGGGTCGAGCGTGCGGCGGCCTACGACATGACCTTGTACATCCTGGCTGGCCTGCTGGTGCTGGGCTTCATCTGCAACGCCCTGGTCCGGCCGGTCGCCGACAAGTACTTCATGACCGATGCCGAGCTTGCCGCCGAGCGTGCCCTGAGCCATGACAAGGGAGCCAACGGCAGCCAGGTCCTGGAGTGGAAAGCCGCCCCTGGCAGCAAGCCGCTGGTGGTGTTCGCCTGGCTGGTGGTGGGGATTCCGCTGGCCTGGGGGATCTGGGTGACCTTGCAGAAGACGGCGGTGCTGTTCAATTGATGCGTCAGCGCGGCGATGAACAGTCGCCCGCCGATTCCTGGAGCGTGCGGCCCATCGAGGCCGCACGCACACCTGGGCCGCGCCACGCGTGCCTGGAACAAATTTCCCCGCTACCTGTCATCCGCGTTCCAAGCCGCGCGCTTCTGGGCCTATAATGTCGGCCTTTTCGCCCAATGATTCTGCGGAGCTGGTGATGGTCGAACGTAAGGCTTCCGTCGAGCGCAATACCCTGGAAACCCAGGTGAAGGCCTCGATCAACCTCGATGGCAGTGGCAAGGCCCGATTCGATATCGGCGTGCCTTTCCTGGAACACATGCTCGACCAGATCGCCCGGCACGGGTTGATCGATCTGGACATCGAGTGCAAGGGCGACCTGCACATCGACGATCACCATACCGTCGAAGACGTCGGCATCACCCTGGGCCAGGCATTCGCCCAGGCCATTGGCGACAAGAAGGGCATCCGCCGCTACGGACATGCCTACGTGCCGCTGGACGAGGCGCTGTCGCGCGTGGTCATCGATTTTTCCGGGCGCCCTGGCTTGCAGATGCACGTACCCTACACCCGCGCTTCGGTCGGTGGTTTCGATGTGGACCTGTTCCAGGAATTCTTCCAGGGCTTCGTCAACCATGCCCTGGTGACCCTGCATATCGACAATCTCCGTGGGCACAACACCCACCACCAGATCGAGACGGTGTTCAAGGCCTTCGGCCGCGCGCTGCGCATGGCGGTGGAACTGGATGAACGCATGGCCGGGCAGATGCCCTCCACCAAGGGTTGCCTGTAATGCAGACAGTAGCCGTCATCGACTATGGCATGGGCAACCTCCACTCGGTGGCCAAGGCCCTGGAGCATGTAGGCGCCGGCAAGGTGCTGGTCAGCAGCGACGCCGCGGTGATCCGCGAAGCCGACCGCGTGGTGTTTCCTGGCGTCGGCGCGATCCGTGACTGCATGGCCGAGATCCGTCGCCTGGGCTTCGACAGCCTGGTTCGCGAAGTCAGCCAGGACCGCCCGTTCCTCGGCATCTGCGTGGGCATGCAAGCCTTGCTCGATCACAGCGAGGAAAACGCCGGCGTCGACTGCATCGGTCTGTTCCCCGGGCAGGTACGCTTCTTCGGCAAGGACCTGCGCGAGGACGACCAGCACCTGAAGGTCCCGCACATGGGCTGGAACCAGGTGAGCCAGTCCGTCGACCACCCGCTCTGGCACGACATTCCCGATCAGGCACGCTTCTACTTCGTGCATAGCTACTACATCGATGCCGGCAAGCCGGGGCAGGTGGTGGGGCGCGGCCGCTATGGCGTCGACTTCGCCGCCGCGCTGGCCGACGGCTCGCGCTTCGCCGTGCAGTTCCATCCGGAGAAGAGCCACACCCACGGCCTGCAGCTGCTGCAGAACTTCATTGCCTGGGACGGGCGCTGGTAATGGGCCGGCCTGGCCCCAAGGCTGCCCGAATGACCCTGGCGCCAGAGCAGGAGCGCGAGGCGCTCGATACCCTCAAGCGCTTTCTCGAAGAGCGTTTCGAGCTGCGACTGGGGTCGTTCGAGGTGGCCGAGGTGCTCGAGCTGTTCAGCAAGGAAATCGCTCCGCACTATTACAACCGGGCGATCGCCGACGTGCAGGTACACCTCAAGGAGCGCTTCGAGAGCATCGAAAGCGACCTGTGGGCGCTCGAGAAGAGTCATTGACCGAGCAGGCGCGACACGGCTTGATCGCCTGACGAACATTTGATGCGCATGCATGCAGCCAGTGGCTTGCAGCTTGCCGCCTGAACCGACGAAGGACACAGCATGCTGATTATTCCTGCTATCGATCTAAAGGATGGCGCCTGCGTACGCCTGCGCCAGGGCCGCATGGAAGACTCTACGGTGTTTTCCGATGACCCGGTGAGCATGGCCGCCAAGTGGGTCGAAGGCGGCTGCCGCCGGTTGCACCTGGTCGACCTGAACGGCGCCTTCGAAGGCCAGCCGGTCAATGGCGAAGTGGTGACCGCCATCGCCAGGCGCTACCCGGACCTGCCGATCCAGATCGGTGGTGGCATCCGCTCGCTGGAAACCATCGAGCATTACGTCAAGGCCGGGGTCAGCTACGTGATCATCGGAACCAAGGCGGTCAAGCAGCCAGAATTCGTCGCCGAAGCCTGCAAGGCGTTCCCTGGCAAGGTCATCGTCGGTCTGGACGCCAAGGACGGTTTCGTCGCCACCGATGGCTGGGCCGAGGTCAGCTCCGTGCAGGTGATCGACCTGGCCAGGCGTTTCGAGGCCGATGGGGTATCGGCCATCGTCTATACCGACATCGCCAAGGACGGCATGATGCAAGGCTGCAACGTGCCCTTCACCAAGGCCCTGGCCGAAGCCACTTCGATTCCGGTGATCGCCTCTGGCGGCATCCACGATCTTGGTGATATCAGGGCACTGCTCGAAGCCAGGGCGCCTGGCATCATCGGCGCGATCACTGGCCGCGCCATCTACGAAGGCACCCTTGACGTCGCCGAGGCCCAGGCTTTCTGCGACACCTACGCGTAAGCGGCAAGCCACAAGCTAAAAGCGAGACCGCACCGCTTGTCCTTGCACTGCAAGCCAGGCAATGCATGATCGCTTGCAGCTTGAAACCCGCCAACGGAGAAGTTCATGGCTTTAGCAAAACGTATCATCCCTTGCCTGGACGTGGACAACGGCCGGGTGGTCAAGGGTGTCAAGTTCGAGAATATCCGCGATGCCGGCGACCCGGTGGAAATCGCTCGGCGCTACGATGAGCAAGGCGCCGACGAAATCACCTTCCTCGACATCACCGCCAGCGTCGATGGTCGGGATACCACCTTGCACACGGTCGAGCGCATGGCCAGCCAGGTGTTCATTCCCCTGACCGTGGGCGGCGGGGTGCGCACCGTGCAGGACATCCGCAACCTGCTCAATGCCGGTGCCGACAAGGTGTCGATCAATACGGCGGCGGTGTTCGATCCAGCGTTCGTCGGCGAGGCCGCCGACCGTTTCGGTTCGCAGTGCATCGTCGTCGCCATCGATGCGAAGAAGGTCTCGGCACCGGGCCAGGCGCCTCGCTGGGAGATCTTCACCCATGGCGGTCGCAAGCCGACCGGGCTGGACGCGGTCGAGTGGGCACGCAAGATGGAAGGCCTGGGCGCTGGCGAGATCCTGCTGACCAGCATGGACCAGGACGGCATGAAAAGCGGCTTCGACCTGGGCGTGACCCGCGCGATCAGCGATGCGCTGGGGATTCCGGTCATCGCCTCCGGTGGCGTGGGCAACCTCCAGCATCTGGCGGACGGAATCCTCGAGGGGCATGCCAGCGCGGTATTGGCCGCGAGCATCTTCCATTTCGGCGAATACACGGTGCCTGAAGCCAAGGCCTACATGGCCCAGCGCGGTATCGTGGTTCGCTGAGCCGCAGCCGGGCCGCGCGGCGGCCCGGCTTCAGCCGTGGTTGCGTCCCAGCAGCGCGTGGTACAGCTCGCTGTCCCCCAGGATGCCCACCACTGAATTGCCTTCCTGCAGCACCAGCTTGTTGCCGGTCTGATAGCGGATCTGCAGCGCTTCGCGCATGCCGATATCGGCGTTCACCAGGGTAGGCTTGCGATCCAGGGTCTCGACTGCCTGGCCGGGTTTCCAGTCCTGCAGGTCCAGCCCGTTGATGCCCTGGCGCGCACCCTTGATGGTGTTGCCCTCGGCCAGGTCCAGCCAGGAATCAACGCCCGGGTCCAGGCATACCGAGCCGTTGATGCGCTTGCACTTGTCCAGGCTGCGCATGAGGCTGCGACCGCATAGCACGTTGAGCGGATTGGTGTGGGCGACGAAGGTCCGGACATAGTCGTCGGCGGGGTTGAGCACGATCTCCTCGGGCTTGCTGTACTGGATGATCCGGCCGTCCTTCATGATGGCGATGCGGCTACCGAGCTTCAACGCTTCGTCCAGGTCATGGCTGACGAAGACGATGGTCTTGCTCAACTTGCGTTGCAGCTCCAGCAGCTCGTCCTGCAGGCCCTGGCGGATCAATGGGTCCAGCGCCGAGAAAGGCTCGTCCATCAGCAGGATATCGGCGTCCATGGCCAGCGCGCGGGCCAGTCCGACCCGTTGCTGCATGCCGCCGGAAAGCTCGTCGGGCTTCTTGTTGCGCCATTGGCTCAGGCCTACCAGCTCGAGCTTCTCGTCCACCAGCTTGCGCCGTTCCTTTTCCGGGCGCCCTTGCATTTCCAGGCCGAAGCTGATGTTTTCGCGCACGGTCAACCAGGGCATCAAGGCGAACTTCTGGAACACCATGGCGATGCGCTTGGTGCGCATCATCTTCAGTTCGGCGGGGCTGCAGTGGGCGATATCGATCGCCGTGCCGTCATGCTCGACGAACAGCTTGCCGCGGCTGACGGTGTTGAGGCCGTTGATGCAGCGCAGCAGGCTCGACTTGCCCGAGCCCGACAGCCCCATCAGCACGCAGATCTCGCCTTTGTCGATGTCCAGGTTGGCTTTTTCCACACCGACGACCAGGCCGGTCTGCTTGAGGATCTGCTCGCGGGTCATGCCTTGGTCAAGCAGGGCGAGGGCCTCGCGCGGGCGGTTGGAGAAGATCACGTCGACGTCTTCGAAACGAATGATGTTCATGCCTCGCTCCTCGCTGGCAGCTCCGGTTGCTTGCAGATACGGTCGAGCATGATCGCCAGCAGCACGATGGCCAGGCCGGCTTCGAAGCCCAGGGAGATGTCGGCGGTATTGAGCGCGTTGACCACGGGTTTGCCCAGCCCGTCGGCACCGACCAGGGCGGCGATCACCACCATCGACAGCGACAGCATGATGCACTGGGTCACGCCAGCGGCGATGCTCGGCATGGCGTGGGGCAGCTCGATGCGCGTCAGCAGCTGGCGGCGCGAACAGCCGAAGGCCTTGCCGGCGTCGAGCAGTTCCTGGGGCACGTCGCAGATACCCAGGTAGGTCAGGCGGATCGGCGCGGCGATGGCGAACACCACGGTGGAGATCAGTCCCGGCACCACGCCCAGGCCGAACAACGTCAGGGTGGGGATCAGGTAGACGAAGGTCGGCACGGTCTGCATCAGGTCGAGGACCGGGCGCATGGCGGTGTAGAACATTGGCTTGTGCGCGGCGACGATGCCCAGCGGCACGCCGATGGCGACGCAGACCACCGTGGCGAAGGTGACCTGGGCCAGGGTCTCCATGGTTTCCTGCCAGTAGCCCAGGTTGAGGATCAGCAGGAACGAAAGGGCGCAAAAGGCAGTAAGGGCCCACTTGCGCTGGATCAGGTGCGCAAGCCCCGCGAACAGGACGATGAGGGCGAACGGGTTGAACCAGGTCAGGGCGCTGGTGACGCCATGGATCATGAATTCCAGGCCCTGGGCAATGGCGTCGAAGTAGTTGGCGCCGTTCTGGGTCAACCATTCCACGAACGAGGCGATGTACTGCCCCAACGGTATTTTCTGATCGATAAGCATGATAGCGAGCTTCCACCTGCAGGGATTGAAGTCGGCCTGTGCCGGCCAAGGCGCCGGCACAGGGGCGTGCTTGCTGCTACTGCGTCAGTCTGGCCCTGGCTGCCTCCAGCCCCGGTTCGCCATCCACGGTCTTCACGCCGGCCAGCCAGCTGTCGAGCACCTGCGGGTTGGCCTTCAGCCAGGCCCTGGCGGCAGCTTCAGGCTTCATCTTGTCGTCCAGCACATTGCCCATCAGCGTGCTTTCCATGTCCAGGGTGAACGACAGGTTCTTCAGCAACCGGCCGACGTTGCTGCACTGCTCGACATAACCCTTGCGGGTGTTGGTGAGGACCGTCGCCTTGCCATAGTCGGGGCCGAAGAACGCATCCCCGCCCGACAGGTACTTCATGTCGAACCGCTTGTTCATCGGATGCGGTTCCCAGCCAAGGAACACCACGGCTTCGCCGCGCTTGGTGGCCCGGTCGACCTGCGAAAGCATGCCGGCCTCGCTGGATTGCACCAGCTTGAAACCCGCGTCCTTCAGGCCGAACGCATTCTTGTCGATCATGCTCTGGATGGTGCGGTTGCCGTCGTTGCCCGGCTCGATGCCATAGATCTTGCCAGCGAGCTCCTGCTTGAACCTGGCGATATCGGCGAAATCCTTGAGTCCCTTGTCGTACAGCGCCTTGGGAACGGCCAGGGTGTACTTGGCGTTTTCCAGGTTGGCGCGCACCGTCTCGACGGTGCCGGCATCGCGGTACTGCTTGATGTCGTTTTCCATGGTCGGCATCCAGTTGCCGAGGAACACGTCGAGGTCCTTACCAGCGGCCAGCGACTTGTAGGTCACCGGGACCGAGATCATGGTGGTGCGGGTCTTGTAGCCGAGCGCCTGGAGGACCGTGCTGGTCACGGCCGTGGTGACGGTGATGTCGGTCCAGCCAACGTCCGAGAAACGGACGGTCCGGCATTGTTCGGGCTCAGCGGCCTGGGCCAGCAACGGAGCTGCGCACAGCGCCACCAGCAACAGCGGGGTCGGGCGTTTCATGAAAGGTGGACTCCTGTGTTCTTGTCTTCGGGTGTCCCGGGTCGCCGTGCTTTCTATGGCAGCGGTCGGCCTTGGTCGCCTGGCGGCAACGGACGGGGCCGTGCAGTCGTGAGTCGCTTTCGATCATCCACCAGTGCTGGTCGATCGCCTACTGGTGGGGTCGTATCCAGTACAGCATGGGTCGCATCTGGTGAGGACGATGTCGCATATAGGTTGTTCGCCATCGGCGTGCATCGTTTTGCGTCATCCGGCAGCCGGGAAACGCCCTGGGCGCAGCCGTTGGCATGCGGCGCCGACGGACAAAAGTACGTCGCTTGCAGACGTCGTGAGAACGCTCAAAAGCCCGATGATGCCGGCCTCCAAGGCGGCTCCGTGCCTGAGCCTGGCACATCCGCCACCTGTGCAATGTCGCAGGCAGACAAGCCCATCAAGAGGTGATTCGACAATGGCCATCAGCGTGTTCGACCTGTTCAAGATAGGTGTCGGGCCCTCCAGCTCGCATACCGTCGGCCCCATGCGTGCCGCCGCTTTGTTCGTCCAGGGCCTGCGCGAGCGCGGCGAGCTGGAGCAAGTCGAGCGCGTCGAAGTGCGCCTGTACGGCTCGCTATCGGCGACCGGCATCGGTCATGGCACCGACAATGCCACCCTGATGGGGCTGATGGGGGAATGGCCGGATGCGATCGACCCTACCCGGATCGTTCCGCGCATTGCTGACGTGCGCGAAACCAATGTCCTGCTCCTGGACGCTCGACATGGCATCGAGTTCGTCTGGGCTCGCGACATGCGCTTGCTCGACGAGAACCTGCCCTATCATCCCAACGCCATGACCTTGGTGGCCGAGGGCAGGGATGGCGAGTTGCACCGTGATACCTACTACTCGGTCGGTGGCGGTTTCGTGGTCGATGCCGCCCAGGCCGCGAGCGGCGTGCTGGATGCCGACGATACCGTCTTGCCCTATGACTTCGACAGTGCAGCCGAGCTGCTGCGGTTGTGCAAGCAAAACGACCTGAGCGTGTCGCAACTGATGATGGCCAACGAGAAGGCCTGGCGCAGCGAAGAGGAAATCCGCGCCGGCCTGCTCAAGCTGTGGGAGGCCATGCAGGCGTGCGTGAGCAATGGCCTGAAGCACGAAGGCACCTTGCCCGGCGGGCTCAACGTGCGCCGTCGGGCAGCCAGACTGCACCGTAGCCTGCAGGAGCTGGGCAAGCCCAACGTGATCGGTTCGACCCTCAATGCCATGGAGTGGGTCAACCTGTTCGCCCTGGCGGTGAACGAAGAGAATGCCGCCGGCGGTCGCATGGTGACGGCACCGACCAATGGCGCCGCGGGCATCATTCCGGCGGTGCTGCACTATTTCATGCGCTTTAGCGACATGGTCGACGAATCCCAGGTGGTCGATTTCTTCCTCGGCGCGGCGGCGGTAGGCATCCTGTGCAAGAAGAACGCCTCGATCTCCGGCGCCGAGGTGGGTTGTCAGGGCGAGGTCGGCTCGGCTTGCGCCATGGCGGCGGCGGGCTTGGCCCAAGTCCTCGGCGCAACGCCGGAGCAATTGGAAAATGCCGCCGAGATTGCGCTCGAGCACAATCTTGGGCTGACCTGCGACCCGGTCGGCGGCCTGGTCCAGGTGCCATGCATCGAGCGCAATGCGATCGCCGCGGTCAAGGCGATCAATGCGGTACAGATGGCCCTGCGCGGGGACGGTGAGCATTTCATTTCCCTCGACCAGGTGATCCGTACCATGCGCGACACCGGTGCGGACATGCACGACAAGTACAAGGAAACCTCCCGCGGCGGGCTGGCGGTGAGCGCCATCGAGTGCTGAGCGCCACGCGCTTTTCCAAGGCTTGCTGGCCACGGCGTGCCATATTCCGGTGCGCCGTCCTTGCCGTCGTTTCGCACCGGGTCGCCTATACTTCGCAACAGTGGTGACACTTTGCACATGTCGTTCGTTGGTACGTTTCCTACAAGTGCTACCGAAATGCCCACGAGACGGAAGCAAGCGCGCTGGCACGCGCCTTAGCGCTGAACGAAAGTCCCCATGGCAGTTCCGAAATGCCTCGCCATGAGGGTCGCTTCTGGGCTTTGTTGCACGACCGTTCAATTTCAGGCACGACAATTGCGTCGTGTTCGACAAAGCCCCGCAGACGAATCGGGGCCATGACAAGAAACAGTGCCCGCCTGAGGCACGCCCTGCATTGTGTGAGGAGAACTCGCGATGACTTCGTATACCTCCGGAAACCCGCAACAGAATCGCACTGCGCCCCAGTCCATCGGTTTTCTCCTGCTGGACAACTTCACTCTCATTTCCCTCGCTTCCGCTGTCGAGCCACTGCGCATGGCCAACCAGCTGTCCGGGCGAGAACTGTATCGCTGGCATACGTTGACCCTCGATGGCGGTCAGGTCTGGGCCAGCGACGGCTTGCGGATCACCCCTGACGCTGCCATGCACGGCGCGCCGCCCACGGATACCGTCATCGTCTGTGGCGGCGTGGGTATCCAGCGCGCCGTCACCCGTGACCATGTCACCTGGCTGCAGACCCAGGCGCGCCAGTCGCGTCGGCTGGGCGCGGTGTGCACCGGCAGTTGGGCGCTGGCCTGCGCCGGGCTGCTCGACGGTTTCGATTGCAGCGTGCACTGGGAGTGCTTGGCCGCGATGCAGGAGGCCTTCCCACGGGTGAACATGAGCACGCGGCTGTTCACCCTCGATCGCAACCGCTTCACCAGCTCCGGCGGGACCGCGCCGCTGGACATGATGCTGCACCTGATCAGCCGCGACCACGGGCGTGAACTGTCGGCGGCAATCTCCGAAATGTTCGTCTACGAACGCATCCGCAACGAGCAGGACCATCAGCGTGTGCCGCTCAAGCACATGCTTGGCACCAACCAGCCCAAGCTGCAGGAAATCGTCGCGCTGATGGAAGCCAACCTCGAGGAACCGATCGATCTGGATGAGCTGGCCGTGTACGTCTCGGTCTCGCGTCGCCAGCTCGAGCGGCTGTTCCAGAAGTACCTGCACTGCTCGCCGTCGCGCTACTACCTCAAGCTGCGCCTGATTCGCGCCCGGCAATTGCTCAAGCAGACCCCGATGTCGATCATCGAGGTGGCCTCGGTCTGCGGTTTCGTGTCCACGCCGCACTTCTCCAAGTGCTACCGCGAATACTTCGGCATCCCGCCACGTGACGAGCGCGTCGGCTCGAACACTACCCAGCAGGTGGCAATGATGCCGATCCCGCAGGCCATGGTGCTTTCGCCGCATGGCGGGCCGCTGGCCTCGCTGAGCCAGGCGCGCAACGAATCGACGTTTGCCAGTGTGAGGTTGTAGGGACGGTTGTCTTCGAGCCTGCTCAGAAAACCTCCAAGGCCCGTCGGTCTTCCCGAGGACACCGCGCGAACCGCGCCCGGTAACAGCGGGTGAAATACGATGCAGACTCGAAGCCGCAAGCGATCGCCACCTCCAGTACGCCCATGTCGGTCTGACGCAGCAGCTGTCGTGCCTTGTCCAGGCGCAAGCGCAGGTAGAAGCCACTGGGCGTGTCGTCCAGGTGCAAGCGAAACAGCCGCTCGAGCTGTCGCCGCGTCACCTGCACCGTTTCGGCCAGCCTCTGGCTGCTGATCGGCTGCTCGGTGTTGCGCTCCATTTCCCCGATCACCTTCACCAGCTTCTTGTTGCGCAGACCATAACGAGTGGCGATCTGCATGCGCTGGTGGTCCTGGCGGGGCCGAATGCGGCCCAGCACGAACTGTTCGGAAACCTGCACTGCCAGCTCGCTGCCATGGGCCTGACCGATCAGGTCCAGCATCAGGTCGATGGAGGCGGTACCGCCAGCGCAGGTGATCCGCCGACGGTCGATCTCGAACAGCTCCTGGGTGGCCTGCAGCCGCGGATAACGCTCCTTGAAGGCCTCGAGCGCTTCCCAATGCAGGGTGGCCCGGTAGCCGTCGAGCAACCCTGCTTCGGCCAGCAGCATGGCGCCAGTGTCGATACCACCGAGCACCACGCCGTCGTGATCCAGGCGCCGCAGGGTCTGCTGCAGCAGTGGCCCGAAGCCGGCCAGCGGCTCGAAACCGGCCACGACCAGCAACATCTGTCCACGGCCGACTTCCCCTGGCACACCGTCGGCATTCACGGACATGCCATTGCTCGCCTGCACCGCGCCGCCGTCGAGACTCAGCACTCGCCAGCGGTAGAGCGGCCCACGAAAGCGGTTGGCCACTCGCAGTGGCTCGATGGCGCTGATGAAGCCCAGCGCCGAGAAGCCTGGCAACAGCAGGAAATGAATGACATCGGGCATTGCTCGCTCCAGCTCGCAGAGGTCGCCTGCGTGCAAATGTGGGTCGCCAGGGTGCGAATTTCCATCCAGTCAACAGCGTAGCGTGTCCCTACGGTCCGCAGAGGCCGATCCTAACAATACGCACTGCCGTTGGAGAGCCACCATGCATAGCTTCGTCCGCCGCAGCCTGCTGTCCCTTGCCTTGAGCAGCACCCTTTGCACGTCGCTTTTCGCCGCCGAGCCCGCCGCCTGCAAGAACGTGCGCCTGGGGGTGGTCAACTGGACCGACGTCATTGCCACCAGCGCCATGGCCCAGGTACTGCTCGACGGCCTGGGCTACCAGACCAAGCAGACCAGCGCCTCGCAGCAGATCATCTTCGCCGGGATCCGCGACAACCGCCTGGACATGTTCCTGGGGTACTGGAACCCGATCATGAAGCAGACCATCACTCCGTTCATCCAGGCCAACCAGGTCAAGGTGCTCGACCAGCCCAGCCTGGCCGACGCCCGCGCCACGCTGGCGGTCCCCAGGTACCTGGCGGACAAGGGCCTGAAGACCTTCGCCGATATCCACAGGTTCGAGAAGGAACTCGATGGCAAGATCTACGGCATAGAACCGGGCTCCGGCGCCAATACCCAGATCCAGGCCATGATCGACAAGAACCAGTTCGGCCTGGGCAAGTTCCAGCTGGTGGAGTCCAGCGAGGCCGGCATGCTGGCCGCCGTCGACCGTGCCGTGCGGCGCAACAAGGCGGTGGTGTTCTTCGGTTGGACGCCCCATCCGATGAACGTCAACATCGACATGGCCTATCTGGGCGGTAGCGAGAATGCCCTGGGGCCGGACGAGGGCAGGGCCACGGTGTGGACCGTGACCGCGCCCGACTATGCCCAGCGTTGCCCCAATGCCCACCGTTTGCTGGCCAACCTGACCTTCAGCGCCGAGCAGGAGAGCCGCATGATGCAGCCGCTGCTCGACCACAAGGATGCACTGGCGTCCGCCCGTCAGTGGCTCAGGGATCACCCCGAGGACAAGGCACGCTGGCTCGAGGGGGTCACCACCTTCGACGGCAAGCCGGCAGCGGAGCATCTCGAGCTTTCCGCCAACTGACCCTTCCCCGAACGCCGACAAGCCGGCTCCAGACAGCATGCGCCGCGCAGGATCCTCGTCGAGCCTGCCGGGGTCGGCTTGCCGGCGCTCGGGCCTGCACAGCTATCACGAGGAGCCATCATGAACCATGACGTCATCATTACCTGCGCCTTGACCGGCGCAGGCGACACGGTCGCCAAGAGTCACCTGGTGCCGGTCACTCCCAGGCAGATCGCCGAAGCGGCGGTGGAGGCTGCCAAGGCAGGCGCCACCGTGGTCCACTGCCATGTACGCGATCCGCAGAGCGGGCGTTTCAGCCGAGACGTGGCGCTGTATCGCGAAGTGATGGAGCGCATCCGCGAAGCCGACGTGGACATCATCGTCAACCTCACCGCCGGCATGGGCGGTGACCTGGAGATCGGTCCGGGCGAATCGCCGACGGACTTCGGCCCGGCCACCGACCTGGTCGGCCCGCTCGAGCGCCTGGCTCATGTCGAGGCCTTGCTGCCAGAAATCTGCACCCTTGATTGCGGCACGCTCAACTTCGGTGATGGCAATGCGATCTATGTTTCCACGCCGAGTCAGCTGCGCACCGGTGCCAGGCGCATTACCGAGCTGGGCGTGAAAGCCGAGCTGGAAATCTTCGACACCGGTCACTTGTGGTTCGCCAAGCAGATGATGAAGGAGGGCTTGCTGGACGATCCGTTGTTCCAACTGTGTCTGGGAATTCCATGGGGCGCGCCGGCCGACACCACGACCATGAAGGCCATGGTCGACAACCTGCCGGCAGGTGTGACCTGGGCCGGGTTCGGGATCGGCAGGATGCAAATGCCGATGGCGGCCCAGGCGGTCCTGCTGGGCGGCAACGTGCGCGTCGGTCTCGAGGACAACCTCTACCTCGATCGCGGTGTCCTGGCCAGCAACGGCCAGCTGGTCGAGCGTGCGCTGGAGATCGTCTCCCGTCTCGGCGCCCGTGTGCTCACACCGGCCCAGGGTCGGGAAAAAATGAACCTCAAGCGCCGTTGAACCCATCCAGGAGCCCGCCATGCCCTTCATCACCGAGATCAAGACCTTCGCCGCGCTGGGTAGCGGCGTCATCGGCAGCGGCTGGGTCGCCCGCGCCTTGGCCCACGGCCTCGACGTGCTCGCCTGGGATCCCGCCCCGGGTGCCGAGCAGGCCTTGCGCCAGCGTATCGCCAAGGCCTGGCCGGCGCTGCAGAGCAAAGGCCTGGCCGCCGGCGCGGCGCAGTCGCGCCTGCGCTTCGTCGATACCGTCGAAGCCTGCGTGGCAAATGCCGATTTCATCCAGGAAAGCGCACCGGAGCGCCTGGATCTCAAGCTCGACCTGCATGCCCGGATCAGTGCCGCGGCCAAGCCCGAGGCCATCATCGGTTCCAGCACCTCCGGACTGTTGCCCAGCGAATTCTACGAATCGGCCACCCACCCCGAGCGTTGCCTGGTCGGGCATCCGTTCAATCCGGTCTACCTGCTGCCACTGGTGGAAGTCGTCGGCGGCCGGCACACCGCTCCTGAAGCCATCGAAGCAGCCAAGCGCATCTATGCCGCGCTTGGCATGCGTGCGCTGCATGTGCGCAAGGAAGTTCCCGGCTTCATTGCCGACCGCCTGCTCGAGGCGCTTTGGCGCGAAGCCTTGCACCTGGTCAACGACGGCGTGGCCACTACCGGCGAGATCGATGACGCGATCCGTTTCGGTGCCGGCCTGCGCTGGTCGTTCATGGGCAGTTTCCTGACCTACACGCTCGCCGGTGGCGATGCCGGGATGCGGCACTTCATGGCCCAGTTCGGTCCGGCACTGAAACTGCCATGGACCCACCTGCAGGCGCCCGAGCTTACCGACCGGTTGATCGATGCGGTCGTGGAAGGCACTTCGGCCCAACTGGGCGAGCACAGCATCGCCGCCCTGGAGCGTTATCGCGACGACTGCCTGCTGGCGGTACTCCAGGCGATCGCGGACACCAAGGCGCGCCACGGCCTGGCTTTCACCGAATGAGGATTTCCATATGCCAGCACTGATCAGCTATCGAACGTCCATCGAGGCACAGTGGGTCGACTACAACGGTCACCTGCGCGATGCCTACTACCTGCTGATCTTCAGCTACGCCACCGATGCGCTGATGCAACGCATCGGGCTGGACGCGGACAGCCGGGAGCGGGATGGACACACATTGTTCACCCTGGAGTGCCATCTGAACTACCTGCACGAAGTGAAGCTCGGCACCGAGGTATGGGTACAGACACAGATCGTCGGTTTCGACCGCAAGCGGCTGCATCTCTACCACAGCCTGCATCGCGAGGGCTTCGCCCAGGCGCTGGCCGCCAGCGAGCAGATGCTCCTGCATGTGCAGCTGGACGGGCCGAAATCGGCGCCATTCAGTGAGCCTGGCCAGGCTTCGCTGGAAGCGCTGGCCAGGGCGCAGCACGACCTGCCGGTTCCCCAGTACCTGGGAAGGGTGATGCGCCTGCCCGGTTGAGCCTGTCACGCCCGATCGCTGAACTACCTGCCTGTGACCAGCAAAAAAAATGACCCCGCAAAGCCGTGAGCGTACGGGGCCAAGAGCGAGCAACATCCACGTGTCGTGACAAGGGTGACCAAACCCTGAGACGTTGATGATGGCTGGCAGTGTGCGATGTTCGTCGATCACGGATTTAGCCGGGAACGACCTGTTCTTAGCCAAAGCGGCCACTCTGGCACTGCAGCCTTGCCGCAGGCGCCGGCTGGACACAGAATCGAGCGCAGATCACAGCAGCAAACAAGGACAACAGCCATGATGCATGCGGATTTGATTGACCAGGATGACCTGGTGGGCAGCCTGCGGGCCCTGGGTTTCGAGATGCCAACCGGCGCGAGCGCGGAACAGGCTTGCGAAGTAGCCGTGCGCGGCCTGACCGAGCCGAACGCACGGGCATTGCGGGGTATGGTCGAGCGGATGTATTGCGGCAGCGCCACCATTCTTCCGGCGGTTCGCCAGGCCATCGACAGGCAACTGTTGCCGGCCTTGGCGCAGTTCAACGGCAACCGCGGCTGAGGTTCGTTCGCAGCAGGCCCGAGGTTGCCGTGCAAGCCATGGCAGCCGCTGCGCCACGCCCGTTTAGCAGCGGCCGGGGCGCCGTACCGGCTGCGCTAGGTCGCGTAGCGGCCTTCAGCATCCTTGCGAACCCTACGAATATCCCCTGCAAGCCTGTTCAGGACGCTGTCGCCTGCCCGTTCCCGAGGCCGCTGCGCGCCCTGTCGCGGCACTGCGCCCACTGACCATCGGTAGGGTGTTTGCACCGGTGGAGGAGCTGGCGCCGTCTGCACTCACTGCTGGCCGATGGACTGCAGGTATTCGGAGCGGTCGTCGCTACGCTGGGCCACGCAAGTGTTCCAGGCGGCCTCGAAGGCCTTGCTGCCCGGCTTTTCGGCAAAGGTCTCGGCCTTGCAGTCGGCATCGCGCAGTTGTGTCCATATCGACTCGGCCGCCGCCAGCCGCGCCTTCAGTGCCTTGACCTTGTCTTCCTCGTTGGCGTACTGCTCGGCAATGCGTTCGAGCAGGTCATCGAACGCCGCTTTCAGTTCCCGCTCGGCGGTCTGCTTGTTGTAGGCGGCGCAGGCATGTGCCTGCAGGTCGTTCTCGACATTGTCGCAGGGAGTGCTTTCGTCCCCGCTGGCCTGGGCGGCACATGCCACTGCCATCAGGACCAGCCATGCCATCGATTTCATCCGTCTTTCCTCGCCAGGCTGAACAATCGGCAGCGATTCTCGCTCACGCTGAAGTAGGGCGGTAGCTTGCCGTCGAAATGTTCACGAAACGACCTTTTCCAAGATTGTCGAGACTCGCTCTCATCGCCACGAGCCCCGCCCGTACGCGGCTCTTCGCCCATTGACGCTTTCGGCAAACCCCCTGTCGTTTTTGCATCCTGCTCGTACGCCGCGCAGGCATATGCTGGCCTCCAAAGCGCCGACACACCTTCTGCGCAGCTCAAGCCGATAAAAGGGGACAGCCTGATGAGCCCAGCCGAATTGCACGCCGACAGCATCGTCATCGACGGTCTGATCATCGCCAAGTGGAACCGCGAACTGTTCGAGGACATGCGCAAGGGCGGGCTGACCGCGGCCAATTGCACGGTATCGGTCTGGGAAGGCTTCAAGGCGACCGTGGACAACATCGCCGCCAGCCAGAAGCTGATCCGCGAGAACAGCGACCTGGTCATGCCGGTGCGCACTACCGCCGATATCCGCAAGGCCAAGGAGCAGGGCAAGACCGGGATCCTCTTCGGGTTCCAGAATGCCCATGCCTTCGAAGACCAGATCGCCTACGTGGAGATCTTCAAGCAGCTGGGCGTGGGCATCGTGCAGATGTGCTACAACACCCAGAACCTGGTCGGCACTGGCTGCTACGAGCGTGACGGCGGTCTGTCGGGCTTCGGTCGCGAGATCGTTGCCGAGATGAACCGCGTCGGCATCATGTGCGACCTTTCGCACGTCGGCTCCAAGACCTCCGAGGAAGTCATCCTCGAGTCGAAGAAGCCGGTCTGCTACTCCCACTGCCTGCCCCTGGGCCTGAAGGATCACCCGCGCAACAAGTCCGACGAAGAACTGAAGTTCATCGCCGATCACGGCGGTTTCGTCGGCGTGACCATGTTCGCGCCGTTCCTGGCCAAGGGCATCGATTCGACCATCGACGACTACGCCGAAGCCATCGAGTACGTGATGAACATCGTCGGCGAGGACGCCATCGGGATCGGCACCGACTTTACCCAGGGGCATGGTCAAGATTTCTTCGAGTACCTGACCCATGACAAGGGCTACGCCCGGCGCCTGACCAACTTCGGCAAGATCATCAACCCACTGGGCATCCGCACCGTCGGCGAGTTTCCCAATCTCACCGAGACCCTGCTCAAGCGTGGTCATTCGGAGCGGGTGGTGCGCAAGATCATGGGCGAGAACTGGGTCAACGTACTGCGCGACGTCTGGGGCGAATAAAGCCGCTCTCCACGCCTTGCGCCCCGGCCGCAGATGCCGGGGCCATCAATCAAAACAATTATGGAGTTGAGTTTCCATGGCCAAGATCGCCCCGCAATTGCCAATCGAAGTCGACAGCGAGACCGGTGTCTGGACTTCCGATGCATTGCCGATGCTGTATGTACCGCGTCACTTCTTCGTCAACAACCACATGGGCATCGAAGAGGTTCTGGGTGCCGATGCCTATGCCGAGATCCTCTACAAGGCCGGCTACAAGTCCGCCTGGCACTGGTGCGAGAAGGAAGCCGAATGCCATGGCCTGGAAGGCGTGGCGGTGTTCGAGCACTACATGAAGCGCCTGTCCCAGCGCGGCTGGGGCCTGTTCGAGATCCAGGACATCGACCTGAACAAGGGTACCGCCAGCATCAAGCTCAGGCACTCGGCGTTCGTCTATGTCTACGGCAAGGTCGGCCGCAAGGTCGACTACATGTTCACCGGCTGGTTCGCCGGTGCCATGGACCAGATCCTGGCCGCCCGTGGCAGCTCGATCCGCACCGTGGCCGAGCAGGTCTACGGCGGTTCGGAAGAAGGTCACGACGACGGGCTGTTCGTCGTCAAGCCGTTGTAAGCCGGAGATTGCGTCATGGCATTCGAAGCGATGTTCCAGCCGATCCAGATCGGCAAACTGACCGTGCGCAACCGCGTGCTCAGCACCGCGCACGCCGAGGTCTACGCCACCGATGGCGGCATGACCACCGAACGTTACGTCAAGTACTACGAGGAAAAGGCCAAGGGCGGCATCGGCATGGCGATCTGTGGCGGCTCGTCCGTGGTCGCCATCGACAGCCCGCAGGAATGGTGGGCCTCGGTGAACCTGTCGACCGACCGGATCATCCCGCATTTCCAGAACCTGGCCGACGCCATGCACAAGCATGGCGCCAAGATCATGATCCAGATTACCCACATGGGCCGTCGCTCGCGCTGGGACGGCTTCAACTGGCCGACCCTGATGTCGCCGTCGGGCATCCGTGAGCCGGTGCACCGGGCCACTTGCAAGACCATCGAACCGGAAGAGATCTGGCGGATCATCGGCAACTATGCCCAGGCCGCGCGGCGAGCCAAGGAAGGTGGCCTGGATGGCGTCGAGCTGTCGGCCGTGCACCAGCACATGATCGACCAGTTCTGGAGCCCACGGGTCAACAAGCGTACCGACGAATGGGGCGGCAGCTTCGAAGGCCGCATGAAATTCGGCCTGGAAGTGCTCAAGGCCGTGCGGGCGGAGGTCGGTGACGATTTCTGCGTGGGCATGCGAATCTGCGGCGACGAGTTCCATCCGGACGGTCTCAGCCACGAAGACATGAAGGAGATCGCCAAGTATTACGATGCCACTGGCATGGTCGACTTCTTCGGCGTGATCGGCTCGGGCTGCGATACCCACAACACCCTGGCCAACGTCATCCCCAACATGAGCTACCCGCCGGAGCCGTTCCTGCACCTGGCGGCGGGCATTAAGGAAGTGGTCAAGGTCCCGGTCCTGCATGCGCAGAACATCAAGGACCCGAACCAGGCCCAGCGCATCCTGGAAGGCGGCTATGTGGACATGGTCGGCATGACCCGGGCGCACATGGCCGACCCACACCTGATCGCCAAGATCAAGATGGGCCAGGTCGACCAGATCAAGCAGTGCGTCGGCGCCAACTACTGCATCGACCGCCAGTACCAGGGCCTGGATGTATTGTGCATCCAGAACGCCGCGACCTCCCGTGAATACATGGGCGTGCCGCACATCATCGAGAAGTCCACCGGACCCAGGCGCAAGGTGGTGGTGGTCGGCGCAGGGCCTGCGGGGATGGAGGCGGCGCGGGTCGCTGCCGAGCGTGGCCATGACGTGACGCTGTTCGAGAAGAAGGAGCAGATCGGCGGGCAGATCACCATTGCCGCCAAGGCACCTCAGCGTGACCAGATCGCCGGCATCACCCGCTGGTACCAGCTGGAGCTGGCGCGCCTGAAGGTCGACCTGCGCCTGGGTACCGCGGCCGATGTCCCGACCATCCAGGACCTGCGTCCGGACATCATCGTGCTGGCGGTGGGGGGGCATCCGTTCGTCGAGCAGAACGAGCATTGGGGCGCTGCCGAAGGACTGGTGGTGAGCAGCTGGGACGTGCTCGACGGCAAGGTCGCGCCTGGCAAGAACGTGCTGGTCTACGACACCATCTGCGAGTTCACCGGCATGTCCACTGCCGACTTCCTCGCCGACAAGGGCTGCCAGGTGGAAATCGTCACCGACGACATCAAGCCCGGCGTGGCGATGGGCGGGACCACTTTCCCGACCTATTACCGCAGCCTGTATCCCAAGGAAGTGATCATGACCGGCGACATGATGCTGGAAAAGGTCTACCGCGAGGGCGACAAGCTGGTAGCGGTGCTCGAGAACGAATACACCGGCGCCAAGGAAGAGCGGGTAGTCGACCAGGTCGTGGTGGAGAACGGTGTACGCCCTGACGAAGCCTTGTACTACGCCCTCAAGGATGGGTCGCGCAACAAAGGCCAGATCGATGTGGAGGCGCTGTTCGCCATCAAGCCGCAGCCGATCCTCAGCCAGCCAGGCGAGGGCTATCTGCTGTACCGCATCGGCGACTGTGTGGCCCAGCGCAATACCCATGCGGCGATCTACGACGCCTTGCGCCTGTGCAAGGACTTTTGACGGCAGCGGTAGCGGCAAGCTGCAAGCAAAGCGCACGGTAGTGCCTTTACTTGCAGCTTCAGACTTCACCTCGGCAAGGCACTTGAAGGCCTGGTTCTGGAGAAAAGGTGAAGCCAATGCCGCTTTTGCTTTTTCTTGCCGCTTGCAGCTTATCGCTTGCAGCTTGCAATCAGTGGGAGCCCCCCATGTTGAACACCCTTGTACCCATCCTGCTGTTCGCCGCGCTTGCCCTGGCGGCGCTCGGTGCCGCACGCCGCGCGCGCATGTGGCGCCGTGGTCGTCCATCCAAGGTTAACCTGCTCGGCGGCTTGCTGGCCGTGCCCCGTCGCTACCTGGTCGACCTGCACCATGTGGTCGAGCGCGACAAGTACATGTCCAACACCCACGTCGCCACCGCTGGCGGCTTCGTGCTCTCGGCGCTGCTGGCGATCCTGGTGCATGGCTTCGGCCTGCACAGCCAGGTCCTCGGCTACGCCTTGCTGATCGCCACGGTGCTGATGTTCACCGGTGCCATGTTCGTCTACAGGCGGCGCCGCAATCCGCCGGCGCGGCTGTCGAAAGGGCCCTGGATGCGCCTGCCGAAAAGCTTGCTGGTCTTTGCCACGACCTTCTTCGTCGTGACCTTGCCGGTGGCGGGCATCCTGCCAGCCGAAACCGGGGGCTGGGTCATGGTCGGCGTATTGTGCCTGGGTGTGCTCTGGGGCGTGTCGGAAATGTTCTTCGGCATGACCTGGGGCGGGCCGATGAAGCACGCCTTCGCTGGCGCCTTGCACCTGGCCTGGCACCGTCGCGCCGAGCGCTTCGGTGGCGGCCGCTCGACCGGGCTCAAGCCGCTCGACCTGGAAGACCGGACGGCCCCGCTGGGGGTCGAGAAACCGGCGGATTTCACCTGGAACCAGCTGCTGGGCTTCGATGCCTGCGTCCAGTGCGGTCGCTGCGAAGCGATGTGCCCGGCCTTCGCCGCGGGCCAGCCGCTCAACCCGAAGAAGCTGATCCAGGACATGGTCATCGGCCTGGCCGGTGGCACCGACGCCAGGTACTTCGGCAGCCCCTACCCAGGCAAGCCGATCGGCGAGCATGGCGGTCATCCGCACCAGCCCATCGTCAATGGCCTGGTCGATGCCGAAACGCTCTGGTCCTGCACCACCTGCCGCGCCTGCGTCGAGGAGTGCCCGATGATGATCGAGCACGTCGATGCCATCGTCGACATGCGCCGTCACCTGACCCTGGAAAAGGGCGCTACCCCGAACAAGGGCGCCGAAGTGCTCGACAACCTCATCGCCACCGACAACCCGGGCGGTTTCAATCCTGGGGGACGGATGAACTGGGCGGCAGACCTGAACATGAAGGTGCTGGCCGAGGTGAAGAGTACCGAGGTGCTGTTCTGGGTGGGCGATGGGGCGTTCGACATGCGCAACCAGCGCACCCTGCGCGCGTTCGTCAAGGTCCTCAAGGCTTCCGGCGTCGACTTCGCCGTCCTCGGCCTGGAGGAGCGCGACAGTGGTGACGTGGCCCGCCGCCTGGGCGACGAGGCGACTTTCCAGCAGCTTGCCAGACGTAACATCCAGACCCTGGGCAAATACCGCTTCCAGCGCATCGTCACCTGCGATCCGCACAGCTTCCATGTGCTCAAGAACGAATATGGCGCGCTTGGCGGCCAGTATCAGGTGCAGCATCACAGCACCTATATTGCCGAGCTGATCGCGGCGAACAAGCTCAATCTTGGCCAGCACAAGGGTGGCAGCGTGACTTATCACGATCCGTGCTACCTGGGCCGCTACAACGGCGAGTACGAGGCGCCACGGGAGGTGCTCAAGGCGCTCGGCATCGAAGTGCGCGAGATGCAGCGTTCGGGCTTGCGTTCGCGCTGCTGTGGCGGCGGCGGCGGCGCGCCGATCACCGATATACCCGGCAAGCAGCGGATCCCTGACATGCGCATG
Organism: Pseudomonas sp. Marseille-QA0332; assembly: GCF_054950175.1. Lineage (NCBI taxonomy): Bacteria > Pseudomonadati > Pseudomonadota > Gammaproteobacteria > Pseudomonadales > Pseudomonadaceae > Pseudomonas > Pseudomonas sp. Marseille-QA0332. Next base: position 3,773,795 of record NZ_CM143106.1, read on the forward strand.
GAGGACATCCGCCAGACCGAAGCCGAACTGGTGGCCGTCGGCTGCCCGCAATGCACGGCCATGCTCGAGGGCGTGGTCGAGCCGAGGCCGCAGATCAAGGACCTGGCCGAACTGGTGGCCGACGCGCTGATCGAGGAACAAGCCCCGGCGGCGGCAAAGCCGGCAGCCGCCAAACGTGAACCTGCGGAGGTGCATTGATGAGCGAGATCATCCGCCGCGATCCCCGCGCCGAGTGGATCGCCCGTAACCGACTGCATCCGCTGCATGCGGCGATGCAGACCCAGCAGAGCCGCTGGATGGGCCCCAACGGGCTGATCCGCAAGAACCCCCATGCGCTGGCCGCGGGCTTCGTCGGCCCCAACGGCATCAAGCGAATCGATCGCAGCGGCGCTCAGCAGGGTACCGGCATCGCGGGACGGCGCACGGCCGCTGCCGAAGTGCAACTGCCGCTGCACCAGGTGGCCGATCCGGCGTTCTACATCGCGGTGGTTCCGGACATGATCGGTGGCCGCCTCGGCAGTCATGACCGAGACCTGCTCGGCCTGGCCCACAGTCTGGCCGGCAGCGGCGGCGCCGTGCTGGCGGTGGTCTTCGGCGAGCACAAGGAAAGCAACTTCCAGGGTGCAGGTGTCGATCGGCTGCTGGTCATCGAAGGCGAACAGTACCAGGGCTACGCACCGGAACAGCTGGTACAGGGCCTGCATGCGGTGGACCAGCAATTCGCTCCGAAGCATTGGCTGCTGCCGGACAGTCGCACCGGTGGTGGTGAGCTCGGTCGGCGCCTGGCCGCAGCCCTGGGCGAACGCCCGGCGACCCGCGTCTGGCAGATCAAGGACGGCCAGTGTGTTGGCCGTGCCGGTGCCGGCCAGCAGGATTTGCAGCGTAGCCTGCCACGTCTGGTCCTGGCCGCCGCCGAGTGCGCCGACCCGGTCAGCGAAACCCGCCACGAGGCGTTGCCGGTCGAGTTATCGACGAGCGTGGCGCGCAGCTTGTCGCGGATCGAAGACCTCGGTCCGGTTGCGGTGGATCCGGCTGCCATCGCCATGGCCGAATCGGAATTCATCGTCTCCGGCGGCAATGGGGTCAAGGACTGGGACCTGTTCCATCGGGCCACGGCTGCCCTGGGCGCCACCGAAGGTGCTTCGCGGGTAGCGGTGGACGACGGTTTCATGCCGCGCAACCGGCAGGTCGGCGCCACCGGCACCTGGGTCACGGCACGTGTCTATGTGGCCGTGGGCATCTCCGGGGCCATTCAGCATTTGCAAGGCATCGCTGCCTGCGACAAGGTGGTGGCGATCAACATGGACCCTGGTTGCGACATGATCAAGCGGGCAGACCTGTCGATCATCGGCGACAGTTCGGCGGTTCTCCAGGCGCTGATCGAGGCTGTGGAAGAGCTGCGCAACGCCGACCAGCGCGATGCGGCATGAGGATGAAGCGATGAGTACGAAAGTCATCAGCCTGGTTTCCGTCGGTTCTCATCCGACATCGGGGCGCACCCGGCGCGCCGAGCAGGATTCGCGCGCCGTGGAACTTGGCTTGCAGCTGGCCGGCGGCGACCTGCAGGTGGTACATGCTGGCGACCCGCGCGAAGAGGCCCTGCGCGGTTATCTCGGCATGGGCCTGGATCATCTGGATGTGCTCGAGCAACCGGCCGGTGCCGACGTGCTCGGCGTGCTGACCGATTACCTGCGCGATGCCGGTGCGCAGCTGGTACTGACCGGCAGCCAGGCCGAGACGGGGGAGGGCTCGGGCATGCTGCCGTTCCTGCTGGCCGAGCGACTAGGTTGGCCGCTGGTGGTCGGGTTGGCCGAGGTCGAGTCGATCGACAACGGTACCGCCCAGGTCCTGCAAGCCTTGCCGCGCGGCCAGCGGCGCCGGCTCAAGGTGCGCCTGCCGGTGCTGGCCACCGTGGACAACGCGGCACCCAGGCCTCGCCAGAGCGCTTTCGGTCCGGCACGTCGTGGCGTGCTGGCTGCCCGCTCGGTGGAGGTCGTTGAGGACAGCTTGCTGGCCGAGGCCGAACTGCAACCTGCCAAGCCGCGCCCAAAACGACTCAAGGTGATCAAGGCCAAGAGCGGCGCGGACCGGATGAAGGCCGCCACCGCCAAGGCCAGCGGCGGCGGTGGCAAGGTGATGAAGGATGTCTCGGCGCAGGAAGCGGCGCAGGCCATCCTCAAGCTGCTGTGCGAAGAAGGGGTTCTGCGCTGAACCTGCATCAGCGCCTGCCTGTTCATGGATGATGCCTGGCCATCGGCCAACTTCGAAGGCGAGCCTGCTGGCGACCTTTGTCCGAAACCGGGCACGGGTCGCCAGGCTTCGCGGCGCCGCTTGCGCAGGCTCGGCGGTCGTTGGGGTGATCTTCCTGCCGCTCACCTGACCTTTTATCAGTTTGCCCTACCTGTCGTTTCTACCAGTTCAAAGTCGCTCTCCCACCGGCTACGGTAGTTCCTGACCGTGGAAGAGGGATATGCCGGTGAACTGCATCCATTTGCTCAATACCGATATGCAGGCTTCGTTCCTGGGCGGGCTCGCCTTTCCCGCCAGAGCCTATTCACCCTATGGCGCCCAGTCTGCTGCCAAGGGTCCGCTGCTCGCCTTCGCAGGCCAACCGGTCGACCCGCTGACCGGCTGCTACCACTTGGGCAGCGGTCACCGTACCTATAACCCGGTACTCATGCGTTTCCACACAGCCGACCGGCTCAGCCCGTTTGGCAAGGGTGGTATCAACGCCTATGCCTATTGCCGAAACGATCCGGTCAATCTGGTGGATCCCAATGGGCAGTTTCCGAGCATCATCGCGCCGATCAGGAGCATCGTCACAGGCATCCTGAACCTGGCGATCAGCGTGGTGAAAGGCATGCGCAACTACAGGCTCGAGCGTGACTTCGCAGTCGCTCCAGGCTTGGCGGCGAGCCGATCGGGGGAGCTGACGTACGGGACGGCCGAAGCCGCGGTGATGCCATGGACAACGCAGGAGAAGGTCTTGTCGGGTATTGGCGCCGTCACTGCGTCGGTGAGCATCGGCACCGGTACCGGACGCCTTCTTTCGCCGCAGACGGAAGCCTTGGCCTGGGTCGACATGGCCGTAGGAACGGTCGCGACGGCAGTGTCTGCCTACGAGCTCTACGGGCTCGCCACCACGCCCGTCACCCGGCGCTATCCCATCGCCCAGGTCGGCATCGAGATTCGCCGGGGGGCAACCCCGCCACGGGAAACGCCAGTGTAGGCGCCTCATGCTCCCGGTGCGTTTGGGAGCACGAAGCGCCGAGGGTCACTGCGCCTTGACTTCCTTGAGATAGGGTGCCGGCTCAGCCCCGAGGTTGTTCAGCATGCGCTGGCTGTACCAGTCGATGAAGTTCACCACGCCGAACTCATAGGTCTTGGAGTAGGGGCCTGGCTGGTAGGCGGTAGAGTTGATCCCGCGCTGGTTCTCTTCGGCCAGGCGGCGGTCCTGGTCGTTGGTGGCATCCCAGACCTTGCGCATGTTCGCCGGGTCATAGTCGACACCTTCCACGGCGTCCTTGTGTACCAGCCATTTGGTGGTGACCATCGACTCCTGGGCGCTGATCGGCCAGACGGTGAAGACGATCATGTGGTCGCCCATGCAGTGGTTCCAGGCATGTGGCAGGTGCAGGATGCGCATCGAACCCAGGTCGGGGTTCTTGATCCGGCCCATCAGCTTCTGGCAAGCCTGCTTGCCGTCCATGGTCATCGATACGGTGCCCTTGAGCAGCGGCATGCGCACGATGCGGTTGCGCAGGCCATGGCTCTTGTGCAAGTAGGGGATCTTCTCGGCTTCCCAGGCAGCGGCGCAGGCGGCCACGTGGTCCTTGAACGCCTGGTCGGCACGCGGATCGTTGGTGTCGTCCCACTCCAGCAGACTCTGCAGCAGCTCCGGGTGCGAACCGTTGCAGTGGTAGCACTCGCGGTTGTTTTCCAGCACCAGCTTCCAGTTGGCCTTTTCCATCAAGGTGGTCTGCACCGCCACCTTGGTGTTTTCCATGTCGTACGGTTCCATGTAGTGCTCGAGCGTGGCCAGGAACTCGTCGATCGCGGGCGGGTTTTCCGCCAGGCTGATGAAGATGTAGCCACCGGCGACTTTCACGTTGACCGGCTTGAGGCCGTACTTGGCCATGTCGAAGTCGGCACCCATCTCGGTACCGGCGAACAGCAGGCGGCCATCGAGTTCGTAGGTCCACTGGTGGTACGGGCAGACCAGCTTGGCCACCTTGCCCTTGTCACTGACGCACAGGCGCGAGCCACGATGCCGGCAGACGTTGTGGAAGGCATGGACCTTGCCCTCGGTGCCGCGTACCACGAGGATCGGGTTCTTGCCGATCTGCAAGGTGATGTAGTTGCCCTTGGCCGGGATCTCGCAGGTCATGCCGGCGATCAACCATTCCTTGTGGAAGATCTCCTGCATGTCGATCTGGAACAGACGCTCGTCGGTGTAGAACGGCTGGGGCAGCGAGAAGGTACGCTCGCGGGTCTGCAGCATCTCGGCGGTAGCCTTGCGTGCAGGTTCCAGTGGATCGCCCAGGCTCAGGGTTGCGGTGACGTCCATCGTTTTGGTCCTCTTGGCCGCTGGCGGCCGGCGAAAGGTGGCTAATCGTTCTTGTAGTGCCGCAAGGCTGCCTGCATCAGACAGCGTGTTCATTTGCGGTGGAGTGTGCGTTCGCGGCCTGCGCGATCCATATCCATGGACGACATGGCCGAATCCGTTCCCGACGCGCCAGCCCTTGTCTGGCAAGGCTGGTCGCGATAAGCACGCCGATGTCGCGGACAGGAATGTACGCCGTGCCTGGCTTGAGCATTATCCGTCCCATGAAAATGCCGCCGTGGCTGCTGGAGACGAACATGTCCAATCCCTTCCTCAATCCGGTCACTACCCAGACCTGGGCCAATGGCCGGCACATCGTGCGCTGCGTCAAGGTCATCCAGGAGACCTGGGACGTGCGCACCTTCTGCTTCATGGCCGACCAGCCGATCATGTTCTTCTTCAAGCCAGGCCAGTTCGTGACCCTGGAGCTCGAGATAGAAGGGCAGCCGGTGATGCGTTCCTACACCATCTCCAGCTCGCCATCGGTGCCCTACAGCTTCTCCGTCACCATCAAGCGCGTTCCGGGCGGCAAGGTCTCCAACTGGCTGCACGACACCTTGCACGAAGGGCAGGAACTGGCCGTGCATGGGCCGGTAGGTCTGTTCAACGCCATCGACTTCCCGGCGCCGAAAGTGCTCTATCTCAGCGGCGGGGTCGGCATCACCCCGGTAATGTCGATGGCGCGCTGGTTCTACGATACCAATGCCAATGTCGACATGGTCTTCGTGCACAGCGCGCGCTCGCCCAAGGACATCATCTACCATCGCGAACTCGAGCAGATGGCCTCGCGCATTCCCAACTTCGGTTTGCACATCATCTGCGAGAAGCACGGGCTGGGCGAGCCATGGGCCGGTTACCGGGGCTACCTGAACCAGCGGCTGCTGGAGCTGATGGCGCCTGATTTCCTCGAGCGCGAGATCTTCTGCTGTGGCCCGACGCCGTACATGAACGCGGTCAAGCGCTTGCTCGAGGAAGCAGGCTTCGACATGCAGCGCTATCACGAGGAATCGTTCGGCGCGACCCCGGCCGAGGCCAAGGCCGATGCCGTCGAGCATGCCGAGCAGGCCGCCGAGGCGCCGGAGGTGGCGGCTGCCGATCTCAACCTGGTCGAGTTCGTCGACAGCGGCAAGAGCATCCGCATCGCCCCTGGCGAGACCGTGCACGCCGCCGCCGCCAAGGTCGGCCTGATGATCCCCAAGGCCTGCGGCATGGGTATCTGCGGGACCTGCAAGGTGCTCAAGCTGGGCGGTGAGGTGGCGATGGAGCACAATGGCGGCATTACCGAGGAGGACGAGGCCGAAGGCTACATCCTGTCGTGTTGCAGCGTGCCGAAGGGCGATGTACGGATCGAGTATTGAGGCCAGCCGCTGTCGCGACGCCAGGGTACCGCCCTGGACCGCGCATAGCGGCCCAGGGCCTGCCCTCGACCAGTCACAGGCTCAAGTACGAAACCGCGCCACCAGGCCGTTCAGGTCTACCGCCAGGCGCGTCAGCTCGGCACTCGCCGCGCTGGTCTGATGGGCGCCGGTTGCCGACTGCACCGACAGGTCGTTGATGTTCACCAGGTTGCGATCGACTTCACGTGCCACCTGGGCCTGCTCTTCGGCGGCGCTGGCGATCACCAGGTTGCGCTCGTTGATCTGTTCCACGGCACTGGCGATGCTGTCCAGCGCCGTGCCTGCGCCACGCGCCATGTTCAGGGTCGACTCGGCGCGTTCGGTACTGGTGCGCATGGCTTCCACCGCGTGCCCGGTGCCGCTCTGGATGCTGCCGATCATCCGCTCGATCTCGCTGGTCGACTGCTGGGTGCGGTGGGCTAGGGCACGCACCTCGTCGGCCACCACGGCGAAGCCGCGGCCCGCTTCCCCGGCCCTGGCGGCCTCGATGGCCGCGTTGAGCGCCAGCAGGTTGGTCTGGTCGGCCAGCCCGCGAATCACATCCAGCACCTTGCCAATGTCCCGTGATTGTCCGGCGAGTTCGACGATCAGGCGCTCGGCTGCCTGCACGTCACTACTCATGCGCTCGATGGCGCCGACGGTCTCCAGCACCAGGTCACGTCCGTCGATGGCCGAGCGGGTCGCTTCACTGGAGGCGTCCGAGGTGCTGGCGGCATTGCGGGCCACTTCCTCGACCGCGCTGGTCATCTGGTTGACGGCGGTGGCTGCCTGCTGGATTTCGTTGTTCTGCTGCTGCAGACCCTTGGCGCTCTCATCGGTCACGCAGTTGAGCTCTTCGGCGGCGGATGCCAGTTGCGTGGCCGAGCCGTTGATCAGCTGCACGGTTTCGCGCAGCTTGTCTTGCATGCGACCGGTAGCCTGCAGCAGGCGGGCCGCCTCGTCGCGCCCCTCGGCACGCACACGGTGGGTAAGGTCTCCCTCGGCGATCCGTTCGGCGGCCACCAATGCCTGGTTGATTGGCTGGACGATGCTACGGGTCAGCAGCAAGGCGCAGACCAGGGTCATGACGCCAGCGGCGACCAGCAGGCCGATCACCAGGATCAATGCTCCGTCGTACTGGTCCGCGGCGCGCTGGTTGGTGCGGCGACTCTGCTCGGTATTGAAGCGCACCAGTGCCTCGGTCACTTCGTTGACCTGTTCGGAATTGCTCAACAGCGGGCCATTGAGCAGGCCGCGCAGCGCATCCAGCTGCCCTGCCTGAGCCAGGCTGCGCATGCGTGCCTCGAGTTGACGATACTGGCCGAGCAGGCTGCCGTACTGGTCGAAGGTGGCCTGTTCGTTCGGGTCTTCGACCAATGTCTGGTAGGTCGCCTGGGCCTTGTCGATCTGCGCGTTGCGCTCATCGAGCATGCGCAGGATGTCCTGCCGGGCCTCGGGAGACTGCTCGGCCAGCAGGCGGTAGGAGAGAGTGCGCATGCGCAGGTTCAGCGCCGTCAGCTCGTCGAGCGTCTTGATGCTGGGCATGCTGATGGTCTCGATCGCCAGGCCTGCCTGGCGGATATGGCTCATTTGCACGAGGGAGAACACGCCAAGGCCGAGCAGCATCAGGCCGATCAAGGTGAAGCCGAGCAGGGCGCGCGTGGCGATAGTGGCATTGCGTAGGAACATGGTACGTATCCGGGCAGGGAGTGGTTGCGCATCCGTGCGACAAGACAGGACCTGGAGTGGCTATCGGTCGGAACCCGGAGGTCTTGAGTGGGCGGCTGAAAAAACGGCGGATCTGGCGCGATTCCGGACAGGCGGGCAGCCCGGCCTGGAACAAGCCGTGCCGAGCCGGGTCAATGGGGCGGACGTAACCCTTGTTACCGATATTTAATGGCGGCGGCGTGCACTTTTCTTTATCGTGTGCGCCCCTTGCAACGACCGAGACAGCACAATGTTGGAAGCATCCCTGAATCAACTCGAACAGCTGGTCAACGACCTTCTGCAGCAGAACGCCCGTCTGGCCGAACAGAACGCCCAGCTCGGCCAGGAACTGGCCCAGGCCAAGGAAGAGAACGACAGCCTGCAACTGAACCTGATGGAGCAGGAAGAGAAGCAGGGCAGTGCTGCGGCGCGTATCCAGGCGCTGCTCGAACGCGCCAGCGCAGGTACCGTCGGCGCATGAGTTCGATCAATGTCGTGTCGATCCTTGGCCACGACTATTCGATCAAGGCGCCGGTCGGCCAGGAGCGCACGCTGGACCAGGCGGTGCAGCTGCTCCAGGCCTCGCTGAAGGAAACCAAGCGCCTGTATCCGACCCTGATCGGCGACAAGCTGCTGGTACTGGCCGCCCTGAATCTCTGCTCGAGGCAGATCGAGCTGCAGGATGAGCACGCCAGGACGCTCGATCGCTGCCAGGCACAGGTCAGCGCGACGGTCGAATCGATCAGCCGTACGCTGGCGCAACAGCGGGACGACCGGTTGCCAGGTTGAACCGGCCGGCCGTCCCGCCAGCTCCCGGCAGGGCTTCAGGCAGTCATGGCCTGACGGATGTCGGCCGCCAGCTCGCGTACCCGGGCCTGCCGGGTATCCCAGGAGCACATGAAGCGAGCGCCTCCGCTGCCGATGAAGGTGTAGAAGCGCCAGCCCTGGTCTCGCAGCCGTTGCAGGACGGGCTCCGGCATGCGCAGGAAGACCCCGTTGGCCTCGACCGGGAACATCGCTTCGACGCCCGGGATGTCACCCACCAGGCTCGCTAGCAGCTGCGCGCACTGGTTGGCATGGGCGGCGTGGCGCAACCAGGCGCCATCTTCGAGCAGGCCCACCCAAGGGGCGGACAGGAAGCGCATCTTCGAGGCCAGCTGCCCGGCCTGCTTGCAGCGGTAGTCGAAGTCGGCGGCCAGCTCATGGTTGAAGAACAGGATCGCCTCGCCGACCGCCATGCCGTTCTTGGTGCCGCCGAAGCACAGCACATCGACCCCGGACTTCCAGGTCAGCTGCGCGGGTGAGCAGCCCAGGAAGGCGCAGGCATTGGCGAACCGGGCGCCATCCATGTGCAGGTTCAAGCCCAGCTCCTTGCAGGTGGCGCTGATCGCCGCGAGCTCGTCGGGACGATAGACCGTGCCCACCTCGGTGGCCTGGGTGAGGGTCACCACGCGCGGCTTGGGGTAGTGGATGTCCTGGCGCTTGAGTGCCACCTCGCGGATCGACCGGGGGGTCAGCTTGCCGTTGACGCTGGCGGCGGTGAGCAGCTTGGAACCGTTGGAAAAGAATTCCGGGGCACCGCATTCGTCGGTCTCGACATGGGCGGTTTCCGAGCAGATCACGCTGTGGTAGCTCTGGCACAGCGAAGCCAGGGCCAGCGAGTTGGCGGCGGTGCCGTTGAAGGCGAAGAACACTTCGCAATCGGTCTCGAACAGCTGGCGAAAGTGATCGGCCGCGCGCTGCGTCCACTGGTCGTCGCCATAGGCACGTTCGTGGCCCAGGTTGGCCTGCTCCATCGCCGCCCAGGCTTCGGGGCAGATACCGGAATAGTTGTCGCTGGCGAATTGTTGCGTCTGATCGGTCATAGGCACGTCCTAGGCTCGGTATGAAAGATGTCTGCATGAGCGCCGCACGAATGAGGTGGGAGGCCTCGGCAGTGTACTGGAGTGCAAGCGCAACCTGAGCCTCATTTCAGCGTGGTAGAGAAACAGGTACAGGTGCCGTGTGGCTGACCCAACGGACCGCGTCTGCACACGGGGCGGTACAGACATGGAGCTATTGGCGGTGGCCATGACAGAACACGCGTCTCGCGTCAGTGAGCGTGATCGGCGAATCAACCAGACGACAGCCGATAAAGTAGGCAGGAACTTATTTCGAGATGTTTCTTGTTTAGGAGACAAAACGACGAGTGGTATGGAGCTGGGGAGTTTTTAAGAATTTTCCTCAAGTGCCTTGAGAATTTCCCTAAAGACAAATTAAAAGTTATGGTTATCAGCCGCTGATTTATGCTGTTTAGTGAGTGCGCGCTATTTGACATATTGATTGTTGGCAACAAGTATCAAACGGCCGATATCGGCAACTCACAACCGCAATTCCTTTTAATGGGAGAGTTTCTATGATCAAGGCAAATGAAGTGGCTGAGTTTTATGAAGTGCAACCGACCGTGAGCGAGGCTCGCACCGTGCATGCGAATCGATTCATCAGTCTGATGGAAACGAGCAAGGAAACGGTGATGCACACGTATGACAAACTGGCCTACTTGGCAGGTATCAAGTCTGCTCCCTTGCAGGATCAGTACCGTACCCTGGATACCTCAAGTTTGCAGTCGCTCTTGCGCAGTGCGAAACAGGCGGGGTTCAACGCGCACGTCATTAGTCTCTGAAACGGTCGCCAGGCATTGTCGATGCCTGGCACCTTTTGAAAGGTACGTCATGCCATGAACACGCATGCTCTGAATGCGCAAATGACCATCGACGGGTTGCAGTGGATTGATCGCTGGCGCCTCAATAACGGGCGTGCGGAATCCTTTGTCGTTCCCTTCCCCACGACGCGTCCCATCAATATCGTGACCCATGGAGAACAGCCTTTTGACTATGGGCAATATGGTATTCATTTGAGTCAGCAGGACGTGTTGACGTTCCTGGGCGATGCGCGCAGGCGTATACGTGCCAGGTTCATCGACTGCCGAAAAGACTCCCCGACGCTTGGCGTTTCCCTGGATCTCGCGTTCGCGCCTTCGTCCAGCAGAACACTGATCATCCCACCGGGAGTGGCCCACACCTTCACTGGACTCGAAGGGGTTTCAACCCTCAATGCATATGGCCTTTTCTTGCCGCCTATCGAAGACTTGCTGGCGCCGACGGTGGGGTGGATCCCCGAAAACGACATCATCAATCTGCCGTTGGAGACGGATCCGAAGACCATCGAACCTGTCGTGGCCATGAGCGAACCTGCCTCAAATCAAGTGTATTACCGGCTGGCGTCGCTGCAAGCCGCTGCCTTGTCCGTAGGGAACGTTTCACACGGGGAAACTCGAACCTTCGTCTTGGATACCGGCGAGCAGGTGCAACTGCTGTTGCAACCGGAGGCCGAGCCCTCCGAGGCGTCTTCACCGCTGCCGTCCTCTCGCTTGAAAGGCGTACGGTTCGAACGTCATGGCGCTGTCAGGACGGGCGAGGACAGTCGCATCATTCCAATTGCTGGCCCTTCGCCGTTTTACATCGTCGACCACGGTTCGGCGTCTTATGATTTCGAGTCGTTCGGTGTACACCTGGGACAGGAAGATCACCTGACCTTCATGGGGCCTGGCGATCGTGTGATCAGACTCAAGCTGGTCGACATGAGGCAAGGGTCTGACACGCTCCATCACGAAGAGTGGCATGCGTTCACCTGTGATCCTCAGATGGAGTTGGTCATTCCGTGCGGCGTGGCCCATGCGTTATTCGACATGGAACAGATCTTCACCCTCAACAGGCCGGTATTTTACCTCGACGCCTCCATGGCCTATATCCCCGGGCACGATGTCATCGATTGGCCATTGACCGACACCCGCTATCCTTCCTTCAAGGTCAATGAAATACCCGCGCCCTTGGCGTACCTGGAAGCGCTCGTCGGTCAGCAACAGCAGGCCATGGAAAGCATCCCGACTGGAGAAACCCCCAAGGCCGTCATCGTCACCGATGAATCCACGGGGCAGCAGGTCAAGGTACTCCTGACGCGAGCAATGCCCTCGGCACCGACTTCGGCGCCATGAGTCGAACGCTGTCGCTCTTGTTGCTTCTGGTGCTGTGTGCAGACGCATTGCTGATGTTCTTGGTGCCGGTCATGGTCTATGCCTACACCACAAGCCTGGCCTGGTCAGGCATGGCGTATGCCATGGCATGGCTTCCGCGCATCATGGTCACCCCACTGGTGGGCGTCTCGATCGATCGTTGGGGCGTCCGGCGCGTGTCGGTGGCGTCTGACCTCGTCAAGTGCGGGGGCTGCCTGTTGGCCGTCCTGGCATTGCGGCATGAGCCGACAGCGCCCGTGGTGGCGTTATGCAGTGGCCTGCTTGGAGGGCTGGTCGCCATTGGCAACGCACAAAGCCTGATCGCTTACGAAAAAATGATCGCCCTGGTCAGCCGTGACGTGGATCGCGACGTCAATCTCCTTTGTCGCCTCGATCAGTCGGCCATGATCATCGGGCCGCTTGCAGGCTTTGTCGGTTACACGGCAGGCGCCCTAGCGCTGCTGATGGTTGCCGCCGTCATGTATGCCATCAACGCGGCCTGCTATGGCTTCAGTCGCGTTGTGCCACGCCAAGCTGCCCACGTTGAAGACAAGGCGGTATGGCCTACGAGCGACAACATGAAGTTCATCTTCTTCACGCCTGTGCTGTTGAGCTCGGTCATGCTGGCGTGTGGCAACAACGCGTTCGACGGACTGGTCGAGGCGGGTGCGGCCACGGTGATCGATCGTGTGATGCAGCTGCCCGTCCACTATTTTGCCTTCGTGGATATCTGCGCAGGCATCTGTGGCGTGGCTGCCACGTTGCTCTATCCCAGGCTGTCTTTGGTCATGCCGCCTCTGCGACTGTTCACGGTGGCCGCAGGGGTCACGGCCTTGGCAGGCACGCTCATGGTCTTTGTCCAGGCCTACCTGCTTGGCTTTCTCGCGCTCTATGCCCTGAACATCGGCGGTAAGGTCTTCATGATCAATTTTTGTCGCAGCCTTCGGATTCGTGTCGTCCCGGTGGAGCGTCTGGCAAGCGTGTCTTCGGTGATGGTGCTGTTGAACCAAGCCGTATTGCCGGTGGTGGGTTTGACACTTTACTGGGTCGGCGAGCATCCCCAATGGCTGTCCGCGCTCATGCTGGCTGCGCTCGCGCTGACCTTGCTGGCGACCGGCCGGGTCCGTCATCACGCACGTGCGCGACCGGTGCCCAGTGGCGAGCGTTCCCACTAGTGTTTGAGGCTTTGGTGGCAATGTCGTAAACGCGCCATTGCGAGGCGTGCGCAGGCATCTGCACCCCACCTCCCGGCCATACCATCGCCGCAAAGGGTCGCAGTACCCTCCATGTCAAGAATCGATCGCTGCCGGGAGATACAAGATGTTCAGCAAGCAAGACCAGATCCAAGGTTATGACGACGCACTGCTGGCGGCGATCAATGCCGAAGAGCAACGCCAGGAAGATCACATCGAGCTGATCGCTTCGGAGAACTACACCAGCAAGCGCGTGATGCAGGCCCAGGGCAGCGGTCTGACCAACAAGTACGCCGAAGGGTATCCGGCCAAGCGCTACTATGGCGGCTGCGAGCATGTCGACAAGGTCGAGCAGCTGGCCATCGATCGCGCCAAGCAGCTGTTCGGGGCCGACTATGCCAACGTCCAGCCGCACTCCGGCTCCTCGGCCAATGGCGCCGTCTACCTGGCCCTGCTGCAAGCCGGCGATACCATCCTGGGCATGAGCCTGGCCCATGGCGGCCACCTGACCCATGGGGCCAAGGTATCCTCTTCGGGCAAGCTGTACAACGCCGTGCAGTACGGCATCGACACCGATACCGGCCTGATCGACTATGACGAAGTCGAGCGCCTGGCTGTCGAGCACAAGCCGAAGATGATCGTCGCCGGCTTCTCGGCCTATTCCAAGACCCTCGACTTCCCGCGCTTCCGCGAAATCGCCGACAAGGTCGGTGCGCTGCTGTTCGTCGACATGGCCCACGTGGCGGGCCTGGTCGCCGCCGGCCTGTACCCGAACCCGCTGCCCTATGCCGACGTGGTCACCACCACCACCCATAAGACCCTGCGCGGTCCGCGTGGCGGCCTGATCCTGGCCAAGGCCAACCCGGAGATCGAGAAGAAGCTCAACGCCGCGGTATTCCCGGGTGCCCAGGGCGGCCCGCTGATGCACGTCATCGCCGCCAAGGCGGTGTGCTTCAAGGAAGCGCTGGAACCTGAGTTCAAGGCCTACCAGAAGCAGGTCATCGAGAACGCCCAGGCCATGGCCCAGGTCTTCGTCGATCGCGGCTACGACGTGGTTTCCGGTGGTACCGACAACCACCTGTTCCTGGTCAGCCTGATCCGCCAGGGCCTGACCGGCAAGGACGCCGACGCCGCCCTGGGCCGCGCGCACATCACCGTCAACAAGAACGCCGTGCCGAACGATCCACAGTCGCCGTTCGTCACCTCTGGTCTGCGTATCGGCACGCCCGCTGTCACCACCCGCGGCTTCAAGGTCGCCCAGTGCGTGGCGCTGGCCGGCTGGATCTGCGACATCCTCGACAACCTCGGCGACGCCGACGTCGAAGCCGACGTGGCGCGGAACGTCGCAGCCCTGTGTGCAGATTTCCCGGTTTACCGCTGAGTGGGAGCAACCACCATGAAACGCTTTTCGGGCTTCGGCCTTCTCAAACACTCCCTCAGCCACCACGAGAACTGGCAGCGCATGTGGCGCACGCCGACGCCGAAGAAAGTCTACGACGTGGTCATCGTCGGCGGTGGCGGCCATGGCCTGGCCACGGCCTACTACCTGGCCAAGGAGCACGGCATCACCAACGTCGCGGTGGTCGAGAAGGGCTGGCTGGGCGGCGGCAACACCGCTCGCAACACCACCATCGTGCGCTCCAACTACCTCTGGGACGAGTCGGCGCGCCTGTACGAACATGCCATGAAGCTGTGGGAGGGGCTGTCCCAGGACCTGAACTACAACGTCATGTTCTCCCAGCGCGGCGTCTACAACCTGTGCCACACCTTGCAGGACATGCGTGACTCCGAACGCCGCGTGAGCGCCAACCGACTCAATGGCGTGGATGGCGAACTGCTGAACACCGAGCAGGTGGCGGCCGAGATTCCCTACCTGGACTGTTCGAAGAACACCCGCTATCCGATCCTCGGCGCCACCGTCCAGCGTCGCGGCGGCGTGGCCCGTCACGATGCCGTGGCCTGGGGCTTCGCCCGCGCTGCCGACGCCTTGGGCGTGGACCTGATCCAGCAGACCGAAGTGATCGGCTTTCGCAAGGAGAACGGCGCGGTCATCGGCGTGGAAACCAACAAGGGTTTCATCGGCGCCAAGCGCGTCGGCGTGGTCACTGCCGGCAACTCCGGGCACATGGCGCGCCTGGCCGGCTTCCGCCTGCCACTGGAATCGCATCCGCTGCAGGCACTGGTTTCCGAGCCGATCAAGCCGATCATCGACAGCGTGATCATGTCCAACGCGGTACACGGCTACATCAGCCAGTCGGACAAGGGCGACCTGGTCATCGGCGCTGGCATCGACGGCTATGTGGGCTATGGCCAACGGGGTTCCTACCCGGTCATCGAGCACACCATCCAGGCCATCGTGGAGATGTTCCCGATCCTCTCGCGCGTGCGCATGAATCGTCAGTGGGGCGGCATCGTCGATACCTGCCCGGACGCCTGCCCGATCATCTCCAAGACGCCGGTCAAGAATCTGTTCTTCAACTGCGGCTGGGGTACCGGCGGCTTCAAGGCCACGCCGGGTTCGGGCAACATCTTCGCGGCCAGCCTGGCCAAGGGCGAGATGCACCCGATCGCCAAGCCGTTCTCCATCGAGCGGTTCCACAATGGCGCGCTGATCGATGAACACGGCGCCGCTGCCGTCGCCCAC
The DNA here is from genome assembly GCF_054950175.1 of Pseudomonas sp. Marseille-QA0332. Taxonomy (NCBI): domain Bacteria; kingdom Pseudomonadati; phylum Pseudomonadota; class Gammaproteobacteria; order Pseudomonadales; family Pseudomonadaceae; genus Pseudomonas; species Pseudomonas sp. Marseille-QA0332. The sequence goes on from NZ_CM143106.1 coordinate 3,789,369, forward strand.
TAACCGGAGACAACGTCATGTTGCATATTTTCTGTCCCCACTGCGGCGAGCTGCGCTCCGAGGAAGAATTCCACCCTTCGGGCCAGGCGCACATCGCTCGTCCACTGGATCCGGCTGCCTGCTCCGACGCGGAGTGGGGCGAGTACATGTTCTTCCGTGACAACCCGCGTGGCATCCATCATGAGCTTTGGGACCACGTCGCCGGCTGCCGCCAGTACTTCAACGTCACCCGCAACACCGAGACCTACGAGATCCTGGAAACCTACAAGATTGGCGAGAAGCCAAGAATGGCCGCTCGCGAACACACACCCGCGCACTCGGCGGCCGTCAACGCACGGGGAGAAAACGTATGAGCCAGACCTATCGCCTCTCCAGTGGTGGCCGCATCGACCGCAGCAAGGTCCTGAACTTCACCTTCAACGGCAAGACCTACCAGGGTTATGCCGGCGATTCCCTGGCCGCCGCGCTGCTGGCCAACGGTGTCGACATCGTCGGACGCAGCTTCAAGTACTCGCGTGCGCGCGGGATCATCGCCGCCGGCTCCGAAGAGCCGAACGCGATCCTGCAGCTTGGCTCGAGCGAGTCGACCCAGGTGCCCAACGTGCGTGCTACCCAGCAGGCGCTGTATTCCGGCCTGGTCGCCACGAGCACCAACGGCTGGCCGAACGTCAACAACGATGTCATGGGCATCATTGGCAAGGTCGGCGGCAACATGATGCCGCCAGGGTTCTACTACAAGACCTTCATGTACCCCAAGTCGTTCTGGATGACCTACGAGAAGTACATCCGCAAGGCGGCCGGCCTGGGCCGTTCGCCGCTGCAGAACGACCCTGACAGCTACGACTACATGAACCAGCACTGCGACGTGCTGGTCGTCGGCGGTGGTCCCGCTGGCCTGGCGGCTGCCCTGGCAGCCGGTCGCAGCGGCGCGCGGGTGATCCTGACAGACGAACAGGAAGAGTTCGGCGGCAGCCTGCTCGACACCCGTGAAACCCTCGATGGCAAGCCGGCCGCCGACTGGGTCGCGGCCACCGTCGCCGAGCTACAGGCGCTGCCCGAGGTGACCTTGCTGCCGCGCGCCACGGTCAACGGCTACCACGACCACAACTTCCTGACCATCCACGAACGTCTGACCGACCACCTCGGCGACCGTGCGCCTATCGGCCAGGTTCGCCACCGCGTCCACCGCGTCCGCGCCAAGCGCGTGGTACTGGCCGCCGGGGCCCAGGAGCGTCCGCTGGTCTACGGCAACAACGATCTGCCAGGCAACATGGTGGCCGGAGCGATTTCCACCTATGTGCGTCGTTATGGCGTGGCGCCTGGCCGCAAGCTGGTGCTGTCGACCACCAACGATCATGCCTACCGCGCCGCGCTGGACTGGCACGACGCCGGCCTGCAGGTGGTGGCCATCGCCGATGCGCGTCACAACCCGCGTGGCTCGCTGGTCGAGGAAGCACGCGCCAAGGGCATCCGCATCCTGACCTCCAGCGCGGTGGTCGAGACCCGTGGCGGCAAGCATGTCAGCGCTGCCCGAGTGGCGGCCATCGACGTACCGGCGCACAAGGTCACCAGCCCGGGCGAATGGCTCGATTGCGACCTGGTCGGCACCTCCGGCGGCTACAGCCCGGTGGTTCACCTGGCCTCGCACTTGGGCGGGCGTCCTGTCTGGCGTGAAGACATCCTTGGTTTCGTACCGGGCGATGCGCCGCAGAAACGTGTCTGCGTCGGTGGCGTCAATGGCGTCTATGCCTTGGGTGACGTGCTGGCCGACGGTTTCGAAGGCGGCGCCCGCGCGGCCAACGAAGCCGGCTTCAAGGCCAGTGTCGGTACGCTGCCCAAGGCCATCGCGCGCAAGGAAGAGGCCACCGTCGGTCTGTTCCAGGTGCCGCACGACAAGGGCACCGCGCGGGCGCCCAAGCAGTTCGTCGACCAGCAGAACGACGTCACCGCCGCGGCCATCGAGCTGGCCACCCGCGAAGGTTTCGAGTCGGTCGAGCACGTCAAGCGCTATACCGCACTGGGCTTCGGCACCGACCAGGGCAAGCTGGGCAACATCAACGGCCTGGCCATCGCCGCCCGTTCGCTGGGAATCACCATCGCGCAGATGGGCACCACCATGTTCCGCCCCAACTACACGCCGGTGGCCTTCGGCGCCGTGGCTGGCCGGCATTGCGGCCACCTGTTCGAGCCCGTGCGCTTCACCGCCCTGCATGCCTGGCACTTGAAGAACGGCGCCGAGTTCGAGGATGTCGGCCAGTGGAAGCGTCCGTGGTACTTCCCCAAGCCTGGCGAAGACATCCATGCCGCCGTGGCCCGCGAATGCAAGGCCGTGCGGGACAGCGTCGGCCTGCTCGACGCCTCGACCCTCGGCAAGATCGACATCCAGGGCCCGGATGCGCGTGAGTTCCTCAACCGCGTGTACACCAACGCCTGGACCAAGCTCGACGTAGGCAAGGCTCGCTATGGCCTGATGTGCAAGGAAGACGGCATGGTCTTCGACGACGGCGTGACCGCCTGCGTCGGCGACAACCACTTCATCATGACCACCACCACCGGCGGCGCCGCGCGTGTCCTGCAGTGGCTGGAGCTGTACCACCAGACCGAGTGGCCGGAACTGAAGGTCTACTTCACTTCGGTCACCGACCACTGGGCGACCCTGACGCTGTCCGGCCCCAACAGCCGCAAGCTGCTGGCCGAAGTCACCGACATCGACCTGGACAAGGAAGCCTTCCCGTTCATGACCTGGAAGGAGGGCCTGGTCGCCGACGTGCCGGCGCGCGTGTTCCGTATCTCGTTCACCGGCGAGCTGTCGTATGAGGTCAACATCCAGGCCAACTACGCCATGGGCGTGCTGGAGAAGATCGTCGAGGCCGGCAAGAAGTACAACCTGACCCCATATGGCACCGAGACCATGCATGTGCTGCGCGCCGAGAAGGGCTTCATCATCGTCGGACAGGACACCGACGGCTCGATGACCCCGGACGACCTGAACATGAGCTGGTGCGTCGGTCGCAACAAGCCGTTCTCCTGGATCGGCCTGCGCGGCATGAACCGCGAGGACTGCGTACGCGAGAACCGCAAGCAACTGGTCGGCATCAAGCCGCTGGACCCGACCAAGTGGCTGGCCGAAGGCGCTCAGCTGATCTTCGACCCGAACCAGCCGATCCCGCAGGACATGGTCGGCCATATCACCTCCAGCTATGCCCACAACTCGCTGGGGTATTCCTTCGCGATGGGCGTGGTCAAGGGCGGGCTCAAGCGCATGGGTGAGCGTATCTGGGTATCGCAATCCGACGGTAGCGTGACCGAAGCGCAAATCGTGCCTTCGGTCTTCTTCGATCCGAAGGGTGAACGGCAGAACGTCTGAGGCTCAGGCCGGATACGCCGGAAGGGAGCCCCGGCATGGCGGGAGCGGCGCACGGCCCTCCCGGCCATCCTCGGCCTGCCGCTCGCAGGTCTTTGCGGTCAACAGAATTCAAGGCGGATAAGTAATGAGCACCATCAACGTTTATCAGCAGAACCCCAGCGCCAACGTCAAGGCCGAGAGCCCGCTGCATCACGCGGACCTTGCCAGCCTGGTCGGCAAGGGTCGCAAGAGCGCCGGCGTGACCCTGCGCGAAAAGAAATTCCTCGGTCACCTGACTCTTCGTGGCGATGGCCACGATCCAGCCTTCGCCTCAGGGGTGAAGAAGGCCCTGGGCCTGGAACTGCCGGTCGCCCTGACCGTGGTCGCCGATGGCCAGACCTCCCTGCAATGGGTAGGTCCGGACGAATGGCTGCTGATCGTGCCAGGCGGGCAAGAGTTCGAAGTCGAGCAGAAACTGCGCGCCGCGCTCGAGGGGCTGCATATCCAGGTGGTCAACGTCAGCGGTGGGCAGACCCTGCTGGAGTTGCGCGGCCCGAATGTGCGCGAGGTGCTGATGAAGTCCACCAGCTACGATGTGCATCCCAACAACTTCCCGGTCGGCAAGGCGGTCGGTACCGTGTTCGCCAAGTCGCAGCTGGTGATCCGGCGCACCGCCGAAGACACCTGGGAGCTGGTGATCCGTCGCAGCTTTGCCGACTACTGGTGGCTGTGGCTGCAGGATGCCTCGGCCGAATATGGCCTGAGCGTCGAAGCCTAGGAGAACGATCGATGAGCCGAGCACCGGACACCTGGATCCTGACCGCCGACTGCCCGAGCAAGCTCGGTACCGTCGATGTGGTGACACGCTTTCTGCACGAGCAGCAATGCTACGTGACCGAGCATCACTCGTTCGATGATCGGTTGTCCGGCCGCTTCTTCATTCGTGTCGAGTTCCGCCAGCCCGAGGCGTTCGACGAGACCGCGTTTCGCGCCGGCCTTGCCGAGCGCAGCGAGGGTTTCGGCATGGCGTTCGAGCTGACCGCCCCCAATCACCGCCCCAAGGTGGTGATCATGGTGTCCAAGGCCGACCATTGCCTCAATGACCTGCTCTATCGTCAGCGTATCGGCCAATTGGCCATGGACGTGGTCGCGGTGATTTCCAATCACCCTGATCTGGAACCCCTGGCTCAGTGGCACAAGATCCCCTATCACCATTTCCCGCTCGATCCCAAGGACAAGCCGGCCCAGGAAAGCAAGGTGTTGCAGGTGATCGAGGACACCGGCGCCGAACTGGTGATCCTCGCCCGCTACATGCAGGTGCTGTCGCCAGAGCTGTGCCGGCGCCTGGACGGCTGGGCCATCAACATTCATCACTCGCTGCTGCCGGGCTTCAAGGGTGCCAAGCCCTACCACCAGGCTTACAACAAGGGCGTGAAGATGGTCGGCGCCACCGCGCATTACATCAACAACGACCTGGACGAAGGACCGATCATCGCCCAGGGCGTCGAGACCGTGGATCACAGCCATTACCCCGAGGACCTGATCGCCAAGGGGCGCGATATCGAGTGCCTGACCCTGGCGCGAGCGGTGGGGTATCACATTGAGAAGCGCGTGTTCCTCAATGCCAATCGGACGGTGGTGCTGTAGGGACAGTGCCGGGTCTGCATCGAGGGTGAGGGGCCACGTGTGGCTTGCAGGGCAGAGGTGCGGGCTGGCTGATAGAAGTTGTACCGACGCTATCGCGGGCAAGCCCGCTCCCCCATCTGTAGCAATACCGAGGTGGTGCAGGCAGGCGCGATCTTCCGTGGCAGCGGCTGTCTTTTCCTGGTCTGGCGGGATGACTGCGTTGTGGGTGGGCCCTGCGGGCCCAATCGCGGCACAGGGGCCGCTCCTACATGGGCCGTGCTGGCCTGCCGCTACGGTGGTGGGTGTAGGAGCGGCCCCTGTGCCGCGATTGGGCCTGAAAGGCCCACAACGCAGTCAACGCATCAGGCCATGCTTGAAAGCAAGGCAAGGCTTTCGTACCAACGCCCGCACACACACGCAGGCCAACCTTCTCCCACCGACGGCTGACGCTCCAAAGCAAGTCACTGTCGTTCCCAGTCACCGTACCTCCTTCCGACAAGACCACAATGGATCGCACCAAATGCGCGGCCCTGTACGCCTTTGCGCCGTGGCAGGCCTCCTTCCACGGCATCCGCAACATCTGTCGCCCTGGAAGGGCGGCGCTTCAACCACCGCTGCATAACTAGAATTCAAGCGAGGTAAGAGCATGTCAGGCAATCGTGGAGTGGTGTATCTCGGCGCCGGCAAGGTCGAGGTGCAGAAGATCGACTACCCGAAAATGCAGGACCCGCGTGGCAGGAAGATCGAACACGGGGTGATCCTCAAGGTAGTCTCCACCAACATCTGCGGCTCTGACCAGCATATGGTCCGTGGTCGCACCACCGCCCAGGTCGGCCTGGTCCTAGGCCATGAAATCACTGGCGAAATCGTCGAGAAAGGCAGCGACGTCGAGCGCATGCAGATCGGCGATCTGGTGTCGGTGCCGTTCAACGTCGCCTGTGGTCGGTGCCGTTCCTGCAAGGAAATGCACACCGGCGTCTGCCTGACCGTCAACCCGGCCCGTGCCGGCGGTGCCTACGGTTACGTCGACATGGGTGACTGGACCGGTGGCCAGGCCGAATACGTGCTGGTACCGTACGCCGACTTCAACCTGCTGAAACTGCCCGAGCGCGACAAGGCCATGGAGAAGATCCGTGACCTGACCTGCCTGTCCGACATTCTGCCAACCGGCTACCACGGTGCCGTGACCGCCGGCGTTGGCCCGGGCAGTACCGTCTACGTCGCCGGTGCTGGCCCGGTCGGCCTGGCCGCCGCCGCTTCGGCCCGCCTGCTGGGCGCGGCTTGCGTCATCGTTGGCGACCTCAACCCGGCCCGCCTGGCCCACGCCAAGTCGCAGGGCTTCGAAGTGGTCGACCTGTCCAAGGACACCCCGCTGCACGAGCAGATCGTCGACATCCTCGGCGAGCCGGAAGTGGACTGTGCGGTCGACGCCGTTGGCTTCGAAGCCCGTGGCCATGGCCATGAAGGCGCCAAGCACGAGGCGCCAGCCACCGTGCTGAACTCGCTGATGCAGGTCACCCGCGTGGCCGGCAGCATCGGTATTCCAGGCCTGTACGTGACCGAAGACCCAGGCGCGGTGGACGCCGCGGCGAAGATCGGCGCGTTGAGCATCCGCTTCGGCCTGGGCTGGGCCAAGTCGCATAGCTTCCACACCGGTCAGACTCCGACCATGAAGTACAACCGCCAGTTGATGCAGGCGATCATGTGGGACCGAATCAACATCGCCGAGGTGGTCGGCGTGCAGGTGATCAACCTGGATCAGGCGCCGGAAGGGTATGGCGAGTTCGATGCAGGGGTACCGAAGAAGTTCGTGATCGACCCGCACAAGATGTGGGGTGCGGCGTAACGAGCGCCTAGTCAACGAGCCCCTCGAAGCGAGGGGCTCGTTTTCCATCCGCCGACGGGCTTCAACTGCCAGGTCCGAGCTGTACACCCTGCTCATGCCCAGCGGATATCCACTCGCGCCAGGGCCGAAGCCATCGCCGTTAACCAAGCGTCGAGCGACGCAAGACCAGGCTCGGGTCGTGACCATGGGCTGGGAAGGCATGCGCGTCCTTTTCGCCCCCTTGCTGCACGGCCGGTACCGCGTCCTTGTCATGCGTGGCGAGCGGACCCGTCTCGCCAGCGTCGCTCACATGCAGTTCCGCGAGCGGTATTTCTGCATGGCGAAGGAGCGCGCGGTATTGGTCGCTTTGTCGGACGGTGACGAGCTTTTCGTGTTGATAGAAGAACAATGATCTGTCTGACGCGGTGTCCATGTCTTGGCTCCAGGTATAGGCTGAAACGTGCGAGTGGCTCGAGAGGGAAATGCAGGAAGGCTTCGATCCATTTGCTGCCACTATGCATGCTTGAGCGGCGGCGTCACCACTATCTGGGTTAGCCAAGTACCAAGCAACTGACAGAACTGCTGGAGCTGCAGTGATTGATACGCGCCGGGGATCGAGGTTGTCGAAGGTTGGTCAAAGACAGACTGACAGTATTGTCAGTTGTGATGAGGTATTTGATATGGTCCGATCGCGTTGAGTTTCTCTAGGAGTCATTGCCATGACGCATATACAGGAATCCTCTTCAGCGAAATCGACCCGGCAAGATGCTTCATGCGGGTCGCCGTGCGCGACCCACTATTTTTATACAGGCAACAGGTTGTCTGGTGAAAGAGCAGGCACGGACTTGCGCAGTTTTGTGCGTGTGGGAGAGCTGCAGCTTGCCGAAAAAGATGGAGTCGCATCGGCCGCCGGCTTGTCGGTTACGGACGACCATCAATCGGTAGTCGGTAAAGTGGAAGCTGCATCTGCACAACCGTTAGCTTATACGCCATATGGTTATCGCAAGCCAGGCGGGGCAGCACTCGGCTTCAACGGCGAACGCCTCGACCCGATCACTCATCACTACGCGCTGGGGCAGGGTGTACGGATTTTCAATACCGTTCTGATGCGATTCAACAGCGCGGATGGCTGGAGTCCGTTCGGCAAGGGTGGGCTCAATGCCTATGCCTACTGCTCGGGTGATCCGGTCAATTTCACCGATCCGAGCGGGCATATCATCTACTCTCCCCGGATAGACACAGGGATGAGGAACTGGCGGACGAGATCCCGCATCAGCACGCTCTATAAGAAGGCGCCTGCGGCAAAGGCTTATATCGATGATCTAGGCGCTGATTTAGCGAGCCACCATGGTGGAAATCTGATAACGGCCCCTCTGAAAGCCCGAGCTCGTGCGACGGAAAAGATCATGACAACGTTCGGCGGTGATCCTCGAAAGATCAATGACGTCGCTCGGAACACGCTGGTCGTCGAGTCCAATCAGACTCAAGCAGTAGTGCATAGCTTATCAAGACTTGACAATGTGTCGTTGAGCATAATCAAGGCAGAGAACACGCCCGTTGGCTACAGCGGCATACATGCGAAGATCGCTACACCAGCAGGCCCCCTGGCAGAAATGCAAATCCATACGCCTGAAATGATTTATGCGAATCTACCCATGAACGTTGCAAGGCAGGCACTTGGGGCCGAGCGTTATGGCCAGCTGCGCACATTTGCTCAAATGCACGGTTATGAAGGCGGACAAGGTCATAAGTATTACGAGGTTTACCGCGCTCAAAACCTTTCTCAGGCTGTCAGGGAAGAAGCACGCCAGGCTGGACGCGACTATTATAGCTTCATGAATAATGGCTACATCAGGTTGTAGTTGCCAATCCGCTGCGTGAGCCATTGCGGAACTGCCGGCAACCGGATTGAGCATGAAGGATTGGCCGGTCCGATCATGTCAGTTGCGGTTGTGGGCAGAGTTCTATTCGACTCAGGCTGTCACGGTTCTGAGCTGGGTAATAGCTGCCTCGATGCGGTCAAATTCGGTCCCCAGGTTCGAAATTTTTCGATCGTAATGACTTATGGAGCGTCTGGCTTTTGCAATTCTTTGCTCGTAATATTTCCACATGTCGCTCCCGTAAGAGGTCCTCGTTTGGCTTCGAAGTTCATTGGTGAAGGCCGCTGTATAGAGCTGTTTTTTTAGTTTCTGCTGGGCTATATAGCCGCTATAGTGATCCCTTGCGCGCTCCAGCTTTTTATCCAAGTTGGGCGTTTGGACGGTCAAATGCTTGATCATCTCGCCTGGGTACAATTTCAGGGAGTCGGAATAGCTGGGCGGCATCTCTGCGTTTGCCACAGCGCTTGAGTAACTGGGGGGAGATGGGCGCTGGTCATGATGATTTTGAAGGTTCATGATAGCGTTCACCTGCTTGGGGAACTTGGGCCGAAACACATGACCTGGCAGGCGGCGAATGCGAAATCTACCTGAAGGGTCTATGTGGTTGATCGGGTCGCCATTGCAGTACATGTATGCATTTGACCCGCCTTTGCCGAACGGACTCGATTCATCGGCTGAGTGGAAGCGCATCAATGAAGGATTGAAGACACGAACGCCATTGCCGAGCAGATACCAGAGCAATTGAGGATCCATGCGCTCACCATTGAAGGCTAGCACCGAAGAGTTTCGTTTCACGTCGTGCAAATAGCCGTAGCAGGTGTAGCGGCGCGACACGCGTCTATCGAAATCTCCGTCTGATAATATCGAGCCGTTGCCATCGGTCGATAAGAGATCGCCAGGCTCGCTACGTTCTGGTGCATGTTCGACCAAAGGAATTCCAATGCCGCGCATAATCGATCGGGCCTTGGTACATTCGCAAACCGTGGAAAGTTTGGAACTTTGATAAAAATAAGCTGTGCTGGCCAAGCGCATCTTTTTCATTGGCTCACCGGTGGGTTGGATAATTTCTTGAAAACGTGGTCAGGGCATGTTGAGACTTTGTAGAGTGTCTATCAACTGGCATAAATGCTGGGTGACTCCCTCGGTCTTGGCGGCGTGCCATGCCACACGTAGACATTCGTTGACCGGAGCAGAGCTGGAACAAGCGCCATGACTGGTCGTCGAACAGCTTGCTTTACCACAAGAGATCATTCTTATGAAGGTATCTACCCTGACAGTCCTCATGGTGCTGGTTGCTGACCCCACCTTGGCCTTCACTCTCGACGATGCCATCAATACTGCTTCGGCAATCCAGAACCAGAGCGGCCACGAAGCTTCGGTCCAGACACCGCTGGCCTCGGCGCGATTGCTCAATGTGCTTGGCAGCGAACTCAAGGTCACGCCTGGACAGGCGCTGGGTGGTGCGAGTGCGATGCTTGGCATGGCACGCAACAACCTGGACGAGACCCAGTACAACCAGCTCATCGAGGCGGCCCCTGGACTGGACATGCTCGCCACCGTCAACGCCTTCGGTGGGCTACGAGGGTTGGACGAGCTGCTCGGCCAGAACAGCCAGCGACGGTTGCCCCTCGCCAACGCCTTGGGCAATGTCGGGGACCTCGATGATCTGGTCAGCGCCTTCAAGGCGCTGGAGATGGATGGGGCAATGATCGACCAATTCGCACCGCTGCTCCTGCAGTACCTGGCGCAGCAGGGCATTGCCGGTTCGCTGCTGCAGAGCCTGGGGGCCTTGTGGTCCGCGCCGGCTGCCGGGCCATCGGTTTGAGCGCCGTCTGACGCCTGGCCTTCTGGACGGGCAACGACTCAACACAGCTCTGCGCGCAATCGCTCGATCCGCAGGTCTTTCTCTTGCCACAGGCCATTCACCCAGTCCTGCACGGCCTGGCGAAACACCGGATCGCTCTCGTAGTCGCCGGCCCACAGGCTCGGATCGAGTTCACGCACCTGGATGTCCACGATCACCTTGGGGATGGCACCCCTGAGCAGATCCCAGAACCCCGGCGCACGATCGCCTGGATAGACGATGGTCACATCGAGCAAGGCATCGAGCTGTTCGCCCAACGCGGCCAGCACGAAGGCGACGCCACCGGCCTTTGGCTTGAGCAGGTGGCGGTAGGGCGACTGCTGGACCTTGCGCTTGGTTTCGGTGAAGCGCGTGCCTTCGAGATAGTTGACCACGGTGACCGGCTGGCGCTTGAACAGTTCGCACGCGGCCTTGGTGATTTCCAGGTCCTTGCCCTTGAGATGCGGGTGTTTGTCCAGAAAGGCCTTGCTGTAGCGTTTCATGAAGGGGTAGTCCAGACCCCACCAGGCCAGGCCGAGCAAGGGGACCCAGATCAGTTCCTTCTTCAGGAAGAACTTGAAGAACGGCACGCGTCGGTTGAGGCTTTCCATCAGCGCGGGGATGTCGACCCAGCTTTGATGATTGCTGACTGCCAGGTAGGAAGTATCCAGGCGCAGCTTCTCGACGCCACGGATGTCCCAGCGCGTCGGGATGCACCAGGCGAAGATCAGCCGGTCGATCGCGGCCCAGGTTTGCGCGACCCACATGACCGCGCGCGAGGCCAGGTCCCGGCCGCGAGACGGCAGGACCAGCTTGAGCAGGGCGAAGACCAGCAGCGGGCAGATCAGCACGAGGGTATTGAGCAACAGCAGGAGAGTGACGAAGATGCCGGTGAACAGGCGACGCATAGGGGACTCTTGTTGTAGGACGTTAGCGATCGGCCATGATAAGCATCGCCCGGCGGCACGCCAAATAGGCCGAGCCGGACGGTAGAAACAAATGTTTCACATTGTGATCGATAAGCTCGGCATCGTTCGCCCTGCGTTCGCTGGCAACGGCTGCCGGCAAGCTTGCTGCGTGCGCCCGAAAACTTGCCGCTGCCGCTGACGTCCAACCCCTGTCTTGTCTCAAGGAAGCGTATCTCGTGAAAGCAATGTTCGCTCTGTTGTCACTGCTGGCCCTACCGGTCATGGCTGCCGATCCGACCCTTTATGGGCGTTACGAATACATTGGCCTGCCGGAGATCGGCCAGACGCTGAAGGCGAAGATGGATACCGGTGCCTTGACCGCGTCGCTGTCGGCAAAGGACATCGAGCGCTTCACCCGTGAGGGTGAAGATTGGGTTCGTTTCCGGCTGGCCACTCGGGACGCCGATGGCAAGGTCTACGAGCACAGGCTGGCACGCATCAGCAAGATCAAGAGCCGGGCCGACGAGGACGAAGAAGGCGAGGCCGCCGAAGCGGCGAAGCGGCCGGTGGTCGAGCTGGAGCTGTGCCTGGGGGACGTGAAGCGCACGGTCGAGGTGAACTTGACCGACCGCAGCAGCTTCAATTATCCGCTACTGATCGGCGCCAAGGCGCTGCGCGAGTTCAAGGCGGCGGTGGACCCGGCGCGGCGATATACGGCGGACAAGCCGGATTGTTGAGAACGCCGCCGCAAAGGCGCCTTGATTGCCCGTTGCAAGGCGGGCCCTAGCTGGGTGGTACGCAAGGGCAATGTTCGGGTTGTCGGCGCGACTCAGCGGCTGCTTCGCGCCCATCGCGTCACTGCGACCGCCTACGCCCGGTCGTACGGCTTCCAGCCTGCTTCCGGCGCCTGCTCAGGGCGCTGCCAACTGCCATTGGGCCGCCTAGACAACCGGCGCCGTCGCCACCAGCGAAGGGCGTTCGGATACCTGCGCATACCACTGCGCCAGCCCCGGCTGGCGTTCGCGCCAACCGAAATCGGGTTGGCGCAGGTCCAGGTAGCCTAACGCGCAGGCACCACCAATGGCGGCAATATCGAAGGCCGACGCCAGTTCCGCCAGGTGCTCGCGCTCCAGATCGGCCAGACCCCGACGAATCTTCTCGCCCTGTGCTTCGACCCAGCCAGCCCAACGTTTGTCTTCGGGGCGCAGGAAGGTCTCGTAACGGGTCGAGACCGCCGCATCCGTCAGCGCGTCGGCCTGGGACGCCAGGGTCAGGCGCCGTCAGCGCGCCAGGCCCTCGCGCGGAATCAATGGGTTGCCTACATGTTGCAGATCCAGGTATGCGCAGATCACCCGGCTGTCGTGCAGCACGGTGCCGTCAGCCAGTCGCAAGGCCGGGATCTTGCCGATCGGGTTGTCTCGATTCAATCGCTCGTCGCCACGGACGGGGCTGATATTGACCGGCTGCAGGGTGACACGGTCCTGTTGGCCGGTCTCGTACAGCACGACCATGACCTTGCGCACGAAGGGCGACAAGGGCGAATGGAACAGCGTCATGCAGGTCATGCCCGGTTCCTCAGTTGCCTTGCAGGCTTGGCGGCAGGCAGATGCCGGTGCCGCCGATACCGCAGTAGCCATTGGGGTTCTTGGCCAGGTACTGCTGGTGATAGGCCTCGGCGAAGTACACTGTCGGCGCCTGGTCGATCTCGGTGGTGATCTGGCCGAAGCCGGCCTTGTCCAGCTCTGCCTGGTACTCGGCCTTGCTGGCCTGGGCCTGCTCCAGCTGCTCGGGGCTGGTGCAGTAGATCACCGAGCGGTACTGGGTGCCGACGTCGTTGCCTTGGCGCATGCCTTGGGTCGGGTTGTGCAGCTCCCAGAACATGGCCAGCAGTTCACGGTAGCTGACCTTGTCCTTGTCGAAGACCACCAGCACGACTTCGGCATGCCCGGTCAGGCCCGAGCAGACTTCTTCGTAGGTGGGGTTGGGGGTGAAGCCGCCGGCATAGCCGACCACTGTGCTCACTACGCCTTCGCGCTGCCAGAAGCGACGCTCGGCGCCCCAGAAGCAGCCCAGGCCGAAGATGGCGAAATCGACGTTCTGGAAGAAAGGGCCAAGCAGGGGCGTGTCTTCGAACACGAAGTGCTTCTCAGGCAGGACCATCGGTGTCTCGCGGCCAGGCAGGGCCTGTTCCGCGGTAGGCAGGACGTTTTTGTTCACCAGGATTTCCGAACGCAGGACCATGGCCGTACCTCTGTAGTCGGGTCGATAGGATTAGACCGCTAGTGTGCCCCAGTGTCGCGCTGCTGTCAGGTCGCCGGGCCGCGTGGATAGCGCCTGAGCCTGTCGATCAGTTCGCGTCCGGGGATCGGCCGGTCGAACAGATAGCCCTGGCCCACGTCGCAGCGATGGCGACGCAGGAAGGCCAGTTGCTCGGCCGTCTCGATGCCTTCGGCGACCACCTTGAGCTTGAGGTTGTGCGCCATGGCGATCACCGCCGAGGTGATTTCCATGTCGTCCTGGTTGTCCGGGATTTCGCTGATGAAGCTGCGATCGATCTTGATGATGTCGATCGGGAATTTCTTCAGGTAGCTCAGGGATGAATAGCCGGTGCCGAAATCGTCCATCGCCAAGGTAAGGCCCAACTGCTTGAGCTCCTCGAGCTGGCGGCGGGTATCCTCGGTGGCTTCGAGCAGCAGTCCTTCGGTCAGTTCCAGCTCCAGCAGGTGGGGGGGGAGTGCCTCCTCGGCAAGGATGGTGCCGATCGAAGTCACCAGTTCCGGGTCGGAAAACTGCTTGGGCGACAGGTTGATCGCCACGTGCAGGTTGCCCAGGCCGGCTGCGCCGAGCTGCTTGCTCATGGCGCAGGACTGGCGGAGCACCCACTTGCCGATGGGAATGATAAGCCCGGTTTCCTCGGCCACGCTGATGAACTGGTCTGGCCGGATCATGCCGCGCTCCGGGTGATTCCAGCGCAGCAGCGCCTCGAGGCCAAGCAGTCGACCGCTGCGCAGGCACAGCTTGGGCTGGTAGAACACCTCGAGCTCGTCCTGGGTCAGCGCCCGGCGCAGGTTGTTCTCGACGAACAGCTTGTAGCTGGCTTCGGCATTGAGCACCTCGGTGAATACCTGGACCTGGTGCTTGCCGTTGGCCTTGGCCTTGTGCAGCGCCAGGCCGGCGTTCTTCATCAGGCTTTGCGGGTCACGGCCATGCAGGGGGGCGCAGGCCAGGCCCACCGAGGCGGTGACGTTGATCAACTGGTTGTCGACGAACATCGGCTTGTCGAGCGTGCGCAGCAGCTGCTGGGCGATCTGTTGGCCATGCTCGAGCACGGTATCGTCGAGCAGCACGGCGAACTCGTTGCTGGCGAAGCGCGCCAGGATGCCGCCTGGCTCGAGGCTGTTGCGCAGGCGCCGGGCCAGGCTGACCAGCAGCTTGTCGCCAGTCTGGTGGCCAAGGCTGTCATTGATCCGCTTGAAGTTGTCGATATCGACCAGCAGCAGGCAGATCGGTCGCTCGCCGTCCTGGGCGAAGCGCTCGTCGAGGCTACGGATGAAGGACGGCCGGTTGCCCAGGTTGGTGAGGTTGTCGGTATAGGCCAGGCGCTCTATGCGCTGCTGGGCCAGCTTGCTCTGGGTGATGTCCTCGTAGACGCCGATATAGTGGGTCAGCTCGCGATTGTCGCCGTAGACCTTGGAGATCGACAGCTGCCCCCAGTACGGCTCGAGGTTCTTGCGCCGGCTCTTGAATTCACCTTGCCAGCTGTTGCCCATGGCCAGGCTGGAAGGCGAGTCGAACAACAGCTCGCTGAGGTTTTCCAGCGCCGGCAGTTCGGCCAGGTGATGGCCCTGGACTTCCTCGGTGCTGTACTGGGTGATGGCGGTGAAGCTGGGGTTGACGTACTCCACCACACCGTCGCGGTTGACCAGCAGGAAGGCGCTGGCGCTCTGTTCCACCGCGCGTTGGAACAGATGCAGGGCACTGGCTGCCGCACGGCGGTTGTGACTGGTGATGACCTGGGCGAACTGATCGGCCAGCTCACCGGCGAAAGCGATCTCGTCGGATTGCCAGGCGCGCGGCACGCCCGTCTGCTCCAGGCACAGCACCCCCACCACTTGCCCGTCGACACGGATGCCCGCGTCGAGCAAGGCGGTGTTTTCGCAGGTAAAGAGGCTGTCGGCCAGATCGCGGGTGCGTGGGTCATGACTGGCATTGTGCGCATCGATGGCACGGCTGTCGTGCAGTGCATCGAGGTAGTCGGGGAAGCGGCTGACATCGAGCGGATCGGGCAGGCGATGCTGCTGGGTGTCCCGGCTCCAGGACGAGATCGGCTCGAGGCGCTGGCCATGGAGATGCCAGAGGCTGGCACAGTCGACCCGGTAGATCTCGCAGGCGCTGCGAGTGATCAGCTCGGCGGCCTCGCTGAGGGAATTGCTGGCGCTGTAGCGCTGACGAACCAGGCGCAGGATGAGGTCCTGCTGCGCGCGCATCCGCTCCAGGTGCTCGAGCTGCTCCTGCTGCACGTTCTGGTTCATCTGCAAGGCGAGCTGCAGGCGATTGTTGCGGGTTTCCAGGTCGCTGGCGTCCGGTTCCGGGGCCTCGCCCGGCTGGTCGTCGAGGACCATCAGGTAGCCACGCAGCAGTTGCCGGGCGTGCTGCCTGTAGGCCTCGCCAACCTCCAGCACGCGCATGGGCGCCGCGCCGACGTGCAAGGCGTAGCGCACTCGGTAGTAAGGTCGATGGGCCAGCTGCAGCTGGATCTCGTCATGCAGCCGGTAACGCGCCTCCGGCTCCATCAGGCTGGCGAAGGGCGACCCGACCAGCGCGCACAATTCGGCGGCGGGCTGGCCGAACTGCCGCTCGCAGGCCGGGTCGAGGTAGAGCAGGGCCCAGCTCGCCTCGTTGAGCCGCTCGAAACGCAGCATCCCGAGCCGCGAAGGCACGGGAAGCTGCGTGACGACCTCGGCCACCATACGGCTGGCGGCATCGGGTTGGCTTTTCATCGAAGGCTCGCTTGAAGAGGGTGGCGCGACCTGGACGGCCGCGCCTCTGGCAAGGTTGCATCAAGTGCCCGAGCCTGGCAAGCGGCCGTGGCGGACACCTGAACCAGATATTCATTGGCCAGAGAATAGTGCGCGATCAGGCTCGCCAGGCAAGTCGTCAAGACGCGAGCCTGGTCGCTCGCAAAGGAAGGACTGCCTCTCCCGCAACGAGAGAGGCAGCGAACGGCATTACAGCAACAGCGTGCGGATGTCCGCCAGCAGATCGCCCAGGCGCTTGGTGAAGCGCGCGGCGGCGGCGCCGTTGATCACGCGGTGATCGTACGACAGCGACAGCGGCAGCATCAGCCTGGGCTGGAAGGCCTTGCCATCCCAGACCGGCGCCATGGCCGCCTTGGACACGCCTAGGATCGCCACTTCCGGCGCGTTGACGATCGGCGTGAAGCCGGTGCCGCCAATGTGGCCGAGGCTGGAGATGGTGAAGCAGGCGCCCTGCATGTCGTCGGCGGCCAGTTTCTTGGTACGGGCCTTCTCGGCCAGCGCCGCGGCTTCGCCAGCCAGCTGCAGCAGGCTCTTCTGGTCGACGTTCTTGATCACCGGCACCAGCAGGCCATCCGGCGTGTCCACGGCGAAGCCGATGTGCACGTACTTCTTGCGGATGATCGCCTTGCCGCTGGGCGCCAGCGAACTGTTGAAGTCCGGCAGCTCCTTGAGCAGGTGGGCACAAGCCTTGAGCAGCAAGGGCAGCACGGTCAGCTTGACGCCAGCCTTTTCGGCCACTGCCTTCTGCGCGACGCGGAAGGCTTCCAGCTCGGTGATGTCGGCCGAGTCGAACTGGGTCACGTGCGGCACGTTCAGCCAGCTGCGGTGCAGGTTGGTGGCGCCAACCTGCATCAGGCGGGTCAGGGCGACTTCCTCGACTTCGCCGAAGCGGCTGAAGTCGACTGCCGGAATCGGCGGGATGCCGGCGCCACCGGTCGCGCCGGCGGCTGCCGCTGGCGCTTCCTTGGCCTTCTGCATCATGGCCTTGACGTACGCCTGCACGTCTTCCTTGAGGATACGGCCGTGCGGCCCGGAGGCCGTCACGGCGCCCAGGTCGACACCGAACTCGCGGGCCAGCTGGCGCACGGCCGGGCCGGCATGGACCTTGGCGTTGCCGGCGGGTGCCGGTGCGCTGGCGGCTGCTTCGGCCGGTTTCTCGGGCGCCGGGGCAGGCGTGGCAGCCTTTTCAGGCGCGGCGGCGGCCGCAGCTGGAGCCGCCTCGGACTTGGCCGGTGCCGGTGCCGGCGCGGCAGCTCCCGCGACCTTGAGCTTGAGGATCAGGTCCCCGGTGCCGACTTCGTCGTCGAGCTTGGCGATCACTTCCTCGACCACGCCTGCGGCCGGGGAAGGAATCTCCATGGATGCCTTGTCGGACTCCAGGGTGATCAGCGACTGGTCGGCCTCGACGCTGTCGCCAGCCTTGACCAGCACTTCGATGATCTTGGCCTTGCCCGACGAACCGATGTCCGGCACGTGGATATCCTGCACGCTGGCGGAGGCGGCCGGTGCCGGGGTGGCCTCGGCGGGCGTGGGGGCGGCTGCCGGTTTGTCCTCGGCGGCCGGGGCGGCGGCGGGCTTGTCTTGCTGGGCCGCGGCCTCGGGCGCCGCGGTGGCGCCCTCGACTTCCAGTTCCAGCAGTTCGTCGCCTTCCTTGAGGGTGTCGCCCAGTTTGACCTTCAGCGATTTGACCACGCCGGCCTTGGGCGCCGGAATTTCCATGGAAGCCTTGTCGGATTCCAGGGTCAGCAGGCTCTGGTCGGCCTCGATGCGGTCGCCGACCTTGACGAACAGCTCGATGACTTCACCTTCACCGCTGCCGATGTCAGGTACGCGAATGAGTTCGCTCACTTAAAAATACTCCTCAGCAGTCCAGTGGGTTGCGCTTGTCCGGGTCGATGCCGAACTTGACGATGGCGTCGGCCACCACCTTCGGTTCGATTTCGCCACGGTCGGCCAAGGCTTCCAGGGCTGCAAGCACCACGAAGTGACGATCGACTTCGAAGAAGTGACGCAGTTTCTTGCGGCTGTCGCTGCGACCGAAGCCGTCGGTGCCCAGCACCTTGAACTCCTTGGTCGGCACCCACTGGCGGATCTGCTCGGCGAACAGCTTCATGTAATCGGTGGAGGCGATGACCGGGCCCTTGCGCCCGCCCAGGCACTGCTCGACATAGGTCTGCTGTGGCTTCTGGCCTGGCTTGAGGCGGTTGCGGCGTTCCACGGCCAGGCCGTCGCGACGCAGCTCGTTGAAGCTGGTGACGCTCCAGACATCGGCGCCGATGTTGAACTCTTCGCGCAGGATCTTCGCCGCTTCGCGGACTTCGCGCAGGATCGTGCCCGAACCCAGCAGCTGCACATGGTGCGCCGCTTCGTGGGTGTCTTCCTCGAGCAGATACATGCCCTTCACGATGCCTTGCTCGACGCCGGCCGGCATGGCTGGCTGCTGGTAGGCCTCGTTCATCACGGTGATGTAATAGAAGATGTCCTGCTGCTCTTCGGTCATCTTCTTCATGCCGTCCTGGATGATCACCGCCAGCTCGTAGCCGTAGGTCGGATCATAGGTGCGGCAGTTCGGGATGGTGCCTGCCAGCATGTGGCTGTGACCGTCCTCGTGCTGCAAGCCTTCGCCGTTGAGGGTGGTACGGCCAGCGGTGCCGCCGATCAGGAAGCCCCGGGTACGGCTGTCGCCGGCAGCCCAGGCCAGGTCGCCGATACGCTGGAAGCCGAACATCGAGTAGAAGATGTAGAACGGCAGCATCGGCTGGTTGTGGTTGCTGTACGAGGTGCCGGCGGCGATGAACGACGACATGGCGCCAGCCTCGTTGATGCCTTCCTCGAGGATCTGGCCTTTCTTGTCCTCGCGGTAGAACATGACCTGGTCCTTGTCGACCGGATCGTACAGTTGGCCTACGGACGAGTAGATGCCCAGCTGGCGGAACATGCCTTCCATGCCGAAGGTGCGCGCTTCGTCAGGAATGATCGGCACGATGCGCTGGCCGATGTCCTTGTCCTTGACCAGCTGCGCCAGGATGCGCACGAAGGCCATGGTGGTGGAGATTTCACGGTCGCCCGAACCGTCGAGGATGGCCTTGAGGGTTTCGAGCGGCGGGGTCGGGATGCTGAAGCTCTTGGCCCGGCGCTGCGGCACGAAGCCACCCAGCGCCTCGCGACGCTTGGCCAGGTACTTGGCTTCGGCGCTGTCGGGCTCGGGGCGGAAGAACGGCAGGTTCTCCAGGTCGGCATCCTTGACCGGGATGTCGAAGCGGTCGCGGAATTTGCGCAGGCTGTCGACGTCGACCTTCTTGGTGTTGTGCGCGGTGTTCTTGGCTTCGCCGGCACCGGTGCCGTAACCCTTGATGGTCTTGGCCAGGATGACGGTCGGCTGGTCCTTGTGGTTGACCGCCTGATGATAGGCCGCATAGACCTTGTATGGGTCATGGCCGCCACGGTTGAGCTTCCACACTTCCTCGTCGGACAGGTCTTGGACCATGGCCTTGAGTTCGGGCGTGTTGAAGAAGTGCTCACGGACGAACGCGCCGTCCTTGGCCTTGTAGTTCTGGTACTCGCCGTCGATGACTTCGTCCATGCGCCGCTGCAGGGCGCCGTTGGTGTCCTTGGCGAACAGCGGGTCCCAGAAGCGGCCCCAGACCACCTTGTTGACGTTCCAGCCACCACCACGGAACACGCCTTCGAGTTCCTGGATGATCTTGCCGTTGCCGCGCACCGGGCCATCCAGGCGCTGCAGGTTGCAGTTGATCACGAAGATCAGGTTGTCCAGCTTCTCGCGGCCGGCCAGGGCGATGGCGCCGAGCGATTCCGGCTCGTCGCACTCGCCGTCGCCCATGAAGCACCAGACCTTCTGCTTGCCGGCCGGGATGAAGCCGCGCGCTTCCAGGTATTTCATGAAGCGCGCCTGGTAGATCGCCTGGATCGGGCCCAGGCCCATGGACACGGTCGGGAACTGCCAGAAATCGGGCATCAGCCAGGGGTGCGGGTAGGAGGACAGGCCGTTGCCGTCCACTTCCTGGCGGAAGTTGTTCATCTGGTCTTCGCTGATGCGGCCTTCGAGGAAGGCGCGGGCGTAGATGCCGGGCGAGGCATGGCCCTGGAAGAAGATCAGGTCGCCGCCATGCTCTTCGGTGGGCGCCTGGAAGAAGTAGTTGAAACCGATGTCGTACAGCGTCGCGCTGGAGGCGAAGCTCGAGATGTGGCCACCCAGGTCCGAATCCTTCAGGTTGGTGCGCATGACCATGGCCAGGGCGTTCCAACGCACCATCGAACGGATGCGGCGTTCCATGAACAGGTCGCCAGGCATGCGCGCTTCGTGGGTGACAGGGATGGTGTTGCGGTATGGCGTGGTGATCGCATACGGCAGCTGAGAGCCACTACGGGTGGCCAGCTCGCCCATGCGGGTCATCAGATAGTGAGCGCGGTCTTCGCCTTCCTTGTCGATGACCGACTCCAAGGCGTCCAGCCATTCCTGGGTTTCGACGGGATCGAGGTCTTGCATGGCTTGCTCCAGGGCGGAAAGGCAACCAGAATCGATTGCCTGAGTTTGCGACTGGCCTTTTGGGCAGACGTCGTGAATTCTTGGATTACCGGACAGTCATCCGGCGCCGTGTAGTTTTACTACAAATGTCTTGGCATTTCATGCTTTTGCGCTGAAAGGGCAGTAGTAAAACTACATTGAGACGGCTCATGGCCGGTTGGCGGGTTGTGGGGAGAAACGATACCGTCGGTTGAAAACAGCTTGGTGTACAGTTTAATTCGATGAATCGTGCCAATATTTTCGTATTTCCAGCCATTTCAAACTTTTGTATGACAGTCCAACCGTGGTCCGGCTTCCCCTCGACCGCATTCCTGCCCCCTTCCAACGTCGATCTAGGATAGCCCATGCGCCTGCCTTTGCCGCCTGAACCGCCCGCTGCCTTGCAACCGCTGGTCGCTCGCAATGCGCGATCGTTGGCCGATGCATTGGGCGCTCATCCCGATCTACCCGATTGGAGCCGCGCACAGCGAGATCAGTTCGATCAGGTTGCCGCCGCCAGTGATTTCGTCCTCGACCAGGCCTTGCGCGAGCCGGGCCTGCTGACGCAACTGCTGGCCAGTGGCGAGATGGAGCGCGCACTGCTGGCCGGCGAGCTGCGCGCGCGGGTGGCCGCGGCGGCCCAGGCCGCGCAGAACGAGGATGAGCTGGCACGCAACCTGCGGCGCGAGCGCAACCGGCAGCAGATACGGATCATCTGGCGCGACATTACCCGACAGGCGGCGCTGGGTGAAACCTGCCGTGATCTGTCCGATCTTGCCGATGCCTGCATCGACCAGGCCTACCAGTGGCTGTATCCGCGTCATTGCCAGCAGTTCGGCACGCCGATCGGGCGGCGCAGCGGCGAACCCCAGCACATGGTGGTGCTGGGCATGGGCAAGCTCGGCGCGATCGAACTCAACCTGTCCTCGGACATCGACCTGATCTTCGCCTTCCCCGAAGGGGGCGAGACCGAAGGGGTCAAGCGTTCGCTGGACAACCAGGAATTCTTCACGCGGCTGGGGCAGCGGTTGATCAAGGCACTGGACCCGGTGACCGTCGATGGCTTCGTGTTCCGGGTCGACATGCGCCTGCGGCCCTACGGCTCGGCCGGCGCCCTGGTGCTGAGCTTCAGCGCCCTGGAGCAGTATTACCAGGACCAGGGACGCGACTGGGAGCGCTATGCCATGATCAAGGCGCGCGTGGTGGCCGGGGACCAGATCGCCGGCGCCCAGTTGCAGGACATGCTGCGGCCGTTCGTCTACCGGCGCTACCTGGATTTTTCCGCGATCGAGGCGCTGCGCACCATGAAGCAGCTGATCCAGCAGGAAGTGCGGCGCAAAGGCATGGCCGACAACATCAAGCTGGGCGCCGGCGGCATCCGCGAGGTCGAGTTCATCGCCCAGGCTTTCCAGCTGATTCATGGTGGGCGCGACCTGAGCCTGCAGCAACGACCGCTGCTCGAGGTCCTGGCCACGCTCGAAGACCAGGGCTACCTGCCAGGCGCCGCGGTAGCGGAGCTGCGCGAAGGCTACCAGTTCCTGCGGTATACCGAGCATGCGATCCAGGCGATCGCCGACCGCCAGACCCAGATGCTGCCCGACGACGAGCTCGATCGCGCCCGCGTGGCCTACATGCTGGGCTTCGCCGACTGGCAGGCTTTCCACGACCAGCTCATGCACTGGCGCGGGCGGATCGACTGGCATTTCCGGCAGGTCATAGCCGATCCTGACGAGAGCGAGAGTGAGGGCGAACTGATGGTCGGCGGTGAATGGTCGCCGCTGTGGGAGCAGGCCCAGGACGAAGAAGCCGCCTGTCGGCAGCTGCAGGAAGCCGGTTTCGGCCAGCCCGGCGAAGCCTTGCGGCGGCTGGCCGGGCTGCGGGCCAGCCCGTCGCTGCGCTCGATGCAGCGTATCGGGCGCGAGCGGTTGGACGCGTTCATTCCACGGCTGCTGGCCCAGGCGGTCGAGCATGACAGTCCGGACCTGGTGCTCGAGCGCGTGCTGCCGCTGGTCGAGGCCGTGGCCCGGCGCTCGGCCTACTTGGTCCTGCTGACGGAGAACCCTGGCGCCCTGCGCCGGCTGCTCACGTTATGCGCGGCCAGCCCGTGGATCGCCGAGCAGATCGCGCGTTTCCCGTTGCTGCTCGACGAACTGCTCAACGAAGGGCGGCTGTTCAGCCCGCCGCTGGCGCCGGAGCTGGCCTCGGAGCTGCGCGAGCGGCTGACGCGGATTCCCGAGGACGACCTGGAACAGCAGATGGAAGCCTTGCGCCACTTCAAGCTGGCGCACAACCTGCGGGTGGCCGCGTCCGAGATCACCGGTCACCTGCCGTTGATGAAGGTCAGCGACTACCTGACCTGGCTCGCCGAGGCGATCCTCGATCAGGTGCTGGCCCTGGCCTGGCGCCAGACGGTTGCCCGGCATGGCCAGCCCAGGCGCAGTGATGGCAGCCTGTGCGATCCCGGCTTCATCATCGTCGGCTATGGCAAGGTGGGTGGCCTCGAACTGGGGCACGGTTCGGACCTGGACCTGGTGTTCATCCACGATGCCGATCCAAACGCCGAGACCGACGGCGCCAAGCCGATCGACGGTGCGCAGTTCTTCACCCGGCTGGGCCAGCGCATCATCCACCTGCTGACCACCCAGACCGCCTCTGGGCAACTGTACGACGTGGACATGCGCCTGCGGCCGTCCGGCGCTTCCGGCCTGTTGGTCAGCTCGCTTGGCGCCTTCGAGCGCTACCAGCGCAACGAAGCCTGGACCTGGGAGCACCAGGCCCTGGTCCGGGCGCGCGTGCTGGTAGGCTGCAAACAGGTGGCCACGGCCTTCGAGCAGGTACGCGCCCAGGTGCTTGGCCAGGCGCGCGAGCTGGACAAGCTGCGCGCCGAAGTGAGCGAGATGCGCGGCAAGATGCGCGACAACCTGGGCACCCGGCTCACGGCTGCCGGGACGGCTGGCAACGCCTTCGAGCCGGGCATGCCTTTCGACATCAAGCAGGACGCTGGCGGAATCGTCGATATCGAGTTCATGGTCCAGTACGCCGCCCTGGCCTGGTCCCACATGCATCCAACCCTGCTGCGCTGGACCGACAACATTCGCATTCTCGAGGAGCTCGAGCACGCTGGCCTGATGCCGGCCAGCGATGCCGTGCTGCTGCGCGAGGTGTACAAGGCGTTCCGCTCGGCCTCGCATCGCCAGGCCTTGCAGAAACAGGCCGGCATCATCGATGCCGCGCAGTTCGCCGACGAGCGTCGCGAAGTCCGGCGGATCTGGGCACAGCTCGGGCTGGTCTGAACTTCACAGGGGCGCCGGGCAAGCGCCTGACGCGCTCGGCTGACCGGTTACCGGAGCTCGGTGGTACACTGCTCGGCAAATGGCCTGAATATAGAGGGAAAGCTGGGCGGTCGTGATCGTCTGGCCTGCGCGGTTGGTCGTAGACGCGGGGATCGCCAGGTGCGGGCCGAAAGCGTCGATGGGCACCCACGAGCCTCCCGGGCGGGCAGCCATGCCCGCTCGTCTTCCAACGTTCGCGCAAGGTCCGCAAGCTTTCCCCAGCTTTACTGGAAATAGCATGAGAATTCTGATCATCGGCCCCAGCTGGGTGGGCGACATGGTAATGGCGCAAACCCTGTTCCATTGCCTGAAACAGCGTCAACCCGAGTGCGTCATCGACGTGCTGGCGCCCGAATGGAGCCGGCCGATCCTCGAGCGCATGCCGCAAGTGCGTCAGGCCTTGAGCTTTCCGCTCGGCCACGGCGCGCTGGAGCTTGCCACGCGCCGGCGCATCGGCAAGTCCCTGGCGGGGCAGTACGACCAGGCGATCGTGCTACCCAATTCGCTGAAGTCGGCCATGGTGCCGTTCTTCGCCGGTATTCCCAAGCGTACCGGCTGGCGCGGTGAAATGCGCTATGGGCTGCTCAACGATGTGCGCAAGCTGGACAAGGCGCGCTACCCGCTGATGATCGAGCGCTTTATGGCGCTGGCCTACGAGCCGGGTACCGAGCTGGTCCAGCCCTATCCGCGCCCCCGGCTGCGCATCGAGCCGGCGAGTCGCGAGGCGGCACTGGGCAAGTTCGGCCTGGTTCTGGATCGGCCCGTGCTGGCTCTGTGCCCTGGTGCGGAATTCGGCGAATCCAAGCGCTGGCCGGCCGAGCACTATGCTCAGGTCGCCGAGGCCTCGATCCGCCAGGGCTGGCAGGTCTGGCTGTTCGGCTCGAAGAAGGACCAGCCGGTAGGCGAGTCGATCCGTGACCGGCTCATTCCCGGTTTTCGCGAAGAATCCATCAACCTGTCCGGCGAAACGTCCCTGGCCGAAGCCATCGACCTGCTGTCCTGCGCTGCTGCCGTGGTGTCCAACGATTCGGGTCTGATGCATGTGGCTGCCGCGCTCGACCGGCCACTGGTCGCGGTCTACGGCTCGACCTCGCCAGGCTTCACCCCGCCCTTGGCCCAGCAGGTCGAGGTGGTACGCCTAGGGATCGAATGCAGTCCGTGCTTCGACCGCACTTGCCGCTTCGGCCACTACAACTGCCTGCGCCTGCTCGAACCCGAGGCGGTCATCGCTGCCTTGCGGCGGCTGGAAGGCCCGGAGCTGATCGATGTGCTGGCCGAGGTCGACTAAGTGCGGGTATTGATCATCAAGACCTCATCGCTTGGGGACGTCATCCATACCTTGCCGGCGCTGACCGATGCCGCCCATGCGCTGCCCGGTATCCGCTTCGACTGGGTCGTGGAAGAAGGCTTTGCCGAGATTCCCGCCTGGCATCCGGCGGTCGACCGGGTCATCCCGGTGAACATCCGGCGTTGGCGCAAGCATCCCTGGCAGGCCTGGCGCAGTGGTGAATGGCAACGATTCAAGAAGCGCTTGCGCGAGGTCGACTATGACCTGGTCATCGATGCCCAGGGGCTGCTCAAGTCGGCCTGGCTGACCCGCTACGTCAAGGCCCCGGTGGCCGGGCTGGATCGTTATTCGGCGCGCGAGGGCTGGGCCAGCCGTTTCTACGACCGTCGGCTGTCGGTCGCCCTCGGCCAGCATGCGGTCGAGCGGGTGCGCCAGCTGTTCGCCATGGCCTTGGCCTATGACCTGCCGGAGGGGCTGGGCCGGTATGGCCTGGACCTGGGGCGGCTGCAACTGGCGCCGACCGCCCCCTACGTGGTGTTGCTGCATGGCACGACCTGGGCGACCAAGCATTGGCCCGAAGTCTATTGGCGCGCACTGGCCGAGCGCCTGGCACGGATGGGCCTGCAGGTCTGCCTGCCGTGGGGCAGCCCGGCCGAGCAGGCGCGCGCCGAGCGCATCGCCCAGGGGCTGAAGCACTGCCAGGTGCTGCCGAAGCTGAACCTTGCCGGTGTCGCCCGGGTGCTGGCGGGGGCCAAGGCTTGCGTGGCGGTCGATACTGGCCTGGGCCACCTGGCCGCCGCGCTGGATGTGCCGACCCTGTCGTTGTTCGGGCCGACCAACCCCGGGCTGACGGGTGCCTACGGACGTGCCCAGGTCCACCTGGCCAGCGACTGGCCCTGCGCCCCATGCATGCAGAGAAAATGCACCTACAAGCCGAGCGCCGAAGACGTGCGCCGGTTCGATGTCGAGCGCGAGTGGCCGCTGTGCTTCACTCGCCTGGACCCCGAGCGTGTGGCGAGCCGCCTGGGCGCGCTGCTGCTGGCTGAGGATGTTCGTTGATGCAACTGGCTTTCGTGCTCTACAAGTATTTTCCATTTGGCGGCCTGCAGCGCGATTTCATGCGCATCGCCCTGGAGTGCCAGCAGCGCGGCCATCAGATCCGTGTCTATACGCTGATCTGGGAAGGCGAGGTGCCGCCGGGCTTCGAGGTGCTCATCGCTCCGGTCAAAGCACTGTTCAACCACCGGCGCAACGAGAAGCTCAGTGCCTGGATGGCCGCCGACCTTGCCCGACGACCGGTCGACCGGCTGATCGGCTTCAACAAGATGCCAGGGCTGGACGTCTACTACGCCGCCGACGGCTGCTTCGAGGACAAGGCCCAGACCCTGCGCGGTGGCTTGTATCGCCGCTGGGGCCGCTATCGGCACTTCGCCGACTACGAGCGGGCCGTGTTCGCCGCGGATGCCGGGACCGAGATACTGATGATTTCCGAGGTGCAGCAACCGCTGTTCATCAAGCACTACGCCACGCCCCTGGAACGCTTCCACCTGTTGCCGCCGGGCATCTCCCCGGACCGTCGACGCCCGGCCAATGCCGACTGCGTGCGTGACGGGTTCCGTCGGGAGTTCGGCCTGGGCGAAGATGACCTGCTGGTGGTGCAGATC
Organism: Pseudomonas sp. Marseille-QA0332; assembly: GCF_054950175.1. Classification (NCBI taxonomy): domain Bacteria; kingdom Pseudomonadati; phylum Pseudomonadota; class Gammaproteobacteria; order Pseudomonadales; family Pseudomonadaceae; genus Pseudomonas; species Pseudomonas sp. Marseille-QA0332. The sequence continues at coordinate 3,816,645 of NZ_CM143106.1, forward strand.
GGTTCCGGCTTCAAGACCAAGGGCGTCGACCGCAGCCTCAAGGCCCTGGCCGCCCTGCCGCCGGCATTGCGCAAGCGTACCCGGCTGATGGTGATCGGCCAGGACGATCCCAAGGTGTTCCAGTTGCAGAGCGCTGGCCTCGGTCTCGGCGAGCATGTGCAGTTCCTCAAGGGTCGCAGCGACATCCCGCGCTTTTTGCTCGGCGCCGACCTGTTGATCCATCCGGCCTACAACGAAAACACCGGAACCGTGCTGCTCGAGGCGCTGGTCGCCGGGCTGCCGGTGCTGGTATCGAAGGTGTGCGGTTACGCCCATTACATCGCCGAGGCCGACAGCGGCCTGGTGCTGGACGATCCGTTCGAACAGTCGCAGCTCGACGCTTGCCTGCGGCGCATGCTCGAGGACGACCAGGCCCGTGCCATGTGGTCGCGCAACGGTCTGGCCTTCGCCGAGGTGGCCGATCTCTACAGCATGCCCCAGCGTGCCGCCGACGTGATCGTCGGCCAGGAGCCCTCATGAAACTGAAACTGGCCGAACCGTTCAAGCGCCTGTGGGCCGGGCGTGACCCTTTCGAATCCGTCGAGAGCCTGCAGGGCCAGGTGTACCGCGAGCTGGAAGGGCGGCGCACGCTGCGTACCGAAGTCGCCGGCAAGGGCTACTTCGTCAAGATCCACCGCGGCATCGGCTGGGGCGAAATCTTCAAGAACCTGTTCAGCGCCAAGCTGCCGGTGCTTGGCGCCGGCCAGGAGTGGCGTGCCATCGAGCGCCTGCACCAGGCAGGCGTGCCGACCATGACCGCCGTGGCCTATGGCGAGCGCGGCAGCAACCCGGCGACACAGCATTCGTTCATCGTGACCGAAGAACTGGCGCCGACCATCAGCCTCGAGGACTTCAGTCTCGACTGGCTGCGCCAGCCGCCCCAGCCACGCCTCAAGCGGGCATTGATCGACGAAGTGGCCAGAATGACCGGGACCATGCACCGCGCTGGCGTCAACCACCGCGACTGCTACATCTGCCACTTCCTGCTGCACACCGACCGTCCAGTGACCGCCAATGACCTGAAGCTGTCGCTGATCGACCTGCATCGCGCCCAGACCCGGCCGGCCATCACCCGGCGCTGGCGCGACAAGGACCTGGCAGCGCTGTACTTCTCCGCCCTGGACATCGGGCTCACGCGGCGCGACAAGTTGCGCTTCCTGCGCGGCTACTTCCAGCGCCCGCTGCGCCAGGTCCTGGCCGACGAGGCGCCCCTGCTCGCCGCACTGGAGGGCAAAGCACGCAAACTCTATGCGCGCAAGCAACGCTATGGAGACGCGCTCTGATGGCAGGTTGGACACTGGCGCCGGGCTACCAGGCCCTGGCGGCCGACTTTGGCAGCATCGACGCGGTATTCGCTCTGCGCGGCGAGCACCTGACCCGCGACCCGCTGAGCGAGGTGATCCGCGTCCAGCGAGACGGGGTCCACTACTACGTCAAGCGCTACACCGGCGCCGGCAAGGGGCTGCGCCGCTACCTGGGCCGGCCACGGATCAAGGCCGAGTGGCAGAACCTCAAGCAGTTCGCCAAGTGGGGCATTCCCACCGCCGAAGTGATCGCCTGGGGCCTGGAGCGCAAGGGCCTGGCATTCGGTCGCGGAGCGATGGTCACCCGGGAATTGCCAGGTACCGAGGATTTGTCGGTCCTGGCCGAGCGCCACGACCCGCGGCTGCTCGACCGCGCCTGGGTAGACCATGTCAGCCGCCAGCTGGCACGGCATACCCGGACCATGCACAAACATCATTTCACCCACAACGACCTGAAGTGGCGCAACCTGCTGGTCGACGACCAGGCGACGATCTACTTCATCGACTGTCCGACCGGCGATTTCTGGCGCGGTTTCATGCTGCGCCATCGGGTCATCAAGGACCTGGCCTGCCTGGACAAGGTGGCCAAATACCATCTTTCCGCGACCCAGCGCCTTCGCTTCTACCTGCAGTATCGTGGGCACGAGCGGCTCAATGCAGCGGACAAGCGCCGCGTGCGTCGGGTGGTGGGTTTCTTCGAGGGACGGGAATGACCGATTACCTGGCCAACGCCGAAATGGCCTTGCTGCAACGCCATGGCCTGGACGATTTCGAAGCGCTCTGGGCGCTGCAGCTCGACGCCGTCGACGAGCCCAACACCGGCCGCGGGGGCTGGAGCAGCGTCTATCGACTGGAGCTGGAGGGCAAGGGCTACTACCTCAAGCGGCAAGCCAACTACCTGACCCGGACCCTGCACCGGCCGCTCGGCGAGCCGACCCTGGCACGCGAGTTCCGCAACATCAGCCGTTACCAGAAGCTGCGCATACCCGCCTTGCAGGCAGTGTTCTACGGCGAACGCAAGGCCAGGGGAGAGCACCGGGCCATCCTCATGACCCGCGCGCTGGACGACTGGAACGACCTGGACAGCCTGCTCGAACGCTGGCCCCAGCTCGATCCCGTGCGCCGCCAGGGGATCGTCCAGGCCTGTGGTGGCCTGGCCAGGACCTTGCACGCAGCCGGCCAGCTGCACGGCTGTTTCTACCCCAAGCACATCTTCCTGCGTGCGCGCAGCGATGGTTGGCAGGCGCAGCTGATCGACCTGGAAAAGACCCGGCCGCTGCTGTTCGGCATGCGCGACCGCTTGAAGGACCTGGAACCGCTGCTGCGTCGGGCTCCGGCCTGGCAGGCCGCGGATGTCCGTACGTTGCTGGCTGCCTATCTCGGGCAGCCGGCAGACAGTGCGCTGGTCGAGACCTGGCAGCAACGCCTGGCGAGCCGGCGCCGTGACAAGGAGGCTCGCTGATGCGTCTGCCTGATCTGAAGAACGCCGGGCGCAATCCCGACGTGCCGTTGTCGCTGACCCTGGCCGATGCCGCTGGCAGCGCCGACTTGCAACTGCTCAACCTGCTGCGTGTACTGCCGGGGCAGCGTTATGTCGGCGCGGGGATCTGGCGCGGGACCCCGGTGCTGGCCAAGCTGTTGGTGGGCAGCAGCGCCGCGCGCCACTTCCAGCGCGAGCTCGACGGGGTACGCCTGCTGGCTACCCAGGGCCTGACCACGCCGAGGTTGCTCGCCGATGGCCTGGTGGAAGGCGAGGGCGGCTGGCTGCTGTTCGAATACCTGGAGAATGCCCAGAGCCTGGGCGCCGCCTGGGCCGAAGTCGAGTCGCTGCCACCTCTGGCCGAAGCACAGCAGCAAGTGCTCGGCCAAGCCCTGGAGGCCGTCGCGCACTTGCATGCCAAGGGCCTCTGGCAGGAGGACCTGCACCTGGACAACCTGCTCCGCCAAGGCGACCAGCTTTACCTCATCGATGGCGCGGGCATTAGGGCCGAGACGCCTGGCCAGCCGCTTTCCCGTCAGCGCGTGCTGGAAAACCTCGGGGTCTTCTTCGCCCAGCTGCCCAAGCCTCTGGAGCCGTTCATCGAGGAGCTGCTGGTGCATTACCTGCTGGCCAACGCCGAGCATGCGCTACCCATGGAGGCCTTGCAGAAGCAGGTGGACAAGGTACGTACCTGGCGCCTGAAGGACTATCTCGACAAGGCCGGACGCGATTGCACGCTATTCAGCGTCGAACGTGGCCTGTCCGGCCTGCGCGCGATCGTGCGCGGCGAGGCGCAGGCAATGCTGCCAGTCCTGGAGCAGGCCGACGAGCTGATCGAGCAGGGCCATCTATACAAGACGGGTGGCGCGGCCAGTGTCGCCTGCGTCGAAGTCGCCGGTCGCCGGTTGGTGATCAAGCGCTACAACATCAAGGACGCCGCGCACTGGCTCAAGCGCTTCTGGCGTCCGAGCCGGGCCTGGCACTCGTGGATCGAGGGGCACCGCCTGGCGTTTCTCGGAATCGCCACGCCCAGGCCGCTGGCCGTGCTCGAGCAGCGGGTCGTCGGCTTGCGTGGTCGCGCCTACCTGGTGACCGAGCACGCCGACGGGCCGGATCTGATCGAAAGCTTCGCGCCATACCTCGACAGCGGCGAGGTACCCGAGCAGCAGTTGCAGGCGCTGGTCCGGCTGATGGAGCGGCTGATCCACGAGCGCATCAGCCATGGCGACTTCAAGGGTCACAACCTGTTCTGGCAGGAGGACCAATGGTCGCTGATAGATCTCGACGCGATGAGCCAGCACGGCACTCAGCTCAGCTTCGCACCGGCCTATGCCCGCGACCGGGCACGCCTGCTGCGCAACTGGCCGAGTGAGAGCGTCCTGCACCAGCGCCTGGATCAGCTGTTGCCAAGGTTGGGCTGATAGTCTTCAGGCAGCGCCAGCCAGTCGCTGCTGCGTCCGGCCTGGCGCACGCGTATCCGCCATTCACGCTCCTGCCAGCGCAAGACGGCCCAGGCGACTGTCGCATCGGGGCGTTGCGCGGGTATCAACAAGTGATAGTGGTTTGCTAGCAGGTGCTTGCGCAAGCCTACCCGACGTTTGCCGGCTTGCAGGTACAGCTGGTTGGCGTAGCGGTAAAGCCCGTTGCCATCGGCTGATGGCGTGCCGCTTGCCGGTTCGGTCAGTGCACAGTCGTCGAGCAGTTGGGCGAGGTCCGGCAGACCGTCGTACCACAGCACCGGCGAGTCGACGATCCAGTTGCCATCGGCGCGGCGCTTGATCGGTACCTGCAAGTAGGCGTCCGGTTGCTGGGGATCGACCGCTCGCCAGCGACGTCCGTCGAAGCGGACCTGGTAGAAACGTTCGGCGTTGTCCTTGATGTAGTAGTGGGAGAGCCCCTGGTACGGCGACGGCATCTCGTAGACGCCCTCGCCATGAAGACCACCCAGGCGATAGCGCAGCTTGCCGACTTCCGGAGCCACCTGGTAATGATTGGGCAGCGAACCCGGCGGGTTGGGCGGCATATGGCGTATGGCCTTGCGAGTGATCGCCGAGCCGGCGATGGTACCGACGCCATCGGCGGCATGGGCCAGAGCCTCGATGGCTTGGGAAAGCGCGCCCAGGCGATCATCCTCTTGCAGCTCCTCGAGGCTGTCGAGCGTGGCGACAGCCGCCCTGCCGAACGCCAGAGCGGCCAGGGTGCGTTGCGGCAGCCACACGCTGACCAGGTCCAGCAGTATCCAGAACGTCTGCAGGGCCGTTTCGCCAAGCAGTTCCAGGCTCGTATTGCTACTGGCATCGACCTTTTCCCGCAACGCCTGAACCTGTGCCAGGTAGCAGGCATCGAACAGATTGCCTGCGATCAAGGGGCGTTGCAGGTGTGCGGCCAGGCGCCCTCTGGTCAGCAGCCTTTCGACCTGCTGTTCGGGTAGCAGCGGCAGGCGCTCCTTGACGTAGCGGCGCAATTCGACGCTTTCGCGCAAGGCGCGCAGCAGATGCCTGGGGTTGCGGTAATGGCGCCAGGGACGGCTGTCTGGCGCATTTGCCGCGTAGAGCAGGAAGTAGGGGCTCGAATCCAGGGAGCTGACCAGCAGTACACCTTGGAGGGTGTGGCCATCGACCAGTAGCTGGCTGACGACGATCCGTCGTCCTTCGACCAATGGTCGGTGCGCATTGTCCGGGTAGTCGAGCACGCTGCGGGTCCAGGCATAGCCTTGCCCTGGCCAAGTCTCCAGATAATGGCCGGCATGCAGGGCCTTTGCCGCTTCGCTGCGCATGCGTGCGCGATTGATCCGGCCATGGGCCCATTGCCGCCATTTGCCGTTGGCGGACTCGAGCAGGTGCCAGCGCAGGAAGGCCGGATAACTGTTGCCGGCATTGAGCTCGCGGATCAGGCGCTTGACCAGTGCTGCATCGAGCCCCGCAGGAGCCGGGCGGCCGTCGGCGCGATGTAGCCGGGCCGTCAGCCAGTAGTCGGTATCGAACCAGGCGATGTTCAGCAGGGCCAGTTCCTCGAGCTTGTAGGTGACCGGGACCAGTTCGATGGTGTCGCCGACCTGGGGCCGATTGGCTATCGGTATGTAGCTGCTCGGCATCAGGGGATTGAAGACCGGACCGACCTGCCTGGCCATGGTGACGCTAAGGCGCAGCTGTCGTACGTCGAGCTCCAGGCCCGTGGCATGGAGCAGGCGCGCTTGCAGACGTTGGCGGGTCCAGTCCAGCAGGCGGTTACGCTGGTGAAACTCTTCGAGTGTAGGAATTCCAGGCGCCGCGGCCTGCTCGATGGCGACGACCAGTTCCTGCAACGTTTGCATGATATGGCTCAAGGCTTGCTGGGACGCGTTGCGCAGCCAGGCAGGGAGGTGTTTTTCCAGCAGCAGTGCATAGCGAGTCGCCAGCGCGCCTTTGCTGGAAAACACCTGGTCGAGCTGGAGCTGCGCCTGCAGGGCCGCATCGAAGGCCGGGATATCCGCTTGCAGGCCGCTGTTCCAGGCTTGCTGCCAGGCTAGCGCGAGCCTGTGACGATGGGCGTTGCGCACCGCATCGACCTGGGCGTGCACGAAGTCATCGGTATACCAGTCGTAGCGCAGGCGTTCGGCCTGGCAGGCTCGGCGCTGGGCTTGCGGGTCGACCAGCAATTCGACCAGCGGGCGACTCTGGAGCGGGTCCTCCAGGCGTTCGCAGAGTTCCAGATGCAAGTCGGCAAGGCTGGCGAAGGCTTCGATACCATGGGCAAGGCTGCACAGCAGGGCCTTGCCGACCGGTTCCCCGGGCTCGACCATACGCCCTTCGGGGCCCCGCTCCACCAGCACCAGCGAACCAGGCAGGTACAAGCGCCAGCTGGGGTCGCTGCCGTCGAGCAAGGGTCGGTACACCTGGGGTCGCGCGTCGCTCGGCAGGTGTTGCCGCTGCCAGGGCCGGCCACGTTCGATGCAAATGCGCAGCAGTTCGGCCTCCGCCTGCTCCAGCGTCTGGTCGAACAGGCGCAGGCGGATTTCCGCATCCAGCTGCTCGCGCCGCAGCACGACCAGGCGCGAGCGTCGGGTCAGGCCACGGCTGTCGCGCTCCAGCCAGTAGTCGACGAAACGGCGATGATAGGTCTGCCTCGCCTGCTGGCAAAATCTTTCGATGGCTTGGGCGAAGCCGGCCGGCAGGCTGATCCGTTCCCGCGCTACCTGGCCAGCGGCAGGCGCGGTGAAAGGCTGCTCGCCAGCCAGGCGCTGGCCGACCCTTGTCAGCAGGCTCTGGCCATCGAGCAGCAGATCGGCCGCTTTCAGCTCGGGCCTGGAGAGCACCTGTTGCACATGCAGATCCAGCGACTGTTCGATGCCGGCTGGCAGTTCCAACAGCGTGGTCGCTTGTAGGTCGAGCGCTTCGAGGCTTTGCAGTGGCGTCATGGTTCATGTCCCGGGTGATGAGAACATGCCATGCTGTCGAGCAGCGCTATGCCCGGGCAACAGTTATCTACTGCCTAAAGGCCATGCCTGTGCAGGTTGCGTCGTCGCCACTGGCGCAGTCGCTGTTCCAGTTGCAGGGGGCTGTCGAGCTGTTGCCGACGGGCCTGGCTGAGCAGGATCAAGGCCAGTTCTGCGGTGACCTGCGCATCGGCGCTGGCATGATGACGCTCATGGACCTCCAGGCCGAACCGGGCGATCCAGTCGTCCAGGCCCGGTTCGCGCAAGAGCGTGTCGGGGTTGAGCATCGGCGCCAGTTCGGCCACGTCCAGAAACGGATGACGCAGGCGATAGCCAAGGCTCTCCTTCAGCGCCTTGGCCAGCATGTGCTGGTCGAATGGCGCGTGGAAGGCCAGCACCGGGCTGGCGCCGATGAACTCCAGCAACTCGAGCAGGGCTTCGCGTGGGTCGCAGCCGGCTGCCAGGGCACCTGGGCCCAGGCCATGGATCAGCACGCTGGAAGTGGTCTTGCGGCCAGGACGGAGCAAGGTCCGTTCGAACTGCTGCCCAAGATCGATGGCGCCATCTTCGATCACCACCGCGCCGATGGACAGCACCACGTCGCGGCTGAGATTCAGGCCGCTGGTTTCCAGGTCCAGCACCACCCAGCGCTGTTCGCGCAGGCTTTCGACCCCGAGCGGTCGCGGCGCAGGCAAGCGTTCGAGGCGCTGGCGCAAGTGCGCATCCAGGTTGGGCGCGGCAGGCCGCAGCCAGTCGAGCAGGCTCATAGCTGGTACCGCAGCGCCAGGCTGGCTTGCAGGCGTTGTGCCTGACGCAGGGACTCGCGCAGGATGCGTCGATCCAGATGGTTGAGGCTGTCGGGGTCGAGCCGGTTGGAATAAGGCTGATTCTCTCGACTCTGGCGCTGGTGCTGCTGCATGCGTGTCTGCTGGATGAAGTGGTAGGCCTCCTCATAGGCGGCGCCATCGAGCGGCTCCAGTACTCCCTTGGCCACCAGTTGGCGCAGGCGCTCCAAGGTGTTGCTCGCACCGATGTCGTTGGCCAGCGCCAGCAGGCGCGCACCGTCGACGAACGGCGTCAGGCCCTGGACCTTCAGGTCCAGCGTCGCGGTGCGGTCGTTGCCCTGGCGCGTCAGCACGAACTCGCGCCAGCGTCCTACCGGCGGGCGCTGGCGCAGGGCGTTCTCGGCCATCATGCGTTGGAACAGGCGGTTATCTGCGACCTGGTAGAGCATGGCCTGGCGTAGACCTTCGCAAGCCGATTCCTGGCCCCAGACCACGCGCAGGTCGAAGTAGATGCTCGAACCGAGCAGGTTTTCCGGCGTGGCTTGGCGGATGAACCCGGCGAAGCGCTGGGCCCATTCCGCGCGCGACAGGCACAGTTGCGGGTTGCCTGCCATCACGTTGCCCTCGCATAGCCGGAAGCCGCATTGCGCCAGGCACTGGTTGATGGACTGCGCCAGTGGCAGCAGGCGCGCGCGGATGGCCTCGGCCTCGGCCGCGTCCTGGGCCTCGAAAAGAATGCCGTTGTCCTGGTCGGTGTGCAGGGTCTGTTCGCGCCGTCCTTCACTGCCGAAGCACAGCCAGCTGAAGGCGATGCCCGGATCGCCGCGTTCGGCCAGGACCAGTTCGATGACTCGGCAGACCGTGTGATCGTTGAGCAAGGTGATGATCTGGGTAATCTGAGTCGAAGAAGCCCCATGGGCCAGCATGCGCTCGACCAGCAGGCCGATCTCGCCGCGCAGCGCCACCAGCGTATCGAGCCGTGGCGCATGGCGGATCGTGCGTGCCAGGTGCACCAGGTCGACCCGCTGCAGGGAAAACAGGTCACGCTCGGAAACCACCCCGCACAGTCGCTGATTTTCCACCAGGCAGACATGGGCGATGTGCCGCTCGGTCATGGCCATGGCAGCGTCGAAGGCGGTCGCCGAAGGGGCCAGGTAGAACGGCGATGCGGTCATGTACTGGCCGACCGGAGCATCCAGTTGCGCACTCGGTTCGGCGATCACTTCGCGCAGGTCGCGCAGGGTGAAGATGCCAATGGGGAAGCGCTGCGGATCGACGATCACGATGCTGCCGACCTGCTGTTCGTGCATGGCGCGCACGGCGTCGCGCAGCGGGGTCGCCGGTGTGCAGGTGATGGGATGGCGCATGGCCAGCTCACCCAGGGGCGCATTGAGCGAGTATTGGGTGCCAAGGGTCTCGACCGCGCGTCGCCGGACCTGCTGGTTGATCTGGTCGAGCAAACTGCTGACGCCACGCAGGGCGAAATCGCGGAATACGTCCGACAGCGAGAACAGCTTGATGAACGCCGTCTTGTCCAGCTGCAGGCAGAACGTATCCTCGGCGGCCAGGTGCTCGGTGCGCGTGGCGCGCTCGCCGAGCAGCGCGGCTAGCGGAAAACACTCGCCGGTGGTGATTTCGAAGGTGGTTTCCATCCCTGCTCGGGTCATCTGCTGGCGCTCGCCTATCACCCGGCCTTGCTTGACGATGTAGAAGTGTTCGACCGGCCCGTCCGATGGCTTGAGAATGCTTTCGCCGGCGGCATGGAAACGCAGCTGGCACTGCTCGACCAGGTAGGCCAGGTGTGCCTGCTGCATCTGGTTGAACGGGGGAAAGCGCTGCAGGAACTGCATGGTGCCCTGGATATTCTGCAGTACGGCGGTCTTGCCCGCCTGGCTGTAGGCGTCCTGTCTGCTCATGGAACTACCGCATGTAGAGGTCTGCATCTGGACGCGCACGGCGTCTTGTGGTGCATCAATGGTGAGAGGCGGGCCTGGTCCTGCCCATTGGACGTAAGTCTAGGCTTGTACGAAAGGCGCCCGCGCGCGCGATCATGCGGCCTGGCCCAGCCGGTGGATGTGTCAAATATCCGACGAAAGGCAGTTTGCGCAACGGTGTTTTGCGGTCTGAACTTGCTAAAGGGAATTTTTTTGACGAGTGGACCATGGTTGAGCTTGATGAAATCCTCAGCGATGCCGAGCGCGAAGCCCTGGCTACGGTTTCGGCGCCACCGGCCCCGGCGCAACAGGTGCTGGTGGTAGATGACAATGTGGTCAATCGCACAGCGTTGTGCCTCTACCTCAAGACCAAGGGAATCGACTGTCTGGAGGCCAATGGTGCCCAGGCGGCGCTCGACGCCCTGCGTCGCGAACCGGGGATCGGGTTGATGATCACCGACTTGCGCATGGTGCCCAAGGACGGTCTGGAGCTGATCCGGCAGATTCGCGAGTCGGAGCGGGCCGCGCTTTCCATCATCGTGGTCTCGGGTGATACCGACGTGAAGGAAGCCGTGGATGTCATGCGCCTGGGCGTGGTGGACTTCCTGCTCAAGCCGGTCGACCTGGACAGGTTGCTGGAGCTGGTGAGAAAGGAATTGCGGCTGGCGTAGTAGGGCAGTGGGCATGGGATTCCAGGACCGCCAGGCGGCCCCGGAATCACCGATCGCGATCAGCGCTGGCGTGCCTTGAACTCGCGCCGCCGCCGGTGCAGGACCGGTTCGGTATAACCGTTGGGCTGCCGGGCGCCTTCGAGCACCAGTTCCACGGCTGCCTGGAAGGCGATGTTCTCTGCGAAGTCCGGCGCCATTGGACGATAGCCTGGGTCATCGGCATTTTGCCGGTCGACCACTTGCGCCATCCGCTCGAAGCTTTCCATGACCTGGGCCTGACTGATGATCCCGTGGCGCAGCCAGTTGGCCAGCAGCTGGCTGGAAATGCGCAAGGTCGCCCGGTCCTCCATCAGTCCTACATCGTTGATGTCGGGTACCTTGGAGCAGCCTATGCCTTGGTCGATCCAGCGCACCACGTAGCCAAGGATGCCTTGGGCATTGTTGTCCAGCTCGTTGCCGATCTCCTCGGGCGACCAGTCGGGGGTGGTCGCCAGCGGGATGCTCAGGAGGTCATCCAGCGCGGCCGGGACGCGCCTGGCCAGTTCGGCCTGACGTTGCGGCACGTCTACCTTGTGATAGTGCAAGGCATGCAGCACGGCCGCGGTCGGCGAAGGCACCCAGGCGGTGTTGGCGCCGGCCAGCGGGTGCGCGATCTTCTGCTCGAGCATGGCCGCCATCAGGTCGGGCATGGCCCACATGCCCTTGCCGATCTGGGCGCGTCCCGGCAGGCCGGTGGCCAGGCCGACATCGACGTTGTTGTTCTCGTAGGCGCCGATCCAGCGTTCATGCTTCATGGCGCCCTTGCGTACCATGGCCCCGGCCTCCATCGAGGTATGGATTTCATCACCGGTGCGGTCGAGGAAACCGGTGTTGATGAACACTACCCGCTCGGACGCGGCCTTGATGCAAGCTTTGAGATTGACGGTGGTCCGCCGTTCTTCATCCATGATTCCAATCTTCAGGGTATTGCGCGGCATGCCCAGCAGGTCTTCGACGCGGCTGAAGATCTCCACGGCGAAGCCGACCTCCTCTGGGCCATGCATCTTGGGCTTGACGATGTAGACGCTTGCGCTGCGGCTATTGCGTCGAGCGGTATTGCCCTTGAGGTCATGCAGGGCGATCAGCCCGGTGAACAGCGCGTCCTGGATACCCTCGGGAAGCTCATTGCCCTGTGCATCGAGGATTGCCGGGTTGCTCATGAGGTGGCCGACATTGCGTACGAACAGCAACGCGCGGCCGTGTAGCGTCAGCTCCGATCCATCCATGCCGGTATACCGACGATCCGCGTTGAGTGTCCGGGTGAAGGTCCGGCCCGCCTTGCTCACCGGCTCAGCCAGGTCGCCTTTCATCAGGCCTAGCCAGTTGCGATAGACCAGGACCTTGTCTTCGGCATCCACGGCCGCGACCGAGTCTTCGCAGTCCATGATGGTGGTCAGGGCCGATTCGAGCAGGATGTCCTCGATGCCAGCGGCGTCGATCCCACCTACGAGCGTGTCGGCATCGATCTGCAGCTCGAAATGCAGACCATTGTGCTTGAGCAGGATGGCTGTCGGTGTGTCCGCGTCGCCTCGGTAGCCGACCAGCTGAGCGGCTTGGCGCAGCGCACTCGTGCTGCCGTCCCTCAGCGCCACGACCAGCTTGCCCTGGTCGATGCGATAACCGCTGGCCTCGGCGTGGCTGCCAACTTCCAGCGGTGCGGCCTGGTCGAGGAACGCACGGCCGAAGGCAATGACCTTGTCGCCGCGCACCCTGTTGTAGTCGCGGCCCCGTTCGGCGCCACCTTCCTCGGCGATGGCATCGGTGCCATAGAGCGCGTCATACAGCGACCCCCAGCGGGCATTGGCGGCATTCAAGGCGAAGCGGGCATTCATGACCGGGACCACCAGTTGCGGGCCTGCCATCCGTGCCACTTCCTCGTCGACATCGGCAGTGGTGACCTGGAAATCCTCCACCGGCGGCAGCAGATAGCCGATCTGTTCGAGAAAAGCCTTGTACGCCACTGGATCATGAGCCTCGCCCTGGCGTGCCCGATGCCAGGCATCGATCCTGGCCTGCAGTTCGTCGCGCTTGGCGAGCAGGGCCTTGTTGCGCGGAGCGAGGTCGTCGAAAAGCTGTTGCGCATCGGCCCAGAAGCGGTCGGCAACGATGCCCGTACCGGGGATGGCTTCCTGCTCGATGAAGTCATGCAGGACCTTGGCGACCTGAAGGTCGCCGACTTGAACGTATTCAGTCATTGCTTGGCTCACTCTGCTCAGCTGCTTGGCTCTTGTATTTGGTCTTGGGTGTCGCCTGCCGGATGAAGGGTGGCCAAGGGCGGGCGACGTGGAGCATCCGGACATCCTGTAGTGCTCGAAAAAAGATACTACATGAAGCGCGCGAGCCATGGCATAAGACTAAAGCGCCGGTGCCTGGCCCGAGGGTCGCACCTGGAAGAGGCATCGGAAGGTTATCCCGGATTTTCGTGAATCGACCTGTGGATAAGCTGGGGGCCTACCGCTGTAAGGCAGACATAGCAAGGGGTGTAGAGGTTTGTACGAAAAGTGATCAGATGCAGGGCGCGTGCGCAAGGTTTCGGGAAGAAGCTGTGGATAACCTTTGGGGGAGCATGCCGCAGACCTGGTCGGCCACAGGCTGCGGCAACATGTGCAGCATTTTGATCAGGCGCGCTTGCGCAAGCTTTTCCAGATATCGACGCTGTAGACCACCAGGCCGGCCCAGATGAACATGAAAGCCACCAGGCTGCTGGCAGACAGGTGCTCATCGAACAGCCACAGCGCCTGCAACAGCACCAAGGTGGGAGCCAGGTATTGCAGAAAGCCCAAGGTGGTGTACGGCAAGTGGCGGGCAGCCGCGTTGAAGCACATCAGGGGTATCAGGGTCACTGGCCCCGCGGCGATCAGCCACCAGGCTTCGCTGCTGCCGTAGAAGCTGGCCTGGGCGGTGCTTGCCGCTGGATGCAGCAACAACCAGGCGCAGGCCAGCGGGACCAGCATCCAGGTTTCCACCACCAGCCCTGGCAGGGCGGCCACCGGCGCCTGCTTGCGAATCAGGCCGTAGAAGCCGAAGCTCAAGGCGAGCACCAGCGAGACCCAGGGCAGGCTGCCCGCCTGCCATACCTGTTGCACCACCCCGAGCACGGCCAGCAGCACGGCCAGCCATTGCAGCCGGCGCAGGCGCTCGCCGAGCAGCAGCATGCCCAGCAGCACGTTGACCAACGGATTGATGTAGTAGCCAAGGCTGGCTTCGAGCATGCGCCCGTTGTTCACTGCCCACACATAGGTCAGCCAGTTGCCGGCGATCAGGCTGCCGCTCAGCGCCAGGATGGCCAGGCGGCGGGGGTGCTCGCGCAGCTCGCGCCACCAGCCAGGGTGTTTCCAGGCGGCCAGCAGCAGCGAGCCGAAAAGCGCTGACCAGAGCACGCGATGGACGATGATCTCCGTCGCCGGCACGCTCTGGATCGCCTTGAAGTAGAGAGGGAACGAGCCCCATATGATGTAGGCCGCAAGGCCCAGGAGATACCCGCGGCGCGGGTTTGCAGCATGCATGCAGATTCCTTGCTCGAATGACGAATGAAGCCGGGGGCTATTCTAGCCAGGGACGTGCGGTCCCGCAGGGGCTGACGAAAAGGATCAGGACGCAGCCCAGGCCGTGTTGGAAACAGGCGCGTGCGCCGGCCTGGTCGCGCCGCGTGTCTTTCGCAAACCCTAGAACAATCTCAGCGCAGGCTCCTGCAAGGCTGCGATCTGTTCACGCAAGGCCAGGATCTGATCGCCCCAGTAGCGGGGCTGGCCGAACCAGGGGAAGCTGCGGGGAAACGCCGGGTCGTCCCAGCGACGTGCCAGCCAGGCCCTGTAGTGCAACTGGCGCAGGGCACGCAAGGGTTCGATCAGGCCAAGCTGGCGCGGGTCGAAGTCATGGAACTCGCTGTAGCCATCGATCAGTTCGGCCAGCTGGGCCAGGCGTTCTTCGCGACTGCCGGCCAGCATCATCCACAGGTCCTGTACCGCGGGGCCGGTACGGCAGTCGTCGAGGTCGACGACATGGAAGCATTCGTCGCGGTACATCAGGTTGCCAGGATGGCAATCGCCGTGCAGGCGGATGACTTGATGGGGTATGGCCGCGTAGGCCGCTTCGACCCGTTCGAGCAGATCCCGGGCCACGGACTCGAAGGCCGGCAACAGCTCGCCAGGCACGAAATCGCCGGCCAGCAGGGTTTCCAGCGAAGCATGGCCGAAGTTGGCCACGGTCAGCGCTTCGCGGTGCTCGAAGGGACGCGCCGCGCCGACCGCGTGCAGACGGCCGAGCAATTGGCCGAGGCGATAGAGCTGCTCGAGATCGCCGGGTTCCGGCGCATGCCCGCCCCGTCGCGGGAACAAGGCGAAGCGAAAGCCCTGGTGCTCGAACAGGGTCTGTTGCGCGTGCCGAATCGGCGCCACCAGGGGAACCTCGCAATCGGCCAGCTCCGCACTGAAGGCATGCTCCTCGAGAATCGCCGCGTCGCTCCAGCGTCCGGGACGGTAGAACTTGGCGATCAGCGGCGGGCCGTCATCCAGGCCAACCTGGTAGACACGGTTCTCGTAGCTGTTGAGCGCCAGCACGCGGGCGTCGCTGAGAAAACCCAGGCTCTCGACCGCGTCCAGGACCAGGTCGGGGGTGAGAGTATCGAAAGGGTGGGACATGCTGACTCCGGGTTAGGCTACGTGCGGCCATGGTAGCGCATCGCGCGTCGTGCGACGGACCGCCTGCGACCTGGCAGCGCCCTCCGGGTTCACACGGGCACGCCAAGCAGCACCTGGGCGGGGTGGAACTGCACGCGCAGTTCGTCGCCCGGGCCAAGCTGCCGTTCGGCCAGCCAGCGGGCCTCGGCGAAGGCGCACAAGGTCTGACCGTTTTCCAGGAGCACCCCGACCTCGCTCGCATCGGCAGGGTCGGCAAGAATGGTCTGGAGCTTGGCGCGCAGGCAGTTGCAGTGCGGGTCGGGCTGTTCGTCATCGCCCAGCAGCCTGACCCAGCCAGCCTTGAACAACGCCACCACGTTGCTTCCCACGGTCAGCTCCAGGCGTTCGGTGCTGTCTTGGGTGATCGATGCCGTGATCGCCAGCCCACCCGCCAGGCTCAGGTGTATACGGTCATGTCGTCCTTCGCGCTGCAGGCCGCTGACCTGTGCCGGTAGCTGGTTGCGCGCGCTGGTTCGCAGCATCAGGCGCCCGAGCACGTCCAGGTCGCCAGCCTGCTCGGCGGCTTCGAGCACCTGGGCCTGCAAGGTTTGCAGGCGCTGGTAGAGCCGCACCATGCGCTCGCCTTCGGCAGACAGCCGGGCGCCGCCACCGCCGCGTCCCCCGGTGCTGCGTTCGACCAGCGGGCGGCCAGCCAGGTTGTTGAGCTCGTCGATGGCGTCCCAGGCCGTCTTATAGCTGATGCCGGCCGCCTTGGCCGCCTGGGTGATAGAGCCCTGCTCGGCGACATGCTGCAGCAAGGCGATGCGTTGCGGACGATGAGTGATGAGCTGGGTCAGCAGGACAGGCAATGGCATGGCGAGGGCTGCGCTACGAACGAAGCTGCGAAAGTGACGCCAGTTGCCTGGCCAAGTCAACACTGGCCGGGCTTGGCCGTGCGGGCCAGGCAATACACATCCACCCGGCGCGCACCGGCCTGGCGCAGCAGGGCAGCCAGCGCCTGGGCCGTGGCGCCGGTGGTCAGCACGTCATCGACCAGCGCCAGGTGCAGGCCTTGCACGACGGCAGCCTGGCGCAGGCCGAAAGCGTGGCGCAGATTGCGCCGCCGGCTGGCAGCACTGAGCGACTGTTGTGCTGGCGTATCGCGGGTACGCTGCAGCAAGCCGTCTTCGCAGCGGATCGACAGCTGGCGTGACAGCCAGCGGGCCAGCATGGCTGCCTGGTTGAAGCCGCGCAGGCGCAGCCGACGCCGGGCAAGCGGGACAGGCAACAGCAGGTCAGGTCGCGGCAAGCCTTGGGTGAACCGATACGACAGCGCCTGGCCAAGCTGGGCGGCGAGCAGGTGACCGACGGGCCATTGCGCATTGTGCTTGAAGCGGGTGATCAAGGTATCGACCGGGAATCCATAGTGCCAAAGCGCTTCGACCCGCTGATAGGCCGGCCGACGCCGGTGGCAGGTTGCGCAGGCCAGGCCATCGAGGGGCAGCGGCAGGGCACAGATCCGGCAGCGGGCGTCCAGCCAGGGCAACTCGGCCTCGCAATCCATGCACAGCGGCAGAGGCTGCTGCGCATCACGGTCGCATAACAGACAGCTTTGTTTGATATTTGCACACTTGTAAACCAGGTTTTTCATAGCGAGTTGACAGTTCATGAGGCTTCCGTAAATATGCCGATCATCCCGTGATGCGCTGGTGGGCTTGCTGTCCCGGCGCCTGTCAAAGCCTAAACAAGGAAACGCCGATGAGCGCCAGCGCAACTGCAACAACACGTCACGACTGGACCTTGGCCGAGGTCAAGGCACTGTTCCTGCAACCGTTCAACGACCTGCTGTTCCAGGCCCAGAGCGTGCACCGCGCGCATTTCGATGCCAACCGCGTGCAGGTCTCGACCCTGCTGTCGATCAAGACCGGCGCCTGCCCGGAAGACTGCAAGTACTGTCCGCAATCGGGCCACTACAACACCGGGCTGGAAAAACAGAAGCTGATGGAAGTGCAGAAGGTGCTCGAGGAAGCTGCGCGGGCCAAGGCCATCGGTTCGACCCGCTTCTGCATGGGCGCGGCCTGGAAGCACCCATCGGCCAAGGACATGCCCTATGTGCTGCAGATGGTTCAGGGGGTCAAGGCCATGGGCCTGGAGACCTGCATGACCCTTGGCCGCCTGGACCGCGAGCAGACCCAGGCGCTGGCCGAGGCCGGGCTGGACTACTACAA
This sequence comes from Pseudomonas sp. Marseille-QA0332, assembly GCF_054950175.1. Taxonomy (NCBI): domain Bacteria; kingdom Pseudomonadati; phylum Pseudomonadota; class Gammaproteobacteria; order Pseudomonadales; family Pseudomonadaceae; genus Pseudomonas; species Pseudomonas sp. Marseille-QA0332. The sequence continues at coordinate 3,834,158 of NZ_CM143106.1, forward strand.
CCACAACCTCGATACCTCGCCGGAGTTCTACGGCAGCATCATCACCACGCGCACCTACGCCGAACGCCTACAGACGCTGGCCTACGTGCGCGATGCCGGGATGAAGATCTGTTCGGGCGGCATCCTCGGCATGGGCGAGTCGCTCGACGACCGAGCGGGCCTGCTGATCCAGCTGGCCAACCTGCCCGAGCACCCCGAGTCGGTGCCGATCAACATGCTGGTCAAGGTCGCCGGTACGCCGCTGGCCGACGAGGACGATGTCGATCCGTTCGACTTCATCCGCATGCTGGCCGTGGCACGCATCCTCATGCCCAAGTCCCATGTGCGGCTGTCGGCCGGCCGCGAGCAGATGAACGAGCAGATGCAGGCGCTGGCCTTCCTGGCGGGCGCCAATTCGATCTTCTATGGCGAGAAGCTGTTGACCACTGGCAACCCGCAGGCCGACAAGGACATGCAGCTGTTCGCCCGGCTCGGCATCCAGCCTGAGGCCCGTGAGGAGCATGCCGACGAGGTGCACCAGGCGGCGATCGAACAGGCACTGGTCGAGCAGCGCAACAGCGAGCTGTTCCACGACGCAGCGTCGGCCTGAGCATGGCCTTCGACCTGACCTCGCGGCTGGCGCAGCGGCGCGCGGAAGGCCTCTACCGGCAGCGGCCGTTGCTGCAAAGCCCACAGGGGCCACACGTCGTGGTCGACGGCCAGCCGTTGCTGGCGTTCTGCAGCAACGACTACCTGGGCCTGGCCAATCATCCCGAGGTGATCGCCGCCTGGCGCGACGCAGCACAGACCTGGGGCGTTGGCGCCGGGGCATCGCACCTGGTCGTCGGCCACAGCACACCGCATCATGCCGTGGAGCAGGCGCTGGCGGAACTGACGGGGCGTCCCAGGGCACTGTTGTTCTCCACCGGCTACATGGCCAACCTCGGGGTCATCACCGCACTGGCCGGCAAAGGCGACACGGTGCTGCAGGACCGGCTCAACCATGCCTCGCTGCTCGATGGCGGGCTGCTCAGCGGGGCGCGTTTCAGCCGCTACCTGCACAACGATGCGCATAGTCTGGCCACGCGCCTGGCCAAGGCCAATGGCGACACCCTGGTGGTGACCGATGGCGTGTTCAGCATGGATGGCGACCTGGCCGACCTGCCGGCGCTGAGCCAGGTGGCCCGGCGGCACGCCGCCTGGCTGGTGGTCGACGATGCTCACGGTTTCGGTACCCTGGGCATCCAGGGCGGCGGTATCGTCGAGCACTTTGGCCTGGGCCTGGATGAAGTCCCGGTATTGATCGGTACGCTCGGCAAGGCTTGCGGCACGGCGGGCGCCTTCGTCGCCGGCAGCGAGGAGTTGATCGAGGCCTTGATCCAGTTCGCCCGCCCCTACATCTACACCACCGGTCAGCCCCCGGCGCTCGCCTGCGCCACGCTCAAGAGCCTCGAACTGCTGCGTCGCGAGCACTGGCGCCGCGAGCATCTGGCGGCGCTGATCACGCAGTTTCGCGAAGGCGCCCAGCGCATTGGCCTGCGCCTGATGGACAGCCCGACGGCCATCCAGCCGATCCTCATCGGCGACAGCGCGCGGGCCTTGCATCTGTCGCAGCGCCTGCGCGAGCGTGGCCTGCTGGTCACCGCCATCCGTCCGCCGACCGTGGCCATGGGCAGTGCGCGCTTGCGCGTGACGCTCAGCGCGGCGCACAGCGCGGCGCAGGTCCGGCTATTGTTGAATGCATTGGACGAATGTCATGCATAGCCGGAGCCTGCCAATGCGCAATCGACTGATCCTTCTGCCTGGCTGGGGGCTGGGTACCGCCTCGCTGGAACCTCTGGCTGCCAGCCTGCGTGCCCAGGACCCGCGCCTGCAGGTGGAGCTGGCGGCGCTTCCCGAACTGGCCGAGGCCGACTGGCGAGCCTGGGTCGATCATCTGGACCGCAAGCTGCCGACCGATGCCTGGCTGGGAGGCTGGTCGCTGGGCGGGATGCTGGCCAGCCAGTTGGCGGCCAGGCGTGGCGACCACTGCTGCGGCCTGCTCACCCTGGCCAGCAACCCGAGTTTCGTCAGCCGTCCGGACTGGCCCCAGGGCATGGCGGCCGACACCTTCGCAACCTTCCTCGATGGCTGCCGCAGCCATACCCAGGTCACCCTCAGGCGCTTTCGCACGCTATGCAGCGAAGGCGCGCGCGAGCCGCGCGGCGTGCTGCGCCAGTTGAGCATCGGTGTTCCGGATACCGACCCGCTGTACCTGGCCAATGGCCTGGAGGTGCTCAAGCAACTGGATACCCGCGCCGCGCTGCAGGCCTATGACGGCCCCCAGCTGCACCTGTTCGCGGGGGGCGATGGCCTGGTGCCCGCCGAGGCGGCCCAAGCCCTGAGCGACATGCTGCCGGATGTCGAGGTGGGCCTGGTGGAAGACTGCAGCCATGCCTTCCTGGTGGAATATCCACAGGATCTGGCCGTGAGCATCAAAAATTTCCTGCATGAGAGTGGCGATGACTGATCTTTCCTGGCCGAACCAGGCCACCGGCCTGCCGGACAAGCGCCAGGTGGCGGCTTCGTTTTCCCGGGCCGCGACCACCTATGACAGCGTCGCTGCCTTGCAGCGGGCAGTCGGCGAGCACCTGCTCGGGCAATTGCCAGCCGACCTGGCGGTTTCGCGCTGGCTTGACCTGGGCAGCGGCACCGGTCACTTCAGCCGCCGCTTGAGCGAACGTTTCGGCGGCTCCCAGGGGATCGCCCTGGATATCGCCGAGGGCATGCTCCAGCACGCCCGGCGCGAGGGTGGCGCTTCGTTTCACGTGGTCGGGGATGCCGAACGCCTGCCCCTTGCCGATGACAGCGTGGACCTGGTGTTTTCCAGTCTGGCGGTGCAATGGTGCAGCCGCCTCGACCAGGTCCTGGCGCAGGTACGCCGGGTCCTGCGCCCGGGCGGCGTGCTGGCATTGAGCAGCCTGTGCGTCGGTACGCTCGAGGAGCTGCGGGCCAGCTGGCAGCAGGTCGATGGCATGGTGCATGTCAATCGCTTCCGGCAGTTCGAGGCGTATCAGCAGCATTGCCATGCCAGTGGCCTGCAGCTCCTCGGCCTGCATCGCCAGGCGCAGGTGTTGCATTACCCGGATGTACGCAGCCTGACCCATGAGCTCAAGGCGCTTGGCGCGCACAACCTCAACCCGGGACGGCCCGGCGGACTGACCGGCAGGGCTCGCATGCAGGGCCTGCTTCAGGCCTACGAGGGCTGGCGCCAGCCTGCCGGCCTGCCAGCGACCTACCAGGTGGTCTATGGTGTGTTGCGCAAGCCACGAGCAGGAGACGCATGAGATGAGCCGGGCCTATTTCATTGCCGGGACCGATACCGACGTCGGCAAGACCACCATTGCCGCCGGACTGCTGCATGCCGCGCGGTCGATGGGCCAGGCCACGCTCGGCGCCAAGCCGGTGGCCTCCGGCTGCCTGGTGACCAGCAAGGGACTGCGCAATCCGGATGCGCTGGCCTTGATCGAGCAGAGCAGCATCAAGCTACCCTACGATCAGGTCAATCCATTCGCCTTCGAGCCTGCGATCGCCCCCCACCTGGCGGCCCGCGAAGCCGGGGTGGCGCTTTCGGTGCAGTCGCTGCTGGCGTCGATGCGCCAGGTCCTTGCCCATCAAGCGGACTTCACCCTGGTGGAAGGCGCCGGTGGCTGGCGTGTGCCACTGTCCGAGCATGCCAACCTGTCGGACCTGGCCATTGCCTTGAAGCTGCCAGTGATCCTGGTGGTCGGCGTGCGTCTGGGCTGCATCAACCATGCGTTGCTCAGTGCCGAGGCCATCGGTCGCGATGGCCTGCAGCTGGCCGGCTGGGTCGCCAACATCGTCGAGCCGCGCACCTCGCGTCTCGAGCAGAACCTGGCCAGCCTGGCCGAGCGCCTGCCAGCGCCTTGCCTGGGGCGCGTGCCGAGGTTGAAGATGGCCGACGCGCAAAGCGTGGCTCATTACCTGCAACTGGACCTTCTGGACTAGCACATGGCCTGCGCGACGACGCGTCCAGGCCATGACCGGGCGGTCATTCCGATCGTGGCCAAAATGGCCCTTTTCGTGGCAGCAAAGCCCTGCCTGACCCTCCTTGACAAGCACCTGGGCTAAACGTAAGTTTCAAACAACTGTTTGACCTGTGGCCGACGCATGCTGGTCGGCGTCATCCTGGTCGCCCCATCCGGACTCCAGCAGAGGTTCCTCGCCATGCCTGATTACAAAGCCCCCTTGCGTGACATTCGCTTCGTGCGTGACGAGTTGCTTGGCTATGACGCGCACTACCAGAGCCTGCCAGGCTGCGAGGAGGCCACGCCGGACATGGTCGACGCGATCCTCGAGGAGGGTGCGAAGTTCTGTGAGCAGGTCCTGGCGCCCCTGAACCGGGTCGGCGACCTGGAAGGCTGCACCTGGAGCGAAGAGGGGGTACGCACGCCCAGTGGCTTCAAGGAGGCCTACAAACAGTTCGTCGAGGGCGGCTGGCCGAGCCTGGCACACGACATGGACCATGGCGGGCAGGGCCTGCCCGAGTCCCTGGGCCTGGCGATCAGCGAAATGGTCGGCGAGGCGAACTGGTCGTGGGGCATGTACCCAGGCCTGTCCCATGGCGCCATGAACACCTTGTCCGCCCATGGCACCGCCGAACAGCAGCACACCTACCTGAGCAAGCTGGTCACCGGCGAGTGGACCGGCACGATGTGCCTGACCGAGCCTCATTGTGGTACCGACCTGGGCATGCTGCGTACCCGGGCCGAGCCCCAGGCCGATGGTTCTTACAGGATTTCCGGCACGAAGATCTTCATCTCCGCCGGCGAGCATGACATGGCCGACAACATCGTGCATATCGTCCTGGCTCGTCTGCCCGACGCACCTGCCGGAACCAAGGGCATCTCGCTGTTCATCGTGCCGAAGTTCCTGCCGGACGCCGACGGCAACATCGGCCAGCGCAACGCGGTGAACTGCGGCTCGATCGAGCACAAGATGGGCATCCACGGCAACGCCACCTGCGTGATGAACTTCGACGAAGCCACCGGCTACCTGATCGGCCCGGCGAACAAGGGGCTCAACTGCATGTTCACCTTCATGAACACGGCGCGTCTGGGCACCGCATTGCAGGGCCTGGCCCATGCCGAAGTGGCATTCCAGGGGGCCTTGAAGTATGCCCGCGAGCGTCTGCAGATGCGTTCGCTCACCGGCCCCAAGGCGCCGGAGAAGGCAGCCGACCCGATCATTGTCCACCCGGACGTGCGCCGCATGCTGCTGACCATCAAGGCCTTCGCCGAAGGCAACCGGGCCATGGTCTACTTCACCGCCAAGCAGGTGGATATCGCCAAATACAGCCAGGACGAGGAGGCCCGCAAGAAGGCCGATGCGCTGCTGGCCTTCATGACCCCGATCGCCAAGGCGTTCATGACCGAAGTGGGCTTCGAGGCCGCCAACCATGGCGTGCAGGTCTATGGTGGGCATGGCTTCATCGCCGAATGGGGCATGGAGCAGAACGTGCGTGACAGCCGTATCTCCATGCTGTACGAGGGCACCACCGGGATCCAGGCCCTGGACCTGCTCGGTCGCAAGGTGTTGATGACCCAGGGCGAAGCGCTCAAGGGTTTCACCAAGATCGTCCACAAATTCTGTCAGGCCCAGGAAGGCAACCAGGCCCTGAAGGAGTTCGTCGAGCCCCTGGCCCAGCTCAACAGGGAGTGGGGCGAGCTGACCATGAAGATCGGCATGGCCGCCATGAAGGATCGCGAGGAGGTTGGAGCCGCCTCGGTGGACTACCTGATGTACTCGGGCTATGCGTGCCTGGCCTATTTCTGGGCGGACATCGCGCGCGTGGCGGCCCAGAAGCTGGCCGAAGGCACCAGCGAGCAGGCGTTCTACACCGCCAAGCTGCACACTGCGCGCTTCTACTATCAGCGCATCCTGCCGCGCACCCGCGCGCACGTGGCAGCGATTCTTTCCGGCGCAGCCAACCTGATGGCGATGGACGAAGAGCATTTCGGCTTGCCCGTCTGAGGGCAGGCTAAAACCTAGAAGCTAAAAGCGAAGGCGGTGGAGTGAAAAGCTCGCCGCCTTTTTTCCTTCCTGCGCGCTTGCCTGCCTGGCGTGCTCATTTGACCGAGGTTGTCATGGCTGACTACAAAGCTCCCCTGCGCGACATGCGCTTCGTTCTCGATGAAGTCTTCGCGGTATCGCGCCTGTGGTCGCAGTGGCCTGGGCTGGCCGAGCAGGTCGATGCCGACATGGCCATGGCGGTACTGGAAGAGGCAGGCAAGCTCGCCGCCAGGACCATCGCGCCGTTGAGCCGCGCCGCCGATGAACAAGGGTGCCACTGGCAGGATGGCGAGGTGCGCACGCCGGCCGGTTTCCTTGACGCCTACAAGGCGTATGCCGAGGGTGGCTGGGTAGGGGTTGGTGGCGACCCGGAACATGGTGGCATGGGCATGCCCAAGGCGATCTCGGCTCAGGTCGAGGAGATGGTCAATGCCGCGAGCCTGTCGTTCGGGCTCTATCCGATGCTGACGGCAGGTGCCTGCCTGTCGATCAACGCTCACGCCAGCGAAGCGCTCAGGCGCAAGTACCTGCCGAGCATGTATGACGGCACCTGGGCCGGCTCGATGTGCCTCACCGAACCCCACGCCGGCACCGACCTTGGCATCATCCGCACCCGTGCCGAGCCACAGGCCGATGGCGGCTACAGGATCAGCGGGACGAAGATCTTCATCACCGGCGGCGAACATGACCTGACCGAAAACATCATCCACCTGGTGCTGGCCAAGCTGCCCGATGCTCCGGCTGGAGCCAAGGGCATCTCGCTGTTCCTGGTGCCCAAGTTCCTGGTCGAGGACGACGGCAGCCTGGGCGCGCGCAATGCGCTGCAATGCGGTTCGATCGAACACAAGATGGGCATTCAGGCTTCGGCTACCTGCGTGATGAACTTCGACGGCGCCACGGGCTACCTGGTTGGCGAGCCGAACAAGGGCCTGGCAGCCATGTTCACCATGATGAACTACGAGCGGCTGGGTGTCGGCATCCAGGGGCTGGCCTCGGCCGAGCGCTCTTACCAGAACGCGGTGGCGTATGCCAAGGAGCGCCTGCAAGGCCGTGCGGCAAGCGGCGCGCAGGCTGTCGACAAGGTGGCCGACCCGATCCTCGTGCATCCCGACGTCCGGCGCATGTTGTTGACGATGAAAGCACTGATCGAGGCCGGGCGCGCCTTTTCCACTTATGTGGCCTTGCAGCTCGACAGCGCCAAGTTCAGCGCCGACCCTGCCACACGCAGGCGCAGCGAGGACCTGGTCGCCTTGCTGACACCGGTCGCCAAGGCCTTCCTGACCGATCTGGGCCTGGAGTGCACGATTCATGGCCAGCAGATATTCGGCGGGCATGGCTACATTCGCGAATGGGGTCAGGAGCAGCTGGTGCGCGACGTACGCATCACCCAGATCTATGAAGGCACCAATGGCATCCAGGCCCTGGACCTGATGGGACGCAAGGTGGTCGGTAGTGGTGGCGCTTTCTATCGGCTGTTCAGCGACGAGGTCCGGGCGTTCATGGCCGATGCCGAAAGCGGGCTCGAAGAGTTCGTGACACCGCTGGGTGGGGCGCTGGACCAGCTCGACGATCTCACCGGCTGGGTGCTGAAGCAAGCCAAGGTGCGTCCAGAGGAAATCGGCGCGGCTTCGGTGGAATACCTGCATGCCTTCGGCTATGTGGCTTATGCCTACATGTGGGCATTGATGGCACGCGCCGCCCTGGCCGGTACGGGCGACGAAGCCTTCCACGGCGCCAAGCTGGGCACGGCACGCTTCTATTACGCCCGCCTGCTGCCGCGCCTGCAGTCGTTGGTAATGTCGGTAAAGGCCGGGAGCCAGAGCCTTTATCTGCTCGATGAAACCCAGTTCTAAGCCTTGGGCATGACAGGCGATAGTACGAAGTGTCTGGGAATGAAACTGATTTGTAAGCATTTTCTTACATCACGCGGTGGCTTTTCTCCACTTTCCTAAGATTGGATCCACGGTTAATCTTTCTTACATGGACGACGCGCAGGAAGCGCTCAGGACTTGAAGGAATTTCTGCCAGGATGGCAGGGCGCAAGGGAAAGCAAGGGAACTCACAGGATGGCCTGCCAGGGAGGCGGGGCGAAAAGGATGTCAGGGAAACAGTCTGGAATACCCCGCCTCGGCGGGGTTTCCTTTTTGCGCGTTCTTCAGCCAAGGCTTTCCAGTGGTGGAGCGCCAAGCTGGCGAGGGTCGCTTTCCTCCTCGAGCAGTGTGCGCAACAGATCCACCGAGGCCTGCTGGCGCTGTGCGTCACGGAACACCAGGCCGACCTTCAGGGCTACACGTGGCTCGCTCAACGGTTTCCACAACAGTGCCTGCTCGTCTTCGGCAGCTTCCTTGGCCCGCCCCGGCAGGATGGTGGCCAGCGAAGTGTGCGCCAGACTGTCGAGAATGCCGACCATGTTGTTCATCTCGGCCTGGACCTGCGGACGCCGACCGAGGCTGGCCAACTCGGCCTGCCAGATCTGACGGATCTGGAATTCCTCGCCCAGCATCAGCATGGGCAGCTCGGCCGCCTGGCGCAGCGAGACCTTCTTGAAGTCCTTCAACGGATGATTGTCCGGAATGACCAGCTGCAACTCGTCTTCGTAGAGCAGCAAGCCATGCAGGCCTGGCTGCCGTGGCGAGAGGTAGCTGATGCCGATGTCCAGGCTACCGTTGAGCAGCCGCCGCTCGATTTCCAGGCCCGACAGCTCGTAGATCTGCACGACCAGATGCGGCTGCGCCTTGCGCAGGCGCTCCAGCAGGCGCGGCACCAGGCTTGGGCGCACGGTCTGCAGCACGCCGATGGCCAGCGTCCGCAACGACTGCCCCTTGAAGCTGCGCATGGCTTCGCGCGCACGCTGCAGCCCATCGAGCAGCGGCACGGCATGGTTGTACAGGGTATGCGCGGCCAGGGTCGGCAGCAGGCGCTTGTTGCTGCGCTCGAACAAGTTCAGGTCAAGGCCATGCTCGAGCTGGCGGATCTGTTGCGACAGCGCCGGTTGCGAGAGCGAAAGCCGCTCGGCCGCGCGCCCGACATGACCTTCTTCATAGACCGCGACGAAATAGCGCAGTTGGCGGAAATCCATAAGTACTACTTATCGAAAAAGCTCGAAAAACGAAATGGTCGAAGGACCGCTAAGTGCCTAGTCTATCCGGCATTACAGCGGTTCGCAGTCTCCTGAAGCGACTCGAACCGATTCGGATGAAAGTGATTTTGGATAGGCCAGGCAAAAAAACCGCATCGCAGCGGACTTGCCGTCCGGCACATGACCGACCCTGACCTTCTCGACCGTGATTCGCTGGAGCCTTCATGAACCTGTTCAAGCTGCGCCGTGGGGCTCCTGCCGCCGACGAGCGCATCAGCGTGCCGGCTGCTCAGGCCGCCACGCCTGGTGCCTCGCGCCAGTGGCTGATGCCCGGCGAGCGGCATAGCGAGCAGGTCTTCGTGCGCGGCCAAGGCTCCTGGCTATGGGACAGCGAAGGTCATGCGTACCTGGATTTCAACCAGGGCGGTGGCATCAACAGCCTGGGCCACAGCCCGCAGGTACTTGCCAAGGCACTGGCCGAGCAGGCTCGGGCATTGATACATCCTGGCGCCGGTTATCATGCCCAGGGCCTGCTGGAACTGGTGGAACAGTTGTGTCGCAACACCGGCAGCGACCAGGCATACCTGCTCAACAGCGGTGCGGAGGCGTGCGAAAGCGCGATCAAGCTGGCGCGCAAGTGGGGTCAGCGGCATCGTAACAGTGCCGGTCACATCATCACCGCCAGCCATGCATGCCACGGCCTCAGCCTGGCTACCCTGGCGGCCTCCGATTCGTCGCCCCGCAATCAGCATGGGTCAACAGCGCCTGGTTTCAGCAGGGTGCCATTCAACGACCTGGCCGCCTTGCATGCTGCCGTGGACTCGCACACCGTCGCGATCATGCTCGAACCGATCCAGAGCGAGGCAGGTGTGATCCCGGCGACTCGCGACTATCTCAAAGGCGTGGAGCAATTGTGCCGGGAGCTGGGCATCCTGCTGATCCTGGATGAGGTGCAGACGGGCATCGGTCGCTGCGGTGCGTTGCTGGCCGAACAACTCTATGGTGTGCGCGCCGATATCCTGACCCTGGGCAAGGGGCTTGGCGCAGGCGTGCCGCTGGCGGCCTTGCTGGCGCGTGGCAGTGCCTGCTGCGCCGCGCCTGGTGACCTGGGTGGCAGTCATCACGGCAATGCACTGATGAGCGCTGCGGGCAGTGCCGTGTTGGCCAACGTGCTCGAACCGGGTTTCTTCGAGCGTGTCCAGGATACCGGTCGCCATATGCGTGATGGCTTGAGCCGTCTGGCCGGGCGCTATGGCCAGGGCGAGGTGCGTGGTCAAGGCTTGCTGTGGGGGCTGCAATTGCACGATGAGCTGGCCGTCGAGCTGGTGCAGGCTGCCTCGCAAGAGCGCCTGTTGCTCGCTGCGCCGCAAGCGGATGTGCTGCGCTTCTCTCCATCGCTGACCGTGAGCAAGGGCAACATCGACGAGATGCTGACACGCCTTGCGCGCGCCTTCGCCCGCGTGCATGCACATCCCGGCAACAGCGGTAAAGCCTCTGCTTGAAAATATTTCTTACGAATTCAAAGAACCGTCTCGCGTTCCTGCGCATCGCCCCTGGCCGGTATCAGTTGGCCTGGGGCGTTTTTTTATGCCGGCCGGCTGTCGGAACCTCTGTTCAGGGCCCGCAGTCTGTTGTTTTAACTTAGCCAAGGAGCCGCGACATGGACCTGATCCGAATTCTCATCGCCATCATCCTGCCGCCGCTGGGGGTATTCCTGCAGGTCGGCTTCGGCGGTGCGTTCTGGTTGAACATCCTGCTCACCCTGCTGGGCTACATTCCTGGCATCGTGCATGCGGTATACATCATCGCCAAGCGTTAGGCTTTGGCACGAAGCGACTGCGCGGCGAGCAGGTTGCGTTGAAAACAAGGTTGGCAACGCGCAAATCCTACTGCGATGAATTCACAGGTTGTCGAAGCCGAGCGCGACAGCCTGTTCATTCGATCCGCTTGATCATAAGTCTGTCGACGAAATGCCGAAGCGTCTGTTTAGGCTGATCGCGATTGTAAACGCCCCATTTTGGATAGTTGCCGCGCTGTTCGTCGAGTGTCCTGCAGAGCAGTGTGTCATCCAGCATGGCCTCGTTGTTCCTGTTGCGCGAAAACGTCTGCCTTTGTTCATTCAGGTATAGACAGAGGGTGCCCTTGTTCTTGTCCCTGGACAATCCGGCTCGTACCCGGATGTCGAACCATTGGTCGCTCTTGACATGCCCTTGCCAAACGACGATCCATTCCTGTCGTTCGTTCGAGTGGATCATCGACAATACGTTGCGGTTGACGGTGAACAGGAAAGGGTAGTTCTGAATGCCTTCCTGGTATGACTTCCACTGGAAAATGACGAAGTCGCCATGCTCCAGGCTGCGGGTATCGGGAAGCCGGCTGCTCCAGGAAAACTCGTAGGTTTGTCCTTCCAGCCAGGATTCGTAGGAGCTTCCTCGCCAGACGATGCCGTTCGATTCGCAACGATAATTCTCTTCGTCGGAAGGTTTTTCGAACAGCCAGACCTTTCCTCGTTGCGCGTCCTGAACAACCCGGATGCTCGAGGCGCTGTTGCCTGTTCCGCCGTTTTCCACTCGGCGAAAGATTTCCAACGGGTTTTTTTGCTCGTCGTCGATCTGAGTGCCTTCCGGTACTGTCGTGCCGAGCCAAAACAGGAAGTTGTCTGGATTACTCATGGGCTGCCGTCTCCAAGCTGGTGGGCTGGTGCATCAATCTAGGCGGGCCAGGCCACGGTGGAAACTGGCAAGAATGATGGTTTTGCAGCATGCCGGCAGAGGCAGGATGGGCGACACTGATCGTCAGCGCCTGCGTGCCAATATATCGCTGTAGAACCTGCATTCGTTTTCCAAGGCATGTGCCAGATTCGCGGACTTGCGAAAACCATGTCGCTCATCGGCATAGAAATGCCCTTCGGCCTGCACGCCATTGGCTTGCAGGGCGGCAAGCATCGCCCGGGTCTGCTGTGGGACCACCACGGCATCGAGTTCGCCTTGGAAGAAGATGACGGGTGCCTCGATCCTTGCGGCATGCAGCAGGGGCGTGCGTGCTCGGTAGCGCTCGATGTCAGTGCCTGGATCGCCGATCAGCCAGTCCAGGTAATCGGCCTCGAACTTGTGGGTCGCTCGCGCCAAGGCCAGAGGATCGCTGACACCATAGAGGCTCGCGCCGGCGCGAAACACATCATGGAAGGCCAGCGCGCAAAGCGTGGTGTAGCCACCGGCGCTGCCACCACGGATGAACGCCTTGGCTGGATCGACCAATCCCTGTTCGGCCAGGTAGGCGACCGCCGCGCAGGCATCCTCAACATCCACCTGTCCCCAGCGCAGGTGCAATGCCTGGCGGTAGGCACGACCGTAACCGGTGCTGCCACGGTAGTTGAGATCGGCCACGGCAAAGCCACGCTGGGTCCAGTACTGGATGCGCGGGTCGAACACCGGGTAGCAGGCCGAGGTCGGGCCGCCATGGATGAACACCACCAGTGGCGGCAGCGCCTCGCCTGAGCGGGCTGGATAGAAGAAACCGTGGGCCTGGCCGTCCCCGCTGGGATAGTGGAGCGGCCGCGGCTTGGCGATGTCCTCGATGGGCAGCGCCAGGCTTGCGCCGGCAAGGACATCGACCACGCCGTCATTGCGACCGATGGCGATGACGGCCGCCGGACGGGAGGTCGACGCGGCGATGGCATAGACATGCGTATCGTCCATGGCCAGGCTGCGCAGGCGGCTGTACTCGGCGGCCAGGCGCTGCGCGGCCGGTCCCTGGCGCAGGGCGAGCACGCCGAAGCCGTCCTCGAACCAGCTGGCCAGGTAAGCATCAGGCCCCAGCGCCAGCCAGGTGCTCGCACCGAGTTGCCAGGGCGCCGAGGCATGGTCGGCCGCCTCGGCTGGCAAGGCTTGCCAGTACCCATCGATCTCGCCCCACGGCTGCCAGTAGCCATTTCGGTCCGATAGGCAATACAGGCGCCCGTGCGGATCGAAACGCGGCTGCTGCAGCGATTGCTCGATGTCTCCAAGACCCGCGATGCAACGAGCGGGTTGCCAGCCGTCAGCGCCGCGCTGCCGACACATCAATCGCGTGACCGTCCATGGTTGGGCCGGGCGGTCCCACTCGATCCAGGCCAGCCGCTGGCCGTCGGCGCTGAGCGTGGGCGCGGCGTAGAAGTCCGCGCCCTCGGCCAGCACGATGCGCTGGCCGGCGCTGATCGCCACCAGGCGGTGGACGACCTGGTCGGCATGCTCTTCCTCTACCGCCAGTACCTGCCCCGCATGCCAGTGCAGGTCGCCATGGCGTCGTCGCGGATCCTGGGTGAGCGGGCGCGGCGCGCCACCCTCCAGGCGCTGGGTATAGATCTGCTGGTCGGCTTCGTTGACGAACAGCACGCCGTCGCCACCCACGGCAAAACTGCCACCACCATATTCGTACACTCGGCTGCGCACACTGAAGCCATCGGGCGTCAGGCAACGGGCCTGTCGCTCATGCCAGCGCCAGATCCGGCAAGCGCCGTCGGCGGGCCGATACTCGTTCCAGAACACGCCGCAGGCGTCGACCTTGAGTTCGGCGAAATCGGTGCTGGCAGCCACGGCCTGGTCGGCGCTGAATACTTCAGCCACGAGCGATGACCTTGGAGTTGCGCTCGTTGCGGAAGGTGAGTCGTTCGATGGCCACTTGGGCATGTTCTGCTTCCTCCCGAGCCTTGAGAATGAGGCCGTGATCGGCGGACTTGGCGCATACCGGGTCGGCATTGGCGGCATTCCCGGTCAGCATGAAAGCCTGGCAGCGACAGCCGCCGAAGTCTTTCTCCTTCTCGTCGCAGGAGCGACAGGGTTCAGGCATCCATTCGTAGCCCCGGAAGCGATTGAAGCCGAACGAGTCGTACCAGATATGTCGCAGATCATGCTCGCGCACGTTGGGAAAGGTCACCGGCAACTGGCGGGCGCCGTGGCATGGCAGTGCGGTACCGTCGGGCGTGATGGTAAGGAACAGACTGCCCCAGCCGTTCATGCAGGCTTTCGGTCGTTGCTCGTAGTAGTCCGGGGTGACGAAGATCAGCTTGCAGGGATTGCCGGAGGCCTTGAGTCGGGCGCGGTACTCGTTGGTGATTCGCTCGGCCCGCTCCAGCTGCTCGCGTGTGGGTAGCAGCCCGAGCCGGTTGAGGTGCGCCCAGCCGTAGAACTGGCAGGTGGCCAGCTCGACGAAGTCCGCTTCCAGGGCGATGCACAGCTCGATGATCCGATCGATGCGGTCGATGTTGTGCCGATGGGTGACGAAGTTCAGTACCATCGGATAGCCGTGGGCCTTGACCGCCCGGGCCATTGCCAGCTTCTGCGCGAAGGCTTTGCGCGAGCCGGCCAGCAGGTTGTTGACCTGTTCATCGCTGGCCTGGAAGCTGATCTGGATATGATCGAGCCCGGCGTCGCGGAAAGTGGCGATCTTGCGCTCGGTCAGGCCGATGCCGGAGGTGATCAGGTTGGTGTAGTAGCCCAGCCTGCGCGCTTCGCCGATCAGTTCCGCCAGATCCTGGCGGACCAGCGGTTCGCCACCGGAAAAGCCCAGCTGCGCCGCGCCCAGCTCGCGTGCCTCGGCCATGACCCGGAACCACTGCTGCGTGCTCAGTTCCTGGCCCTGGGTGGCAAAATCCAGGGGATTGGAGCAGTACGGGCACTGCAGCGGACAGCGATAGGTCAGCTCGGCCAGCAGCCACAAGGGGAGGCCGATCTCGGACCTGGCTTGCGCGTCAGGCATAGACGATCCAGTGTTCGGCATGGGCCACCTCCATGAACTGCTCGATGTCTTCGGCGACCTGCGGGACATCGGGAAACTGGTCGGTCAGCTCGCCGATGATCGCGGCAACGCTTCGCTGGCCATCGATCAGCCCGCCGATCAGCGCGGCGCTCTCGTTGAGCTTGATCATCCCTTCGGGATAAAGCAGCACATGGCCTTTCTGCGCCGGCTCGTATTGAAAACGGTAGCCGGGGCGCCACATGGGCACTTGCTCGCGGTCGAAACTCATGGACGGATTCCCTTGTGCCAGACCCGCTCGCGGGTGACGCTGTGATAGGGCGCGCGCCCCAGTTCGTAGGCCATGCTCATGGCGTCGAGCATGCTCCAGAGGATGTCCAGCTTGAATTGCAGGATCTCCAGCATGCGCGCCTGGCCTTCGGCCGTGGTGTAGTGCCGCAGGGTGATCGCCAGACCGTGCTCCACGTCGCGCCGCGCCTGTCCCAGCCGGGTCCGGAAGTATTCGTAGCCGGCCGGATCGATCCAGGGGTAATGCCGCGGCCAGCTGTCCAGGCGGGATTGGTGGATCTGTGGCGCGAACAGTTCGGTCAGCGAGCTGCTGGCAGCCTCCTGCCAGCTTGCCCGGCGAGCGAAATTGACATAGGCGTCCACGGCAAAGCGTACACCGGGCAGCACCAGTTCTTGCGAACGCAACTGGTCCGGGTCGAGGCCGACGGCCTGGCCCAGACGCAGCCAGGCTTCGATGCCGCCGTCCTCGCCGGGCGCGCCGTCATGGTCGAGCAGACGCTGGATCCACTCGCGGCGCACTTCCCGGTCGGGGCAGTTGGCCAGGATCGCCGCGTCCTTGAGCGGAATGTTGACCTGATAGTAGAAGCGGTTGGCGACCCAGCCCTGGATCTGCTCGCGGGTGGCGCGACCTTCGTACATCGCCACATGGTAAGGGTGGTGGATATGGTAATAGGCGCTCTTGGCGCGCAAGGCCTGTTCGAATTCGGCAGGGGACATCGGCTTGGCTCCGCTCATCGAATCCTCCTACAGCTCGATGCTCATGCCATCGTAGGCGACTTCGATGCCGCGCCGATGGACCTCGGCCCGTTCCGGCGAGTCTTCGTCGAGAATCGGGTTGGTATTGTTGATGTGGATGAGGATTTTGCGCTGACGGGCGAACGGCTCCAGTACCTCGAGCATGCCGCCTGGCCCGTTCTGCGCCAGATGGCCCATTTCGCGGCCAGTGCGCGTGCCGACTCCGCGCCGCTGCATTTCATCGTCTTCCCACAGCGTACCGTCGACCAGCAGGCAATCGGCTGCTCGCATGAGCGCCAGCAGCGAGTCATCGACCTGGCCCAGGCCGGGGGCATAGAACAGCTTGCCACCGGTGCGCAGGTCTTCGACCAGCAGGCCCAGGTTATCGCCGGGATGCGGGTCGAATCGGTGCGGCGAGTAGGGCGGCGCGGCGCTGCGCAGTGGCAACGGGGTGAAGCGCAGGTCCGGGCAGGCGGGGATGACGAAGCAGTCGTGTAGCTCGATGCGGTTCCAGCGCAGGCCACCGTTCCAATGTTCGAGCATGTTGAACAGCGGAAAACCCGTGCTCAGGTCCTGATGAACCATTTCGGTGCACCAGACCTGATGCGGGCAGCCTTCGCGCAGGCTGAGCAGCCCGGTGGTATGGTCGATCTGGCTGTCGAGCAGGAGGATGGCATCGATGCCGCTGTCGCGCAGCGCGCGGGCCGGCTGCATGGGCGCGAAGGCTTGCAGCTGCGCGCGGATATCCGGCGAGGCATTGCAGAGAATCCAGTGCTCGCCGTCGTCGGACAGGGCAATCGATGACTGGGTACGCGGCGTGGCACGCAGGGTGCCTTCACGCAGCCCATTGCAGTTGCCGCAGTTGCAGTTCCATTGGGGAAAACCGCCTCCGGCGGCGGAACCGAGAATCTGGATGTACATGGCCTCTCCGTTGCGGAAAATGAAAACGCCTCGGCAGGCCGAGGCGTCCGAACGCGAACAGGCTCAGCGGCTTGCGAAATACATGGTCACTTCAAAGCCGATACGCAGGTCAGTGTATGCAGGTTTGGTCCACATGGGCTTACTCCTTCCGTTTAGGTTCTGAGGGGGGTCCGCTAGGTCTTTGGTGCTGGCTGCTGGGAGAGGTTCCTTTAGAGCGTAGGAGAATTCCTACAAAATGCTGCCGGATTTCATGAGCGCAGAACAGCCCACGAGTCGAAGTGTCCGTAGCGGCCGCGGTCCGGCGCTGGTCTTTCTCGGGGCCAGCAGGCCATGGCGTTCGCGCCCTCTGATCCCTGGGCATGGGCCCTCTACCAAGGACGACTACGGCATCCTCTCGGCCGGCAACGCTGCGGTGGCCAGGCAGACCCAGCCGTGCCTGGCCTCGCGGACCTCTTGCAACGTAGCGTCCAGGTCGGCTTGCCGAAGCTCGCGGATCGCCCTGCGCAAGCCTTGCAGCCCGCCGACACGCCTGGCCAGGTGAGCTTGCCAGGTCCACTCCGCCTGTTCGGCATTGTCCAGCGTGGTCTGCTCGAACTGCTCGGCCAGTGCCTGGCTGACAGCTGGGTGAATGTGTACCTCGCTCTCGAGCAGTTCGCGCAAGTGGCCAAGGATGCAAGCCGGACTGGCATGGGGCGATTGCACGCCGAACAGCAGTCCGCCGTGACCGTGCCACTGACGAAACCCGCTGAACACCGCATAGCCCAGCTGCAATTCGACCCTCAGTCGCTGGTAGACCGGCCCTTGCAGCAAGCGTGCGAGCAGGCGGCCCTCGGCCTCCCTGCTTCCAGGCAGTGGGCAGAAAAGCAGCAGGGCATGTTCGCTGCTCACCCCCGGCAGGCGATGCCAGTGCAGACCGCGACCGAGAGCCGTGCAGGCGGACGATGCAGGTTGGCCGGCAAGCATCCGCAGGGCAGTGCTCAAGGCGGCTTGCGCGGATGGGCTGAAGCCGCTTGCCAGGCCTTGCCAGCGCGCTTGCTGCCAGGCCAGTTCGAGCATTGCCTGGTCGGCCGCCGCGCCGCTCGGCGAAGCTGCCGCGGATTCGCCCAGCAGGATGCCAGGCAGCTGCGCGAGCAGCGCACGGATCGGCATCGAAGGGGGCGGCGCTGGCGGCAAGGCTTGCCAAGCGTCCGGGCCAGGCGCATTCACGATCGCAAGCGCCTCGGCGACCGCACGGATCACAGCCGGCGCGCGTCCCATGCAGCGTAGCTGCCAATACCTGCCACAGGCTTCGAAGCGCAGGTGCAGCGCCACGCGTCGGGCGCGCGCCTGCAACGGCTGCAGGCTTTGCTCTAGCACCCGCGACAGAGGCGCGTACGCAGGCGAGCGAATTTGCCAGCGCAGGTACAGCGCAGCGAATCCGCGGCAGGCCGGCAACTCATGGTCGACTGCCAGGCCTTGCGGCAGCGCGCCGGGCTGGAGGTCCGGCAAGGGTTGCAGCAAGGGTTCGCCTGGTGGCAACTGCCAGTGCCTTCGGGACGCACCAGGCAGATCGGCGAGCAACGCACGTAGCGCCTCCCGTCCTTGCGCATCCAAGGCCTGCCAAGGCTTGCCGACACTGTCGCGCTGCGCCAGCTCCAAGGCATTGGCCGCCAATGCGCGGCTCGCTTGCAGAAGGGCGAATTCGGCATGCAATGCTGCATCTTGCCCGGCTTGGCTGATCGAGCCCAGCCAGTCGTGAAGCAGTGCCTGAACCTCGTTTGCCGAGGCCTGCCGGCTCAACCGCACACGCACTTGCCAAAGCAGCTGGCCGGCATGGCTGTAGAGCGTTTCGAACTCGCAGCCTCGCAGCCAACCGCGTCGACGAAGCGCGTCGAGCCAGCCTCCGGGACGGCTGTCGGACAGCCAGGCGAGCAACCATTCCAGTGCCTGGTCCGCCCCATCGGGCAAGCCTTGATGGCAGAACCACAGGTCCATTCCATCCGTTGACGACACGAAGCCGGAGCGTTGGCTTGCCATCGCCGGTGGCGCTGCGCGCCTGTGCCTGGTGCCTTGGGCGAACAGGCTGCCGAAGGTTTTGCCCAGAATCTGCAAGGCATCGAGCGATTGTGGCCCGCACAGGCTGAGGGTGATGCCGGCTCCCCGGTAGAACTGCCGGTGGAACTGCCGCAGGGCCTGCTGGAAAGCTGGGTTGCGCAGGGGCAGGGTATGCCGGTTGCCGGCATGGAAGGCTGCCAGCGGATGGCCCGGTGCCGCTGTCCGCAGGACCTTGAAGCGTCGTTGCGCCTCGCTGTCGCGCGACCAGGCGATGAACTCGGCATGGATCACTTCTCGCTCGCCAACCTGTCGCTCGAGCGTCAGGTCCGGTTCGGCCAGCATCTGGCACAGACGCTCGAGGCTGCCGGCCAGCGCTGGCGGGGGCACTTCGAAGAAAAAGTCCGTGGCCCGTTCACCGGTGCTGGCATTGAGCTGGCCGCCCACGCCCTGGACATGTCGCATCAGCCCGTCCTGCAAGGGAAAACGGGCGGTGCCGAGAAAGAAGAGATGTTCGAGAAAGTGCGCCAGCCCTGGCCAGGCCGCTGGCGCGTCGTGGCTGCCGGCCTCCACCCGCAGCGCCGCGGCGCAACGCTTCAGGCGCGACGCCTGGCGCAGGGTCAGGTGCAGGCCGTTGTCCAGGATCAGGTGGCGGGTTGCGTCAGGCATGGCAGCTCCGGCAAGGCGAACCACCATGCTAGCGGAAAACTCAGGTGCGGCGCGATCCACCATGCAGGTCGCGACGCAGGTCGCTCAGGTAGGGAAATGCCGCTCGTCCTTGTTGCACGCGGCGCTGTTCCAGATCGGCCAGCAACTGGCATTCATCGTGCCCGGCCATGGCCAACAGGCTCCCATCGGGCCCGACGATGCTGCTCTGGCCGCAATACCGGAGGTCCTGCTCGGCGCCGCAGTAGTTGGCATAGACCAGGTAGCACTGGTTCTCCTGGGCACGGGCACGCACGGTCACCTGGCAGATGAAGTCATACGGCGTCATGTTCGCCGTGGGCACCAGGATCAGTTCGGCCCCATCCAGCGCCAGGCGCCGGGCGTTTTCCGGAAACTCGATGTCGTAGCAGATCAGCAGCCCCAGCTTCCAGCCATCGAGCTCCACCACCGGGAAATGGTCGGCGCCGGCGCTGAACAGGCTGCGGTCCAGCTCGCCGAACAGGTGGGTCTTGCGGTAGTTGCACAGGCTGCGCCCGTGGGCGTCGATCAGTTGCACACTGTTATGGACCGCCCCGTCCTCCGCCCGCTCTGGATAGCCGTAGACGATTGCGATGCCATGGGCCTGGGCAATCTTCCCGACGGCCATGGCCGAGGCGCCATCGACCGCTTCGGCCAGGCGCTCCACCGCCGCCAGGCCAATGTTGTAGCCGGTCAGGAACATTTCCGGGCAGACCAGCAGGTGGGCGCCACGCTGCGCGGCGATACTGGCTTGCTGCTGAAGTCGCTGCAGATTGCCAGGTACATCCAGCGGGCCAGGTTCTCCCTGGAACACGGCAAGGCGCATGGGCATCTCCTTTCAGTCAGGCAAGGCGATCGGGCCGATAGCGTCGAACACATCGCCAGGACCAGGGTTGTCGGGGTGGGTCTTGCCACCGAAGTGGTTCATGATACCCCACACCGCGTTGAGCGATGTCTGGACCGCTCCTTCCACCCAGGCCGGTGTCCATGACACGTCGTCGCCGGCCAGAAAGATGCCACGTTGTTCGGCCGGCATGGCCTGCTGCATGAAATGCGCGTACATGCGCTGGTTGTAGCGATAGTGGCCGGGCAGGGCACCTTTGAATGCGCCAAGGAAGTAAGGGTCGGCTTCCCAGGAAACGGTGATCGAATCGCCAATGATATGCCCAGCGATATCGGTCTTCGGATAGATCTTTCTCAGCGCGTCGAGGGCCAGCTGCACGCGCTTTTCCACCGGGTGCGGCAGCATCTTCAGGGCATCGCTCATCCAGGCGTATGACAGGCAGATCACTCCCGGCTTGTCATCGCCATTGTCGAACAGATAGGTACCACGGGTCAGTCGGTCGGTCAGGGTCATGCTCAGCAGGTCGCGGCCGGTCTGCGGGTCCTTGTCCTTCCAGAAAGGACGGTCGACCATGACGAAGGTCTTCGACGACTGCATGTAGCGGGTCCGATCCAGGGCCATCCACAGCTTCTGGGAAAACAGCGCTTCCTCACAGTCGATCTGCGTGGTCAAGAGCCAGCTCTGGCAGGTCACCAGGACCGCGGCATACTCGCGGGTATCGCCCCAGTTATCGGTCACTGCCAGACGCCCCTCGGCGGCCCGGGCGATGCGCCTGACCCCGGTGCGTGGCGCGCCGCCATGCAGCGAACGCAGGCTGGTGCCGGCCGGCCAATGCTGGCAACGCTCCGGTGCGTGGCGCCAGATGCCCTGCGGTACCTGCTCCACGCCACCGACCACCAGGTGCTGGTGGTCGTCGCAGTTGGTCATCACCACGCGGAAGATCTCCAGCATCGAATTGGGGAAGTCCGAATCCCAGCCGCCCGTGCCGAAGCCGACCTGGCCGAATACCTCGCGATGCAGGAAGCTCAGCTTGGCGAAGGATTTGGAGGTGGCGACGAAATCATAGAAGGTGCGGTCGTCCCACAATGGCACCAAGCTGTTCCACAGCTGCTTCAGGCGAGGCACGTCGCGGTTGCGGATAGCTTGCTGGATGTCGCTGAACTGCGCCCGCTCCTCCAGCGCATCGGCCCAGGCCTGGGCGACTTCGTGGAACAAGGCTGGCAGGTCGCTCGGCCGTTCGGCATAGAAAGTCTGCCCCTCCAGGTCGATCACCGTGCTGCTCGAGGCAGCGCTCAACGGGTTGGGAAATGGCCGGGTCTGCAGGCCCAGCTTGTCGACATAATGGTAGAAGGCAGTGGAGGAGGCCGGAAAACGCATCCCGCCCAGCTCGGCAACGATCCCGTCGGTGCCATTGAACGCTTGAGAACGCAGCCGTCCACCCAATTTGGAAGCCTCGTAGACCACGGGCTTGAGGCCCAGCTTCATGAGCTCGTAGGCGGCCACCAGCCCGGCGATCCCGGCCCCGACGATCGCCACCTCTTCACCATGCCGCTGCGCCGGGATGCTGCCCAAGCCGGCCGGATGCTCCAGCCAGTCGTCGAAGGCGAATGGAAAGTCCGGACCGAACACGGTGACTGGCGGCTTGCCATCGATGGGGTGACGGTTGTTCTTCTTCATGTCTTGACCTTGCCAGTGGTGGGAGGCTGGACAGCCTGAGTATAGGTAATCACTGGTGGTCAGTTTGCGCAGTAGGCGTTTCGGAGTTAAGACGAAGAGTATTGGCGATATGGGCTGGTTTTCGTCGCTTTGCTAGATGCATGGGCAGTTATGACGAAATCAGTCAGCGAGGTGTCTGCCGATGCCCAACGGTCATGCCGGCGAACAGGCTACCTGCGGTCCACCTTGCTGCTGAGGATGATCGAGGTGGTGGTCCTTTCCACTCCCTCGACGCTGCCGATCTGGTCGAGCAGTTGATCCAGCTGCTCGGGCGAGTCGCCGCGCAGCCAGGCCACGTAGTCATATTCGCCACTCACCGCGCACAGCTGCCGGACCTGGCCCATGGCGCTGAGTCTTCGTACCACGTCCTTGCCTGATCGTGGTCGCACGCTGATGCCGACATACGCTTGCAAGCCACCATCGATCAGCGCCTGTCCAAGGCGTACGCCGTAGCCGATGATCACATTGCCCTTCTCCAGCCGGGCAAGGCGGGCATCGACGGTGGTGCGTGCGATGCCGAGCTGGCGCGCGAGGCTGGCGACGCTTTCGCGAGCGTTGATGCGTAGCAGGTCGATCAGTTGGCGATCGATTTCATCGAGAGTGGGTGGGCGCGAATCTGGCATGTGCGAGCTCGGCGGAGGGACTGGCTAGGGTAGCCAGCCTGCATCTGCCGATGCAAGGGGCGTCGTGGGCGCTTCCCTAGGGTTGGGAAATCCTGAATGCCGCGAACACCGTGATTGCACAACGGCTTCGAACGACGACTGCGAGAAACCGTGACGCTAGCGCAAAGGCATGAAAGATAGGGTTCGGAACGTGGCTGTCAGACCAGGCGAAGGATCGAAGGATCCAGGTAGGAAAATGGTGGGCCCTCCCGGGCTCGAACCGGGGACCGAACGATTATGAGTCGTGTGCTCTAACCGACTGAGCTAAGGGCCCTTTGCTGCAGGTGACTCGACCAGCCGGACCCAGGATCCGGTGGTCGGGCGATTATAACGACGGTTTGCGGTGTGTGCCATCCGAAAGATCGGAAAGTGCTATACGAAGAAACTTCTTGGCGAATTCCTCGGCAGGCAGCGGCAGGCTGACGATGTAGCCCTGGATCTGCTCACAGCCTTCGGCGGCCAAGAACTGCTGCTGCGCCTGGTTTTCCACGCCTTCGGCGATGATCGTCAGTTGCATGCTGCGACCCAGAGCGATGATGGCGCGCGCGATGGCGGCATCGTGTGGATCGTCAGGCAGGCCGCGAATGAAGGATTGGTCGATCTTGAGGATATCCAGGGGCAGCCGCTTGAGGTAGCTGAGCGAGGAATAGCCGGTGCCGAAATCGTCGATGGCCAACTGCACGCCAAGGTTCTTGAGCTGGTGCAGGACGGCCAGCGCCTCCTCGGCCTGGCTCATGATGAAGTTTTCGGTGATTTCCAGCTGCAAATCGCCTGCCTGGAGCTGGTAGCGCCGCAGCAGGTGCTCGATACGCTTGGCCAGGTTGGGCTGGCGCAACTGGGCCCCGGCAAGGTTGATCGACAGCGGTCCGAACGCCTGGTAATGCGCTTTCCAGTAGTCCATCTGTTGGCAGGCCTGCTCCAGCACCCAGTCGCCCAACTGCAGGATGGTGCCGTTTTCCTCGGCCAAGGTGATGAAATGCTCTGGTGGCACGTCCCCGAGGGTCGGATGGGTCCAGCGTACCAGCGCTTCGGCGCCGACCAGGCCGCCGCTCTTGAGGCTGCGCTTGGGCTGGTAGCACAGGCTCAGTTCGTTGCGTTCGATGGCGCGGCGCAGTTCGTGCTCCAAGGCGATGCGCTCGCTGGCCTGGACAGTCAGGTCGCGTGTATACACCTCCACCCGATTGCGGCCCTTGGCCTTGGAGCGGTACATCGCCGCGTCGGCGTTGCGGATCAGCGAAGCGACGTCGGTACCATCCTGTGGATACAGGCTGATGCCGATGCTGGCACTGGTGAAGAACTCATGTTCGCCAGCCTGGAATGGTGCATGGAAGCAGGCCAGGACCTTGCTGGCGATCACCCCGGCATCGCTGGCCTTGTGCAACCCCGGCAACAGGATGATGAACTCGTCGCCGCCCAGCCTGGCCACGGTATCAAGGTCGCGTACCTGTTCCTTGAGGCGTTGGGCGATGCCTTGGAGCAACAGGTCGCCAACGGGGTGTCCCAGGCTGTCGTTGATGTGCTTGAAACGGTCCAGGTCAAGGAACAGTACGGCGCCCTGGCGATTGGCATCCTGGGGCCCGGACAGCACTGCCTGCAGGCGCTTTTCGAACAGCGAGCGATTGGGCAGGCCGGTCAGCGAATCATGGTGGGCCTGGTAGTCGAGCTTGGCCTGGGCATGCTTGATGCTGGAGATATCGGCGAATACCGCGACGAAATGCTTGAGTTCGCCATCGCCGTTGCGCACGGCGCTGATGGTCAGCCAGCTTGGGTAGATTTCGCCGTTCTTGCGCTTGTTGCAGATCTCGCCTTGCCAGTGGCCCGCGGCGCTCAGCTGATGCCACATGGCTGCATAGAAAGCGCTGTCGTGCTGGCCAGAGGCGAGCAGGCGGGGCGTCTGCCCCAGCGCCTCGAGTTCGCTGTAGCCCGTGATCTCGCTGAAGGCGCGATTGACCGCACTGATGCGCTGGTCGGTGTCGGTGATCAGCACGCCTTCGGCCGTGTTCTCGAATACCGTGGCAGCCAGTTGCAGTTTTTCCTGCATCAGGTGACGCTCGGTGATGTCTCGAGCAATGGTCAGCATGTAGTCGACGCCCCCGATCGGCAATGGCCTGGCCGACACCTCACAGAGCCGGACCAAGCCGTCGCTGCGACGGATCAGGCAGGTGAAGTCACGCACATAGCCGTCCCGCTTGAGCAGCTCGACCAGGCGCTTGCGTTCGGCAGGGTCGGCCCAGATATCCAGGTCCAGCGAGGTCTGGTTGCGCGATGGATGGAAATCGTAGCCGGTCAGGCGGCGGAAACCTTCGTTCACTTCGATCAACAGACCGTCTTCCTGGCGAGACAGCAGCAGGCCATCGGGCGAGGCGTGGAAAGCCTTGGCGAACTTTTCCTCGGAGGTTTGCAGCTGCTGCTGGGTCTCCTTCAACTGACTGATATCGCGCACTGCTACCACCAGTGTCCGGCTACTGTCCAATTCGAAGATGCCTGCCGAGGTCAGACCGATGAACACTTGGCCATTGCTGCGTCGGAAAGTCATTTCCAGGTTGCGCACGCCGCCGCTGCTCAGACGCTCGAGCAGCGCCGGCCCGGCGCCTTCCAGGCCCCACAGCCCCAGTTCGGTCGCGGTGCGCCCGATGACTTGGGCAGGCTTCAGGCCGATCTGCTCCTGGAAAGCCTGGTTGACTTCGAGCAGGCAACCGTCGCTGTGCCGGGCGAGCACGAGGATGTCCGGGCATTGCTCGAACACCGAGGAAAACTTCTGCTCCGAAAGACGCAATGCATGTTCCGTGCGCTTGGTTTCGCTGATATCGATCATCAATCCACGCATCACGGGCTTGTGACCGTGCTCGATCATGCTGACGATGGTGCGTACCCACAGGCAGTGCCCATCGGCACGAATGACGCGATATTCAAGGCTATGGTCACGACCGGCTGTTCCGTCCTTGTAGAAAGCCAATGCCCATTGCGCATCCTCTGGATGAAGAATGTCGCGCCAGAATCCCGGCTTGAGCCATTCATTCAGCGCATAGCCAAGCAGCCCTTCGGCATGTGGCGAGACGTAGGTGAAGGTGAAGTCGATGGCATCGGCCTCCCAGGCGATCGCCGAAAGGCTTTCGATCAGGCTGCGATAGTGATACTCGCTACTGCGTAGCTCCTGCTCGAGGGCGATGCGTCGGGAAATCTCCGAACTCAGCCGACGGTTGATGCGGATCACCGCGGTCAGGATGGCCATCAGCAACAGGATGGCGGGCAGGCCATACATCAGCGCGTCGTTCCACAGGCGCTGGTGCCCGGCGACGTCGCCGACCCAGCGTTGCTGGATGGCGGCCATCTCGTTGCCGTCGATGTCAGCGAAGACCTTGTCCAGGATCGTCACCAGGATCTTCTGCTCTGCAGGCGTGGCCATCGCCAGTTGGTAGCGATACGGGGTAGCTCCGCTGACATGCGAATGCTCCAGTCCAAGCTGGCGCAAGCCCCAGACGCTCGAGGCGAGGTCGCCGACCATCGCGTCGACTTGCCTGGTTTCCACGGCATGCAGTGCGACATCGACCGTTGGCAGTACCAGCAGGTTGAGATCGGGGTGGTGGGTGCGCAGAAGTTCATGAGGCGCGTGGTTTTCCACCACGGCGATCTTCAGCCCATAAAGATCATCCAGCTTTCGCGGTTGCGGCCCGCTATCGTGGGCCAGAATGACGATCGGAAAATCCAGGTAGGGACGGGTGAAGGTCAGGTAGCGGCGTCGCTCGGGCGTGGACATGATGCCGGGCAGCAGGTCCACGCGGTTGTGCTGCGCTTGCTCGACCACTTGCGACCAGTTGTCGATTGGCATGGGTTCGAGCACCACGCCCAGGCGCTTCTCGATCAAGGCGATGTAATCGGCGGCCAGTCCCTGGTAGCTGCCATTCCTGTCACGGTATTCGAACGGTGGCCAGGAGGCATCTACACCCAGGCGCAGCTTCGGATGAGCGCTGAGCCAGGCTTGTTCTTCTGCAGTCAGGGTAAGCGCGCCGGCAGTGGTCGTCCAGATGAGCAGGAGCGACAATAGAAGGGCCGGCAGGAAGGGCATCATCGGCCTCTCGATCAGTGGGACTGATTCGAGTGTAGACGGGCATTGTAAAGGCTGGGCAACGGCAAGCCCAAATGAAGGCATTTTGTCATCAAAGAAAACCCCGGCCGGGGCCGGGGTTCTTCGTCACTCGTCGAGGAAGGAGCGCAGATGCTCGCTTCGGGTCGGATGGCGCAGCTTGCGCAGCGCCTTGGCCTCGATCTGACGGATTCGCTCGCGGGTCACATCGAACTGCTTGCCGACTTCTTCGAGGGTATGGTCGGTGTTCATGTCGATGCCGAAACGCATGCGCAACACCTTGGCTTCGCGTGCGGTGAGGCCGGACAGCACGTCACGGGTGGCTTCCTTGAGACTTTCCACCGTTGCCACGTCGATCGGGGACTGCATGGTGGAGTCCTCGATGAAGTCGCCCAGGTGGGAATCCTCGTCGTCACCGATCGGCGTTTCCATGGAGATCGGCTCCTTGGCGATCTTCAATACCTTGCGGATCTTGTCCTCGGGCATTTCCATGCGTTCGCCAAGCTCCTCCGGGGTCGGTTCGCGGCCCATTTCCTGGAGCATCTGCCGGGAAATGCGGTTGAGCTTGTTGATCGTCTCGATCATGTGCACCGGAATACGAATGGTACGTGCCTGATCGGCGATCGAGCGGGTGATCGCCTGACGAATCCACCAGGTGGCATAGGTCGAGAACTTGTAGCCACGGCGGTATTCGAACTTGTCCACCGCCTTCATCAGGCCAATGTTGCCTTCCTGGATCAGGTCGAGGAACTGCAGGCCACGGTTGGTGTACTTCTTGGCGATGGAGATGACCAGGCGCAGGTTGGCCTCGACCATTTCCTTCTTCGCGCGGCGCGCCTTGGCCTCGCCGATCGACATGCGGCGGTTGATCTCCTTGATCTCGGCGACGGTCAGACCGGTTTCGGCCTCAAGGTCGATCAGCTTCTGCTGGCAGGCGACGATGGCAGCGTCCTTCTCGCCCAAGGCTGCCGCCCACTTGGTATTACGACGGGAAAGATCGCCGCTCCAGGTCTGGTCCACCTCGTTGCCCGGGAACAGGCGCAGGAAGTCGGCGCGTGGCATGCGGGCATCACGGACGCACAACTGCATGATCGCGCGTTCCTGGGCACGCAGGCGATCCAGCGCGCCACGAACGCGCTCGACCAGAACCTCGAACTGCTTGGGCACCAGCTTGATCGGCATGAACAGCTCGGCCAGCGCGGAAAGCTCGGCCACGCCTTGCTCGCTGCCGCGACCCTGCTTCTTCAGGACCTTGTTGGTGACTTCGAGCTGCTCGGCCACCGCGCCGAAACGCTGGCGAGCGATCTCCGGGTCCGGACCGCTCTCGCCTTCTTCCTCGGTGTCGTCACCGCTGGCTTCGGCATCTTCGTCCTCGTCCTCGTCTTCCTTGGCGGCCGCGGGCTTGGCGCCAAGCTGCGGCGCATCTTCGGTGGGCGTGGCGATGCTGTCGTCAGGGTCGATGTAGCCGCTGAGGACGTCCGACAGACGGCCACCTTCGGTGGTGACGCGGTCGTACTCGGAGAGGATGTAATCGACGGTACCCGGGAAGTGGGCAATGGCGCCCATCACTTCGCGGATGCCTTCCTCGATGCGCTTGGCGATCTCGATCTCGCCTTCGCGGGTCAGCAGCTCGACGGTACCCATCTCGCGCATGTACATGCGTACCGGGTCGGTCGTGCGGCCGATATCGGTTTCAACGGCTGCCAACGCGGCGGCAGCTTCCTCGGCCGCGGCTTCGTCGGTGTCGGCCTCGGCCAACAGAAGGGCATCCGCATCCGGAGCACTCTCGAATACGTTGATCCCCATGTCGTTGATCATGCGGATGATGTCTTCCACCTGCTCCGGATCTGAAATATCCTCGGGCAGGTGGTCGTTGACCTCCGCGTAAGTCAGGTAGCCCTGCTCACGACCGCGGGTGATCAACTCTTTGATACGAGACTGCTGTTGCGCTTTTCCGGACATAACACCCTATCCACTGAAGGTCTTGGCGGGCAAAAAACAAGCCGAGGATTATACCCGAGCATGGACCTCACGCGCCAGATGAGGTCGGGGTTTGTGCGGGAACATTCCTGCTCAGCAGGTCGCGCAGCTGGCTTTTTTCCTCTGCGCTCAACTCGCTTTGACGTGCTTTCCTGAGCAGATGTTCCAAAGAGCGCTCGCGCTGGCGAGCGGACAACCTAGTTATGGTGTCGAAAAATTGCTGTTCAAGGTTGTCGGCGTCGATCAGCCATTCCTTCTCCGCCAATGCCTGCAGCAGTCGGCCCTGTTCCGTGCCGTGCCAACGCGCGATCAACTGTAGAGAGCGTAGCCCAGGATTCTTCTGCAAGGCCTCGAGCAAGGCCACCAGCAGCTGGGCATAGAGATGGTCTTCGTCGGCAAGACGGCTTGCGTCCTCGACCTTCGTGGCCAACTGCGGATGATGCAGCAAGCTGCGCAGGGCAGCCAGGGTAGGAGGTTCCACCGGGGCGGGCACGCGAGGGGCGGGCTGCTCTTGCTGGCCATCGCGGCGCCAGGGCTTGCCACCTTTCTTGTCCCAGGGCTTGCCCTCCCAAGGCTTCCTGGCGCCCTTGCCAGACGTCCACGGCTGGGCTGGGGCGAGGTGATCGTGGCCGCCGGTGTACATGGCCTGGTGATCGAAGGCATGGCCGGACAGGGCATCGTAGTCCAGGCCTGAGTCATAGTCCGGCACGCTTTCGGCAGGCCTGGCCTGCGCCAGTTCCTGCATCTGCTGCGGGTCCAGCCCGGTGATTTCCTTGAGCCGATTGCGCATCAAGGCGCGCAGATTGGCGCCGGGAATCTTTTCGATCAACGGCGCGGCAAGCGTCACCATGTGCGCCTTGCCTTCCAGCGAGCGCGGATCAGCCTCGTTGCTCAGCTGCTCGAAGAAGTAGTCCGCCAGGGGCTGAGCGTGCTGGTTGATGCGCGCACGGAAGGCATCGGTGCCTTCGCTGCGAACCAGGGTATCCGGGTCCTCGCCCTCGGGCAGGAACAGAAAGCGCGCCCGGCGCCCATCCTGCAGGCTCGACAGGGTCGACTCCAGGGCGCGCCAGGCCGCCTTGCGGCCAGCCTGGTCGCCGTCGAAGCAGAACAGCACGTGCGGCACCACGCGGAACAGACGCTTGAGGTGCTCCTCGCTGGTCGCGGTGCCGAGGGTCGCGACAGCATTGCGCAAGCCCTGCTGGGCCAGCGCGATGACGTCCATGTAGCCCTCGACGACGATGATTTCCTCGAGGTTGCGGTTGAACTTGCGCGCCTCGTACAACCCGTAGAGTTCCTGGCCCTTGTGGAATACCGGGGTCTCCGGGGAGTTCAGGTACTTGGGCTTGTCGTCGCCCAGCACGCGTCCGCCGAAGGCAATGACTCGCCCACGAGTATCACGGATCGGGAACATCACCCGGTCACGGAAGCGGTCGTAGCGCTTGCCGCTTTCGGCGTTCTCGATCAGCAGGCCAGCATCGATCATGGCCTTCTGCTGCAGGCTGTCGTTGGCCAGGTGCTTGCCCAGATTGTCCCAGCCAGGCGGCGCGAAGCCCAGGCCGAAGTCGCGGGCGATTTCGCCGGAAAGGCCGCGGCCCTTGAGATAGTCGACCGCCGCCTTGCGCGCCGGGTGGCTGCGCAGGGCCTGGCGATAGAATTCGGCGGCCGCGCTGAGCAATGGGTAGAGCGGCGAGTCGACCGGTTGGCGGGGCTTCTGGCCGCGCCGGTTGTCCTCGCGAGGCACTTCCATGCCCGCGGCCCTGGCCAGTTCCTCGACCGCCTGGGGGAAGTCCAGGTTGTCGTGGTCCATGATGAAGCCGAGCGCGTTGCCACCGGCCCCGCAGCCGAAGCAGTAGTAGAACTGCTTGTCGGGGCTGACGGTGAAGGAGGGGGTCTTCTCCTTGTGGAACGGGCAGCACGCCGAATGATTCTTGCCGGATTTCTTCAGTTGGATGCGGGAAGACACCACATCGACGATGTCGGTGCGGTTGAGCAAGTCATCGATGAAGCTTTGGGGAATCAGCCCGGCCATGGCAGTCTCGTCATCTGGCAACTGGCAAGTCTAATCGTCCAGGCGCGCTTTGGCGGCAAGTGGCGATATACGGGAGTTCGGAGGTGTGGCTGCGTCGGCCAGGCAGGCCCGCTGGTGATCAAGCGCGTGTCGGCTCATGCCAGCTTGACGGGAAAGGCAGGTTGCCCGTGGGCTTTTGGCCGGGCGCCCAGGGCGCATGGCCAAGGGGCTGGAGCGACATCTGCCATCGGCCCGGCACGAGGCCGGGCGGGGCAGAAGCCTTGCGATGAACGCCTGTAATCAGTACAGACGAACGGCGCGGCGCTGTTCGCGCTGGACTTTCTTGGCGTGACGCTTGACGGCTGCAGCAGCCTTGCGCTTGCGCTCGGAAGTCGGCTTCTCGTAAAACTCGCGGCTACGAACTTCAGCCAGTACACCGGCTTTTTCGCAGGAGCGCTTGAAACGACGCAGAGCTACGTCGAAGGGTTCGTTCTCTTTAACTTTGACGGCTGGCATCCAGGGCTACCTTAATTCATTACCGGGGTGGACGTACTCCTGAACAAAGGTGCGCTGGAGAACGTCGGTTTTCAAGGGTTGCGGATGTTAACCGTTAGCCAGCCGGAATGCAAAGCCTCTGATCGAAAACCGCTGGTCGGCATCCAGTGCGAAGACTATCATGCGCGCCTTCGAATTGAGCCCCCGAAAGGCACGAACCCATGCTAGTACTGGGATTGGAAACATCCTGCGACGAAACCGGCGTCGCCTTGTATGACAGCGAGCGCGGCCTGCTCGCCGATGCGCTGTTCAGCCAGATCGACCTGCACCGCGTCTACGGCGGGGTGGTGCCCGAGCTGGCCTCGCGCGACCATGTCAAGCGCATGCTGCCGCTGATCCGCGAAGTGCTCGAGCAGGCTGGCCGAGCGCCCGCCGACATCGAGGCGATCGCCTACACCGCCGGGCCTGGCCTGGTCGGTGCGCTGCTGGTGGGCGCCTCCTGCGCCCAGGCCCTGGCCTTTGCCTGGAATATCCCCGCCATCGGCGTGCACCACATGGAAGGCCATCTGCTGGCACCGATGCTCGAAGAGCAGCCGCCGCAGTTCCCGTTCGTCGCCTTGCTGGTGTCGGGTGGGCATACCCAGCTGGTGCGGGTCGATGGCATCGGCCGCTACGAACTGCTGGGCGAAAGCCTGGATGACGCAGCTGGCGAAGCCTTCGACAAGACCGCCAAGCTGATCGGCCTGAACTACCCGGGCGGGCCGGAAATCGCCCGCCTGGCCGAGCAGGGCACCCCTGGGCGCTTCGTCTTTCCCCGGCCCATGACCGATCGTCCTGGCCTGGCCTTCAGTTTCAGCGGGCTCAAGACCTTCGCCTTGAATACCTGGCAGCAATGTCGGGATGCCGGCGACGATGGCGAGCAGACACGCTGCGACCTGTCGCTGGCTTTCCAGCAGGCGGTGGTCGAAACGCTGACCATCAAGTGCAAGCGGGCCCTCAAGCAGACCGGACTCAAGCGACTGGTCATCGCTGGCGGGGTGAGCGCCAACAAGGCGCTGCGTGCTTCCCTGGAGCAGATGCTGGCTGGAATCAAGGGCCAGGTGTTCTATGCACGGCCCAAGTTCTGTACCGACAACGGGGCGATGATCGCCTATGCCGGTTGCCAGCGGCTGCTGGCCGGACAGCGCCAGGACCTGGCGATCAGCGTGCAGGCACGCTGGCCGATGGAGCAGTTGCCCGCCATCTGATCCCGGCCGTTTCAGTCCGCGCGTTCAGAAGTGTCGTTCGCGGCCTGCAAAAAGGTCGCGTAGATTGCTGCGATGACGCCAGACGATCATTACAGTGAGCACGGCCATTGGTAGCAGTGCTTCGGGTTCGCGCCAGGCCAGCAGCGGCAAGGTCAGTGGCGTGGCGATCAACGCGGCCAGCGAACTGGTGCGGGTGAGATAAAGTGTCAGCAGCCAGGTGGCGATGGCCAGCAGGGCTGCTGGCCAGTAGAGTCCCATGAGCATGCCGGCGGCGGTAGCCACGCCCTTGCCACCTTTGAAGCGAAAATACAGGGGAAACAGGTGGCCGAGCACGGCGCAGATCCCGATCCAGGCCTGATCCTGCAGGTCCAGGCCGGCCTGGCGCGCCACCAGCACGGGCAACAGCCCCTTGCACAGGTCGCCCAGCAGCGTCAGGATCGCCAGTCTGCGCCCGGCCAGGCGCAGCATGTTGGTGGCCCCGGCATTGCCCGAGCCGCTGGAGCGCGGGTCCGGGCTGCCATTGAGGCGGCTCAGGACGATGGCGAAGGACAGCGAGCCGAGCAGGTAGGCGAGCAGCGCCAGTGACCAAAACATGCTAACTATTCCGGGCGAGGACGCCCTGATTCTAACGGCGCCAGTCGCCCTTGTCGTGCTGTGGAGAGAAGTGCTTGGACAGAGTGTTCATCGAAGGCCTGGAAGTCGATACCGTGATCGGCGCCTATGACTGGGAACGCGACATTCGCCAGTGCCTGCGCCTGGACCTGAGTTGCGCCTGGGACAACCGGCCAGCCGCCGCCGGCGACGATCTCGCGCTCGCGCTGGACTATGCCAGCGTGTCGGCACGCATCCAGGCCTTTGCCGAGCAGGCGCGTTTCGAGCTGGTCGAGACGTTCGCCGAGCGGCTGGCCGCCGTCCTGATGGAAGAGTTCCGCATCCCCTGGTTGCGTCTGCGGCTGACCAAGCCCGGCGCGGTTCCCGCGGCGCGTGGTGGGGTCGGCGTGGAGATCGAGCGCGGATGTCTCTGAGTACGGTTTACCTGGGGCTGGGCAGCAATATCGATCGCCAGGCGCATCTGTGCGCTGGCCTCGAGGCGCTGTCGGGGCTGCTCGAGGACATGCGCTGCTCGCCGGTGTTCGAAAGCCAGGCGGTCGGCATCAAGAGCGGACCGTTCTACAACCTGGTGGTCACCGGCCGGACCCGATTGCCCTTGCTGGAGCTGGACCGCCGCTTGAAGTTCATCGAGGCGGACAATGGCCGCTACGCGCCGGAGCGCAAGGGACTGCCGCTGGATATCGACGTGCTGATGTTCGACGACCTGCTGGGCACCTTCGACGGGTTGGTGCTGCCTCGAGCGGAAATCCTGAAGAACGCCTTCGTGCTTTGGCCCTTATCCCTGATTGCGCCTGACCTGGTCCACCCTGGAGAGGGCAAGCGCATGGCCCAGCTCTGGCAGGAGGCACGCATCGATCAGGCGCTGGCACCAGTGCCATTCGAATGGCGGGGACAGCAGCTGACCCGAGCCTGATCCCAGCCAGTCAGGACTTGCCCAACGGCTTTGTCGCCTCGTCGGGCAGGCGCGCCTGCACATAGGCTTCCAGAGCCTTGAGCCGCCGTGC
Organism: Pseudomonas sp. Marseille-QA0332; assembly: GCF_054950175.1. NCBI lineage: Bacteria > Pseudomonadati > Pseudomonadota > Gammaproteobacteria > Pseudomonadales > Pseudomonadaceae > Pseudomonas > Pseudomonas sp. Marseille-QA0332. The sequence continues at coordinate 3,868,332 of NZ_CM143106.1, forward strand.
CCTGAGTGCCTCGCCCAGGGCCTGGCCTTTCAAGCCAAGCTCCACCAGGGCCTTGGCCTGTACCGACTTGGCCACGGCAGCCGCACCGCGCAAATAGGCGCCCTCGGGATAATCCCAGGGCCCAGGCGCCTGCTCTGCATATGCATCCATTTCGCAAACGGCGAGGAAATCTTCGAACCGCTGTGGTCGGCGATAGATGTCGAACGTCTGCAGCAGCTCCAGCAAAGCAGGCGCATCCAGTTGCAAGGCAAGGTGAGCCCGACCATGAAACTCAGCGGCCAGCAACGCCAGTTCCTGACATTCGCGTGGCGCCTTGAAGCGCTGGTTGATTGCCGTCACGACTTGGCTGGCAGGCCGTGGCGGCAGGTCATGCGCTGCCGGCGCCTGCTGCGCGGCGGTACTGGCCTGCCCCAGTGGGTTCAACAGGCAGGCCCAGCGTACCTGTAGCGGCTGGTCATGGCGGGCTGCCTGTTCGAGCATCGCCAGGGCATGGGCTCCGCGGCTCGGGGCGTGCTCCGGAGAAGAGGGCTGCTCGAGGACGAACAGCGCATCGAGCTCCGGCAACAGTTGCGCCAGCGCGGCGCAGGCGCGCAACACCTCGATGAATACCTGGGGGCTGGCCTCCATCAAGGCACGTTCGATTTCCTTCCAGCTACGCTCGGCCGTGAGCGCTTGCAGCTCGCCCGAATCGGCGATGCTGCGCATCAAGGCCAGCGTTTCGTCAGCGACGCGAAAGCCCAGCGGCGCATAGCGGGCGGCAAAGCGGGCGACCCGTAGGACTCTGAGGGGATCTTCGGCGAATGCCGGGGATACATGGCGCAGAATACGCCGATCGAGGTCTGCCTTGCCATGATAGGGATCGTAGAGGTTACCGTTCTCGTCCTCGGCCATGGCGTTGATGGTCAGGTCGCGTCGGGCCAGGTCCTGCTCCAGTGTCACCTCGGGGCTAGCATGGAAGACGAAGCCACCGTAGCCACGTCCACTCTTGCGCTCGGTACGCGCCAGGGCGTACTCCTCGCCGCTGCGTGGATGAAGGAAGACCGGGAAGTCGGCACCGACCGGCCGATAGCCGAGCGCTTGCATCTGTTCGGCCGTGGCGCCGACCACCAGCCAGTCGATGTCATTGACCGGACGCCCCAGCAGGCGGTCGCGCACAGCGCCGCCGACTTTGTAGATCTGCATGGTGAATCCTCCGTTGCTGGCGACAGGATACCCTGTCGCCAGCAACGGAGGGTGCTCAGTGGTGCGGTACCACCGAGCCGGGACGAACCAGCTCGCCGGGATCATGCTCACCCGTACGTGGCGGGACATGATGGGTCTTGACCACCTTGTCGCCCTGGACGGTTTCCAGATGGATGTCGAAACCCCAGAGCCTGTGCAAGTGCTTCATGACCTCCTCGGTCGACTCGCCCAAAGGCTTGCGGTTGTGCTGCTGGTGGCGCAGGGTCAGCGAGCGGTCGCCACGACGGTCTATGCTCCAGATCTGCACGTTCGGTTCGCGATTGCCCAGGTTGTACTGGGCCGCCAGGTTCTCGCGGATGATGCGGTAGCCATCGTCATCGTGGATCGCCGGTACCAGCAGGTCGTCGCGCTGGTCATCGTCGAGAATGGTGAACAGCTTGAGATCACGGATCACCTTCGGCGAGAGGTACTGGAGGATGAAGCTTTCGTCCTTGAAGCTGCTCATGGCGAACTTCAGGGTCGATAGCCAGTCGCTGCCGGCGATGTCGGGGAACCAGCGGCGATCTTCCTCGGTAGGGTGCTCGCACATGCGGCGGATGTCGGTGTACATCGCGAAACCCAGCGCATAGGGGTTGATGCCATTGTAGTAGGGGCTGTCGAAGCCAGGCTGGAAGACCACGCTGGTGTGCGATTGCAGGAACTCCATCATGAAGCCGTCGGTGACCAGGCCTTCGTCGTACAGGTCGTTCATCAAGGTGTAGTGCCAGAACGTTGCCCAGCCTTCGTTCATCACCTGGGTCTGGCGCTGCGGATAGAAATACTGGGCGATTTTGCGCACGATCCGCACCACTTCCCGTTGCCAAGGCTCCAGCAGCGGGGCGTGCTTCTCGATGAAGTAGAGGATGTTCTCCTGCGGCTCGGCCGGGAAGCGTGCGTCGTCCCGCTCGTTGACCTTGTCGGTGCTTTTCGGAATGGTGCGCCACAGGTCGTTGATCTGCCGCTGCAGATGCTCTTCACGATCCTTCTGGCGCTGCCGCTCTTCTTCGGCGGAGATGGGATAAGGGCGCTTGTAGCGGTCCACGCCATAGTTCATCAGTGCATGGCAGGAGTCGATCAGGTCCTCGACGGCATCGATGCCGTGGCGCTCCTCGCATTGGGCGATGTACTGCTTGGCGAACACCAGGTAGTCGATGATCGAGCTGGCATCGGTCCAGGTGCGGAACAGGTAGTTGCCCTTGAAGAAGCTGTTGTGGCCGTAACAGGCGTGGGCGATCACCAGCGCCTGCATGCACATGGTGTTCTCTTCCATGAGATAGGCGATGCACGGATCGGAGTTGATCACGATTTCATAGGCCAGGCCCATCTGGCCACGGCTGTAGGACTTCTCGGTACTCAGGAACTGCTTGCCATAGGACCAGTGATGATAACCCAGCGGCATGCCCACGGAGGCGTAGGCATCCATCATCTGCTCGGCGGTGATCACCTCGATCTGGTTGGGGTAGGTATCCAGGGCGTAGCGTTCGGCCAGGCGGCTGATTTCCCGGTCATAGGTCCGGATCAGCTCGAAGGTCCATTCGGAGCCGGTGGAAATGGGCTGGCGTCTCTGTTCTCTGGCGCTCATGTGGATAACCTGCGCTGGAAGAGTTCACGGAAGACCGGGTAGATATCGCCGGCCGAGACCAACTGCTGCTGGGCGAAGCTGTCGGCGAACGCTTCGCCGATGCGCTCGTATTCGTACCACAGGGCCTGATGCTCGCGGGGCGTGATTTCCACGTAAGTGTAGTACTGCACATGCGGCATGATCTGTTTGGAGAGTATTTCGCGGCATACCGGCGAATCATCGTTCCAGTTGTCCCCGTCGGAAGCCTGGGCCGCGTAGATGTTCCACTCGTTGGCCGAGTATCGCTCGCTCATGATCTCCTGCATCAGCTTGAGCGCACTGGAGACGATGGTCCCGCCGGTTTCCCGGGAGTAGAAGAATTCTTCCTCGTCCACTTCGCGGGCGCTGGTGTGGTGGCGGATGAACACCACCTCGATGCGCTCGTAGTTACGCTTGAGAAACAGGTACAGGAGGATGAAGAAGCGCTTGGCGATGTCCTTGGTGGCCTGGGTCATGGAGCCGGAAACGTCCATCAGGCAGAACATGACCGCCTTGGAGCTTGGGTTGGGCTGCTTGACCAGCAGGTTGTACTTGAGATCGAAGGTATCGAGGAAGGGCAGTCGGTTGATGCGCACGCTCAGGCGGGCGATCTCGGTCTCGACCTGCTGGATGTCGGTGAAGTTGTCCGGCTCCTCGACCTTCAGGCGCGCCAGTTCGGCCTGAGCTTCGCGCAGCAGGGCGCGACTGCTGCCGGTGAGGGCGATACGCCGCGCATGGGCCGAGCGCAGGGTTCGGACGATATTGATGCGCGAGGGATTGCCCTCGCTGCTGATCCCGGCACGAACGGTCTTGAAGGTATCGGTACCGGTCAGGTGCCGCTTGACCAGGTTGGGCAGTTCCAGGTCCTCGAACATGAATTCGAGAAATTCCTCCTGGGTGATCTGGAAGACGAAATCGTCCATGCCTTCCCCGGCGTTGCCAGCCTTGCCGCGCCCGCTTCCGCCACCGCCGCCGCCCTGCGGGCGCGGGATGCGTTCGCCGCTGACGAACTCCTTGTTCCCTGGATGGACGATGGTCTGCTTGCCGCCACGACCATGATGCAGCACCGGCTCGTCGATGTCGCGACCCGGAATGCTGATCTGCTCGCCATGCTCCATGTCGGTGATGGAACGGCGGCTCACGGCTTCTTCCACGGCCTTCTTGATGTGCTCACGGTAACGCCGCAGAAATCGCTGGCGGTTGACCGTGCTCTTGTTCTTGCCATTCAGGCGTCGGTCGATCACGTAACTCATGGTCCCTCCGGTGACTGGATGCAGCGCAAGCTTCAAGCTGCAAGCTGCAAGAAAAAGCAGCCACCGCTACCGCAATCCGTAACGCGGGCCAGAACACTGGCACTGGACGGCTTGTGGCTTGCGGCTTCAGTGCAGTTGCCAGCTGCAAGCTGCAAGGAAAGCAGGCACCGCTGCCGCAAGGTGCAGCGCAGCCCGTTGGCGGCGCTGGACAACTTGCGGCCTGCGGCTTGCCACTTGCCGCTTATTGCGATTTCCTGACTCGCAGGTACCATTCCGACAGCAGGCGAACCTGCTTGTCGGTGTAGCCACGTTCCACCATCCGGGTAACGAAGTCGTTGTGCTTCTGCTGGTCTTCCTTGCTGGCCTTGGCGTTGAAGCTGATGACCGGCAGCAGGTCCTCGGTATTGGAGAACATCTTCTTCTCGATCACCACGCGCAGTTTTTCGTAGCTCAGCCAGCTCGGGTTCTTGCCGTTGTTGTTGGCGCGGGCACGCAGCACGAAGTTGACGATCTCGTTGCGGAAGTCCTTCGGATTGCTGATGCCGGCCGGTTTCTCGATCTTCTCCAGTTCTTCGTTGAGGGCGATACGATTGAGGATCTCGCCGGTTTCCGGGTCCCGGTATTCCTGGTCCTGGATCCAGAAGTCGGCGTACAGCACGTAGCGGTCGAAGATGTTCTGCCCGTACTCGCTATAGGATTCGAGGTAGGCCGTCTGGATTTCCTTGCCGATGAACTCGATGTAGCGTGGCGCGAGGTATTCCTTGAGGTAGCGCAGGTAGCGTTCGCGAACCTCGGCCGGGAACTGCTCCTGTTCGATCTGCTGTTCGAGCACGTAGAGCAGGTGGACCGGGTTGGCAGCGACTTCGTGCGGGTCGAAGTTGAACACCTTGGACAGGATCTTGAAGGCGAAGCGGGTCGACAGGCCGTTCATGCCTTCGTCGACACCGGCGGCATCGCGGTATTCCTGAATCGACTTGGCCTTGGGGTCGGTGTCCTTGAGGTTCTCGCCATCATAGACGCGCATCTTCGAATAGATGTTGGAGTTCTCCGGCTCCTTCAGGCGCGAAAGCACGGTGAACTGCGCCAGCATCTTGAGCGTATCCGGCGCGCAGTGGGCCTTGGACAGCGAGCTGTTGACCAGCAGCTTGTCGTAGATCTTGATCTCGTCGCTGACGCGCAGGCAGTAGGGCACCTTGACGATGTAGATCCGGTCGATGAAGGCTTCGTTGTTCTTGTTGTTGCGGAAGCTGTGCCACTCCGACTCGTTGGAGTGCGCCAGCAGGATCCCGGAGTAAGGGATGGCGCCGAGGCCTTCGGTACTGTTGTAGTTGCCTTCCTGGGTGGCGGTGAGCAGTGGGTGCAGGACTTTGATCGGCGCCTTGAACATCTCGACGAATTCCATCAGACCCTGGTTGGCCCGGCACAGCGCGCCCGAGTAGCTGTAGGCATCGGCGTCGTTCTGCGGGAATTCCTCGAGCTTGCGGATATCCACCTTGCCTACCAGGGCCGAGATGTCCTGGTTGTTCTCGTCCCCCGGTTCGGTCTTGGCTATGGCGATCTGGTTGAGGATCGAAGGATAGAGCTTGACGACCCGGAACTTGCTGATGTCGCCGCCGAACTCCTGCAGCCGCTTGGTGGCCCAGGGCGACATGATGGTGTTGAGATAGCGGCGCGAGATGCCGTAGTCCTCTTCCAGGATCGCGCCGTCCTCGGCCGCGTTGAACAGGCCCAGCGGCGACTCGAAGACTGGCGAGCCCTTGATGGCGTAGAAGGGTACCTTCTCCATCAATTGCTTGAGCTTTTCCGCCAGCGATGACTTGCCGCCGCCCACCGGACCCAGGAGGTAGAGGATCTGCTTCTTCTCCTCGAGGCCCTGGGCAGCGTGCCGGAAGTACGACACGATCTGTTCGATGCATTCTTCCATGCCATGGAAGTCGGCGAAGGCTGGATAGCGGCGTATCACCTTGTTCGAAAAGATTCGCGACAACCTGGGGTCGGTCGAGGTATCGACCAGTTCGGGCTCGCCGATGGCCATCAACAGGCGTTCTGACGCCGAAGCGTAGGCACTGCGGTCCGCCTTGCAGAGTTCGAGATACTCCTGCAACGAGAGTTCTTCCTGGCGCGTTGACTCGAAACGTTGTTGGAAGTGGCTAAAAATACTCATGACGTCACCTCGCTCGATACGTGGAGCCGACGCCGGATCATTCAGCTGATGCTGGCATGCAGACGGCTTTGCCGCCTGCTGTAAACCCCCCAGAACACCCGTGGAAACCTTACCGATGACCCGCGCGCCGGTGTACCGGCTCTCCCCTTTCTTGGATGGCCTGGGCTTAAGGATAGTTGGTTATCGCAGAGGTCAAGGGCGCAAGGCCCGCGGGTTACACGCAAGCGGTCTTCAGCTGCGGTTGCAGCCCGCGAAGGACGCGGGCTGCAGGGGAAATGAAAAATTTATTCGGAGCGCTCCTGGGCGGTTTCCGCGGGGTAGGTGGCGCGCCAGAGTTCGAAGCCGCCATCGAGGCTGTAGACGTCGGAAAAGCCCTGGTTGACCAGGTAGGCCGCGGCGCTCTGGCTGGAATTGCCGTGATAGCAGACCACCAGGGTGGGCGCGTCGAGGTCCGCGTTGCGGATGAAATCGCCCACCGAGTGGTTGTCCAGGTGGACCGAGCCGCTGATGTGCCCGGCGGCAAAAGCTTGTGGGTCGCGAATGTCGACCACGACCGCGCCTTGCTCGCGCAGGGTCCGGGCCTGTTCGGGGGAGATACGCTTGAATTCGCTCATGAGGGGGTTCCTTCAGGATGACGCTTTCGGGCTGGTGGTTGGCGTCGATGGGCGTGGGGTGCCATGTTCGGTGCATTCGCAGCGGTGGTACTCGCCCGTATCGACATTGTAGAGCGTCATGGCGCCACCCCAGACACAGCCGGTGTCGAGGGCGACGACGCCAGGTTCGGCAACCCGGCCTTCCAGGGCGGCCCAGTGACCGAAGATGATCTTCACGTGGCGTGCCCGGCGCCCGCTGTGGGCGAACCAGGGCTTGTAGCCTTTCGGTGCGCTCCCGAGCCCTTCCTTGCTCTTGAGGTCGAGCTTGCCTTCGATGGTGCAGAAGCGCATGCGGGTGAAGTAGTTGGTGATCACTCGCAGACGTTCGATGCCGGTCAGGTGCTTGCTCCACTTGTTCGGCTCGTTGCCATACATGCCGTCCAGGTAGGGCTTGAGGCGCGTGTCATCGCGCAGCACCTGCTCGACCTCGGCGGCCAGTTCCAATGCCTTGCCCAGCGTCCACTGCGGCGGGATACCGGCATGCACCATGGCCACGCCCAGAGCCTCGTCGTAATGCAGCAACTTCTGTTGGCGCAGCCAGTCGAGCAACAGGTGGGCATCCGGCGCCTCGAGCACCTCGCGTAGCGTGTCGCCTTTCTTGAGACGCTCGACGTCATGCCAGGCCGCCAGCAGATGCAGGTCGTGGTTGCCCAGCACGCATACCAGCGAGTGCCGGATGGAGTAGAGATAGCGCAAGGTTTCCAGCGACTCCGGCCCACGATTGACCAGGTCGCCGACGAGCCACAGACGGTCCACCGCTGGATCGAAGCGGACCCGTTCCAGCAAGCACTTGAGCGGTTGCAGGCAACCTTGCAGGTCGCCGACCGCATAGACCGCCATCAGTGCAGGGCTCCGGGAACGGCCAGCCGGAATGGCGCGATGGTGGCGGCGAAGCGCTGACCATCCTCGGCCTGCATTTCATAGCTGCCTTGCATGACGCCCACGTGGGTGGCGAGGATGGCACCGCTGGTGTAGGTATGGCTGCCGCCAGGCTCTATGACCGGCTGCTGGCCGACCACGCCCTCGCCACGCACTTCCTCGACCTCGCCATTGCCATTGGTGATCAGCCAATGACGTGACATCAGGCGCGCCTTGAGCGAGCCGCGGTTGTTGATCGTGATGGTATAGGCGAAGGCGTAGCGATCGTTGTCGAAATCGGATTGTTCGTTGAGATAGTGGGTCACGACGCTGACGTCGATCTGATAGCGAGGATCGGACATGCAAGGGGCCTTGGACAAGCGGACGCGGATACGGCTGTTTCCGCAGTCTAGGTCATTGGCGGGGGGATAGGCCAGCGGTGGCGGCAAACAAGCGGGGCAATGGACAGGCAGCGACAGCGGCGTGCCGTTCGATCCTCGCTGCCGACCATGCCTGCGGCAGCGAGGGTGCGAACGATCAGGCCAGGCTGGAACGCTCGGCCAGCTGGTCGGCCAGGCGCACGAAGGCCGCCAGGTCGAGCTGTTCGGGCCGCAGGCTGCCATCGACGCCTGCCGCCTCGATGGCTTGGCCGTCGAGCAGGCCCTTGAGGGTGTTGCGCAGGGTCTTGCGCCGCTGGTTGAAGGCCTCGCGGACGATGCGTTCCAGCAGGGCGGGGTCCTTGGCCGGATGGGGCAAGGTTTCATGCGGCACCAGGCGGACGATGGCAGAATCGACCTTCGGTGGCGGGTTGAACGCACCGGGCCCGACATTGAACAGGTGGTCGACGCGACAGTGGTACTGCACCATGATCGACAGGCGACCCCAGTCCCCTCCACCGGGCCCGGCGGCCAGGCGCTCGACCACTTCCTTCTGCAGCATGAAATGCATGTCGCGGATCAGCGAGGCGTGCTGCAGGAGGTGGAAGATCAGCGGCGTGGAGATGTTGTAGGGCAGGTTGCCGACCACCTTGAGGCTGCGCGGCGCAACGCCGAGCTGGTTGAAGTCGAACTTCAACGCATCGCCCTGATGCAGGCGGAAGTTGTCACGCAGGCCGAACCGGTGTTGCAGGACAGGCACCAGGTCCTTGTCCAACTCCACGACGTCCAGCTGTGCGCCGCTGCCAAGCAGGCCTTCGGTCAGGGCGCCCTGGCCTGGCCCGATTTCCAGCAGATGTTCGCCGGGCTTGGCATTGATCGCCCGCAGGATACGGTCGATGATCCCGGCGTCGTGCAGGAAGTTCTGCCCGAAACGCTTGCGCGCCCGGTGTTGGTAGTGCTCGTTCATTGATCAGCTCTCGGCCATCTGGTAGGCGGTTTCCAGCGCGACCTGCAGGCTGCCGGTGTCGATCCTGCCACTGCCGGCCAGGTCGAGCGCGGTGCCGTGATCGACCGAGGTGCGGATGATCGGCAGGCCCAGGGTCACATTGACCGCGGCGCCGAAGCCTTTGTACTTGAGTACGGGCAGACCTTGGTCATGGTACATCGCCAGCACCGCGTCGCAGTGCTCCAGGTATTTGGGGGTGAACAGGGTATCGGCCGGCAGGGGACCGCGCAGGTCGATGCCTTCGGTGCGCAGGCGTTCCAGGGTCGGCTCGATGATGTCGATTTCCTCGCGGCCCAGGTGTCCGCTCTCGCCGGCATGCGGGTTGAGGCCGCAGACCAGGATGCGCGGCTGGGCGATGCCGAACTTGCCCCGCAGGTCGGCATGCAGGATGCGCGTCACGCGTTCCAGTCGCTCTGCCGTGATGGCCTCGGCGACCTCGCGCAAGGGCAGGTGAGTCGTCACCAGCGCCACGCGCAACCCGCGGGTCGCCAGCATCATCACCACTTGCTCGGTGTGGGTCAGCTCGGCAAGGAATTCGGTATGGCCGCAGAACGCGATGCCGCTTTCGTTGATCACACCCTTGTGCACGGGGGCGGTGATCATCCCGGCAAAATGACCATCCAGGCAGCCTTGCCCGGCGCGGGTCAAGGTTTCCAGGACGAAGCGGCCATTGGCCTTGTCCAGTTGCCCAGGCACCACCTTGGCGGCCAGTGGCGTATCCCAGACATATAGGCTGCCTGCCGGTGCCGGCCGTTCGGGCCAGGCAGCCGGGCCGACCGGCAGCAGCCCGATCGCCAAGCCCAGCTGCGCGGCCCGCTCGGCGAGCAGGTCACGGCTGGTGATGGCGATCAGGACATGGGGTTGGGCCTGGCGGGCCAGCAGCAGGCACAGGTCTGGACCTATGCCGGCTGGCTCGCCGGGAGTAACGGCGAAGCGCAGGGCCTTCACTGGGCGGCCTGGTCGGCGCCAGGCAGCTTGATCTCGACGTAGGCTTCGTCGCGGATCTGGCGTAGCCAGCTCTGCAGCTCTTCGTCGTACTTGCGATTGCGCAATACGTTGAGGGCTTGCTGTTCGCGTGCCTGCTCGGTGCTGTCGGTGGCACGGCGGCCCAGCACTTCCAGCACGTGCCAGCCGTACTGGGTGCGGAACGGACGGGTCACTTCGCCCTGCGCGGCGTTGGCCATCTGCTCGCGGAACTCCGGCACCAGGCTGTTGGGATCGACCCAGTTCAGATCGCCGCCATTGAGCGCCGAGCCTGGGTCTTCCGAGAAGCTCTTGGCCAGTTCGGCGAAGTCCTCGCCGTTCCTGATGCGCTCGTAGAGGCGCTCGGCGAGCTGCTTGGTCGCCTCGTCGCTGCGGATCTCGCTGGGCTTGATCAGGATGTGGCGAACGTGGACTTCGTCACGCAGCACGTTGGTCGCGCCACCACGCTTCTCCTCGAGCTTGAGGATGATGAAACCATTGGGGATGCGGATCGGCTGGGTGATGTCGCCCGGCGTCATGCTGCTGAGCAGCTTGGCGAAGTCCGGTGGCAGCTGGCCGGCCTTGCGCCAGCCCATCTCGCCGCCTTCGAGGGCGTTCTCGCTGGCCGAGCGGGCGATGGCCAGTTGGCCGAAGTCGGCGCCCTGCCTGAGTTGCTGATAAACCTCGCCCGCTTGCCGCGCCGCCGCCTTGATGGTGTCCGAGTTGGCGCTTTCCGGCGTCGGGATGAGGATGTTGGCCAGGCGGAACTCCTCCGACAGCTGCATCTTGCCCAGGTCCGAGGCGAGGAAGTTCTTCACCTCCTGTTCCGAGACCTGGATGCGCTCGGCCACGCGACGCTGGCGCACCCGGCTGATGATCATCTCGCGCTTGACCTGCTCGCGGGCATCGTCGAACGACAGGCCATCGTGGGCCAGCGCGGCGCGGAACTGTTCCAGGGACATGCCGTTGCGCTGGGCAATGGTGGCCATGGCCTGGTTGAGTTCCTCATCGGTGATGCGGATGCCGGAGCGTTCGCCGATCTGCAGTTGCAGGTTCTCGACGATCAGGCGTTCGAGCACCTGCTGCTGCAGGGCACCGGCTGGTGGTGCGCCACCGCCGCGCTTGGCGATGGTCTGCTGCACCTCGCGGGTACGCTGGTCCAGCTGGCTTTGCATGACCACGTCGTTGTCGACGATGGCTACCACGCGGTCCAGCGGTTGCACCGCGGCATGCACCGCGCCACTCAGCATTGCGACGCCCAGCAGCGCTGGGCGCAGTCGATCAATAAGCTTGCTCTTCACGTTCGCGGTAACCTTGAATGCCTTGGTCGAGGAAGGATTCGACCTTGTTGCCCACGACGCCGCCGAGGCCCTTGAGCACGATCTGCAGGAAGACGCCATGGTCGCCTTTCTCGTTCTGCGGGACAGCCTGGCTGAAGTCGTCGTAGTCGATCCAGTAACGGTTGATCAGGCGCAGCTTCCAGCAGCAGTTGTCGTACTCGAAGCCACCGAAGGCTTCCAGGGTACGGTTGCGGTTGTAGTCGTGCTGCCAGCGAGCGATCGCGGTCCACTGGGGTACGATCGGCCACATGACCGAGAAGTCATGCTGCTGGATCTTGTAGTAGTCCTTGATGTAGTTCGGGTCGCCCGGGGTGCCGTAGTCGCCACCATTGACTTTCCATCTACCCGTCAGCGAATCGTAGATGACCATGTCGTTGCGGTAGCGATAGCCGAGGTTGACCACCTTGTTGGGGTTGTCTTCGGGCTGGTAGTGGAACATCGCGCTGCCCGAGCGGGTGCTATGGCTATCCGGGTCCCAATTGAAGTCGGAGCTGAAGCGCCAGTCACGGTTGAAGGCATATTCGTACTCCAGGGCATATGGCGAGACGTCCGACCTGGCGCCATGTCGGTCGCGGTAGTCGATGCCGGGCAGCTGGACCTTGCGATCCTTGAAGTACAAAGCCTGGCCGAAGCTGACGCGCTGGCGCTGGAAGCCGTTGTCCTCGATCCAGCGACTGGTCACGCCCAGCGACAGCTTGTTCTCGTCGCCGATGCGGTCGACGCCGGAGAAGCGGTTGTCGCGGAACAGCGAGGCGTAGCTGAAGGTGTATTCACTGGTGTCGAAGACCGGAATGTCCTTCTGGTCCTTGTACGGGACATACAGATAGAACATTCGCGGCTCGAGGGTCTGGCGATAGTTGGTACCGAACAGCTGGGTGTTGCGGTCGAAGTACAAGCCGCTGTCGACGCTAAAGATCGGCACGTTGCGTGTCACGCTGCTGCTGTAGCTGCCATAGGCCGGATCGGCAGCCTCCGCGATCGCCTGCGCCTTGCCCTGGCTGTCCAGGTCAAGGTCGTAGTTGGTATAGACGTACTTCAGCTTCGGCGTGACGAAGCCGTAGCTGGACTGCATCGGCAGGCTGATGGCTGGCGCCACGTTCAGGCGCGTGCCATTGGCGCGTGCGATGCCAGTAACGCCTTCGTCGATACGGCGGCCGCCGATGACGTTGCCTGCTGCATCTCGTACGTAACCGAGGGAACCATCCGGCAGGCCATCCTCGTTGAATACCAGATCGTCCTTGAGGTCACGCTCGAAGCGTACTGCCTCGGTCTCGTAGCTGAGGTCCAGCCCGCCTGGATGGTAGGGCAGCATTCCATCGAAGGTGATCTGCGGCAGCCTGTCGTACGGTGTGATCTGCGAAATGGTGGCCATTTCATAGGCGTGCAGGTTGAGTCGAGCGGTGTAGGAGTCGCCGCGCCAGGTAAGTGCGCCTTGCTGGTCCAGCGCATCCTTGTCTTCCACCCCGATCTGGTCGGACTCCAGGTCTTGGAAGTAGAACGGGTCGCTGATGTCGGTGTAGTTCACCTCGGTCATCAGGCGTTCGTCCAGGCCGCCCTTGTGCTGCCAGTTGACCATCCAGCGCTGATCCTCGTAGTCAGTCTGGTCCTTGCGGTCGTCGTTCCTGTCATTCAGGTAGGCACCACCGAGCTGGCCCTCGCTGGACTGGGTCAGGTAGCGGAACTCGCCTTCCATCAGCAGCCCGCGCTTGGTCATGTAGCGCGGGTACAGGGTGGCGTCGTAGTTGGGCGCCAGGTTGAAGTAGTACGGCGTGACCAGCATGAAGCCGGTGTCGCTGCTGGTGCTGAACGACGGCGGCAGGAAGCCGGACTGACGACGATCGTCGATCGGGAAGTAGATATAGGGTGTGTAGAACACCGGAATATTCTTGACCCGCAGGGTGACGTTGGTCGCGGTGCCGAATCCGGTGGCCGGGTTCAGCGTGATGTTGTTGCCCTTGAGCTGCCAGGCGTTGCTGTTCGGCTCGCAGGTGGTGTAGGTACCGTCCTTGAGGCGAATGATCGCGTTCTCGGCGCGCTTGGCGTACAGGGCGCTGCCGCGGATGCGCGACTTGTGCATCACGTACTCGGCGTTGTCGACCTGCGCCTCGCCGGTATCGAGCTGGATCTCGGCCTGGTCGCCGACGACCAGCGAACCGTTGTCGCGCAGCTTGACGTTGCCCTTGAGCTCGCCGCGGTTCTCGGCCTGGTACAGGTTGGCCTCGTCGGCCTCGACCTGCATGCTGCCCTGGCGCATGACCACGTCGCCGGCGAGGGTGGCGATCTGCTGCTCCTGCTGGTAGCGCGATACCTTGGCGTTCAGGTAGGTCGGCGACTCGTCCTTGGGCGTGCTGTCGTTCATGCCGGGGCGCACGGGCTCGATGTAGGCACCGCCGCAATACGGGCCGGTCTCGGCTAGCTGGGCCGGGGTGAGCTTCTCGCGTGGCACCCAGTCCAGGTGGCTGTAGTCTTCGCTGCGCGATTTCAGGCCACGGCCCTTGCTTTCGGTGACCAGCACCGGACGCGGTTCGGCCTCGCCGGGGGCTGCGCTGTCGGCCGAGGCGGCCGCCGAGCCGCCGCTCGATGCCGCGGCGGCACCTTCGTGCACCGGGCGCGGGGGCAGGTTGCCGACGGCGTTCTTGGGCTTGCAGTCCCAGCCTCCGGAGGCGGACACTTGGCAGTCGAACTGCTCGGCAGCCACCACGTACGGCGTGGCCAGAGGTTGCAGCGCCAGCAGGCCGCCAGTCACCAGCAACGGGAACTTTCTACGAAACGCGGGGGATTTCAATGCCATCTTATTAGTCCGGGCTTCCTGCGTGCCATCTGCCCGCGTGTGGGGCCGCACGCCTCTCGATGGTCTGAAAAAGATGCTGGATAATAAAGCATGACCCGCTTGACGGCTAGGGCCGTCGGAGACCCACGCAATGCCCGATCATGATGTACGCCTGCAACAACTGACTCACTGGCTCGACGACCAACTGCGCCTGCTGTACGTACGGCAAGGCTGGGGCGCGGTGCCCCGGGGCGAGCTGAGCCCGGCCAGCAGCGACGCCAGTTTCCGTCGCTACTTCCGCTGGCACGCCGAGGGGCGCAGCTTCGTGGTCATGGACGCGCCGCCACCGCAGGAGAATTGCCGACCGTTCGTCGAGATCGATCATCTGCTGGCCAGTGCCGGGGTGAACGTGCCGGCCATTCATGCCCAGGACCTGGAACGCGGCTTCCTGCTGCTGGGCGACCTGGGGCGCCAGACTTACCTGGAAGTCATCGACCCGGACAACGCCGACGCGCTGTTCGCCGATGCCATCGATGCCCTGCTGGCATTTCAGCGGCTGCCCCTCGATGGGCCGCTGCCAAGCTACGACGTGGCATTGCTGCGGCGCGAGCTCGAGCTGTTCCCCGAGTGGTATGTGGGCCGCGAACTGGGCCTGGTGCTGGATGCGTCGCAGCAGGTTGCCTGGCGCCGCATCAGCGCACTGCTGATCGACAGCGCCCTGGCCCAGCCCAAGGTGCTGGTTCATCGCGATTTCATGCCACGTAACCTGATGCATGGCAGCCCCAATCCTGGTGTGCTGGACTTCCAGGATGCGGTCTACGGGCCAGTCACCTACGACATCACCTGCCTGTTCAAGGACGCCTTCCTCAGCTGGCCGCAGGCGCGGGTCGAAGGCTGGCTGCGCGACTACTGGACCAAGGCCCAGGCCGCCGGCATCCCGGTGCAGGCCGAGTTCGAGACATTCCTGCGCGCCAGCGACCTAATGGGCGTGCAACGCCATCTCAAGGTGATCGGCATCTTCGCCCGGATCTGTCATCGTGACGGCAAGCCGCGCTACCTGGGCGACGTGCCGCGCTTCTTCGCCTATATCGAGGAGGTGCTGGGCCGGCACGCCGATCTGGCCGAGCTCGGCCAGCTGATCGCCGAACTGCACGCGGCGGCGGGGAAGCGCCCATGAGGGCGATGATCCTCGCCGCCGGCAAGGGCGAGCGCATGCGGCCGCTGACCTTGCACACGCCCAAGCCGCTGGTGCCGGTGGCAGGCGTGCCGCTGATCGAGTATCACCTGCGCGGCCTGGCTGCGGCGGGCTTCGACGAAGTGGTGATCAACCACGCATGGCTCGGCCAGCAGATCGAGGATCATCTCGGTGACGGTAGACGTTGGGGGTTGCGGATCCGCTATTCGCGGGAGAGCGAACCGCTGGAAACCGGCGGCGGCATCTTCCAGGCCCTGCCATTGCTCGGCCAGGCGCCGTTCCTGCTGGTCAACGGCGATGTCTGGACTGATTACGACTTCAACCGTCTGCGCAGGCCGCTGTCGGGGCTGGCGCATCTGGTCCTGGTGGATAATCCGGCGCATCACGCCCAAGGCGACTTCCACCTGCGCGAGGGCAAGGTCGTCGATGCCGCCGGGCAGGCCGGCAGCCTGACCTTCAGTGGCCTGTCGTTGCTTGATCCGGGGCTGTTCGGGCAGTGCACGGCCGGTGCGTTCAAGCTGGCGCCACTGCTGCGCGCGGCGATGGCCGAAGGCAAGGTGAGCGGCGAGCGCCACGATGGCCGCTGGGTGGATGTCGGCACCCTGGAGCGCCTGGCCGAGGCCGAGCGCTTGCTGACGGGGAGCGCCTAGCATGTGGTGGCCAGGCACGCTGCTTGGCGCTGGGGCCGGCTTCGCCATCGCCAGCATCCCTGGCGCGTTGCTCGGGGCCTTGCTTGGCCAGGCCCTGGACCGGCGTCTGCGCGTGCAGGGTTGGGACGACCTGCGCGAGCGCCTGGCCGGGCGCGCCCCACTGGCTGACGATGAGCTGCTGTTCGTGCTGCTCGGACGCCTCGCCAAGAGTGATGGACGGATCAGCGAAGCGCACATCCGCCAGGCTCGCCAGGAGATGGCCCGGCTGGACATGGACGAGCCGGGCCGCCGCAAGGCGATCGCGGCCTTCAACCGTGGCAAGCAGGGCAAGGACCGTCTAGCCCATCACCTGCGCCACCTGCGCCAGCAGCCGCATGCGGCCGAGGGCACGGTGCGTGCCTGCTGGCGGATGATCTGGGCTGATGGCTCGGCTGGCCAGCGCGAGCGCGACCTGCTGCTCGACTGGGGGCAGCAGCTGGGCCTGCAGCGGGTCCAGGTGCAGCGGCTGGCGCGCGAGTACGAGCCCCACAGGCCCGAGCTGAAGCCGGGCACCAGCCTGACCTATGTGACAGCGCTGCGCCTGCTAGGCATATCGGAAGAGTCCAGCGCCCTGCAGGTCAAACAAGCCTATCGACGCCTGCTCAGCCAGCATCATCCGGACAAACTGGTCGGTAGCGGTGCCAGCGAGGCCCGCGTGCGCGAGGCGACAGAGCGCACGCGGGACCTGCACCAGGCCTACGCGCTGGTGCGTACGCGGCGCGGCTTCTGAGCGCTGCCTTCAGTTGCTGCCCTGCGGGCTCAGCCAGCCGCGCACGCGACGCAGCAGCTGTTCCTGCTCGGCTGCCGTGTTGCCTGGCATGGCGATCAGCAGCAGTTGACGATACTGACTGTCCTTCTGCCGCTTGCTGGCCTGCAGGCGCTGCTGGGCGGCGCGGCGGTCCTGCTCGCGGGTGGCATAGTAGATATCGGCGGTCGGCACCTTGAGCGTCGGCGCCAGGGCTTCGAGGTCATGTTCGACCCGGGCCGGTGTCTGGGCCGAGATCATCACCAGCTTGCGCACCTGCGCCGGCTGTCGTTCGCTCAGGTAGCGGGCCGCCCAGTATGCCCCGCTGCCATGGCCCAGCAGCACGATACTGCGTGTGCCTTGTTGCTCGGCGAACGCCAGCGCCGCATCGAGACGGGCGAAGATGCGCGCGGCATCGGCCTGGTCACTGCTATCGCTGGCGTCCACCGCATCGGTGCTGTCGGCGACGTCGGCCTGCGCGGCGGTCGCCTGGGCGACATTGGCATTGGCATCGGCGGGCGTGTCCTTGGCCGGAGCGCTTTCCCCGGGCGCGGCGGCCGGCGTGGTGGGCGTCGGCGCGCGTGCCTGGGGCGCGTCAGTCAGCAGGTCGGGCAGCGACAGGCTCAAGGTATGCCAGCCGACATCGGGAAACTTGCGTCGCAACGGACCGACGGTGGTTGGCCAGTCGGCCGTTTCCCCGGCACCTGGCACGATAACCAGCACCCCTTGTGGCTCGCTGGTATTGGCAGGTTTCCACAGGGCAAGGAAGCTTTCCTCGCCCGCCTGGAGCATCTGCTGCTCGGCCTTGGGCAGCAGGCGCTCCAGTGCCTGGGCCTGCGTCTGGCTGCGCTCGGGCAGAGGTGGCTGGAGCGCCTGCGGGGCAGGAGGCGCCTCGGCTGCTGGCGGTTGCTCCTGGGCAGCCTGGAGCGGCGGAGAAATCATTGCGCAGAGGCAGAAGAAAGCCTGCGCCGTGCGATAGAGTGTGGACATGGAGCTCCCCAGAGCCGGAATGTTACCGGCAGCCTAATCGTATTTCCCATCGTCGGCCACGCTGGATGGCCGCGTTTGCCAGGATGAGCATATAGATGAAGCGAGTGCGTTGCCTGTGGCTCATCGGCTGGTTGTGCCTGCCCCTGGCCGCCTTGGCCAAGACCGAGGCGCCACCTTCGGTGGCGCTGGAACCTGCGCAGCAGCGATGGCTCGACGCGCACCGTCACCTGCGCGTCGGGTTGGTGCTGCAAGCACCCTATGCCCAGCTCGACCGTCGCCTGCAGCAGTTGTATGGCGCCAACGTGGAACTGGTCAGCTGGCTTGCGCAAGCGCTGCGGCTGGACCTGAGCTGGCGCAACTTCCCCGACCAGGCGGCGCTGGAGCGCGCCTTGCAGGCGGGCGAGATCGACTTCGCGCCTGGCTTGACGCAGACTCCGGCCAGCCTGCGGCTCTGGTCGTTCAGCGATCCTTACATGCGCGTGCCGCGATTGGTGGTCACACGGCGCAGCGGCACGCTGACGGTGGATCTGGAAAGGCTCGGCGCCGATCAGCGCGTGGCCGTGCGCACGCCCGGCACGCTGGCCGACCATCTCCATGGCAATTACCCCAACCTCCACCTGCACGGCGTGGCCGACGAGCGCCAAGCCCTGCAATCGGTATCAAGTGGGCAGGCGAGCTATGCCGTGCTCGACGAAGCCCAGCTGGGTCGATTGTCACGCGAGAACGACTTCGCCGACCTGGCAGTGGTCGGCGATCTGGGATTGCCCCGGTTGTTGCGCCTGGGTTCACGGCGCGACTGGCCGGTACTGGCCGAGGTTCTGGAGCGGGGTTTGCAAGCCATGCCCAGCAAAGTGCTTGAGCAGATTCACCAGCGCTGGCTGCGGCCGCAACATCCGCGACCAGGAGAATCGAGCGGCCTGTGGCGGAACCTGGCGTTGCTGCTGGGCATGCTGCTGCTAGGCGCGTTGGTCACGCTGTCCTGGCAACGCCGGCAGCTTCGCCAGGTCGAGCGGCATCTGCTGGCCACGCGCGAGCAGCTGGTCGAGCGGCAAGCACGCGAGCAAGCGCTGCGCCTGAGCCAGTTTTCCATCGACCAGAACACGGTCGGTATCTTCTGGGTCAACTGGGACAGCCATGTGCGCTATGCCAACCGGGCGGCCGAACACATGCTCGGCTATGCCGAAGGAGAGCTGCTGGACCGGCCGTTCAGGGACTTCGATGCCGGCCTGGACATGGACCGCTGGGTCGAATTGTGGAATCGGGCGCGCAGCGAGAGTGGGCGCGCCGAACATTTCGAAAGTCAGTGTCGCCGGATCGACGGCCAGCGCCTGCCAGTCGACCTGTCGTTGAGTTTCCTGCGCTTTCGCGACGCCGAATACCTGGTGGTGTTCATGACCGATGTCAGCGAACGGCGCCAGGCGATGGAAGCCGTGCGGGAAAGCGAGGCAAGGCTCAAGGGCATCGCTGGCAACGTGCCGGGGCTGGTGTTCCGGCTGGAGCCGTCCCCGGTCGAAGGCGACCTGGAGTTCTCCTACGTCAGTGCCGGCAGCGAAGCGCTGGTCGGCTATGCGCCAGCAGCCATCCAGCATCCGGACATGGGCCTGCGCAACCTGGTCCACCCCCAGGACCGGGCGGACTACCACAAGGTCCAGGATCTTGCCTTGGCCACTGGCCAGGACTGGGCCTGGCAGGGGCGCATCCTGACCCGCCAGGGCGAACAGCGCTGGGCCGACATCAAGGCCAGCAGCCGCCGACTGGCCGACGGCCGGGTGGTCTGGGACGGGATCGTCTGGGACATCACCCAAGGCAAGCGCGCGGAGTTGGCGTTGGCGCGTTCCCAGGAACAGCTGCGCGAGCTGTCGGCGCACCTGGAGAGCGTGCGCGAGGAAGAAAAGGCGCGGATCGCCCGGGAAGTGCATGACGAGCTGGGGCAGATGCTGACCGTGCTCAAGCTCGAAGTCTCGATGTGCGAGCTGGCCTATGCCGGGCTCGATCCGGGGCTGCACGAGCGGCTGGGCAGCATGAAGCGGCTGATCGCCCAGCTGTTCCAGCTGGTGCGCGATGTGGCGACGGCCTTGCGCCCACCTATCCTGGATGCCGGCATCGCCTCGGCCATCGAATGGCAGGCGCGGCAATTCGAGGCGCGCACGCAGATCCCTTGTCTGGTGCAAGTACCTGACAATCTGCCAGCATTGAGCGATGCCAAGGCCACCGGGCTGTTCCGGATCCTGCAGGAGGCGCTGACCAATGTCATGCGCCATGCTCGGGCGCATACGGTGCAGATCGAACTGGCACGCCGGGACGGTCTTCTGCGGATGACGGTGATCGACGATGGCGTGGGCTTCAGCGCCACCCAGGCGCGACCGACCTCCTTCGGCCTGGTTGGCGTGCGTGAGCGGGTGCTGATGCTCGGTGGCAGCATGCTGCTGGAAAGCGAGCCGGGCGAGGGCACCAGCCTGAGCGTGGCGATACCCCTGGAACAGGAGAAAGGATCTTGATTCGAGTGCTGGTGGCCGAAGACCATACGATCGTTCGCGAAGGCATCAAGCAATTGATCGGCCTGGCGAAGGACATGCAGGTGGTGGGTGAGGCGGGCAATGGCGAGCAGGTGCTCGAAGCCTTGCGCCATACAGCCTGCGAAGTGGTGCTGCTGGACATCTCCATGCCCGGTGTGAGCGGCCTGGAAGCAATCCCGCGCATCCGCGCGCTGAACCATCCGCCAGCGATCTTGATGCTGTCCATGCACGACGAGGCGCAGATGGCGGCGCGGGCGCTCAAGGCCGGAGCGGCAGGTTATGCGACGAAAGACAGCGACCCGGCGCTGCTGCTCACGGCGATCCGCCGCGTGGCCGGCGGCGGGCGCTACATCGATCCGGCCCTGGCGGACCGCATGGTCTTCGAAGTCGGGCTGACCGAGACCCGGCCTTTGCACACGTTGCTTTCGGAGCGCGAATTCTCGGTCTTCGAGCGTCTTGCCCAGGGCGCCAACGTCAACGACATCGCCCAGCAACTGGCGCTGAGCAGCAAGACCATCAGCACCCACAAGGCGCGGCTGATGCAGAAGCTGAAGGTCAACTCGCTGGCGGAACTGGTCAAGTATGCCATGGAGAACAGGCTGGTCTGAGCTGCAAGCGGCAAGCGGCAAGCTGCAAGCTGCAAGCTGCAAGCTGCAAGCGGGACTGTGTCGCTTTGCACGATCTTGCTTGCGGCCTGCCGCGCTTGCCTGAAAGCGACATGGCTGTAGGGCGATTCCTACAGAAAATCTTCCAGCGGGATGAGGGTATTCTCTCAGGCGCACCGATTTTCCCTTCCCAGCAGCTTCTCTAGTCTTTGCCTACCGCAGTCACCCAACAAGAAGGTACAGGTATGAGCGAGGCGATTTCCAAGGCCGCGGGCGGCGAGACGCTGGTCAGCTTTCGTGGTGTGCAGAAGAGCTATGATGGCGAATCGCTGATCGTCAAGGACCTCAACCTGGACATCCGCAAGGGTGAGTTCCTGACCTTGCTCGGACCTTCGGGGTCCGGCAAGACCACCAGCCTGATGATGCTGGCCGGCTTCGAGACGCCGACCGCCGGCGAGATCCAGTTGGCCGGCCGCTCGATCAACAACGTGCCGCCGCACAAGCGCGACATTGGCATGGTGTTCCAGAACTATGCCTTGTTTCCGCACATGACGGTCGCGGAAAACCTGGCGTTTCCCCTGACCGTCCGTGGCTTGGGCAAGGCCGATATCGACGAGCGGGTCAAGCGGGTGCTGGGCATGGTCCAGCTCGACGCCTTCGCCAGGCGCTATCCCGGGCAGCTGTCCGGTGGCCAGCAGCAGCGCGTCGCCCTGGCCCGGGCGCTGGTCTTCGAACCGCAGCTGGTACTGATGGACGAGCCACTGGGTGCGCTCGACAAGCAGCTGCGCGAGCACATGCAGATGGAGATCAAGCATATCCATCAGCGACTGGGCGTGACGGTGGTCTACGTGACCCATGACCAGGGCGAGGCGCTGACCATGTCCGACCGGGTCGCGGTATTCCACCAGGGCGAGATACAGCAGATCGCCGACCCCCGCACCTTGTATGAAGAGCCGGGCAACACCTTCGTCGCCAACTTCATCGGCGAGAACAACCGCCTCAACGGCACCTTGCTGGCCCAGGCCGGCGACCGCTGTCAGGTGCAGCTGGCCCGTGGCGAGCGGGTCGAGGCCCTGGCCATCAACGTCGGCGAGGCCGGTGACCCGGTGACGGTTTCGATCAGGCCCGAACGGGTACGCCTCAACGGTCACGGCGAGCACTGCGCCAACCGTTTCTCGGGACGGGTAGCCGAATTCATCTATCTGGGCGACCACGTACGTGTGCGCCTGGAAGTCTGTGGCAAGGCCGACTTCTTCGTGAAGCAGCCGATCGCCGAGCTGGACCCGGCATTGGCCGTGGGCGACGTGGTACCGCTTGGCTGGGAGGTGGAGCATGCCCGCGCGCTCGATCCGATCGCCGAGGCCCACTGAAGGCCTGCTTCACCAACCCCTGTAGCGTGGAGAAAACAATAATGCACAAGCAGCTGAAAATGACCGCCCTGGCCCTCGGCCTGCTCGCCGCCGGCCAAGCCGTGGCGGCGGACCTCACCGTGGTGTCGTTCGGTGGGGCGAACAAGGCAGCCCAGGTCAAGGCCTTCTACGAACCTTGGGAAAAGGCCGGTAATGGCAAGATCGTCGCCGGCGAATACAACGGCGAAATGGCCAGGATCAAGGCCATGGTCGACACCAACAGCGTGTCCTGGAACCTGGTGGAAGTCGAATCGCCGGAGCTGGCGCGGGGATGTGACGAGGGCTTGTTCGAAGAGCTCGATCCAGCCCTCTTCGGCGATGAAGCCGACTATGTGCCTGGTGCCATCCAGCCTTGCGGGGTCGGCTTCTTCGTCTGGTCGACGGTGCTGGCCTACAACGCCGACAAGCTCAAGAGCGCGCCCACCAGCTGGGCGGATTTCTGGGATACGCAGAAATTCCCTGGCAAGCGTGGCCTGCGCAAGGGCGCCAAGTACACCCTGGAGTTCGCCCTGATGGCCGATGGCGTGGCCCCGAAGGAAGTCTACAAGGTGCTGGCGACCAAGGAGGGGCAGGATCGCGCCTTCAAGAAACTCGACGAGCTCAAGCCGAACATCCAGTGGTGGGAGGCCGGCGCCCAGCCGCCGCAATACCTGGCCTCGGGGGATGTGGTCATGAGCTCGGCGTACAACGGCCGCATCGCTGCCGTGCAGAAGGAGAGCAATCTCAAGGTGGTGTGGAACGGTGGCATCTATGACTTCGATGCCTGGGCCATTCCCAAGGGCGCCAAGCAGGCCGAGCAGGCGCGCAAGTTCATCGCCTACACGGTCGAGCCGCAGCAGCAGAAGGTCTACTCCGAGAACATCGCCTATGGGCCGGCCAACACCAAGGCGGTGGCGCTGTTGTCCGACCAGGTCAAGCAGGACATGCCGACCACGCCGCAGAACATCGCCAACCAGGTACAGATCGACGTGACGTTCTGGGCTGACAACAGCGAGCAGCTGGAACAACGCTTCAACGCCTGGGCCGCGCGCAAGTAAGCCGTCCCGAGGGAGCCTCGGCCCGTGTCAGGCGACCGGGCCGGGGCCTTCTGTTCTTCAGCATTCGGAGTTCGCCATGGCCATCGCAGTGCCCCTCAACGAAGGCGCAGGTCCCAACCTCAAGCAGCGGCTCAAGCGCGCCGAGCGGGTCAACCGCTGGAAGGCCCAGGCCCTTATCGCGCCCCTGGCGCTGTTCCTGTTGCTGGTATTCCTGGTGCCGATCGCCGCGCTGTTGTACAAGAGCGTCGGCAACCCGGAAGTGGTCGCCGGCCTGCCACGCACGGTCGAAATCCTGGCGCAGTGGGATGGCAAGGGCCTGCCCGACGAGCAGGCCTACCGGGCCCTCGGCCAGGACCTGGCCGAGGCTCGCCGCAACCAGACCCTGGGCGATCTTTCCAAGCGCCTGAACATGGAGCTGGCCGGCTATCGCAGCCTGCTGGCCAAGACCGCGCGGGCACTGCCGTTCAAGAGCGAGCCGAGCGCCTACAAGGAAGCTCTGCAGACGCTGGACGAGCGCTGGGGCGATCCTGCCTACTGGCAGGCCATCCGCCGCAATACCAGCAGCGTCACCCCGTTCTACCTGCTGGCGTCGCTCGACCATCGCATCGATGACCTGGGCGAGTTGGCCAGGGCCACGCCCGACCAGGCCATCTACCTGGACATCTTCACCCGCACCCTGTGGATGGGCGCGGTGATCACCGGAATCTGCCTGCTGCTGGCCTACCCGCTGGCGTACCTGCTGGCCAACCTGCCGACCCGCCAGGGCAACCTGCTGATGATCCTGGTATTGCTACCGTTCTGGACTTCGATCCTGGTACGGGTGGCAGCCTGGATCGTGTTGCTGCAGTCGGGCGGCCTGATCAACAGCGCCCTGCTGGCCCTGGGCATCATCGACCAGCCGCTGGAGCTGGTGTTCAACCGTACCGGTGTCTATATCTCGATGGTGCATATCCTTCTGCCGTTCATGATCCTGCCGCTGTACAGCGTCATGAAGGGCATCTCGCCAAGCTACATGCGCGCGGCCATCTCGCTGGGCTGCCACCCGTTCGCCAGCTTCTGGCGGGTCTACTTCCCGCAGACCTACGCCGGCATCGGCGCCGGTTGCCTGCTGGTGTTCATCCTGGCCATCGGCTACTACATCACCCCGGCGCTGCTCGGCAGCCCGAACGACCAGATGGTCAGCTACTTCGTCGCCTTCTACACCAACACCAGCATCAACTGGGGCATGGCCACTGCCTTGGGTGGGCTGCTGCTGCTGGCGACCGTGCTGCTTTACCTGATCTATAGCTGGCTGGTCGGTGCCAGCCGCCTGCGCCTGAGCTGAGGAGCCGTCGCCATGTCCAGTCCATACATGTCGCCCATCGAGCGGGCCTGGTTCTACGGCCTGCGCATCCTCTGCGGCCTGGTACTGCTGTTCCTGGTACTGCCGGTGCTGGTGATCGTGCCGCTGTCGTTCAACAGCGGCAGCTTCCTGGTCTATCCACTGCAAGGCTTCTCGCTGCAGTGGTACCAGGACTTCTTCGGCTCCGCGGAATGGATGCGGGCATTGAAGAACAGCATCATCGTCGCCCCGGCGGCCACCGTGCTGGCCATGGTGTTCGGCACCCTGGCCGCCATCGGCCTGACCCGCGGCGAGTTCCCCGGCAAGTCGTTGGTGATGGCGCTGGTCATCTCGCCGATGGTGGTCCCGGTGGTGATCATCGGGGTGGCCAGCTACCTGTTCTTCGCGCCGCTGGGGCTGGGCAACAGCTTCGCTTCGCTGATCCTGGTGCATGCCGTGCTCGGCGTGCCATTCGTCATCATCACCGTGTCGGCCACCTTGCAGGGCTTCAACTACAACCTGGTGCGCGCGGCGGCCAGCCTCGGTGCTTCGCCGTTGCTGGCGTTTCGCCGGGTGACCTTGCCACTGATCGCGCCTGGGGTGATCTCCGGGGCGCTGTTCGCCTTCGCCACGTCCTTCGACGAAGTGGTGGTGACGCTGTTCCTCGCCGGCCCCGAGCAGGCTACCTTGCCACGGCAGATGTTCAGCGGAATTCGCGAGAACCTCAGCCCGACCATCGCCGCGGCGGCGACCTTGTTGATCGCGTTCTCGGTAGTGCTGCTGCTGACCCTGGAGTGGCTGCGCGGGCGCAGCGAGAAACTGCGCACGCAGCAGCCTGGCTGAAGGCGATGGAAGGGGCCCGTGCCGCCAAGGCGGCGCGGGCCCATGCCCTATTGCAATGGGTTGATGCCAATCAGCCCGGATCCATTCGGCTGGGGTACAATGCGCCTCACCGTGATTTCCAAAGGTGCGCCATGCAGCCCTACGCTATTGCCCCCTCCATCCTCTCCGCCGACTTCGCCCGCCTGGGCGAGGACGTCGACAAGGTACTGGCCGCCGGGGCCGACATCGTCCATTTCGACGTGATGGACAACCACTACGTGCCCAACCTGACCATCGGCCCGATGGTCTGCAGCGCGCTGCGCAAGTACGGAGTCACCGCGCCGATCGACGTGCACCTGATGGTCAGCCCGGTCGATCGCATCATCGGCGACTTCGTCGAGGCAGGCGCCACCTACATCACCTTCCATCCGGAAGCGACCCAGCATGTCGATCGCTCCTTGCAGCTGATCCGCGACGGTGGCTGCAAGGCGGGCCTGGTCTTCAACCCGGCGACCGGCCTGGACGTGCTCAAGTACGTCATGGACAAGGTCGACATGGTCCTGCTGATGAGCGTCAACCCAGGCTTCGGCGGACAGAAGTTCATTCCCGGTACCCTGGACAAGCTGCGCGAGGCCCGTGCGTTGATCGATGCCAGCGGACGTGACATCCGCCTGGAAATCGACGGCGGGGTCAACGTTCACAACATCCGCAAGATCGCCGCTGCCGGTGCCGATACCTTCGTGGCCGGCTCGGCGATCTTCAATGCCCCGGACTACCAGGCCGTGATTGCCCAGATGCGCGACGAACTGGCCCAGGCCCGTCCATGAGCGGCTTCGAGCAGCTGTTCCCGGGGACGCTGCCGAAGCTGGTGATGTTCGACCTGGACGGTACCTTGATCGACTCGGTGCCGGATCTGGCCGCCGCGGTGGACAAGATGCTGCTCGCCATGGGGCGTCCTGCCGCCGGCCTGGACGCGGTGCGTCACTGGGTCGGCAACGGTGCCCTGGTGCTGGTGCGTCGCGCGCTGGCCGGTGGCCTGGAGCACGCGCAAGTCGACGATGCCCTTGCCGAGCAGGGCCTGGAGCTGTTCATGCAGGCCTATGCCGAGCACCATGAGCTGACTACTCTCTATCCCGGCGTGGCCGATACGCTGCGCTGGCTGGGCGAGCAGGGCGTGGAAATGGCCCTGATCACCAACAAGCCCGAGCGCTTCGTCGGGCCTTTGCTCGACCAGATGAAGATCGGCCGATATTTTCGCTGGATCATCGGCGGGGACACCCTGGCGCAGAAGAAGCCCGACCCGGCCGCCTTGCTGCTGGTGATGAAGATGGCTGGTGTCGACGCCTCGCAGTCGCTGTTCGTCGGTGACTCGCGCAGCGACGTGCTGGCTGCCAAGGCCGCTGGAGTGAAATGCGTGGGCCTGAGCTATGGCTACAACCATGGCCGGCCGATCGACGAAGAATCGCCCAGCCTGGTCATCGACGACCTGCGCGCGCTGGTGCCCGGTTGCTTAGTCACCGACACTGGGATAACGTTGGCGCATCTTCAAGCCTCACAAGACAGAGAGTCCAACGTGGCGGTCACCGGCAAATTCTGGATGAAGGTCATCAAGGCCCTGGCCCGTTGGCGCTGGCGAGCCTGACTCCTGCCCGCCGGCGCCGAGCCGGCCCGTCCGTTTGCCCGACTTCTACTGCTTGCCACGAGGCTACCCATGACCCGCGAAGAATTCCTGCGCCTGGCCGCTGCCGGCTACAACCGCATTCCCCTCGCCTGCGAAATCCTGGCCGATTTCGACACGCCGCTGTCGATCTACCTCAAGCTGGCCGACCAGCCCAACACCTACCTGCTCGAATCCGTCCAGGGTGGCGAGAAGTGGGGTCGTTACTCGATGATCGGCCTGCCGTCGCGTACCGTGCTGCGCGTGCATGACCATCACGTCAGCATCCTGCAGGATGGCGAGCAGATCGAGAGCCACGACGTGGAAGACCCGCTGGCCTTCGTCGAAAGCTTCAAGGACCGCTACAAGGTCGCCGACATCCCCGGCCTGCCACGCTTCAACGGTGGCCTGGTGGGCTATTTCGGCTATGACTGCGTGCGCTATGTCGAGACCCGTCTGGGCAAGTGCCCGAATCCGGATCCGCTGGGCGTACCGGACATCCTGCTGATGGTTTCCGACGCCGTGGTAGTGTTCGACAACCTGGCGGGCAAGATGCACGCCATCGTGCTGGTCGACCCGAGCCAGGCACAGGCGTTCGAGCAGGGACAGGCGCGGCTGCAGGGCCTGCTGGCCCAGCTGCGCGAGCCGATCGCAGCGCGCCCCGGCCTGGAGCTGGGCGGGCCGCAGGCTGCCGAGCCAGCCTTCCGCTCCAGCTATACTCGCGACGACTACGAGCGGGCAGTCGACACCATCAAGGAGTACATCCTGGCCGGCGACTGCATGCAGGTGGTGCCATCCCAGCGCATGTCGATCGACTTCGAGGCCGCGCCGATCGACCTGTACCGGGCGCTGCGCTGTTTCAATCCGACGCCGTACATGTACTTCTTCAACTTCGGTGACTTCCATGTGGTCGGCAGCTCGCCGGAAGTGCTGGTGCGGGTCGAGGACAACCTGGTCACCGTGCGACCGATCGCCGGCACTCGCCCACGTGGCGCGACCGAAGAAGCCGACCGCGCCCTGGAGCAGGACCTGCTGTCGGACCAGAAGGAAATCGCTGAGCACCTGATGCTCATCGACCTGGGCCGCAACGACACCGGCCGGGTTTCCGAGACCGGCAGCGTGCGTCTGACCGAGAAGATGGTAATCGAGCGTTATTCCAACGTGATGCACATCGTGTCCAACGTCACCGGCCAGTTGCGCCACGGACTGACTGCCATGGACGCGTTGCGGGCGATCCTGCCGGCCGGCACGCTGTCCGGGGCGCCGAAGATCCGCGCCATGGAGATCATCGACGAGCTCGAGCCGGTCAAGCGTGGCGTCTATGGCGGCGCGGTCGGCTACCTGGCGTGGAATGGCAACATGGACACCGCCATCGCCATCCGTACCGCGGTGATCAAGGATGGCGAGCTGCACGTGCAGGCGGGCGGCGGCATCGTCGCCGACTCGGTGCCGGCGCTGGAGTGGGAGGAAACCATCAACAAGCGCCGTGCCATGTTCCGTGCCGTGGCCCTCGCCGAACAGAGCTTGCGCAAGCCCTGATCGCTGTGCTGCCCAGGTCAGGCTGCCGACCAAGCGGGCCGGGCCTGGCCGGAGCGGCGCTCGTCAGTCGTGGCCTGGCATCAGAAATCCAGGCCAAGCGCCAGGTTCACACCCTGTTGGGTGAAGTCGCCGCTGTTGCGCCACGTGTAGTTGGCGCGCAGGTGCAGCCGTTGTGCAAGCTCATGGCTGAGCCCGAGGCTCGCCCGCGTCAGGTTGCTGTCGGGGGTGTAGCCGACGAGGGTGAAGCGGTTGTCGGGCAAGGCCGCCAGGTTGAGCGTGAGGTCCCGACGTTCATCCTCGAACTCGTGCTCGCGAGCCACTTCGGCAAACAGCTTCGTCTTAGGTTGCAACATCATGCTGGCTTGCAGGCCAACCCCAGCGCGCCGGGAAGTGCGCTTCTGCTCATCGACCCGCAGCGCGGTCGAGCGTTCGCTGTCCTCGCGGTAGCCATCGACTTCGATCCTGGCGTAATCGGCGCTGATGAACGGCGAAAGCTGCCAAGCACTATCGTCCGAGGCCAGGTCGAACCCCAGCCGACCAGAAGCGGCCCAGGCTTGACCATCGGTATCGCCTTTTTCCATACGCTCGCCGACCCCAAGGGCGAAGGTCCGCTTGAGATCGTCATAAGCCAGATGCCCGCCAGTCAGCGCCGCGTCAGCCCACCAGCGTCCCTGGCGATACTGGGCGAACAGCGTGGCCAGGTAGCTGTCGAGCGTGTAGCGCGAATCGTGCTCGCCCATTTCCAGTTTCTGCCGGGCAGCACTGGCCGCCGCACCGAGCCGCCATGACTGGTTGATCCGGTAGCTGGTGCCCAGGGTCAGGTTGTAGCCGTGTCCATCGCCTGCGGCCGCGCCGGCCTGGCTATCGAAATCGAGCCTCTGGCCGCCTGCCGCG
The DNA here is from genome assembly GCF_054950175.1 of Pseudomonas sp. Marseille-QA0332. Lineage (NCBI taxonomy): Bacteria > Pseudomonadati > Pseudomonadota > Gammaproteobacteria > Pseudomonadales > Pseudomonadaceae > Pseudomonas > Pseudomonas sp. Marseille-QA0332. Next base: position 3,897,956 of record NZ_CM143106.1, read on the forward strand.
ACGATCGCCTGCCATTGGCCGACTGGCTGCCAAGGTGCCTGCCACTGATTGCGCAGTTCATCCTGATGGGCGCGCAGGCTCGCCTGGGCCATTTCCGGAAGGAGTGTGAGTTCCCATGGCGCGGACAGGATCGAGTAGGCATAGTCGGCGATCAGCTGCTGCCCGGCGATGGTCGGATGCACCGCATCGTTGAACAGTAGACGGCTCGGGTCGGGTGAGCTGCCTGCGATCCCGAACACCGGATTGCTTGCACAGTTGGTACCGCTGTAGCAGGTACCTACCAGGTCCTGATCGGTCGCCAGGCCGAATTGCGCCGGGCTGGCCACGGCTTCCTGGAACAGCGCCGGCACGTTCAGCGGGATGATCTGGGCGTCGATCTGGCCCAGCTGGTTCAGCAGAGACTGATTGAACACGCTGGACAGGCGCGACACCGTGCCTTGCAGCGGCGAGCCGCTGAAGTTGGGCGTCTGACCCAGGTCCGGCAACAGCCAGACCATGATATAGCGCGCCCCGCCCTGTTGCAGCGCCTGGGCGCTCGACGCCAGGCGCGCGCCTGCCGCAGCTGCATCGCCAGGGCTGTTGACCCGGCCCTGGAGAAAGTCGTTGCCACCGCCGGTGAGGTAGTAGAGGGCATTGGGATCGGCGAGTCGGCCATCGGCGAGATAGCCGGAACGCTCGCGCAGCCGCTGGCCATTGGGCAAATCCACCGCAGAAGTGCCAGTGATCGAATCGAGGATCTGATCGGTGCGGTAACCACCGACTGCCCAGTTGTTGCCGTCCGGCAAGCCGAGCAGGGCATTGCTCGGTGAAGTCGAGGGCCCCAGTTCGCCAGCCCCGACTCCTAGCCGCGCGCCGAGGATCATCGGCGAAACGGGCGCATAGGTGCCGCTGGCGTCCCGATTGGTGAAGCGGGTGCCATCCGGGAAGTTCGCCGGGTCCGGGAACTGGCCAGCATCGCTCAGGCTGTCGCCGAAAACGATCATGGTCGAGTAGGGGGAGGGGGCGGCGATGGCCTGGCCGATGGACAGCGTCAGTACGCCCAGTAAGGCGCGCAGGAAGGGTGGCTTGCGCATAGGAGGCAGATCCTTTTGTCGGTCTTATAGAAATCCTTGGAAGACATTAGCTGGTGGCTGGATGCCTTGCCGGCTGGGAACGGCCGTGACATTTGTCCAGCATCCTGGCGCTCGGTCATGTCGATACGCTGAAAGCGCCGTATGCGAACCTCGTCATGAGCCAGCCACTTGCCGCTTGAGAGTGAGGCAGGTGCGTGGGGTTGGATAGGGAAAATTTCCCAAGCCGATCAAGAAAGTTCCTGCTGAATGCGGGGGTAAGCGAGTCTGTGCTCTTCTGGCCCTTAATTGACTCACATACAGTACATGCTGTGGGTGGATAGCTGAGAAACAAATTGTGTTGCGAACGATAGCTCAGATCTTTCTTATGATAATAAAAGAAAAATTCTCACATTTACCATTGCTCATGATCGAATGGAATTTGGCCTGTCTTCTTAATTGAGGCTTTCGGGTCTGCAGCTTTATACAGAGGAGGCTTATCATGCTGCTATGTCTGCTAGGGTGGCGAGTCAAGTGAGCAAAATATATGAGATAAGTAATCGAAAGGCTTCTTCAGAGCGGGTAGGTAATATTCGAAGACTCATGGCCGAGGTGGAGCCGGAGTACGTCGAATTGGCGTGGTTTGTTACTGGGTCTGTATCAGAGAAGATTATTACCAAGAGTTTCTGAGAATCAAAGTCGACAATTTACAAGCCAGTGTATCTGATGCTTCGTGATCATCCGGCAACGGTGCTAGGCTATTATTTCAGTAGCGCTGCTATTGAGCAAATCTGGCATGGCACGAGTAAATAAAAATGATGACCGCTTCATCTAGATGTCTCTAGATGGCAGTGATACCAGTCGGTCGCTGTTCGGTGGGCATGATGATATGATTTGACCGAGAAATGAGTTATTAGGTGTGAGTTCTTCTACCATGTGGTAAATCGGATTCTGATTTTCTCGAAATTCAAGATTACGAGAACTTTCCATTTTAAGTGATCTATCGTCGATACAATAGCTCACAGTCGTTGTCCAATCGAATGTTTTCTTGCAAAATTTAAGCAGCGCGCTCATATCAAATCCTGTCCATCCGGCCATCAGGGATCCGACAGACCTTCAAAAAAGTGATCGACGCTCGCTTCGACAGAACGCTATACTCGGGCGAGATCAAGCAGGCACGGCACCCCGCCATGTCTGCACACCCTCGATGGTTAGGTAGCATGACCTGTAACGTAACGACCTTTTTCCCCCAGTGGTGGCGCTTCCAATAGGAAGCGGCAAGTCGTTGCGGTTTGAAACCGGACCCTGCCGCCGTCATCGGCAAGCAGGTTTCAGGATTCAGATAGCTCACCGGTGCGGCGGCTCCAACCCCCAGGAGAACGCCCCATGCCAACATATCTCCCCTTGTCCTGCAGAACCCCTGGAACCTGCCTCTACTTCAGTGGCTGGTATACCGGGCCTGCCCATCCGGCCCGATCTACCGCGGGAGACATGCACGCGCTTCAGGCAGATGCTTCGGGCCTACCATCCCATGAACTCGAGTGCACAGGTGCAACATGTTGCTGATGATCGACAATTATGACTCCTTTACCTACAACGTCGTGCAGTACCTCGGCGAGCTGGGGGCCGAGGTCAAGGTCATCCGCAATGACGAGATGACCATCGCCCAGATCGAGGCGCTCGCTCCTGAGCGCATCGTCGTTTCGCCCGGTCCTTGCACGCCGAGCGAGGCAGGGGTGTCGATCGAGGCCATTCTGCACTTCGCCGGCAAGCTGCCGATCCTCGGCGTGTGTCTTGGCCACCAGTCCATCGGCCAGGCCTTCGGTGGCGAGGTGGTGCGTGCGCGGCAGGTCATGCATGGCAAGACCAGCCCGGTCCACCACCGTGACCTCGGCGTGTTCGCCACACTCAACAATCCCGTGACCGTCACTCGTTACCATTCGTTGGTGGTCAAGCGGGAAACCTTGCCTGACTGCCTGGAAGTCACTGCCTGGACTGCCCATGAAGACGGCGCGGTCGACGAGATCATGGGTTTGCGCCACAAGACCCTGAATATCGAAGGTGTGCAGTTCCATCCGGAGTCGATCCTCACAGAACAAGGCCACGAGCTGTTCGCCAACTTCCTCAAGCAGACCGGCGGCCGCCGCTAAGGAAAGTCCATGGATATCAAGAACGCGCTGAGCCGGATCGTCGGCCAACTGGACCTGACCACCGAGGAAATGCGCGATGTCATGCGTCAGATCATGACCGGGCAATGCAGCGAGGCGCAGATCGGTGCCTTCCTGATGGGCATGCGCATGAAAAGCGAAAGCATCGACGAGATCGTCGGTGCGGTCTCGGTGATGCGCGAGCTCGCCGACAAGGTTGAGCTCGACAGTCTCGACGGGGTGGTCGATATCGTCGGCACCGGCGGGGATGGCGCCAACATCTTCAACGTGTCCACTGCCTCGGCGTTCGTGCTTGCCGCCGCCGGCTGCCCGGTGGCCAAGCATGGAAATCGAGCGGTTTCCGGCAAGAGTGGCAGCGCCGACCTGCTGGAGGCCGCTGGCATCTACCTGAACCTGACGCCCGTGCAGGTGGCCCGTTGTATCGATAGCCTGGGCATCGGCTTCATGTTCGCGCAGGGCCATCATCGCGCGATGAAGCATGCCGCCGGTCCACGCCGGGACCTGGGGCTGCGCACCTTGTTCAACATGCTTGGTCCGCTGACCAATCCAGCCGGCGTACGGCATCAGGTCGTCGGGGTCTTCAACCAGGCACTGTGCCGGCCATTGGCCGAGGTGTTGCAGCGACTGGGTAGCAAACATGTGCTGGTGGTGCACTCCAAGGATGGCCTGGACGAGTTCAGCCTGGCCGCGCCCACTTTCGTGGCGGAACTGAACAAAGGCGAAATCAGCGAGTACTGGGTCGAGCCGGAAGATCTCGGGATCAAGAGCCAGAGCCTGCATGGACTTGCGGTGGACGACCCGCAGGCTTCGTTGGCGCTGATCCGCGACGCGCTTGGTCGACGCAAGACCGAGAACGGCCAGAAGGCAGCGGAGATGATCGTGCTCAATGCCGGCGCTGCGCTGTACGCTGCCGATCATGCCACGACCCTGAAGGCTGGCGTCGACCTGGCCCACGATGTCCTGCATACCGGCCTGGCCTGGGAAAAGCTGCAGGAGCTGGGTGCCTTTACCGCGGTATTCAAACAGGAGAACGAAGGATGAGCGTACCGACGGTGCTGGAAAAGATTCTTGCCCGCAAGGTCGAGGAAGTGACCGAGCGTCGTGGGCGGATCGGCCTGGATGAACTGGAGCGCCTGGCCCGGGCGGCCGATGCTCCGCGCGGCTTTGCCAAGGCGCTGATCGAGCAGGCTGCGCGCAAGCAGCCGGCCGTGATCGCCGAAATCAAGAAGGCCTCACCAAGCAAGGGCGTGATCCGCGAGCACTTCGAGCCGGCGCAGATCGCTGTCAGCTACGAGAAGGGAGGCGCCACCTGCCTTTCGGTGCTGACCGACGTGGATTATTTCCAGGGCGGCGATGCCTACCTGCAGCAGGCGCGCACGGCCTGCAACCTGCCGGTGATCCGCAAGGACTTCCTGATCGACCCGTACCAGGTGGTCGAGGCCCGCGCGCTAGGTGCCGATTGCGTACTGCTGATCGTGGCTGCGCTGGACGACGCGCGCATGGCGGAGCTGGCGGCGACGGCCAAGCAGGTCGGCCTCGACGTACTGGTCGAGGTCCACGATGGCGAGGAACTGGAGCGAGCGCTCAAGACACTCGATACGCCACTGGTGGGCGTCAACAATCGCAACCTGCACACGTTCGATGTCAGCCTGGAAACCACTCTCGACCTGTTGCCACGCATCCCTCGAGACCGTCTGGCCATCACCGAGAGTGGCATCCTCAACCGCGCCGATGTCGAGCTGATGGAAATCAACAACGTGTATTCGTTCCTGGTCGGCGAGGCCTTCATGCGCGCCGAGCAACCGGGGCAGGAATTGCAGCGCCTGTTCTTCCCCGGGCGACCGATACACGGCACTGGGCAATCGCTGGACTGAATGCGCTTTCCAAGCCGGCCGATGCCGGCTTTTTCATGGTCAAGGAGATAGGATGGACGATCAGGTGCTTTCGCTCAGCGTGCAGGCCGGGTTGCACGCCGAACAGGAATTGCTGGCCGCTGTCTGCCGGGGCGAGCGCGACGCCGGTGTATTGTTCTGGCGACCCACGGACCGGGCGTTGGTCATGCCCAGGCGCATGAGCCGCCTCGCCCGGTTCGAGACGGCATGTGCCGAACTGGCCGCCACAGGCTGGCCGATACTGCTACGCGAAACAGGCGGCGAGCCGGTGCCTCAATCCCCGGCGACCATCAACCTGGCGCTGGTCTACGTGGCGCCCCGTAGTGAAGGCGACCACGGGCGTATCGAGAGAGCTTACGAACGTCTTTGCCTGCCATTGTGCCAGGTACTGGAAGAGTGGGGCGGGCTGGCTTCGGTCGGTGAAGTGGACGGCGCCTTCTGTGATGGTCGCTACAACGTCAACCTCGATGGCCGCAAGCTGGTGGGCACGGCTCAGCGCTGGCGCCAGGCCATGGGTGGCAAGCGATCAGTGGTGCTGGTGCATGGCGCAATGCTGCTCGATGACGAGCGAGAGGCGATGGTCGCGGCGGTAAACCGCTTCAACCAGTGCTGCGCCCTTGAGCAGCGTTGTCGTGCCGACAGCCATGTCGCCTTGCACGAACTGGCGCCCCAGGCGCCGTGGCAGGTTCGCCTCGGACAGGTCTACGAACAGGTGCTCGAAGCGCTGCCACGGCACTGAAGGCGTGCAGGCGGCATGAGAACTACGGCCGAGCCTCCTCAGCGGGTGCCGAACACCACCATGGTCTTGCCCCTGACCTGTACCAGGCTGCGTTGCTCCAGGTCCTTGAGCACCCGGCCGACCATTTCCCGCGAGCAGCCAACGATACGGCCGATTTCCTGCCGGGTGATCTTGATCTGCATGCCGTCGGGGTGAGTCATGGCGTCAGGCTGCTTGCACAGCTCCAGCAGGCATCGCGCCACTCGCCCAGTGACATCGAAGAAGGCCAGGTCACCGACCTTGCGCGTGGTATCACGCAGGCGCCGGGCCATCTGGCCACCCAAGGCATAGAGAATGTCCGGGTCCTGGCTGACCAGCTCGCGAAACTTGTCGTAGCCGATTTCCGCCACTTCGCAGTCGGTCTTGGCCCGCACCCAGGCGCTGCGGTGACGTGCCTGGCCAGGATGTTCGAACAGGCCCAGCTCGCCGAGGAAATCCCCTTCGTTGAGGTAGGCGATGATCATCTCGTCGCCGTCCTCATGTTCGATCAGGATGGTCACCGAACCTTTGACGATGAACGACAGGGTCTCGGCCGGATCGCCAGCGCAAAGAATGTTGCTCCTGGCCGTGTAGCGACGACGTTGGCAATGAACCAGCAGCTTTTCGATGTTCTTGATCCTGGGGGCGAGAGCGGAAGCAACCATCATGAAATCCTGTTCAGGCGATGCACTTGGCGTTGTCATGGGCAGCCTGGCGTCGAGCGCCAGTGAATTGGCGTCAGCTTATCAGACACTTTCGGCTCTATCGGCATGCAGGCGACATGTCTTTAGCTTTTCCGCCGGACGCACAACGTCTAAGCTGGCAGTCTTTTGCCAGTTAGGAGTCCGGATAATGAAGGCACGCATCCAGTGGGCCGGTGAAGCCATGTTTCTCGGCGAGTCGGGAAGCGGTCATGTCGTGGTCATGGACGGCCCGCCCGAGGCCGGCGGCCGCAACCTGGGCGTGCGTCCGATGGAAATGCTACTGCTGGGGCTGGGCGGGTGCAGCAGCTTCGACGTCGTGAGCATTCTCAGGAAGTCGCGCCAGGCGGTGGAAAGCTGTGAAGCGTTCCTCGAGGCCGAGCGCGCCGGGGAGGATCCCAAGGTGTTCACCCGGATCCATCTGAACTTCGTGGTCAAGGGCCGTGGTCTGAAGGAGCCCCAGGTCAAGCGCGCCGTGGAACTGTCAGCCGAGAAATATTGCTCTGCCTCGATCATGCTCGACCGCGCAGGTGTGGAGATCACCCACGGCTACGAGATCGTCGAACTCGGCTGAGCGATTGGCGCAGGAGCAGCCGATGGCCGCTCCTGCCGGGTGTCAGATCCGATAGGTACTCTTGGTCATGACCTTGGCCAGCAGGCTCATTCCCAGGCGCACCGGCGCCGGGAAGCGATAGCCACCGGCATCCAGGGCCGACTCGGCATGCTGTGCTTCGTCCGTGCGCATCTGCTCGAGGATGGCGCGTGACTTCTCGTCCTCGACCGGAAGCTGCTGGAGATGTTCGTCGAGGTGCTTGCAGACCTGCCGCTCGGTCGCCGCGACGAAGCCCAGGCTGACCTTGTCGCTGACCAGCCCGGCGAAGGCGCCGATGCCGAACGACATGCCGTAGAACAGTGGGTTGAGCACGCTCGTATGGCTGCCCAACTGGCGAATGCGCTGTTCGCACCAAGCCAGGTGGTCGACTTCTTCCTCGGCGGCATGTTCCATGGCCTTGCGCACTTGGGGCAGCCTGGCGGTCAGGGCTTGCCCTTGGTAGAGCGCCTGGGCACAGACCTCGCCGGTATGGTTGATGCGCATCAGACCGGCTACATGGCGGGCCTGCGGCTCGTCGAGCTCGACGTCCGGCTGGACGATCGCGGGCGAGGGACGGGACGGTTGGCCGCTGAAGGGCAGCAAGGTGCGCAGGGCAGTATCGGCCTGCAGCAACAAGCGGTCGAGCGGCGAGTAGTGACGTTCGGTTGCCATCGGGCACCTCCGCAAGAGTGTGCCCGACAGTGTAACCCAATCGGTCCGGCGCCGGGCTGCCCTGGATCAGCCCGGAGGCCAGTGCATCTGGCGCTGGCCGAGCACGTGCATGTGGATGTGATAGACAGTCTGGCCGCCTAGGTCGTTGCAGTTCATGACCACCCGGAAGCCATCCTCGCAACCGAGTTCCTTGGCCAGGCGCTGGGCAGTGAAGAGGATGTGGCCGGCCAGCCCCTTGTCTTCTTCGGTCAGGTCATTGAGGGTACGGATCGGCTTTTTCGGGATGACCAGGAAGTGCACGGGTGCCTGGGGGGCGATATCGTGAAAGGCCAGGACCTGATCGTCCTCGTAGATGATCTTCGCCGGAATCTCCCGGTTGATGATCTTGGTGAAGATAGTCTCCACAGTACTTGCTCCATGTGAGGGTCAGGACCGAGTGTACCCAGCGTGGTCGCGCTCGCCCAGTGCCTGGTCGGTAGTCACGGGCATGTAACGGCGGTGGATCGCGCCGGCAAGCTTGCGCGTCAGCCAGCGCGGCAACCAGCGCGGCGCCGCGGCCAGCCAGCGATTGCGCCACCCGGGCTGGATCAGGGCGTGGCCCTTCTCGAGCGCGCGGACTGTGTACAGCGCCACTTCCTCGGCGCTCATGCAGTAGCGGCTGGCCTCGAGCCTGGGAATACGACGCCTGCTGGAGCGGATCGGGCCCGGACACAGCACTGAAACCTTGATTCCCGCGCGCTTGAGTTCTTCGCGCAACGCCTCGGAAAAGCTGACCACATAAGCCTTGCTGGCGGCGTAGCTGGCCATCCAGGGGCCAGGGGCACAAGCGGCCAGAGCGGCCACGTTGAGGATCTGCCCACCTCCCTGGACGGCCATCAGGTTGCCGATGGCATGACACAGGCGTGACAAGGTCATGATGTTGACTTCGAGCAGGTCCTGCTCGTCGGCCCATTCCTGGGCCAGGAAGGGGCCATGAGAACGCAGGCCTGCACAGTTGACCAGCAGGTCGATCTGCCGCTCGCCTTCCTCGAGCTCGAGCACGAAACCGGAAACCCGCAGGGGTTCGCTGAGGTCGCAGGCGCGCAACAACACCTCGACGCCGAATCGCTGGGCGAGCTCCAGGGCGATGGGTTCGAGTGCCTCGCGCCGCCGTGCCACCAGGATCAGGCTGCGTCCCCGTCGCGCCAGTGCTTCGGCCAGAGCCAGGCCCAGGCCGCTGGACGCACCGGTGATCAAGGCGTAACGGGTCATGCGCTGCTCCTGGGCGGCAAAGGTGGGCGCCTAGTGTACAGCGAGGCCGGACGTCCTGGCGCCCTTCGCACGAGCGGGCGCCATTGCCGCGACGGCTGTGCGCAGCCGTCCGGCGAGGCAGGCACCGATAGGCTCAGAAAGGCTTGACCACCACCAGGATCACGATGGCCAGCAGGATGACCACCGGAATCTCGTTGAACCAGCGGTAGTACACGTGGCTGCGCTTGTTCTGGCCATTGGCAAAGCGCTTGCGCTGCGCGCCACATACGTGGTGGTAGCCGGTCAGCAGGATGACCAGGGCCAGCTTGGCGTGCAGCCAGCCCTGGCTGAGAAAGCCGGGACTGAGGGTGACCAGCCAGATGCCGAACACATAGGTGGCGATCATGGCCGGGTTCATGATGCCGCGATACAGCTTGCGCTCCATGATCACGAAGCGCTCATGGCTCACGCTGTCCTGGCTCTGGGCGTGGTAGACGAACAGCCGGGGGAGGTAGAACAGGCCGGCGAACCAGCACACCAGGCTGACGATATGCAGGGCCTTGATCCATAGGTAGAGCATCGGGTTGCTTCCTTCAGGTTTTTCACGGTCGTCAGATAGTAGAGACCAGGCGCCCGCGCGGCTATCACAACAGTTGTGACGGGCGGCCGGCGTCCCTATCATCGTCGGTTTACCAGTCGCTTCGTTGATAGGGGGCATGCGTCATGATCAAGGTCGGTATCGTCGGCGGCACGGGTTATACCGGGGTCGAGCTGTTGCGTCTGCTGGCACAGCATCCACAGGCCGAGGTGGCAGTCATCACTTCGCGCTCCGAAGCCGGCGTGGCTGTCGACGACATGTACCCCAACCTGCGCGGGCACTATGACGGCCTGAAGTTCAGCGTGCCTGACAGCCAAGCGCTTGGTGCCTGCGACGTGGTGTTCTTCGCCACGCCGCATGGTGTGGCCCATGCCTTGGCCGGCGAGCTACTGGCGGCCGGCACCAGGATCATCGATCTTTCCGCCGACTTCCGGCTGCAGGATGCGATCGAGTGGGGCAAGTGGTACGGCCAGCCTCACGGCGCCCCGGAACTGCTCAAGGATGCGGTCTATGGGCTGCCGGAAGTCAACCGCGAGAAAATCCGTCAGGCGCGGCTGATTGCCGTACCGGGTTGCTATCCGACCGCCACCCAGCTGGGCTTGCTGCCTTTGCTGGAGGCTGGCGTGGCTGATCCGGCACGACTGATCGCCGACTGCAAGTCCGGGGTCAGCGGCGCCGGTCGCGGCGCTTCGGTCGGCTCGCTGTTCTGCGAGGCCGGCGAAAGCATGAAGGCCTATGCGGTCAAGGGGCACCGGCATTTGCCAGAAATCAGCCAGGGGCTGCGCCTGGCTGCCGGAGGCGAGATCGGCCTGACCTTCGTGCCGCACCTCACCCCCATGATCCGCGGGATCCATGCGACCTTGTACGCCACTGTCGCCGACAGATCGGTAGACCTTCAGGCGCTGTTCGAGAAGCGTTACGCGAACGAGCCGTTCGTCGATGTCATGCCGGCCGGCAGCCACCCGGAAACCCGCAGCGTGCGTGGCGCCAACGTCTGCCGCCTTGCTGTGCACCGGCCAGAGGGCGGTGACCTGGTCGTGGTCCTGTCGGTGATCGACAACCTGGTCAAGGGCGCGTCCGGGCAGGCGGTCCAGAACCTCAACATCCTCTTCGGCCTGGACGAACGCATGGGCTTGTCCCACGCGGGTCTGCTGCCCTGAGAGGAAAGACTGGCAAGCGCAAGCCGCAAGCTCAAAACCAATGGCGATCAGCTTGCAGCTTGCCACTCCCATAGTTGACCAATTTTCTAGGTGAAGCGGATAATACGCGCCATCACGGTTTACAACGGCATTGCGCCGGGAGAGTCTGCATGAGCGTCGAAACCTTCATCCCCACGATGCTGGAGTTCACCCCAGGGGCAGCGAAAAAGGTCAAGACCCTGGTCACCGAAGAAGGCAATGACCGCCTCAAGCTGCGGGTGTTCGTGACCGGGGGCGGCTGTTCGGGTTTCCAGTATGGCTTCACGTTCGATGAGGACGTGGCCGAGGACGATACCGTGGTCGAGCGCGAAGGCGTGGCCCTGGTGGTCGATCCGATGAGCTTCCAGTATCTGGCTGGCGCCGAGGTGGATTACCAGGAGGGTCTGGAGGGCTCGCGATTCGTCATCAAGAACCCTAACGCCACCACCACCTGTGGTTGTGGTTCTTCCTTCTCGATCTGAGTCGTCGAGCGAAACGGGACGCCGCGCATATAGCGCGGCGTCTTACATTGCGCAGCCTGCTCAGGCCGGGTAGATGGCACCAAGGATGCGCAAGCCACTGGCGGCGGTCACGCTAGGGCGATTGGCCGCGATGCCTTCCAGGCAGCAGTGGGCGAGCCAGGCGAAGGCCATGGCCTCGATCCAGTCAGGGTCGATACCGTAGGCCGCCGTGCTCTGGACACTGATGCCAGGCAGCAAGGCCGCCAGGCGGCGCATCAACACGGTATTGTGCGCGCCGCCACCACATACCAGCAAGCATTCGGCGGTTCGCTGGGCCTTGAGCAGCGAGTCGACGATGCTCCGGGCGCTCAGCTCGAGCAGCGTGGCTTGTACATCTTCGTCCCGGCAGTTCGGCAGGTTGCCCAAGTGACGGTCCAGCCAGGCGAGGTTGAAGACTTCGCGCCCCGTGCTCTTGGGGCCGCTTCCGGCGAAAAACGGGTCGCCCAGCAGGGCGGCAAGCAGGCTCGTGCAGACCTCGCCGCTAGCTGCCCAGGCGCCTCCATCGTCATACCGACGCCCCAGCTTGCGTTCGATCCAGGCATCGAGCAACACATTGCCCGGACCGCAATCGAACCCGCGAACCGGCAGGTCCCGTTCGATCAGGCTGAGATTGCTGAAGCCGCCAATGTTGAGCACGGCCACGCGCAGGCCCACATGAGCGAACAGCGCTTCGTGGAAGGCAGGAACCAAGGGAGCCCCTTGGCCGCCGGCAGCGACGTCCCTGCGCCTGAAGTCGCTCACCACGTCGATCCCGGTCCGCTCGGCCAACAGGGCCGGGTTGCCGATCTGCACGGTGAAGCCGCGAGCAGGCTCATGACGCACGGTCTGCCCATGACTGCCGATGGCTCGTACCGCCTGCGCCGCCACCTGCTCGCGCGTCAGCAGCGCATCGATGCCTTCGGCGGCAAGGCTCGCCCAGCGGTTTTCCGCCAAGGCCGCGCGGGCGATCTCGTCGGGACCGCTCGCGCAGAGTTGCAAAAGCTCCCGGCGCAGGTCGGCGGGCATGGGAACGTAGTGGGTAGCGAGCAGCCGAAGCTGCTCGCCTTGCTCGATCAGGGCAATGTCCAGGCCGTCGAGGCTGGTGCCTGACATCACCCCAAGGTAGAGCGCCATGCGTCAGCGCTTGTTCGAGGCGAGCAGGGTGGCCTTTTCCTGATCCATGCGGGCGATCAGTGGCTTGCTCTGCTGCAGGAAGCGCTGGCGCTCGCTCTTGGCGATCGGGTCGGCCATGGGCACCTTCTGGCTAAGTGGATCGACATGCACCCCGTTGACCTGGAACTCGTAATGCAGGTGTGGCCCGGTGGACAGTCCGGTGGTGCCGATATAGCCGATGATCTGCCCTTGCTTGACGTTGCTGCCGGTCTTGATGCCCTTGGCGAAGCCCTGCATGTGTCCATAGAGGGTCTGATAGGTATTGCCGTGCTTGATGATCACGGTGTTGCCGTAGCCGCCGCGACGACCGGCCAGCAGTACCTTGCCATCACCGGCGGCCTTGATCGGCGTGCCGCGCGGCGCGGCGTAGTCCACGCCTTTGTGCGCCCGGATCTTGTTCAGGATCGGGTGCTTGCGTCCAGCCGAGAAGCGCGAGCTGATGCGCGCGAAATCGACCGGGGTGCGAATGAAGGCCTTGCGCAGACTGTTGCCGTCGGCGGTGTAGTAACTGGTATTGCCCTGCTTGTTGGTATAGCGCACGGCGGTATAGGTCTTGCCACGGTTGGTGAAACGGGCCGACAGGATATTGCCGGTACCGACCACCTTGCCGTCCATGACCTTCTGCTCGAAGACCACATCGAATTCATCGCCTGGGCGGATGTCCTGAGCGAAGTCGATGTCGTAGCCCAGCACGCGCGCCAGGTCCATGGTCAGGCTGTGGGACAGGCCGGCGCGCTGCGCCGAGGCCGACAGCGAACTCTTGATGACGCCGTGGGCGTAGGCAGTGCGCACGACCGGCTTGCTGATTTCACGATCGAAGGTGTAGCCCTTGTCCGTGCGCGTCAGGCGAATGCTTTCCAGGCTGCTCACCTTCGAATGCAGGCTGGCCAGTCGGCCCTGGTCGTCCAGTTCGAACTGCAACACCTGGCCATGCTTGAGCTGGGCGAACTGGCTGGCCTGCTTGTTGCTCGCCAGGACTTCGTGGACCGCATTGGCCGGCAATCCGACCTTGGCGAAGAGCGTGGAAAGCGTATCGCCCTTGGCGACAGTCACTTGCCGATGGCCCGACGGCGTCTCGGTCTTGTCGACAGCGGCAGCGTTTTGCTGCTCGACGGCCGGGGTCGGTTCCTCGACCTGGGCGAAGGGTGAGCCAGCCTGGTCCTGGCCCCGGGTCAGCGGGGCGGCGCGAGATTCGTCCGTGAGCTGGGAGGCAGGACTTTCGAGTTCGAGGCTGAGGTTGGTGCGCTTGGCCTCGACATCGCTGGAAGGGAAGACCAGCAAGGCGAGGCTGAGCAGCGCGGCGATACCGCTGGCGGCCAGGATATGGCTCTTGGGATAGAACGGCGGCGCTTTAGGCGTGTCGTTGGGCATGGGAATGACTTTGAAAAGGTGAAATGGAATAGATGAATGACATGATGAAGATGAAATAACTGTATAAAATATAACCAAATCCGTTTCGGCGCAAGGGCGACAGACGCTCGCAGGTGGCCTGCGAGTCACATGCCCTGCCAAACTTGTTTTTGATGGCCGATCTTGTATGGTTGGCTCCCTTTGAATCTGAGCCTTGCGGGTCTTTGTATGAAGTCGGTTGAAGAGCAGCTGGCGCTTATCAAGCGCGGTGCGGAAGAGGTGCTGGTCGAGTCGGAGCTGGCAGAGAAACTCAAGCGTGGCCAGCCGCTGCGCATCAAGGCGGGCTTCGACCCGACGGCCCCTGACCTGCACCTGGGACACACGGTACTGATCAACAAGCTGCGCCAGTTCCAGGAGCTGGGTCACCAGGTGGTTTTCCTGATCGGTGACTTCACCGGGATGATTGGTGATCCGAGTGGCAAGAGCGCCACCCGTCCGCCGCTGACTCGCGAGCAGGTGCTGGAGAATGCTGAGACCTACAAGCAGCAGGTGTTCAAGATTCTCGACCCGGCCAGGACCGAAGTGGCGTTCAACTCCACCTGGATGGACCAGCTTTCGCCAGCGGACTTCATCCGCCTGGCTTCCCAGTACACCGTGGCTCGGATGCTCGAGCGCGATGATTTCAACAAGCGCTACGGCAGCAATCAGCCGATCGCGATTCATGAGTTTCTCTACCCGCTGGTCCAGGGTTACGACTCCGTTGCGCTGAAGGCGGACGTCGAGCTCGGCGGTACCGACCAGAAGTTCAACCTGCTGATGGGGCGCGAACTGCAGCGTGCCTATGGGCAGCAGGCGCAGAATATCGTCACCATGCCCTTGCTCGAGGGGCTCGATGGCGTGAAGAAGATGTCCAAGTCGCTGGGTAACTACGTAGGCATCCAGGAAGCGCCGGGCGTGATGTATGGCAAGCTGGTCTCCATCCCCGATACCTTGATGTGGCGTTATTTCGAGCTGCTCAGCTTCCGCTCGATGGAAGAGATCGACGAGCTGCGCGCGGATGTCGAGAAGGGCGCCAATCCTCGGGACATCAAGATCAAGCTTGCCGAAGAGATCGTCGCACGTTTTCATGGTGAGGAGGCTGCGGCCAACGCTCATCGTGCTGCCGGGAACCGCATGAAGGACGGCGAGCTGCCCGAGGACCTGCCCGAAGTAGAGTTGGTGGCGGACGAGGACATGCCGATCGCCGCCGTGCTTAACAAGGCGGGCCTGGTCAAGAACTCCGCCGCGGCCCGCGATCTGCTCGGTGCGGGCAGCGTCAAGGTAGATGGCGAAGTGGTCGATCGCGGTTTCATCTTTGCGCTCGGCAAGACTCATGTGTGCCAGGCTGGCAAGAAAGCCTTTGCGCGCATCGCCCTGAAGCGATCCTGAGTCTGGCGCGGTTGATCTGACGGGGAGAGGTGTTGCCTTTTCCCTTCAGTTCGACGATATGAAACCTTCTTGAAATAAAAGCTTGACGGCCTTTCGAATCCCCTTATAATGCGCACCACTTCCGACGCAGTCGAAACGGAAAACTCCTTGAGAATCAAAGGGTTGGACGGATCAGGCAGGCTCGGGAGGGCTTCGGTCGACTGATCGGCAGCGGTGAACAAGGTGGTTGACAGCAGGTTTCAACGCTGTATGATTCGCCTCCCGCTACGAGCAATCGCCAGCGAGTCAAGTGGTTGAAGTTGAACGAGATTCTCGGCAAATACTTCGAAATAAACGCTTGACAGACGATGAGGACAGCGTAGAATGCGCGGCCTCGGTTGAGACGAAACGCTCTTGGCCAAACGCTCTTTAACAAATCGAATCAAGCAATTCGTGTGGGTGCTTGTGAGTTTGGACTGATAGTCACCAAGATTATCAGCATCACAAGTGACACATGAGCAATCATAGTAGTCATTTGAGATTGCTGAGCCAAGTTTAGGGTTTCTTAAAAACCCAAGCAGTATTGAACTGAAGAGTTTGATCATGGCTCAGATTGAACGCTGGCGGCAGGCCTAACACATGCAAGTCGAGCGGATGACGGGAGCTTGCTCCCGGATTCAGCGGCGGACGGGTGAGTAATGCCTAGGAATCTGCCTGGTAGTGGGGGACAACGTTTCGAAAGGAACGCTAATACCGCATACGTCCTACGGGAGAAAGCAGGGGACCTTCGGGCCTTGCGCTATCAGATGAGCCTAGGTCGGATTAGCTGGTTGGTGAGGTAACGGCTCACCAAGGCGACGATCCGTAACTGGTCTGAGAGGATGATCAGTCACACTGGAACTGAGACACGGTCCAGACTCCTACGGGAGGCAGCAGTGGGGAATATTGGACAATGGGCGAAAGCCTGATCCAGCCATGCCGCGTGTGTGAAGAAGGTCTTCGGATTGTAAAGCACTTTAAGCCGGGAGGAAGGGCTGTAGGCTAATATCCTGCAGTTTTGACGTTACCGGCAGAATAAGCACCGGCTAACTCTGTGCCAGCAGCCGCGGTAATACAGAGGGTGCAAGCGTTAATCGGAATTACTGGGCGTAAAGCGCGCGTAGGTGGTTGATCAAGTTGGATGTGAAAGCCCCGGGCTCAACCTGGGAACTGCATCCAAAACTGGTCGGCTAGAGTACGGTAGAGGGTGGTGGAATTTCCTGTGTAGCGGTGAAATGCGTAGATATAGGAAGGAACACCAGTGGCGAAGGCGACCACCTGGACTGATACTGACACTGAGGTGCGAAAGCGTGGGGAGCAAACAGGATTAGATACCCTGGTAGTCCACGCCGTAAACGATGTCAACTAGCCGTTGGGATCCTTGAGATCTTAGTGGCGCAGCTAACGCATTAAGTTGACCGCCTGGGGAGTACGGCCGCAAGGTTAAAACTCAAATGAATTGACGGGGGCCCGCACAAGCGGTGGAGCATGTGGTTTAATTCGAAGCAACGCGAAGAACCTTACCAGGCCTTGACATGCAGAGAACGCCCCAGAGATGGAGCGGTGCCTTCGGGAACTCTGACACAGGTGCTGCATGGCTGTCGTCAGCTCGTGTCGTGAGATGTTGGGTTAAGTCCCGTAACGAGCGCAACCCTTGTCCTTAGTTACCAGCACCTCGGGTGGGCACTCTAAGGAGACTGCCGGTGACAAACCGGAGGAAGGTGGGGATGACGTCAAGTCATCATGGCCCTTACGGCCTGGGCTACACACGTGCTACAATGGTCGGTACAGAGGGTTGCCAAGCCGCGAGGTGGAGCCAATCTCACAAAACCGATCGTAGTCCGGATCGCAGTCTGCAACTCGACTGCGTGAAGTCGGAATCGCTAGTAATCGCGAATCAGAACGTCGCGGTGAATACGTTCCCGGGCCTTGTACACACCGCCCGTCACACCATGGGAGTGGGTTGCACCAGAAGTAGCTAGTCTAACCTTCGGGAGGACGGTTACCACGGTGTGATTCATGACTGGGGTGAAGTCGTAACAAGGTAGCCGTAGGGGAACCTGCGGCTGGATCACCTCCTTAATCGACGACATCAGCCAGCTGATGAGCCCCCACACGAATTGCTTGATTCCTTGTAGAAGACGATCAAGACCCTGCATATAGGTCTGTAGCTCAGTTGGTTAGAGCGCACCCCTGATAAGGGTGAGGTCGGCAGTTCAAATCTGCCCAGACCTACCAGTTTCTGGGGCCATAGCTCAGCTGGGAGAGCGCCTGCCTTGCACGCAGGAGGTCAGCGGTTCGATCCCGCTTGGCTCCACCACCTTGCCTGTCGTCAGAACCTAGACATGAGTCTTCCTCGTGAAGATTGATGTCTGGCTTTTGTCAGATCGTTCTTTAAAAATTCGGATGTGTGATAGATATAGACTGATGATCCCTTTCACTGGGGGTGATCAGGCTAAGGTAAAATTTGTAAGTGGCTCATGCGAGCCATGCGAATTTTCGGCGAATGTCGTCTTCACAGTATAACCAGATTGCTTGGGGTTATATGGTCAAGTGAAGAAGCGCATACGGTGGATGCCTTGGCAGTCAGAGGCGATGAAAGACGTGGTAGCCTGCGATAAGCTTTGGGGAGTCGGCAAACAGACTGTGATCCAGAGATCTCTGAATGGGGGAACCCAGCCAGCACAAGCTGGTTATCTTGCACTGAATACATAGGTGCAAGAGGCGAACCAGGGGAACTGAAACATCTAAGTACCCTGAGGAATAGAAATCAACCGAGATTCCCTTAGTAGTGGCGAGCGAACGGGGACCAGCCCTTAAGCCGGTTTGAGATTAGTGGAACGCTCTGGAAAGTGCGGCCATAGTGGGTGATAGCCCCGTACACGAAAATCTCTTGCCGGTGAAATCGAGTAGGACGGAGCACGAGAAACTTTGTCTGAACATGGGGGGACCATCCTCCAAGGCTAAATACTACTGACTGACCGATAGTGAACCAGTACCGTGAGGGAAAGGCGAAAAGAACCCCGGAGAGGGGAGTGAAATAGAACCTGAAACCGTATGCGTACAAGCAGTGGGAGCAGCTTCGTGCTGTGACTGCGTACCTTTTGTATAATGGGTCAGCGACTTATATTCAGTGGCAAGCTTAACCGTATAGGGGAGGCGTAGCGAAAGCGAGTCTTAATAGGGCGTCAAGTCGCTGGGTATAGACCCGAAACCGGGCGATCTATCCATGGGCAGGTTGAAGGTTAGGTAACACTGACTGGAGGACCGAACCGACTACCGTTGAAAAGTTAGCGGATGACCTGTGGATCGGAGTGAAAGGCTAATCAAGCTCGGAGATAGCTGGTTCTCCTCGAAAGCTATTTAGGTAGCGCCTCATGTATCACTGCTGGGGGTAGAGCACTGTTTCGGCTAGGGGGTCATCCCGACTTACCAAACCGATGCAAACTCCGAATACCAGCAAGTGCCGAGCATGGGAGACACACGGCGGGTGCTAACGTCCGTCGTGAAAAGGGAAACAACCCAGACCGTCAGCTAAGGTCCCAAAGTCATGGTTAAGTGGGAAACGATGTGGGAAGGCTTAGACAGCTAGGAGGTTGGCTTAGAAGCAGCCATCCTTTAAAGAAAGCGTAATAGCTCACTAGTCGAGTCGGCCTGCGCGGAAGATGTAACGGGGCTCAAACCATGCACCGAAGCTACGGGTGTCACCACCAGGTGACGCGGTAGAGGAGCGTTCTGTAAGCCTGTGAAGGTCAGTCGAGAGGCTGGCTGGAGGTATCAGAAGTGCGAATGCTGACATGAGTAACGACAATGCGAGTGAAAAACTCGCACGCCGAAAGACCAAGGTTTCCTGCGCAACGTTAATCGACGCAGGGTTAGTCGGTCCCTAAGGCGAGGCTGAAGAGCGTAGTCGATGGAAAACAGGTTAATATTCCTGTACTTCCGGTTATTGCGATGGAGGGACGGAGAAGGCTAGGCCAGCTTGGCGTTGGTTGTCCAAGTTTAAGGTGGTAGGCTGGGATCTTAGGCAAATCCGGGATCCCTAGGCCGAGAGCTGATGACGAGTTGCCACTAGGCGACGAAGTGGTTGATGCCAGGCTTCCAGGAAAAGCTCCTAAGCTTCAGATAATCGGGAACCGTACCCCAAACCGACACAGGTGGTTAGGTAGAGAATACCAAGGCGCTTGAGAGAACTCGGGTGAAGGAACTAGGCAAAATGGCACCGTAACTTCGGGAGAAGGTGCGCCGGCGAGGGTCAAGGACTTGCTCCGTAAGCCCATGCCGGTCGAAGATACCAGGCCGCTGCGACTGTTTATTAAAAACACAGCACTCTGCAAACACGAAAGTGGACGTATAGGGTGTGACGCCTGCCCGGTGCCGGAAGGTTAATTGATGGGGTTAGCGCAAGCGAAGCTCTTGATCGAAGCCCCGGTAAACGGCGGCCGTAACTATAACGGTCCTAAGGTAGCGAAATTCCTTGTCGGGTAAGTTCCGACCTGCACGAATGGCGTAACGATGGCGGCGCTGTCTCCACCCGAGACTCAGTGAAATTGAAATCGCTGTGAAGATGCAGTGTATCCGCGGCTAGACGGAAAGACCCCGTGAACCTTTACTATAGCTTTGCACTGGACTTTGAACTTGCTTGTGTAGGATAGGTGGGAGGCTATGAAGCGTGGACGCCAGTCTGCGTGGAGCCATCCTTGAAATACCACCCTGGCAACTTTGAGGTTCTAACTCAGGTCCGTCATCCGGATCGAGGACAGTGTATGGTGGGTAGTTTGACTGGGGCGGTCTCCTCCCAAAGAGTAACGGAGGAGTACGAAGGTGCGCTCAGACCGGTCGGAAATCGGTCGCAGAGTATAAAGGCAAAAGCGCGCTTGACTGCGAGACCCACACGTCGAGCAGGTACGAAAGTAGGTCTTAGTGATCCGGTGGTTCTGTATGGAAGGGCCATCGCTCAACGGATAAAAGGTACTCCGGGGATAACAGGCTGATACCGCCCAAGAGTTCATATCGACGGCGGTGTTTGGCACCTCGATGTCGGCTCATCACATCCTGGGGCTGAAGCCGGTCCCAAGGGTATGGCTGTTCGCCATTTAAAGTGGTACGCGAGCTGGGTTTAGAACGTCGTGAGACAGTTCGGTCCCTATCTGCCGTGGACGTTTGAGATTTGAGAGGGGCTGCTCCTAGTACGAGAGGACCGGAGTGGACGAACCTCTGGTGTTCCGGTTGTCACGCCAGTGGCATTGCCGGGTAGCTATGTTCGGAAGAGATAACCGCTGAAAGCATCTAAGCGGGAAACTTGCCTCAAGATGAGATCTCACTGGAGCCTCGAGCTCCCTGAAGGGCCGTCGAAGACTACGACGTTGATAGGTCGGGTGTGTAAGCGCTGTGAGGCGTTGAGCTAACCGATACTAATGGCCCGTGAGGCTTGACCATATAACACCCAAGCAATCTGCAGCGCAGGTTGCGGTGAGTGAAGACGCAGCACCGAAAATTCGCACCTTGCATCACACATCCGAGTTGGCCGACACGTCCCCTGGACGGATCGGCACCGTTTTTCTTGGCGACCATAGAGCATTGGCACCACCTGATCCCATCCCGAACTCAGCAGTGAAACGATGCATCGCCGATGGTAGTGTGGGGTTTCCCCATGTGAGAGTAGGTCATCGCCAAGATTCATTCCGCAAAACCCCTGACTGCGACCGCAGCCAGGGGTTTTGTCCTTTCTGGGGTTCAGGCGGCAAGCCGGGCGTGGCCTCGGGGCATCCGGCGCTGGCCTGGAAGGCTTCGAACGCCTGGGCCAGCGCCTTGGTCCGTTGCGGCCTAGGGCAGCGAACTCCTGTCTTTGCCTATGCAATCCCCTGGTGCATGGCTATGATGCCAGCCTTATTCCAAGTCGAGACTGGCATGCTGAAGTTGTTGAATCTCCTCAAGGATGGCCGGTTTCATTCCGGGCAGGCTCTGGGGGCTGCTCTAGGGGTGAGTCGCAGCGCTGTCTGGAAGCAGCTGCAGCACCTGGAAAGCGAGTTGAATCTAACCGTTCACAAGGTACGAGGGCGCGGCTATCAGCTCGCGGCTCCATTGAGCTTGCTTGAGCGGGAAGCGATAGATCGATATGCGCAAGGCGAAGCCTGGCCAATTTTCATCCACGACACGATCGATTCGACCAATGCCCAGGCACTGCGAGACGTGGCCCGGGGCGAGCTGGCTCCGTTCCTGGTGCTGGCCGAGCGTCAGAGTGCAGGGCGCGGGCGTCGTGGTCGCCATTGGATAAGTCCGTTCGGTGAAAATCTCTATTACAGTCTGGTACTGCGTATCGATGGTGGGATGCGCCAGCTGGAGGGTCTGAGCCTGGTGGTGGGCCTTGCGGTGATGCGTGTCCTTCAGGCCTTGGGTGTGTCGCATGCTGGGCTCAAATGGCCTAACGATGTGCTGGTCGGCCAGCGCAAGATAGCCGGCATTCTCCTCGAGTTGGTAGGCGATCCGGCTGATGTATGTCATGTAGTGCTGGGAATCGGTATCAACGTGAATATGCAGCACAACGACCAGGTCAACCAGCAATGGACCTCCATGAAACGCGAAGCCAGCATGACAGTGGATCGCAATCGGCTGGTCGCCATGCTCAATCAACAGTTGCGACACGAGCTGGAGCGCCATCGCCGCTATGGCTTCGCAGCTTTCCAGGAAGAGTGGGAGCAAGCCAATCTCTGGCAGGATCAGGCGGTCACGCTCATTGCGGGAAGCAACCGTATCGACGGAATCGTGCTGGGCGTCGATGGGCAAGGCGGGCTGCGCCTGGATATCGATGGCGTTGAAAAGAGCTTTAGCGGTGGTGAGCTCAGTCTGAGGTTGCGAAATGATACTTGAGCTCGATTGCGGCAACAGCTTCATCAAGTGGCGCGTCATCAGCGTCAAGCATGCGCTCGTCGAAGCAGGCGGCTTCGTCGATTCGGACCAGGCGCTTCTGGATGCAGTGAGGGAGCTGGAGGTCGAGCTGAAGGCGTGCCGCCTGGTCAGCGTGCGTAGCGAGGAAGAAACCGAGTCGTTGTGCGGCTTGTTGAAAGAAGCATTTCAAGTGACAGCGCACGTGGCGCAGCCTTCGCTCGAAATGGGCGGAGTGCGCAACGGCTATGACGACTTCCAGCGCCTGGGCATGGATCGCTGGCTGGCTGCCATTGGGGCGTATCATCTGGCCGGCGGGGCATGCCTTGTGCTGGATTTCGGAACGGCCGCCAAGGCTGACTTCGTGTCGGCGGAGGGTGAGCATCTCGGTGGTTATATCTGTCCCGGCATGCCATTGATGCGCAGGCAGCTGCGAACGCATACCCGGCGAATCCGCTATGACGATGACTCTGCCGAGCGGGCCCTGGCAAGCCTGGCCCCGGGGCGTTCGACGGTCGAAGCGGTAGAGCGTGGTTGCGTGCTGATGATGCAGGGGTTTGCAGCTGTGCAGGTGGAGCAGGCGCGCCGCCTGCTTGGGGACGACTTCACGGTCTTCCTGACCGGCGGGGATGCGCCGCTTGTGCGCGATGCAACTGTGCCTGCGCGAGTCGTGCCTGATCTGGTCTTCGTTGGTCTGGCCATCGCCTGCCCGTTGGATTGAGGTGATTATGCGTTGGTTGTTCCTGCTTTTGCTCGTGCTGAATGTCGTCTACTACATATGGAGCCAGCAGCAGGCGCCGGTGAAAGCAAAGGAAGTGGCCTCCCTGTCCTTGTACAAGGGAAGCCAGCAAGAGATCCGACTGCTGCGTGAGCTGGGCGGCACTCCCAAGCGGCGTGGTGACGAGTGCCTGGTGCTTGGTGGTTTGCAGCAGCCTGAGCGTCTTGAGGCGCTCAGGCAACGATTACTGGCGCTGGATATCAATGCCTCTGCGGCCGTGCTTTCCCAGCTGGATGCAGAGGGGGCGTGGCTGTTAGTGGCGCGCGACAGCGAGCGCCTGTTGGATGAAGCCGTGCTAGCAAGTCTTTCGAGAGATTTCAAAGACTTAAAACACAAAATTATTTTATGCGAGGGTATTGCAACTGGCGAATAGCTTGATAGAATGGCGCCCGCTTCACAGGGAACATCACTTAGGTGGCAACCCAGAAGCAGCTGTCGAACTAAGCTAACCTCAAGATTTTAATGAGAAAAAGCTTGACAGCAGGACGGCAAGAGTTGAAAATGCCGCCCACGCTCAGGAGGGGTTCCCGAGCGGCCAAAGGGATCAGACTGTAAATCTGACGTCTTCGACTTCGAAGGTTCGAATCCTTCCCCCTCCACCATTTTAGCGAGAGCTGCAGGCTCCGCGGGTATAGTTTAGTGGTAGAACCTCAGCCTTCCAAGCTGATGATGCGGGTTCGATTCCCGCTACCCGCTCCAAGTTTGCTGTTTTTGCAAGGTGTTACGCTCTTGTAGCTCAGTTGGTAGAGCACACCCTTGGTAAGGGTGAGGTCAGCGGTTCAAGTCCGCTCAAGAGCTCCATATGACAAGGCAGATATGAAAATATCTGCCTTTGTTTTAATGGCGGTAGTGACTTGCTCATTTCTTCTGCGGAGGATTGTCTCGATGGCTAAGGAAAAGTTCGAACGTAACAAGCCGCACGTCAACGTCGGCACCATCGGTCACGTCGACCATGGCAAGACCACGCTGACCGCAGCTCTGACTCGCGTCTGCTCCGAAGTCTTCGGTTCGGCCAAGGTCGACTTCGACAAGATCGACTCCGCTCCGGAAGAGAAGGCTCGTGGTATCACCATCAACACCGCGCACGTAGAGTACGATTCCGACATTCGTCACTACGCGCACGTTGACTGCCCAGGCCACGCCGACTACGTCAAGAACATGATCACCGGTGCTGCCCAGATGGACGGCGCGATCCTGGTCTGCTCGGCCGCCGATGGTCCGATGCCTCAGACTCGCGAGCACATCCTGCTGTCCCGTCAGGTTGGCGTTCCGTACATCGTTGTCTTCCTGAACAAGGCTGACATGGTTGACGACGCCGAGCTGCTGGAACTGGTCGAGATGGAAGTTCGCGACCTGCTGTCGACTTACGACTTCCCAGGCGACGACACCCCGATCATCGTTGGTTCGGCTCTGATGGCCCTGAACGGCCAGGACGACAACGAGATGGGCACCACTGCCGTCAAGAAGCTGGTCGAGACCCTGGACAGCTACATCCCCGAGCCAGAGCGCGCGATCGACAAGCCGTTCCTGATGCCGATCGAAGACGTGTTCTCGATCTCCGGTCGCGGTACCGTGGTAACCGGTCGTGTCGAGCGTGGCATCGTCCGTATCCAGGAAGAAGTCGAGATCGTCGGCCTGCGTCCGACCACCAAGACTACCTGCACCGGTGTCGAGATGTTCCGCAAGCTGCTGGACGAAGGTCGTGCTGGCGAGAACTGCGGCGTGCTGCTGCGTGGCACCAAGCGTGACGACGTCGAGCGTGGTCAGGTTCTGGCCAAGCCGGGCTCGGTCAAGCCGCACACCAAGTTCACCGCGGAAGTCTACGTACTGTCCAAGGAAGAAGGCGGCCGTCACACTCCGTTCTTCAAGGGCTACCGTCCTCAGTTCTACTTCCGTACCACTGACGTGACCGGTTCGTGCGAACTGCCGGAAGGCGTGGAAATGGTAATGCCAGGTGACAACATCCAGATGGAAGTCACCCTGATCAAGACCATCGCCATGGAAGACGGTCTGCGCTTCGCCATCCGTGAAGGCGGTCGTACCGTCGGCGCCGGCGTCGTAGCAAAAATTATTGAATAAGTAGTTGATTTATCTCGATCAGGCCGGCATAATGGCCGGCCTGATACAGCGTTAAAGGTCAGTAGCTCAATTGGCAGAGCGACGGTCTCCAAAACCGTAGGTTGGGGGTTCGATTCCCTCCTGACCTGCCATTCACCTCGGTGTGATTGGCTTTCTTCTCACAGGATCCTCCCCGATGACTCCCAAGACTGAAGCCCAAGAATCGCGTTTTGATCTTTTCAAGTGGCTGGCTGTTGTTGCGTTGGTCGTCGTAGGCGTCGTAGGCAATCAGTATTACTCTACCGCTCCGATCCTGTATCGTGTGCTCGCCCTGTTGGCCCTTGCTGCTGTCGCTGGCTTCGTTGCCCTGCAGACCGCGAAGGGTAGGTCGTTCTTCACGCTGGCGAAGGAAGCTCGTGCCGAGATCCGTAAAGTCGTGTGGCCAACCCGCCAGGAAACAACCCAGACCACGCTCATCGTCGTGGTTGTCGTGTTGGTCATGGCGTTGCTGTTGTGGGGTCTGGATTCCCTGCTCGGCTGGTTGGTTTCCTTGATTGTTGGCTAAGGGTGTCCCGTGGCTAAGCGTTGGTACGTTGTGCATGCTTACTCGGGTTACGAGAAGCATGTCATGCGCTCGCTGATCGAGCGCGTTAAGCTGGCTGGCATGGAAGATGGCTTTGGCGAAATTCTGGTCCCGACCGAAGAAGTGGTCGAGATGCGTAATGGCCAGAAGCGCAAGAGCGAACGCAAGTTCTTCCCTGGCTATGTCCTGGTTCAAATGGAAATGAACGAGGGTACTTGGCACCTGGTCAAGGATACTCCTCGCGTCATGGGTTTCATTGGTGGTACCGCAGACAAACCTGCGCCGATCACCGACAAGGAAGCCGAGGCCATCCTGCGTCGCGTTGCCGACGGCAGCGATAAGCCAAAGCCGAAGACATTGTTCGAGCCGGGCGAAGTGGTCCGCGTCATCGACGGTCCGTTCGCGGACTTCAATGGCAATGTCGAAGAGGTCAACTACGAAAAGAGCCGGCTCCAGGTGGCAGTGCTCATTTTCGGACGCTCCACTCCGGTGGAGCTCGAGTTCAGCCAGGTCGAAAAGGTCTAGCCGAACGCAGTATCCCATTACCCCGCAGCCCATAGTGCTGCGGGGTTTTGTCGTCACCGGGATAAAACGCAAGTCATCCGGGGAGCCATCAGGCGTTCGTACCCGATATTGGAGTAGCTCATGGCTAAGAAGATTCAGGCTTACATCAAGCTGCAAGTTAAGGCCGGCCAGGCCAACCCAAGCCCACCCGTCGGCCCAGCACTGGGTCAGCACGGCGTGAACATCATGGAATTCTGCAAGGCCTTCAACGCCCGTACCCAGGGCCAGGAACCAGGCCTGCCGACTCCAGTGATCATCACCGTCTACAGCGACCGCAGCTTCACCTTCGAGACCAAGAGCACCCCTGCCTCGGTTCTGCTGAAGAAAGCAGCTGGCCTGAGCAGCGGTTCGGCGCGTCCGAACACTGTCAAGGTCGGTACCGTGACCCGTGCGCAGCTGGAAGAGATCGCCAAGACCAAGCAGGCCGATCTGACTTCCGCTGACCTGGAAGCGGCCGTGCGTACCATCGCCGGTTCCGCTCGCAGCATGGGCCTCAACGTGGAGGGTGTGTAAATGGCTAAGCTGACCAAGCGCCAAAAGGCCATCGCTTCGAAAGTCGAAGCAGGCAAGGCTTACAACTTCGAAGAGGCAGCGAACCTGCTGGCTGAACTGTCCGCCGTGAAGTTCACCGAATCCTTCGACGTTGCCGTCAACCTCGGCGTTGACCCGCGTAAATCCGACCAGGTCGTACGTAGCGCTACCGTGCTGCCGCATGGCACTGGCAAGACCGTGCGCGTTGCCGTCTTCACCCAGGGCCCGGCTGCCGAGGCCGCTCTGGCTGCTGGCGCCGACCGCGTGGGCATGGACGACCTGGCTGCCGAAATGAAAGGTGGCGACCTGAACTATGACGTCGTCATCGCCTCTCCGGATGCCATGCGCGTCGTCGGCCAGCTGGGCCAGGTACTGGGTCCTCGTGGCCTGATGCCGAACCCGAAGGTCGGTACCGTTACGCCTGACGTCGCCAACGCCGTCAAGAACGCCAAGGCCGGTCAGGTTCGCTACCGTACCGACAAGAACGGTATCATCCACACCTCCGTCGGCAAGGTTGGCTTCGAAGCCGACAAGCTGAAGGAAAACGTCGAGGCCCTGATCGCCGATCTGAAGCGTATCAAGCCGGCTTCCTCGAAAGGTATCTACGTCAAGCGCGTCACCCTGAGCACCACCATGGGCCCAGGTCTGGTCATCGATCAGAGCTCGCTGAACGTGTAACACCATGCTGGCGCGATGTGTTCGCGCCGGTAGCAAGAGATTGGGGTCCCTGCCTGGCGGGGGCTGTCCAAGACCGTAGGCGGCGCAAGCCTTAAACCTTCAGCCTACGCAGATGGTGCTCCCGATTCGTTACCGAATCAGACACCAAAACGACATCCGGCTTCGGCCAGATGAAACGGTAGAAACCAGGAGTAAACCCGTGGCAATTAAACTCGAAGACAAGAAGGCCATCGTCGCTGAAGTCAACGAGGCTGCCAAAGTCGCTCTGTCCGCTGTCGTGGCCGATGCCCGTGGTGTGACTGTAGGCGCAATGACCGGACTCCGTAAAGAGGCCCGCGAAGCTGGCGTTTACGTACGTGTCGTACGTAACACCCTGCTCAAGCGCGCCGTTGAAGGCACCGATTACTCGGTCCTCAACGACGCCTTCAAAGGCCCGACCCTGATCGCCTTCTCTAACCAGCACCCGGGCGCCGCCGCCCGTCTGTTCAAGGAGTTCGCCAAGGGTCAGGACAAGTTCGAGATCAAGGCAGCTGCGTTCGAGGGCAAGTTCCTCGCAGCCAACCAGATCGACGTACTGGCAAGCCTGCCGACTCGCGAAGAGGGCATCGCCCAGCTGATGAGCGTTATCCAAGGCGCCACCAGCAAGCTCGCTCGCACCCTGGCAGCTATTCGCGACCAGAAAGAAGCTGCTGCTGCCTGAGGCGGCGTAAGCACTTTCGAAATCACATGTTTAATTTGATGGCTGCGTAGGCTGTCACCCCAATACAGGAATTCATAGTCATGTCTCTGACTAACGAGCAAATCATCGAAGCGATCGGCCAGAAATCCGTCATGGAAATCGTCGAGCTGATCAAGGCGATGGAAGAAACCTTCGGCGTTACCGCTGCCGCCGCCGTTGCCGCTGGCCCAGCTGCTGGCGCTGCTGCCGCTGCCGAAGAGCAGACCGAGTTCAACGTTGTCCTGAAAGCCGCTGGCGACAAGAAGGTCAACGTGATCAAGGCTGTTCGCGAACTGACCGGCCTGGGCCTGAAGGAAGCCAAAGAGAAAGTCGACGGCGCTCCTCAGACCCTGCTGGAAGGCGTTTCGAAAGAAGCTGCTGAAGACGCGAAGAAGAAGCTGGAAGAAGCAGGCGCTGAAGTCGAAGTCAAGTAACTATCGACTTTGCGTCTCCAGCCCGAGCGTCGAGCAGACGGCTGATGGCTGGTGGCTTTTGCCACCGGCCTTTTTCCGTTATTGGTTGGCCGATCCAGTCGGCCCCGATGACGAGCTCCAACCACCACAAGGGTGGCGCAAACCAAGGGGTTTGCACGATTTTCTGGCTGCTCCCGCCGGGAGAAGCCAAATAAGCAGGTGACCAAGCTGGGGAACGCTGATGGCTTACTCATACACTGAGAAAAAACGTATCCGCAAGGACTTTAGCAAGTTGCCGGACGTCATGGATGTGCCATACCTCCTGGCCATCCAGCTGGATTCCTATCGTGAATTCCTGCAGGCGGGAGCGTCCAAGGACCAATTCCGCGACATCGGTCTGCATGCGGCCTTCAAGTCGGTATTTCCGATCATCAGCTACTCCGGCAATGCTGCCCTGGAGTACGTTGGCTATCGTCTGGGCGAGCCGGCCTTCGACGTGAAGGAATGCGTCCTGCGTGGCGTGACCTTCGCCGTCCCGCTGCGGGTAAAAGTCCGGCTGATCATCTTCGACAAGGAATCGTCGAACAAAGCGATCAAGGACATCAAAGAGCAAGAAGTCTACATGGGTGAAATCCCCCTGATGACTGAAAACGGTACCTTCGTTATCAACGGTACCGAGCGTGTGATCGTTTCCCAGCTGCACCGTTCGCCAGGCGTGTTCTTCGACCACGATCGTGGCAAGACGCACAGCTCCGGCAAGCTGCTGTACTCCGCTCGCATCATTCCCTACCGCGGCTCCTGGCTGGACTTCGAGTTCGACCCGAAGGACTGCGTGTTCGTGCGTATCGACCGTCGCCGCAAGCTGCCGGCCTCGGTGCTCCTGCGTGCGCTGGGCTACAGCACCGAGGAAGTCCTCGATGCCTTCTACACCACCAACGTATTCCACATCTCCGGCGAGAAGCTCAGCCTGGAGTTGGTACCGCAGCGCCTGCGTGGCGAAGTCGCGGTCATGGACATCCTCGACGACAGCGGCAAGGTCATCGTCGAGCAAGGCCGTCGCATCACCGCTCGTCACATCAACCAGATCGAGAAGGCTGGCGTGCGCGAGCTGGACGTGCCCATGGAGTACGTCCTGGGCCGGACCACCGCCAAGGCCATCGTACACCCGGCGACCGGCGAGATCCTGGCCGAGTGCAACACCGAGCTGACCACCGAGCTGCTGATCAAGATCGCCAAGGCACAGGTCGTCCGCATCGAGACCCTGTACACCAACGACATCGACTGCGGCCCGTTCATTTCCGATACCCTGAAGATCGATACCACCAGCAACCAGCTGGAAGCCCTGGTCGAGATCTATCGCATGATGCGTCCGGGCGAGCCGCCAACCAAGGATGCCGCCGAGACCCTGTTCAACAACCTGTTCTTCAGCGCCGAGCGCTACGACCTGTCTGCGGTCGGCCGCATGAAGTTCAACCGTCGTATCGGTCGTACCGAGATCGAAGGTTCGGGCGTGCTGAGCAAGGAAGACATCGTCGAGGTCCTCAAGACCCTGGTCGACATCCGTAACGGCAAGGGCATCGTCGACGACATCGACCACCTGGGCAACCGTCGCGTGCGTTGCGTCGGCGAAATGGCGGAAAACCAGTTCCGTGTCGGTCTCGTGCGTGTCGAGCGTGCCGTCAAGGAACGCCTGTCGATGGCCGAGAGCGAAGGCCTGATGCCACAGGACCTGATCAACGCCAAGCCGGTGGCGGCGGCGGTGAAGGAGTTCTTCGGCTCCAGCCAGCTTTCCCAGTTCATGGACCAGAACAACCCGCTGTCCGAGATCACCCACAAGCGTCGTGTCTCGGCGCTCGGCCCAGGCGGCCTGACCCGCGAGCGCGCCGGTTTCGAAGTCCGTGACGTACACCCGACCCACTATGGCCGCGTGTGCCCGATCGAGACGCCTGAAGGTCCGAACATCGGCCTGATCAACTCGTTGGCGGCCTACGCCCGCACCAACCAGTACGGCTTCCTGGAAAGCCCGTACCGTGTGGTGAAGGAAGGCGTGGTCAGCGACGAGATCGTGTTCCTGTCGGCGATCGAGGAAGCCGACCACGTCATCGCCCAGGCTTCGGCCGCGATGAACGAGCAGAACCAGCTGGTCGACGAACTGGTAGCCGTGCGCCACCTGAACGAATTCACCGTCAAGGCACCAGAAGACGTGACCCTGATGGACGTATCGCCGAAGCAGGTCGTTTCCGTCGCTGCCTCGCTGATTCCGTTCCTCGAGCACGACGACGCCAACCGTGCACTGATGGGCTCGAACATGCAGCGTCAGGCGGTCCCGACCCTGCGTGCCGACAAGCCGCTGGTGGGTACCGGCATGGAGCGCAACGTCGCCCGTGACTCTGGCGTCTGCGTGGTCGCTCGTCGCGGTGGCGTGATCGACTCGGTCGATGCCAGCCGTATCGTGGTCCGCGTGGCGGACGACGAGGTCGAGACCGGCGAGGCAGGTGTGGATATCTACAACCTGACCAAGTACACCCGCTCCAACCAGAACACCTGCATCAACCAGCGCCCGCTGGTCAGCAAGGGTGACGTGGTTCGTCGCGGCGACATCATGGCCGATGGTCCATCCACCGACATGGGTGAGCTGGCGCTGGGCCAGAACATGCGTATCGCTTTCATGGCGTGGAACGGCTTCAACTTCGAAGACTCCATCTGCCTGTCCGAGCGCGTGGTCCAGGAAGATCGCTTCACCACGATCCACATCCAGGAACTGACCTGCGTGGCCCGTGACACCAAGCTCGGTCCAGAGGAAATCACCGCGGACATCCCGAACGTGGGTGAGGCCGCGCTGAACAAGCTGGACGAAGCCGGTATCGTCTATGTAGGTGCCGAAGTGGGCGCTGGCGACATCCTGGTCGGCAAGGTCACGCCGAAAGGCGAAACCCAGCTGACCCCGGAGGAGAAGCTGCTGCGCGCCATCTTCGGCGAGAAGGCCAGCGACGTGAAGGATACTTCCCTGCGCGTGCCGACCGGTACCAAGGGTACCGTCATCGACGTTCAGGTCTTCACCCGTGACGGAGTGGAGCGCGACAGCCGTGCGCTGTCCATCGAGAAGATGCAGCTCGACGAGATCCGCAAGGACCTCAACGAAGAGTTCCGTATCGTCGAAGGGGCGACCTTCGAGCGTCTGCGCGTGGCCCTCAATGGCCAGGTGGTCGACGGCGGCGCGGGCCTGAAGAAAGGCACCGTGATCAGCGATGAAGTTCTGGACGGCCTCGAGCACGGCCAGTGGTTCAAGCTGCGCATGGCTGAAGATGCGCTCAACGAGCAGCTGGAAAAGGCTCAGCAGTACATCGTCGATCGCCGTCGTCTGCTGGACGACAAGTTCGAAGACAAGAAGCGCAAGCTGCAGCAGGGCGATGACCTGGCACCTGGCGTACTGAAGATCGTCAAGGTGTACCTGGCCATCCGTCGTCGCATCCAGCCGGGTGACAAGATGGCGGGTCGTCACGGTAACAAGGGTGTGGTCTCGGTGATCATGCCGGTCGAAGACATGCCGCACGATGCCAACGGTACTCCGGTCGACGTGGTCCTCAACCCGCTGGGCGTACCTTCGCGCATGAACGTCGGGCAGATTCTCGAAACCCACCTGGGCCTCGCGGCCAAGGGTCTGGGCGAGAAGATCGACCGCATGATCGAGGAGCAGCGCAAGGCAGCCGAACTGCGTGCCTTCCTGACCGAGATCTACAACGAGATCGGCGGACGCCAGGAAAACCTGGACGAGTTCTCCGACGCGGAGATCCTCGCCCTGGCGCACAACCTGAAGAAAGGCGTGCCGATGGCCACTCCGGTCTTCGACGGTGCCAAGGAGCGCGAGATCAAGGCCATGCTCAAGCTGGCCGACATGCCCGAGAGCGGCCAGATGGAGCTGTTCGATGGCCGTACCGGCAACAAGTTCGAGCGTCCTGTGACCGTTGGTTACATGTACATGCTCAAGCTGAACCACTTGGTGGACGACAAGATGCACGCGCGTTCCACTGGTTCCTACAGCCTGGTCACCCAGCAGCCGCTGGGTGGCAAGGCGCAGTTCGGTGGTCAGCGTTTCGGGGAGATGGAAGTGTGGGCGCTGGAAGCATACGGCGCGGCTTACACCCTGCAAGAAATGCTCACAGTGAAGTCGGACGACGTGAACGGCCGTACCAAGATGTACAAGAACATCGTGGATGGCGATCACCGTATGGAGCCGGGCATGCCCGAGTCCTTCAACGTGTTGATCAAAGAGATCCGTTCGCTCGGTATCGATATCGATCTGGAAACCGAATAACACGTGACGCGAAGGGGAGCGGGGCAGGTACTGCCCGCTTCCTGCTCCGCCAGGAGGAAAGGCCTTGAAAGACCTACTGAATCTGCTGAAAAACCAGGGTCAAGTCGAAGAGTTCGACGCCATCCGCATCGGTCTGGCGTCGCCTGAAATGATCCGTTCGTGGTCGTTCGGTGAAGTCAAGAAACCGGAAACCATCAACTACCGTACGTTCAAGCCCGAGCGCGACGGCCTGTTCTGCGCCAAGATCTTTGGTCCAGTCAAGGACTACGAGTGCCTGTGCGGCAAGTACAAGCGCCTCAAGCACCGTGGCGTGATCTGCGAGAAGTGCGGCGTCGAAGTCGCCCTGGCGAAAGTTCGTCGTGAGCGCATGGCGCACATCGAACTGGCTTCGCCAGTCGCCCATATCTGGTTCCTGAAGTCGCTGCCGTCCCGTATCGGCCTGCTGATGGACATGACCCTGCGCGACATCGAGCGTGTGCTCTATTTCGAGAGCTACGTCGTGATCGATCCGGGCATGACCACGCTCGAGAAAGGTCAGCTGCTCAACGATGAGCAATACTTCGAAGCGCTCGAAGAGTTCGGTGACGACTTCGACGCCCGCATGGGTGCCGAGGCCGTTCGCGAACTGCTGCACGCCATTGACCTGGAGCACGAGATCGGTCGCCTGCGCGAAGAGATTCCGCAGACCAATTCGGAAACCAAGATCAAGAAGCTGTCCAAGCGCCTGAAGCTGATGGAAGCCTTCCAGGGCTCCGGCAACCTGCCGGAGTGGATGGTCCTGACCGTTCTGCCGGTTCTGCCGCCAGACCTGCGTCCGCTCGTCCCGCTGGACGGTGGCCGCTTCGCGACCTCCGACCTGAACGACCTGTATCGTCGGGTGATCAACCGTAACAACCGTCTCAAGCGCCTGCTCGATCTGTCGGCGCCGGACATCATCGTGCGCAACGAAAAGCGCATGCTGCAGGAAGCGGTCGATGCCCTGCTGGACAACGGCCGTCGCGGTCGCGCCATCACCGGCTCGAACAAGCGCCCGCTGAAATCGCTGGCCGACATGATCAAGGGCAAGCAGGGTCGCTTCCGTCAGAACCTGCTCGGCAAGCGTGTGGACTACTCCGGTCGTTCGGTGATCACCGTGGGCCCGACCCTGCGCCTGCACCAGTGCGGTCTGCCGAAGAAGATGGCTCTGGAACTGTTCAAGCCGTTCATTTTCGGCAAGCTGGAAATGCGTGGTCTGGCGACCACCATCAAGGCCGCCAAGAAGATGGTCGAGCGCGAGCTGCCGGAGGTCTGGGACGTTCTCGCCGAGGTGATCCGCGAACACCCCGTGCTGCTCAACCGCGCCCCGACCCTGCACCGTCTGGGCATCCAGGCGTTCGAGCCCGTGCTGATCGAAGGCAAGGCGATCCAGCTGCACCCGCTGGTCTGTGCCGCGTACAACGCCGACTTCGACGGTGACCAGATGGCCGTTCACGTGCCGCTGACCCTCGAAGCCCAGCTCGAAGCGCGTGCGCTGATGATGTCGACCAACAACATCCTGTCGCCAGCCAACGGTGAGCCGATCATCGTGCCGTCGCAGGACGTGGTACTGGGTCTGTACTACATGACCCGCGAAGCCATCAATGCCAAGGGTGAAGGTCGCGTGTTCGCCGACCTGCAGGAAGTCGACCGCGTGTTCCGCGCGGGCGAGGCTGCGCTGCACGCCAAGATCAAGGTTCGTATCAGCGAGACCGTGAAGGATCGTGACGGCGGCATCACCGAGAACACTCGCATCGTCGACACCACTGTCGGTCGTGCGCTGCTGTTCCAGGTCGTGCCGGCAGGTCTGCCGTTCGACGTCGTCAACCAGCCGATGAAGAAGAAGGCCATCTCCAAGCTGATCAACCAGTGCTATCGCGTGGTGGGTCTGAAGGAAACCGTCATCTTCGCCGACCAGCTGATGTACACCGGCTTCGCCTATTCCACCATTTCCGGTGTCTCCATCGGCGTGAACGACTTCGTCATTCCGGAAGAGAAGGCCCGCATTATCGGTACCGCTACCGAGGAAGTGAAGGAAATCGAGAGCCAGTATGCTTCGGGCCTGGTAACCCAGGGCGAGAAGTACAACAAGGTGATCGACCTCTGGTCCAAGGCCAACGACGAAGTGTCCAAGGCGATGATGGCAAACCTCTCGAAAGAGAAGGTCATCGATCGCGAGGGCAACGAGGTCGACCAGGAGTCCTTCAACTCCATGTACATGATGGCGGACTCGGGCGCGCGAGGTTCCGCTGCGCAGATTCGTCAGCTGGCCGGTATGCGTGGCCTGATGGCCAAGCCGGACGGCTCGATCATCGAGACGCCGATCACCGCGAACTTCCGTGAAGGCTTGAGCGTACTGCAGTACTTCATCTCGACCCACGGTGCTCGTAAGGGTCTGGCGGATACCGCGTTGAAAACCGCGAACTCCGGTTACCTGACGCGTCGTCTGGTCGACGTCGCCCAGGACCTGGTTGTGACCGAGATCGACTGCGGTACCGACCAGGGTCTGCTGATGACCCCGCACATCGAAGGCGGTGACGTGGTCGAGCCGCTCGGCGAGCGCGTGCTGGGCCGTGTGGTCGCCCGCGACGTGTTCAAGCCGGGCACCGACGAGGTGGCCGTTCCGGCCGGTACCCTGGTCGACGAGAAGTGGGTCGAATTCATCGAGCTCAACAGCATCGACGAAGTCGTCGTGCGTTCGCCGATCAGCTGCGAAACCCGCTACGGCATCTGCGCCAAGTGCTACGGCCGCGATCTGGCCCGTGGTCATCAGGTCAACATCGGTGAGGCAGTCGGTGTCATCGCCGCCCAGTCGATCGGTGAGCCTGGTACCCAGTTGACCATGCGTACGTTCCACATCGGTGGCGCGGCTAGCCGGACCTCGGCAGCCGACAGCGTCCAGGTGAAGAACGGCGGCATGGTTCGCCTGCACAACCTGAAGCAGGTCGAGCGTGCCGATGGCAATCTGGTCGCGGTATCGCGTTCCGGCGAGCTGGCGATTGCCGACGAGTTCGGTCGCGAGCGCGAGCGCTACAAGCTGCCGTATGGTGCGGTGATCTCGGTCAAGGAAGGTGATAAGGTCGATGCCGGCGCAATCGTCGCCAAGTGGGACCCGCACACTCACCCGATCGTCACCGAGCTCAAGGGTACCGTGACCTTCGTGGGCATGGAGGAAAACATCACCATCAAGCGTCAGACCGACGAATTGACCGGGCTGACCAACATCGAAGTGATGGACGTCAAGGATCGTCCTGCCGCGGG
The DNA here is from genome assembly GCF_054950175.1 of Pseudomonas sp. Marseille-QA0332. NCBI lineage: Bacteria > Pseudomonadati > Pseudomonadota > Gammaproteobacteria > Pseudomonadales > Pseudomonadaceae > Pseudomonas > Pseudomonas sp. Marseille-QA0332. The sequence goes on from NZ_CM143106.1 coordinate 3,934,061, forward strand.
CAAGGAAATCCGTCCGGCGATCAAGATGGTCGACGCCAATGGCAAGGATCTGATGCTGCCGGGTACCGACGTGCCTGCACAGTACTTCCTGCCGGCGAACGCCCTGGTGGGTGTGGCTGATGGTGCGCAGATCGGTGTCGGTGACGTCATCGCGCGTATTCCGCAGGAAACTTCGAAGACCCGTGACATCACCGGTGGTCTGCCTCGGGTTGCCGACCTGTTCGAAGCCCGTCGTCCGAAGGAAGCTTCGATCCTGGCGGAAGTCAGCGGTACCATCGCCTTCGGCAAGGAAACCAAGGGCAAGCGCCGTCTGGTGATCACGCCGAACGATGGTAGCGAGCCGTACGAGGAGCTGATTCCGAAGTGGCGTCACCTGAACGTCTTCGAAGGCGAGCAGGTCAACCGCGGCGAAGTGATCTCGGACGGTCCGAGCGATCCGCACGATATCCTGCGCCTGCTGGGCGTCAGCGCGCTGGCCAAGTACATCGTCAACGAGATCCAGGACGTCTATCGTCTGCAAGGCGTGAAGATCAACGACAAGCACATCGAGACCATCCTGCGTCAGATGCTGCGCAAGGTCGAGATCACCGAAGCGGGCGATTCGAGCTTCATCAAGGGCGACCAGATGGAGTTGACCCAGGTGCTGGTAGAAAACGAGCGTCTGGCCGCCGAAGACAAGTTCGTCTCGAAGTTCTCGCGTGTGCTGCTGGGTATCACCAAGGCCTCGCTGTCGACCGAGTCGTTCATCTCCGCGGCCTCGTTCCAGGAAACCACCCGTGTCCTGACCGAGGCAGCCGTGACCGGCAAGCGCGACTACCTGCGTGGCCTGAAGGAGAACGTGGTCGTCGGTCGTCTGATCCCGGCGGGTACCGGTCTGGCCTACCACAGCGAGCGCAAGCGTCGCCGTGATGCCGACAAGCCGCTGCGCGTGAGCGCGAGCGAGGTCGAAGCTGCACTGACCGAAGCGCTGAACTCCAGCGGCAACTAAGGAACAGGGCAGGCCCCGGCGCAGCTGCGTGGCCATTGGCGACATGAAATGTTGTCGATGACCGGGCAGTGAGGGCCGGGGCCTCGTCTTGACTGGGTGCAAGATCCTCTTTAGACTTTTGTACCCTTAAATTTGGTGAGGCTCTGTCTCGCCATTTTTTGGCTTTTCTTGCAAGACAATAGCGTCGCAAGACAAACAGTGGAGCTAGTAGATGGCAACTATCAACCAGCTGGTACGTCAGCCGCGCAAGCGTATCGTCGAGAAATCCGACGTTCCTGCGCTGCAGAACTGCCCGCAGCGTCGTGGCGTGTGCACCCGCGTGTACACCACCACGCCGAAGAAACCTAACTCGGCACTGCGTAAGGTGTGCCGTGTGCGTCTGACCAACGGTTTCGAGGTTTCCTCGTACATCGGTGGTGAAGGCCACAACCTGCAAGAGCACAGCGTCGTCCTGATCCGTGGCGGTCGTGTAAAGGACTTGCCAGGTGTTCGTTACCACACCGTTCGCGGTTCTCTGGATACCTCCGGCGTCAAGGGCCGTAACCAGGGCCGTTCCAAGTACGGTACCAAGCGTCCGAAGTAATCGGCCGTTTGCAGACATCCATTTATTTGAGTCGATAAGAGTAAGGTCGGGCAGCGGTCGAGAGACCTGGTCCCGGGCTAACCTGAAGACCGTTTGAGGGCTTATCATGCCAAGACGTCGTGTAGCAGCAAAGCGTGAGATCCTGGACGATCCTAAGTACGGATCCCAGATTCTCGCCAAGTTCATGAACCACGTGATGGAAAGCGGCAAGAAGGCCGTGGCAGAGCGCATCGTCTACGGCGCACTGGATACCGTCAAAGCACGCAAGAACAGCGACCCCCTGGAAATCTTCGAGAAAGCTCTCGACGCCATCGCTCCGCTGGTCGAAGTCAAGTCCCGCCGTGTAGGCGGTGCTACCTACCAGGTTCCGGTCGAAGTTCGTCCGTCCCGTCGTAATGCGCTGGCAATGCGCTGGCTCGTAGACTACGCCCGCAAGCGCGGCGAGAAGTCCATGGCGCTGCGCCTGGCTGGCGAGCTGCTGGATGCTGCTGAAGGCAAGGGTGCTGCAGTCAAGAAGCGTGAAGACGTGCACCGTATGGCCGAAGCCAACAAGGCCTTCTCGCACTACCGCTTCTAAATCAGGCAACAATCTTTTTGCGAGGGCTTTATGGCTCGTACTACAGCAATCAACCGCTACCGTAATATCGGTATCTGTGCTCACGTTGACGCGGGCAAGACTACCACTACCGAGCGGATCCTGTTCTACACAGGTCTGAGCCACAAGATGGGCGAGGTGCATGATGGCGCCGCGACCACCGACTGGATGGTGCAGGAGCAGGAGCGCGGTATCACCATTACCTCCGCTGCCGTTACCACCTTCTGGAAAGGCTCCCGTGGTCAGTACGACAACTACCGCGTAAACGTCATCGATACTCCCGGCCACGTTGACTTCACCATCGAAGTGGAACGTTCGCTGCGCGTACTCGACGGCGCGGTCGTCGTGTTCTGCGGTACCTCCGGCGTCGAGCCGCAGTCCGAGACCGTATGGCGTCAGGCCAACAAGTACGGCGTTCCGCGTATCGTCTACGTGAACAAGATGGACCGCGCCGGTGCCAACTTCCTGCGCGTCGTCGGCCAGATCAAGAACCGCCTGGGTCACACCCCGGTTCCGATCCAGCTGGCCATCGGTGCCGAGGACAACTTCCAGGGTCAGGTCGACCTGATCAAGATGAAAGCCATCTACTGGAACGAAGACGACAAGGGCACCAGCTATCGCGAGGAAGAGATTCCTGCCGAGCTCGTCGACCAAGCCAACGAATGGCGCAGCAACATGGTCGAGGCCGCTGCCGAAGCCAACGAAGAGCTGATGAACAAGTACCTCGAAGAAGGTGACCTGTCCGTCGAAGACATCAAGGCTGGTCTGCGCGCCCGTACCCTGGCGAGCGAGATCGTGCCTGCCGTCTGCGGCTCCTCGTTCAAGAACAAGGGCGTTCCCCTGGTTCTCGATGCCGTCATCGACTTCCTGCCGGCTCCGACCGAGATCCCTGCGATCCAGGGCATCAACCCGGACGACAAGGACCTGGCCAAGGACGATCCGGCTGTTCGTCACGACGAGCGTCACGCCGACGACAACGAGCCGTTCTCGGCTCTGGCGTTCAAGATCGCTACCGACCCGTTCGTCGGTACCCTGACCTTCGTTCGCGTCTACTCGGGCGTGCTGAGCTCCGGTGACTCGGTCATCAACTCGGTGAAGGGCAAGAAAGAGCGCGTTGGTCGTATGGTGCAGATGCACGCCAACCAGCGTGAAGAGATCAAGGAAGTTCGCGCTGGCGACATCGCAGCCCTGATCGGCATGAAGGACGTCACCACCGGCGAAACCCTGTGCGACGGCGACAAGCCAATCATCCTCGAGCGCATGGACTTCCCCGAGCCGGTCATCTCCCTGTCCGTCGAGCCGAAGACCAAGCAGGACCAGGAAAAGATGGGCATCGCCCTGGGCAAGCTGGCCCAGGAAGACCCGTCGTTCCGCGTCAAGACCGACGAAGAGACTGGCCAGACTATCATCTCGGGCATGGGCGAGCTGCACCTGGACATCATCGTTGACCGCATGAAGCGCGAGTTCAACGTCGAGGCCAACATCGGCAAGCCGCAGGTTTCGTACCGCGAGAAGATCACCAAGTCCAACGTCGAGATCGAAGGCAAGTTCGTTCGTCAGTCGGGCGGCCGTGGTCAGTTCGGTCACTGCTGGATCCGCTTCTCCGAGCCGGATCAGGACGAAAAGGGCAACATCACCGAAGGGCTGGTCTTCACCAACGAAGTCGTGGGTGGTGTGGTTCCGAAGGAATACATCCCGGCGATCCAGAAGGGCATCGAAGAGCAGATGAAGAACGGCGTCGTTGCCGGCTATCCGCTGATCGGTCTGAAGGCTACCGTGTTCGATGGTTCGTACCACGACGTCGACTCCAACGAGATGGCGTTCAAGATCGCTGCCTCCATGGCGACCAAGCAGCTGGCCCAGAAGGGCGGTGGTGTCGTGCTTGAGCCGATCATGAAGGTAGAGGTAGTGACCCCTGAGGACTACATGGGCGATGTGATGGGTGACCTGAACCGTCGTCGTGGTCTGATCCAGGGTATGGATGACTCGGTTTCCGGCAAGGTTATCCGTGCAGAAGTTCCGCTCGGAGAAATGTTCGGTTACGCAACCGACGTTCGTTCCATGTCCCAGGGTCGCGCGAGCTACTCCATGGAATTCTCCAAATACTCCGAAGCTCCGTCGAACATCGTCGAAGCACTCGTTAAAAAACAAGGCTAATCCAGCCCTTTAGGCAAGAGGTTCACTGTCGTGGCTAAAGAAAAATTCGAACGTAACAAACCGCACGTCAACGTCGGCACCATCGGTCACGTTGACCACGGTAAAACCACTCTGACCGCAGCTCTGACTCGCGTCTGCTCCGAAGTCTTCGGTTCGGCCAAGGTCGACTTCGACAAGATCGACTCCGCTCCGGAAGAGAAGGCTCGTGGTATCACCATCAACACCGCGCACGTAGAGTACGATTCCGACATTCGTCACTACGCGCACGTTGACTGCCCAGGCCACGCCGACTACGTCAAGAACATGATCACCGGTGCTGCCCAGATGGACGGCGCGATCCTGGTCTGCTCGGCCGCCGATGGTCCGATGCCTCAGACTCGCGAGCACATCCTGCTGTCCCGTCAGGTTGGCGTTCCGTACATCGTTGTCTTCCTGAACAAGGCTGACATGGTTGACGACGCCGAGCTGCTGGAACTGGTCGAGATGGAAGTTCGCGACCTGCTGTCGACTTACGACTTCCCAGGCGACGACACCCCGATCATCGTTGGTTCGGCTCTGATGGCCCTGAACGGCCAGGACGACAACGAGATGGGCACCACTGCCGTCAAGAAGCTGGTCGAGACCCTGGACAGCTACATCCCCGAGCCAGAGCGCGCGATCGACAAGCCGTTCCTGATGCCGATCGAAGACGTGTTCTCGATCTCCGGTCGCGGTACCGTGGTAACCGGTCGTGTCGAGCGTGGCATCGTCCGTATCCAGGAAGAAGTCGAGATCGTCGGCCTGCGTCCGACCACCAAGACTACCTGCACCGGTGTCGAGATGTTCCGCAAGCTGCTGGACGAAGGTCGTGCTGGCGAGAACTGCGGCGTGCTGCTGCGTGGCACCAAGCGTGACGACGTCGAGCGTGGTCAGGTTCTGGCCAAGCCGGGCTCGGTCAAGCCGCACACCAAGTTCACCGCGGAAGTCTACGTACTGTCCAAGGAAGAAGGCGGCCGTCACACTCCGTTCTTCAAGGGCTACCGTCCTCAGTTCTACTTCCGTACCACTGACGTGACCGGTTCGTGCGAACTGCCGGAAGGCGTGGAAATGGTAATGCCAGGTGACAACATCCAGATGGAAGTCACCCTGATCAAGACCATCGCCATGGAAGACGGTCTGCGCTTCGCCATCCGTGAAGGCGGTCGTACCGTCGGCGCCGGCGTCGTAGCCAAAATCATCGAGTAATTTCTCGCTTGATTGAAAAGGCCCCCGCTCAGCGGGGGCTTTTTTTATTGGGTTGACACCCAATAGGGCCGTCTATAGAATCACGCCTCCTTTTAACGGGCGTAGTGCGCCCGATGGGAACAGCCTGGAGTCTGAAATCCAATGCAAAATCAGCAAATCCGTATCAGGTTGAAGGCTTTCGACCATCGCCTGATCGACCAATCCACCCAGGAAATCGTGGAAACCGCGAAACGTACTGGGGCACAAGTGCGTGGTCCTATTCCACTGCCTACCCGCAAAGAGCGCTTTACCGTTCTGGTTTCCCCGCACGTCAACAAGGACGCGCGTGACCAGTACGAGATCCGCACTCACAAGCGTGTTCTGGACATCGTCCAGCCAACGGACAAAACCGTTGACGCGCTGATGAAGCTCGACCTCGCGGCCGGCGTGGAAGTACAGATCAGCCTCGGCTAAGACTTCGGTCTAGTCGTGTAACGCTCTGAAATGGGCGGCCATAGCGGGTGAAAGCCCCGTACACTCATGAGGTTTATAACATGACTATTGGTGTAATCGGTCGCAAGTGCGGTATGACCCGCATTTTCACCGAAGAAGGTGTCTCCGTTCCGGTCACGGTCATCGAGATCGAGCCGAATCGCGTCACCCAGTTCAAAACTGAAGAAACCGATGGCTACCGTGCAGTGCAAGTCACTGTCGGCGAGCGTCGTGCTTCGCGCGTGACTGCCGCTCAGGCAGGTCACTTCGCCAAGGCTAACGTTGCCGCTGGTCGCGGTGTCTGGGAGTTCCGTCTTGAAGAAGGCGATTTCCAGGCTGGCGATCTGATCAAAGCTGAACTCTTCACTGCAGGCCAGCTGGTAGACGTTACTGGTCAGTCCAAAGGTAAAGGCTTCGCCGGTACCATCAAGCGCTGGAACTTCCGTGGCCAGGACAACACCCACGGTAACTCCGTGTCGCACCGTGTCCCAGGTTCCATCGGCCAGTGCCAGACTCCTGGTCGTGTGTTCAAGGGCAAGAAGATGTCCGGTCACATGGGCGCCGAGCGCGTGACTGTTCAGTCCCTGGAAGTAGTACGCGTAGACGCTGAGCGCAACCTGCTGCTGGTCAAGGGTGCCGTTCCTGGCGCTACTGGCGGCGACGTGGTTGTACGTCCGGCTGTCAAGGCTCGCGGTTAAGGGGAAACTGACATGCAACTCAATGTAAATGACGCTCAGGCGATTGAAGTTTCCGAACTGACTTTCGGTGGCGAATTCAACGAGACGCTGGTTCACCAAGCAGTCGTGGCCTACATGGCCGGCGGCCGTCAGGGCACCAAGCAGCAAAAGACCCGTTCCGACGTGGCCGGTGGCGGCAAGCGCCCATGGCGTCAGAAGGGTACTGGCCGAGCTCGTGCCGGTACCACTCGTGGTCCGATCTGGCGTGGCGGTGGTGTCACCTTCGCAGCTCGTCCTCAAGATCACTCGCAGAAGCTCAACAAGAAGATGTATCGCGCAGCCCTGCGCTCCATCCTCTCCGAGCTGGTGCGTAGCGATCGTCTGGTCGTGGTTCAGGACTTCGCCGTCGAAGCACCGAAAACCAAGGATCTGCTGAACAAGCTGAACGGCATGGGTCTGAACGATGTACTGATCGTTTCCGACGCTGTCGATCAGAACCTGTACCTGGCTGCTCGCAACCTGCCGCACGTCGACGTACGTGACGTGCAAGGTTCCGATCCGGTCAGTCTGATCGCATACGAGAAAGTGTTGATCACTGTCTCGGCCGTGAAGAAATTCGAGGAGCTGCTGGGATGAACCAGGAACGCGTATTCAAAGTCCTCCTTGGCCCGCACGTTTCCGAGAAGGCTACCGTTCTGGCTGAGAAGAAAGGCCAGTTCGTATTCAAGGTTGCTACCGATGCAACCAAGCTGGAAATCAAGAAAGCTGTCGAAGGCCTGTTCAACGTGAAAGTTGAAAACGTGTCGACCGTAAACGTCCTGGGTAAAACCAAGCGTACCGCACGTGGTCTGGGCAAGCGCAATGACTGGAAGAAGGCGATCGTCTCGCTTCAGCCAGGCCAAGATCTCGATTTCAGCAGCAGTGCTGAGTAAGGAAGGGGTGCATCATGGCAATCGTTAAATGCAAACCGACTTCCCCTGGCCGCCGTTTCGTGGTCAAGGTGGTCAACCAGGGGCTGCACAAAGGCGCTCCTCACGCACCGCTGATCGAGAAGAAATCGAAGTCTGGTGGTCGTAACAACAATGGTCGCATCACCACTCGTCACGTTGGTGGCGGCCACAAGCAGAACTATCGTTTGGTCGATTTCCGTCGCAACGACAAGGATGGCATTCCGGCCACCGTCGAGCGCATCGAATACGACCCGAACCGTACTGCTCACATTGCCCTGCTTTGCTACGCAGACGGCGAGCGTCGCTACATCATCGCGCCCAAGGGCGTGAGCGCTGGCGACCAGCTGATCGCAGGTGCCCTGGCTCCGATCAAGGCCGGCAACTCCCTGCAGCTGCGCAACATTCCAGTTGGTAGCACCGTTCACGGCATCGAGCTGAAGCCGGGCAAGGGTGCACAGATCGCTCGTTCCGCTGGTGCTTCGGCTCAGCTGATCGCTCGCGAAGGCGTCTACGTGACCCTGCGTCTGCGCTCTGGTGAGATGCGTAAAGTGCTGGCCGAGTGCCGTGCGACCCTGGGCGAAGTCTCGAACTCCGAGCACAGCCTGCGTTCGCTGGGTAAAGCTGGTGCAAAACGCTGGCGTGGCGTTCGCCCAACCGTTCGTGGTGTTGCCATGAACCCGGTTGACCACCCGCACGGTGGTGGTGAAGGTCGTACCTCCGGTGGTCGTCATCCGGTATCGCCATGGGGCTTCCCGACCAAGGGTGCGAAGACTCGTGGTAATAAGCGTACCGACAACATGATCGTCCGTCGTCGCAAGTAAATAGAGGGATACGACAGTGCCACGTTCTCTGAAAAAAGGTCCTTTTATTGATCTTCACCTACTGAAGAAGATCGAAGTGGCGGTGGAAAAGAACGATCGCAAGCCAGTCAAGACCTGGTCGCGCCGTTCCATGATCCTGCCACAGATGGTCGGTCTGACCATCGCCGTACACAACGGTCGCCAGCACGTCCCGGTTCTCGTGAACGAAGACATGGTCGGCCATAAACTGGGCGAGTTCGCCGCCACCCGCACCTATCGCGGGCACGTGGCCGACAAGAAAGCCAAGCGTTAAGGGGTAGGGAAATGGAAGTAGCCGCTAAGTTGTCGGGCGCTCGCATCTCCGCCCAGAAAGCCCGCTTGGTCGCCGACCAGATCCGCGGGAAGAAGGTGGGCGACGCGCTCAACCTGTTGGCCTTCAGCAGCAAGAAAGCCGCTGAAATCATGAAGAAAGTCCTCGAGTCGGCCGTAGCCAACGCCGAACACAACGAAGGCGCGGACGTTGATGACCTGAAGGTCTCCACCGTCTTCGTCAACGAAGGGCGTTCGCTGAAGCGCATCATGCCGCGTGCCAAAGGCCGCGCTGATCGCATCGTCAAGCGGTCTTGCCATATCACTGTCAAGGTTGCGGACAAGTAACGGAGTCGATCAGATGGGTCAGAAAGTACATCCCACTGGCATTCGCCTGGGAATCGTCAAGGAGCACACCTCCGTCTGGTATGCAGACGGCGCTACTTACGCAGATTACCTGTTGAAGGATCTGAAAACGCGTGAGTACCTCCAAGACAAACTAAAAAGCGCGTCCGTAAGCCGCATCGATATTCATCGTCCGGCTCAAACTGCACGCATCACCATCCACACCGCTCGTCCCGGTATCGTTATCGGCAAGAAGGGTGAGGATGTCGAGAAGCTGCGTCAGGACCTGACCAAGCAGATGGGTGTGCCTGTGCACATCAACATCGAAGAGATCCGCAAGCCGGAACTCGACGCCATGCTGGTTGCGCAAAGCGTAGCTCAGCAGCTGGAGCGCCGCGTAATGTTCCGTCGCGCCATGAAGCGCGCCGTGCAGAACGCCATGCGTATTGGTGCCAAGGGCATCAAGATCCAGGTGAGCGGTCGTCTCGGCGGTGCCGAGATCGCACGTACTGAATGGTATCGCGAAGGTCGTGTGCCACTGCACACCCTGCGTGCCGATATCGACTATGCCACCTACGAAGCTCACACCACCTACGGTGTGATCGGTGTCAAGGTTTGGATCTTCAAGGGCGAAGTGATTGGTGGTCGCCAGGAAGAACTCAAGCCGCAAGCACCAGCGCCTCGTAAAAAAGCTGCTAAGTAAGGGGTACGCCAAATGTTGCAACCAAAGCGTACAAAATTCCGCAAGCAGATGACCGGCCACAACCGTGGTCTGGCCCTGCGCGGTAGCAAGGTCAGCTTCGGCGAATTCGCCCTGAAAGCTGTTGCCCGCGGTCGTCTCACCGCCCGCCAGATCGAGTCGGCACGTCGTGCTCTGACCCGTCACGTCAAGCGTGGCGGCAAGATCTGGATCCGTGTATTCCCGGACAAGCCGGTTACCAAGAAGCCTCTCGAGGTTCGTATGGGTAAAGGTAAGGGTTCCGTGGAATACTGGGTTGCCCAGATCCAGCCAGGCAAGGTCCTGTACGAGATCGAGGGTGTTTCTGAAGAGCTGGCGCGCGAGGCCTTCGCCCTGGCTGCTGCAAAGCTGCCACTCGCCACCTCCTTTGTTAAGCGGACGGTGATGTGATGAAAGCGAATGAACTTCGTGAAAAATCGGCACAGCAGCTGAACGAGCAACTGCTCGGCCTGCTGCGCGACCAGTTCAATCTGCGCATGCAGAAGGCAACTGGCCAGTTGGGGCAGTCGCACCTGCTCTCGCAAGTTAAGCGTGACATCGCTCGCGTGAAAACTGTGCTCAACCAGCAGGCAGGTAAGTGATCATGGCTGAAGCTGAAAAAACCGTCCGTACGCTGACTGGCCGTGTCGTCAGCGACAAAATGGACAAGACCATCACCGTTCTGATCGAGCGTCGCGTCAAGCACCCGATCTACGGTAAATACGTTAAGCGTTCGACCAAGCTGCACGCGCACGACGAGACCAACCAGTGCAAGATCGGCGACAAGGTTTCCATCCGTGAAACCCGTCCGCTGGCCAAGACCAAGTCCTGGGCCCTGGTTGAAGTTATCGAACGCGCTGTTGAAGTCTAAGGGCGAAGGGTCGGAGAAATTTTATGATTCAGACTCAATCCATGCTCGATGTGGCCGATAACAGCGGCGCTCGTCGCGTCATGTGCATCAAGGTGCTCGGCGGTTCCCACCGCCGCTACGCCGGCATCGGCGACATCATCAAGGTCACCGTGAAGGAAGCGATTCCGCGCGGCAAGGTCAAGAAAGGCCAGGTGATGACCGCGGTCGTCGTGCGCACCCGTCACGGTGTCCGTCGCGCCGACGGTTCCATCATTCGTTTCGACGGCAACGCTGCTGTTCTGCTGAACAACAAGCAGGAGCCGATCGGCACTCGTATCTTCGGGCCAGTGACCCGTGAACTTCGTTCCGAGAAGTTCATGAAGATCGTCTCGCTCGCCCCTGAAGTGCTCTAAGGAGATCCGACATGCAAAAGATTCGTCGTGACGACGAGATCATCGTGATCGCCGGCAAAGACAAGGGTAAGCGCGGTAAGGTGCTGAAGGTCCTCGCTGACGACCGTCTGGTCGTCGGTGGTGTGAACCTGGTCAAGCGTCATACCAAGCCTAACCCGATGGCGGGCGTACAGGGCGGTATCGTCGAGAAAGAAGCGCCTCTGCACGCTTCCAACGTTGCCATCTTCAACAGCGAAACCAACAAGGCTGACCGTGTTGGGTTCAAAGTCGAAGACGGCAAGAAAATTCGTGTCTTCAAGTCGACCCAGAAAGCGGTTGATGCTTGAACACTGCTAGGTAGAAGACAATGGCACGACTGAAAGAGATTTATCGGAACGAAATCGCTCCCAAGCTTAAGGAAGAGCTTAAGCTGTCGAACGTGATGGAAGTTCCGCGCGTAACCAAGATCACCCTGAACATGGGTCTGGGCGAAGCGATCGGTGACAAGAAAGTCATCGAGCACGCTGTGGCCGACCTGGAAAAGATCACCGGCCAGAAGCCGGTCGTGACTTTCGCTCGTAAATCCATCGCGGGCTTCAAGGTCCGTGAAGGCTGGCCGATCGGTGTCAAGGTGACCCTGCGTCGCGACAAGATGTACGAATTCCTGGACCGCCTGCTGGCGATCTCCCTGCCTCGGGTCCGCGACTTCCGCGGCCTGAATGCCAAGTCCTTCGATGGTCGTGGCAACTACAGCATGGGCGTGAAAGAGCAGATCATCTTCCCGGAAATCGATTACGACAAGATCGATGCTCTGCGCGGTTTGGACATCACCCTGACCACCACTGCTCGTTCGGATGACGAAGGCCGCGCCCTGCTGCGCGCTTTCAAATTCCCGTTCCGCAACTGACTGGAGTAGGATAATGGCCAAGAAGAGCATGAAGAACCGCGAGCTGAAGCGTCAGCTCACGGTAGCCAAGTACGCCAAGAAGCGTGCCGAGCTGAAAGCGACCATCGTCAACCTGAACGCCTCTCCTGAAGAGCGTTTCGCCGCGGTCGTCGCACTGCAGAAGCAGCCTCGCGATGCCAGCCCTGCGCGCATGCGCAACCGCTGCCGCCTGACCGGTCGTCCGCACGGCGTTTACCGCAAGTTCGGCCTGGCCCGCAACATGCTGCGTGCCGCTGCAATGCGTGGTGACGTTCCAGGTCTGGTCAAGGCCAGCTGGTAAGTCCCGGTCGCGTGTCGCCGGCAGCCGGAGGAGCGATCTTCCGACCGCCGGCGGTCTCGCAACGAAACAAGCCCCTATACGGGGCTTGTTTCGTTTCTGGCTTGTGTCTAGAATGACCGGCTCACCTGAGCCTGGGTTTTTGCCCTGCGCGATCGGGTGGTTGTGATAGCCGAGAGGCTAATATTTCTTGTATCAGGAGCATCTAGCCCATGAGTATGCAGGACCCGTTAGCGGACATGCTAACTCGCATCCGTAATGCCCAGATGGCTGAAAAGTCCGTCGTAAGCATGCCTTCCTCGTCCCTGAAGGTTGCGGTAGCCAAAGTTCTCAAAGATGAAGGCTACATCGCCGACTATCAGGTCACCAGCGAAGTCAAGCCCTCCCTGTCGATCGAGCTGAAGTACTTCGAAGGCCGTCCGGTCATCGAGGAACTCAAGCGCGCCAGCCGTCCAGGCCTGCGCCAGTACAAGTCCGTCGCAGACCTGCCGAAAGTACGTGGCGGCCTGGGCGTGTCCATCGTCTCCACCAACAAGGGTGTGATGACTGATCGTGCTGCGCGCGCTGCCGGTGTCGGCGGCGAAGTTCTGTGCACAGTGTTCTAAGGGGGGATAGGCATGTCTCGCGTCGCTAAGAACCCCGTTAAGCTGCCAGCCGGTGTCGAAATCAAGTTCGCCGGCCAACAGCTTTCGGTGAAAGGTGCCAAGGGCACCCTCGAACTGAACGTTCACTCCTCTGTTGAAGTTACCGAAGAAAGCGGCGAGCTGCGTTTCGCTGCCCGCAATGGTGACCAGCAAGCTCGTGCCATGGCCGGTACCACCCGCGCTCTGGTCAACAACATGGTCCAGGGCGTGAGCCAAGGCTTCGAGCGCAAGCTCCAGCTGGTCGGTGTTGGTTACAAGGCGCAGGCCAAGGGCAATGTCCTGAACCTGGCTCTGGGCTTCTCGCATCCAGTGGATTACGAACTGCCAGCCGGTATCACCGCTGAAACACCTAGCCAGACCGACATCCTCATCAAGGGTATCGACAAGCAGCTGGTAGGTCAGGTGGCCGCTGAAATCCGCGACTTCCGTCCGCCAGAGCCTTACAAGGGCAAGGGTGTGCGTTACGCGGACGAAGTAGTCCGTCGTAAAGAAGCCAAGAAGAAGTAGGGCCTAGCAAATGACCGACAAAAAAGTTACTCGACTGCGTCGCGCTCGCAAGGCACGCCTGAAAATGCACGAGCTCGAAGCCGTGCGTCTGTGCGTGTTCCGCTCCTCGCAGCACATCTATGCCCAGGTCATTTCGGCCGACGGCAGCAAGGTTCTGGCAAGCGCCTCGACCTTGGACAAAGAACTGCGTGATGGCGCCACCGGCAACATCGACGCGGCCACTAAGGTTGGCAAGCTGGTAGCCGAGCGCGCGAAAGCCGCTGGCGTTTCTCAAGTTGCTTTCGACCGTTCTGGCTTCAAGTACCACGGCCGCGTCAAGGCGCTGGCTGATGCTGCTCGTGAAGGCGGGCTGGAGTTCTAAGTTATGGCAAATAACGACCAAAAGCGCGACGAAGGCTACATCGAGAAGCTGGTTCAAGTTAACCGCGTTGCAAAAACCGTCAAGGGCGGCCGTATCTTCACCTTCACCGCGCTGACCGTGGTAGGTGATGGCAAGGGCCGCGTAGGCTTCGGCCGTGGCAAGTCGCGCGAAGTTCCGGCCGCGATCCAGAAAGCCATGGAAGCTGCCCGTCGCAACATGATCCAGGTCGACCTGAAGGGTACCACCCTGCAGTACGCCACCAAGGCTGCCCATGGCGCCTCGAAGGTCTACATGCAGCCGGCTTCCGAAGGTACCGGTATCATCGCGGGCGGCGCAATGCGTGCTGTCCTGGAAGTTGCTGGCGTCCAGAACGTCCTGGCCAAGTGCTACGGTTCGACCAACCCGGTGAACGTGGTCTATGCCACCTTCAAGGGTCTGAAGGCCATGCAATCTCCTGAATCCATTGCTGCCAAGCGTGGCAAGAGCGTCGAGGAGATCATCTGATCATGGCAACCGTTAAAGTAACGCTGATCAAAAGCACCGCCGGCCGCCTGCCCAACCACAAACTGTGCGTGAAGGGTCTGGGTCTGCGTCGCATCGGTCACACCGTAGAAGTCCAGGATACTCCCGAGAACCGCGGGATGATCAACAAGGCTTACTACATGCTGCGCGTCGAGGGTTAATCGATGAAACTCAATGATCTGAGTCCAGCGCCGGGTTCCCGTCGCGAAAAGCATCGTCCGGGCCGTGGTATCGGTAGCGGCTTGGGCAAGACCGGTGGCCGCGGCCACAAGGGTCAGACCTCCCGTTCCGGTGGCTCCATCGCTCCGGGCTTCGAAGGCGGTCAACAGCCGCTGCATCGTCGCCTGCCGAAATTCGGCTTCGTTTCCCTGAAGGCCATGGACCGCGCAGAAGTGCGTCTGTCCGAGCTGGCCAAGGTGGAAGGCGACCTGATCACCGTTCAGTCCCTCAAGGACGCCAACGTGATCAACCAGAACGTGCAGCGTGTGAAGATCATGCTGTCGGGCGAAGTCACTCGCGCAGTCACCATCAAGGGTATCGCCGTCACCAAGGGTGCACGTGCGGCTATCGAAGCAGCTGGCGGCAAGTTCGAGGAATAAATGGCTAAGCAAGGTGCTCTCTCTTCGCTCGGCAAGGGCGGGATGTCGGAACTCTGGGGTCGTCTGCGTTTCCTGTTCCTGGCGATCATCGTCTACCGGATAGGCGCTCACATCCCAGTACCAGGCATCAACCCGGACCGGCTGGCGGAACTGTTCCGACAGAATGAGGGGACCATTCTTAGCTTGTTCAACATGTTTTCCGGCGGTGCGCTGGAGCGCATGAGCATCTTTGCGCTGGGGATCATGCCGTATATCTCGGCATCGATCATCATGCAGCTCATGACCGCGGTCAGCCCGCAGCTGGAGCAGTTGAAGAAGGAAGGTGAAGCTGGCCGTCGCAAGATCAGCCAGTACACCCGCTACGGCACCGTGGTGCTCGCGCTGGTTCAGGCCATTGGCATGTCCATTGGCCTGGCCAACCAGGGCGTGGCGTTTTCTGCAAGCTTCGGCTTCCATTTCGTCGCTGTCGCCACCTTCGTGGCGGGCGCGATGTTCATGATGTGGCTGGGCGAGCAGATTACCGAGCGCGGTGTGGGCAACGGTATCTCGATGTTGATCTTCGCGGGTATCGTGGCCGGTCTTCCGAGAGCGATCGGGCAGTCCTTCGAGTCTGCACGCACGGGCGATATCAACATCTTCGCCCTGGTCGCGATCGGATTGCTCGCAGTAGCGATCATCGGTTTCGTGGTGTTCATCGAGCGTGGTCAGCGTCGTATCGCCGTTCATTACGCCAAGCGTCAGCAGGGCCGCAAGGTCTTCGCCGCGCAGACGAGCCACTTGCCGCTCAAGGTGAACATGGCAGGGGTCATCCCGGCCATCTTCGCCAGCAGCATTCTGCTGTTCCCGGCTTCGCTGGGTGCCTGGTTCGGTCAGTCCGAAGGTATGGGCTGGTTGCAGGACATCTCGCAGTCGATCGCTCCTGGTCAGCCGTTGAACATTCTGCTGTTTAGTGCAGGGATCATCTTCTTCTGCTATTTCTACACAGCGTTGATGTTCAACCCGAAAGACGTAGCGGAAAACCTGAAGAAGTCCGGTGCCTTTATTCCGGGCATCCGTCCTGGTGAGCAGTCGGCGCGCTACATTGATGGCGTTCTGACCCGTCTGACCATGTTCGGTGCTCTTTACATGACGGCCGTCTGCCTACTGCCCCAGTTCCTGGTGGTGGCAGCAAACGTTCCGTTCTACCTTGGCGGGACCTCGTTGCTAATCGTGGTGGTGGTTGTGATGGACTTCATGTCCCAAGTACAATCGCACCTCGTTTCGCACCAGTACGAATCCCTGATGAAGAAAGCCAACCTGAAAGGCTACGGTGGCAGCGGTCTGCTGCGCTGATAGTCCCCTAAGGTTCGAGGAGTTGGTGATGAAAGTTCGTGCATCGGTGAAAAAGCTGTGCCGCAACTGCAAGATTATTCGCCGCGAAGGTGTCGTGCGAGTTATCTGCAGCGCGGAACCGCGTCACAAGCAGCGCCAAGGCTGAGTGTGATCTGCGCTTCAAACCCAGCAGCTAGTGCGCTGCTGGGTTGATTATTCGTTTCTACAGCGATATTATCTCGCGCCCTATTTCTTGGCTTCCGGGGCGTAGGTAGCTGTCAATTGGAGTCCCACTGAATGGCCCGTATTGCAGGCGTAAACATTCCAGATAACAAGCACACTGTTATCTCGCTGACCTACATCTATGGTGTCGGTCGCACCACCGCGCAGAAAATCTGTGCGGACGCTGGCGTCAACCCAGCCGCAAAGATCAAGGATCTGAGCGACGAGCAAATCGAAACCCTGCGTGGCGAAGTCGCCAAGTTCACCACCGAAGGTGATCTGCGTCGCGACGTCAACATGAAGATCAAGCGCTTGATGGACCTGGGTTGCTACCGCGGCCTGCGTCATCGTAAAGGTCTGCCGGTCCGCGGTCAGCGTACCAAGACCAACGCACGCACCCGCAAGGGCCCGCGTAAGCCGATCCGCAAGTAATCGCCCAGGAATATAGACATGGCAAAACCTGCTGCTCGTCCTCGTAAGAAAGTCAAAAAGACAGTGGTTGATGGCATCGCCCACATCCATGCGTCTTTCAACAACACCATCGTGACCATCACCGACCGTCAGGGCAACGCTTTGTCCTGGGCGACTTCCGGTGGTTCCGGTTTCCGTGGTTCGCGCAAATCCACCCCGTTCGCAGCCCAGATCGCTGCCGAGCGCGCTGGTCAAGCTGCGCTGGAATACGGTCTGAAAAACCTCGACGTGAACGTCAAGGGTCCAGGTCCAGGTCGTGAGTCGGCTGTTCGTGCTCTGAACGGCTGTGGCTACAAGATCGCCAGCATCACCGACGTGACGCCAATCCCGCACAACGGGTGCCGTCCGCCGAAGAAGCGTCGCGTGTAATCAGGAGACAGATAAATGGCACGTTACATTGGTCCAAAATGCAAACTGTCTCGTCGTGAAGGCACTGACCTGTTCCTGAAGAGCGGCGTTCGCGCTCTGGAATCGAAGTGCAACATCGAAGCAGCTCCGGGTATCCACGGTCAGCGCCGTGGCCGTCAGTCCGACTACGGTACCCAGCTGCGCGAGAAACAGAAAGTCCGTCGTATCTACGGTGTTCTGGAGCGTCAATTCAGCGGTTACTACAAGCTGGCTGCCTCGAAGAAAGGCGCCACTGGCGAGAACCTGCTGCAACTGCTCGAGTGCCGTCTGGACAACGTCGTCTACCGTATGGGCTTCGGTTCGACTCGCGCCGAATCGCGTCAGCTGGTTTCGCACAAGGCAATCAGCGTCAACGGCAAGACCGTAAACATTCCATCCTACCAAGTTCGTCCGGGTGACGTGGTCGCGGTTCGCGAGAAGTCGTCGAACCAGCTGCGCATTGTTCAAGCCCTTGAACTGTGCGCCCAGCGTGGCCGCGTTGAGTGGGTAGACGTGGATGCTGCCAAGAAGTCGGGCGTTTTCAAGAACGTTCCTGCTCGCAGCGACCTGTCCGCCGACATCAACGAAAACCTGATTGTCGAGCTCTACTCCAAGTAAGGGCTAGAAAATAGGTGCATCCATGCAGATTTCGGTAAATGAGTTCCTGACACCCCGCCATATCGATGTGCAGGTTGTCAGTCCGACCCGCGCCAAGATCACGCTCGAGCCTCTCGAGCGTGGTTTCGGCCATACCCTGGGCAACGCGCTGCGCCGCATCCTGTTGTCCTCCATGCCTGGCTGTGCAGTAGTCGAGGCCGAGATCGACGGCGTACTCCACGAGTACTCCGCGATCGAAGGTGTACAGGAAGACGTCATTGAAATCCTGTTGAACCTGAAAGGCCTGGCTATCAAGCTGCACGGTCGTGACGAAGTTACGCTGACCTTGTCGAAAAAGGGTTCGGGGGTGGTTACCGCTGCCGATATTCAGCTGGATCACGATGTCGAGATCGTCAATCCCGATCACGTAATCGCGAACCTGGCGTCCAACGGCGCCCTGAACATGAAGCTCACCGTAGCTCGTGGTCGTGGTTACGAGCCGGCCGACTCCCGTCAGACCGACGAGGACGAAAGCCGCAGCATCGGTCGCCTCCAGTTGGACGCTTCGTTCAGCCCGGTCCGTCGTATCGCCTACGTGGTCGAGAACGCCCGTGTTGAACAGCGTACCAACCTGGACAAGCTGGTCCTCGATCTGGAGACCAACGGCACCCTGGACCCTGAAGAGGCGATCCGTCGTGCCGCTACCATCCTGCAGCAGCAACTGGCTGCGTTCGTCGACCTCAAGGGCGACAGCGAGCCGGTCGTCGTCGAGCAGGAAGACGAGATCGATCCGATCCTGCTTCGTCCGGTAGACGATCTGGAACTGACCGTACGTTCGGCCAACTGCCTGAAGGCGGAGAACATCTACTACATCGGCGACCTGATTCAGCGTACCGAAGTAGAGCTGTTGAAGACTCCGAACCTCGGCAAGAAGTCCCTGACCGAGATCAAGGACGTCCTGGCCTCCCGTGGTCTGTCTCTCGGCATGCGCCTCGACAACTGGCCGCCCGCAAGCCTTAAGAAAGACGACAAGGCGACTGCCTGATCGTCGTAATCACCGAACGTAGTGTTTGGTAAGGAATGAATCATGCGTCATCGTAAAAGTGGACGTCACCTGAGCCGTACCAGCTCTCACCGCAAGGCCATGTTCCAGAACATGGCGGTGTCGCTGTTCGAGCACGAGCTGATCAAGACTACCCTGCCGAAAGCCAAGGAGCTGCGTCGCGTTGCCGAGCCGCTGATCACCCTGGCCAAGGAAGACAGCGTTGCCAATCGTCGTCTGGCCTTCGACCGTACCCGTTCGAAGTCTGCCGTTGGCAAACTGTTCAACGATCTGGGCAAGCGCTATGCAACCCGTCAGGGCGGCTACCTGCGCATCCTGAAGTGCGGTTTCCGCGCTGGCGACAACGCGCCCATGGCGTACGTCGAGCTGGTTGATCGTCCGGTCGGCGGTGCTGTAGAAGCTGCCGAGTAAGACATCGTCTGCTACAAGAAACCGGGCTTCTGCCCGGTTTTTTGTATGCGGTGTAATTGTCTAAAGCTATTAACTTATCAGAATCAATGCATTGGTTCTCTTCGAACGCCTCATCGATACTGTTTCCAGAGCCGATTAGACGGTATTCAGAGCAAGCGGAGCGTCCATGAGCAAGATTCTAACCACCGCCAGCGGTGCCCCTGTAGCAGACAATCAGAATTCGCGTTCAGCCGGTCCTCGTGGCCCGTTGCTGCTCGACGATTTTCATCTGATCGAGAAGCTGGCGCACTTCAATCGCGAGAACATTCCGGAGCGGCGTGTCCATGCCAAGGGCTCGGGTGCCTACGGTACGTTCACCGTTACCCAAGACATCACCCGATACACCAGTGCCCGTCTGTTCGAGCGGCTCGGCAAGCAGACCGAGACCTTCCTGCGTTTCTCGACCGTCGGAGGCGAGCGTGGCTCGGCCGATACCGAGCGCGACCCACGTGGGTTCGCGGTCAAGTTCTATACCGAGGAAGGCAACTGGGATATCGTGGGCAACAACACGCCCGTGTTCTTCATCCGTGATCCGCTGAAGTTTCCGGATTTCATCCACACCCAGAAACGTCATCCACAGACCAACCTGAAGAATGCCCAGATGATGTGGGACTTCTGGTCGCACTCGCCCGAGGCGCTGCACCAGGTCACCATCCTGTTCTCGGATCGCGGCATCCCTGACGGCTACCGCCACATGCACGGCTTTGGCAGCCATACCTACAGCCTGGTCAACAGTGCCGGTGAGCGTACCTGGGTAAAGTGGCACTTCAAGACCCAGCAGGGCATCAAGAACCTCTTGCCGGCCGAAGCGGCCCGCCTCGCGGGTACCGATCCGGACTACGCCCAGCGCGACCTTTTCCAGGCCATCGAGCGTGGCGACTTCCCGCGCTGGACGGTCTGCATGCAGGTCATGAGCGAAGCCCAAGCCAATAGCCGTTCGGAAAACCCTTTCGACGTGACCAAGACCTGGTCGCAGAAGACGTTCCCGCTCATCGAGGTTGGTGTGCTGGAACTCAACCGCAACCCGCTCAACTACTTCGCCGAGGTCGAGCAGGCTACCTTTGGACCGAGCAATATGGTCCCCGGCGTCGGTCTTTCGCCCGACCGGATGCTGCAGGGGCGTGTGTTCGCCTATGCCGATGCCCATCGCTACCGCGTTGGCACCAATCACCAGCAACTGCCGGTCAATGCGCCGCGTAGCCCGATGCACAGCTACCAGCGCGACGGAGCGATGGCCTTTGGCGGCAATGGTGGCGCGGCCCCCAACTACGAGCCCAACAGCTATGCCGATGCACCGAAGCAGTCGCCACGTCACGCCGAGCCGGCGTTGGCATTGACCGGTGCCGCGGATCGTCATGATCATCGCGAGGACGGCGACTACTACAGCCACGCGGGTGCCTTGTTCCGCCTGATGAGCGAGGAGCAGCGCAGGCTGCTGATCGAGAACATTGCCGCAGCGATGGCGGGCGTCAGCCAAGAGGTGGTGCAACGGCAGCTGCAGCATTTCTTCAAGGCTGATCCAGCCTATGGACAAGGCATTGCCCAGGCGCTCGGCGTGGATCTTGCCTGAGTCGAAGTGATAAGGAGAACCGCCCTCATCTGGGCGGTTTTCAATGAATATCACTACCGTTTACCGACTTATTTCTACTCTTTTGCCTCTTTTTCAGTGACCTGAAAGCCAACCTGGTTCACACTATGGCCATCGGCTTTTACAGGAGAAGCAGGGCGATGCAAGGTCACCCGGACGTAATCGACTACCTCAACACGTTGCTGACGGGCGAACTGGCAGCACGCGACCAATACTTCATTCATTCACGGATGTACGAGGACTGGGGCCTGACCAAGCTCTACGAACGTATCAACCACGAAATGGAAGAAGAAATGCAGCACGCCGACGCGCTGATGCGGCGTATCCTCATGCTCGAGGGTACGCCACGCATGCGTGCCGACGACCTCGACGTCGGCAGTACCGTGCCCGAGATGATCGCGGCCGACCTGCGCCTGGAATACAAGGTGCGTGCGGCCTTGTGCAAGGGGATCGAGTTGTGCGAGCTGCACAAGGACTATGTCAGCCGCGACATCCTGCGACTGCAACTGGCCGACACCGAAGAAGACCACGCCTACTGGTTGGAGAAGCAGCAGGGCCTGATCAAGTCGATCGGCTTGCAGAACTACCTGCAGTCGCAGATGTAGAATCACCAGGGACCCCGCTCACCGAGCGGGGTTTTTCCTGTTCAGGCCTTGTCGCGTTCTAGCAGCGGCTTGAGGTAGTGGCCGGTATAGGACTGTTTCATCTTCGCCAATTCCTCGGGCGTGCCGCAGGCGATGATCTGTCCACCCTTGGAACCACCTTCCGGACCCAGGTCCACGAGCCAGTCAGCCGTCTTGATCACGTCCAGATTGTGCTCGATGACCACCACGGTGTTGCCATGGTCACGCAAGCGATGCAGCACATCGAGCAGTTGCTGGATGTCGGCGAAGTGCAGACCCGTGGTCGGTTCGTCGAGGATGTACAGCGTCTTGCCGGTATCGCGCTTGGACAGCTCGCGCGACAGCTTGACCCGCTGGGCCTCGCCGCCGGATAGCGTGGTCGCCGACTGCCCCAGCTTGATGTACGACAGGCCCACGTCCATGAGTGTCTGCAGCTTGCGCGCCAGCGCAGGTACCGCATCGAAGAATTCGCGGGCATCCTCGATGGTCATCTCCAGCACATCGTGGATGTTCTTGCCCTTGTACTTGATTTCCAGGGTCTCGCGGTTGTAGCGCTTGCTCTTGCACACGTCGCAAGGCACGTAGATGTCCGGCAGGAAGTGCATCTCGACCTTGATCAGGCCGTCGCCCTGGCAAGCCTCGCAGCGACCGCCCTTGACGTTGAACGAGAACCGGCCCGGGCCGTAGCCACGCGAGCGCGACTCCGGCACGCCGGCGAACAGTTCGCGGATCGGCGTGAAGATGCCGGTATAGGTCGCCGGATTGGAGCGTGGCGTACGGCCGATGGGGCTCTGGTCGATGTCCACTACCTTGTCAAGGTGCTGCAGACCGTCCATGCTGGCGTGCGCTGCGGCTTCCAGGCTGCTGGCGCCGTTGAGCGCGGTGGCGGCCAACGGGTACAAGGTATTGTTGATCAGCGTCGACTTGCCTGAGCCTGATACACCCGTCACGCACGTCAGCAGGCCGATGGGCACTTCCAGATCGACGTTGCGCAGATTGTTGCCGCGGGCACCCTTGAGCTTGAGCGACAGTTTCTTGTTGCGAGGGGTGCGCTTGGCCGGAACGACGATCTTCTTGCGTCCGGAAAGGTACTTGCCGGTCAGCGAGTCGGGGTTTTCCATGACCTGCTGGGGCGTGCCCTCGGCGACGATCTGGCCGCCATGCACGCCGGCGCCAGGGCCGATGTCCACCACGTAGTCGGCCAGGCGAATGGCGTCTTCGTCGTGTTCGACCACGATGACCGTGTTGCCCAGGTCACGCAGGTGGTTCAGGGTCGCAAGCAGGCGATCGTTGTCCCGCTGGTGCAGGCCGATCGACGGCTCGTCGAGGATGTACATCACCCCGACCAGGCCTGCGCCGATCTGGCTCGCCAGGCGAATGCGCTGCGCTTCGCCGCCGGACAAGGTATCGGCGCTGCGGTCCAGGGTCAGGTAGTCGAGGCCGACGTTGACCAGGAACTGCAGGCGCTCGCAGATCTCCTTGAGGATCTTGGCCGCGATCTCGCCACGGCGGCCGGTCAGGGTGAGCTCGCCGAAGTAATCGCTGGCCTCGCCGATCGGCAGGCTGGTGACGGCCGGCAGGGTCTTCTCACCGACCCACACATGCCGCGCTTCGCGGCGCAGGCGCGTGCCACGGCAATCGGGGCAAGGTTGGGTGCCGAGATACTTGGCCAGCTCTTCGCGCACCGTGGCCGACTCGGTTTCACGATAGCGCCGCTCCAGGTTCGGAATGATGCCTTCGAACGGATGCGAACGCTTGACGATGTCGCCACGGTCGTTGAGGTACTTGAAGTCGACGCTTTGCTTGCCGCTGCCGTGCAGGATCAGCTTCTGGTGGTCTGCCGACAGCTGGCCGAACGGTTCGTCGAGGCTGAAGCGGTAATGGCTCGCCAGCGAGCCGAGCATCTGGAAGTAGTAGACGTTGCGCCGGTCCCAACCGCGGATCGCGCCCTCGGCCAGGGTCAGCTCGCTGTTGACCAGGCGTCGCGTGTCGAAGAACTGCTTGACCCCCAGGCCGTCGCAGGTCGGGCAGGCGCCGGCCGGGTTGTTGAAGGAGAACAGCTTGGGTTCCAGTTCGCTGATGGCATGACCGCAGACCGGGCAGGCGAAGCGCGCGGAGAAGATCATTTCCTCGCCGCCTTCATCCTCCATGGGCGCGACCAGCGCGATGCCGTCGGCCAGCTTCAAGGCCGTCTCGAACGATTCCGCCAGGCGCTGCTGCAGGTCGGCACGTACCTTGAAACGGTCGACCACCACATCGATGCTGTGCTTTTTCTGCTTGTCCAGCTTCGGCAACTCATCGAGCTCATGCAGCTTGCCATTGATGCGGGCGCGAACGAAACCCTGGGCCCGCAGTTCGTCGAACACCGCCAGGTGTTCGCCCTTGCGCTCGCGCACCACCGGTGCCAGCAGCATAAGCCGGCTGCCTTCGGGTTGCTCGAGCACTAGGTCGACCATCTGGCTGACGGTCTGCGCCTCCAGCGGGATGTCGTGGTCAGGGCAGCGGGGTGTACCGACGCGGGCGTAGAGCAGGCGCAGGTAGTCGTAGATTTCGGTGATGGTGCCGACGGTGGAGCGGGGGTTGTGCGACGTCGACTTCTGTTCGATCGAAATGGCCGGAGAGAGCCCCTCGATGGTGTCGACATCGGGTTTTTCCATCATCGACAGGAACTGCCGGGCATAGGCGGACAGCGATTCCACATAGCGCCGCTGGCCTTCGGCATACAGCGTGTCGAACGCCAGGGAAGACTTGCCGGAGCCCGACAGGCCGGTGATCACGATCAGCTTGTCGCGCGGCAGGGTCAGGTCGATGTTCTTCAGGTTGTGGGTGCGTGCCCCACGGATCAGGATCTTGTCCACTGCGGCCTCGCTTGGCGGGCATAAACGACGAAGTATACGGCGCACGGCCATCACGCGGCAAAGCGTCGCGCAGATGCCGTCAAGCTGTCGGACTGATAGAATTCCTGCCGGTTCACACGAGGTTACTCCATGCAAGATACTCACCATGAGCGCATGAGCGGCAGCGAAACCCGCGCCGCCAGCGGCCTGGCCCTGGTCTTCGCCTTCCGTATGCTGGGCATGTTCATGGTCCTGCCGGTGCTGGCCACGTATGGCATGGACCTGGCAGGCGCCACCCCCGCGCTGATTGGCCTGGCCATCGGTGCCTATGGTCTTACTCAGGCCGTGCTGCAGATTCCGTTCGGGGTGATCTCGGACCGCATCGGTCGACGCCCGGTCATCTACGTCGGCCTGGTCGTGTTCGCCCTCGGCAGTCTCCTGGCGGCCCAGGCCGATACGATCTGGGGCGTCATCGCCGGGCGCATCCTGCAAGGCGCCGGAGCCATCTCGGCGGCGGTGATGGCGCTGCTCTCCGATCTGACCCGCGAGCAGCACCGGACCAAGGCCATGGCCATGATCGGCATGAGCATCGGCCTGTCCTTCGCCGTGGCCATGGTGGTCGGCCCGTTGCTGACCCGTGCCTTCGGCCTGTCCGGACTGTTCCTCGCCACGGCAGGGCTGGCGCTGGTAGGCGTCGCCCTGGTCGCCCTGGTCGTGCCCAAGGCCCACAGCGTGATGCAGCACCGCGAGTCCGGGGTGGCGCGCCAGGCGCTCGGCCCGACCTTGCGCAACCCGGATCTGCTACGCCTGGACATCAGTATCTTCATCCTGCATGCCATCCTGATGGCCAGCTTCGTCGCCTTGCCGCTGGCGTTCGTCGAGCGCGGCGGGCTGCCGAAGGAAGAGCACTGGTGGGTCTACCTGACCGCCTTGCTGGTCTCATTTTTTGCAATGATACCGTTCATCATCTATGGCGAAAAAAAGCGCAAGATGAAGCGTGTCCTGCTCGGCGCGGTCAGCGTACTGCTCCTGGTCGAGGTATTCTTCTGGCAGTGGGCTGACAACTTGCGCGGACTGGTGACCGGCACCGTGATATTCTTCACAGCCTTCAATCTGCTGGAGGCCTCGCTGCCTTCGCTGGTCAGCAAGGTGTCGCCGGCGGGCGGCAAGGGAACGGCCATGGGGGTCTATTCCACCAGCCAGTTCCTCGGTGCCGCCCTCGGAGGGATCATCGGTGGCTGGTTGTTCCAGCATGGTGGCCTGGGCATGGTGTTTCTCGGTTGTGCCGGGTTGTGCGTCCTGTGGCTGATCGCCGCCCTGGGCATGAACGAGCCGCCCTACGTGACCAGCCTGCGCATGCCGCTGTCGCCGACCGCCTTGCGCGAGTCGGGGCTGGCCACGCGCCTAATGGCCGTGCCGGGTGTGACCGACGCCGTGGTGGTGGAGGAGGAAGCCGCCATCTATATCAAACTGGATACGAAAATTTTGGATCGTGCGACCCTCGAGCGTCTGGTCAACCCAGCCTCTGCGGCGTGCGAAGCCTAGGAGAACGTTATGGCCCGTGGGGTTAACAAAGTCATTCTGGTCGGCACCTGCGGTCAGGATCCCGAAGTCCGCTATCTGCCCAACGGTAATGCCGTGACCAACCTGAGCCTGGCCACCAGCGAGCAGTGGACGGACAAGCAGTCCGGGCAGAAGGTCGAGCGCACCGAGTGGCACCGTGTCGCCCTGTTCGGGCGCCTGGCCGAAATCGCCGGCGAATACCTGCGCAAGGGTTCCCAGGTCTACATCGAGGGCAAGCTGCAGACCCGCGAGTGGGAAAAGGACGGGATCAAGCGCTACACCACTGAAATCATCGTCGACATGCAGGGCACCATGCAGCTGCTCGGTGGCCGTCCGCAAAACCAGGAAGGTGGTGGCAACTACAACCAGGGTGGCGGCAACTACAACCAGAACCAGAACCAGAACCAGGGCGGCGGCAACTACAACCAGGCGCCACCACGCCAGCAGGCGCCACGCCCGCAGCAGGCGCCCCAGCGTCCAGCGCCGCAGCAGCCGTCCCAGCAGCCAGCGGCTGATTTCGACAGCTTCGATGACGATATTCCGTTCTAGGACTTACCTGATACATTTTTGTAAAGATCAGGTCTGGAGCCCCCGCATTGCGGGGGTTTCGTTTTTTGCCATGCCCCGCTTCTCGCAGTTCCATGACGCCTCGCATTCCTGCCTCTGCTGATCCACATCCCCCCTTCCTGAAAATCTTGGCTATAGTAGCCCCTGATAGCCAGCCATTGGCCATTACCGTGACACCCCCGAGGCGCCCGGCAACGTCCCGAGCGCCCGAACACCTGATCAGGAGTGCACGATGGACCTTAACCGTCGGCAGTTCTTCAAGGTCGCCGCAGTCGGCCTTGGGGGCTCGAGCCTGGCGGCGTTGGGCATGGCCCCGACACCTGCCTTTGCCGAACAGGTACGCCACTTCAAGCTGGCGCATACCAAGGAAACCCGCAACACCTGTCCCTACTGCTCGGTCGGCTGCGGGCTGATCCTGTACAGCCAGGGCGATGCAGGAAAGAACGTTGCCCAGAACATCATCCACATCGAGGGCGACGCGGACCATCCGGTCAATCGCGGCACCCTGTGTCCGAAAGGCGCGGGCCTGCTGGACTTCATCCACAGTCCCAGCCGGCTGCTTTACCCCCAGGTACGCAAGGCCGGCAGCAACGAATGGACCCGCGTGTCCTGGGACGAGGCGCTCGACCGCATCGCCGAGCTGGTCAAGCAGGATCGCGATGCCAACTTCATCGAGAAGAATGACCAGGGCCAGACGGTCAATCGCTGGCTCACCACCGGTTTCCTCGCCGCTTCCGCTGCGTCCAGCGAAGCCGGCTACCTGACCCACAAGGTCGTCCGTTCGCTCGGCATGCTGGGGTTCGATAACCAGGCGCGTGTCTGACACGGCCCGACGGTGGCAAGTCTTGCCCCGACGTACGGCCGTGGCGCCATGACCAATCACTGGTCGGATATCGCCAACGCGAACCTGATCCTGGTGATGGGTGGCAACGCAGCGGAAGCCCATCCGTGCGGCTTCAAATGGGTAACCGAAGCCAAGGCCCACAACCAGGCGCGGCTGATCGTGGTCGATCCACGGTTCACCCGTACCGCCTCGGTGGCCGACTACTATGCGCCGATCCGCACCGGCAGCGACATCGCCTTCATGGGCGGGCTGATCAACTACCTGCTGGAAAAGGACCGGATCCAGCACGAATACGTGCGCAACTACACCGACGTCTCGTTCATCGTCAAGGAAGGCTATGGCTTCGAGGACGGCCTGTTCAGCGGCTACGACGCGGCCAAGCGCAGCTACGTCGACAAGTCCGGCTGGGGCTACGAGATAGGCGAGGATGGCTTCGTCAAGGTCGACCCGACCTTGCAGCACCCGCGTTGCGTGTTCCAGCTGATGAAGCAGCACTACAGTCGTTACACCGCCGACGTGGCGAGCATGACTTGTGGCATGCCTCAGGACCGCATGCTCAGGATCTGGGAAGAGATCGCCACCTGCTCGCAGCCTGGCAAGACCATGACCATCCTGTATGCGCTGGGCTGGACGCAGCATTCGATCGGCGCGCAGATCATCCGCAGCGCGGCGATGGTGCAGTTGCTGCTGGGCAACGTCGGCATGCCAGGCGGTGGGGTCAATGCCTTGCGCGGTCACTCCAACATCCAGGGCCTGACCGACCTGGGCCTGCTGTCCAACTCGCTGCCAGGCTATCTGACCCTGCCTGGCGACGCCGAGCAGGACTACGCCGCCTATATCGACAAGCGCGCACCCAAGGCGCTGCGCCCTGGCCAGCTGTCCTACTGGCAGAACTACGGCAAGTTCCATGTCAGCCTGATGAAAGCCTGGTACGGTGCCAATGCCACCGCCGAGAACGACTGGGGCTACCATTGGCTACCAAAGCTCGACGTGCCGGCCTATGACGTGCTGCGCATGTTCGAGCTGATGGGGCAGGGCAAGGTCAACGGCTACATGTGCCAGGGTTTCAACCCGATCGCCGCGTTGCCGGACAAGAATCGCGTTACCGCAGCGCTGGCCAAGTTGAAGTGGCTGGTGGTCATGGACCCGTTGGCCACCGAGACCTCGGAGTTCTGGCGCAACGCCGGACCATTCAACGACGTCGACACGGCCAGCATCCAGACCGAGGTCATCCGCCTGCCCACCACCTGCTTCGCCGAGGAAGACGGTTCGCTGGTCAACAGCAGCCGCTGGCTGCAATGGCACTGGAAGGCCGCCGACGGACCTGGCCAGACGCGCACCGACGTGCAGATCATGAGCGAGCTGTTCCTGCGCCTGCGCGAACGCTACCGCACCGAGGGCGGCAGTTTCCCCGACCCGCTGCTCAACCTCGACTGGCCGTACAAGGTGCCGGCCGAGCCTTCGCCTGCCGAACTGGCAAAGGAAATGAACGGCACCGCACTTACCGACCTGACCGACATCACCGGTACCGTGGTCAAGGCCGGCCAGCAGCTGTCGGGCTTCGGCCAGCTCAAGGACGACGGCAGCACCGCCTCGGGCTGCTGGATCTTCTCCGGCAGCTGGACCGAGCAGGGCAACCAGATGGCTCGTCGCGACAACAGCGACCCATACGGCATGAAGCAGGCAGGGGGCTGGGCCTGGGCCTGGCCGGCCAACCGGCGCATCCTCTACAACCGTGCTTCGTCCGACCCCCAGGGCAAGCCCTGGGATGCCAGCAAGCGCCTGGTATGGTGGAACGGCAAGGTCTGGAGCGGCACCGATGTCCCGGATTTCAAGATCGATTCGCCCCCTGAGCAGGGCATGAATCCGTTCATCATGAACCCGGAAGGCGTGGCGCGTTTCTTCGCGCTCGACAAGATGGCCGAGGGGCCATTCCCCGAGCACTACGAGCCGTTCGAGACACCGATCGGGATCAACCCGCTGCATCCGGGCAACAAGAAGGCGGTGAGCAATCCGGCGGGGCGTATCTTCGATTCGGTATGGGCCACATTGGGGCAGGCCAAGGACTTCCCCTACGCCGCGACCACCTACCGGCTGACCGAGCATTTCCATTTCTGGAGCAAGCACTGCCAACTCAACGCGATCGCCCAGCCCGAGCAGTTCGTCGAGATCGGCGAAGTGCTCGCCAAGGAAAAAGGCATCGTGGCCGGCGATCGGGTGCGGGTGTCGAGCAAGCGCGGGCACATCGAGGCCGTCGCGGTGGTGACCAAGCGGATCCGCCCACTGATGGTCAACAACCAGACCGTGCACCAGGTTGGCATCCCGCTGCACTGGGGCTTCACCGGTTCGGCACGGCATGGCTACCTGACCAACACCCTGGTGCCGTTCCTGGGTGACGGCAACACCCAGACGCCGGAATCGAAGTCGTTCCTCGTCAACGTGGAGAAGATCTGATGGCCAGTCAGGATATCATCGCCCGTTCGGCGACCACGACCGTGCCACCTTCGGCGCGCCACCAGCAGGAAGTCGCCAAGCTGATCGATACCACCAAGTGCATCGGTTGCAAGGCATGCCAGGTCGCCTGTTCGGAATGGAATGAACTGCGTGACGAAGTCGGTCACAACCATGGCACCTACGACAACCCCCAGGACCTGACGGCACAGACCTGGACGTTGATGCGCTTCACCGAGCACGAGAAGGCCGATGGCGACCTGGAGTGGCTGATCCGCAAGGACGGCTGCATGCACTGTGCCGAGCCGGGCTGCCTTAAGGCCTGTCCAAGTCCAGGCGCGATCATCAAGCATGCCAACGGCATCGTCGACTTCAACCAGGATCACTGCATCGGCTGCGGCTACTGCATCACCGGTTGTCCGTTCAACATCCCGAGGATCTCGCAAAAGGACAACAAGGCCTACAAGTGCAGCCTGTGTTCGGATCGGGTGAGCGTGGGGCTGGAGCCGGCCTGCGTGAAGACCTGTCCTACCGGGGCCATCGTCTTCGGCACCAAGGAGGCGATGAAGGAACATGCCGCCGAGCGGGTGGTCGACCTCAAGTCGCGTGGCTACGAGCAGGCAGGGCTGTACGACCCGGAGGGTGTCGGCGGTACCCATGTGATGTACGTACTGCATCATGCCGACACGCCGCGCCTGTACGCCGGCTTGCCGGACCAACCGACGATCAGCCCGCTGGTCAGCCTATGGAAGGGCGTGACCAAGCCCCTGGCATTGCTGGCCATGGGCGCGGCGGTGGTGGCCGGCTTCTTCCATTACGTGCGGGTCGGGCCGCAGCGGGTCGAGGAACAAGAGCAGCCCGCCACTGCGGATCCCGCGGTGCGCCAGGTGGATCCGGCAGTGCATACCTATGACCCGCGCCAGCCAGGCGCAGAGGGAGGGCCGCGGCCATGAAGGATGACAAACCGATCCTGCGCTATACCGCCAACGAGCGCAGCAACCACTGGCTGGTGGCGATCCTGTTCGTGATGGCGGGCCTCTCGGGGCTTGCGCTGTTCCATCCGGCGCTGTTCTGGCTCAGCCACCTGTTCGGTGGCGGTCCCTGGACACGGATCCTGCATCCGTTCATGGGAGTAGCCATGTTCGTGTTCTTCCTCGGTCTGGTGATGCGCTTCTGGCGGTCCAACTTCCTGAACCGCAACGATCGGCTGTGGTTGCGGCGCATCGATCGGGTCCTGCGCAACCAGGAAGAAGGCGTGCCGCCGATCGGCAAGTACAACGCCGGTCAGAAGCTACTGTTCTGGACCTTGCTGGCATGCATGCTGGTTCTGCTGCTCAGCGGCGTGGTGATCTGGCGCGCCTGGTTCAGCCATTTGTTCGACATCGACACCATCCGCCTGGCCAGCCTGGCCCATGCGGCAGCAGGGTTCGTCCTGGTGCTGTCGATCATCGTGCATGTCTACGCCGGCATCTGGATCAAGGGGTCGGTCGGCGCCATGCTGCATGGCTGGGTCAGTCGCGCCTGGGCGCGCAAGCATCATGAGCTGTGGTATCGCGAAGTGACCGGCGAGCAGACGCCGACCCATTCCGGCAGAAAGAAAGGATGAACCCTTGAGCACGATACTCGAACCCGGCCAGATCGAAGCATCGGCCAGCGCACCCCCGTTCCTGCATCTGCCCGAGGGCGATCTTTTCGCGCGGCGTGCCGAACGTCTCGAGCATCTGGCCCAGGGCCATGCCCTGGGCGACTACCTGCGTCTGGTCGCGCGCCTGTCGCGCGTCCAGCAGCAGCTGTTCGACCAGCCGCCGAGCGAGATGCCGGTGGCCGAGGAGCGCCAGCGGCTGAGCCTGGACCATGGCCTGCCGCCGCTGGCGGTCGACAGCCTGGTGCGCCAGGATGCCTGGCTGCCGTGGTTGCAGGGGCTGCTGGAGACCTTCGAGACGCAGGGCAACCTGCCTTTGCAGGCAGCCTTGCAGACGTTGCACGAAGCTGACCAGAACCGTCGCAAGGGCTGGGCCATCGCCTTGACCAGTGGCCAGTACAGTGCCGTGCCGGCCGCGCTGGTGCCGCTGCTCGGCGCGGCCTTGCAGGCCGCCTGGAGCTATTGGCTGAGCAGGCTGGATGGTACCCGGCTGGCGCCGACCAGCAGCCTGTCGCAGTGCCCGGCCTGTGGCTCGCCAGCGATGGCCGGCGTGGTGCGCAATCGAGGCAAGCACAACGGCCTACGTTACCTGGCCTGCTCGCTGTGCGCCTGCCAATGGCACGTGGTGCGGGTCAAGTGCGTGTACTGCGAGTCGAGCAAGGACCTGCGCTACAGCAGTCTCGAGGACGATCGTCATGCGCCCGGCAAGGCGCCGCTGCGTGCCGAATGCTGCCCAGGCTGCAACAGTTATCTCAAGCACAGCTACCTGGAAAACGATGCGGGCGCCGAGCCGCTGGCCGATGATCTGGCGAGTCTTGCCCTGGATCTGCGGCTGGACGAGGAGGGCTTCGCGCGCCTGGCACCCAACCTGATGCTGGCCCCTGGCGGGAACTGACAGTCTACACTGCACCTCCAAGCCTCTCGTCTGCCCTCGACCGAAACGGACTTCAAGGTAATCCCAATGCCCTCGAGCCTTGCCAGTGACAACCCGGCACGCCTGCCATCGGTCGACAAGCTGCTGCGCCAGCCTGCCTGCCAGCCACTGCTCGAGCGCCACGGGCGCGAGCTGGTGCTGGCCGAGCTCCGCCTGTTGCTCGACGAACTGCGCCAGCCGGCCTTGCTTGGTCAGCTCAGCGCCGTGGAACTCTGCCCGCCAGTGTTGCTGGGGCGAGCCGGCGAGCGCCTGGCCAGCCGCCAGCGCAGCCAGGTTCGCCGGGTATTCAACCTCACCGGTACCGTACTGCATACCAACCTGGGACGCGCACTGCTGCCCGAGGAGGCGGTGGTGGCGGTGCAGGCCGCGGCGCGCCATCCGCTCAATCTCGAACTGGACCTGGCCACCGGCAAGCGCGGCGACCGTGACGACCTGATCGAGGGCTTGCTGCGAGAGCTGACTGGGGCCGAGGCCGTCACGGTGGTCAACAACAACGCTGCCGCCGTGCTGCTGGCGCTCAACAGCCTCGGCGCGCGCAAACAGGGGGTCATCTCGCGTGGCGAACTGATCGAGATCGGCGGCGCCTTCCGCATACCTGACATCATGGCCCGCGCCGGTGTGCGCCTGCACGAGGTCGGCACCACCAACCGCACCCATGCCCGCGATTACGAACAGGCCATCAACCCGCGAACCGGCTTGCTGATGCGCGTGCATTGCAGCAACTACAGCATCCAGGGTTTCACCACTCAGGTGCCGACCCGGGAGCTGGCCGAGATTGCCCATCGGCATGGTCTGCCCTTGCTCGAAGACCTTGGCAGCGGCAGCCTGCTGGACCTGAGCCGCTGGGGCCTGCCCGCCGAGCCGACCGTGCGCCAGGCGCTCGCCGACGGCGCCGACATCGTCACCTTCAGCGGCGACAAGCTGCTCGGTGGCCCACAGGCCGGGATCATCGTCGGCAGCAAGGCGCTGATCGCGCGAATCAAGAAAAACCCGCTCAAGCGCGCCCTGCGCGTCGACAAACTGACCCTGGCCGCCCTCGAGGCCGTGCTGGCGCTGTACCGCGATCCAGACCGACTGGCCGAGCGTTTGCCCAGCCTGAGGCTGCTGACTCGATCCCAGGCCGACATCATGGCCCAGGCCGAGCGACTCGCGCCGGGGCTGGCTGCCGTGGTCGGGGCGCCCTGGTCGGTCAACGTCGAGCCGGTGCTGGGCATGATCGGCAGTGGCAGCCAACCGGTGGCCCGTTTGCCAAGCGCAGCGCTGTGCCTGCGCGCGCAGGTTTCGAAGAAGCTCCGTGGGCGTAGCCTGCATGCTCTGGAGCGAGCCTTGCGCGACCTGCCGGTGCCGGTGCTGGGGCGTATCGACGACGATGCCCTCTGGCTCGATCTCAGGCAGCTCGACGACGAAGCCTGCTGGCTGGCCCAGTTGCCCACGCTTGGCCTGGAGCCGATCCGGTGATCGTCGGTACCGCCGGGCATATCGATCATGGCAAGACCGCCTTGCTGCAGGCGCTGACCGGACAGACCGGCGACCGCCGCCAGGAGGAGCGGGCCCGTGGCATGACCATCGACCTTGGCTACCGCTACGCGTCGTTGCGCCAGGGCGCGCCGCTGGTCGGGTTCATCGACGTGCCCGGGCATGAGCGCTTCATCCACAACATGCTCGCTGGCGCCCATGGCATCGACCTGGTACTGCTGGTGGTGGCTGCCGACGATGGCGTGATGCCCCAAACCCGCGAGCACCTGGCGATCATCGAGCTGCTGGGCATCCCCCAGGCCATGGTGGCCATCAGCAAATGCGACCGGGTCGAGCCTGGGCGCGTGGCGCAAGTCCAGGCGCAGGTCGCCAGCCTGCTGGCAGCCGGACCTCATGCCGGCGCGCCGCAGTTCGCGCTATCCAGCGTCACCGGGGAGGGCCTGGAAGCCTTGCGCGAAGCCTTGTGGCAGGCGCAGGGCCAAGTGCGCGGGCGCAGCGTGCGAGGCGGTTTTCGCCTGGCCGTCGACCGGGCGTTCTCGGTGGCCGGGACCGGTATCGTGGTGACCGGCACGGCCCTGGCGGGGCAAGCCGAGGTCGGCGAGAGCCTGGTGCTGGGCAAGGCTGGCAGGCCCGTGCGCGTGCGCGGCCTGCACGCCCAGAATCGACCTGCCCAGCAGGCCGAGGCCGGCCAGCGCGTGGCCTTGAACATTACTGGCGAGCGCCTGGCGCTGGAGCAGATCCGTCGTGGCGACTGGCTATTGCCGGCATGGCTGCATGCGCCCAGCCAGCGGGTGGATATCGAATGCTACCTGCTGCCAGGCGAGTCACGACCGTTCGAACATTTCAGTGCCGTGCATGTGCACCTCGGCACCCAGGACGTCACCGCCCGGGTAGCCCTGCTGGAAGCCGACAAGCTGCAGCCCGGCCGGCGCATGTTCGCCCAGTTGCTGCTCGATGCGCCCCTGCAGGCGGTGCATGGCGATCGCCTGGTGTTGCGCGACCAGCGCGCACAGCGCACGCTCGGCGGCGGCCGCGTCCTTGACCCGTTCGGGCCGAGCCGCCATCGGCGCAGCGAGGCGCGCCTGCGGCAGCTTGGCGTGCTGGCCGGCTGCGCGAGCCTGGAGGACGCCTTGCCGGGACTGCTGCAGAGCGCGCCATCGGGGCTCGATCCGCAGCGCCTGGAACGACAGTTCAACCGCCCGCGCGACAGCTGGCAGCTGCCCGAGGACGTACAGGTGGTGGTCACCCGGCAAGGGCCGCTGCTGTTCGCCGGCCAACGCTGGCATGCCTTGAAGGCCGAGCTGCTCGAGCGCCTGTCGCTGTTTCACGCGCGCGAGCCCGACCAGTTGGGGCCGGATCGTGACCGCCTGCGTCGCTTTGCCGCCATGCCCCTGGAGCGGCCTGCGTTCATCGCCTTGCTCGAGGCGCTGATCGCCGAGGCGAAGATCGACAACAGCGGGCCGTGGCTGCACCTGCCGGACCATCAGGTCCGCCTTGGCGACGCCGATGCCGCGTTGTGGGAACGTCTCAAACCCTCGCTGCTGCAAGGCCAGTTCGACCCGCCGTGGGTCCGCACGCTGGCAGCGGCCCAGCAGCATGACGAGGCCGAGGTGCGCCTGTTGCTGCGCAAGCTGGCACGCGCAGGCGTGGTGCACCAGGTGGTGCGCGACCTGTTCTATCCGCAGGAAATGATTCAGCGAATGGCCGATCTGCTCTTGCAGCAGGCGGCTCGATCCCCGATAGTACAGGTCGCCGCGTATCGTGACCTGCTCGGCATCGGACGCAAGCGCACGGTCCAGATACTGGAGTACTTCGATCGCCTGGGCCTTACCCGCCGGGTGGCCGACCAGCGTTACATCCGTACCGACAGCGCCCTGGCCCAGCACCATGGGTCATGAATTCAAGGAAGGCAATCGCGCCCGGTGGCGCGGCCGGGCTTCAAACCCGGTTGGGGACGGCAGCCGTTCCCGGGCAGGTTCGACTCCCGCTGCCTTCCGCCACCTTCCTCCGCTCAGGCCCGCTCGCCGCACAGATCCAGCGCGAACCAGCGCTCGGCGTCCTGGATGTCCAGGCCGGCACCGAGCAGGGCGAACATCTTGCCCAGCGCTGCCTCGCGGGTCATGCCGCCACCGCTGACCAGGCCGGCATCACGCAGCCGACTGCCGGCGGCATAGGTCGCGAACTGCACCGCGCCTTCCGGGCACTGGCTGATCGCAACGAGCAGTACGCCATCCCGACGAGCCTCCCGCAGCACCTCGAGCAGGGCCTGGTCATCCGATGGGCCAGTACCGCTGCCATAGCATTCGAGCAACAGGCCACGCACGCCGCTGGCCAGCACGCCGCGTACCTGCCCGGCCGACAGGCCGGGGAACATCGGCATCACGGCCAGGCTGACCGGCTGGCGCGGTCGACGGTAGTCCAGCTCGGTCGGCACGCCATCGGCACGTTCGTCCTGGCGCTGGCGGGGCAGGGCGGCAAAGGCGTCGAAAGCCTCGCTGCGCAGCTTCGACGCGCGGCAGCCATGCAGCAGCTGGCCATTGAAGTACAGCTGTACAGCGGCCGGCAAGCCTTGCTCGAACAGGCCCAGGGCACCTGCGAGATTGTCCCAGGCATCGCTGTCCGGCGCCCCGGCCGGCAGCATCGAGCCGGTCAGCAGCACCGGCACCGGCAACCCGAGCAGCAGGAACGACAACGCCGCGGCGCTGTAGGCCAGGGTATCGGTGCCATGCAGCACCAGCACGCCGTCATGGCCGTCGCGCTGCACCGCCTCGACGATGGCGCCGCGCATCGCCAGCCAGTTGGCCTGCTGCATGTTGGCGCTGTCGATCAGCGGGTCCAGCTCGCGCAGGGTCCAGCTCAAGCGTGGCGCATCGGCACGTTGGGCCAGGTGCTCGCGCATGCGGGCTTCGAAGCCGCCGGCCGGCGCGAGACCGGAAGGGGTCTGCAGCATGCCGATGGTGCCACCGGTATAGAGGACGAGGAGATTCTTGACTTCACGCATGGCGCATTCCGTAGCGAGGAGCGGAGAACGGCAGCCGCCCACGGACGGGGCGGCTGGCAGCAGTACTGTCAGCGTTGGGCCTGGGCCTGGACGTGAGCCGGGCCGGCAGCCTGCTCGTCGGTCGCTGCGACCTGCGGATTGGCCGGCCAGGCGGCACGGTCCAGGTCCAGGTCCTGGAACTTCGAGGCATCGAACACGGGCTGCTTGATGCCGGCCCGGCGCTGCTCGTCATAGTCGCGCATCACCCGCAGGCCGACCTTGAACAGCAAGGCCAGGGCGACCAGGTTGACGAAGGCCAGGCAGGTCATGGTGATGTCGGCAAAGGCGAACACGGTCGACAGGTCCTGTACCGACCCCCATACCACCAGCACCAGCACCAGGGCGCGGAAACCGAACAGCACCATGCGGTTGCGGCTGAGGAACTGCAGGCTGTTCTCGCCCAGATAGTAGTTGTAGAGGATGCAGGTGAAGACGAACAGCGACAGCGCGACGCTGACGAACAGGCGGCCCCAGTCACCAACCACGGCGGCCAGTGAGTTCTGGGTCAGGACGATGCCGTCACCTTCGAAGCCAGGGGTATAGAAGCCCGACAGCAGGATCAGCAGTGCGGTGCAGGTGCAGATCACGAACGTGTCGAGGAACACGCTGAAAGCCTGGACCACGCCTTGGGCACCAGGATGCTTGACCGCCGCCACGGCAGCGACGTTGGGCGCACTGCCCAGGCCCGCTTCGTTGGCGAACACGCCGCGCTTGACGCCCATGACGATGGCGCTGCCGAGCAGCCCGCCAAACGCCGGGTCAAGGCCGAAAGCGCTCTTGAAGATGGTTTCCAGCATGGCCGGCACGTGTTCGATCTGAGTGCCGATCACATACAGGGTCACGCCGATGTAGGCCAGGGTCTTGATCGGTACCAGCAGGTCGGACACTGCGGCGATCCGCTTGATGCCACCCAAGAACACGACCGCCAGCAGCACGGCCAGGGCGATACCGGTGTGGCTCGGATCGAAGCCGAAGGCGTTTTGCAGCGAGTGGGTCACGGTGTACGACTGCAGACCCATGAAGGCGAAGCCGTAGGTCACCAGCAGCAGGATCGAGAACACCACTGCCATGCTCTTGAGCTTCAGGCCGTGCTGGATGTAGTAGGCCGGGCCGCCCCGGTACAGACCGTCGCCATCGGCGCGCTTGTAGACCTGCGCCAGGGTGCATTCGAAGAAGCTGCTGGCCATGCCGACCAGCGCCGTGACCCACATCCAGAACACCGCGCCTGGCCCGCCCAGGGTCACGGCGATGCCGACACCGGCGATGTTGCCCGCGCCGACACGGCCTGCCAGGCTCAGCATCAGGGCCTGGAACGAACTCAACTGGCCGGCCTGGCCACGCAGCGATTCGCGGAACACCGCGAACATGTGGCCAAAGTGGCGGAACTGGACGAACCGCGAGCGGATGGTGAAGTAACCGCCGAGTCCGACGATCAGCACGATGAGGAGTTTCCCCGAGAGGAAATCGTTGAGTGCTTCGAGCATGGAAGAACCTCGATTCTTATTCTTTGCGATGAAAGATGTCGGCCAACGCTGGGCGCGCTGGAGCCATGGGGCGCATGGTTGGCCATGACAAGTGAGGTTACAATTTCGCGGGTTGTGCCGAATTGATGCGACTTGATGCTATAGTGGCGCCTGATGCATCACCGGGACCGGATCCATGAGCGAACATTTCGCTGCCAACCTGAAGCTTGCCTGCAGTCATTACCGCTCTATTTCAGAGGTTTGCCGACAGCTGTCGATCAACCGCGGGCAGTTCAACAAGTACCTCAGCGGGCACAGCCGTCCCACGGCCTACAACCTCAAGCGCATCGGTGACTTCTTCGGCGTCGAGGACTACGAGCTGGGCCTTCCTCCGGAACAGTTTGCCCGGTTGATCGGGGCGCGAAGTCACCTGGCCGATACGGCGCGGCAGGGCGATCCGCTCAGCGAGCTGTTCAAGCCCCTGCATGAGCACACCGGCAACCTCTCGCGCTATTGCGGCTACTACTTCGAGTATTCCAACTGCATCTCCGTCCCTGGCTCGATCCTGCTCTCGCTCGTGCACCTGCGAGAAGAGCGTGGGGCGTTCATGTTCGAGCGCCAGGAGCGCCAGGAGCGTACCAGCAGCGCCGATGTCCAGGCCGAGGACTGGGTGCGTTGTCGCTACCTCGGCGCGGCCTTCCAGCTGCAGGACCGGCTGTTTCTCATCGACTACGAGTCGCTGACTTTCAACGAGATGAGCCAGACCATCCTCATCCCCAGCTTCAAGAGC
Source organism: Pseudomonas sp. Marseille-QA0332 (assembly GCF_054950175.1). Lineage (NCBI taxonomy): Bacteria > Pseudomonadati > Pseudomonadota > Gammaproteobacteria > Pseudomonadales > Pseudomonadaceae > Pseudomonas > Pseudomonas sp. Marseille-QA0332. The sequence goes on from NZ_CM143106.1 coordinate 3,973,295, forward strand.
CGCATCACTCGGCTCAACGGCCTGAAGACCGGCGTGTCCAGCGCCGACCGACGCAACCCGGCCTGTACCCGGGTGGTGTGGGAATACCTGGGCGCCGAGATCAACCGCATCAATGCCTATCGGCAGGTGCGGCTGTACCGTCCCGATGACCCGCGTATCGATGACGACATTCGCGAGCGGCTGAGCGTGGGGCCGATCAGCAACGGGTTGTTCGAGACCGAGTGAGTGGCAGCCCGGCATGCGCCGCCTGGCACGGCCCTGGCACAGGCCGTGCCAGGGTTGCGCTTGTGCGAAAAGAACCCGCAGAATGCTCGCTTTCCCTAATCAACCTGTTCGGATCTGCTGACTTTATGCGAATGCGCCTGATGCTGTTGGGTGGTGGAAGTGCCCTGGGGCAAGCGCTGATTCGCCTGGGAGCCGAGGAAGACATCGGGTTCTTGGCCCCGAGGCCGCCCGAGCACGGCTGGGATGTCGCCAGCCTGACGCAATTGCTCGACGACCATCGCCCCGACGCGCTGGTAAACCTGGCCTACTATTTCGACTGGTTCCAGGCCGAGTCGGTCAGCGAGCAGCGCCTGGCCTTGCAGGAGCGAGCGGTGGAGCGCCTGGCCGAACTCTGCCAGCATCACCAGATCACCCTGCTGCAACCTTCCAGCTATCGCGTGTTCGATGGCTCGCGCGCCACGGCCTACAGCGAGAAGGACGAGCCGGTGCCGCTCGGCCTGCGTGGCCAGGCGCTCTGGCGCATGGAACAGAGCGTGCGGGCGGCCTGCCCACAGCATGTGCTGCTGCGCTTCGGCTGGCTGCTCGACGACAGCCGCGACGGCCTGCTGGGCCGTTTCCTCACGCGGGCCGAGCAACCACACGAGCTGTTCCTGGCCGATGACCGGCGCGGCAATCCGACGCCAGTGGACGATGCCGCCCGGGTAATCCTCTCGGTGCTCAAGCAGCTCGACTGCGCGGCGCCGCTGTGGGGTACCTATCATTACGCGGGCAATGAGGCGACCACGCCGCTTGCGCTGGGACAGGCTATCCTGAGCGAAGCGGCGCAGTGGCAGAAGCTGGCGATCCAGGCACCGACCGCGCAGGCCCATGCCGCACGCTCGGATGCCAGCGAAGAACCGCAGAATGCCGTGCTGGCCTGCAAGAAAATCCTTCATACCTTCGGTATCAAGCCCCGTGCCTGGCGCGCCGGCTTGCCACCTCTACTGGACCGGTTCTATCGACATGGCTGATGCTCCCATCCTGATTACCGGCGGCGCCGGATTCATTGGTTCGCACCTGTGCGATGCGCTGCTGGGCAAGGGCCACGCAGTGCGTATCCTGGACGATCTTTCCACTGGCAAGCGCGAGAATCTGCAGCTGCAGCATCCGCGGCTCGAACTCTTGGAGGGCGACGTGGCCGACGCGGCGCTGGTGGCGCGTGCCGCCGAGGGCTGCCAGGCGATCGTCCACCTGGCCGCGGTGGCTTCGGTGCAGGCTTCGGTGGATGATCCGGTACGCACCCACCAGAGCAATTTCATCGGCACTCTCAACGTCTGCGAAGCCATGCGTGTCCATGGCATCCGGCGGGTGCTGTTCGCTTCCAGTGCCGCCGTCTACGGCAACAACGGCGAGGGCCAGGCGATCGTCGAGGACACGCCCAAGGCGCCGCTGACGCCGTATGCCGTGGACAAGCTGGCCAGCGAGCAGTACCTGGACTTCTATCGTCGGCAGCACGGCCTGGAGCCGGTGGTCTTCCGGTTCTTCAACATCTTCGGTCCGCGCCAGGATCCCTCCTCGCCGTATTCCGGGGTGATCAGCATCTTTGCCGAGCGCGCTTCGAAGGGGCTGCCCATTACCGTGTTCGGCGACGGCGAACAGACCCGCGACTTCTTCTATGTCGGGGACCTGGTCAAGCTGCTGGTGCAGGGACTCGAGCTGCAGCAGGTGCCGCTGGGGGCGATGAATGTCGGGCTGAACAAGGCGACTTCGTTGAACCAGCTGCTCGATGCGCTGGGGGATGTGCTGGGCGGTTTGCCGGCCATCAGCAATGGCCCGGCGCGGCCGGGTGACATTCGTCATTCGCGTGCCGACAACGCCCGGCTGTCGTCGCGCTTGCGGCTCGAGACGCCGACCACTCTGGTCGATGGCCTGTCTCGCCTGCTCGGTCAGGATCGCCAGTTGCGCTGACGAACCGTGGCAACGCGCGGCGCAACGCTGCGCCGCGCGCTTGGTGTATCAGAACTTGTAGCCGATACCGACCATGTAGACCCAGGGGTCGACTTCCACATCGACCTTGGTCTTGCCTACGCCCAAGGCGCTCGGGCCATCGATGCTGGCCTTGGTGTTGATGTCCGCATACCAGACCGAAGCATTGATCAGCAGGTTGTCAGTGAGCATGTAGTCCATGCCGAGCTGGCCGGCCAGGCCGATCGAGTCCTGCAGCTTCATGTTGCTGAACCCCTGCCGCTTGCGTGCGCTGCTGAGTTCCTCGTCGAAGAACAGCGTGTAGTTGATGCCGATGCCGGCGTACGGCTGGAACTTCGACGAGGCGTCCATCGGGTAGTACTGCAGCGACAGGGTCGGAGGCAGTTGCTTGACGTCGGCCAGCTTGCCGTCCAGGCCGCCACCCAGACCCTTGACGCCTACCTTGTGCTTGAACGGCGTGGCAGCCAGCAGTTCGACGCCGACATGCTCGGTCAGCATGTAGGCGAACGTCAGGCCGAGCTGGGTATCGCTGGACAAGGTGGCCTTGGTGCCCGATACCTTGGCGCCGTCGAGTTTCAGGTTGCCGCTGTCTTCGTTCGGCGCGGTGACGATGGCGCCGGCGCGCACGATGAAATCACCCGGCTGGTAGGCGTGGGCAGCCGGGGCCGCTAGCGCCAGGGCAACGAGCGAGGCGCCAAGCAAGGACTTGTTCATGGGAGCTCCCAAAGGACGTGAGTAATCGAGGAGCCCAATGGTAAGGAGACGTTTCAACGAAAAGTTTGACCCAGCTCAAGGAAGCGTGTCATCGAGCGTCAAGGACGGTCATTTCAGCTCGTAGGCGTAGATTTTTTCTGCTTCCATCCGATAGCCCGCCTGCGCCAGTTCGCTGCTGGTCGGTCTGACCCGCATGCGTCCTTCTATCCAGTAGGGCTGGTAGAGATCCTGGACGCGCACGCCCATTTCGCTGAAGACATGCACGATCTGGTTCGCCGGCGGCGGTGGCACGTGGATGCAGGCGCCGTAGTAGGGCACCAGCAGAAACTCCGTGGCGCGCCCTTCCTCGCTGACCTCCAGCGGCACGATGTAGCCAGGCAGCTTGACCGCCTGGCCGTCGAGCGCCTTCACCACCGGAGCATCCGGCGCTGGCTGGCGCGCGGCCGGTGCCGCTTCGCCGGCCAGCGCATCGCCCAACTGCGACAGGTCATGCAGCGGCGCCAGTTGTGGTTCGATCAGCGGTGCCCCTTCGGGAATCAACGCTTGCCAATCCAGCTCGCGCGGTTCACCGGCCCATAGGGGCATAACGACGAGCAATAGCGAAAGCAGCAGTATCCGCGACATGGCAAGGGCTCACAGGTGGATGGACAAACCATCGGCCAGGGATTGTCGATAGGCGCGCCAGGCCGGCACGCTACCGATCGACAGCGCAGCGCCGAGGATGATCGCCAGCAAGGTCCATTCGTGCAGGCTGGGCCAGGACAGCGGCAGATACAGACCATAGTTGACTTGTACGTGATCCTGGGCCAGGGCAATGCCCGCATAGAGCAAGCCGAGGCCGGCGGCGATCCCGGTGCTTGCCAGGGCCAGGGCCTCGAGCACCAGCAGCCCCGCGATGTGCCACGGGCGGGCGCCCACCGAGCGCAGGATGGCCATTTCCCGGCGCCGTTCGTTGAGGCTGGTGAGGATCGCCGTGAGCATACCGATCAGGCCCGTCAGCACCACGAACAGCGAGACCACGAACAGTGCCTGCTCGGCGGTACCCATCAGGCTCCACAGCTCCTGCAGCGCAACGCCGGGCAGGATCGCCAGCAAGGGCTCGCCACGGAACTCGTTGATCTCCCGTTGCAGGCTGAAGGTGGCGATCTTGCTGTTCAGGCCAAGCATGAAGGCCGTGATGGCGGTCGGCTGCAAATCCATGGCACGGGCCTGGTCGGCGCTGATGCGACCCGCGCCACGGGCCGGCACGCCGTTGTGCCAGTCGACATGGATCGCCTCCATGCCGGCGAGGCTGATATGCAGGGTACGGTCCACGGGCGTGCCGGTGGGCTGCAGGATGCCGACCACGGTGAACGGCTTATCGTCATGCTTGACCAGGCTCACGGCGGCCACGCCATGGGCCAGCACCAGCTTGTCGCCAAGTTGGTAGTGCAGGGTTCTGGCCACTTCGGCGCCGAGCACCACTTCGAAAGGATCATCGGCGAAGGGCCGGCCCTGGCCGAGTTGCAAGGGCTGCTGGCGGCCGAAGCGGTAGTGGCTGAAATAGTCCCCGGTGGTGCCCATCACCCGGTAGCCGCGGTGAGAGTCGCCAAGGGAGATCGGGATCGACCATTTCACCCGCGGGTCCTTGGCGTAGTGCTGGTAGCTGTCCCAACGGATGTTGTTGGTCGCGTTGCCGATACGGAACACCGAATACAGCAGCAGGTTCACCGACCCCGAGCGGGCGCCGACGATCAGGTCGGTGCCACTGATGGTACTGGCGAAGCTGGCACGCGCTTCGGTACGCACGCGCTCGACGGCCAGCAGCAGGCAGACCGACAAGGCGATGGCGAAGGCCGTGAGCAACGCAGTGAAGCGACGATTGGCCAGGCTGGCCAAGGCAAGGCGGAGCAGGTACATCAAGCTTCCTCGGGCTGGGCTGGCCGGGCGGCGCGATTGAGATCGGCCAGCGACAGGGCACGGTCGAACAAAGGCGCCAGGCTCTGGTCATGGCTGACGAACAGCAGGCTGGCACCGGCGGCGCGGCATTCCGCGAACAACAGGCGGATGAACACCTCGCGGGTATCGGCATCGAGCGCTGAGGTCGGCTCGTCGGCGATCACCAGCTCCGGCTGGCCGATCAGGGCACGCGCGGCGGCGACGCGTTGCTGCTGGCCGATCGACAGGCTGTCGGCCCGCCGCGTCAGCAGCTCCGGAGCGCCCAGGCCCAGGTGCGCCAGCAGCGCGGCGGCCGCCTGGTCGATGCTGCCGTGACGCTGTGCGGCGCGCTCGGCACGGCTGCGAGAGAAGCGGCAGGGCAGCTCGACGTTCTCCCGGACCGAAATAAACGGCAGCAGGTTGAACTGCTGGAAGATATAGCCGGTGTGATCGACCCGGAAGCGGTCACGTGCCGCCTGGCTCAAGGTGGCCAGGTCCTGGCCGAGCAACCGGACGGTGCCACGGTCAGGACGGTTCACCCCGCCCAGCAGGCCGAGCAGGGTGGTCTTGCCGCTACCGCTGGGGCCCTTGAGGAAGAGGGTTTCGCCTGCATGCAGCCGGAACTCGGGGATCTCCAGCAACGGGCGCTGACCTGGCCAGGCGAAGCTCAGGTCATGCAGTTCGATCAGCGGCTGGCTCATTCAGAACGCGACCATGGCCTTGGCGGGGGTGCTTTCCACGCCTTTCTGGCCGTTCGGGCCGATCAGCTGCACGTTGATCGTGCGGGTTGCCGGAAACGCCTGGAACAGTGGTGTCAGGTCGATCCCGGCCAGCTTGCCAGGCGCCGTGCAGGTGAGCTGGTAGTGAGCGTGGATGTCGCTGTGCTGGTGTTCGCTTTCATGTGCGTGCTCGTGCTCGTGCTCGTGCTTGTGCTCAGGGGCCGGCTGGTCGGCGAACAACGGGCTTTCCAGCTCCTGCGCGGTCTCGCTGCAACCGGCGGCCTGAGACAAGCCGAACAGCTTGGTGGGCTGGACCAGCTGCTGGCGCACGGCGGCGACCTTGGCCTTGTCCGCATCGCTGCTGGCCAGGTGCTCGAAGCCGACCAGGTTCATCGCCGGGCTTTCCAGCTCCAGTTTCAGGTTCTTGCCGTCGAGCACGACGTTGAGCTGGGCGACACCATGCTCATGGGCACCCAGGCTGCCATGGGCATGTTCGTGTTGGTGTTCATGATCATGATCATGAGCTTCGTGAGCCTGGGCCATGGCCAGGGGAAGCAGAGCGAAGGGCAGGGCGAGCAGCGAGCGACGCATGAGGGAAACTCCAGGGCTAGGCGATTTTCGGTAATGTTATAACAGCTTTTAAGTGATATACCAGCACGCTTGGCTTTGCCCGGAGGCCATGGGAGCATGTTTCATCTTTGGCTTGCATCGAGGAGCAGGGGCGTGCGAATTCGCGGACAAGTCGGTCCATGGCCAGTGGATCTGACCATCGAGCTGGATCCGGAGGAATGGGCGCAGCTAGGACGTCGGCTGGAGCTGCCCGCGGCGGCCCAGCCCAGCCAGCCGGCATCGGCACCGACGAGCGCGGTGCGCGAGCAAGACGGGCAGTGGCAGGCGGCCTGCGAGGTGCTGCGCCAGGCCAGGCAGATGGATGGCCCGGCCTTGCTCGAAGCCCTCGAAGGCCTGGCTGGCAGTACCGCAGCCGGCAAGCGCTTGCTGGTGCGGCTTCGGCACAGTGCCCATGTGCGGGTGGAAAGCGGCGTGGATGCGCCGGTGTATCACTGGCTCGGCTGAGCCAGGCGCTGCCCGGGCAGGCCCGGACGCACCGTGACGACCCTTCAGTACAACGCGGCGAACAGCTTGCGGCGATAGTTGCCGACCAATGGATGATCGTTGCCCAGCAGCTCGAACACTTGCAGCAGTGCCTTGTGCGGCAGGCCGTTTTCGTAGCCGCGGTTGCGCTGGAACAGCTTGAGCAGGCCGTCGAGCGCCGCTTCGTACTGCTGACGCGCCAGCTGCTGGATGCACAACTGATAGGCTGCTTCGTCATCCGCCGGGTCCTGGGCCAGGCGGCTCTTGAGTTCGGCCGCCTCGGGCAGGCTGGCGGCCTGGCGCAGGAAGGTCAGCTGGGCCTTGGCGCCGGCCAGCGCGGCCTTGTGCTCATCGCTCTTGACCGCCTCGAGCACCGTCTGCGCCTCGTCCAGCTCGCCACGCTCGGCCAGGCAGCGGGCATAGAAGATCAGCGCCTCGGCATTGCTGTTGTCCTCGCCGAGCAGGGCTACCAGGATGGACTCCGCTTCGCCGAAGCGGTTCTCGGCGAACAGCGCCTTGGCCTGTTCCAGTGGCGAGGCGGCTGGCGGCGCCGGCAGTTGCACGTGCGGCTCGAGCATGGCACGGATCGCCGACTCCGGTTGCGCCCCGGCGAAGCCGTCCACCGGCTGCCCATCCTTGAACAGCACGACGGTCGGCAGGCTGCGAATACCGAACTGGGCGACGACCTGCTGCTCGACGTCGCAGTTGATCTTGGCCAGCAGCAACTCGCCCTGGTAGTCCTCGGCGATCTTGGCCAGCAAGGGCATCAGGGCCTTGCACGGCGCGCACCAATCGGCCCAGAAATCCACCAGCACCGGCTTGTGGAAAGAGTTCTCGATGACCAGCTGCTGGAAGTTGGCGTCGGTGGCATCGAAGATGTACGGCGTGTCTTGGCTCATCGCGATTCTCGCAAATCCTTGGATGACACCACTATAAAGGCTCGCGACTGGCATGGTACAGGCTGGCCCGGCGGAATTCGTGTGGCTCGGCCAGATCCGGCAAGGTCAAGGCATCCAGTATGCCCAGATGTCGATAGCGCGGGTGGTCGAAGTCGCGTACCCGGGAGTCGGCCACCAGGACCTGGCGGCCACGCTCGAGAAAGCGATCGAGCAACGGCAGGTTGGCCCGGTCGTAGAGCACGTCGGCCACCAGGATCAGGTCGAAGCGGTCGTGCTCGGCAAAGAAGTCCTGGCTGTAGCCTAGCTCGACCTGATTGAGCGCTGCGTTGGCCCGGCACGCTTGCAGTGCCAGCGGATCGAGGTCGCAGGCCACCACTTCGCGCGCGCCAGCCCGCGCGGCGGCGATGCCGACGACACCCGAACCGGCCCCGAAGTCCAGGATCCGCTTGCCGCGGACCCATTCGGGCCGTTCGGCCAGGTAGCGGGCCATGGCCAGGCCGCTGGCCCAGCAGAAGCTCCAGTACGGCGGCTCGTCGAGAATTCGTCGTGTCTCCTCGGGACTGAAGGCGCGGTCCATGTTGCGCGCATCGATCAGCCAGAGCTTCAGCTCGCTTCCGGGCAGCGAGCTTTCGACCAACCGGGCCTGGGCGATCACGCCGTCGAGTGCCTGTTGCAGGTGCTCCAGCGCCACTCAGGGCGCCCGCTCGAAGCGCAGCGGGCCGGTCGTCTGAGTCTGCGCCTGGGTGATCGGCAACGAAGGCAGGTGCAGGATCAGTTGCCCCGACTGGCTGGCGCGCCCACGCAGCTCGACCCGGGCACCTGCCGGAAAGGCTTCGGGATTGAAGCGCAACTGGTAGGGCAAGGGCTGGCCGTTGCCAGTCAGGGTGTCGCTGGCGAGCAGGCGCTGCGGGCGGCCGCGTCCATCGATCACCAGCAGCGCCAGTTCGACCTCGGCGCCGGGCGGTACTTCCAGCAAGGTACCGCTCAGCTCTCGCTGGTAGGCCGGCAACGGGCCTGGGCCTTTGGCTTTTTCGACGACCTTGGGCGGTACCGCCACCGGTACCTGCTCGGTCTGCGGTCGATCGCTGCCGCAAGCGGCGAGCAGGCTGGCGAGGCTGAGCACGACAAGCGCGCGCTGATGCATGGGGAGATCCTTCACGGGCAGATTTGCCTGGATGGTAACCCCTTTGGTTTGTCTTGCCAGTGGGATGCGCTAACATGGCCTTCCCTTTTTTTGTTGCCTGCCACCATGCACTGTCCATTTTGCGGTGCCAACGACACCAAGGTGATCGATTCGCGCCTGGTTGCCGAAGGCGAACAGGTACGTCGGCGACGCGAGTGCGTCGCCTGCGGCGAGCGTTTCACCACTTTCGAGACCGCCGAACTGGTCCTGCCGCGACTGATCAAGCAGGACGGCTCCCGCCAGCCGTTCGACGAGGACAAGTTGCGCGCCGGCATGCAGCGTGCGCTGGAGAAGCGTCCGGTCAGCGTCGAGCGCCTGGAGGCGGCGCTGGCCCACATCAAGCACAGGCTGCGCGCCACAGGCGAGCGCGAAGTCAAGTCGCTGGTGGTCGGGGAGCTGGTGATGGCCGAGTTGCGCAAGCTCGACGAGGTGGCCTATATCCGCTTCGCGTCGGTCTACCGCAGCTTCCGCGACCTGGAAGAATTCCGCGAGGAAATCGATCGCCTGGCCCGTGAGCCGGCCAAAGAGTGAGCATGACCCAGCAGACCGCCATCCTCGACGCCCACTACATGGCGCGAGCCCTCGAGCTGGCACGCAAGGGCCAGTACAGCACCCATCCCAATCCCCGTGTCGGCTGTGTGATCGTGCGTGACGGCGAAGTGGTCGGCGAAGGCTGGCACGTGCGTGCCGGCGAGCCCCATGCCGAAGTCCATGCCCTGCGCCAGGCGGGCGAGCGTGCGCGTGGCGCCTGCGCCTACGTGACCCTCGAACCGTGCAGCCATCATGGGCGCACGCCGCCGTGCGCCGAGGCGCTGGTCCAGGCCGGCGTGGGCCGGGTCGTCGCGGCCATGCAGGACCCGAACCCCCAGGTCGCGGGCCGCGGGCTGCGGCGCCTGGCCCAGGCGGGCATCGAGGTGAGCAGCGGCGTGCTGGAGAGCGAGGCCCGCGCGCTCAACCCTGGTTTTCTCAAGCGCATGGAACAGGGGCTGCCCTATGTGCGGGCCAAGCTGGCCATGAGCCTGGACGGGCGCACGGCCATGGCCAGCGGCGAAAGCCAGTGGATCACCGGGCCCGCCGCACGCGCCGCGGTGCAGCGCCTGCGCGCCCGCTCCAGCGTGGTGCTGACCAGCGCGACGAGCGTGCTGGCCGACTCGGCCAGGATGACCGTGCGCGCCGCCGAGCTCGGGCTGGATCCTGAGACCACCGCCCTGGCCATGTCGCGTCCTGTGCTGCGGGTGCTGGTCGACAGCCGCCTGCGGCTGCCGCTCGAGGCGCCGTTCTTCCAGGCCGGGCCGGCGCTGGTGGCGACCGCCGAAGATGGCGACCCGCGCTACGCCGAAGCCGGTCACGAGCTGCTCAGCCTGCCAGACGCCGAGGGCCGGGTAGACCTGTCGGCACTGTTGCGCACGCTGGCGGCGCGCGGCGTCAACGAGGTATTGCTCGAGGCCGGTGCCGGGCTGGCCGGTGCCTTCGCCCGCCTGGGGCTGGTCGACGAATACCAGCTGTTCGTGGCCGGTACCTTCCTCGGCTCCCAGGCCCGGCCGCTGCTCGACTGGCCTTTGCAGCGGATGAGCGAGGCGCCGAGGTTGAAGATCACCCAGATGCGTGCCGTCGGCGATGACTGGCGGATCACGGCCATTCCCTTGCCAGCCCGCACGGTATAATCGCAGACTTGCGGCACGCCGCCCTGCTTTCGAGGAAGACTCATGTTCACAGGCATCATCGAATCCATCGGCACCATCGGCAGCTTGAACCCCAAGGGCGGGGACTTCCGTGTGCATGTCCAGACCGGCAAGCTCGACCTGGGCGACGTCAAGCTGGGCGACAGCATCGCCGTCAATGGCGTCTGTCTGACCGCGGTCGAGCTGCCAGGCGACGGCTTCTGGGCCGATGTCAGCCGCGAGACCTTGGCGCGTACCGCCTTCGACGACCTGCGAAGCGGCAGCCGGGTCAACCTGGAGAAGGCGCTGACGCCCAATACCCGCCTGGGCGGGCACCTGGTCAGTGGCCATGTCGATGGCGTCGGCGAAATCATCTCGCGCAGCGATAATGCGCGCGCCATCCAGTTCCGCGTGCGTGCGCCCAGGGAACTGGCCAAGTACATCGCCCACAAGGGCTCTATCACCGTCGATGGCACCAGCCTGACGGTCAACCAGGTCGATGGCGCCGAGTTCGAGCTGACCATCGTCCCGCACACCCTGTCCGAAACCATCATGGCCGACTACCGTCCAGGGCGTCGGATCAACCTCGAGGTCGACTTGCTGGCCCGTTACCTGGAGCGCCTGCTGCTGGGCGACAAGGCCGCCGAGCCGAGCAAGGGCAGCGGCATCACCGAAAGCTTCCTGGCCGCCAACGGCTACCTGAAATCCTGATTGAGAAGGGGGTGCCGCGTGGCGCTCGATAGTATCGAAGAGCTGGTGGAAGACATCCGCCAGGGCAAGATGGTCATCCTCATGGATGACGAAGACCGCGAGAACGAAGGCGACATCATCATGGCGGCCGAATGCTGCCAGGCCGAGCACATCAACTTCATGGCCAAGCATGCCCGTGGCCTGATCTGCATGCCGATGACCCGCGAGCGCTGCGAAACGCTCAGGCTGCCGCTGATGGCACCGCGCAATGGCTCGGGCTTCGGCACCAAGTTCACCGTGTCGATCGAGGCCGCCGAAGGCGTGACCACCGGCATCTCCGCGGCCGACCGCGCGCGCACCGTGCAGGCCGCCACCGCCCGGGACGCCAAGGCCGAGGACATCGTCAGCCCTGGGCATATCTTCCCGCTGATGGCCCAGCCCGGCGGCGTGCTGGCCCGCGCAGGCCACACCGAGGCTGCCTGCGACCTGGCGCGCATGGCCGGCTTCGAGCCCAGCGGCGTGATCTGCGAGGTCATGAACGACGACGGCACCATGGCGCGTCGCCCTGAGCTGGAAGCCTTCGCCGCCGAGCACGGCATCCGCATCGGCACCATCGCCGACCTGATCCACTACCGCATGATCCACGAGCGCACCGTGCAGCGCGTGAGCGAGCAGTCGCTGGACACCGAGCTCGGCCAGTTCAACCTGGTCACCTACCGCGACGCGGTGGAAGGCGACGTGCACATGGCGCTGACCCTTGGCGAGATCCGTACCGAGGAACCGACGCTGGTGCGCGTGCACAACATGGACCCGCTGCGCGACCTGCTGCTGGTCAAGAGCCCGGGGCGCTGGAGCCTGCGCGCGGCGATGTCGGCCGTGGCCGAGGCCGGCAGTGGCGTGGTGCTGCTGCTGGGGCACCCGCTCGATGGCGACGCCCTGCTGGCGCACATTCGCGAGACGACTGGCCAGGCCCAGCCCAAGACCCCGACCACCTACAGCACCGTCGGTGCCGGCTCGCAGATCCTGCGCGACCTGGGCGTGCGCAAGATGCGCCTGATGAGTTCGCCGATGAAGTTCAACGCGATATCCGGATTCGATCTGGAAGTTGTAGAATACCTGCCCTCCGAGTGACGGCGGCGCCCTGGCGCCATTGCATGCTCGTGTCGAAACCTTTCGCAGGCCGCTCGCTGGCGGCCTCGCTCTTTAAAGATGAGAACACCGGAATGACCCTGAAGACCATCGAAGGTACCTTCATCGCCCCCAAAGGTCGCTATGCCTTGGTGGTTGGCCGCTTCAACAGCTTCGTCGTCGAAAGCCTGGTGAGCGGTGCCGTGGACGCCCTGGTTCGCCATGGCGTGAACGAAAGCGAGATCACCATCATCCGCGCACCGGGCGCCTTCGAGATCCCGCTGGTGGCCCAGAAGGTCGCCCAGCAAGGCGAATATGACGCCATCATCGCCCTGGGCGCGGTGATCCGTGGCGGCACCCCGCACTTCGAATACGTGGCGGGCGAATGCACCAAGGGCCTGGCCCAGGTGTCCATGGAGTTCGGCGTTCCGGTGGCGTTCGGCGTCCTGACCGTCGACTCCATCGAGCAGGCCATCGAGCGATCCGGCACCAAGGCTGGCAACAAAGGCGCCGAAGCGGCCCTGTCCGCCCTGGAAATGGTCAGCCTGCTGGCGCAGTTGGAGGCCAAGTGATTAGCGACGAAAGTGATCGTTTCAACCCGCGCGATCCGAAACCTGCGGATGCCGGCAAGCCGTCCAAGAGCGCCAAGCGTCGCGAAGCCCGCAAGCTCGCCACCCAGGCGCTCTACCAATGGCACATGGCCAAGCATTCGCTGAACGAGATCGAAGCGCAGTTCCGGGTCGACAACGATTTTTCCGATATCGATGGCGCCTACTTCCGCGAGATCCTGCACGGCGTGCCGGCGAGCAAGGGCGAAATCGACAGTGCCCTGGCGCCTTGCCTGGACCTGGCCCTGGACGAGCTGGACCCGGTCGAGCTGGCGGTCCTGCGCCTGTCCACCTGGGAGCTGCTCAAGCGCATCGACGTTCCCTACCGCGTGGTCATCAACGAAGGCGTGGAACTGGCCAAGGTCTTCGGTGCCACCGATGGCCACAAGTTCGTCAACGGCGTGCTGGACAAGCTCGCACCGCGCCTGCGCGAAGTCGAAGTCAAGGCTGCGCGGCGCTGAGCTGGCGCTGACCAGGCATGGGTGAGTTCGAGCTGATCAGCCTCTTCTTCGCCGCCGCGCCTTGCGCGCAAGGCGGCGAGGGGGTGGAGCTGGGCATCGGCGATGATTGCGCACTGCTCGAATTGCCCGCCGGCGAACGGCTGGCGGTCTCCACCGATACCCTGGTCGCCGGCATCCATTTTCCCGAGCGCTGCGATCCGCTGCTGCTTGGCCAGCGCTCGCTCGCCGTCGCGGCCAGCGATCTTGCCGCCATGGGCGCGACGCCCATCGGTTTCACCCTGGCGCTGACCTTGCCGGAGGTCGCCAGCGACTGGCTGCGGCGCTATGCCGATGGCCTGAACCGCATGGCCCGGCGCTGCGACCTGCGCCTGGTCGGTGGCGATACCACGCGCGGCCCCTTGAGCATCACCATGACCGTGTTCGGTCGCGTCCCGGCAGGGCAGGCATTGCTGCGCAGCGGCGCCCGGGTCGGCGACCTGCTGTGCGTGGGTGGCGAACTGGGCAACGCCGCTGGCGCCTTGCCGCTGGTGCTCGGGCAACGGCAAGCCGAGCCAGTGCTGGCCGATCCGCTGCTCGCCCACTACTGGTCGCCCACGCCGCAACTGGCGCTGGGCCAGGTGCTGCGGGGACAGGCGACGGCGGCTCTGGACATTTCCGACGGCCTGCTGGCCGACTGCGCGCACATCGCCAAGGCTTCCGGCGTGTGTCTGGAGGTGAACGCCGACCAGGTGCCGCTGTCTGCTGCCCTGCAAGGGTTGCTGGGGCAGGCCGGCGCCCTGCAGGCGGCGCTCAGCGGCGGCGACGACTACGTGCTGGCCTTCAGCCTGCCGCCGGCCCGGCTATCCTTGCTACGCGACGGCGGTTGGCCGGTGCATGTCATCGGTCGTGTCCTCGACGGGCAGGGTGTCTGCCTGCGCGACCATCAGGGCCAGGACATCACCCCCAGGCAACGGGGCTATCAACATTTCAGGGAGACACCATGACCGACCACCCCAACCAGGTGCCCGCGGAATTCGTCCCGCCTTCGGTCTGGCGCAACCCGTGGCATTTCATTGCCTTCGGGTTCGGCTCCGGCACCATTCCCAAGGCGCCCGGCACCTGGGGCTCGCTGGTGGCGCTGCCGTTCGTGCCGTTGTGGCAGATGCTGCCCGACTGGGGCTACTGGCTGCTGCTGGGGCTGACCATGCTGTTCGGCTTCTGGCTGTGCGGCAAGGTGGCCACCGACCTGCGCGTGCATGACCATGAAGGCATCGTCTGGGACGAGATGGTCGGCATGTGGATCACCTTGTGGCTGGTTCCCGAAGGCTGGCTCTGGCTGCTGGCGGGCTTTCTCATGTTTCGTTTCTTCGACATCCTCAAGCCTTGGCCGATCCGCTGGATCGACCGGCATGTACACGGTGGGGTAGGCATCATGCTCGACGATGTGTTGGCTGGCGTGTTCGCCTGGCTCGGCATGCAGGTCCTGGTCTGGATGCTTGCCTGAGCCAAGGAGCGACCCATGTTCATCAGGGGGCTGCTGCTCATCGTCGCGGTACTGACTGGCAGCAGCGTCCTGGCTGAACCTCGGGCATTGCACGAGCAGGTCCGCCTGGCCAGCGAAGCGTGGCTGGACTACACCAACGCCGATGGCACCGGCCTGGCCTGGGATGTGCTGCGCAAGGTCTTCGAGCCGGCCGGAGTGAACGTCAGCGTGCAGAGTGCGCCCTACAGCCGCGCCATCGGCCTGGTCAGGCGCGGCGAGGTGGATGCCTGGGTGGGCTCCTACAGACAAGAGAATGCCGACAACCTGTATCCTCGATGGCACTTCGACGTGGACCATATCTATGCCCTGGGCCTTGCCAGTCGGCCCGAGCCGACCTTGGAAACCCTCGGGCAGTACCGTCTGGCCTGGGTGCGGGGCTACGAATACGACAAGTATCTGCCCAACGTCCGGGAGTTTCGCGAGATCCAGCGGCGCGACGGTATCGTGTCGATGCTCCGGCACGGCCGGGCGGACTACTACATCGATGCCTTGACCGAAGTGGACCATGTCCTCGGGCTGGCGCCCGACAAATCGATGTTCCGCCGCAGCCACGTCGCCGAGCTGCCGCTGTACCTGGCTTTCGGCCACAATGCAAAAGGCCGGGCGCTGCGCGACTTGTTCGACCAACGGATGGAAGCGCTGGTGCGCAGCGGCGAGCTCAGACCGATCTTCGAACGCTGGCGACAGCCTTATCCATTCACGCTCGACAGCCAGCCATACTGACGGCCATCGCCGCGTATCCTGGACGGCACGGCATGACTATCGAATCTTTCGATAAGATGCTCCGGTATTCAGGCCGCGCACGGGTCGCAACCTGCTGATACAATCGCCCCACGTGAAATTCCAAGTTATCAATCAGGAGCACAACGTGCCCGTCGTCTTCGTCGCCGCCTCCAAACTACCGACCCCCTTCGCGACCTTCACCATGCACGGTTTCCTCGACGAGGCGACTGGCCGCGAGCACGTAGCGCTCAGCCTGGGTGACGTGGCCGATGGCGAGCCGGTACTGGGGCGGCTGCACTCCGAATGCCTGACCGGCGATGCCCTGTTCAGCCAGCGCTGCGACTGCGGTTCGCAGCTCGAGGCGGCGTTGCAGGCGATCGCCCGCGAAGGTCGAGGCGTGCTGCTGTACCTGCGCCAGGAAGGCCGCGGCATCGGCCTGCTGAACAAGATCCGCGCCTACGAGCTGCAAGATGGCGGCGCCGAT
This sequence comes from Pseudomonas sp. Marseille-QA0332, assembly GCF_054950175.1. Taxonomy (NCBI): domain Bacteria; kingdom Pseudomonadati; phylum Pseudomonadota; class Gammaproteobacteria; order Pseudomonadales; family Pseudomonadaceae; genus Pseudomonas; species Pseudomonas sp. Marseille-QA0332. Next base: position 3,989,286 of record NZ_CM143106.1, read on the forward strand.
ACCGTCGAGGCCAACGAGCGGCTGGGCTTCGCCGCCGATCAGCGGGACTATGGCATCTGCCTGCCGATGCTCGAGCACCTCGGAGTGAAATCCCTGCGCCTGATGACCAACAACCCACGCAAGGTCAAGGCCTTGGGCGGCATGGGCATCGCCGTGGCCGAGCGCGTGCCGCTGCATACCGGGCACAACCCGCACAACCGCCACTACCTGGCGACCAAGGCCGGCAAGCTCGGCCACATGATGGGCAACGAACATCAGGGCGAGGTGCCGCGGGCGTGACCAGCGGCGGGGCTGCGCTGGACCAGCCTCGCGGCCTGGCGAGCCTTGCATCTTGATCCGCCTGTCGCTGCTGCTGGCCGCTCTTTTCTGTGCCACCGTGGCCAGCGCCGCGCCCCGGGTGGTGAGCCTGGCGCCATCGATGACCGAGATCGTCCTCGAACTGGGCGCCGCCGACCTGCTGGTAGGCGTGCTCGATGCCGGGCCGCGACCCTCTTCGGTGAGCGAGCTGCCTTCGGTGGGCCAGTACGGCCAGCTCGATCTGGAGCGTCTGCTCAGTCTCCAGCCCGACCTGCTGCTGCTATGGCCCGACAGCGTGACGCCCGCCCAGCGCGATCAATTGAGGCGCCTGGGCATTGCCGTGTTCAGCGCCGAGCCGCACGACCTGGAGCAGTTGATCGAGCAGATTGGTGCGATCGCCAGCCGCATCGGCCGGGAGGAACAAGGCCGACGGTACACCGCACAGCTGCGCGAGCGGCTGGCTCACCTGCGCCAGCGCTTCGCCCGCGCGCGGCCCTTGCAGGTCTTTTATCAGGTCTGGGACCAGCCCCTGTATACCCTCGGTGGCCGGCAGATCGTCAGCGATGCCCTGGCGGTGTGTGGCGCCCGAAACGTGTTTGCCGACCTGCGCCAGCCGGCACCGCAAGTCAACGTGGAAACCGTCCTGCAGCGTGATCCGGACATCATCCTCGCCGGCGAAGCCAGGCAGCTCGAAGCCTGGAACGCCTGGCCAAGCCTGAAGGCCGTGGCAAATGGGCATTTGCTGGTGGTGCCTGACAAGGGGCTGGAGCGTCCGAGTGGGCAGATGATCGATGCCACGGCGCGCCTGTGCGCCCTGCTGGAGGCTACAGTGCCGGCGTCCAGGTAAGGCTCAGCAGCCAGCTGCGGCGTTCTTCGCGATAACCGTGGTCGTCGCCGTCATGGCTGTAGAGTGCGCGTTGGTAAGCCTTGTCCAGCAGGTTGTCGAGCTTCAGGTCCAGCCGTACGTCCTCATTGGCCTTCCAGCTGCCACGCAGGCCCAGCAAACCATGGCCACCGATGCGCTTGCGATTGGCCTCGTCGTCATGGCTGCTGCTGACTGCCTGCCAGCCGATACCTGCGCCGAAACGACCGAACTGCCGGTCCAGGTCCAGGCTCACCGTGCGTCGGGCCCTGCGCGCCAAGGTGTGGCCGCTGTCGCGGTCCCGTGGATCGATCACCGCCAGGCCCAATTGCCCTTGCCAGCCGGCCCATTGCCCGCTCGCGGCCAGCTCGAAGCCGTCGATCCGCGCCGAGGCGACATTGCGCGGGATCGAGCCCTCACCGAAGACGATCGCGTCGCGCAGGTCGGTCCGGTACAACGAGGCCTCGAGACGGCTGTTGGCGCCAAGCTGGCTGCGCCATTGCAGCTCGTAGCTTCTGGAGCGCTCCGGGTCCAGCTGCGGGTTGCTGTATGAGGGGTAGTACAGGTCATTGAAGGTTGGCGCGCGAAAGCCTTCGCTGTAGGAAAGCAGCAGGTCGTTGGCCGCGTCCAGGGGCACGCTGAAGCTGCCGCTCCAGGTGGTCTGGCCGCCGAATTGCTGGTTCTGGTCGCGGCGCAGGCCGAGTTCGGTAGAGAAGCCATCGCCCGTGAAGCGATGCTGGATGAACGCGGCGCGGTTCCAGCGACTGGCTTGGTCGAATGCCGTGGTCCCGCGTACACGGTCCTGGTACCAGTCGAGCCCCAGCAGCACCGAATGGCGCTCATCCACGAGCAGATCGTTTTGCCAGGTCGCCTGGTCGCGATAGGTGTCGAACACGCTGTTTTCCTCGCTCAGCTTGTCCCGTTTGCGGTCACGGTTCTCGCTGTGGCCCAGCTCCAGGCGGGAGTGCCACTGCTCACTGAACTGGCCATCGAGGTAAGTGCCGATGCTGCTGACCGTGAAATCGGTGTAGGGCTTGCGCCCGAAGCTTTCGAAGGTGACCGGATCGAAGCCGCCGAACGGGTTGTCGTATTCCCTGCGACCATGACTGTCGAGCAGGTTGAGCCCGGTTTCGAAGCGTTCGGCGAAGCGATGGCTAACACTGAGGCTCACCGACTTGTTGCGGTAGGCATCGTGGTCGGCATCACTGGCGAAAGACGGCCCGCTGTCGTCGATGCCCGCCGTTTCATCGAGGCTGGCGCCCAGGTTGAAGCGGGTCTGTCCATTCCCGCCGGACAAGCCCAGGCTGCGCTGCCAAGTCCGCTGGCTGCCGGCAGCGACCCGCAGCCGGGGTTGCAACCCGTTGCCGTTGCCGCGCCGGGTGAAGATCTGGATCACCCCACCGATCGCATCGCTGCCGTACACCGCTGAGCGCGAGCCACGCAGGACTTCCACCCGCTCGATCTGGTCGACCCCGAGAAACTGCAGGCCGCTGTCGGCGGAGGTGGCGTTGGCGATACGCACGCCATCGACCAGTACCAGGCTCTGCGCGGTCTTGGTGCCACGGATGAATATCCCTGGCAAGCTGCCGCGTCCGCCGGTAGCGGCGACCTGGACACCAGGCACCCGCGTCAGCAGCGCGGCAAGGCTGCTCGGCTGCAAGCGCTCGATGTCGGCGCGGGTGAAGACGGTGCTGGCGGCGCTGCTGGCATTGCGCTGCTCGACCTGGCGACTGGCGCTGACCAGCATGTCGGGAAGCTTGAGCGCTTCGTCACGGCTGGCTTCGGCAGCCAGGAGCGGCGAGGGCAGACAGAGCAGGGCGGTGACCAGGTGACGACGGTGCATGGCAAGTCCGTTGTGGGAGTCAGGTGGAAGGAGCACCGGACCCGCCGCGACAGGGCACGCAGTGGCCTCGAAACCTGGCCGGCCTGCAAGACAGTTGCCCCTGCGCGGGTCGTGCCAGGGAAATGGAGCAGTGGTCGCCTGGCGAGTATCGGGCCCGCTGCTCGGGCCATCGTGGCCGGTCCGGCGCCCCGGCGGCCGCTCTTACAGGCTGCGGCAGAATCTGCCAGGCTGAAAGCCTGCCTCAGATCCCCAGCGCCACCATCCGCGCTCGAACCGCCGCCTCGATGCCCGCTGCGTCCAGCCCGCATTCGGCGAGCATCTGCGCAGGCTTGGCGTGCTCGACATAGAGGTCCGGCAAGCCCAGGTGCAGCAATGGCTTGAGCAGTGCTTCGCGGGCTAGGAACTCCCCCACCGCGGCGCCGGCGCCACCCATGATGGCGTTTTCCTCGATGGTCACCAGCAGTTCGTGACTGGCCGCCAGTTCGCGTACCAGGGCCTCGTCCAAGGGCTTGACGAAGCGCATGTCGACGACCGTGGCATCGAGTGTCTCGGCAACCTTGAGCGCTTCGGCCAGCTGCACGCCGAACACCAGCAACGCCACGCCCCGGCCTTGCCGCCGCACCACGCCCTTGCCGATCTCCAGCGGTTCCAAGTCGCCGCTGATCGGTGCGTTCGGCCCGCTGCCGCGCGGGTAGCGCACGGCAGCCGGGCCTTCATGCAGGTAACCGGTGCTGAGCATCTTGCGCAGCTCGTTCTCGTCGCTCGGGGCCATGATCAGCATGCCCGGGATGCAGCGCAGGTAGGACAGGTCGAAGCTGCCGGCATGGGTCGGGCCATCCTCGCCGACCAGGCCGGCGCGGTCGATGGCGAACAGCACGTCGAGGTTCTGCACGGCCACGTCGTGGATCAGCTGGTCATAGGCCCGCTGCAGGAAGGTCGAATAGATCGCCACTACCGGCTTGGAGCCCTCGCAGGCCATGCCGGCGGCCAAGGTCACCGCATGCTGCTCGGCGATCGCCACATCGAAGTAGCGCTCCGGATAGCGCTCGCTGAACGCCACCAGGTCCGAGCCTTCCTTCATCGCCGGGGTGATGCCGACCAGGCGCCCATCGGCGGCCGCCATGTCGCACAGCCACTGGCCGAACACCGCCGAGTATTTCGGACCGCTGGCCTTCTTCGCTACCGTGGCCGGCGCGTTGGCAGGCTCGAGCTTGGTGATGGCGTGGTAGCCGATCGGGTCGAGCTCGGCGGGTGCGAAGCCCTTGCCCTTCTTGGTCACCACGTGAAGGAACTGCGGGCCCTTGAGGTCGCGCATGTTGCGCAAGGTAGCGATCAGGGTCGGCAGGTCGTGGCCATCGATCGGCCCGATGTAGTTCCAGCCCAGTTCCTCGAACAGCGTGCCGGGCACCAGCATGCCCTTGGCGTACTCCTCGGTGCGGCGGGCGATTTCCCAGGCGCCGGGCAGGCGCGAGAGGACCTTCTTGCTGCCTTCGCGCATGCTCGTGTAGGTGCGGCTGGAAAGGATCTTGGCAAGGTAGTTGGACAAGCCGCCGACATTGCGCGAGATCGACATGTCGTTGTCGTTGAGGATCACCAGCATGTCGGCGTTGACTTCCTGGGCATGGTTCAGTGCCTCGAAGGCCATGCCGGCGGTCAGCGCGCCGTCGCCGATCACCGCGATCGACTTGCGCGGATCGTTGTGCAGCCGGGCGGCGATGGCCATGCCCAGGGCGGCGCTGATGGACGTGCTGGAGTGACCGACGCCGAAGGTGTCGTATTCGCTTTCGCTACGGCGCGGGAACGCCGCGACCCCGTCCTTCTGGCGCAGGGTATGCATGCGCTGGCGACGACCGGTCAGGATCTTGTGCGGGTAGGCCTGGTGGCCGACATCCCACACCAGGCGATCGGCCGGTGTGTCGAAGACATAGTGCAGGGCGATGGTCAGTTCGATCACGCCCAGGCCGGCGCCAAAGTGCCCACCGGTCTCGCCGACGGTATAGAGCAGCTCCTGGCGCAACTCGTCGGCCAGGGTCTCCAGGTCGGCTTCGGCCAGCCGGCGCAGGCCGGCGGGCGTGTCGGCGCGGTCCAGCAGAGGCGTGACCGGGCGTTCGCGGGGAATCTCTTGAAACGTCGTGGGCATCAGGCGAATCGTTATAGGTTTGAAGTGGCGGCAGTTTAACCCATTGGAGGGAAACTGCCCATTTGCCGACCATCAGCGACCGGTTTTCGCCTGCTGGCGTTCGACCGGCGCGAGGATCAGTTGCGCCGTTCGACGATGTAGCGCGCCAGCGCTCTCAATGGCTCGGCCGATTCACCGAAGCCTTCCAGTGCCGCCAGGGCCTGGTCCCGCAGTTCGATCGCATAGCCCTTGGCCGCCTCCAGCCCGAGCAGGGCCGGGTAGGTCGGCTTGTCGCGCGCCAGGTCGGCGCCCTGACGCTTGCCCAGGGTCGCGGTATCGCTCTCGATGTCGAGAATGTCGTCCTGCACCTGGAACGCCAGGCCGACCGCCTGGGCGTAGACCTGCAGGGCTTCGAGCCGGGCCGGGTCGGCATGCCCGCTGGCCAGCGCGCCGAGCCGCACGCTGGCCTCGATCAGGGCACCGGTCTTGTGCCGGTGCATGTACTCCAGGGCCTGCTGGTCGAGCCGCAGACCCACCGAGCCGAGGTCGATGGCCTGGCCGCCGACCATGCCGGCCGGCCCGGCGGCGGCCGCCAGCGCCTGGACCATGGCCAGGCGCAGCTCGGCAGGCTGGGGGCTCAGGCGCGGATCGAGCAAGGCACCGAAGGCCAGGCTCTGCAGGCCATCGCCGGCGAGGATCGCCGAGGCTTCGTCGAACGCCTTGTGGGTGGTCGGCTGGCCCCGGCGCAGATCGTCATCGTCCATGGCCGGCAGGTCATCGTGCACCAGCGAGTAGGCATGGATCAGCTCTACCGCGCAGGCCGCGCCGTTGGCCTGCGCGGGTGGCGCGCCGAGCGCCTCGCAGGCCGCATACGCCAGCAGCGGGCGAACCCGCTTGCCGCCATTCATCACGCTGTAGCGCATCGCCGCGTACAGCCGCTGGAGTTTTTCCGATGGCGCCTGGAACAGCGGTTCCAGGGCCGCGTCCACGCGCGCCTGGCAACTGGCCTGGTAGGCGGCGATCATGCGGCGGGGTCCGTGTCGAAGGGCTCGGCGGCCAGCTCGCCGTCACGCTCGAGCAGTACCTGGACCTTCTGCTCGGCCTGAGCCAGTGCGTTCTGGCAGTCGCGGGTCAGGCTGATGCCTTGCTCGAACGCAGCCAGCGAGTCCTCCAGCGACAGCTCGCCGTTCTCCAGGCGCTCGACCAGGGCCTGCAGCTCGGCGAGGGATTGCTCGAAATCGATGGACGCTTTTTTACGGGCCATGGCGGCGGTCTCGGTAACCATTATGAACGGCGCGACACTAGCAGAGCGGGGCGAGGTGAGCAAACGCGCGGGGCGATACGCCGGGCTCGGCCGGCCAAGACATCCATTTCAAGGCCTCGGCTAGCCAAAACCCGGGCCTGCCGGACGGGCGCCCGGGCAGGCCATGGAAGGAGGGGTCGCTGGCATCGGTTCGATGGGCGGCCCGGTCAGGCCGGCTGCGGTTCCAGCATGGCCTGGCGATAGCGCGCCAGTTCCTCGATGGTCAGCACCGGCAGATTGTACTGCCGGGCATAGACCGCCACCTGCTCGCCGCGAGCCATGCTGCCATCAGGGTTCATCAGCTCGCAGAGCACCGCCGCAGAGCGCAGACCGGCCAGGCGAGCGAGGTCCACCGAGCCTTCGGTGTGACCACGGCGGGTCAGCACGCCGCCATTGCGCGCGCGCAGCGGGAACACATGCCCTGGGCTGACGATGTGCCGCTCGTCGGCGGTGGAGCGCAGGGCGGCCTGGATGGTGGTGATGCGGTCCTGGGCCGAGACGCCGGTACTGATGCCTTCGGCGGCCTCGATGGTCACGGTGAAGCCGGTCCCGTGGCGGGCCTGGTTGTTCTGCACCATCGGCGCCAGCTGCAGGGCGTCGACGGTCGCCTCGTCCAGGCACAGACAGACGATGCCGCTGCAGTCGCGGATCATCATGGCCATGGTTTGCAGCGTGATGTTTTCGGCGGCGGCGATGATGTCCGCCTCGTCCTCGCGGTCGTCGTCGTCGAGCAAAAGCACGGGCCGGCCGGCGCGGAAGGCGGCGATGGCGGCGGTCACGTTGGGGAATTGCGGGTGGTGCGAAGTGGACATGAAACGCTCCTCGTGGAAGATGAACGTCTCGGGGCGAACAAAATGCGCGCGCAAGGGTACCGGAAGGTCCCTGCCTGACGCCTTCTTTCATCCGGACTGTGACCGTCGGCCCTGGGATCTCACCAGGTCTGCTGACCCTTGGCATGGCCAAGGCGCTCGCGGGCTCATCTTTCGATTTACCGCCGGTGGGGAGTTTCACCCCGCCCTGAAGACCGCGCAAGGATACTCCACCGGACCACCCCGATGGCAAGTCGCCTGTGTACGACCTATGGCGAGTATGATGGCCTCAGGCACCTTGGAGGAGGCACCATGAACAAGCTCGAAGTCGCCGGCGCCAAGCCGATCAAGCTATGGACCGAGGGCGTGCCGGTCGAGGACGAGGCCCGGCGCCAGCTCATCAACACCGCGCGCATGCCGTTCATCTTCAAGCACCTGGCGGTCATGCCCGATGTCCACCTGGGCAAGGGTTCGACCATCGGCAGCGTGATTCCCACGGTGGGCGCGATCATCCCGGCGGCGGTTGGCGTCGACATCGGCTGCGGCATGATCGCCGCGCTGACCTCGTTGCACGGCCATGACCTGCCGGACAACCTGCATGGCTTGCGCAGCGCCATCGAGCAGGCCGTGCCGCACGGCAAGACCTTCGGTCGTCACGACCGGGGCGCCTGGGACCACATACCGCGCCAGGCCGACCAGGCCTGGGGGCGGCTGGCGGCACGCTTCAAGGCCATCACCGACAAGTACCCCCGCCTGGAGAAGAGCAACCACCGCCAGCACCTGGGTACCCTGGGTGGCGGCAACCATTTCATCGAGGTCTGCCTGGATGAGGCCGACCGGGTCTGGTTCATGCTGCACAGCGGTTCGCGAGGCGTTGGCAATGCCATCGGCAGCCTGTTCATCGAGCTGGCCCAGGCCGACATGCGTCAGCACCTGGCCAACTTGCCGGACAAGGACCTGGCCTATTTCGAGGAAGGCAGCAGACACTTCGCCGACTATGTCGAGGCGGTCGAGTGGGCCCAGGACTTCGCCCGGCACAACCGCGAGCTGATGATGCAGGCGGTGGTCGCCGCCGCCCGCAGGGTCATCGACAAACCCTTCGAAGCCAGCCTGGAAGCGGTCAACTGCCACCACAACTACGTGCAGCGCGAACGGCATTTCGGACGCGAAGTGCTGGTCACCCGCAAGGGCGCGGTTTCCGCGCACGCAGGTGAACTGGGCATCATCCCTGGCTCCATGGGCGCGCGCAGCTTCATCGTCCGCGGCCTGGGCAATGCCGAGTCGTTCTGCTCCTGCAGCCATGGCGCCGGGCGAGTGATGAGCCGCAGCAAGGCCAAGAGCCGCTTCACCCTGGACGACCAGAAGCGCGCCACGGCGCACGTGGAATGCCGCAAGGACAAGGACGTGATCGACGAGATCCCCATGGCCTACAAGGACATCGACGCGGTCATGCGCGCCCAGCGCGACCTGGTCGAGGTGGTGCATACCCTGCGCCAGGTAGTGTGCGTCAAGGGCTGAACTTGGGGCTCGCTGCCCATGCGGCGCTATCGCAGGCAGCGAGCGACTTGTTCATCGGGACATTTGCTCGACCACGAAGCGCAACGAGGCCGGCAGCATGGGCCCATGACCCAGCCCCTCGAAGCGTTGGAAGCGAACGTCCAGCCCTGGTACCTTGGCCAGGTCTTCGCTCAGCTGGCGCGCGGGCCCCTGGCTATCTCCTTTCGACGGTCCGCGTGGGCGAGCGGCTTCCTCGCCACCGTGCATCAGCAGCAGATGTGGCCGCGTTTCACCCAGGCGCTCCTGCAAGCCTGTCGCTTCGCGAACGATAGCGCCGTCATGCCACCACAGCGAAGGACTGGCGGCGGCGTAGTGGCTGAACATGCCGGGACGGGTAAACAGCGTGTGCAGCACGGCCAAGCCGCCGTAGGAGTGCCCCCAGAGGGTCTGGCGCTCAGGATCGATGGGCGCGACGCCATCCACCATCGGCCGCATGCGCTGGGCCAGCAGGTCGAGGAACAGATCAACGCCGCCGCTGGGCTGGCCGGTCAGCGGGTCGAGCTGTTCGGCCTGGCCAAGTAACGCGGGGGTGTAATCATAGGTGCGCCCGGCACGCTCGATACGCTGCTCGGTCTGATAACCTACAGCCACCAGCAGCGGCGCCTGGCCAGCGGCGAGTTGGTTCAGCTGTGCGCTGTCCAGGGCGCCCAGCGCGGCATTGCCATCGAGCATCCATAGCACCGGATAACCTGCCGCGGGCGCGGGGCGGTCCGGCTTGCCGATCCACAGGCGATAATGGCGTCGGCCATCGACCGAGTCCAGGTCGAGCTGGCTGAAACGGTAGGCCAGGTCCTGGTGGTACAGCAACGAGGTGTCCATTTTCTGCTCGTGCTTGGGCTGGGCCAGGGCAACGGGGGCCGCGAGGACCAGCGCCAAAGCCAAGGACAGGATCATCTTGCTCATCAGGAGTCTCATCAGGGCTTTGTAAGGTGTGCACGGCTGAACAGTCGAGATGATAATCAGGACCCTGTGGGCGTAAAGCGCATTAACCTTCTAAACATTCCCGGGCGACAGGTAGCAGGAGATGCAGGCACAGGCCGGGATGGCCATTGCTGGCCCACAACCGACCACCCTGCAGCACGATTGCGCGGCGGGCGATGGCCAGCCCCAGGCCGAAGCCTGCTCCGCTGTCGGGTAGGCGCTGGTAGGGTTCGAAGATGCGTTCAAGGTCAGCCTGGGGTACGCCAGGGCCCTGGTCGCTCAGGCGCAGGTGCCAACAGTCGCCCTCACGCCAGCCCTCCAGGCTGACCCGGCCTTCGGCGGGCGAATGACGAATGGCATTGCGCATCAGGTTTTCCAGCGCCTGGGCCAGGCTGTCCAGATGGGCCTGCACCCGGCAATCGGTACCGAGCGAGCAATGCAGGCGAGCTCGATCCCAGCCGCTTTCGAAACAGGCATCCTGGGACAATGCTTCCCAGACTGAAACCATCATTACAGGTTCGGTAGATAGTTGTGGCTGCTCGGTGTCCATCCAGGCAAGGTCCAACGTGTCCTCGAGCAACTTCTGCATATCGTTCACCTCCCGCTCCAGGCGTGCGCGCAACTGCTCGGGTGTGAGCATGCTGTCATGGGCGATGCGTAGCCGCGCCAGCGGGGTACGCAGTTCGTGGGATAACGTGCGCAGCAGCAGGCGTTGTTGTTCAAGGCTTTGGCGAAGGCGCGCGGCCATGTGTTCGAAAGCCTGCGCCAGTTCGCCCAGCTCATCGCGCCGTTCCTGCAGGAGAAGGCCGGAGTCGTCCAGATTGTCGGCGCGCAAGGCGTCGGCGCGGTCGCGCAGGCGGTTGAGTGGCACGACCAGGTGTCGATAGATGGCCAGGCACAACAGCAGTGCCATCAGCGAGGGCGCGACGCCGTGGGTGATGACGTGAGTCCACGGCGTCAGGCCCGTGGGCAGCAGGCGCTCGGGCAGTTGCATCACCAGGCGGCCTTGCTCGGGATGTTGCGGGAACTCGATGCTGACGTAGGGAAGTTCGTCCTGCAGGCGCCGGCTCATCGGCCACTCGAGCTTGCGCATGAACGTCAGGTGACTGGCTTCTTGGGCATCCAGCGGCGTAGTGCCAAGGCTTTGTAGTTGCGGACCGATCACCGCTGCCCAGATGCCCTCGGCTTGTTCCAGTTCCCTGCGAAAGGCTTCGGCGCCGGCTGCGCCCCCATGCTGCCAGGCCTGCTCAGCCTGTTGCGCATGGCGCGCTAGATAATGCTGATCGGCCTGGGAGAGAAAATAGGTACTGCGCTGTACCGACAACCCCCAGGTCCACATAAGCCAGGTCAGCAGCAGACAGAAGCTGACCTGCAAGGCCGCCAGTTTCCACAGCAAGGGATGGCGGCGCATCAATGTCGTTCCGTGTCGACCAGAATGTATCCCTGACTGCGCACTGCCTGGATTTGCCAACGCTGTACACCGATATCGGCCAACTTGCGGCGCAGGTTGCATACATGGACATCGAGGCCCCGGTCCAGGCGGGTATAAGCGCGATACAGCACTGTCTGATAAAGAAAGGCCTTGCTCAGGGCTTCGCCAGGGTGAGCTTTGAGCGTAGCGAGCAAGCGAAATTCGGAGGCCGTAAGCCCGGCTACCTGGCCATGGTGAATGACATCCTGATGCTCATGGTCGATCCTTACCGGTCCGGTTTCAGTCTGTCGTACCGTGACCCGGTCAAAGGCCACACGGCGCAGAAGTGCATCGACCCGGGCGTCCAGCTCAGCCAGGCTGAAAGGCTTGGGCAGGTAGTCGTCCGCGCCCCGGGTAAAGCCACTGATGCGATCTTGCTCGGCGCCCAACGCCGACATCAACATCACCGGTACTGCCTGTTGGCGGCGTAATTCGTCGAGCAGACTGAGACCGTCGAGCCCTGGAAGCATGATGTCCAGCAACACCAGGTCGAAGTGGTTGTGCTGGGCTGCTTTCAACGCCTGGGCACCGGAAGCACACGCGTCGACCAGAAAGCTGCGGTTGAGAAAGTGGCGCTCAAGGTCCTCACGCAGACGCGAATCATCTTCGACGAGCAAGAGAGAGGTGGGCATGACTAGCCTTGAATAAGAATTTCTATCAGTTACACATCATCCCATTGCGGCGGGGATGGGGCAATCGCACCGTGTCGGTTCTTGTCTGCCCGGGCCTGTCTGGCACAGCCTGTGTTAAGAAGGTTAATCCTGCTGCACCCCTGTTTGTCGTCCGGTATCGTTCGCAAAAAGCAACTGGTTTCGTTTGCGATTGACTGTCATTCAGGTCTTTCTGCCGTCATCCTTGCCCAGTCCCAACACCGCCCAACGTCTGGCATGAGCCAGGACACAGGCTGCTGCGCTCAAGAAAGTGGCTTGAGCCACTCGTAGCGGCGCGGACGGACCCAGTGCTGTTCTGTCCACAAATCCAACAGAAGGGTGTGTCATGAGCGCTGTCAAGGGGAAGGGGAGTCCAGAACGGATTCGGGGATGGCTGGTTCTAGGGCTATTGGCGCCGTTCTCATTGTCGGCACTGGCCGAGACGGTGGCGAACCAGACGGCGGCGGACAGTTCGCTTGATCTGCCGGCACTGACCATCGAAGGCAACCGTCTCTACGACATGCTGTCTTCGGAAGAAACCGGTGGCTACAGCGTCGACGCTGCGACCGTGGGTACCAAGACCCCGGCGTCGCTCAAGGAAATCCCGCAGTCGGTCACCGTCTACACCCAGGACTACATCAAGGATCGCCAGTTCGTGCATCTGGATGACCTGGCCAAATACACCGCTGGTCTGCGTACCCTGACCAACGATAGCGGTCGTTCATCGATCTATGCCCGCGGCTATGAGTACAGCGAGTTCAACATCGACGGCTTGCCGGCACCCATGGCCAGTATCTTCGGCACCGTGCCTGGGTTGGCGGCCTTCGATCGTGTCGAGATCATGCGTGGCCCGGCCGGGTTGTTCAGCAGCACCAGCGAGCTGGGCGGCATCGTGAACATGGTGCGCAAGCGTCCGACCGCCGAGTTCCAGGGCCATGTCGAAGCCAGCTACGGTACATGGGACACCAACCACGAAGAAATCGACCTGGGCGGGCCGCTGGATGCTGCTGGTCGGGTGCGCGGACGTTTCGTCGCTTCGCGTGACGATACCAATGGCGAAGTCGACTACAACGCCAACACCAGCAACAGCTACTACGGTGCGTTGGATATCGATCTGGACGATGCCACCCTGTTGTCGTTCGGCCTGATCCACGAAGTGAAGAACATCACCCCGCACAACGGCTACCCGGCAACGCTTTCCGGTGAGGTTCCCGACTTCAGCCATTCCAGGTTCCTTGGCGCCGACTGGAACTACTTCGATGGAAAGACCACCGACCTGGTCGCCGAGCTGACCCACCGCTTCGATAACGGTGGCTATGGCCGTATCGCCGCCCGTGGTTCGCACCGCGACACCAACTACCTGTATGCCTTCACCGCGACCAACGGTACCAGCGGTGCCAACTCCGAGCGCGCCAGCGCCCGAGACTTCACCCAAGACACCTACTCGTTGGACGCAAGCTACAGCCAGCCCTTCGAAACCTTTGGCCAGATCAGCGAATTCGTGGTCGGCACCGACTACAAGAACTACGACACCGAATACCTCAACGGCTCGACCACCCTGGGGAACATCGACGTCAATAGCTACTCGCCGAAGCGGTTCGCCAAGCCCTCGCCGAACTACAGCACCGAAACCGGCATGCAAGAGCAAGAGTACGGCCTGTACTCCAAGGTCACCTTCCGTCCGATCGAGCGCCTGGCGCTGATCGCCGGTGGACGCTTTAGCTGGTATCGCGGCGATTTCTACACGACTACCCTGAGCAGCGGCTCGACCGCCGAAGACGACAAGCGTGTCGATGGTCGTTTTACGCCCTATGCAGGGTTGGTCTACGACCTCACCGACAACCATGCGCTGTACGCCAGCTACTCGCAGGTGTTCAAGCCGCAGTCGGATACCGATAGCAACGGCCGGGTCCTAAAGCCACGCGAAGGCGATCAGTATGAGTTCGGGCTCAAGAGCAGTTACTTCGGTGGCGACCTCAACGCTCGTGTCTCGGTATTCCACTTGACCGACAAGAACCGCGCCAGCACCGAATACGATGCCGATGGCGTGGACACTGGCTTCTCCGTTGCCTCCGGCAAGACGCGCGTCAAGGGTGCCGAAGTGGAAGTCAGCGGCAAGCTGACGCCTAACTGGGAATTGCTGGCAGGGTACACCTGGATGGAAACGGAAACGGTCGACGGTGACACCGAGGCCACCTTCTTCATCATGCCGCGCAATCAGGCGTCGCTCTGGAGCAAATACACCATCAGCCAAGGTCCGCTGTCTGGACTGGCCATCGGTGGTGGCGTCTCGGCAATGAGCAACTTCTACTCCGAGAACGGCGGCGTGCGCATCGATGCACCGGGCTATGCCACCGTCGATGCAATGCTGTCATACCCCGTCACCTCGAAGCTCACGGCGACCCTCAACGTCAACAACCTGTTTGACCGGGACTATCTGTCGCGGGTGGGCTCCACGTCGACGTTCAACTTCCAGGGGCCCTCGCGCAGCATGACGGTTGGCGCTCGGTACGACTTCTAACCTGTGTAAAGCCTGGATGCGTGCTCGACCATCAAGCGCTGAGTTCATGATTGCCGGCTCCTAGGAGTTGCTTCATGAGCTCAGCTTGGTGCTGGGACGAAGACGTCTGAGCGACGCACTGCCGCGATCGATGTGGAGGTGACGGACAAGTCAGGTCCGAGCAGGGCAATGATGGTAAAGCGGATGCCGACATGACCTGGCTGCTCTATTTGCCATTTCCCATCGGCAGGACCTGCGGCTGGATGGCTGGCTTGCGTCGGTCGATGAAAAGGACACGCAGCCACTGGGTCATCGGCAGTTCCACCAGGCGATAAATGCAGATTGCCACAAGGCAGCACAAGCCAATGCTCACGGGTGTCATGACATAGGCGAGCAAGCCCGGGGCGTCGAACACATGGAAGACCTTGTTGAAGACTTTCAGCACATACGGGTGGAACAGGTACAGCGAATAGCTGGCATCGCCGAGCAATACCAGCAGGCTGGGCAAGCGCAGCCCGGCGCAGCCATGCACCAGCGCCAGAAATGCCACCGCTGCCGGTATGCCCCACACCACCCAGCGTTGCGCTGTCTCGGTCAGGTCCCCGTAGAGCGCCATGTACAGCAGCGCGGCGCTGCCGGTCAGTATCAGCAGCGCACGGGCGCCGTTGCCTGGCGTTGTCCGACGCCAGTTGGCCGTGCGAACGTAGACTGCGTAGCAACCCATGCCCAGGACGAAATCCAGGAGGATCTGGTCGGTGTAGAAGCGCGCCGGCACGCTGTCGAAGCTTACCAGGCGACCCAGCAGCACCAAGGCCAGGATCAGGCTCGAACAGACCAGCAGGCGATGACGATGACTGATCGCCATGGACAGGGCGAACAAGGCATAGAAGAACATCTCGAAGTTCAAGGTCCAGCCAAGAAAGAGCAGGGGTTGCACATACTCGCCCTTCTGGTAGGGGATGAAGAGCAACGACTTGACCAGGCCTGTCGCATCGGCGGTCGTGTTGTCCAGCAGGTTCGACATCACCAGGGCGATGCCGAATACCCCCAGTGTGCCGAGCCAGTACAAGGGAACGACACGGATCAGCCGCTTGGTGAAGAAGTGGCTAGCGGACTGGACGGTAACCAGCGCCATGATGAAGCCACTGATCACGAAGAAGATGTCCACGCCCCACTCGCCGTTGCGGAACAACGGTATGTGAAAGAACACTACGGCAAGCGCGGCGATGGCACGCAGCATCTGGACACTTTCCAGCTTGTCGGCTGGTGCTTGGGATGAAGAAGGCATGGTGTGGTCCTTTCAGGCCGGTTCGGGCAGGACGGAGGGAGGCTCGGCATGACAGGGCGGGAATGGCGACCGTTGGACGTCATGTTCGAAATAATTGGTATTACATTAGCAGCCGGCGTGCTTGGCGAAGTTAGAATTATTTTATGGGGGCGGAGGATGTTGGCGGGCAAATGACGTCAATAAAAATACCTGGGCGTGACTCGCAGCCAACTTAGGTTGTACAGCCCGGTATGCTTTCGATAGACCGAAGTATCAAGTCTCTGCGCATTCTAAGTTGTGCCTTGAACAACTTGCCGCCCGTGCGGAATTACTTCATCTGCAACAGGCATGCCGGCGTTCGTCGACGCGTGACAGCTTTGCTGAGTGGCTTGAAAAATGGGCAGGGTGGAGCGGTGAGGCGCCGGACCGGTCGCGATAGGGCCGCGCAGCGGCCCTCGAAGCACAAATGTCCATCTTTCGGGCATTAAAAAGCCGGCTTGTGGCCGGCTTCTCGGGGACGGTCCTGGCTCATTTTTGGTAAGCCACAACCGCCTGCAAACGATGATCGGCCATGGAGGCCTCAGGGGACGAATGGCTGTTTGAGCCAGCGTCCGGCCTCTGCGATGCGGCAACGGCCGGCAGAGGCGAAAGTGCTGGCAAGGATACCTGCCAGCGACGGGGTTGCCCAGCAAAAAATCCCTTTGGCTGTCATCGCGGACGGGTAGGGCGCAGGTGCGACCACCAGAATACCCAACCGATGATCTCCATCGCCTGGGCCGCGCGCTGCTCGGCCGTGTAGCGTTCGCTTGGGTAGCGGTCGGTGTCCTGGCTGTGCAGATACCAGGCGCCGCTGGGGCCTTGGCTGAGCTGGTGAACGCGCAGGTAGCCCTTGTGCAGCAGGGCGTAGGCTTCGCCGTCGACGATGCGGGTCATGCCGCGATCGATAGCCAGAGTGGCGCCTTGGGGCAACTGCGGCTCCATGTTGTCGCTGGGCATGCTGACACTCAGGGCGGCGGCCGGCTCGACGCCGCAGCCGGCCAGCGCCTGGGCCGGCAACGTCAGGCCGCGCTCCGGCACTGCCAGTAACCTGCCATCGCGGGCCTGGTGGTAGGGCAGGCGGATCAGCCTGGCGTCGCTGCCAGCCAGTTCGGCGCTGATGGCCGCCGAGTCTGTCTGGGTGCTGATCGGCAAGGGGCGAAGGATCGGCTTGGCGTACTTGCGGCCCTGGCCGGTCAGCAACCAGCGGCGGTTCACGCACAGCAGCTCGGCCAGTTCATCGACGCGCGCCAGCGGGATGCCACGGTTGAACCAGTTGTTGACGTGCTGGGGCGCGACATTGCGCTGCGCGGCGAGGTCGGACGCGGTCAGGTTGCATTCTTTCAGGAGGGCCTTGAGGCGGTCGCCGGATGTCTTCATGCGACCGAGTCTAGCGGGTAGCGGGAGGGCGGAAAATAAACGCGAAGTTTGGCCACTGCCGTAGGAAAGACTACAGGGCGCGTCGCTCGCGCGGTTTTCGGCAGGCATGAAAAAGCCCCGCCGAAGCGAGGCTCCTTGCAGGCACTGGAGCGGATCAGCCCTTGTAGGCCGCGACCGACTTGGTGATCTCGGCGCGGGCGGCGTCTGCGCCTTCCCAGCCCTTGATCTTGACCCATTTGCCCTTCTCCAGATCCTTGTAGTTCTCGAAGAAGTGCTTGATCTGCTCGAGCAGCAGCGCCGGCAGGTCGGTGTATTCCTTGATGTCGACGTACAGCTGGGTCAGCTTGTCGTGCGGCACGGCCAGGATCTTGGCGTCGCCGCCGCTTTCGTCGTCCATGTGCAGGACGCCGACCGGACGGGCGCGGATGACCGAGCCTGGCGCGACCGGGTAGGGGGTCACGACCAGCACGTCGAGCGGATCACCGTCATCGGCCAGGGTGTTGGGGATGTAGCCATAGTTGGCGGGGTAGAACATCGGGGTAGCCATGAAGCGGTCGACGAACAGGGCGTCGCTGTCCTTGTCGATCTCGTACTTGATCGGCGCGTGGTTGGCCGGGATCTCGATGGCGACGTAGATGTCGTTCGGCAGGTCCTTGCCTGCCGGAATCTTGCTGTAGCTCATTGGGCAGTGCCCCCATGTTTGACCAGGAAAATTGGTCGCGATTATAGGCACATTCCGCCAGCGCATGCCACGTCGCCAGGCGTTGCGGCAGGTTCAGGCCGGGTGTTCGCGGTAGGCCGGGTGCTCGGCTTGCAGACGTGCCAGGCGCTCGAGCGGATCCTGCCGATAGAACCGGCGCAGCTGCTGGTACACCGCCGGATACGCCTCATGCAGAAGGTCGGGCGCGCTGAAGAAATACTCGCTGGTGACGGCGAAGAACTCGGCCGGGTTTTCCGCCGCGTAGGGGTCGATCGCGGTCTGCGCGTCCGGGTCGGCGTCCAGTTGCCGGTTGAGGTCGTCGAAGGCGCCTTGCATGGCCGTGGCCCAATCGCTCACACGCATGTCGCGATGCAGTGGAGGCAGGCCGTTGGCGTCACCACCGAGCATGTCGAGCTTGTGCGCCAACTCGTGGATCACCAGGTTGTAGCCGTCCCAGCCGCCGCTGGCCTGCACCCCAGGCCAGGCCATGATCACCGGCCCCTGCAACCAGGCTTCGCCACTGTGCTCGGCGTTCCAGGCATGCTCGACGCCGCTGGCGTCGCGATAGCGCTGCGGGCTGAGGAAGTCGTCCGGGTAGAGGATCAGCTCATGGAAACCCCGGTACCAGTCGAGTTGGCCGAGGTACAGCAACGGTAGCTGGGCCTGAGCGGCGAGGAACAACCGCTGGCCCGGATCGAGTTCGAGACCGGACAGGGTGGTCAGGTGCTTGTCATGCAGGAACAGCACGCTGGCTTCGCGCAGCCAGCGATCTTCATCCTCGCTCAGGCCATCGAGCAGTGGCAGGCGTTCGCGGACCGCCTGCCATTGCTGCGATTCGACAGGATAGCGAGCCAGCGTTCGCTGGCGCCGCCAGGCGCGCAAGGACCACATCCGCGGGGTCAGTGCGCCTTGGCTGCCCGGCCACCACGGCCGCGCGACAGACCGATGAGCATCGGCACCAGGGAAAGCAGGATGATCGCCACGATCATCAGCGACAGGTGCTGCTTGATCAATGGCACGTTACCGAAGAAGTAGCCGAGCGTGACCAGGCTACCGACCCACAGTACCGAGCCTGCGACGCTGAAGCCGAGGAAGCGCGGGTAGTGCATGCGAGCGATGCCGGCGACGAAGGGCGCGAAGGTGCGCAGGATCGGCAGGAAGCGCGCCAGGGTGACGGTCTTGCCGCCATGGCGTTGGTAGAATTCATGGGTCTGTCGCAGATGGTCGCGACGGAAGATCTTCGAGTTGGGGTTGCGGAACAACCGTTCTCCCGCCGTGCGGCCTATGACGTAGTTGGTGCTGTCACCAAGGATCGCCGCCGCCATCAGCAGGCCGCCGAGCAGGACCGGGTCCATGCCGCCACCGGCGGCCACGGCTCCGGCGATGAACAGCAGCGAGTCGCCTGGCAGGAACGGCATGACCACCAGCCCGGTTTCGCAGAAGATCACGGTGAAGAGGATCGCATAGATCCAGGGCCCATAATTGCTGACCAGCAGATCTAGGTAGGCATCGAGATGCAGGATGAGGTCCAGCGGGTTGAAATCCATGTACAGCACCTGTGTTCTTGAGCGGCGAGGGCTCGCGATAGCGGACGATGCCAAGGGCGTAGCCAGGCTTTTTTGTACGAAAAGTCCTAGCAAGAACGTTCGTACCAGCCTGAATTCACCGGGTAAAAGGTAAAATTTCACACATGGCAGCTAGGCATTATACGGCGAAGATCGCTTTATGCCCGGAGAGTTTGTAGCGGCGGGTTACCGTGGGCCAGGCCTGTGCCGACAGGCAGACTGATTGCGCAATCTGCCTTGCCATCGGCCCTATTCCCTGGGCAGCAGGAAGTTTCCGGTCGTGTCCGGCTGGTCGTGCTGTTCGAGGGCATGGACCTGTGCCTCGTCCTTGAGCCTGACGCCGGACAGCTGGCGCCTGCAAGCCTCGCGCATGAGATACAGCAGGCGGTGGGCGGCCATGCCGTAGCTCAGGCCTTCGAGCCGCACGTTGGAAATGCAGTTGCGATACGCATCGGTCAGGCCGACCCGCGGGCCATAGGTGAAATACACGCCAAGGCTGTCCGGCGAGCTGAGCCCTGGCCTCTCGCCGATCAGCATCACCGTCATGCGCGCACCGAGCAGCTCGCCGATTTCGTCGGCCACCGCGACCCGGCCCTGCTCGACCAGCGTGACCGGCGCCACCGACCAGCCGTCCGCCGCCGCCTGCTCCTTGAAGCGGGCCAGCAGCGGTAGAGCGTGGCGATGCACGGCCAGCGCCGACAGCCCGTCGGCGATCACGATCGCCAGGTCGGCCCCGCCAGGTTGCTCGTCGACGTGTTCGCGCAGGGTCTGGATCGACGCCTGGTCCAGCCGGCGACCCAGATCCGGGCGCTGCAGGTACTGGTCACGGTCGCTGGCCGCGCTGTGCAGCAGCAACGCGGCATGGCCGAGCTGGGCGAGCCCGTCGCCCAGGCTGGCTCGGTCGAACGGCAGGTGCACCGCGTCACGAGCCTGCGCATGGGCGAACTGGAAGTCGAGCTGGGCGCGGGTCGGCAGGCTGGTGCCGGCCCGACCCAGGGCGATGCGTGCCGAGGTCAGGGTGCGCAGGGCGTGCCAGGGGTTTTCGGTACTCGGAGTGGTTTTTTCCATGGTCTTCTATCCCAGTTGTGCCAGTGCCTGGCGGAAAGCCGCTGGCAAGCTCTCGGCCAAGCGCACCTGGCCATCGGCCTGGGTGAGGATGCCGGTACGGGCCAGCCACTGCTCGAATTCCGGTGCCGGGCGTAGACCAAGGGCCTGGCGCGCATACAAGGCATCATGGAACGAGGTGGTCTGGTAGTTGAGCATGATGTCGTCGGACCCCGGGATCCCCATGATGAAGTTGATCCCGGCCACGCTCAGCAGGGTGAGCAGGCTGTCCATGTCGTCCTGGTCGGCCTCGGCGTGGTTGGTATAGCAGATGTCGCAGCCCATCGGCACGCCCAGCAGCTTGCCGCAGAAATGGTCCTCCAGGCCGGCACGAATGATCTGCTTGCCGTTGTACAGGTACTCGGGACCGATGAAACCGACCACGGTATTGACCAGGAACGGCTTGAAGTGCCGGGCGACGGCATAGGCGCGTGCTTCGCAGGTCTGCTGGTCGACGCCATGGTGGGCGTTGGCCGACAGCGCGCTGCCCTGGCCGGTCTCGAAGTACATCAGGTTCTGTCCCAGGCTGCCGCGCTTGAGGCTCAGGCCAGCCTCGTAGCCTTCCTGCAGCAGGTTCAGGTTGATACCGAAGCCGGCATTGGCCGCTTCGGTGCCGGCGATGGACTGGAACACCAGGTCCAGCGGCACGCCGCGCTCGATGGCCGCGATCGAAGTCGTCACATGGGTCAGCACGCAGGCCTGGGTCGGGATGTCGTAGCGCTGGATGATGGCATCGAGCATTTCCAGCAGGGCGCAGATCGAGGCCGTGCTGTCGGTGGCCGGGTTGATGCCGATCATGGCGTCGCCGTTGCCGTACAGCAGGCCGTCGAGGATGCTGGCGGCGATCCCGGCGGGATCGTCGGTCGGGTGGTTCGGCTGCAGGCGCGTCGATAGCCGTCCACGCAGGCCCATGGTGCCGCGAAAGCGCGTCACCACGCGGATCTTCTGGGCGACCAGCACCAGGTCCTGGATACGCATGATCTTCGACACTGCCGCAGCCATTTCCGGGGTCAGGCCGGGCGCCAGGGCACGCAAGGCGGCTTCGTCGGCCTGCTCGCCGAGCAGCCAGTCGCGCAAGCCACCCACGGTCAGGTGACTGACCGGCGCGAAGGCCTCGGCGTCATGGGTATCGATGACCAGCCGGGTGATTTCGTCATCTTCGTAAGGGACCAGCGCCTCGTCGAGAAACTGCCGGAGCGGGATGTCCGCCAGTGCCATCTGCGCCGCGACCCGCTCGGCGTCGCTGCTGGCGGCCACGCCAGCGAGAACGTCACCGGAGCGGGCCGGGCTGGCCTTGGCCAACACTTCCCTGAGACTGTCGAAACGGTGGATCTGATTGCCGACCGTATGTACGAAACTTGCCATTCACAACCTCCACGGCGCCGAGGCGGTCACGGCGCAGGTCAGCCAGGCGCGCGGCAGCGATGCCCCTGGCCTGTTCAGGATCAGTGCAGCGCCTGTTCGGCTTTCTGGATGGCGGCGAACTCCTCCTCCGGGGTGCCAGCCACCAGATGATGCCGACTGTAGAGCGCAAAGTAGGCGATCAGCACCGCATAGATCAGCGCCGCGCCGATCACCACCCGTGGGTCGACCAGGAAGCCGGCGACCACGGCCAGGCAGGCCAGCACCAGCGCCACGCCGGAGGTCAGAATGCCGCCGGGGGTGCGGTAGGGGCGCTCCATCTTCGGACGACGAATGCGCAGGGTGATATGGGCAGCCATCATCAGTACGTAGGACAGCGTCGCGCCGAATACCGCCACCAGGATCAGCAAGTCGCCCTGGCCGGTCAGCGACAAGGCGAAGCCGATGATGCCGGGGATCACCAGGGCCAGCACCGGCGCCTTGCTCTTGTTGGTCTGGGACAATTTGCGCGGCAGGTAGCCGGCCCTCGACAGGGCGAAGATCTGCCGCGAATAGGCATAGATGATCGAGAAGAAGCTGGCGATCAAGCCTGCCAGCCCCACCAGGTTGACGAAGCCGCCCATCCAGGTCGAGCCGCCGTAGGCCTTGGCCAGTGCCTCGACCAGCGGGTTGCCCGAGACCTTGAGCGCGTCGGCTCCGGCTCCGCCAGGGCCGATCACCAGGATCAGCAAGGCGAAGCTGAGCAGCACCAGCATGGCGCCGATCAGGCCCCGTGGCAGGTCGCGACGCGGGTTCTTGGTTTCCTCGGCGGCCAGCGGCACGCCTTCGACGGCCAGGAAGAACCAGATCGCGTAGGGTATCGCCGCCCAGACCCCGACATAGCCGAACGGCAGGAAGGCGCTGGCGCCGGCTGCACTGGTCTGGGGAATGTCGAACAGGTTGGCTGCATCGAAATGGGGCAGCATGCCAAGCAGGAAGACCGCCAGGGCGATGGCCGCGACCGCGGTGATGATGAACATCAGCTTCAAGGCTTCGCCAACGCCAAAGATATGGATGCCGATGAACACGATGTAGAACGCCAGGTAGATCATCCAGCCGCCGATGCCGAACAGCGACTGGCAGTAGGCACCGATGAACACGGCAATCGCCGCCGGCGCGATGGCGTATTCGATGAGAATGGCCGTACCGGTCAGGAAACCGCCCCACGGCCCGAAGGCGCTGCGCGCGAAGCCGTAGCCGCCGCCGGCGGTGGGAATCATCGAGGACAGTTCGGCCAGGGAGAAGCACATGCACAGGTACATGGTGGCCATCAGCAAGGTCGCCAGGAACATCCCGCCCCAGCCTCCCTGGGCCAGGCCGAAGTTCCAGCCGGCGTAGTCGCCGGAAATGACGTAGGCCACGCCCAGGCCCACCAGCAGGACCCAGCCGGCGGCGCCTTTCTTCAGTTCACGTTGCTCGAAGTAGTCGGCCCCGACCTTCTCGAAGTCGACTGAAGCACCTGCCGGTGCATTTGCGGAATGATCGCTAGGCATCGTGTTCACCTTTGTTGTTCTTGGTGGCCGGCAGGAGATGCCGGCCCTTGGTGATCGGTCCTGCATGAAGCGCGCCATCTCCATTCAAGCCACGAGCCGCAAGAGAAAAGCAGGCCGTGCACGCTCTGCTTTTTCTTGCAGCTTGCAGCTTGCAGCTTAGAAGAACCCCAGCGGATTGATGTCGTAGCTGACCAACAGGTTTTTGGTCTGCTGGTAATGATCGAGCATCATCTTGTGGGTCTCGCGACCGACGCCGGACTTCTTGTAGCCACCGAAGGCCGCGTGCGCCGGGTACAGATGATAGCAGTTGGTCCAGACGCGACCGGCCTTGATGCCGCGACCCATGCGGTAGGCGCGGTTGATGTCGCGGGTCCAGACACCGGCGCCGAGGCCGAACTCGGTATCGTTGGCGATCGCCAGGGCCTCGGCTTCGTCCTTGAAGGTCGTGACGCTGACCACCGGGCCGAAGATCTCTTCCTGGAACACGCGCATCTTGTTGCTGCCCTTGAGCAGGGTCGGCTGGATGTAGTAGCCGGTGGCCAGGTTGCCTTCGAGCCTTTCCACCTGGCCGCCGGCCAGCAGCTCGGCGCCTTCCTGCTCGGCGATCTGCAGGTAAGAGAGGATCTTGTCGAATTGCTGCTGCGAGGCCTGGGCGCCGACCATGGTCTCGGTGTCCAGCGGGTCGCCGCGCTTGATCTTCTTGACCTTTTCCAACACCACTTCCATGAACTGCGGGTAGATCGATTCCTGAACCAGCGCGCGCGATGGGCAGGTGCACACTTCGCCCTGGTTGAAGAAGGCCAGCACCAGGCCTTCGGCTGCCTTGTCGATGAACGACGCTTCGGCCTGCATGACATCTTCGAAGTAGATGTTCGGCGACTTGCCGCCCAGCTCCACGGTGGACGGGATGATGTTCTCGGCGGCGCACTTCATGATATGCGAGCCGACCGGAGTGGAGCCGGTGAAGGCGATCTTGGCGATGCGCTTGCTGGTGGCCAGCGCCTCGCCGGCTTCGCGGCCATAGCCTTGCACGATGTTGAGCACGCCAGGTGGCAACAGGTCGCCGATCAGCTCGGCCAGCACGCTGATGCCCAGCGGGGTCTGCTCGGCTGGCTTGAGCACCACGCAGTTGCCGGCAGCCAGGGCCGGGGCGAGTTTCCAGGCAGCCATCAGCAGTGGGAAGTTCCATGGGATGATCTGGCCGACCACGCCGAGCGGCTCATGGATGTGATAGGCCACGGTGCTGTCGTTGATCTCGGCTGCAGAACCTTCCTGGGCACGAATGCAGCCGGCGAAGTAGCGGAAGTGATCGGCCGCCAGCGGAATGTCGGCATTGAGGGTCTCGCGGATCGGCTTGCCGTTGTCCCAGGTCTCGGTGATCGCCAGCAGTTCGAGGTTCTGTTCGATGCGGTCGGCGATCCGCAGCAGGGTGTTGGAGCGATCCTGGACCGAGGTACGGCCCCAGGCATCGGCGGCGGCATGGGCGGCATCGAGGGCTTTTTCGATGTCTTCGGCAGACGAGCGGGGGAATTCGGCGATCGGCTTGCCGTTCACCGGGGAGGTATTGGTGAAGTATTCACCTTTGCTCGGAGGCACGAACTCACCGCCGATATAGTTGCCGTAACGTGCCTTGAACGACACTTTCGCGCCTTCGGTGCCGGGATGTGCGTAACGCATGGTGTGTCTCCTGTCTGTGGTTTTGTTGTGGAGTCTGCAAAGCGTAGAGCAAACCTCGGGCCATTGTCGCAAACCGCTCTGGCTAGCGGCCTTTGGCCGGGGCAGGTGATCTGCCGCAGGCTTTCGTACCCGCTTTGCGACACTCGCCGATGACACTTTGTACCGTTTCCGACACGCTGCGCCTGGTCGGAGGCTGGGGATCGTTGCAAAGCACCGGGAGGTGGAGGATGCTGGGCAGACTCTATCTGCGGGGCACAACAACAATGCAGAGCAATCCCTTCATCCAGCATGCCGACCAGGTGGTGACGGTCGCCCGCGGCAAGGCCAGCGGGCCGGGCAGCGACCCTTCGATCGCCCGTTCCTGGCTGCGCTGCCTGAACGACTACCATCTCGACCCGAGCGTCGCCCAGGCTCCCGTGGTGCTGGAGCAGGCCCGCCTGCGGGAAAGCCGCGAGCGCCTGCGCCAGGTGCTGCGGATCGCCCATGACGAGATGCACAGCCTGCACCGCCAGCTATGCGGCGCAGGCCACGCCGTGTTGCTGACCGACGCCCGCGGCATCATCCTCGACTGCGTCACGACGCCCAGCGAGCAGCAGGTCTTCGAACGTGCCGGGCTGTGGCTTGGCGCGGACTGGAGCGAGGCCCGCGAGGGCACCAACGGCATCGGTACCTGTGTCATCGAACGCCAGGCGCTGACCATCCACCGCGACGAGCATTTCCGTGGGCGGCACACCGGGCTGACCTGCTCCGCGAGCCCGGTGTTCGACCCCCATGGCGAGCTGCTGGCCGTGCTCGATGTTTCCTCGGCGCGCCTCGACGTGTCGCGCCAGAGCCAGTTCCACACCATGGCGCTGGTCAGCCTGTCGGCCAGGATGATCGAAAGCTGCTGCTTCCTGCGCCAGTTCGAAGACCAGTGGCTGCTGCGCTTGCATCTGCAGGCCGAGTCCGTCGGCTCGTTCAGTGAAGCGCTGCTGGCGTTCGATGCCCAGGGGCGTATCCGCGCCGCCAACCAGGGCGCTCTGAACCTGCTCGATAGCGCTCGCGGCGCGTTGCTCGGCGAACCGCTGGAGCGCTTCCTGGCCTGCCGTACCGAGGACCTGCTCGGGCGTGCCATGCCCCAGGGCAGCACTGTCTGGCCGTTGCGCCTGGGTGATGGTCGGCAGGCCTACGCCAGCGTGCGCGGCCGCGCATCGACGCCAGCCTGGTCGATACCCCTGGCGTCGCTCTCGTCGGCAGCCGGGCCCAGTAGCGGCATCTGCCTGCTCGATCCGGCGCTGGGCAACGATTTTCGCCGCGCCGTGCGGGTCTTCGAGCGCGATGTGCCGTTGTTGCTGCAAGGCGAGACCGGCACGGGCAAGGAAGCGTTCGCCCAGGCCGTGCACCAGGCCAGCCGGCGCCGCGACAAGCCCTTCGTGGCGATCAATTGCGCTTCGATCCCGGAACACCTCATCGAGAGCGAGCTGTTCGGCTATCGCGGCGGCAGCTTCACCGGGGCACGCAAGGAAGGCATGCGTGGCAAGCTGCTGCAGGCCGATGGCGGAACCCTGCTGCTCGACGAGATCGGCGACATGCCGCTGGCCCTGCAGACCCGACTGCTGCGCGTGCTCGAAGAGCGCCAGGTGGTGCCGATCGGAGGCGAGCCCCAAGCCGTGGACGTGCGAATCATCAGTGCCACGCATCAGGCATTGCTCGAGCGGGTGGAGCAGGGCAGCTTCCGTGAAGACCTCTACTACCGCCTGAGCGGCCTGGAAATCGCTCTGCCTGCCTTGCGTGAGCGCAGCGACAAGGGGCAGCTCCTGGACCTGCTGATGCAGCAGGAGGCCAACGGCCAGCCCGTCAGGATCGAGCCAGGCGCGCGCCAGGCCCTGCTGGATTTCGCCTGGCCAGGCAACGTGCGCCAGCTGCGCAATGTGCTGCGCACCTTGGTGGCGCTTTGCGAAACCGGCTGGATCGGCCTCGATGACCTGCCGCCACCGATTCGCCGCAAGGGAGCGCCACCAGCGCCGGTGGCGATCACGCCTGCCACCGGCCGTCTCGAGGATGCCGAGCGCGGCGTGCTGCTGACCATGCTCGAAGAGCATCGTTGGCACATGACCCAGGTGGCCGAGCAGCTGGGGATCAGCCGCAACACCCTGTATCGCAAGCTTCGCCGGCATGGCATCGGGCGCAACCGCTGAGCCAAACAGCGGGTGCGATTTGCCGCGGCCTGGGCTACCCTGCCTCGACGTTTTGCGAGGTCGACCATGCATATTCACATTCTCGGTATTTGCGGCACTTTCATGGGCTCACTGGCGGTGTTGGCCAAGGAGCTCGGCCATCGGGTGACGGGCTCGGACGCCAACGTCTACCCACCGATGAGCACCCAGCTTCAGGCCCAGGGCATCGAGCTGACCCAGGGCTACGACCCTGTCCAGCTCGAGCCGGCGCCTGACCTGGTGGTGATCGGCAATGCCCTGTCGCGGGGCAACCCGGCGGTCGAGCATGTACTGGACAAGGGCCTGCCGTACGTATCCGGCCCCCAATGGCTGGCCGACCATGTGCTGCAAGGACGCTGGGTCCTGGCGGTGGCCGGCACCCACGGCAAGACCACCACCAGCAGCATGCTGGCCTGGGTACTGGAGCATGCCAGCATGAGCCCCGGCTTTCTCATCGGCGGCGTGCCGCAGAACTTCTCGGTGTCGGCCCGCCTGGGCGAAACGCCGTTCTTCGTGGTCGAGGCCGACGAGTATGACAGTGCCTTCTTCGACAAGCGTTCGAAGTTCGTCCACTACCGCCCGCGTACCGCCATCCTCAACAATCTCGAGTACGATCATGCGGATATCTTCCCGGACCTGGCCTCGATCGAGCGGCAGTTCCATCATCTGGTACGCACCATTCCCAGCCAGGGCCTGATCGTTCATCCCACCACCGAGCAAGCCCTGAAGCGAGTGATCGGCATGGGCTGCTGGACTCCGGTGCAGACCACCGGCGACGGTGGCCAATGGCAGGCGCGCCTGCTCAGTGCCGATGGCTCACGTTTCGAAGTGCTGTTCGATGGCCAGCTGCAAGGCGTGGTCGAATGGTCGCTGACCGGCCAGCACAACGTGGCCAATGCCCTGGCCACGCTGGCCGCCGCGCGGCACGTAGGCGTGGTGCCATCCATGGCGATCGAGGGGCTCGGCGCCTTCAAGAGCGTCAAGCGCAGGATGGAGCAGGTCGCCGAGGTCAATGGCATCACCATCTACGATGATTTCGCCCATCATCCGACCGCCATCGCCACCACCCTGGACGGTTTGCGCAAGCGCGTCGGCGACACGCCGGTGATCGCGGTGATCGAGCCACGTTCCAACTCCATGAAGCTGGGCGCTCACCGCGATGGCCTACCGCAGAGCGTATCCGCCGCCGACCAGGTCATCTGGTACGCACCAGCGAACCTTGGCTGGGACCTGGCAGCCACCGCGGCGCAGTGCCAAGTGCCAGCGGTGGTGGCCGACAGCCTCGAAGCGATCATCGAGCGCGTCAAGGGCCAGGCGCGTCCTGGCACCCAAGTGGTGATCATGAGCAACGGCGGCTTTGGCGGCCTGCATGGCAAGCTGGCCGAGGCGCTGCGGTGAGCGGGCCAGAGCGCATCACGCTGGCGATGACCGGGGCCTCGGGGGCGCAGTATGGCCTGCGCCTGCTCGACTGCCTGGTACGCGAGGACCGCGAAGTCCACTTTCTGATCTCCAAGGCCGCGCAGCTGGTGATGTCGACCGAGACCGACGTGATCCTGCCGGCCAAGCCCCAGGCGATGCAGGCGTTTCTCACCGAGTACACCGGTGCCGCGGCTGGCCAGATCCGCGTGTACGGCAAGGAAGACTGGATGTCGCCCGTGGCGTCCGGCTCCGGCGCGCCGGCCGCCATGGTCGTGGTGCCGTGCTCCACCGGCACCCTGTCGGCGATCGCCACCGGCGCGTGCAACAACCTGATCGAGCGGGCGGCCGACGTCACTCTCAAGGAGCGCCGCCAGCTGATCCTGGTGCCGCGCGAGGCGCCGCTGTCGACCATCCATTTGGAGAACATGCTCAAGCTCTCGCGGATGGGCGCAGTGATCCTGCCGGCCGCGCCAGGCTTCTATCATCAGCCGCAGACCATCGACGACCTGGTCGACTTCGTCGTCGCTCGCATCCTCAACCTGCTGGACATCCCCCAGGACATGCTGCCGCGCTGGGGCGAGCATCATCTGGGGGCGCAAGAGTGAGGGGGCGCCTGGCCGCCAGCCTGGCCGGGCTGCTGGCGCTGTCCAGCGGCTGCGCGACGGTACGCACGCTGGATGCGGCCAGGCCAGGGGCGCCAGTGGTCTACGCCGGAACCCGGCTGGACCTGTACGCCATCGGTGGCGGCTGCTGCGCCATGGACCGCTTCGGCGCGCCAGCCCCGGCCCACCCAAGACTGGACCTTCCTGGCAGCCTGGTGCTCGACACGCTGCTATTGCCGTTGTCGGTGCTGACGGTGCTGGGCGTGGGGTTCCAGGCCAGCGGCGGGTTGTAACGGGCGAGGGGGCTGGCAGCGGCCTGACCATCAATTGCCCGGAGCCCCATCATCGCACCGCGTGCCACCTGGCTACTTGCCCAGTCGGCGTAGTTCATCCGACTCCACGATCCTCACCCCATCCTGCTCTTCCAGCGCCAGGCGCCAGAGGGCTCGGGCCAGGGCACAGGCTTCGATCCCCCGGTACTTGCCTGGCACCAGCTTGGACAGCGGCGCGGCGATGCGCTCGGCCAGGCGCTGCTCGAGTCGCTCACCGATCAGCAGCGAGGGCCGCACGATGGTCAACTGCGGCCAGTCCTGCGCCTTGAGCGCTTCTTCCATCTCGCCCTTGACCCGGTTGTAGAAGATCGACGAATGCGGATCGGCACCGATCGCGCTGACCACCAGCAGGTGCCTGGCGCCCAGCTCCCGGGCGCGCTTGCCGAACGCCACGACCATGTCCAGATCCACGGCGCGGAAGGCCGCTTCGGAGCCGGCCTGCTTGAGGGTAGTGCCCAGGCAGCAGAAGGCGATGTCGACGCGCCCGGCCAGGCTCGGCAGGAACACGGCCGGATCACCGACCGGATTTTCCAGGTGAGGATGTTCGGCCAGCGGCCGGCGGGTCGGCGCCAGTACCCGGGTGATGGTCGGCTCGTTGAGCAGCCGGTCCAGCAGGTGTTCCCCCGTCAATCCGGTCGCTCCGGCAAGCAGGACATGCTGAGGAGTCAAGTACATGCTGTTTCTCCTTTTTTTCCAGTCAGCTTAGTGGCTGTCCGCTTTCTGCGCCTGTCTGGCAGCAGGCGGCGGTGCCACGTCCCGCAAGGCATCCTGGGCCTGCTGACGGCGCAGGCGTTGCCAGTGCGCGAGCACGGGCGCAGGTGCCCAGATCTGTGGTTCGGAGGCTTCGAAGCCTTCTTGTCGTTCTCGTTCGGCAACCGTGGCGCGCGCCAGTTCGAACGCTTGTTCGAGATCGTCGGTGTGGTTCAGCGCCTGGCCGAACAGGGCGTCGCCAAAGTAGGTGAAATCCGCTTCCTCCGAGCAGCCGAACGATACCCGGTCCGCCTGCGAAGCGGTCATGACCAGCGTGTGTTCGTCCTTGAGCGGAGCGATGTAGCCACCGGAATAGCAGGCCGACACGACGATCACCTTGTTGCGCTGCTTGAGCGGGGCCAGGGCGCTGGCCAGTTCGTCGGCGGACAGGTCGGCCAGTTGCAGGCGCGGCTGGTCGAGGACCAGGTGATGATCCTGGCTGCCATGGCTGGTCAGGTAGATGAAGATCAGGTCTTCCGGGCCGCTGCGCTGCGCCAGGGCCTGCGCGCTGCGGGCCAGGTTCTCGCGAGTCGCCATGGGGCGATCGGCCAGGTGGTCGCGATGGTTGGCCAGGGTCACCTGGCCGTGGGCGCCGAAGCGGACCTTGAGCAGCTGCGTGACGTAGTCGGCTTCACGCAGGAACACGCTCTGCTGGCCATCCCCGGCCACCACCAGGCTGTACAGCTCGATGGCGGGCCTTGACGGCCTGAGCGCCGCCAGGGCCTGATCGAGCAACCTGCCCTGGTTGAGCAAGGCCAGCTCCAGCGGGTCGGGCAGCAACCTGCCATGCTCATCACGTACGCGGACACCGTTGGCCCACTGGCCAGCCTCGACCCGCCCATCGGGCAGCGACAGGCGCCCTTGGCCATGGTAGGCATCGTTTTCGAAGCCGCCGACGTAATGGCTGCCGTCGGCCAGCTGCAGGCGGCCCTGGCCGCTGAAGCGCCAATCACGGAAACCGCCCTTGTAGCGGCTGCCATCGCTGCCGAGCAACTCGCCTTCGCCGCTGAGCGAGCCGTTGCGGAATTCGCCGATCCAGACATCACCGTCGACGTTTTCGTAGCGGCCACGGCCCTCGAGGCGGTTGTCCTTGAACTCGCCGGTGTACTGCTCGCCGTCGACACTGGTGAAGGTGCCGCTGCCTTGCAGCAAGCCGTCGACGAACAGGCCGCTGAACTGGTTGCCGTCAGGGTCGCTGCGCACCCCGGCGCCGTTTGGCTTGCCATTGGCGAACAGACCCTGGTAGCGGCTGCCGTCGGCTAGTTCGAGCTGGCCGGCACCGGAATACTGGTCATCCTTGAATTCGCCGCGATAGACCGCGTCGCGCTCCTTGAGCGTGCCTTCGCCGTCGCGGCGACCATGCTTGAAGGTGCCGCTGTAGCGGCTGCCGGGCGTGACCAGCTCGCCCAGCCCATGGAACAGGCCCTGGGCGAACTCGCCGCGATAGGATTCGCCATTGCTGCCATGCCATTGGCCCTGGCCGTGCCACTGGCCGTCGACGAAGCCACCGGCATACCAGCTGCCGTTGGGGTAGTCGATGCGCCCCTGGCCTTGCAGCAGCCCGTCGACCACCTCGCCACGGTAGCGGCCGCCGTCCGGCAGGCGCGCATCCGGTGGCAGCAAGGACTCGCCGTCGCCACATGCGGCGAGCAGCAGGGTCAGGGCGAGGGGCAGCAGCGGGCGCATGATCGATTCCAGGCGAGAGACGGGCGCAAGTATGCCGTAGAATGCCAGCGCTGAAACAGCTGCGCCCGCCGTGCAACATGCCCGAATATCGGAGTGGATCAGCGCTTGCCGATCCGTTGGCGGTTTCGCGGGCTGCATGGCTATCGGGCCGTGACGGACAGCATGCTTATAATGGCCGTGTCGCTCGAAGGAGATGTCTATGCTGTTGCGAGGTTTGACCTGGCTGGTGCTGTTCCAGCTGCTGGGCACGGCGCTCAATCACCTGCTGCTGCCCATCCTCCCGGGCCCGATCATCGGGCTATTGTTGTTGCTGGTGTTCCTGATGCTGCGCGGCGAGGTCGGCAAGCCGTTGACCGAAGCCTCCAGCAGCCTGTTGCGCTACCTGCCGCTGTTGCTCGTCCCGCCCGCGGTGGGCGTGATGGTCTATGCCAGGGATATCGCGGCCGATTTCTGGGCCATCGTCGGCGCCTTGGTCATTTCCTGCCTGTTCACCCTGGCGTTCGTCGGCGTGCTGATGCACAAGCTCATCCAGCGCCAGGGCAAGCGCGAGGAACAGCCATGATCCTCGACTGGCAAGGGGCGGGCAGCGCGGTGGTGCATCATCCGCTGTTCGGCATCGGCATCACCCTGGGCGCCTACCAGCTGGCGCTGGCGCTGTACGAACGAACGCGCTGGATCTTCCTGCAGCCGGTGCTGCTTTCGATGCTGCTGGTGATCGGCATGCTGCTGGCATGCGGGATCGGCTACGGCGAATACCGCACGAGCACCGAGATCCTCAACATTCTTCTCGGCCCGGCCACCGTGGCCCTGGCCGTGCCGCTCTATCTCAACCTGCGGCGCATCCGCCAGCTGTTCTGGCCGACATTGACTACGCTGGTACTCGGCGGAATGTTCGCCACCGGATCCTGTCTGTTGCTAGGTAGCTGGTTCGGCGCCGAGCACATGATCCTCATGACCATGGCGCCCAAGTCGGTCACCTCGCCGATCGCCATGCTGGTAGCCGAACAGATCGGCGGGGTCGCCGCGCTGGCGGCTGTGTTCGTGCTGATCACCGGGGTGCTGGGGGCGATCCTCGGCCCGGCGCTGCTGTCGCGCTTCGGCGTGCGCAGCCCCGAGGCGCGGGGCATGGCGCTCGGCGTGACGGCGCATGCGGTGGGCACTTCGGTGGCGCTGCAGGAAAGCGATGAATGTGGTGCCTTCGCCGCGCTGGCGATGAGCCTGATGGGAGTGGCCACGGCGGTATTCCTGCCGTTGGCGGTGAGTCTGCTGGCCTGAGGATCTATGATGACGTTACCGCTGTTTCCCCTCGATACCGTGCTGTTTCCCGGCTGCATGCTCGACCTGCAGATCTTCGATGCGCGTTACCTGGACATGATCGGCCGCTGCATGAAGCAGGGCGAGGGCTTCGGCGTGGTCTGCATCCTCGAGGGCGAGCAGGTCGGCAAGGCACCGCCAGTGGTCGCCTCGATCGGCTGCGAGGCGCTGATCCGCGATTTCAGCCAGCAGGACAATGGCCTGCTCGGCATTCGTGTCGAGGGCGTGCGCCGCTTCGAGCTCGAACGCACCGAAGTGTCGAAGGACCAGCTCCTGCTCGGCGAGGTTCGCTGGCTGGAAGAGCTGGCCGACAGCCCGCTGTCCGAACGTGACGATGACCTTCTGGCCTTGCTCCAGGCCCTGGGCGAACATCCGATGGTCGAAGCCCTGGACATGCCACGCCCGGTGGCTGGCCAGCAGGCCCTGGCCAACCAGCTGGCCTACCTGTTGCCGCTGATGGACGAAGACAAGCTCGACCTGCTGGCGATGGACTCGCCGCCACAGCGGCTGGACATGATCCAGACCCTGCTGGAACGGATGCAAGGCGAGCTGTTCGCCTGAGCGGCCACTCGCCACCCTGTCGCTGGATGGGCGCTTTCAGTACCGGGTGTTTGCAGGGCCACTCGGGGCTAGGGCAATGGCGCATCTAGCAACTGGTACTGATAGCGCGAGATGGCCTCGGGCAGGGCGTATAGCGCGAAGAACGACAACAGCGCCACGCAGGCTGGCAGGATCAGCCACCAGACCCGTGGTGCCAGCGCCTCCAGCGGCTGGCGGCGTTGCACCACCGCCAGGCTGGCGGCGCACAGGCAACAGGCCAGCAACGAACCGGCCAGCACGTCGGTCGGCCAGTGCGCGCCGAGATAGACCCGTGACATCGCGATGGCCAGGGCCGGCAGGCAACCCAGGGTGATCCAGGTGAGTCGCATGCGGGCCGGCTGGGCGCGGCCGGCGAGCACGGCCAAGGTCAGGAAGAAGGCGAAGGACGCCGAGCTGTGACCGCTGGGCATGCTGTAGCTGGTCAGCGGGTCGGTCAGCACCTCCGGACGGGCCCTGGCGAACAGCCACTTGAGCGTGCCATTGGCCACTGCCGTGCCCAGCAGCGCGGCGCAGGCGAACGTGGCATGGCGCCACTGGCGGGCGACCAGCAGCAGCACGGTCAGCAGGAGGCCCAGGATCAGCTGGGTTCGAAAATCCCCGAGGCGGGTGACCACCACCACCGCGCTGTCCAGGGCCTGGCGGCGATGTTCCTGGATCAGCGTCATCACGCCCTGGTCGAACTCATGCAGGTAGGGCCAGCCGAAGAACACCGCCAGCAGCGCCAGGAAGCTGACCGCCGCGATCAGGCGTGTGCCGTGGCGCTGGCTGCGCAGGCTGCTGTTGATGCTCAGGCCGATCAGCACGGCCAGGGTTGCGGCGATGATTCCGGCATCCAGCCAGAAGCCTTCCGGCAAGGGCAGGCGCATCGCCGCACCGGTCGCCCAGCCAGGCAGCAGGTAGGCGACCGACCAGCCGGCGGCGGCGACCATGCTCACGCCGATGAAGCGTGGCAGTGGCATGTCGAACATGCCGGCGACCATTGGCAGCATGGGGCGCAGCGGGCCGATGAAGCGGCCCACCAGCAGGCTGGCGATACCATAGCGCTGGAAGTAGGTCTCGGCGCCACCGATCCACTCGGGATGCTGGCGCAACAGCGGCAGGCGACGGATGTTCTGATGAAAGCGTCTGCCCAGGGCATAGGACAGGGCGTCGCCGAGCAGTCCCCCGGCGAAGCCCAGCAGTAGCGTCTCGCCCAGCGAGAACGCGCCGCTGCCGGCCAGTACCGCGACGGCGAACAGCAATACCGTGCCGGGCACGATCACGCCGGCGATGGCCAGGCATTCCACGCAGGCGACCAGAAAGATCGCCACACCAAGCCATTGCGGATTGGCGCCAAGCCATCCGGTCAGGCTGTCGAGCCATTGGCCCATATCAGCTTCCTTGTTCGATGATGAAGAAATCCCGGCCCTCGACCTGACCCCTGCGCAGCGGGTTGCGTGTGCAGTGGCGCGCATGCTCGGCATCGACGAAACGGTAGGGCAAGTGTTCATCACGTCCCTGGGAAATGCCGAGGCGGGTGGTCTGAATAATGTGTTTCACTTTGATACCGCAATCTTCCACATAAAAACGTTCAGGATCGAAACGCTTGGCGTCCCATTGCGGTACCTTCAGGCCCAGGGCCCGGCACAGCAAGGTCTGCCCTGCGCACAAGCGCTCGGGTGGGCGCATCGCGCCACTGGCGTCGGGGTTGTTGATCTGCATTTGCGCCAGGCTGTTCTCGTTCGAGCGTGCGTCCACCCAAGGGTAGGCCGACTTGATCAGCACGGCGTTGCCAGGGCCATGGGCACTGAAGTTCAGCGAGTCGCCGCCACGAGCGTAGTACATGTAGATATGCCCGCCATCGAGGAACAGCGCGCGACGCTTCTCGGTGTAGCCCAGCGAAGCATGGCTGCCTCTGTCGGTGAGGTAGTAGGCTTCGGTCTCGATGATCCGCGCGGCCAGCCACAGGTCGCCATGGCGGTGCCGGATCACCTTGCCCAACAGTGCCTGGGCCAAGGTCTGGGCATCGCGGTCGAAGAAGCTGTCCGGCAAGGCCAAGGCCGGTCGGGAAGACGGATCGGGCATCTCATGGGCTCGTGGTGCGGGGGGCTGGATCATAGCAGTCGGTCGCCTGGTCGAAGAAAGGGTGGTTGGCCTCTCAGACGGCCGCGCAGCCAGATAATTCGACGACGCTTGCCAGCAGCGCGGGTCACGAGCGCGCACTGTGCGGGTTGATTTCCAGCGGCCTCCGTCAATGGCGGTTACATCTTTCCTGCAGATTATTCCTACGCAATGACTACCATCTGCCAGCCACCGCTGGGCGTATATCCGCGCGGCAGTTATAATCAGCCGATTTCCCCTTCGCCAAGACACAAAGCCCATGACTGAGTCCGTTTCTGACTACATGACCCGCCTCGGTCGAGCCGCCCGCGAGGCCTCCCGGGTGATCGGCCGGGCCAGCACCGCGCAGAAGAACCGTGCCCTGCTGGCCGCCGCCGATGCGCTGGATGCCGCGCGCGAAGAGCTGACCACGGCCAACCGGCGCGACCTCGAAGGCGGCCGTGCCAATGGCCTGGAGCCGGCGCTGCTCGATCGCC
Organism: Pseudomonas sp. Marseille-QA0332; assembly: GCF_054950175.1. Taxonomy (NCBI): domain Bacteria; kingdom Pseudomonadati; phylum Pseudomonadota; class Gammaproteobacteria; order Pseudomonadales; family Pseudomonadaceae; genus Pseudomonas; species Pseudomonas sp. Marseille-QA0332. The sequence continues at coordinate 4,025,715 of NZ_CM143106.1, forward strand.
TGGCCCTGACCCCGGCGCGCATCGATGGCATGATCGCCGGCCTGCGCCAGGTCGCCGGCCTGCCGGACCCGGTGGGGGCGATCCGCGACATGAGCCATCGTCCGTCGGGCATCCAGATCGGCAAGATGCGGGTACCGCTGGGAGTGATCGGGATCATCTACGAGTCGCGCCCCAACGTGACCATCGATGCCGCCAGCCTGTGCCTGAAGTCGGGCAATGCGACCATCCTGCGTGGTGGCTCCGAGGCCATCCACTCCAACCGCGCGATCGCCGCCTGCATCCAGCGTGGCCTGGCCGAGGCTGGCCTGCCGCCGGCGGTGGTGCAGGTGGTGGAAACCATCGACCGCGAAGCGGTGGGGGCGCTGATCAGCATGCCGGAGTTCGTCGACGTGATCGTCCCGCGTGGCGGCCGTGGCCTGATCGAGCGTATCAGCCGCGACGCCCGCGTCCCGGTGATCAAGCATCTCGACGGTATCTGCCATGTCTACGTCGCCGAGCACGCCGAGCTGGAGAAGGCCTGGCGCATCGCGTTCAACGCCAAGACCTACCGCTACGGGATCTGCGGCGCCATGGAAACCCTGCTGGTCGACCAGCGCATCGCCGCCGACTTCCTGCCGGAAATGGCCCGTCGCCTGCGCGACAAGGGCGTCGAGCTGCGTGGCTGCGAACGCACCCGCCAGATCATCGAGGCGCTGCCCGCCAGCGAAGAGGACTGGCGCACCGAGTACCTGGCGGCCATCCTCTCGATCCGCGTGGTCGACGGCCTGGATGCCGCCATCGAGCACATCAATCACTATGGCTCGCACCATACCGATGCGATCGTCACCGAGCACCAGGGCCAGTCCCGGCGTTTCCTCGCCGAGGTCGATTCGGCGTCGGTCATGCTCAACGCCCCGACCTGTTTCGCCGATGGCTTCGAATATGGCCTGGGTGCCGAGATCGGCATCTCCACGGACAAGCTGCACGCCCGTGGCCCGGTCGGCCTGGAAGGGCTGACCTGCGAGAAGTACGTGGTGATCGGCGACGGCCAGCTGCGTGGCCAGGAGTCCTGCTGACTTGAGCCAGGCAGTGCGTCGCGTCGGCATTCTCGGCGGTACCTTCGACCCGGTGCATATCGGTCACCTGCGCAGCGCGCTGGAGGTTGCCGAGTTCATGGAGCTGGACGAGCTGCGCCTGCTGCCCAATGCGCGCCCGCCACACCGGGACACGCCGCAGGTGACCGCCGCCGATCGCCTGGCGATGGTCAGGCACGCGGTGCAGGACGAGCCGCGGCTGGGCGTCGATGCCCGGGAGCTGGCGCGCGACAAGCCTTCGTATACCATCGATACCCTGGAATCGGTTCGCGCCGAACTGGGTGCCGACGACCAGCTGTTCCTGTTGCTGGGCTGGGATGCCTTCTGTGGCCTGCCTGGCTGGCATCGCTGGCAGGAGCTGCTGCAACATTGTCACATCCTGGTGCTGCAACGCCCGGATGCCGACGTCGAACCACCAGACGAGCTACGCAACCTTCTGGCGGCGCGCTCGCAGAACGATCCCGCCGCCTTGCCAGGCCCGGCGGGGCACATTTCGTTCATCTGGCAGACACCGCTCGCGGTCTCGGCCACACAGATCCGACAGCTGCTGGCCAGCGGCAAGTCGGTACGGTTCCTGGTGCCGGACGCAGTACTGGCCTACATCGAGGCGCATGACCTTTACCGTGCGCCGAACTGAAGGCGCCTGAGCGCGCCTATCCAACGAGTTGAACGAGTTCTCTATGACCAAGCAGAAAATTTCCGGCGAAGAGCTGGTCCAGTTGGCCACCTCGGCCCTGGAAGACGTCAAGGCCCAGGACATCCAGGTCATCGACGTGCGCGACAAGCACAGCCTGACCGACTACATGATCATCGCCACCGGTACTTCCAATCGCCAGATCAATGCGATGCTCGAGAAGGTCCGCGAAATCGTCAAGCACAAAGGTGTCCAGCCCCTGGGCGAGGAAGGCAAGGGCGACAGCGACTGGGTGCTGCTCGACCTCAACGACGTCATCGTGCACATGATGACCGCCGCGGCCCGCCAGTTCTACGACCTCGAGCGGCTGTGGCTGGGTGCCGAGCAGAGCCGTGCCTCCGATGGCAAGCACCATAGCCCGGAAAACACCCACAGCTACGCCGACAACCTCAAGGATCGGGGCTGAGCAAGGGCCGTGCGTCTACGTCTGATCGCGGTCGGTTCGCGCATGCCTCGCTGGGTGGAGGAGGGCTGGCACGAATATGCCAAGCGTCTGCCGCCCGAACTGGCGCTGGAACTGGTGGAGATTCCGCTCCACACCCGTGGCAAGAACGCCGATGTCACCCGGCTGATCCGCCAGGAGGGCGAAGCCATGCTGGCCAAGGTCCAGCCTGGGGAACGGATCGTCACACTGGAAGTCCATGGCAAGCCATGGAGTACCGAGCAACTGGCCACCGAGCTGGATCGCTGGCGCCTCGATGCGCGTACGGTGAACCTGATGGTCGGTGGTCCCGAAGGGCTCGCGCCGCAAGTCTGTGCCCGTAGCGAACAGCGCTGGTCGCTGTCGCCGCTGACCCTGCCGCACCCCCTGGTAAGGATACTGATCGGCGAACAGCTGTACCGCGCCTGGACCGTGCTGTCCGGGCACCCTTATCACAAATGAGCCAGTAAGCCTTCCCGATGTCGCAACCGATTCGTCTCAAGGACCACGAGAAAGACGCCCGCCTGGTGCGCAATCGTGTCGTGGTCGGCGCGGTTGCGGTCATGTTGCTGGTGTGCGTGCTGATTGCCCGGCTCTATTACCTGCAGGTCATCCAGTACGACTATCACTCGACGCTTTCGGAAAACAACCGGGTGCACGTGCAGCCGATCCCGCCGACCCGCGGGCTGATCTTCGATCGCAACGGCGTGATCATCGCCGACAACCGGCCCAGCTTCAGCCTGACCATGACCCGCGAGCGCACCGGCAACTGGCAACAGGTGCTGGATTCGATCATCGAGGTCCTGGAACTGACCGAGGACGACCGGGCGCTGTTCGAAAAACGCATGAAGCAAGGGCGCCGGCCGTTCGAGCCAGTGCCGATCCTGTTCGAACTGACCGAGGAACAGATTGCCCGCATCGCCGTCAACCAGTTCCGCCTGCCCGGCGTGGAGGTGGTCGCGCAGCTCGTGCGGCATTATCCCCAGGGCGCGCATTTCGCCCATTCGGTCGGTTATGTCGGGCGGATCAACGAGAAGGAACTCAAGACCCTCGACCCTGTTAACTACAGCGGTACCCATCATATCGGCAAGACCGGCATCGAACGCTTCTACGAAGCCGAGCTGCATGGCCAGGTAGGCTACGAGGAAGTCGAGACCAATGCCCGCGGCCGAGTATTGCGGGTGCTCAAGCGCACCGACCCGAAACCGGGCAAGGACATCGTCCTGAGCCTGGACATCAAGTTGCAGGAGGCGGCCGAAGCCGCCCTGGGCGGGCGTCGCGGCGCCATCGTCGCGCTCGACCCGCGCACCGGCGAGGTCCTGGCCATGGTCAGCCAGCCGAGCTTCGACCCCAACCTGTTCGTGACCGGGATCAGTTTCAAGGCGTATGCCGAGCTGCGCGACTCGATCGACCGACCGCTGTTCAACCGGGTGCTGCGCGGGCTCTATCCACCCGGCTCGACGATCAAGCCGGCGGTGGCCATCGCCGGCCTGGATTCGGGCGTGGTGACGGCCTCCAGCCGGGTCTTCGACCCGGGCTACTACCAACTGCCCAACTACGACCACAAGTACCGCAACTGGAACCGCAGCGGCGACGGCTGGGTGGACCTGGACACGGCGATCATGCGCTCCAACGACACCTACTTCTATGATCTGGCGCACAAGATGGGCATCGACCGCCTGTCCAGCTACATGAACCGCTTCGGCATCGGCCAAAGGGTCTCGCTGGACATGTTCGAGGAGTCCGCCGGGCTCATGCCGTCGCGTGAATGGAAGCGCGCCACCCGGCGTCAGGCCTGGTTCCCAGGCGAGACGCTGATCCTCGGCATTGGCCAGGGCTACATGCAGGCCACCCCCTTGCAGCTGGCGCAGGCCACCGCGCTGATCGCCAACAAGGGCAAGTGGAACCGTCCGCACCTGGCCAAGACCATCGAGGGCCAGCCACCGGTGGATGACAATCCCATGCAGGACATCGTGCTGCGCGACAAGTCCGACTGGGCCAAGGTCACCCATGGCATGGAGCAGGTGATGCACAATGCCCGCGGCACCGCGCGCAAGGCTTCGATCGGCGCGCAGTACCGCATCGCCGGCAAGAGCGGCACCGCCCAGGTGGTGGCGATCAAGCAGGGCGAGAGGTACGACCGCAACAAACTCCAGGAGCGCCATCGCGACCATGCCTTGTTCGTCGGCTTCGCCCCGGCCGACGATCCCCGGATCGTGGTGGCGGTGATGGTCGAGAACGGCGAGTCCGGTTCCGGCGTCGCCGCCCCCGTCGTTCGCCAGGTGATGGATGCCTGGCTGCTCGACGAGCAAGGCCGGCTCAAGCCCGAGTTCGCTCCCGACACCGTCGCCCAGGAAACGGCCCCGTGAAGAACAATTTCGATCGCATGCTCTCGAGCGAGGACGTGATGCGTCGACGCGCCAGCTTCCTGCAGCGCATCCATGTCGACGGTCCCTTGCTGATCATTCTCCTGACCCTGGCCGCCGGCAGCCTGTTCGTGCTGTATTCGGCCAGCGGCAAGAACTGGGACCTGCTGCTCAAGCAGGCCAGCTCCTTCGGCCTCGGGCTGATCTCGATGTTCGTCATCGCTCAGCTCGAGCCACGCTTCATGGCCCGCTGGGTGCCATTGGCGTACCTGGCCGGCGTGCTGCTGCTGATCGTGGTGGACGTGATGGGCCACAACGCCATGGGCGCCACGCGCTGGATCAACATCCCCGGGGTGATCCGCTTCCAGCCGTCGGAGTTCATGAAGATCATCATGCCGGCGACCATCGCCTGGTACCTGTCCAAGCGCACGCTGCCGCCGCATCTCAAGCATGTGCTGATCAGCCTGGTGCTGATCGGCGTGCCGTTCATCCTGATCGTGCGTCAGCCCGACCTGGGCACGGCACTGCTGATCCTGGCCTCCGGTGCGTTCGTGCTGTTCATGGGCGGGCTGCGCTGGCGCTGGATCCTCAGCGTGCTGGCGGCGGCGGTACCGGTGGCCGTGGCCATGTGGTTCTTCGTCATGCACGACTACCAGAAGCAGCGGGTACTGACCTTCCTGGACCCGGAAAGCGATCCGTTGGGCACCGGCTGGAACATCATCCAGTCCAAGGCCGCGATCGGCTCGGGTGGCGTGTTCGGCAAGGGCTGGCTGCTCGGTACCCAGTCGCACCTGGACTTTCTCCCGGAAAGCCATACCGACTTCATCATCGCCGTGCTTGGCGAGGAGTTCGGCCTGGTGGGCATCTGCGCGCTGCTGCTGATCTACCTGCTGCTGATCGGCCGCGGGCTGGTCATCACCGCCCAGGCGCAGACCTTGTTCGGCAAGCTGCTGGCGGGCAGCCTGACCATGACTTTCTTCGTATACGTATTCGTCAATATCGGGATGGTCAGCGGCCTGTTGCCCGTGGTGGGCGTGCCGCTTCCCTTCATCAGCTATGGCGGAACTTCGTTGGTGACGCTGCTGTCAGCGTTTGGCGTTCTGATGTCGATCCACACGCACCGCAAATGGATCGCGCAGGTTTGAATAAGGTGAACAATCACATGCAAGCAGTGCGTGGCTGGACAGCCCGTTGGATGCCGTGGATAGGCGCGATGGGCCTGCTCGGCGCAGTCCAGCAGGCCACGGCCGGCGACTACGACGCCTCGCCCCAGGTGGCCGAGTTCGTCGCTGAAATGACCCGTGACCATGGCTTCGCCAGCGAACAGCTGCAGGGCGTGTTCCGGGAAGTCCAGCGCAAACAGTCGATCCTCGACGCCATCTCGCGTCCGGCGGAACGGGTCAAGCCGTGGAAGGACTATCGCCCGATGTTCATCACCGACGCGCGCATCGCCCGTGGCGTGGATTTCTGGCGCCAGCACGAAGCGACCTTGGCGCGCGCCGAGCAGCAATACGGCGTTGCGGCCGAGGTGATCGTGGCGATCATTGGCGTGGAAACCTTCTTCGGCCGCAATACCGGCAACTACCGGGTCATCGATGCCCTCTCGACCCTGGGCTTCGATTACCCGCCGCGCGCCGAGTTCTTCCGCAAGGAACTGCGCGAATACCTGTTGCTGGCTCGCGCCGAGCAGCTCGACCCGCTCACCCTCAAGGGCTCCTATGCGGGCGCCATGGGTTTGCCACAGTTCATGCCGAGCAGTTTCCGCGCCTATGCCGTGGACTTCGACGGCGACGGCCATATCAACATCTGGACCAACCCGGACGATGCCATCGGTAGTGTCGCCAATTACTTCAAGCAGCACGGCTGGGTGGCCGGCGAGCCTGTGGTCAGCCGCGCGATGGTGCTCGGCGAGCGGGTCGACGAAGGCCTGACGCCAGGCATCGAACCGGTCATGACGGTCGCCCAGTTGCGAGCGCTGGGCTGGTCGAGTCATGATGCGCTGCGCGATGATCTGCCGGTCACGGCCTTCCGCCTGGAAGGTGAACAGGGCCCCGAATACTGGATGGGGCTGAAGAATTTTTATGCCATCACTCGCTACAACCGCAGCGTGATGTATGCAATGGCCGTGCACCAGCTTGCGCAGCAGCTGGTCCAGGCCCGGGGTGTCAAGTAATGCGTGTCTTCTCTGTCGATTCCTTCAAGCTGCTGGCCTGCATCATGGCGGGGCTGGTCCTGGCCAGTTGTTCATCCAGTCGCCCCGTGCCGCACAAGAGCAGTGGCGTGGCGGTACGCGCCCAGCCTGGTCTGGACATCAATCGCGCGCACAAGGATGGCGCCCCCTGGTGGGACGTGGATGTCAGCAAGATTCCAGATGCCACGCCGACCCTGCACACCGGCAACTACAAGGCCAACCCCTATACGGTGCTGGGCAAGACCTACTACCCGATCCAGGATTTTCGCAACTACCGCGCCGAAGGCATCGCCTCCTGGTACGGCACCAAGTTCCACGGCCAGAATACCGCCAACGGCGAGGTCTACGACCTGTACGGCATGAGTGCCGCGCACAAGACCCTGCCATTGCCGGCCTACGTGCGCGTGACCAACCTGGACAACCAGCGCAGCGTGATCCTGCGGGTCAACGATCGTGGGCCGTTTTATTCCGACCGCATCATCGACCTGTCCTACGCGGCGGCGAAGAAGCTCGGCTATGCCGAGACCGGCACGGCGCGGGTCCGCGTGGAAGGCATCGACCCGCAGCAATGGTGGGCCGAGCGTGGGCGTCCGGCACCGCTGGTGCTCAAGCAGCCGCAGGTCGCCCAGGCCAAGCCGCTGCCGGCCAGCACCGGCAAGGTCGAGCAATGGACTCCGCCGCCCCAGCAGCATGCCGCGGCGGTGGTCCCGGTACAGGTCGCCGGCAGCAGCGTGCCGAGCAACAGCGGCGGGCTGTTCCTGCAGGTAGGAGCCTTCGCCAACCCGGACGCGGCCGAGCTGCTGCGCGCCAAGCTCAGCACCATGGTCAGTGCGCCAGTGTTCATCAGTTCGATCGTGCGTAACCAGCAGACGCTGCATCGCGTCCGGCTCGGACCGATGAACAACCCGGGAGAGGTGCAGCAGACCCAGGACAGCGTGCGCCTGGCCAACCTTGGCCAGGCCAAGCTGGTCACCGCGGACTAGCGGCGCGCTGTACGCGGGAGCCGGCCGTGGCGCTATACGCTGTTCGCTTGGGGGCTCTCTTTGGAGCTCTCAGTTTGGAGCTTGGAGCTGCCTTTCCATGTACAATGGCGGCTTTTGCCCAGCAGCCGCCGGCCTTTGAACAGGTTGCCCGAAACGGGCAGCGAGACCATTAGCCATTTCGAGAGACGGATGAACATCACCTCTATTGCCAAACGCCTTTGCTTGCCTGTCCTGCTGATGATCGCCCCCGCGACCTTCGCGGCGGAGCAGATGATGCCGGCGCCGCCGCAACTGGCGGCCAAGTCCTACGTGCTCATGGATGCCTCCAGCGGCAACGTGCTGGTCGAGAACAACGGTGACGAGCGCCTGCCTCCAGCCAGCCTGACCAAGCTGATGACCGCCTACATCGCCACGCTGGACATCCGTCGCGGGCAGATCGGCGAGAACGATCCGGTAACGGTCAGCGAGAACGCCTGGCGCACCGGTGGCTCGCGCATGTTCATCAAGGTCGGTAGCCAGGTCACCGTCAGCGACCTGCTGCACGGCATCATCATCCAGTCCGGCAACGATGCCAGCGTCGCCCTGGCCGAACACATCGCCGGGAGCGAAGATGCCTTCGCCGACATGATGAACAAGACGGCCGCCGACCTGGGCATGAGCAACAGCCACTTCCTGAACCCGACCGGCCTGCCGCATCCGGAGCACTATTCGTCGGCGCACGATATGGCCGTCCTGGCGCGCGCGATCATCGACGAGGACCCGGCCCACTACGCCATCTATTCGCAGAAGGAATTCTTCTGGAACAACATCAAGCAGCCCAACCGCAACCTGCTGCTATGGCGTGACAAGACCGTCGATGGGCTGAAGACCGGGCACACCGAGGAAGCGGGCTATTGCATGGTCGCTTCGGCGGTGCGCGATGGCATGCGCCTGATCGCCGTGGTCTTCGGCACCAACAGCGAGCAGGCGCGGGCCGCCGAGACGCAGAAGCTGCTGACCTACGGCTTCCGCTTCTTCGAAACCCAGACCTTCTACCAGAAAGGCACCGAGCTGACCCAGGCGCAGGTCTGGAAAGGCGCCACCAGCCAGGTCAAGGCCGGCCTGGCCGACGACCTGACCCTGACCATGCCCAAGGGCCAACTCAAGCGCCTGGTCGCTTCGATGACCTTGAACCCGCAGCTGACCGCGCCCATCGCCAAGGGCGACGTGATCGGCAAGGTCGAGGTCAAGCTGGACGAGAAAGTGGTCCACAGTGCCGACCTCATCGCCCTCGACGGCGTCGAGGAAGCTGGTTTCTTCGGCCGTATGTGGGATAGCATTCGTCTATTCTTCTACGGGTTGTTCAACTGATCCGTGACCGGCAGGCCCCCGCCAACCCGGCGGGGGTGTTGTTGCCACGGCTTGCGAGGCCGTATCCGCCATGAGCGAACAAGATGTCAAGTCGCCCAAGATCGAATTTCCCTGCCCCGACTATGCGATCAAGGTGATCGGTGACACGGTCGTCAATTTCCGCGACACCGTCATCGAAATTCTCAAGAAGCATGCCGAAGTCGATCTCAAGACCCTGGCCGAGCGCCAGAGCAGCAATGGCAAGTACACCACCGTCCAGCTGCATATCGTGGCTACCGGGGAAGACCAGCTGCGCGATATCAACAGCGCGCTGCGCGCCACCGGCATCGTGCACATGGTGCTCTGATGCCCGGTAGCCTCGGCTTTCGCGATCTCGGGCTGGTGCCCTACGAACCGGTGCTGGCGGCCATGCGCCGCTTCACCGCCGAGCGCGATGCCGAAAGCGGCGATCAAGCCTGGCTGGTCGAACATCCTCCAGTGTTCACCCAGGGCCAGGCCGGCAAGGCCGAGCACCTGCTGATGCCTGGCGACATTCCGGTGGTACAGACCGACCGTGGTGGCCAGGTGACCTACCATGGCCCTGGTCAGCTGGTCGCCTATCTGCTGCTCGACGTGCGTCGTCGCGGCATCGGCGTGCGCGAGCTGGTCAGCCGCATCGAGCAGAGCCTGATCGACCTGCTCGCCGGGTATGGCGTGCCAGCGCTGGCCAAGCCCGACGCGCCTGGCGTCTACGTCGGCGGGGCGAAGATCGCCTCGCTCGGCCTGCGCATCCGCAACGGCCGTTCGTTCCACGGGCTGGCGCTCAACGTGGACATGGACCTGGCACCGTTTCGCCGCATCAACCCCTGTGGATATGCGGGGCTGGCCATGACCCAGCTGCGCGACCATGCAGGGCCGATCGAATTCTCCGAGGTCAGGACAAGGCTGCGCGACCAGCTGGTCAACCACCTCGACTATGCTGAGCAGACGACCCTTACGGGCGGAATCGACTGAATATGACTATTGTGCAAGAAACCGTGCCGAACCTGATCCAGGCGACCGATGTCACCCCGCGCCCCGCCCCTCGAAAGGTCGAGGCCGGGGTGAAGCTGCGTGGCGCGGAAAAGGTCGCGCGCATCCCGGTGAAGATCATCCCGACCGAGGAGCTGCCGAAGAAGCCGGACTGGATCCGCGTGCGCATCCCGGTTTCCCCGGAAGTCGACCGGATCAAGCAGCTGCTGCGCAAGCACAAGCTGCACAGCGTGTGCGAGGAAGCATCCTGCCCGAACCTGGGCGAATGCTTCTCCGGCGGCACCGCGACCTTCATGATCATGGGCGACATCTGCACCCGCCGTTGTCCGTTCTGCGACGTCGGCCACGGTCGGCCCAAGCCGCTGGACATCGACGAGCCGAAGAACCTGGCCATCGCCATCGCCGACCTGCGCCTGAAGTACGTGGTCATCACCTCGGTCGACCGGGATGACCTGCGCGACGGTGGCGCGCAGCATTTCGCCGACTGCATCCGCGAGATTCGCGCGTTGTCGCCGGGCGTGCAGCTCGAGACCCTGGTGCCCGATTACCGCGGGCGCATGGACGTGGCCCTGGATATCACCGCCCAGGAGCCGCCGGATGTGTTCAACCACAACCTCGAGACTGTCCCGCGCCTGTACAAGGCCGCGCGTCCGGGTTCGGACTACGACTGGTCGCTGGACCTGCTGCAGAAGTTCAAGCAGCTGGTGCCCCATGTGCCGACCAAATCGGGCCTGATGCTCGGGCTTGGCGAGACCGACGAGGAAGTCATCGAAGTCATGCAGCGCATGCGCGAGCATGACATCGACATGCTGACCCTGGGGCAGTACTTGCAGCCTTCGCGCAGTCACTTGCCGGTGCAGCGCTTCGTGCATCCGGATACCTTTGCCTGGTTCGCCGAGGAAGGCTATCGCATGGGCTTCAAGAACGTCGCCTCCGGGCCGCTGGTACGTTCTTCCTACCATGCCGACCAGCAAGCTCACGAAGCCAAGATCAAGCTCTGAGCAAGGCTTGACCAGTCGAATGCCGATGCGCGCCTGCTGGCGGCATCGGCATTTTCATTCCAGGATGTTCGAGCGCGGCGCAGTGCCGACGTAAGGAGTAGGTCGATGATCGAGGGCGAGCGTAGCGTTTCGACGCTTCCGGCACGTGTGTCGCCAGGCAACTGCTTCGGCATCATCGCTCCGGCCGGCCCGGCCCGGCTGGATGCCGAGCAGGCGCGCCGCTGGTTCATGCAGCGTGGCTACGATTGCCATCTCTATCCCGGTGTCGACGAAGCCCAAGGATACCTGGCCGGTTGCGACGAGCGACGTCTTTCGGACCTGCATGCTGCCTTCGCCGACCCGGCCATCGCGGCGGTCATGTGCATGCGTGGTGGCTACGGCAGCATGCGCCTGCTCGAAGGGCTGGATATCGATCTGCTACGTGACAACCCCAAGCCGTTCATCGGCTACAGCGACGCGACCGCCTTGCACACAGTGATCCAGCGGCATGCCGGCTTCGTGACCTTTCACGGCGCCATGCTCAATGCCGATCTGCTCGGCGACAAGCAGGAACCGACCGCCAGCTCGCTGCTGCAGCAGCTGCGTGGCGAGCTCGGGGCGGGCGAACAGATTCTCCATCCGCAGGCCCATCCGTTGACGTGCGTGCTACCGGGCAGTGCCAGCGGGCGTTTGGTGGGGGGGAACCTGTCGTTGCTCAACGCAACCTTGGGCACGTTGGCCGAAGTGCAGACCCACGGCAGCATCCTGTTCATCGAGGACGTCAACGAGCCGCTGTATCGTGTCGACCGCCTGCTGACGCAACTGCGCCTGGCCGGCAAGCTGCACGGCGTGCGTGGCGTGCTGGCAGGCGATTTCGCCGGGATCAGCGTGGCGGCGCTGACACCGCTGTTGCTGGAGATCTTCGGCCCGCTGGAGATCCCGGTGCTGGCCGGCTGGCGCAGTGGGCATTGCGATCCGAACATCTGCCTGCCGCTAGGGGCCCAGGTGACGCTCGACAGTCGCCGGCCGGGCCTCAGGCTCGACCAGGCGTTGTTTCGGGAATGAAACCCATGGAGCGGGAACAAGGAACCGGCAGACCGTCCTCACCTCGCTGGCACGGCCCCGCGTAGGAGGGGACGCCCTGCGCAATGGGCTGCCAAGCGGCTCCAGGATGTCGAACCCGCCACTGGCTGTCCGGGACGCCTGAAGCAGGTGCTTCTGGCGCCCCGGCGGCGGCCGCCCCAGCGAGGGCCATCTTCAAGCCATGACCCAGGCCATACGGCGACCGCGCCTCAACGCTGGCGCAAACTATCCAGCAACTGGTGCGTCGGATAACCATCCGCCGGCCAGCCTAGCCCCTGTTGGGCATTGCGGATGGCCTTGCGGGTGTTGGCGCCGATGATGCCATCGGCGTTCCCGGCTTCGTGGCCGCCATCGTTGAGCAGGTTTTGCAGCTCCATGCGCTCGCTGCGACTGAGCGGTCGGTCATCCTTGGGCCAGGCACCGGCGATGAAACCCCAGCCCGAGAAGCGATCGCCCAGCAGGCTGACCGCCAGGGCATAGGACGAGGAATTGTTGTAGCGCAGGATTGCCTTGAAGTTGTCCAGCACTAGGAAGGCCGGGCCGCGTGCTCCGGCCGGCAGCAGCAGCGCGGCAGGGAGCTGGCTGCTGCCGTCCGGCAGGCGAGTCCCGGCGGGCAGCTGGAGGCCCAGCTGCAGCCATTCGCTGACTGGCCTGCGCTGGGCGCCATCGGCCAGCCAGTAGTCGAAGCCGGCAGGTATCTGGACTTCGAAGCCCCAGGGCTGGCCTCGCTTCCAGCCCGAGCTTTGCAGGTAGTGCGCGGTGGAGGCCAGCGCATCCGGAACGCTGTTCCAGATGTCGCGTCGCCCATCGCCATCGAAATCCACCGCGTGGGTGTTGTAGGTCGTCGGGATGAACTGGGTCTGGCCCATGGCTCCCGCCCAGGAGCCACGCATGGCGTCCGGCTGGATGTCACCATGTTGCAGGATCTGCAGGGCAGCGATCAACTGGTCGTGGGCGAAGGCTGGCCGGCGCCCCTCGTAGGCCAGGGTCGCCAGCGAACGGATCACCGACTTGCTGCCCTGGAACTGACCGAAGTTGCTTTCCATTCCCCAGACCGAGACCAGGATCTGCCGATCCACGCCATAGCGCTCCTCGAGCTGTTGCAGGAGGGCGGCATGCTGTTGCAGCAGCGCCTTGCCCTTGCGCACGCGCACCGGCGACAGTGCGCCGTCGAGGTATTCCCAGACCGGCCGGGTGAATTCCGGCTGGCTGCGGTCAGCCTTGATCACGTCCATGTCGGGCGTGACGTCGAGGAAGGCGCGGTCGAACGTCGCCGCACTGATACCGGCCTGCAAAGCCTGCTCCCGAAAGCGCGCCTGCCACTGGGCGAAGGATTGCTGCGGTTCGATCTGGATGCTGGCATCGTTCACGGCGCTCGGCTGTGTCGCGACCACGGCTGGCTGGGCCGGCGCCAGGGGCAAGGCATCCGCGGCGGTGGGTTTCTCGGCGCAGGCGACGAGCAGGACGAGGCTCGAGGCTGCCACGAGGTGACGAGGGTGCCGATCGATGGGAAGACGAAAAAGCATGCACGAATCCAGGAATTGCAGGTTAGGTGAAGACCATATCATGCTCGCGCAGTTCGTGCCTCAAGCAGCCAGAAAGCAAGAAGCCTCCCAATCTTTCGACTGGAAGGCTTCGCGGCGGTAGCTGCCCTTGCCTTTGCCTGCCCGTTCCTGGCGACAACGGAACAGGGGTTGGGCGACGATCGACTTGGCTTTGTTGGGGCCGTGCTTGCTCGGCTTCTTGCTCATGGCAGTGCCTCATGCTGGTTGATTGCGCGGCGAACTGTAGGGTCGACGGCCAGGCGCGGCCAATTGATTGTATGTATCGGCGTGCTCGGCCTGGCCTTACTCTGCTGGCAAGGCCAGGCGCTGCCCGGCCATCAGCAGCACCAGCCGGGTCATGCTGGTCCACGGCGAGCCTTCGGCCTGGCCCTTGATCTGCGCATCGATGCGTTGTGCGTCGAGCAGCAGCTGGTTCCAGCGCTGGGCCGGCAAGCGATGCACGGCCTTGCCGACCAGTGGCCGGCGCTTGTCCCAAACCGGCGGTCGGGCCTGGCTGAAGGCCTTCTCCAGCGGCACGCCCTGGCTGAACTGCTGGGCGATGCCCGCCAGCAGCCGCAGCTCACGGGCCAGCGCCCAGAGGATCACCGGTGGTTCGACCCCTTCGCCGCGCAGCCCTTCGAGCATGCGCAGGGCATGGCCGGCATCGCCCTTGAGGATGGCATCGACCAGGCCGAACACGTCGAATCGAGCGCTGTCGGCCACGGCAGCCTGCATCGTCTCGACCGTCACCTGGCTGGCCTCGGCCAGCAGCTTGAGCTTTTCGATTTCCTGGGCGGCGGCCAGCAGGTTGCCCTCGACCCGGGCAGCGAGCAGCTCGACGGCGTCGCGCCTGGCCGAAAGGCCGGCCTGGGACAGGCGCTGGGCGATCCATTGTGGCAGCTGCTGGGCGTCGATCGGCCAGATCTGGATGAACTGGCACTGCGCGCCCTCCAGCAGCGCCTTGCCCCACTTGCTCTTCTGCGCGCTGGCATCGAGCCGGGGCAGGCTGATCAGCAGCAAGGTATCTTCGGCCGGGTTGGCACAGTATTCGATCAACGCAGCAGCACCCTTGTCGCCTGGCTTGCCGGACGGCAGGCGCAGCTCCAGCAGGCGTCGCTGGGCGAACAGCGAGAGGCTGGCGCCGGCCAACAGCAGGCTGCCCCAGTCGAAATTGGCGTCGGCACTGAATACCTGACGCTCGTCGTAGCCCTGTCGGCGAGCGGCCGCGCGGATCGCATCGGCAGCCTCCTGGCACAGCAGCGGGTCGTCGCCACTGACCACGTAGACAGGCGCAAGCTGGCCTTTGAGGTGTTTGTCGAGTTGAGCAGGAGAGAGCTTCATGGCGAGAGGACGGGGCACCTGGGTGCCCCGTTCGGCATCAGTTGGCCGGGATTTCCAGTGGCGATTGCTGTGGCGTCTCGGCCTGGGCGCGACGTGCCGCCTCGAGTGCCTGCGCCTGCGCCTTGGCGCGCTCGTCGGCCTGCTGCTGGAGCTGGTCCAGTTGGGCAGGCGTCAGCAGCTGCAAGCGGACCAGCATGGCCTGCACCAGGTCGCGACGCATTTCCTTGCGAACCTGGCTGGCCTCCTGGTCGGAACCGGTGACATTGTTGCCGTCATGCACGTAGATCTTGCGCACGGTGACCTTGTCGCTGAGCAGCTCGGCGTTGTTCAGGCCGGCGATGGTGTAGTTCAGCACCGTGGTCAGCTCGTATTCGGCCGAGCGGCTGCCGCCCGAATAGGTGGCCGCGCGCCGGTTTTCCTGCTCGTTGGTCAGGGTCAGCCGGTAAGGCGCGCCGGCATGGACCTGCACGCCGCTGTTGACCAGGGCCTGGCGCAGCTGGGTGACGGTCTCGCCATAGGCGTTGCGCGCGTTGACGTCCAGCTCGCGGATGGACAGCTCGGAAGTGCCGGTGCCGCGCAGCTGGAAGCCGCAGGCGCTGAGCAGGACAGCCAGGCCCATTACCAGCAGATTGCGTTTGATCATGTTGTAGCTCCGTTGTGGGCCGATGCCGCCGGCCGATGCCAAGCACCGACCGGCGTTGCCATCAATTGGCGACGATATTGACCAGTTTGCCTGGCACCACGATGACCTTGCGAATGGTCAGGCCTTCGGTGAAGCGCAGGACATTCTCGTTGCCGCGGGCGGCGGCTTCGATCTCTTCACGGCTGGCGCCGGCCGGCATCTCGACCTGGCCACGCAGCTTGCCGTTGACCTGTACCACCAGAACGATGCTGTCCTGTACCAGGGCGCTTTCGTCGACGCTCGGCCAGGACGCATCGATCACCGCCTGGTCGTGGCCGAGGTGGTTCCACAGCGCGTGGCTGATGTGCGGGGTGATCGGGGCGAGCAGCAGGGTCACGGCCTCCAGGCCCTCCTGAAGCAGCGCGCGGTCTTGCGCGCTGGTCTGCGGCGCTTTCTCCAGCACGTTCATCAGGGTCATCACCTGGGCGATGGCCGTGTTGAACTTGTGGAACTGGCCGACATCGATGCTGGCCTGGCGGATCGCCGTGTGGATGGCTCGGCGCACGGCCTTCTGCGCATCGTCCAGGGCGGCGGTGTCCAACTGGCCGGGCAGGCCCTGGGCGACATGCGCGTGGGCCAGGCGCCAGACGCGACGCAGGAAGCGGCTGGCGCCTTCGACGCCGGAGTCGGACCACTCCAGGCTCATGTCGGGGGGCGAGGCGAACATCATGAACAGGCGGCAGGTGTCGGCACCATAGGCGTCGATCATCGCCTGCGGGTCCACGCCGTTGTTCTTGGACTTGGACATCTTCTCGGTGCCGCCGATCTCCACCGGCAGCCCGTCGGTCTTCAGGCGCGCGCCAATGATCTTGGCCTTGGCATCGCGCTCGACCTCGACATCGGCCGGGTTGAACCAGTCCTTGCCGCCGTTGCTGGCGACGCGGTAGTAGGTTTCGGCGACCACCATGCCCTGGGTCAGCAGGTTCTTGAACGGCTCGTTGGACGTCACCAGGCCTTCGTCGCGCATCAGCTTGTGGAAGAAGCGGGCATAGAGCAGGTGCAGGATCGCGTGTTCGATACCACCGATGTACTGGTCGACCGGCAGCCAGTGGTTGGCCGCCTTCGGATCGACCATGCCACCTTCGTAGTTCGGCGAGGCGTAGCGCGCGAAATACCAGGACGACTCGACGAAGGTGTCCATGGTGTCGGTTTCGCGCTTGGCCGCGGCGCCGCATTTCGGGCAGCTGCATTCGTAGAACTCGGGCATGCGCGCCAGGGGCGAGCCGGCACCATCGGGCACCACGTTCTCGGGCAGCACCACCGGCAACTGCTCCTGCGGAACCGGCACGTCGCCGCAGCTCGGGCAGTGGATGATCGGGATCGGGCAGCCCCAGTAGCGCTGGCGGCTGATGCCCCAGTCGCGCAGGCGGAACTGGGTACGCGACTTGCCCAGCGCCTTGCGGATCAGCGCGGCCTCGATGGCATCGAAGGCGCCCTCGAAGTCCAGGCCATCGAACTCGCCGGAGTTGATCAGCTGACCATGCTCGCCGTAGGCGGCCTGCCACTCGCTGCCGACATCGTCGCCAGCACTGGTGCGAACCACGGCCTTGACCGGCAGCTGGTACTTGCGGGCGAACTCGAAATCGCGCTCGTCGTGCGCCGGCACCGCCATGACCGCGCCGTCGCCATAGTGCATCAGCACGTAGTTGGCGACCCACACCGGCAGCTTCTCGCCGGTGAGCGGATGCTCCACGAACAGCGAGGTGGGCATGCCTTTTTTTTCCTGGGTGGCGACGTCGGCTTCGGCGACGCTGCCGCTCTTGCATTCGTCGATGAACGCCTGCAGCCGCGGGTCGCCTTCGGCGGCCTGGGTGGCCAACGGGTGCTCGGCGGCGACCGCGACGTAGGTGGCGCCCATCAAGGTGTCGGGACGCGTGGTGAAGACCTTGAGAGTACCGGCATGGCCGATGCTCGCCTGGTCATAGGGGAACTGCACTTCCATGCCACGCGACTTGCCGATCCAGTTGCGCTGCATGGTCTTGACCTGCTCGGGCCAGCCTGGCAGCTCGTCGAGGCTCTCCAGCAGCTCGTCGGCGTAGTCGGTGATGCGGAAGTAGTACATCGGGATCTCGCGCTTCTCGATCAGCGCGCCCGAGCGCCAGCCACGGCCGTCGATGACCTGCTCGTTGGCCAGCACGGTCTGGTCGACCGGGTCCCAGTTGACCGTGCCGTTCTTGCGGTAGATCACGCCCTTCTCGAACAGACGGGTGAACAGCCATTGCTCCCAGCGGTAGTAGTCCGGCTTGCAGGTGGTGACTTCGCGCGCCCAGTCGATGGCCAGGCCCAGGCTCTTGAGCTGGGACTTCATGTACTCGATGTTCTCGTACGTCCACTTGGCCGGCGCGACGTTGTTCTTCATGGCGGCGTTTTCCGCCGGCATGCCGAACGCATCCCAGCCCATCGGCTGCAGGACGTTCTTGCCGAGCATGCGCTGGTAGCGGGCGATGACGTCGCCGATGGTGTAGTTGCGCACATGCCCCATGTGTAGCTTGCCGCTCGGGTACGGGAACATCGACAGGCAGTAGTAGGTGTCCTTGCCTGGCTGTTCGGTCACAGCGAACGACTGTTGCTCGTCCCAGGACTGCTGGGCGGCGGCTTCGATTTCACGGGGTTGATATTGTTCGTGCATGGCTACTTTGCGCTGAGAAATGGGAACCTTGTCGAGGCAGCACAGGCGCTGCATCCGGCAATCCGGCGTCGATGGAGTGAACGCCGTAGCATACATGAGCGCCGCGCGTCGTGGGAAACCCTGATTGCGTCGGCCCTGGTGCCCGTTGGTCGTGGCGGAACGCTGCCTGCGCCAGCCACGCTAAGCTCAGGTGTGGAAACACCGATTGCCATCAACGAGGTGCAAGGATGGGAGATACACGATTACCCGCAATGAGACCGGAGCTCTACGAACGTCTGATCGATCGTCTGGGACTGGCGCTGGAGGCGGCCCGGACCTCGCACCGCCTGCGCGATGTGATGCCTGTGGAACTGGAGCTGCGCGGCTTGAGCCGTGCCGAATACGACGTCATCCGGCATTATCTGGAAGCCCTTCCGGCGGGGCGCCACGTCAGCCCAGGCACCTTTGTCCAGGGCGAGCCGGTAGCGACTGCCAAGGTCGTCTGGCTGCATGGCAAGAAACGCCGCAACGCCAGGCCGGGCGGACGTAGCCTGCCATTGCGCTGAACGCCGCTTGCGACTTGTCGCCGGACGGCGATACCCCTAGGCTGCGCACACTTGCCGGGAGTGTGCCTGATGCCGATCCGCTTTTTCCTCAAGCAGTGGCTGCTGCCGCCGGGCTTGCTGCTGCTGATGCTGCTCGCTGCCTGATGGCTACGCCAGCGCTGTCCGGCGCTGGCGCGCCTGTGCTTCGCCGTGGGGCTTGGCGGATTGTGGCTGATGAGCCTGCCAGTGGCGGTGGAACAGGCAGCGCGCTGGCTCGAGACCGAGCCTGCGCTGGCGCTGCAGGACTGGTCCGGGCTGGCGGCGCGAGCCGATGCGATCGTGCTGCTCGGGGCGGGCCGCGAACGGGGCGATCCGGGCTGGGGCGGCCAGGACCAACCCACCGGCATGGCGCTCGAGCGCATGCGCTTTGCCGCACAACTGGCCAAGGCCTCGGGTTTGCCAGTGCTGACCAGCGGCGGGCTGCATTACGGCACGCCACCGAGCGAGGCGCGCCTGATGGCCGAGCGATTGCGGGCGGATTTCGGCGTGGACGTGACCTGGCAGGAGGGCGAGAGCCGCACGACCTGGGAGAATGCCCGTTTCAGCGCGCGTCTGCTGCAACCGCTGGGCATCCGTCGCGTCGTGCTGGTCACCCAGGCCTGGCACATGCAGCGTTCGCGCTGGAGTTTCGAGCGCAACGGCTTCGAGGTGCTGCCCGCGCCGATGGGCTTTCTTGGCAAGCCCCATGGCCGGCCGTTCGCAGGACTGCTGCCGGAGAGCCGGGCGATCTGGCAGAGTGGCCAGTTGCTCAACGAGGCGGCGGGGCTGCTTGGGTATCGGCTGTTCCATTGAAGGTGGTGCTGGCCTGCGTTCGAGCGCACAGCAAGGGAAAGGCACGCCTGCGCGATCGGCTGTCAGCAGTGTGGATGGTGGGTCCGGCGATCCAACGGGGGCGAATCCATCGGTCGTGATGTCGATGGCTCGCCCCGCAAGCAGTCTCAGCTGCTGGCCGGCGACACGGCTCGCGCCCGTGCCATGCGCCTGCCCAGCAATGCCCAGCCCAGCAGCAACCCGCAAACCACCGTCAGTGGCCAGGAGCGCCATTGCAGGTACGGTGTCAGGCGGTGCATCGGCACCACTTCACCGTACAGCACCGCCTGCTCGAATTGCGGGATCTGCGTGGTGATCCGGCCGAACGGGTCGATCAGCGCGGTCACGCCGTTGTTGGTCGCGCGGATCATCCAGCGCCCGGCTTCCAGCGCGCGCATCTGGGCCATCTGCAGGTGCTGCAAGGGCCCGATGGAGGTACCGAACCAGGTGTCGTTGCTGATGGTCAGGAGCAGCTCGCTGCGTGCGGCAAGGCCTGCGGCGAACTCTGGATAAACCACTTCGTAGCAGATGTACGGGGCGATCTGGTAGCCCTTGGCCTGTAGCAGCGACTGGTCTTGCGGGCCTCGGGCGAAATCCGACATCGGCAGGTTGAAGAACTCGATGAGGCCGCGCAGCATGTCCTGCAGCGGCACGTACTCGCCGAAGGGCACCAGCTTCTGCTTGAGGTAGGTGCCCGCGCCTTCGCCGGTCACGGTGATGCCGTTGTAGTAGCGGCGCTGCTGGTCGACGATCTGGCGCACCGGCACGCCGGTGATCAGCGCCGAATTCCGGTCGGCGGCGAACCTGCCCATCACGTCGATGAAGCCTTGGGCCTGGTCCTTGAGCACCGGTACCGCGGTCTCCGGCCAGACCAGCAGATCGACCGGGCGCGAGGTGAACGTCATGTCGCGATACAGCGCCAGTTGCGCATCGATATGCGCCGGGTCCCATTTCAGGTCCTGCTCGACGTTGCCTTGCAGGGCGGCCACCTTGAGCGGCGCGCCGGCCGGCTGGGTCCAGGCGTGGCCCTTGAGCGCCAGGCCCACGGCCCAGGGCGCCAGCAGCAGGACCAGGCCGCAGGCCAGCAGCGCCGGCCGCTGGCGCAGCCGATGCAGGTTGCACAGCAGCGCGGCGCTCAGCGCCAGCACGAAGGAGATCAGCCAGACCCCACCGAGCGGTGCCAGGCCGGCCAGCGGGCCATCGAGCTGGCTGTAGCCGGCGTACAGCCAGGGGAAGCCGGTCAGGAACCAGCCGCGAAAAGCCTCCTGCAGCAGCCATAGGGCGGCGAAGCCCAGCGCATCGGCCAGCGGCGCCTCGTTGCGGCGAAGCCAACGCGCCCAAAGCCAGGCGGGCAGGGCGAAGAACCAGGCCAGGGCGGCGAAGAACGCGACCAGCAGCACGGTCGCCAGCAGCGGCGAAGCCCCACCGTAGGTGTTCATGCTCACGTAGATCCAGCTGGTGCCGGCACCGTACAGGCCGAAGCCGTAGCACCAGCCGCGCCACAGGGCCTGGCGCGGGCTCAGTTCGCGCAGGCCGAGGTAGAAGACGACGATGACCAGCAAGGCGATCGGCCAGAGACCGAACGGCGCCAGTGCCAGCGAGGTGAGGGCGCCGGCCGCCACGGCCAGCAGGTTACCGGGCCAGCCGGGGCGGGTGATCCAGCGCATGTCTATCCTTGGCGATTGGTCGGGGTCAGGCGCAGCAGATGGATGCGCCGGCTGTCGGCATTGAGCACGCGGAAGCGGTAGGCGCCGATCTCGGTGGTTTCGTTGCGCTTGGGCATGTAGCCGAAGGCTTTCATGACCAGGCCGCCGACCGTGTCGAACTCGTCATCGGAGAACTCGCCGTCGAAGAACTCGTTGAAGTTCTCGATCGGGGTCAGCGCCTTGATCAGGAAATCGCCGCTAGGCAGAGGCTTGATGTAGCTATCTTCCTCGACATCGTGCTCGTCCTCGATGTCGCCGACGATCTGCTCGAGCACGTCCTCGATGGTCACCAGGCCGGCCACGCCGCCGTATTCGTCGATGACGATGGCCATGTGGTTGTGATTGGCGCGGAACTCGCGCAGCAGCACGTTCAGGCGCTTGGATTCGGGCACGAAGGTGGCCGGGCGCAGCAGGTCCTTGATGTTGAAGCTGTCGCCGTTCTCCTTGAGGATCAGCGGCAGCAGGTCCTTGGCCAGCAACACGCCGAGCACGTCGTCATGGCTCTCGCCAATGACCGGGTAGCGCGAGTGAGCCGCGTCGATGATCGACGGCAGGAACTCGCGCGGCGACTGGCTGGCGCGAATGCTGATCATCTGCGAGCGCGGCACCATGATGTCGCGTACCTGCAGGTCGGCGACCTGGATGGCGCCTTCGACGATGGTCAGCGCCTCGCTGTCCAGCAGTTTGTTCTGGTGCGCTTCGCGCAGGAGTTCCAGGAGCTCCTGGCGGTTTTTCGGCTCATGGACAAAAGCCTGGGTAAGTTTGCCCAGCCAGGACTTTTGTCCGTTGCTCGATCGATCTTCGCTCATGGCGGTTACTCGTGATCCTTGCAGGTATCTGAATGTGGCAGGTCGGTTTCATCGAAGGCGTAGGGATCCGGATGACCCAGCTCGGCGAGCAGGGTCCGCTCCAATGCTTCCATTTCCTCGGCTTGCGCGTCTTCGATATGGTCGTAGCCGAGCAGGTGCAGGCAGCCGTGGATGACCAGGTGCGCCCAGTGCGCCTGGAGCAGCTTGCCCTGCTCGGCAGCCTCGCGCTCGACCACCGGGACGCAGATCACCAGGTCGCCCAGCAGTGGTATGTCGAGCAGCTCGTCCGGCACATCGGCAGGAAAGGACAGCACGTTGGTAGCGTAGTCCTTGTGCCGGTAGGTACGGTTCAACTCGCGTCCTTCGTCGAGGCCGACCAGGCGGATGGTCATTTCCGAGTCGGCGCTGCGCTGGCGCAGGGCCAGCTCGCACCAGCGGCGAAAGTCGGCATCGTCCGGGGCAGCCGCATCGGTTGCCCGTTGCAGGTCCAGTTCAAGCATCGCTGGCAGGCGCCTCGGGCTTGGCCTGGCGAGCGTCGAAGCGGTCGTAGGCCTCGACGATGCGCTGCACCAGCGGATGGCGCACGACATCTTTCGGCTGGAAATGGGTGAAGCTGATGCCCGGTACGTCCTTGAGCACCTCGATCACGTGGGCCAGGCCCGACTTGGTGCCGCGTGGCAGGTCGACCTGGGTGATGTCGCCGGTGATCACCGCGGTCGAGCCGAAGCCGATACGGGTGAGGAACATCTTCATCTGCTCGAGCGTGGTGTTCTGGCTTTCGTCGAGGATGATGAAGCTGTTGTTCAAGGTGCGGCCACGCATGTACGCCAGCGGGGCGATCTCGATCACCTGGCGCTCGATCAGCTTGGCCACGTGCTCGAAGCCGAGCATCTCGTACAGCGCGTCGTACAGCGGGCGCAGGTAGGGGTCGATCTTCTGCGCCAGGTCGCCAGGCAGGAAGCCGAGCTTTTCGCCCGCCTCGACCGCCGGGCGGACCAGCAGGATGCGACGTACCTGCTCGCGCTCCAGGGCATCGACCGCGCAGGCCACGGCCAGGTAGGTCTTGCCGGTACCGGCCGGACCGATGCCGAAGTTGATGTCGTTGGCCAGGATTTCCTTGACGTAGCGCTGCTGGTTGACGCCGCGCGGGCGAATGTTGCCCTTTCGCGTGCGCAGCGAGACGCCAACTTCGTTCACCGCCGGTGTATCGAGGTTTTCCACGGTCGACTCCTGCAGGTACAGATGGACCATCTCCGGCGACAGCTCGGTGGCCTTGGCCTCGCGATAGAGCCGGCGCAGCAGCTGTTCAGCGGATGAGGTGGTCTTGGGTTCGCCGATGAGTTCGAACTGGTTGCCGCGATTGCGGATCTCGATGGCCAGGCGCTGTTCGATCAGCCGCAAGTGCTCGTCGAACTGTCCGCACAGGTTGGCGAAACGATGGGCCTCGAAGGGCTCGAGGGTGAAACGATGAGGTTGTATGGGTGCGTTCAAGGTGGTTTTGGGCCGCTCGCCAGCATAGGAATGTGAAACAAGAATAACCCTTGATCGGCAGTGGCGAAAGCACCCAGGCGATCAAGGGTCGCAGATGGACCATGCAGCGTGCCGTGGCCGGCGTCGGACGGCCTGCGGTCCGGTCGGCGCCGGTCGCTGGCGCACGTCGCCATGCCGGGCGGTCGATGCTTGTCGGGCACCGCGGTCTGTTATGATCGCGCTCTTTCCATCTTTGCTCGACAGTGCCTTGCGACCATGACCAAGCGCGATACCCCTTTGTACAAAGTGATTTTCCTCAACCAGGGCCAGGTCTTCGAGATGTATGCCCGGCAGATCTACCAGAGCGACCTGTGGGGCTTCCTGGAAGTCGAGGAGTTCGTCTTCGGCGAGCGGACCCAGATGGTGGTCGACCCCAGCGAAGAAAAGCTCAAGGCCCAGTTCGACGGCGTGGTGCGCAGCTTCGTGCCGATGCACTCGATCGTGCGCATCGACGAAGTGGAGCGGGTCGGCGCGGTGAAGATCAGCGAGGCGAAGGGGGGTGGCAACGTGATGCCATTCCCGATGCCGATGCCGGACAAGTAGCCGTTTGCCCGGTCGCCCTGGCGTGGTGTTTCAGAAGCGTCCTTGAAGCACCGCGCTAGGGAAGCGGCGAGAAGGGCGTGCGCCCATCGGCATTCTGCAGCTCGAGCAAGTACTTGCGGAAGATCTGCCCGAGCACCTGCGTGGCGCGCTCGAGTTCGTCGCGCGGCATCTCGGCCGAGACTTCGTCGGCCAGGTCCAGTGCATCCTCGGCACCATTGACGGCGGCCATCTTCAGCAGAATGTAGGCCTGCACGTCGTTGGCCGGTACGCCCTCGCCATGAAAGAACATGCCACCCAGACGATACTGGGCCTGGGCGTGCCCTTGCAGCGAAGCCTGTTCGAAATACTCCAGTGCCTTGCCCAGGTCGCGGGAGGCCTGGTTGCCACTGTAGAAGAACTCACCCAGCTCGTACTGGGCCTGCGCATCGCCCGATGCGGCGGTCTGCTCGCACGCCTGCAACGCCCTGGCCAGGTCCTGCGGCTGGGTATCGAGGGTGCAACGACCCGTGGTCGGGATGAGCAGCGAATTGCCGCTCTCTGCCAGGGCCAGCAGAGGCTGGAGAAGCAACAGGCAGCCCAGGGCAAGGGCGCGGCCGGTGCGGTTCATGGGGATCGACTTACCTCTGCAAAGCTGCGGCCAATGTCTCTGGTGGCACATTATGGGATAAGCAGCGCACACCTTACAAAGATTTACTCGATTTTCCACGCATTGTTTGCGCCGCCTGGCGAGCGCGCCGGCAAAACCCGCAAGCCCGCGCGCGCTGTCGGGCGCAGGTGGCCCGGCAGCGCGGCGCCAGGATCACTTCAACGCGGCGAAGGCTTTTTCCGCGGCGTCCAGGGTGATCTTCAGCTCGGTCTCGCCATGGGCGATGGAGGTGAAGCCCGCCTCGAACGCACTCGGCGCCAGGTAGACCCCGCCGTCGAGCATCAGGTGGAAGAAGCGCTTGAAGCGCTCGACGTCACTGCCCATGACATCCTCGAAGGTGACGATGTCGTCGGCACCGGTGAAGTACAGGCCGAACATGGCGCCGGCCTGGGTCGTGACGAAAGGCACTCCGGCCGCGTCGGCACGCTGCTGCAGGCCATCGAGCATGCGGCTGGTGAAGGCGCTCAGCTCGTCATGGAAGCCCGGGCGGCTGATCAGGCGCAGGGTGGTCAGGCCAGCGGCCATGGCCAGCGGGTTGCCGGACAGGGTACCGGCCTGGTAGACCGGGCCCAACGGCGCGATCTGCTCCATGATCTGGCGCTTGCCACCGAAGCAGCCGACCGGCATGCCGCCACCGACGATCTTGCCGAAGGTGGAGAGGTCCGGGGTGATGCCGTAGTAGGCCTGGGCGCCACCGAGGGAGACGCGAAAACCGGTCATCACTTCGTCGAAGATCAGCACCACGCCATGCTTGTCGCACTGCTCGCGCAGGCCTTCGAGGAAGCCTGGCGCCGGCGGCACGCAGTTCATGTTGCCGGCGACCGGCTCGACGATGATGCAAGCCACGTCCTGGCCGACTTCGGCGAGGGTCTTTGCCACCGCGGCGATGTCGTTGAACGGCAAGGTCAGGGTGTGCCGGGCGAAATCGGCAGGCACGCCGGCCGAACTCGGCACGCCGGAGGTCAGCAGCCCGGAGCCGGCCTTGACCAGCAGGCTGTCGGAATGGCCGTGGTAGCAGCCTTCGAACTTGATGATCGCATCACGGCCGGTGTAGCCACGCGCCAGGCGAATCGCGCTCATGGTCGCCTCGGTGCCGGAGCTGACCATGCGCACCATCTCCATGGACGGCACCAGCGAGCAGACCAGGTCGGCCATTTCGGTTTCCATGGCCGTCGGCGCGCCGTAGGACAGACCATGCTCGAGCTGGCGGCGTACCGAATCCAGCACCTCGGGGTGGCTGTGGCCGAGGATCATCGGGCCCCAGGAACCGACATAGTCGACGTAGCGCTTGTCGTCCTCGTCGATCACGTAGGCGCCTTCGGCATGCTTGAAGAACAGCGGGGTGCCGCCGACGCTGCGGAAGGCACGGACGGGCGAGTTCACGCCGCCTGGAATGTGCTTCTGGGCTTGGGCGAACAGGGACTCTGAGCGGGACATGGGCTTTTCTCTCGAATCAGGAGGTGAACATGGCATTGAAGGCACGGGCGCGGCGGGTGACTTCCTGCGCGCTGTCGGCGCCGAACAGGCCGTGGATCACCGCGAGCAGGTCGGCGCCATGGGCGACCAGCGGGGCGGCATTGTCCGGGGTGATGCCGCCGATCACCGCGATGGGCAGCTTCAGCCGGGAGCGGGCCGCGTCGAGCAAGGCCAGGTCGGCAGCCGCTGCGCCGGGCTTGGTCACGGAGTTGAAGAAACGGCCGAAAGCCACGTAGCTCGCGCCTGCGGCGGCTGCCTGAGTGGCCAGGTCAAGGCTGGCATGGCAGGTAGCGCCAAGGATCGTCTGGCGCCCTAGCAGGGCGCGAGCAGGGGCGAGCGGACCATCGCCCTGGCCCAGGTGCACGCCGACACCCAGGCGCGCGGCCAGCTCGGCATCGTCGTTGATCACCAGTTCGGTGGCGTAGCTTTCGCAGAGCCTGAGCAGCGCCTCGGCCTCGCGCAGGCGACGCGAGGCGTCGTCGCTCTTGTCACGGTACTGCAGCAGGCGGACGCCGCCTTCCAGCGCGGCCTCCACGTGCGACAGGAAACGACCGGCCAGCAGCTGGCTATCGGTGATGGCGTACAGACCGCGTAGGTTCATTTCGGGCCTCAGGGGCGAATCAGCAACAGAAATCCAGCGGCAGGCGACGTGGCACGAACTGCCCTTTGCCCAGGCACTCGGCATCGCGCAGGGTCCGCCAGGTATAGTCCAGGGCGCTGCGCACCGCGCTTTGCAACTGCTCGCCCAAGGCCAGACGACCGGCCAGGGCGCTGGCTAGGGTGCAACCGGAACCGTGATAGCTGCCCGGCAGGCGCGGGCAGGTCCAGGTATGGCGCTGGCCGTCGCGGCTGTAGAGGCGATTGTGGATCTGCTCTTCGTCGCCATGCCCACCGGTGATCAACAGATGCTTGCAGAACGGCAGCAGGCGCTGCGCGCATTCGTCGGGCGAGCCTTCCGGGAGCTCGGCCAGTATGCGCGCTTCGGGAAGGTTGGGCGTGGCGATCAGCGCCAGTGGCAACAACCGCTCACGCAGCGCGTAGCCGACCTCGTCCTTGCCCAGGCGACCGCCGCCGCCGGCGCGCAGCACCGGATCGCAGACCATCGGCAGGTGCGGGTGGGCGCCGAGCAGTTCGGCCACGGTATCGACCATTTCGGTCGAGCCGAGCATGCCGAGCTTGACCGCCGCCACGCTCGAGTCGGCGAGCACGGCGTTGGCCTGGGCCAGTACCCAGTCGCGGTCCAGCACCCGGAAATCGGTGACATTGACGGTATCCTGAACGGTCAGGGCGGTCACCGCGGGCGCGGCATGACAACCTTGGGCGATCAGGGCTTCGATATCTGCCTGCAAGCCAGCACCGCCACTAGGGTCGTGGCCGGAGAGACAGAGGACAACGGGGCGGGAGCTGTAGGTATTCATGGTGCGCGAGCTTACCACCAAATCCTGGCGGTCGCTGCAGCGCCCTGTGCCAGCGCCTAGTCCGGGCGAGCTGAACGGTCAGTCAGGTTGCTTGGCTTCATTTTTCTCTGTAATGCCCGTGCTAGAGCGGTTCGTTGATAATTCAAGAAGGCTGCGCTAGAGACCCTGAAGCTATGCTAGAGTGCGCGCATAATTCGATGAAGGTCCTGCCGGAGCTGTCGACGCGGGGAAAGGGAGGCCAGCGCGACACGAGCGGACAGGCCATGCTGGGGCTCTATGCGCTATTTGCTGATCATTGTGCTGGGCTGGTTGCCCATGCTGGCCATTGCGGTCGACTTCACCGGGCAGACCCGAAGCCTGCCGCTTGGCAGCTACCTGCAAGTCCTCGAAGACCCCGACGGTATCCTTGGCATCGCCCAGGTCGGTTCGCCAGCCTTCGCCCAGCGTTTCCGCGCGCAGGGCCAAGGTACGTTCAATGCCGGCTATTCCAGCTCGGTGTTCTGGCTCAAGGTCGACCTGCGCTACCTGGCGCCGGCGTCCAGCCCGCCGCGCCAGTGGCTGCTGGAACTGGCCTATCCGCCGCTGGATGAGCTGGAACTCTACCTGCCCGATGCCCAGGGCCGATTGCGCCTGGCCCAGCGCACCGGGGACACCCTGCCCTATGCCAGCCGGCCGATCCGCCAGGACAACTACCTGTTCGAACTGCCATTGCGTCCCGGCCAGGCCACTACCGTCTACCTTCGGTTGCGAAGCCAGGGCTCGCTCCAGGCGCCATTGACGTTGTGGTCGGCCCAGGCCTACCTGGAGGCGCAACCCGCGCGGCTGTATGTGCTGGGCATGATCTACGGCGTGCTGCTGGTGATGCTGGTGTACAACCTGTTCATCTACCTTGGCGTACGCGATATCAGCTACCTGTACTACATCCTCTATATCGCTTCGTTCGGCCTGTACCAGGTTTCGGTCAACGGCGCCGGGGTGGCCTACCTGTGGCCGGACAGCCCGTGGTGGGCCAATGCCGCGACGCCCCTGTTCATTGGTGCCGCGTGCCTGTTCGGCAGTCAGTTCGCCCGGCATTTCCTGCAGACCGCGCGGCTCGGGCGGGGGCTGGATCGCTTGCTGCAGGCCTTGATGGCAGCGGGTGCGCTGGTGGTGGCGCTAGCCGTCACCCTGCCTTATGGCATTGCCCTGCGCATGGCCACGCTGCTGGCGCTGCTGTTCAGCGTGAGCCTCTTCGGTGCGGGCCTCTATGCCTGGCGGCGCGGCGTCCGGGTAGCGCGCTACTTCCTCATCGCCTGGTCGGCCTTCCTGCTGGGCGGGGTGATCAACATCCTGATGGTGCTCGGCTACCTGCCGAATCTGTTCATCACCATGTATGCCAGCCAGATCGGCTCGGCACTCGAGATGGCCTTGCTGTCCCTGGCATTGGCCGACCGGATCAACAGCCTGCGTGAACGGCAGTCGCTCAGCTTGCGCCAGGCCAGTCATGCCCTGGAGCAGCTCAATGACCAGCTGGCCCGCAGCAATCGTCTCAAGGACGATTTCCTCGCCACCGTCACCCATGAACTGCGCACTCCCATGAGTGGCGTGATCGGCTCGCTGGAGCTGATGCGCACCCTGCCGATGAGCGCCGAGCAGGCCCAGTACCATCGCACCGCCAGCGGCTCGGCGCAGGACATGATGGCCATGGTCGAGGACATCCTCCTGCTCACCGAACTTCAGGCCGGGCGCCTGCGCGCCCATGTGGCGGCTTTCAGCCTGCGCCGGCTGCTCGAGCAGCTGCGTGCTGGGCATGCCGGGCAGGCCCTCGGCAAAGGCTTGTACCTGAGCCTGGACATACCTGCGCAGCTGCCGGACTGCCTGCTGGGCGATGCAGGCAAGCTCGCGCGTTGCCTGGCTTGCCTGCTCGACAACGCCTTGAAGTTCACCCAGCACGGCGGCGTCCTGCTGCAGGTGCGCGGGCGGCGGGTAGGGCCGGACAGCGTGGCGCTGACCCTCAGCGTGCACGACAGTGGCATCGGCTTCGAAGACCTGGACCAGGCGATTCTCTACCAGCGCTTCTTCCAGGTGGATGGCTCGCTGACGCGCCGCTACGGCGGGCTCGGCATCGGGCTGTCGATCTGCCGCCAGCTGGGCGACCTGATCGGCGCCGCCTTGTCCCATCAGTCCACGCCGGGACAGGGCAGCCGCTTCGACCTGTGCCTGACCTTGCCCGTGGGCCAGGTCAGGACGTTGCCGGTGGGGGGCTGATGCCATGGCTTGCCTGCCAGACGACAAAGCTGAAGAACACAGTTGCGTCTACCTCCAAAGCCCTGCAAATCCACCACGACCTTCGTGTCGGGGCCGGGAGGGCACGCCATTCCCGCAACCCCATGCGCGGATCCGCCGCCCCGACGGACCGTCCTGCCAAGGTCTTGAGCACACCCGTGGGGAGTGCTTCACTGGCCTGACGCATCGGCCCGGGAGCACCGCATGAACCTGCATCAGTACGCCGAAACCCACGAGGTCACCAACCAGCCGCCGTCGCTCGATGGCGCCAACCTCTATCGCCTGGACCTGCCCTTGCAACAATGGTCGCGGCGCTTCGGCGCCGGCTGGGCCGTGGCCCGGATCGACGCCTATGGTGCCCTGGCTGGAGGTCCGCTGATGGAGGCCGGTTTCCTGGCCAACCGCAACAAGCCGCAATTCAGCAGCCATGACCGCCAGGGCCACCGCGTCGACCTGGTGGAATTCCATCCCGCCTACCATACGTTGATGCGCACGGCCATCGAACACGGCCTGCCGTCGCTGCCATGGGCCGAGCCACGCGAAGGCGCGCACGTGGCACGCGCCTCGATGACCTATCTGCATTCCCAGGCCGAGGCCGGCAGTGGCTGCCCGTTGACCATGACCTTCGCCGCCGTGCCGGCGCTTCGCCTGCAACCGGAGCTGGCTGATCATTGGCTGCCCAAGGTCCTGGCCCGTGACTACGATCCGCGCAACATCGGCGATCGGCACAAGACCGGGGTGACCCTGGGCATGGCGATGACCGAAAAGCAGGGCGGCACCGACGTGCGGGCCAACACTACCCGCGCCTGGCCGGTCGGCCAGCCAGGGCCGGGGCAGGCTTATGAGCTGGTCGGGCACAAGTGGTTCTGCTCGGCGCCGATGTGCGATGCCTTCCTCACCCTGGCCCAGACCGACAAAGGCTTGAGCTGCTTCCTGCTGCCCCGGCATCGCCCCGACGACAGTCGCAACCAGTTCTATATCCAGCGGCTCAAGGACAAGCTTGGCAACCATTCCAACGCGTCCAGCGAGGTGGAGCTGCGTGGCGCCCTGGCCTGGATGCTTGGCGAAGAAGGGCGGGGCGTCGCGACCATCATCGAGATGGTGGCGATGACCCGCTTCGATTGCATGGTCGGCTCCAGCGCGCTGATGCGCCAGGCCCTTACCCAGGCCAGCCACCATTGCGCGCACCGCAAGGTTGGCGGTCGCCCGCTGGTCGACTGGCCGCTGATGCAGAACGTGCTGGCCGACCTGGCATTGGAAAGCGAGGCGGCGCTGGCGCTGAGCCTGCGCATGGGACAGGCACTCGACCACCTGGATGATCCGCGGCAGGCGCATTTCGCCCGCCTGGTGACCGCCGTTGGCAAATACTGGATCTGCAAGCGGGCCCCGGCCATGATCAACGAAGCCGCCGAGTGCCTGGGCGGCGCCGGCTATGTCGAGGACAGCATCCTGCCGCGCCTGTATCGCGAAGCGCCGGTCAACTCCATCTGGGAAGGCTCCGGCAATGTCCAGTGCCTCGACGTGCTGCGCGCCTTGGCGAAGGAACCCGCGACCCTCGAGGCGCTGCGGATGGAGCTGGGCGATGGCCATGGCGATGCGCGCCTGGCCACGCATGTCGCCGGGCTCATGCAGGCCCTGGGCGATCCCGACGACCTGCAGTACCGAGCCCGCCAGGTCACCGAGGACATCGCTCTGGCGCTACAGGCCAGGCTCCTGCTGGAGGCCGGCGACTCGGCGGTCAGCGACGCTTTCATCGCCAGCCGCCTGGGGCCTGGCGGGCGCGCTTATGGCAGCTTGCCGCGCGGGCTCGACGTGCAAGCCCTGCTGGCTCGCTCGACGCCCGTCTGGCCGGGCTGAGAGGGGATGTTTTTAACGTCGAACCTAGGCAAGATGGGTGCCTGCATGTCCAGACAGGAAGCACAGTGTGAGCCAAGCCTTCGTAGTCGTTGATACCCCCGAGCAGGCCGTCGATCGTCTGGCGGCTTTGCATGAGCAGGCAACCGGGGCCCTCAGCCAGGCCCTCAAGCGCTACCTCAAGGATCGCTCCGAGCCGGACGCCGACGAGCGCGCGCTGTTCCGCTACCCGGCCTTGCGCCTGACCTACTACTGCCAGGGCGACGCGCCAGTCACCACGCGGGCCTATGCCAAGGTCCAGGTTGCCGGCACCTACAGCGTCACCATCACCCAGCCGGCTGCCTTCCGCAACTACCTGCTCGAGCAACTGCGGCCTCTGATGAGCGACTTTGCGGTGACCGTCGAAGTCGGTGCCAGCGAGCAGAGCATTCCGTACCCCTACGTGGTCGATCAGGGCGACGAACTGGCCGGCACGGGCGTTACCGCCGCGCAACTGGCCCGGGTGTTCCCCAGTACCGACCTGTCGGCCGCCACCGACGACATCGCCGATGGCCAGTACGACTGGGACGGCGCGCAAACCCTGCCGCTGGCGCTGTTCGACGCGGCGCGCGTGGATTTCTCGCTACGCCGCCTGGTGCACTACACTGGCAGCGACTGGCGGCACGTCCAGCCCTGGATCCTGCTGACCAACTATCACCGCTACGTCGACCAGTTCATCGCCCACGGCCTGGAGCAGCTGCGCGAGGACCCGCGCTTCGTGCGCATGGTCCTGCCCGGCAATGTGGTGATCGACAAGGGCATGGCCGACGACCAGGCCCAGGCCCTGGTAACCGGCGTGGTCTGGCACCGCTACCAGATGCCGGCCTATCACCTGATCGCCGGCGATGGCGACGGCGTCACGCTGGTGAACATTGGCGTCGGCCCATCCAACGCCAAGAACATCACCGACCACCTGGCGGTACTGCGCCCGCACTGCTGGCTGATGATCGGCCACTGCGGCGGCCTGCGCCAGTCGCAGACCATCGGCGACTATGTGCTGGCCCACGCCTACATGCGCCGCGACGGGATCCTCGATCGGCTGGTGCCGCCGAACATCCCCATTCCGGCGCTGGCCGAAGTCCAGCTGGCCTTGCAGGAGGCAGCGGCCCAGGTGACCGGCGAGCGTGGCGACGATCTCAAGAAACGCCTGCGCACCGGCACCGTGCTGACCTACGACGATCGCAACTGGGAATTGCGCTGGGCCCAGGAGCGCCCGCTGATCAACCTGTCGCGCGCAGTGGCGGTGGACATGGAAAGCGGCACCATCGCCGCCCAGGGATACCGGCTGCGCGTGCCCTATGGCACCTTGCTGTGCGTCTCGGACAAGCCGCTGCACAGCGAGATCAAGTTGCCTGGCTCGGCCAATGCGTTCTACAACCGCGCCGTCAGCCAGCACCTGAAGATCGGCATCGCCGCCCTCGACCTGCTGCGCACCGAGCTCAATTCGCTGCACTCGCGTAAACTGCGCAGCTTCGATGAGCCGCCGTTCCGCTGAGGTCGCATGCCACTGCCCCCCCGTTCCAAGCCGCGCCGTCCTCCGGCACGGCCTGCCAGTTCGCGCCGCCTGCCCAAGGCGGCGCCAGCCGAGCCGCGACTGATCCTGTTCAACAAGCCGTTCGACGTCCTGACCCAGTTCAGCGATGGCGAAGGACGCACTACCCTCAAGGACTACATCGATGTGCCCGGCGTCTATCCGGCCGGTCGGCTGGACCGTGACAGCGAGGGGCTGCTGCTGCTGACCAACGATGGCCGCCTGCAGGCACGTATCGCCGACCCCCGGCACAAGCTGGCCAAGACCTACTGGGTACAGGTCGAGGGCGAGCCGAGCGAAGAGCAGCTGCAGCGTTTGCGTGATGGCGTGGAGCTGAACGACGGGCCGACGTTGCCAGCGCAGGTGCGTCAGCTGGACGAGCCCGACCTGTGGCCGCGCAACCCGCCGGTGCGTTTTCGCAAGAGCGTGCCGACCGTTTGGCTGGAACTGATCATCCGCGAAGGCCGCAACCGTCAGGTACGACGCATGACCGCCGCGGTCGGTCTGCCGACCCTGCGCCTGGTGCGCGTGCGGATCGGTGACTGGAGCCTGGAAGGTCTGGAACAGGGGGCTTGGCGCGAGGTGCCGGTGAGGGGAGGACAGGTCTGAGGGCGGATCGGCATTGGCCGTGCTTCCAACACCATCGGTGGCCGTTGCAGGGGCCGCGTAGGCACAGCGCCGGCCGAGGCACTGGACTGTCCGCGATGGCCCGCAACGCGGGCCCAGGATCTGCCGGGCGACAGCGCCCTCGACTCGCTGGCGCGGCGCCGCTTCGGCAGTGCCCGTTCAGGCGTACGTACGGCGATAGGTGAAGAGCCCAGGCGGTCAGCGCAGATGTGTCAGCGGCAGCTCGGTACTGGCCAGCACCTGGTTGAGCACGAAGCTCGAGCGCACGCTGGTCACGCCTTCGATACGGGTCAGACTACCCAGCAGCAGCTTCTGGTAATGATCCATGTCCGGCACGACCACCTTGAGCTGGTAGTCGGCATCCATCCCCGTCACCAGGCTGCATTCGAGCACCTGCGGCAGGCTGCGGATGGTGGCTTCGAAGGTCTCGAAACGTTCCGGCGTGTGGCGGTCCATGCCGATCAGTACATAGGCAGTCAGGCTCAGCCCGAGCTTCTTGCGATCGAGCAAGGCGACCTGGCGCGAGATGTAGCCATCGTCCTCGAGCTGCTTGACCCGCCGCGAGCAAGGCGACGGCGACAGGCCGATGCGCTCGGCCAGTTCCTGGTTGGAAATGCGCGCGTCGCGCTGCAGCTCGGCGAGAATGCTCAAGTCGTAACGGTCTAGTTTGCTCACAGGAAAAGCCTTTTCTGTTCGGATTGCGGCGAATTATCGATCTAGGGTGAAAAATTGCGCAAGTCATATTTATACCAGCAATCTTCGCAATCTTCTGCCGGCCCTGGTCCTTTATCTTTAACCACAGAATCACTGCCCGGACATCAGTCCACGGCGGCCGACCCAATCCAGGCGGTCGCGGCCAGGTCATCCAACAGGAGCGGCCAGGCCCCCGGGCTACGCACCGTCCACAAGGCAGTGCGAGGTGAGCCGACGTCACAAGCGTCGAGCACGGACGACAATTCCCGAAGGGAGGCCAACCGGCCTCCCTTTTTTCATGGACGCGAATTTCATCCTTTGCGGTGCATGGCGCTGTAGACTGCACCCCTCACTCTCTGCCGGGAGGCACAGCATGAAGTCACGCATCTGGCCGATGGTCGGTGTCGCCCTGGTCTGCATGGCGATCGGCTTGCCGGCAGCGGCCCAGGCGCCTCATGACGGCCCTGGCGAGCAGGGGCCGCAAGACCCCAACGCTGGCCAGGGCAGTTCACCGCTGCGCTCGCGCGACGAGGTTCGCCAGAGCGAGCCGCCACGCCAAGGCTACTACCAGGACATCCCGCGACGCGGGCCTTGGCAGGCCGGTGGCCCAGCCCAGCGCCACGGCGCGCAATGGCCTGGCGGGCATGGCAATGGCTGGGGCCCCGGGCCTCGCTATCAACCCGGCCAAGCCATCGACCGCTTCCCCGAGCGCTATTGGCGAGTGCCCTACCAAGGTCGGGACTATTTCTACTCGGGAGGCTACTGGTTCCAGCCGCATGGGCCGAGCTACATCGTGGTCAGGCCACCCCATGGCGCCAGGGTCGACTACCTGCCGCCCTACGCCCGCGAGCTCTGGCTCGGTGGCGCCTTGTTCTACCAAGTGGCGGACACCTACTACCAATATCTCCAAGACAGTGGCGGCTATGTGGTGGTGGAGCCGCCGCAGACGGCGCCCATGCCTGCGCCAGTGCAGGGCAGCGGTTACGATGTGATCGCCTACCCAGCGTACGGCCAGACGCCGCAGCAGCTCGAGCAAGACCGCTACCAATGCCATCGCTGGGCCGTCGAGCAATCCGGCTTCGACCCGGCCAGCGCGGCCTCTGCGCCCCCCCAGGAGGTCGCCCGGACCTACCGCCGCGCGCTGGGCGCCTGTCTTGGCGGGCGCGGCTACGGCATCAACTGAACCCGCGCTTCAGACCGGATCGGCATGCACCAGCACATCGGCCTGCGGATAGCGATCGCGGATGGCTTGCGAGGCTCGCACGCACAAGGCATGCGCCGCATGCAACGGCAACTCGCCGGGCAGCTCCAGATGAACCTGGATGAACCAGCGATTGCCCGACACGCGCGTGCGCAAGTCATGCGCGCCTTGCACGCCGGGTATCGCACAGACCAGCGCGCGCATGCCCTCGCTGATGTCGGTCGGCAGCTCCTTGTCCATCAGGATGGCACTGCTTTCACGGGCGATCTGCCAGGCACTCCAGAGGATGTACACGGCGATGCCCAGGCCGAACAGGGCGTCGAGCTGCGGCCAGCCGAAGCGTGCCAGCAACAGCGCCAGCAGGATGCTGGCGTTGAGCAGCAGGTCGGAGCGGTAGTGCAGCGAATCGGCGCGCACGGCCGTGGAGCCAGTAAGCCGCACGACCCGCCGTTGCAGCATCAGCAGCGCCACGGTGAGCACCAGCGACAGCAGCATCACGGCAATCCCGGCCGTGGTGTCGCCTAGTGGCTGCGGCGATTGCAGGCGTTCGAGCGCCTGGACACCGATCAGCACCGCGCTGACGCCAATGAACAGCGCCTGGGCCATTCCGGCCATGGCCTCGGCCTTGCCGTGGCCGTAACGATGATCGTCGTCGGCCGGACGCAAGGCATAGTGAACCGCCAGCAGGTTGAGGAACGACGCGACCGCATCCAGGGCCGAGTCGGTCAGGCCAGCCAGCAGGCTCACCGAGCCGCTGAGCCACCAGGCCAGGGCCTTGCCCAGCACCAGGAAGCTCGCCACCAGCAGCGAGGCCCGCGTGGCCAGGCGCAGCAGGCGCTGGTGTTGCGCTGGCGAAGTCATCTTGGGGCGCGTGCCGGCAGCAGCTTCACGCCGCCGGCACCAGGCCGAAGGCAGCCAGTTGCTCGACACTGCCGCGGTGCTGGATCAGGCGCGGATCGTCGAGCGGCAGGCGCTGGCCCAGCTCGGCCTCGAGAATGGCCTGCAACTTGGCCTTGTCGACCTGGCCATCGCTGCCTACCGCCTGGTGCAGGCGCGCCGGGTCGACCTGGGCGGTGGTCCCGCCTGGGTAGTAGATGGCACCGGTGGCGAAGTCGATGCCGAAGGCGACCAGCCCCGGTATCACGTAGAACAGGATGCCGACCGCGTCGAGGGCCGCCACCACCGGGTCGATCCGCCCTTCGATCTGGCCACGACGGTCGGGGTAGAGCAATGTGCCGCAGGCGGTCAGCTGGGTTAGCAGCGTGGCGACCAGGGCGCCACCGATCAGGCGATTATGGATGCGCATGGGGAGTCTCCGCAGAAAAGCTGCAACGATACAGGCAAACAGCCGTACCCGTTACTGGGACCATCACGAACCAGTCCCGGTTCGCCGTTATACTAGGGCGCTTGCCTGAGGACCCCCATGATTTCATTACCGATCGATGCCGTACTGCCTGCCCTGCGCCAAGCCCTGGGTGAACGCGACGAAGCCGTGCTCGAGGCACCGCCCGGGGCGGGCAAGACTACCCGCGTGCCGCTCGCGCTGCTCGACCAGCCGTGGCTGGCCGGCCAGCGCATCATCATGCTCGAGCCCAGGCGCCTGGCCGCGCGCGCCGCGGCCGAGCGGATGGCCAGCGAGCTGGGCGAACGGGTCGGGGAAACCGTCGGCTACCGCATTCGCCTCGAAAGCAAGGTCGGGCCGGCCACGCGCATCGAAGTGGTCACCGAAGGCGTGCTCACCCGTCGGCTGCAGGAAGACCCGGCGCTCGAGGGCGTCGGCCTGGTGATCTTCGACGAGTTCCACCTGCGCAACCTCGACGCCGACCTGGCCCTGGCGCTGACCTTGAATGGTCGCGAACTGCTGCGCGACGATCAGCCCCTGAAGGTGCTGCTGATGTCCGCGACCCTGGAAGGCGAACGGCTCTCGCGACTGCTCGATGACGCCCCGATCGTCACCAGTGCCGGGCGCATGCACCCGGTCGAGGTGCGTTGGGGCCGGCCCGCGCAACCTGGCGAGTTCATCGAAGCACGGGTGGTGCAGGCCTGCCTCGATGCGCTCGACGAGCAGCCAGGCAGCCTGCTGGTATTCTTGCCTGGCCAGGCCGAGATCCGCCGCGTCCAGCAAGGGCTGCTGGAGCATCTCGGCGAACGCCCCGACATCCAGCTTTGCTCCTTGCACGGCGAGCTTGACCTGGCTGCGCAACGGACCGCCATCGACCCGGCGCCGGTCGGCCAGCGCAAGATCGTGCTTGCCACCAACATCGCCGAGACCAGCATCACCATCGACGGCGTGCGTGTGGTGATCGACGCGGGCCTGGAGCGTTCGCCACGCTTCGACCCACGCAGTGGAATGACCCGGCTCGATACCCAGCGTATCGCCAAGGCCAGCGCCACCCAGCGCGCCGGGCGGGCAGGGCGGGTCGAGCCTGGCGTCTGCTACCGGCTCTGGTCCGAGGCGCAGCACGACCAGCTGGCTGCCTTCGCCGCCGCTGAAATCCTCCAGGCCGACCTGGCCGGGCTGGCCTTGCAACTGGCCCGCTGGGGCGTGCAGCCCGACCAGCTGAAATGGCTCGACGCACCGCCGAGCGCAGCCTTCGCCCAGGCGTGCGAACTGCTTGCGCGCCTGGCAGCGTTCAACCCCGACGGCAGCCTCAGCCGCCACGGCCAGGCCATGGCCGAATTGCCCGCACATCCGCGCATTGCCCATTTGCTGTTGCGCGGGCATGCCCTGGGGCTGGCGGACCAGGCCTGCGCCATTGCCGCGCTGCTCGGCGAGCGCGACCTCCAGCGTGGCGGTGGCGCCGATTTGCACGCCCGCCTGGCCATCCTCGATGGTGAGCAGCGTGCCCAGCGCGGCGGCCAGGGCGCCACTCATCGCGCCCGGCAGCTGGCCCGGCAGTACCGTTCATACCTGCGCGGCCCAGCCAGCGATGAAGTCGACGACCCTCGCCATCCGCGCTGGATCGGCTGCCTGCTGGCACTGGCCTATCCCGACCGGATCGCCCAGCAACGCCGGCCCGGCGGTGGCGAGTATCGCCTGGCCAACGGCAGGGCGGCCGTGTTCGCCGAGCCGGATGCGTTGATGAAGCATCCCTGGCTGGTGATCGCCGAACTGGGCAGCCGCCAGGGTCAGCGTGAGGAGCGGATCTACCTGGCGGTGGATTTCGATCCGATGCTGTTCGATGGCGTGCTGCGCGAACAGGTCCGGCAAGTGGATGAACTGGAATGGGACGAGCGCGAAGGGGTGCTGCGTGCCGAACGCCAGCGCAAGGTCGGCGAGCTGATCCTCGACAGCGCGCCGCTGACTGGACTCGACGAACAGGCCCGAACCCAAGCCCTGGTCAACTTGGTGCGCCGCAAAGGCCTGGAACTGCTGCCCTGGACACCCGAGCTGCGGCAGTGGCAGGCCCGTGTCGCCCTGCTGCGCCAGTTGGACCTCGACCAGCAAGGCCAGAGCGACTGGCCCGACCTGGCTGACGAAGCCTTGTCGGCCTCGCTGGAACACTGGTTGGCGCCTTATCTGGGCAAGGTCGCGCGCCTGAGCCATTTTGCCCAGCTCGACCTCGCCTCGATCCTGCGCAACCTGCTGCCCTGGCCCTTGCCCCAGCAACTGGACAGCCAGGCGCCCCAGAGCCTGCAAGTGCCGTCCGGCTCCAGCATCCGTATCGACTACAGCGAGTACCCTCCGGTACTCGCGGTGCGCCTGCAGGAACTGTTCGGCATGGCCGAAACCCCGCGCATCGCCGGCGCACGCCAGGTACTCAAGCTGCACCTGCTGTCACCGGCG
This sequence comes from Pseudomonas sp. Marseille-QA0332, assembly GCF_054950175.1. Lineage (NCBI taxonomy): Bacteria > Pseudomonadati > Pseudomonadota > Gammaproteobacteria > Pseudomonadales > Pseudomonadaceae > Pseudomonas > Pseudomonas sp. Marseille-QA0332. The sequence continues at coordinate 4,065,582 of NZ_CM143106.1, forward strand.
CGCCGGCCGGTACAGGTGACCCAGGACCTGGCCAACTTCTGGCGGACCACCTATGGCGAAGTGAAGAAGGATCTCAAAGGGCGCTACCCGAAGCATCACTGGCCGGATGATCCGCTGGTGGCGCAAGCGACGGCGCGGGCGAAGCCTAGGGGGACTTGAGCTCTCGGTGGCCCGGACCTGGCCAATTCCTGGTCACCTGTGGCGAGGTGAAGGCCCACGCCACGACGCGAAGCGGCCTCGGGCAGTTGGCAGGATCGGCGCCATGGCCCGAGGCGATCGAAGCGTTCTGTGACCCAGGCTACGCCACGCGCCTGATCAGGTACTGGTGAATCTCGCCTTCAGCGACCGTCAGCAGGTAGAACACTCCCGGCGCATGGTGCGGGACGTCGCGTTCGGTCTTGACCTGGTGACCAAGGTGGTCGCGCCAGCGGCAGATCAGGTCTTCGCCGGAGACCTCCAGCGGTTCGATCTTCCAGTAGGCGACCACTTCGGCGTGCCGATACAGGCCCAGGTAGCCGTTTCGGCTGATGCCCAGGCGTTTTCCGGCCTGGCTGCCCGTGCCGCAGATCATGAAGTTCAGCCGGCCTTCGCTCCTGGAGTGATAGGTGAACTGCAGCACTGGCGAGTCCTGGTCGCCGCCGGCCTGCAACCAGTCATCCCCGGGCGTGATGCCCCAGTCGAAGCGGTCGCTGCTGCGGCTGAAGCGCAGGGGAATGGCTTGTCCGTCCTGTAGCAGGTAGATCCTGCCGCGAAACGATTCCACTTCGTCGCTGGTGCCGGTTGGGTCGGGGGTCTGGTTCATGATTCGCTCCTGGTGTGCTGGGCAAGTGCCGGCACACTACGCGTCGACCAGGCGTGAGCGGAGACTGAAAGCCTTCCTGGGGGCGGTCATCCAAGGGCCTGGCAAGGGACCGAAGGCCATTGCCAGGCAGGCTCAACGGCCTTTGTGCTGCTCGAGCAGCATGAACAGGCGGTAGAGCACCACGATGGTGAACAGTTGCAAGAAGTTGACCAGGCTGTCCAAGGCCAGTTCGACGCCTGGCTGCGGGTTCGGGAACAGCGTGAGCAACAGTGCGTCGAGCAGCCACAGCGGCGCCAGCACGGCGAGCATGCACACCAGGATCTGCCAGAAGTGGCCGGTGGTCATCTGCGCGCTCTCGCGCATGGCTTCGACCACGCGGCGGCCGCGCAGCACCAGCAGGTATTCGGCGAACACCAGGTTGACCATGATCCAGATGCCAGGGAAGACCAGCAGGGTCAGGCCGAACAGGATCAGCAGCGAGCTGATCAGTACCTGCAAGGCCAGGGCCGGCCACAGTTGCACGGCGCGGGCCAGCAGGTCGCGCTTGCGTGGTGCCTGGCCGTTGCTGCGGCTATCGAGGTAGAGGATCAGCGCCGCGCTGTACAGCGGGTACACCAGCAGGCTCACCAGCAGGCCATGCAGCGGCTGGGCCTGGTCGCCGAGCTGGCGCAACAGCAGCTGGGTGAGCAGGGTCTCGAGCACCACCAGGGGCAGGCACAGCTGGAGGATGCCCGCCAGATGGCGGCGGGAGAAGTACAAGGAGTCGCGCAGAATGCTCAACGGATTCATCGGTCAACATCGCATGGCAGGAAAAAGCAGGGCGTCACTGTAGCCCAGGCGCTGTCCAAGCTGAAGAAAGTTTCACACCGGCCGAGATTGAATACGCCACGGCGATCCCCCATCTTGGCTGGGTCCGATTCTGGCTCTTGCATGAGGTAGCCCATGAACACTGAAGAACAATCCCTGATCGACGGCCTGTTCGGCCGCATCAAGCAGGCCGAGAACCCCGGCCAGCCACGCGATGCCGAGGCCTTCGCGCGGATTCAGGAGCATGTGCGCCAGCAGCCGGCGGCGCCGTACTACATGGCCCAGGCGATCCTGGTGCAGGAGGCCGCGATCAAGCGGCTGGATGAGCAGAACCGCAAGCTCGAGGATGCGCTCAAGCAGGCCCGCGCCCAGGCCTCCTCGGCACCGGCCCAGCAGCAGGGCGGTGGGTTTCTTTCCAGCCTGTTCGGCTCCAGCTCGCGTCCAGAGCCACAGCGCCCGCAAGGCCAGGCCCCGGCCCCGGCGCCTGGTTCGGCTGGCGGCTGGCGCGAACCGGCCCGCCCGGGCCTGGCAGCGCAGCAATCGGGCTTCAGCGCCGCGCCCGCGGCGCCGCGCATGGGCGGTGCCGGTGGCGGCTTCATGAGCGGCGCGTTGCAGACCGCGGCCGGCGTGGCCGGTGGCGTGCTGCTGGCGCAAGGGATCAGCAGCCTGTTCCACGACAAGCCCGAGGAAGTGGTCGAAGTGATCCGCGAGGAACCGGCCCCAGCCAGCGACACCGGCGGCTGGAACGACCAGGGCGAGCAGCAGCAGGTGGCCGACAACGGCGACTACGGCAGCGACCAGGGCAGCTTCATGGACAGCGACTATGGCAATGACGACGGTGGCTTCTTCGCCGATGACGACGATACCTTCGTCTGACCGGCCCGTCTGTCGATGAGCGTGGCAACCGCAGCAAAAGGAAACCCGGTGAAGAAGATCGCGCTGTTTGCCGATGTGCAGAACCTCTACTACACGGTGCGCCAGGTCTACGGTTGCCATTTCGACTATGCCGCACTGTGGGCCGAAGTCAGCCGTGAAGGCCAGATCGTCGAGGCGATGGCCTACGCCATCGATCGGGGCGACAGCAAGCAGCAGCAGTTCCAGCAGATCTTGCGCAACCTTGGTTTCGAAGTGCGGCTCAAGCCGTTCATCCAGCGCAGCGATGGCTCGGCCAAGGGTGACTGGGACGTCGGCATCACCCTGGATGTGGTCGACGCCGCCGAGCGGGTCGACCAGGTGGTGCTGGCCTCGGGCGATGGCGATTTCGACCTGCTGCTGCAACGGGTCATCCAGCGCCACGGCGTCGAGGCGGTGGTCTACGGGGTGCCTGGCCTGACCGCCAACGCCCTGGTGCGAGCCGCCAGCCGTTATGTACCGGTGCAAGGCAGGCTGCTGCTCCGGCGCTAGAGTGCGCCGGGCCTAGGCTTTCCTGCCTGGCTGGCCGAGGTGGCCGAGTGGCACGCGTTGCTCGATTGCGCTGGAGAGAATGATCGAGGTCTTGCTGAAGCCGAACTGGGCGACCTGGTCGATCAGCGTTTCCAGCTCGCTCATCGAGCCGAGCGCGGCCTGCATGATCACGCACGGGTCTCCGGTGACCCGGTGGCACTGGGTCAGCTGCGGGATTCGCGTCAGGGCTTCGTAGGCTTGCTGGTTGCCGTGGCTGGCCAGGCGCAGCTCGATCACGCACTGGATCGGCAGGCCGATCTTGTCCAGGTCGACCTTGGCCGCGTAGCCGGTGATGACTCCGCTGGCCTCCAGCTTGGCCACACGCTCGGCCACGGCCGGTGCCGACAGGTTGACCTGCCGGGCCAATTGCGCGAAGGAGGCTCGGCCGTTTTCCAGCAGGGCCGCGAGGATGATGCGGTCGTATTTGTCCATTGGCTTCCCGGTGCCTTGCATTCGATCGTCAACGCCTTGCATAACCATGCAATCCAAGGCTCGTGTGTACTTGAAGCGTGGTTTGCGACTTAATTTATCGCCATGGCCTTTCTAAACTAAGCCCCTTTCAAATGGATTTCGAGCACTTTCCCAATGTCTGCCTCCTCCCGCCTGCCGTGGCTGCTGATCGGCGCCTTCGTTGCCCTGTATTTCGTCTGGGGGTCGACCTACCTGGTGATCCGGATCGGCGTCGAATCCTGGCCGCCGATGCTGATGGCGGGGGTGCGTTTCCTGGTGGCCGGTGGCTTGCTCTACGGTTTCCTGCGCTGGCGCGGGGTTGCGCCACCGACCTGGCCGCAATGGCGCTCGGCCGGGGCGATCGGCTTCCTGTTGCTCAGTTGCGGCAATGGCGGCGTGACCTTGGCCGAGCACGCTGGTGTCGCCTCGGGTATCGCGGCCCTGGCGATCGCCACGGTGCCGCTGTTCACGCTGTTGTTCGGCTTGCTGTTCGGCTATCGCAATTCGCGCCTTGAATGGGCCGGCATCCTGCTCGGGCTGGCCGGCATTGCGCTGCTCAACCTTGGCTCCAACTTGCAAGCCAGCCCCATGGGCGCGGCGCTGATCGTCTTCGCCGCGGCAGCCTGGGCGTTCGGCTCGGTGTGGAGCAAGCGCCTGCCCTTGCCGCAAGGGGCCATGGCCAGCGCCGCAGAGATGCTGGTCGGTGGCGCCGTGCTGCTGGCTGGCAGCGTCGTGAGCGGCGAGCGCCTGACGCAGATGCCGAACATGGCGGGCTGGGCGGCCCTGGCCTACCTGATACTGTTCGGCTCGATCCTGGCATTCAGCGCCTACATGTACCTGCTCAAGCATGTGCGCCCGGCGGCGGCCACCAGCTATGCCTACGTCAACCCGGCGGTGGCGGTGCTGCTGGGCATCCTCTTCGCGGGTGAGCGGATCGGTATCGAGGAAACCCTGGCGATGGGCGTGATTATCAGCGCCGTGGTGCTCATCGGCCTGCCACAATGGCGCCGTGCGCCACGCGCAAAACCGCTGACGCCAGGCGAAACATGCAAGCCGGGCAAGGTGTTGCGGTAAACTGCCGGCTTCGCTGAACCCTGACGGTATTGCCATGACTTTCGCCAAACTCGGCCTGATCGAACCCCTGTTGCGCACCTTGCAGCAACTGGACTACTCCACCCCGACGCCGATCCAGGCCCAGGCCATTCCCGCCGTGCTGGCCGGTCGCGACCTGATGGCCGCGGCGCAGACCGGCACCGGCAAGACCGCCGGTTTCGCCTTGCCGGTGCTGCAGCGCCTGGCGCTCGAAGGGGGCAAGGTAGCCAGCAACTCGATCCGCGCCTTGGTATTGGTGCCCACCCGCGAGCTGGCCGAGCAGGTCCACGGCAATATCCGCGACTATGCCGCCGATTTGCCGGTCAGCACCTACGCGGTCTATGGCGGCGTCAGCATCAACCCGCAAATGATGCGCCTGCGCCGCGGGGTCGACCTGCTGGTCGCCACGCCTGGGCGGCTGCTTGACCTGTTCCGGCAGAACGCAGTGAAGTTCGGGCAGGTACAGACGCTGGTGCTCGACGAAGCCGATCGCATGCTCGACCTGGGCTTCGCCGAGGAGTTGCAGGCGGTCTACGCGGCGTTGCCACGCAAGCGCCAGACCTTGCTGTTCTCTGCCACCTTTTCCGAGCAGATCCGCCTGCTCGCCGGCCTGGCCCTGAACGACCCGCTGAGCATCGAGGTCAGCCCGCGCAACACCACCGCCAGCACGGTCAGGCAGTGGCTGGTGCCAGTGGACAAGAAGCGCAAGGCCGACCTGTTCTGCCATCTGTTGCGTGAGCAGCGCTGGAAGCATGTGCTGGTCTTCGCCAAGACCCGCAACGGTGTCGACCAGTTGGTCGAGCGCCTGCTCGACGACGGCGTCAAGGCCGACGGCATCCATGGCGACCGGCCCCAGGCTACCCGCCAGCGTGCGCTGGACAGTTTCAAGGCGCGCCAGATCGAGGTGCTGGTGGCCACCGACGTGGCCGCTCGCGGCCTGGATATCGACGACCTGCCGCTGGTGGTCAACCTCGACCTGCCGATCGTCGCCGAGGACTACGTGCACCGGATCGGGCGCACGGGCAGGGCGGGCAACAAGGGCGAGGCGATATCGCTGGTGTGTGCCGACGAAGTGCTGTTGCTGTCGGCCATCGAGACCCTGATTCGTCAGACCCTGCCGCGTCACGAAGAGCCTGGGTTCATTCCCGACCACCGGGTGCCGCTGACCGATGCCAGTGGCCAGGTGCTGAAGAAGCCGAAGAAACCCAAGAAGCCCAAGGAGAACAGTGCCAAGCGGGGCCTGGGACGCTGGATGGACAGTGCCGAGCCAGGCCCTGCCGAGCCGACGGTCAAGGCGGTACGCAAGGTGCCGAGCTTCAACGGCGGGCCGCGCAAGCGCAAGCCCTGAGGGCCGTGCTTGCAGCACCAACGGTGGGTGGTAGAGAGGTCGCCAGCAAGGCCTGAGCCCTGATGGGTTGCGGCGCAGCCCATGGTGGCCCAGGCCAACTCTTCTCTACACCTGCGCGCCACCTCGACCAACCCACGCCGCCGCAGCCCGCCCCGCCCGCAATCCGCTGGCGAAACAGGCGGTCAGCAGGTAGCCCCCGGTCGGCGCCTCCCAGTCGAGCATCTCCCCGGCGCAGAACACCCCGGGCAATCGTTCGAGCATCAGGCTGGCATCCAGCGCCTCGAAACGTACCCCGCCCGCCGTGCTGATCGCCTCGTCCAGCGGACGCGGGCGCAACAGCTCGATGGGCAGCGCCTTGATTGCTCGGGCCAGTCGCTCCGGGTCGGCGAAGGTCGCCTGGTCGGTCAGCTCGCGCAGCAGCGCGGCCTTGATGCCTTCCAGCCCCAATTGAGCCTGCAGGTGCCGGGCCATGGATTTCGAGCCGCGTGGCTTGGCCAGTGCCTGGACGATCTTGTCCACAGGTCGGTCAGGTAGCAGGTCCAGCAGCACGGTCGCGCTGCCTTGTCGGTTGATGGTTTCCCGAATGGGCGCCGACAGCGCATACACCAGGCTGCCTTCGAGACCGAGCGCGGTGACGATGCATTCGCCCTTGCGCGGCTGGCTGCCAGGCAAGGCCAGGGCAACGTTCTTCAGCGGGGCCCCGGCGAACTTGTCCTGGAGCAGCTGGCTCCAGCCTTGCACTTCGAAACCGCAGTTGCTGGCCTGCAATGGCGCGATAGCCACGCCTCGCTCGGCCAGCAGAGGCAACCAGGCGCCGTCCGAACCCAGGCGTGCCCAGCTGGCGCCGCCCAGTGCCAGGACTACCGCATCGGCCTGATACTTCAGCTCGCCCTGTGGATAAGCCAGGCGCAGGCTGCCGTCGGCGTTCCAGCCCAACCAGCGATGCCGTGTGTGGATAACCACCCCGGCATCGCGCAGGCGCTTGAGCCAGGCGCGCAGCAGTGGCGCGGCCTTCATGTCGCGTGGAAACACCCGGCCGGAGGTGCCGACGAACGTCTCGATGCCCAGGCCATGGATCCACTGGCGCAAGGCAGGTCCGTCGAAATCCTGCAGCAGCGCATCAATCGGCGCGTGGCGCTCGGCGTAACGTGCCACGAACGCCGGATACGGCTCGGAATGGGTGATGTTCATGCCGCCGACACCGGCAAGCAGGAACTTGCGACCCACCGATGGCATGGCATCGAATACCGCCACGGCCACGCCGGCCTGGGCCAGGGCTTCGGCCGCCATCAGGCCGGCAGGGCCGCCACCGATGACAGCGACGAGAGGACGAGAGGAGGTGGGCGACTGGGTCATGGCGATAGGGGCTGTGGAAAAGACGCGCATTCTAGCGCAGGCTCATCTCTGATAGGCTGTACAAAAAATGAGCATGTCTTTGCAGGCCAGGCAGATCAAGGGCCAGGGACGTTTTCGCGCAGGTTATCCACAAGCGGTTCCACAGTGATTGTGCACAAGCGCTTAGGCCGAATGAACGCGATGCTGTTTGTCCACAGTTCAAGCGATGCCGAGCGACCTGTACAAAAAATGATCAGACCTCTGTAGGCCAGAGAGCCAAAGGCCTCCAGGGCTTTTCGCTCAGGTTACCCACAGGCCGTTCCACAGTCATTGTGTACAACCGGCCACGCGCGCCGCGCTGTGATGAAGGATGCCGTGCCGTCGCGCCAGCGCCACGCGATCCTGGTCATAGCCACCCCCAATCACCCCGACCACCGGGATATCGCGCCCCAGGCAGTGACGCAGTACACGTTCGTCACGCATGGCCAGCCCTTGGTCGGTCAGTTGCAGATGGCCCAGCGCGTCGTCCTTATGCACATCGACGCCTGCGTCATAGAGCACCAGGTCCGGCTGGTACAGTGGCAGCAGGTAGTTGAGCGCCTCGTCCACCACTTGCAAGTAGGCCGCGTCGCCCATGCCGCGCGGCAGTGGAATGTCCCAGTCGCTCTGCGCCTTGCGTGCCGGAAAGTTCTGTTCGCAGTGCAGCGAGACGGTGATCGCTTCCGGCGTGTCTTCGAGCATGCGCGCCGTGCCGTCACCCTGGTGCACGTCGCAATCGAAGATCAGCACCCGCTGCACGCGTCCGGCTGCCAACAGGTAATGGCTGATCACCGCCAGGTCGTTGAAGATGCAGAAGCCGGCTGGGTGGTCGCGATGGGCGTGGTGGGTGCCGCCGGCCAGATGGCAGGCGATGCCATGCTGCAACGCCTGTTCGGCGGCCAGCAGCGATCCGCCGACGGCGCGTACGGTGCGTCGGGCCAGGGCTTGGCTCCAGGGCAGGCCGAGACGGCGCTGGTCTTCGCGGGACAGCTCGCCGCCCATGTAGCGCTCGATGTAGTCGCGGTCATGCGCCAGGGCAAGGATATCCACAGGGCAGGTCTGCGGTCGCAGCAGCGCCGCGTCGGTGGTCAGCCCGCTTTCCACCAGGTGGTCGCGCAGCAGCCGGAACTTGTCCATCGGGAAGCGGTGGCCGGCGGGAAATTCCGGACTGTAGTCATCGTGATAGATCAGGGGCAGGGGCATGGGATGATCGCGCCAGGAAGTCCGACCATCTTGCCAGCAAGCTGCCTGGCCGGGCAATCAGGCCGCACCCGGCTCGCCGATGGTTTTCACGAGGCGCCGGTAAAGCTGGCAGGCCAGCCTACTCTTGAACTGGCGAACCTTTGATGATGGAGCGATGCCATGACCCCGATTCTCCGTCTGGAAAGCGCGCGGCTGATCTTGCGCCAATGGCGTGACGAGGACCTGGGCGAGTTCGCTGCCATGAGCGCCGATCCTCAGGTGATGCGCTATTTCCCCGCACCGTTGACGCGGCTGGAGGCGGCGGCGCTGATTGGCCGCATTCGTGGCCACTTCAACGAGTACGGCTTCGGCCTGTGGGCGCTGGAGCGCATCGACACCGGCGCGTTCATCGGCATGACTGGGCTGCTGCGGGTGAACTTCGAGGCCGCCTTCACCCCGGCGGTGGAGATCGGCTGGCGCCTGGCCCGGGCCCACTGGGGGCTCGGCTTCGCCAGCGAGGCGGCCTGGACGTGCCTGCGCTGCGCCTTCAGCCAGCTGCGCCTGGACCAGGTGGTGTCGTTCACCAGCGAGCTCAACCTGCCTTCGCAGAAGGTCATGCAGGCGATCGGCATGCTCCAGGACACCGCCGGCAGCTTCGAGCACCCGCGCCTGCCGGTCGGCCACCCGTTGCGCCCGCACGTGCTGTACCGCATCGATCGCGCGCGCTGGGAGCGGACCTTGCACGGCTGAGCGATGGATCGGCAGTCAAACCCTGTATCATCCGCCCATGAATTGCCGTGATGCCGTGCCAGGAGACCCTGAATGAGCCATGTGTTGGACGACCTTGTCGACCTGTTGAGCCTCGAGCCTATCGAAGAGAACCTGTTCCGCGGCCGTAGCCAGGACCTGGGCTTCCGCCAGCTCTATGGCGGCCAGGTGCTGGGCCAATCGCTGTCGGCGGCCTGCCAGACGGTCGAGCAGGCGCGCCATGTGCATTCCCTGCATGGCTACTTCCTGCGTCCAGGCGATGCCAGCCTGCCGGTGGTCTACTCGGTCGACCGGGTGCGCGACGGCGGCAGCTTCAGCACGCGACGGGTGACGGCGATCCAGAAAGGCCAGCCGATCTTCACCTGCAGCGCTTCGTTCCAGTACGATGAGGAAGGCTTTGCGCACCAGGCCGACATGCCAGAGGTGGTCGGCCCGGAAAACCTGCCGAGCGAAGTCGAGCTGGCGCGCGCGCATGCCGACTGGCTGCCCGAGCGCCTGCGCGACAAGATCCTGTGCGACAAGCCCATCGAGATCCGTCCGGTCAGCGAGCGCGACCCGTTCAATCCGCGTCCGGGCGATCCGGTCAAGTACGCCTGGTTCCGCGCCGATGGCCATCTCGCCGACAGCCCGGCGCTGCACAAGTACCTGCTGGCCTACGCCTCGGATTTCGGCCTGCTGACCACCTCGCTGCTGCCCCATGGCAAGTCGGTCTGGCAGCGCGACATGCAGATTGCCAGCCTCGACCACGCGTTGTGGTTCCACGGCGATCTGCGCGCCGACGACTGGCTGCTGTATGCCACCGATAGCCCCTGGGCCGGCAATGCCCGTGGCTTCAACCGTGGCAGCATCTACAACCGCGCCGGCCAGCTGGTCGCCTCGTCGTGCCAGGAAGGCTTGATTCGTCAGCGCAAGGACTGGGCATGAAGCTTTCGACGATCCGCAACTGGGTGTTCGACATGGACGGCACCCTGACCATCGCCGTGCACGACTTCGCCGCGATTCGCCGGGCACTGGACATCCCGGCGGACGAGGACATCCTCGGCCATCTGGCAGCCTTGCCGGCCGAGGTGGCCAAGGCCAAGCACGCCTGGCTGCTGGAGCACGAGCGCGAGCTGGCCCTGGCCTCGCGGCCGGCCAGTGGCGCGGTGGAGCTGGTGCGCGAACTGGCCGCCCGCGGCTGCCGCCTTGGCATCCTCACCCGCAATGCCCGCGAGCTGGCGCATGTGACCCTCGAGGCCATTGGCCTGGCCGACTGTTTCCCGGTGGCGCACATCCTCGGACGTGACGAGGCGGCGCCCAAGCCCAGCCCCGACGGCCTGTTGCGGATCGCCTCGGCCTGGGGCGTGGCGCCCACCGAACTGGTGATGGTCGGCGACTACCGCATCGACCTCGATTGTGGCCGCGCCGCCGGCGCACGCACGGTGCTGGTCAACGTGCCGGACAACCCCTGGCCCGGGCTCGCCGACTGGCACGCCAGCGACTGCCGGGCACTACGCGGTCTGCTCGACTGATCGGCTGGGCGGCCAGGCTGTCTGTTCGTTTAACCCTCTTCACTTGCGAAGGAGTTTCGGCAATGAGCAACAAGGCTATCTATGTGCAGCCCGGCGGTGGCTATGACAAGGTCGAGTTCGGCAGTCATGACGCGTCGCCGCCCGAGGCCGGCGAAATCACCGTGCGCCTGCACGCCAACTCGCTCAACTATCATGATTTCGCCGTGGTCAGTGGCATGTGGGGGCCGAGCGAGCGGCGCATCCCCATGGCCGATGGCGCTGGCGAAGTGATCGCGGTGGGCGAGGGCGTCGACGAGTTCAAGGTCGGCGATGCGGTGGTCAGCACCTTTTTTCCCGACTGGATCGACGGCCAGGCGCACGTCGAGGGCTTCACCAGCGTGCCGGGCGATGGTATCGACGGCTATGCGCGCGAGCAGGTGACCGCGCGCGCCACCTCCTTCACCCTGGCGCCCAAGAGCTACAGCCATGCCGAGGCGGCGACGCTGACCACTGCCGGGCTGACCGCCTGGCGCGCACTGATGGCCGATGATCGGCTCAAGCCCGGCGACACGGTACTGGTACAGGGCACGGGCGGCGTCTCGATCTTTGCCTTGCAGTTCGCCAAGCTGGCCGGTGCCACGGTGATCGCCACCTCGTCCAGCGATGCCAAGCTCGAACGCCTCGAAGCGCTCGGCGCCGATCATCTGATCAACTACCGCAGCACGCCCGCCTGGGGCGAGAAAGTGCGCCAGCTCACTGGCGGTCGTGGTGTCGACCACGTGATCGAAGTCGGCGGCCCGGCCACGCTGGAGCAGTCGATGATCGCCGCGCGGATCGGCGGGCATGTCTCGCTGATCGGCATCCTCACCGGCGTGGCCGGACAGTTCCCGCTGGTTCAGGCGCTGGTGCGACAGATTCGCCTGCAAGGCGTGCTGGTCGGCAGCCGTGCCCAGCAACAGGCAATGATCCGCGCCATCGATGCCAACGGTCTGCGGCCGGTGCTGGACAAGCGCTTCGCCCTGGAAGAGATCGTCGAGGCGTTCCGTCATCAGGAAAGCAACCAGCATTTCGGTAAGATCTGCCTGGAGTGGTGACCACTAACCGGGCCGGCGCACCCATGAACCAGGAACGCGCCGGCCTGGGCTGGTCCTGCAATCCCCCATGGCGCTGGAAGCCGCCCCTCGCTTAATGGCATTTCGCCAATCTTTCACCACCCATGACGCAAATCGACATGCCATATGCGACGTTTGCCGCGTCCAGGCATTTACTGTCGTGATCGCGCACCTGCGGGACGTTTTCGAACAATTTTTCTGGCCCATCCCCGGCTTAAAGTGGGTCCGAATTTCGCTGGCGCATCGCTCTGCAAACGTGAAAAGGTCAACAACAGAGCGTGAGTGACGCGTCATCCCATTGTTCCTACAGGAGATTCTTTTCGCCTACGCCTGCCTCCTTTCCTTGTGTCAGCAAAAAGAGAACAAGATCGATGAACACCGTGGGATCTGATGGTAGTAACCTTGCGCAAGGGTTCAAGCCACGTCATGTAACGATGCTGTCCATCGCGGGCATCATCGGCGCCGGACTGTTCGTAGGTTCGGGGCACGCCATCGCGGCGGCTGGCCCTGCAACCATAATCGCCTACCTGGTCGCCGGCACCCTCGTGGTCCTGGTGATGCGCATGCTCGGGGAAATGGCCGTCGCCCACCCCGACACCGGCTCGTTTTCCACCTATGCCGACCAGGCCATCGGGCCATGGGCCGGCTATACCATCGGTTGGCTGTACTGGTGGTTCTGGGTGCTGGTCATTCCCATCGAGGCGCTGGCCGCCGGGCATGTATTGAACCTCTGGTTCCCGCAAATCGACAGCTGGCTGTTCGCCCTCGGCCCGATCGTCCTGCTGGCCGCGACCAACCTGTTCAGCGTCGCCAAGTACGGCGAGTTCGAGTTCTGGTTCGCCATTCTCAAGGTCGCCGCGATCATCGGCTTCATCGGGCTGGGCTTCGCCGCGCTGATGGGCTGGCTGCCGGAGCGCGAAGTCGGCGGCCTGGGCTCGCTGATGGAGCAGTACGGCGGTTTCGCGCCCAACGGTGCCTCGGCCGTGGTCGGCGCCTTCATCACGGTCATGTTCAGCTTCATCGGCACCGAGGCGGTGACCATCGCTGCCGCCGAATCGAGCGATCCCTCGCGCAACATCGCCAAGGCCACGCGCTCGGTGATCTGGCGCATCAGCACCTTCTACCTGCTGTCGATCCTGGTGATCATCTCGATCGTACCGTGGAACGATCCGCAGCTGCCGGTCGTCGGCTCCTACCAGCGCGCGCTGGAGCTGATGGACATTCCGTACGCCTCGTTCATGGTCGACTTCGTGGTGCTGGTCGCCGTGGCCAGCTGCATGAACTCCTCGATCTACATCGCCTCGCGCATGCTGTTCTCGCTGGCCCGACGCGGCGACGCGCCGGCCATGCTGAACAAGACCTCCACGGTCGGCGTACCGCGTGCCGCGGTGCTGGGCAGCACGTTGATCGGCGCGGCCATCGCCATTCTCAACTTCTTCGCGCCCAAGGGTGTGTTCGAGTTCCTGCTGGCCAGCTCCGGCGCGATCGCCCTGCTGGTGTACATGGTCATCGCCATCTCGCAGCTGCGCATGCGACGCCGCCTGGAGCGGGAGAACGCCCAGCTGAAGTTCCGCATGTGGCTGTTCCCCTGGCTGACCTGGGCGGTGATCATCTTCATCGCCTGCGCCTTGGGCGTGATGATGTTCAGCGAAGCGCACCGCGCGGAGATCACCGCGACCTTGAGCCTGGCGATCGTGATTTCCTTCCTGGGCATCGTCACCTCGCGCGGTCACTCGCGCGCAGCCAGCGGTCGCGCCGTTGGCGAGGCCAGCTCCTGAGCAGCGACCCCTGGCCTGGCAGGGCAGGTCGTGGCCGATGCTGCAACCACGACCTGCGCCGTAGCTGACTTACAGCTTGAACTGCGCCACCATTGCGCTGAGTTCCACCGCCAGGCGCGAAAGCTCCTGGGCGGCGGCGCTGGTCTGGTTGGCGCCGGTCGAGGTCTGCATCGACAAGTCGCGAATGTTCACCAGGTTGCGATCGACTTCCCGGGCCACCTGGGCTTGCTGCTCCGAAGCGCTGGCGATCACCAGGTTGCGCTGATTGATCGAAGCGATGGCCTCGGCGATGGTCTCCAGCGCCCGACCGGCGCCCTGGGCGATATCCAGGGTGCCACTGGCCCGGCCCTGGCTGCTGTGCATGGCCCCCACCGCGCGCTCGGTACCCGACTGGATGGCGCCGATCATCTGTTCGATCTCCTCGGTGGACTGCTGGGTGCGGTGGGCGAGGGCGCGTACCTCGTCGGCCACCACCGCGAAGCCCCGCCCGGCCTCGCCAGCGCGCGCCGCCTCGATCGCCGCGTTGAGCGCCAGCAGGTTGGTTTGCCCGGCGATCGCGCCGATCACGTCCAGCACCCGGCTGATCTCGTTAGCGCTGCTAGCCAGCTGTTCGATCTCTTGCGAAGTCCCGGTCACGTCCTCGACCAGCAGGCGGATCGAGTCCAGGGCCTGATTGACTTGCTCGCGCCCCTCGCGCGTGGTCTGGTCGGCGTTCTTGGAGGCGTCCGCGGTGCTGACCGCATTGCCGGCGACTTCCTCGACGGCCGCGGTCATCTGGTTCACCGCCGTGGCCGCCTGGTCGATCTCCGCGCTCTGCTGGTGCAGGCCACGGCTGGTGTCCTCGGTGACGCTGTGCAGTTCTTCCGAAGCCGAGGCCAGCTGCTCGGAAGAGGCGGCGATCTGGCGCAGCGTTCCGCGCAGGCTGTCCTGCATGCGCGCGAGCGCGCCGAGCAGCAGCGCCGGCTCGTCGCGACCTTCGACCGGGATGTCCCGGGTCAGATCGCCCGAAGCGACCCGTTCCGCCACGCTTACCGCTTCGGCCAACGGCACGACGATACTGCGAGTGAGCAGCGTGGCGATCGCGACCAAAACCAGCAGGATCAGCAGCAGCGCGCCGATGATCAGCGCAAAGGACTCATCATATGCCTCGGCACTGCGCGTGGAGGCCTTCTCGGCACCCTGGGCGTTGTACCGCACCAGCGCCGTGAGGGTGCTCATCATTGCCTCGGTGCCCTGCGCCAGCGGTCCATTGACCAGTTGTCGGGCATTGTCCAGGCGGTTGGCCAGGACTGCCTCGCGAACGTTGGCCTGCAGCGCTTGGTAACGTTCCTTGGCCGTCATGAAGGCATCGAACAGCGCCCGGTCTTCCGGCTCGTCGATGGTGCCTTCATAGAACGCCAAGCCCTTTTGCAGGCCGCTGTTGATGCCATCCACCTCGGCCAGGGTCGCCTCGCGGGCGCTGGCCTGTTCCTCGAGGATGCTGCGCATGGTCAACGCCCGCGCCCGCCCTACATCCCGCCCGATATCGCCCAGCACGATCACCGCCGGCATCCAGATGGCGCGGATCTCATCGCTGGCGCTGTCCATCCTGCGCGTCTCGTACAGCGCGACCAGCCCGAGCAGCGCCACCAGCAGGCCGATCAGGATGAACATTACGGCAGCGCGAAGGCCGATCTTGATGTGTCTGAATTGCATGAATCGCTCCTGGCCAGGGTAGGAAAAAGGGAAGGCCCTGGTTATTTTCGAGGGATTCGATGATGTTATATTGATATCGTTCCTGGCACGGGGGCGGGTATTCGTGAGGAAATGATTCAAGCGCAGCGGTAAATGAGTTGGACAAGTGTACAACTTGACTAAAGAGCCATGCGGCAGTACCGTGAATGCCAGTTCATGCACCGTGATGGAGGTACTCATGTCCGCTGCAATGCTTGACGCAGTCGCACCTCGTACGAGCGCGAGAGCTTCGCAAGCCCAGGTCCAATTGATCTATCGCTTCCTGGCAAGAATCGCCACGACTCCAGAGGCCCAACTGCTGCGTGCGGTCACTCTGGAGGATGCCCAGGCCTTCGCCGCCATCGCAGAACTCGCGCCGGTCGAAACGCAACCTGCCGCCAGCCTCTCGAAGCGGGTCCAATACACTGAGGAAAAGAAGCGCAGCATCGCCGTGCGCAATCAGCTGGCCGACGCCAACATGCGCAAGCGTGCCTTCACGCGCGCGCAGCAACGCTGTGATCTGCTCGATGCCAGTGAAGTCTGTGACATCCTTGGCATAAAAAAGCAGGCACTGAGCCAGCGTACCCAAAGCGGCAAGCTGTTGGTCTACAGCGAAGGTCGACGGCGCTATTACCCCGGCTTTCAGTTCGATGGAAATAGGGTGAAGCCGATTTTCGAAAGGCTGATCGAGGAAATGCGGATCGACCCAGCGGATACCTCGCGGATGAACCTGTTCATCCAGTTTCTGCTCGACCGGATCGACCTGGCCGAACCGGACACATCGGCAGATGAAAAGTATCGCCACGAACTGCTAGATACGGCAAAGCGTATCGATCTGTTCAAACGAGACTTTGACAACATGGGGACGATGGGGCATTGACAGCCAGGGTTGCCAGAAACGCTGGCGGATACCTCAGACTATCGTGACGCCCAAGGCATTGAGCAGCTCCTTCGCTGTCTCGCCAGTAGACAGCTCGACTTCCAGTACAGGCAGATAATGCACCGGACGGAGCTGTGCCTGCCGGTTTTCGAACAGAACCAAGTTGCAACCTTCGAACAAACCCGCGGGGCTCAGTACCGCAGAAGGGTAGATCAGGCCATCTATGTCTGTTAATTGCATACAGGCGTGACTGAGCTGGCGGGTCAGTTCGTAACCATTGTCGTATCTGGTCTTCACCATCGCGTACAAAGGACTGTTTGTGCTTCTAGCTGCGAGGACCGTTACGTCTACTACTCTCAGGTCGCGTGCCGCCTGTAGGCAATGGAGCGATTTTTGCGCCATGTCGCTGGCCTGGACGGATCTCTGGTCGCGGTTGTCGCCTTGAAAAGACTCGGCGATGGCCACCATGTCGCTACCTGCCAGGTATTTCACTCCGATTCGTTGCGCAGGATCGGCATAGCGTGAGTCGGAGGCGCGCTCATAATGGATCGGGCTCGAATCGCGTTTCGATTTCTGGACTCGATAGAGTTGTGTGTCTCGCTGGATCGTGCGCAGCACAGACGGAGCGGTGGTGATAACGTTTACGATCAGTTCATTTACATCGTCTTGTGGCGTCTTCTCTATGTTCATTGTTTATGATGTCCTTATTGTTAATTCTGCTCATGGCTAATTCCAAGGCGGATGACCGTGTGGGCTGCCGAAACAGCCGATTAATGATAAGCCGCTGTGTCGTTGGCGGCGGAGCGAATCTTATTCGTGTACCGTCATATCGTGCAAGTACATTTTTTGCGAAGCAAGTCGTGAGGGTGAGTCATAAATTACTTAATGTTTTCTTGAAAAACAAAATTAAGTTTTTGTGGTTTTGAATAAATGATCTATCGCGCTGAAAACAAGAGGTGAAGTGCCTCGAGGGTTCATTCGTCAACTTCGTTTCTCGGTTTGTCTCGATCTGGTGCGGGTGGTCTGGTAGAACACTTGTCCCCCCCCCCTCCGAAAGTTACAAGTCTTTACAACGCTGTCCATTAAAGGGAAGCTCGAACCTCCGCCACCTCAACAGTGCCTTGGCACGCCACGGAAAAGGCAACCGACATGGCTCGATTCTTTCCATCCCGTACCACCTGCCGCTTCGATACGTCGGGCGAACGCCGGCTAGCTGATCGTCTGGAGAAGAAGCTCGAGGACGACTATCTCTGCTGGTACAACGTCCCGGTGGGGCCGAAAGCCTTGCAGCCGGACTTCGTGTTGCTACACCCGCTGCGCGGGCTGCTGGTGCTGGAAGTGAAGGATTGGAAGCTCGATACCATCCAGAGCATGGACCGTGACCAGGCCAGGATCTACGCCGAAGGCCTGTTGAAAACCCAGAAGAACCCGATGCTGCAAGCGCGGACCTATGCCATGGAAGCCGCAAGCATGCTGCAGAAGGACCCTGCACTGGTACAACCCGCCGGTTCGCCACATGCTGGCAAGTTGCTAATGCCGTTCGGCTGGGGCGTGGTGCTGACCGGCATTACCCGCAAGCAGTTCGAAGGCACGAACCTCGCCGAGGTGCTCAACCCCCAGCAGGTGATGTTCCAGGACGAGATGACCGAGACGGTCGATACCGAGGCCTTCCAGCAGCGACTCTGGGGCATGTTCCACCATGTATTCCCGTGCCATCTGAGCCTGCCGCAAATCGATCGTGTGCGTTATCACCTATACCCCGAAGTGCGAGTGAACGCAGTGCCCGGTCAATTCGGTCTGTTCGCCGAGCAGGACGCGCCGCTGCCAACGCTGATCAAGGTGATGGACCTGCAGCAAGAGCAGCTGGCGCGCTCGCTGGGGGAGGGACACCGGGTGATCCACGGCGCGGCCGGCTCTGGCAAGACCATGATCCTTGGCTACCGCTGCGCCCATTTGGCACAAGTCTCGAGCAAGCCGGTGCTGGTGCTCTGCTACAACAAGTCGCTGGCCGGCCGCTTGCGCCAAGTGCTGCATGAGCGGGGCCTGAGCGACAAGGTCATCGTGCGCAACTTCCATGCCTGGTGCTCGGACATGCTCAGGACCTTCAACGTCAGCGGTCCCGCTCAGTACCTGCCCATGGACGTCAAGATGAAGCAGATGGTCGACAACACGATAGACGGTGTGGATCGTGGCTTCATCCCTCGTGCCCAGTATGCAGCGGTGCTGATCGACGAAGGCCACGACTTCCAGCCAGAGTGGTTCAAGCTGGTGGTGCAGATGATCGACCCGCAGAGCAATTCGCTGCTGGTGCTGTATGACGACGCCCAGTCCATCTACCGCGACAAGGGCGGCAAGAGCGGGATGAACTTCAGCTTCGCCAGCGTCGGCATCCAGGCCCAGGGCCGTACTACCATTCTGCGCCTGAACTACCGCAATACCGTCGAGGTGCTCTCAGTGGCACGCGCCTTCGCCACGGAATTGCTCGCCGCTCGCGACGCCGCCGAGGACGGCGTACCGGTGGTCGCCCCGCAGAGTGCCGGACGCCGCGGCGCCTTCCCGGAATTGCTGCGCTGCGAGACCGACTGGCAGGAGTGCAATTGCATCGTCGAACGCATCCGCGACGCCCATGGCCAGGGCCGCGCATTGGATGACATGGCGGTGATCTACCGCAATACCGCCCAGGCCCGCCGTATCGAGCGGGCATTGCAGGTAGCCGGGATTGCCTTCGCCTCCGGACAGTCGTCCGAGGGGCGTGGCCGACTGTATGGCAGCGGGGACTCGGTCAAGATCGTCAGCATGCATTCGAGCAAGGGGTTGGAGTTTGGTCTGGTGCTTATTCCTGGGCTCGGCGAGATGCCACGCAAGGAGGAAGACGAGGCGGACGAGGCGCGTTTGTTGTACGTGGCCATGACGCGGGCGATCGATCGGTTGGTCATGACGTATCGTGAGCCGTCGAGTTTTACCCGAAAGGTGCAGGATTCGATTGGCAGTGTGCGGCGGCAATTGGAGGAGGTGGATGCAGGGCGGGCGGTTGGTTGAGAACAGCATGTTCTCTACAAGACAAGGAACAACATCGGCAAGCGCCTCCTGCGAAGCGGGAGGCGTAGGCATGCACAAGACCATCTTGGATCAGTCGGAGACGGTCGCTGTATCTGATAGGCCTGCTTTTTGAATCTGCTGTGGTTTCCCTGAGGGGGCCTCGTTGCAGTGCCCCGCCCTGGTCAGCCTACGTCAGAAGTCCACCGTCGCCGACAGCTCGTATGTGCGTGGCGCGCCCAGCGCCAGGCTCGAGGTCTGTGGCATGCCCCAGTAGTCCTTGTCGGCCAGGTTGGAGACGTTGGCTCGCAAGACCACGGGCTTGTTGCCGACTTCCAGCGCATAGCGCGCGCCGACGTCGAAGATCGTGTAGCCCGGAATGGACAGGCTGTTGTCGGCGTTGATGTATTGCTTGGACAGCGAGGTGGCATTGGCCGTCAGGGTCAGCCCATCCACGAAGGGCGTGTCCCATTCCACACCTAGCTTGCCTTGGAGCTTGGGCGTGCCGGTGGCTTTCTTGCCTTCCGACGCCGGAAGGCCCTTGGTCACCTTGGGATCGACGTACGCGATGCCACCCATCAGCCGGACATCCATGATTGGCGAGCCGAAGAAGCTCCATTCCACACCGCGGTTGCGTTGTTCGCCGCCGAACGAGTAGATGTTGGTGACCGGATCGGTGTAGCTGTTCGGGCGCTTGATCTCGTAGAAGGCCAGGGTGTGGGTGAAGGTACCCAGGTCGAGCTTGAGGCCGACCTCGCGCTGCTTGGACTCGTAGGGCGCGAACACCTCGCCAGCGTTGGCCGCGGTCAACGGCGCCGATGAGCCTTTGCTCAGGCCTTCGATGTAGTTGCCGTAGAGCGACAGGTTGTCGGTCAGTCGGAACAGGATCGCGGCGGCCGGGCTGGTCGCGTGTTCGTCATAGCCGGGCTTGTTGCGTGCGCCAGTGGCGACGCCATAGGTGTCGGTGACCACCTCCTGGCGGCGCACGCCCAGGGTCAATTGCACGCGGTCGTCCAGGAACGACAGCGTGTCGGCCAGGCCGTAGCTCTTGAGGTCGTTCTCGGTGTGAATGATCAGCGGCCAGGAAGTCGGTGCTTTCGGCCCCCAGACAGGGTGATAAATGTTGCTGATCACCTCGGCACCGTCGATCGAGCGGCGGCCCCAGTCTTTTTCCTTGTCACTGTACTGGGTGGCATTCACCGACCACTGGTGGCCGATGCCGAACGTGTCGAAGTGGCCGCGCAAGCCGACTTCGGCCGAGGTTTTGTGGATCTCGAACTGCAATTGCCCCATGAGCGTCCGGAAATCGCCGGCGTCGTTGAGGACGGTTGCCGACATCGCGCCATTGTACTGGTAGTGGGTCTTGCTGGTACCTATGGCACCGTAGGCCATGACCTGGTCGCTCAGCTCGTATTCGCCCCGCAGGATCACGCCCTTGTCCTTGGTCTGCAAGCGTGCCCAGTCGGGGTTGAGCAGGGTGTCCGAGCTTGGTGGCTTGGGTACAGAGACACCCGCCGCCAGGCCAATGCCACGGTTCTGGCCGTTGATGGTGTCTTCGCTGTCGAACAGGTCGAGCGAGAGCCGCCCACGCTCGCCGCGCCAGTCCAGGGCGAGGGCGTTCAATTGGGTGCGATGGCCTTGGTCATTGGTCGAGGTGTCGCCATCTCGATAGACCGAGTTGAAGCGCACGCCGAACTGGTTGTCGTCGCCGAAGCGGCGGCCGACGTCCAGGTGCCCGCCGAACTGCGAGTCCGATTCGAACGTGCCGGTCAGCCGGGTCAGGGGCGTATCGCCTGCGCGTTTGGGAATCAGGTTGACGGTCCCCCCCACCGAACCATTGGGCGGCATGCCGTTGAGCAGCACCGATGGCCCCTTGAGCACCTCGACGCGCTCGTACATCTCTGGCGAGGCGCGATAGAAGGGCGCCATGCCGAACAGGCCATCGACGGTCATGTCGCTGGGGCTGGTGCTGAAACCACGAATCGAGTAGCTCTCGCTGTGCGAGCCCTTCACGCCATTGGTGAACACCGAAGGATCGGTCGCGGCGATGACATCGGTGATTTCCTTGGCCTGCCGGTCCTGGATGTACTTGTCGGTATAGCTGATCGTGCTGAAGGGCGTTTCCAACAGGTCCTTGTTGCCCAGCAACCCGACCCTGCCGCCCGTGGCGACCTGCCCGCCGGCATACTCGGGCGGCAGGTCGCCGGCAGCGTCCTGGGTGCTCTCGATGGTGGTCTCGGAGAGCACCAGGCTGGCCGGCCCGCTGTCCTGCCCGGTCGACGCGGAGAACACGACGCCGGGCGCCGCGCCCAGGCCGAGCAGCAACGCCATCCTGACGGCCAGGGACGTACGGGTGGGGGCAAGGTGCAGGGCGGCCTGCCGTGCGGCGGGGTGGACGGGCCGGGTGATGCAGCGTTCCGACATGCTTGAGTTCCTTTCGGTTCGGAAAGAGGGAAGGTATGTACTAGGTTTCCGAACCAGCACCACAAATCCGCAATGGAAATCATTACCATATGGCAAAAAAGGCCACTACCGTAGTGGCACTGGCCTTTTCCAGGGTATCGATCGCCGGATTCAGCCCTCGTAGCCCTGGACCACTTCGCTGGCCATGCGGTCCAGGCAGGTCACGCTGGCGGTGCAGAGGTACCAGGTCTGTGCGTCGACGAACACCACCCGACCATTGTTCCAGGCCTTGGTCTTGCGCAGCAGCGGGTTGTCCAGGCTCTGCAGGTTCAGCGCCGGGCGCCGCTCCATCACCGCCGTGCGGTCGATCACGTAGAGGATGTCCGGGTCGGCCTGCTGGATGAACTCGTTGGAGATCGGCTGGCCGTGCAGCCCGGCCTCCATGTCGCCGCTGGCCGGTTTCACGCCAAGGGTGTCGAACACGAAGCCATAGCGCGACTTGACCCCGTAGGAGGTAAAGGCGCCATTGTTGTGCAGCACGATCAGAGCTTTTTCCGGGCGGCCTTCGGTTACCTTGCGGGTCTTTTCGATCGTGGCGTCCATGTGCGCGACCTTTTCGCGAGCCAGGTCCTGCTTGTCGAAGATTCGACCCAGGGTCAGCAGGTGGGCCTTGGCGGTGTCGATGAAGTGGCCTTGCCGGTTGCTCAGGTCGACATCGTCGTACAGGGTCGGCGCGATCTGGCTCAGCTCGGCGTAGCTCTGTGCCTGCAGCGGCGAAATGAGGATCAGGTCGGGCTTGAGCGCGTGCAGCCGCTCGAGGTTGGGCTGGATGGTGGTGCCGACGTCGGCGACCTGGGGATCGTCCCGGTACTTGACCAGGAAGTCCGCCACATAGTCCTTGGCCATGCCGACCACGGGGGCCCCGAGCTGGTCGAGGCTGTCCACCTCGCTCATGTCGAAGGCCACCACGCGCTGGGGCAGTTTCTCGATCACCGTGGTACCCAGCGGGTGCTCGACGCTCACCGGCTGGTACGCCGATGCCTGTGGCGTCGGCGGCGCGATGCTCGCCTGCTTGTCCTCGGCCTTGTCGCAGCCCTGCACGGCCAGGGCGATCGCCGCCGCCAGCAGCGCGGCGGCCGCCTTGTTCACGTTGCCAGCCTTCATGTCAGCTCCATTGATGTCGGTGGGTTGAAGTAGTTGCAGACGAACCCCTGTCCGCTGCGCAGAATCTCGAAGTCCAGCTCGAACAGCTCGCGCAGGCAGCGCTCGTCGACCACCTCCGCCACCGGCCCGCAGCAGTGCACCGCGCCGTGCTTCATGGCCACGATGTGATCGGAGTAGTTGGCGGCGAAGTTGATGTCGTGGACCACCAGGATCACCGTGCGACCCTGCTCGTCGCACAGCCGGCGCAAGGCACGCATGATCAGCACGGCGTGCTTCATGTCCAGGTTGTTGAGCGGCTCGTCCAGCAGCAGGTATTCGGTCTGCTGGGCGATGGTCATGGCCAGGAAGGCCATTTGCCGCTGTCCGCCGCTGAGTTCGTCGATGTAGCGCTGGCGCAGGGCCTGTAGCGAGAGGAACTCGATGGCTTCGTCGATGGCCCGTCGGTCCGCGGCGGTGAGGTTGCCCCGGCTGTAGGGGAAGCGGCCGAAGGCGACCAGCTCCTCCACGGTCAGGCGCAGGTTGAAGTCCGGCGCCTGGCGCAAGGTCGCCACGCGCTTGGCGTAGTCGCGCACCGGGATCGAGGCGATGTCCTGGCCACCGAGGGTCAGCTGGCCACCGGTGGCCGTCTGCAACCGTGCGATCAGCATCAGCAGGGTGGTCTTGCCCGCGCCGTTGGGGCCGATCAGCGAAGTGACCTTGCCCGCCGGGAAGCGCACGCTGACGTCGCCCAGTACCTGCTTGTCGCCGTAGGCCTTGTGGACATGGCTGAGCGTGATCATGCGTTACCTCGTGTGCGAACCATCAGCGCGAGGAAGTACACCCCGCACACCAGGTTGATTAGGATGTTGACGGACGTGTTGTAGTTGAACACCTGCTCGACCAGGTACTGGGCAAGGATGAACACGGCGATGGCGATGCCGCTGGCCAGTGGCAGGGTCACCGCGTGGCGGAAGGTCCTGGCCAGGCCGTAGGTGATGTTGGCGACGAACACGCCCATGAACGCGGTCGGCCCCACCAGGCTGGTGGACACGGCCACCAGGATGGCGATCAGGGTCATCTGCACGCCGAGCGCGCGCAGGTGGTCGACCCCCAGGGAAATCGCCTGGTCGCGGCCCAGCGCCAGTACGTCGAGCACCGGCAGGCTGCGACGCATGACCAGGCAGGCGGCCGCCACCAGCGCGCCCGAATAGATGACCTGCGCCGGCTGGGCCTTGTTGAACGAGGCGTAGTTGAAGCCTTGCAGGATCGAGAACTCGCCAGGGCTGACCTTGAGCTGGATGAACTGGGTGAAGGTGGCCATCACCATGCTCAGTACCAGGCCCACTAGCAGCAGCAGGTAGACATTGTTGCGCCTGTCGCGCAGCAGCCAGCGGTGGATCAGCCAGGAATACCCGAGCATCAGCAGGATCGACAGCCAGACGTTGCCATGGCGGCCCAGCAGCACCAGGCTCTGGGTACCCAGCCAGAGGATCAGCAACGCCTGGAACAGCAGGTAGATGGCTTCGTAGCCCATGATCGCCGGCGTCAGGATGCGATTGCCGGCCAAGGTCTGGAAGATCACCGAGGAGCAGGCGATGCTCACCCCGGCAATGACCATCGCGGCCAGGCGGGTGACCCGCTTGGGGATGACGTAGTCGAAGTCCAGCCCCGAGCCCAGCAGCAGGAAGCCCAGCGCCAGGAGCAGGACCACTAGCCAGATGCCATGGCGTGCCAGCGGGCGCTTCATGCGTACTTCCTCACCAGCAGCACCAGGAACAGCACCCCGCCGACACTGCCCGCGGTCAGGCCGATCGGCACTTCGAAGGGGTAGATCAGCAGTCGCCCGAGGATGTCGCAGGCCAGCAGCAGGGAGGCGCCACACAGGGCCACCACTGGCAAGGTCCGCACCAGGTTATCGCCGAAGTAGATCGCGACCAGGTTGGGGATCACCAGCCCCACGAAGGGGATCGCGCCTACCGTGATCACGGTGACCGACACCGTCACCGCCACCAGCAGCAGGCCCAGCGTGGCATGGGCGGTGTAGTTCAGGCCCAGGCTGCTGGCCATGCCTTCGCCCATGCCGAGCACGGTGAAGCGCTGGGCGAACAGGTAGATGAGCGCCACGATCGGCAGCACCAGGTAGATGATCTCGTAGTTGCCCTGGACGATCCGCGAGAAGTCACCCAGCAGCCAGCCCTGCATGCTCTGCAGGAAGTTGTGGCGGTAGGCATAGAATTCGGCGATGGCGCTGAGCACGCTGCCGTACATCAGGCCCAGCACTGGCACCAGCACGATGCTCTTGAAGCGGATCCGACGTATCAGCGCCACGTAGAGCAGGCTGGCGGCGAAGCAGAAGGCCAGCGCGGTCAGCATCTTGCCGACCGTGCCGGTGGCGGGGGACACGGTCAGCGCGACCAGGATGCCGAGCTTGGCCGCGTCGAGCCCGCCACTGGTGGCCGGCTCGACGAAGCGGTTGCGCACGATCTGTTGCAGGATCACCCCGCACATCGCCAGCCCGACCCCGGTCAGCACCAGCGCGGCCAGGCGTGGCAGGCGGCTGGCGGTCAGGGTCAGCCAGGCGTCCTCGGACAACGCCAGCAGGTCATGCCAGGCCACTTCCTTGACCCCGACCATCAGCGACAGCACGCACAGCACCACGAACAGGAGCGACAGGACGACAGGTCTCAAGCGGGCTCCTCGCACGACGTGTCCCCGGCGATCCGCCAGCCCTTGGCAGCCTGCCGCTGGGCCAGGAAGTGCGCATACAGGCCGGCGCCCTCGCGCAGCTGTGCAGGGCTGCCCTGTTCGCGCACCTGGCCTTGCTCGAGCACCACGACCTGGTCGGCCATGGCCACCGTCGACAGCTGGTGCGCGATCACCACCAGGGTGCGCTTTGTGCGCAGGCGCGCCAGCGTCTCGCTGATGGCCGCCTGGTTCTCGGCGTCCAGCGCGGCGGTGGCCTCGTCGACCAGCAGGATCGGGGCGTCCTTGATCAGCGCGCGGGCGATGGAGATGCGCTGGCGCTCGCCACCGGACAGGCGCGCGCCGCCTTCGCCCACGGGGGTATCCAACCCTTGCGGCAGGCGCTCGATGATCTCCAGCACCCCGGCCTGGCGCGCCGCCTCCAGCACTTCGGCGTCGCTGGCGTCAGCCTTGCCGACCCGGATGTTGTCGGCGATGCTGCCCTGGAACAGGTAGGCATCCTGGAAGATCTGGCTGATCTGCGCGGCCAGCTGGCCACTGGACATCTGCCGTACGTCGACGCCGCCGACCAGGACGCTGCCCTCGCTGGCATCGAAGAAGCGGGCGATCAGGCGCATCAGCGTGGTCTTGCCCGAACCTGACGCGCCGACCAGGGCGGTCATGCTGCCGGCGGGGATGCTCAGGCTGACTTGCCTGAGCACCTCGGGCTGGCCCTCGCCATGGCGCAAGCTCACGTCGCGCAACTCGATCGTGCCATCCCTGGGTGATTGGGGATCGCGCGCCTGGGCCAGCGGTGGCACGGCCAGCAGCTCGTCCACCACCGCCAGCTGGCTGCGCGCCCCGCGCAGCACTTCGCTGTAGCTGGCCACCTCCAGCAACGGATCGATGTAGCGGGTGGTCAGCAGCAGCGCCAGGATCACCGCCACCAGTGAATCCGCCGGCAAGCCATCGCCGGTCAGTTCGCCGAGCGACAGCGTGGCGGCGACCAGCAGCACGGCGAACACCGCCTGCACGGCCCAGCTGTTGAGCACCACCGACATGGCCGACACCTGGATCAGGCGCCTGGCCGCCTGCTGCTGGCTGCCGATGGCCTGTTCCAGAAAGCGCGTGCCGCCCTGCTCGCCATTGAAGGCGCGCAGCACCGACTGCGCCTGGGCGAACTCGACCATGCGCCGGCTGGCCTGGGCGGTCTGCGCATGGTGCCGCGCGTCGGCGCGCAGGCCCAGGCGGGCCGTCATGGCGAATACCAGCAAGAGCATCGGCAGCGCCACCAGGGCGATCAGGCCCATGCGTGGATCGAGCAGCCACAGTGCCACGGTGACCACGGTCGGGGTGATCAGTGCGGTGAGCAGCGGGGTGAAGACGTGGGCCGGCAGCTGCGCCAGGGTCATCATGCCCTGGGTGGTGACGTGGCTCAGCCGCGCGGTGTTGCTGGCGTCGAACCAGCCCAGCGGCACCTGCGCCGCATGGTCGCCCAGCCGATGCCGGCCGCTCTGCAATACCGCGATGCCAACCCGGATGCCCTGTTTCTCGACTTCCCGCCGCAGGGCCCAGCACAGGCCGACGCCGACCAGCAGCAGGCACAGCCAGCCGGCCGCGGCGCCTGGCGCATCGCGCAGCAGGCTGCCGAGCACCGGCACCACGGCGACGATGGCCAGCCCGCAAAGCAGGCCGTAGAGCAGTGTCAGGCCCAGGTAGCGATGCAGGATACGGGCATCCTTGCCCAGCAGCGTGATGAAGGTCTTCAGCATGGCGAGGCTGCCTCCTGGTCGGCCTGTTGGTAGCCGCCCAACGCCCAGAGACGGGCGTAGCGGCCATTGCGCGCGAGCAGCTGGGCGTGGGTGCCCTGTTCCTGGATGCCCCCCTTGTCCAGCAGGATGATCTGGTCGGCGTGCATCACCGTATCGAGCCGGTGCGCAATCACCAGCACGGTGCGGCCGCGGGCGAAGCGCGACAGGGCCCGCTGGATCTGCACTTCGTTCTCGGCATCGGCCGCCGCGGTGGCCTCGTCCAGCACCAGCACCGGTGGGTCGAGCAGCACGGCGCGGGCGATGCTCACCCGTTGCAGTTCACCCCCGGACAGTTGCGCGTCCTCGCCGATCACCGAGTCGTAGCCACGGGGCAGGGCCTGGATGCGCGTGTGGATGTTGGCGGTCCGGGCGGCGGCCTCGATGTCTTCCTGGGTCGCCGAAGGTCGGCCCAGGGCGATGTTGTCGCGCAGGCTGGCGTGGATCAGGCGGACATCCTGCAGCACGAAGCCGACGGCGCGATAGAGCTGCGCGCTGTCCAGTTGGCGCAGGTCCACCCCGCCCAGGGTGATGCGCCCGGCGTCGGGGTCGAAGAAGCGCAGCAGCAGGCGCGCCAAGGTCGACTTGCCCGCGCCGGAGGGCCCGACGATGGCGGTGACGGTGCCGGGCCGTAGCGTGAAGCTGACGTCCCGCAGCACCGGCGTATCGCCATAGGCGTAGCTCAACTGCTCGACACGGATCTCGGCATTGGCCGGGGACGCCGCCTGGCCGGGCGCGAGGGTCTCCAGCACTGGCGTATGCAGCAGGGCGTGCACTCGCTGGGCGGCGCCAGTGGCGTTCTGCAAGTCATGGGTGATGTAGCTCAGCAGCAGCAAGGGCGCGCACATGCCAGGGGCGACCAGCGCGAAGGGCAGGATATCCACCGGGCGGATCCAGCCCAGCCAGCTGAACAGCGTGCCGCAGGTCAGCACCACCCCGAGCACGGCGACCGGGGTGAGCAGGGCATGGGCATTGGCCATGGCATTGACCAGCGGGCGGGTGAAGTCGGTGAAGGCCGCGGCGAAGGCATCCACGGCGTCGCGGTAGCTGCCGTGGGCCTTGCCTTCGATGCCGAACGCCTTGACCACCGCCAGGCCGTTGACGAATTCGACCACCGCGTTGTTGATGCGCGCCATGCCGGCACCGAATGCCTGCATGTTGGCGCTGCTGGCCTGGGTGGCGCGCTTGACGAAAAGAAAGAACAGCGGGAAAGGCAGCAGCGATACCAGCGCCATGCGCCAGTCCATCGCGAACAGGTACAGCACCGCGCCGGTCACCGCGCCGGCCGCGCGGCCGAGCGTGGTGTAGAAGTGCGCGGTCAGGCTGTGCAAGGTATCCACATCGTCCTGCATGGCCTGCTTGACCTCACCGGAAGCCCTGCTGGTGAACCAGCCCAGCGGCACCCTGGCCAGGCGTCGGACGATCGCCTGGCGCAGCTGCCCGGTGATCTGGTTGTCGGCCAGGTGAGCCCGTGTTTCCGCCAGCCCGATCAAGGTCATGCCGGCGACCAGGCTGGCCAGGCTGAGGCCGATGGTCTGCCATATGTCGCCGGTCAGTGACGGGGCGCCGACCCTGTCAGCCTGCTCCAGCATCCGTCGGGCGATGTGCGCGATGCCGGCCAGCGGCACCAGGGTCAGCAGGCTGCCGACGGCGGCCATCAGGCCGGCGACGACCAGTCGTCCGCGTATCGGTTGCAGGACCTGCGATACGGTGCCGCTGGGCGAGGGTTTGGCCTCGCTCGCCTCGTTGATGCTCATTGGTTCTCCTGGTAGATGGCTGCAGGTGCCCGAGGGCGGCCTGGTGTCCTTGGCATGCCGGGTTGCCACGGCACTTACTGTGTATTACGAACGGCGCGGCCAGATCCTCAACGATCGGGCCGCGTCGGAAGCGATCTGGAATGCCCGGTGCAGCCCGTACGCCCGGCGTGCCCGCCTGTCTTCGCCTTGCCTGATCGCCGTCCGGCGGCTTTGGTGGCAACCCTCGCGTCTTGGCCCAAGGACTTCAGACATGCGACATGCAGGCACGCACGCCCGAGGCGATGTATTTCTCGACCGAAGAGACCGAGACGTTAAGTTGCGTGGCAATGTCGCGATGCCCCATGCCCTCCAGGCGATGCAGCAGCAGCGCCTCTCGCGCCCTGGGCTGGTCGCGCAGGATGCTGTCGATCCGCGCCAGGCTCTCGGCGGCCAGGGCGCGGGTTTCTTCGGAAGGGGCCAGCGGTTCGTGCTGGTCCTTGAGCGTCTCGAGGTGGCTGGCCTCCAGGCGGCGCCGGCGGTGCAGGTCGACCACCATGCCCTTGGCGATCTGCGTGAGGTGGCAGCGGCACTCGGCGGCCGTAGGTACGCGGCCTTTACCGATCAGCTTGAGGTAGACATCGTGCATGAGGTCGGCGGCATCGGTCGAGTTGCCCAGCTTGCGTCGCAGCAGGCTGGTCAGCCATTTGTGATGATCGAGATACAGCCGCTCCATCTGCTGCCTGAGCGCGAACGATCCCTTGTCCACGGTACGTCTCCCCGGCGCCTGGCTGACGCCAGACTTTTGACTAATGATAATATGTATTATTATCATTAAGATTAATTTGTTTGCAGGTTTTGCGCAATGGACCTGCTCACCCGCGGTGCTCGCCAAAAGGCGGCACCGCTCCCCCGGCCCCTGGATGGGTTCGCCGGCATGCATGTGCCTCTGCTGCTTATCGTCCAGTTCGACAAGGTAGGAATTTCCATGATGGAACTCAATCCGGGCACGCAGACACTGCCCGTCACGTCCCACGAAGAGCAGGCCTGGCTTCTTCAGGCGCAAGATCCCGAACGCGCCATGAAGCATTTCAGCGCCTGGCGCCTGGCCGGCGAGTTCGAGCCGGCCAGGCTGGAGGCCGCGCTCGGCGCGGTCGTCCAGAGCCTGCCGGAGCTCAACGCCCGTTACCTTTTCGATGACGACGGCGAGCTGCTCAAGCTGGTCGGCACGCACTGGCGCGATTGCGTCGGCGTGCTGCAGGTGCGTGACGAGCTCGAGGCCCGCGAGCAACTGCTGGCCCTTCAGGCGCAGCCCTGGGAGCCGCACACCCAGCCGCCGCTGCAAGCGCGGGTCATGCAGCTAGGGCAGGGGTCGATCCTGGCGTTCGTGCTGCATCCGATCCTCGACCAGGTGTGCCGCGAGGATGACCTTTACCGCATGACCCTGGACGCCTGCGCCGGGCGCCCGGTCGGGGTGCCGAACCTGCCCTGGCTGCAGGGTCGTGCGGCCGAGGCCGGGGAGCTGGTCGACGGCATGGGCGCGCCAGCCACGCAGGCCGCCACTGGCAACGCGGTCGAGGCGATCATCCTCGACGAGTTCCGCCAGGCGTTGGCGGAACCTGGCATGACCGCCAACGATGATTTCTTCGATTTCGGCGGCCATTCGCTGCTGGCCACGCGCATCATCGGCCGATTGGCCGAAACCCATGGCGTGGAGGTCCGCTTCAACGACTTCTTCAGTGCCTCCTCGGCCGCCGCCCTGGCCGCCCGCGCGCAGGTGCTGGACGCTACTCTGGCCGGCCGTGGTCGGGAAATCGGCGAAGTGCAGGAGGCACCTTTCGCGCCTGCCCAGGCATCGCTGGGGCGCGCCTACCAAGCCTTCGATTTCGGCACCATCTTCAACCTGCCCTTCGCCATGGACTTCCTCGACCCGGTCGACGAGGCGATCTTCGAACAAGCCTTCACCGACCTGGTGCACCGCCACGCCAGCCTGCGCACCACCTACCATTTCGATGGCCCGGAGCCCCTCCAGCGCCTGGTCCCGCTCGAGCGCCTGTCGCGCTACAAGTGGTTCTGGTCGAGCCAAGAGAGCCAGGGCGCGAGCCTGGCCAGCGAGGCCAGCCACCGTTTCGACCTGTCCCGGGAGCTGCCCATGCGCGTGCGGTTCTTCCGCGATGCGACGCAGCAACGCCAGCGTCTGTCACTGCTGGTGCACCACATGGCGATCGACGAGTGGTCGCTCAACGTGATGATGCAGGAGCTGGCCCAGGCCTACCAGGCACGGGCCAGCGACCGCGCGCCGGCCTGGAAGGCACCGGCGCCGTCGTTCCAGGCATACGCCCTGCAGGCGCGTGCCGAGGGTATCGATCCGCGGCACCTGGCCTACTGGACCGACATGCTGCGTGGCGCTACCCCGGGCCTGGTCCTGCCTGCGCTCGACGACCAGGCCGGCCCTGGCTCGACATCGGCCAGCCAGGGCTCGACCGATGCCCGCTGGTTCGAGATCACGCCCGACCAGGCCACCATCGACCAGCTGTACGGCTTCGCTCGGCAGAACGACTCGTCGCTGTTCGGTGTGCTCTATACCGCCATTGCCCTGGCCCTGCACAAGATGGGCGACCTGCGCGAGCTGGTGATCGGCACTTCGGCCTCCGGGCGCACCGATCCGGCCTACTACGACACGGTCGGCTATTTCACCACCATGGTGGCGCACCGCGTGCGGTTCGAGCCGAACCAGCCGGTCGGCCAGATGATCGAGGGTGTCAGCCGCCTGATCAACGATTCCATGGCCTATGCCGACGTGCCCATGGAGCAGATCCAGCAGGCGTTGGGCATGGCCCCCGAGCAAGGCCTGCTGTTCGATGTCTACATCCAGATCCACGCCAACAATGCCCTCAACGGTGCCTTGGGCGCGCCTGGCGGCGAGCCGATCCGCTACCGGCAGATCGACCCGGACAAGAGCCAGTCGATGTTCGGCATCCAGTTCGAGATCATGGAGAACGTGATCGACGGCAAGCGAGCGCTGCGCCTGGTCGTGACCTACCTCACGGCGCGCTATGGCCAGGCGCAGATGGCCTTGCTGAGCGACACCATCGAACGGGTCATCGGCGCCTTCACCCATGGCCAGACGGCGGCGCTGGAGGTCCGGCGGCTACTGGCGTGAGCCAGGGCATGCCGGCCTTCGTGGCCGGCATGCCGTGTGCGCCGCTCAGGCTTCGTGCATGCCGTAGCGTTGGAACGACGAACGCCTCGGCAGGCGGTAATGGGCGCGGCCCAGCAGCCGGTTGACGATGGTCGCGTTGCGGATGGCGGCCACCCCCAGGTCGGGCGAGCCGACCCCGTGCTGGAAGATCTCGGCGTTCTGCACGAAGATGCGCCCGGCACCGTCGTCGCAACGGCGCGCGGTGAAATCTTCATGGACGATGCAGTCGCCGTACTCGTCAGTGGCCAGGATCTCGCCCTTGAAGCGTTCGAACCACGCCGGCCAGGCATGGGAGTAACCCGTGGCCGCGACGATGGCGTCCGCTTCGAGGACGCTGGCCTGGCCCAGCTCCCGATGGCGATAGGCGATGCGCAGCGCGCCCCCGACCGTGTCGACCCGTTC
This sequence comes from Pseudomonas sp. Marseille-QA0332, assembly GCF_054950175.1. Classification (NCBI taxonomy): domain Bacteria; kingdom Pseudomonadati; phylum Pseudomonadota; class Gammaproteobacteria; order Pseudomonadales; family Pseudomonadaceae; genus Pseudomonas; species Pseudomonas sp. Marseille-QA0332. Next base: position 4,098,230 of record NZ_CM143106.1, read on the forward strand.
CACCTCACAGTTCGACAACAGCGTCAGGCCCGGCTCCACGCCGCCGATCGAGCGTTCGTAGATCAGGTCGTAGATGTCGGCGATGGTCGAGAAGCTGATGCCCTTGTACAGCAGACCCTGGGTGGCGACGATGTCGCGGCGTCGCTCGCGGGGCAGGCTGTGGAAGTACTCCATGTAGGACGGAGTGAAGCATTCCTGACCGAGCTTCGAGTATTCCATCGGATGGAATCCGGGCGAGCGGGTGATCCAGCGGATCGAGGCGCCAGCGGCGACCCGTTCGGGGGTCAGCTCGCTGAACAGCGCCAGCACGCATTCGGCGGCGCTCTGTCCCGAGCCGACCACGGTGACCTGGCGACATTCGGCCAGCTCTGCGCGGCGCTTGCCGAACTCCGCCGAGTGCATGATCGGCGCTGGCGAGCCGGTTTGCGCCCAGCGTGGCAGCCAAGGGGCGGTACCGACTCCGACTGCCAGATGCCTGCTGTGGTACTGCCGCCTAAAGCCGGACAACGACTGGGTCTGGACCAGGAAGTGCTCGGCGCCGGCGTCGTAGCGCACGTCGCTGACCTCTTCGCCGAAGCGGCAGCTGGGCAGCTGTTGCGAGGCCCAGCGGCAGTAATGATCGTACTCGCGGCGCGGAACCTGGAAGTTGTCGTAGTAGTAGAACTGATAGAGCCGTTCGTGCTGGTGCAGGTAGTTCAGGTAGCTCAAGCGGTGTGTCGGGTCGGCCATGGACACCAGGTCGGCCAGGAACGGTACCTGCAGGGTCGTGCCAGGCAACAGCAGACCTTCGTGCCAGCGGAATTCGCTCTTGCGTTCAAGGAACGTGGCGCTCAGGCCGGGGTGGGCCTCGAGCAGTGCGGCCAAGCCCAGGTTGAAGGGGCCCAGGCCGATCCCCGTGATGTCCGCAGTGGGTAGGTCTTTCATCCGATCCCTCTCCTTAGGTGCTGTCTGCATGAGCGCGGCCGCCGGCTGTGGCGCCACGCTCGGGTGCGTGTGGATGGTGTGTTGGGCTCAGGCGACGGCGGTGGCGAGCAGGCGCTCGACGTCCTGCGCATTGCGACAGCGCAGCAGTTGCGTCGGCGAGAGCTCGACGCCGAATCGCTCGCGCAGGCCGGCGGCGATCGCCTTGAGGTGCTGCGGGCGCAGGCCCAGGCTCAGGAAGCTCGCCGCCGCATCGACCGGGTCCGAAGGTGTCTGGCCGAGCACCTTCAGGTAGATGCCCAGCACCGGGTTGTCAGGTTCGGCACGGGCTGGCGCCGAGGCCGTTGCCTCGAGCAGGCTGCGGGCTTTCTGGCGATCGGGCTTGCCGTTCTGCGAAAGCGGTAGGCCCGTCACGCTCAGCAGGCGGGTCGGTACATGCGACTGCGGCAGCTGCCGACGGGCGTGGGCGCGCAGTTCGGCCACGCTCGGCGCCGCGTCCGGCGTGCCGACGTAAAGCGCGCCGAGGCAGGTCTCACCAGCGCGCGGATCGCCGTAGTCGACCACCAGCACCTGGCGTAGCGCCGGATGGCTGGCAAGCGCCATCTCGATGTCCGGTAGCGAGACGCGCACCCCGCGTATCTTCACGTAGCCATTGACCCGGCTGTCGAACAGCAGCACGCCGTCCTCGCGGTAGCGTCCGCAGTCGCCGGTACGGAAAGCCCGCACCGGCTCGCCGTGCTCGTCCTCGACCGTGACGAAGTCGGTCTGCTGCAGTTGACCGTCCAACAGGTAGCCCAGCGCCAGGTTCACCCCTGCGGTGTGGATCCGGCCCACCACGCCGGTCGGGCAATGCTCGCCATGCTCGTCGAGCACCAGGTAGCGATTGCCCGGTAGCGGCCGGCCATAGGGGATCGAGCCTTGGTCATCGGGGCCGATGTCGTGCCAGATGCTCCAGATGGTGGTCTCGGTCGGGCCGCCCAGGGAGACCAGGCGCGCCTCTGGCAGCAGCGCGCGCAGTTGCGCAATGGTCGTCGGCCTGATGTAGTCGCCGCCCTGGGCGATCAGCCGCAGGCTCTGCAGGGAGTGCTCGCCACGGCAGGCCAGGAGCATGTCCAGGATGGCCGGGACCGTGCACCACAGGCTCACCTGGTGGCGGGCGATCAGCGCGTGCCAGGCAAGCGCGTCCTTGTCCTCGTCGGCGCCGGGCAGCACCAGCGTGGCACCGGCCGTGAGGCTGCCGAGCACGTCGAACACCGACATGTCGTGGTGCAGCGGCGTGACGGACATGAACACGTCGTCCTCGGTCACTGCCCAGCGGGCCAGGGTGCTGCCGATGACGTTGGCGGTGGCGCGGTTGTCGAGCACCACGCACTTGGGCTTGCCGGTGGTGCCCGAGGTGTACAGGTAATAGGCCGGCGCTTCGCTCAGCGACAGGCGGGGCAGGCTGGCCGGGGCTGGTGCCGGCTCGGCGAGCAGCGCCTCGCAGGTGGCGCTGGGGTGACCGAAGGCCTCGCCTTCGGCCAGCACCACCAGGTCGGGTCGACAGTTGTCGAGCAGGTACTGGCGGCGTTGCGCGGGCGCCCCGGCATCGATCGGCACCCAGATGACCCCGGTCAGGGCGCAGGCCAGGGTCAAGATGGTGTGTGCCGGACTGCGTGGCAGGCACAGCGCCAGCACCTGGCCCTGTTTCACGCCGCGGGCCTCGAGCGCGGCGATCGCCCGCGCCACCTCGGCACCCAGCTCGGCGTAGCTGATGCGTCGATCTCCGCTGATCAGGGCGGTCCTGTGATTGTCGGGGTCGAACAACCGCTCGGCGATGCGTTCGAGGAACGCCTCGTGGCTGGCGTCAGCGACCGGGCTGTTGAGCTGATAGTGGCCGGTGTCGACCACCGTGTTCGGTTCGATGGCGAAGCGATCGCGGTCGACGATCCGGCGTATCGTGCGATCCAGTGCCTGCAGCAGGTCACGCACGCACGCCGGATCGAGCGCCTGGCAGGCATGGTCGATCTCCAGCAGCAAGCTGCCCTCGGCGTCGCTGGAGAAGCGCACGTCCATCGCCACCTGTGGCGTCTGGGTCAGCCCGTCGTGCAGGCGCATCGGGCTGTCGGCCGGCGCCACCGGCCAGGACAACCCGTTGGTGACCACCACTGGCAACACCGGCCCGGGGCCGTGGCGCTCGAACAGCTGGCGCGCCAGGTCGACGCCGGAAAACGCCAAGTGCTGCAAGCCTTCGAGCACGTCGGTCTGCAGGCGGGCCGCCCGTTGCGTGAAGCTGCCGCAGGCTCGCGACCAGTTGACCGCGATGAAGCTCGAGTGGTTGGCGAACGCGCTCTGGTTCGGTATGGCGACTGGCATCGCCACGCACAGGTCGCCCTCGCGCACCCAGTGCGAAAGCACTTCCAGCACCACCGCTGTCAGGGTCGCATGCTTGAACAGCCGTTGCCGGGCACCCAGCTTGCCCAGCGCGGCGAACACCGGCGCGGGAATGCGCAGGCGCTGACGGGCATAGCGCGAACTGGCGATCTGCTCCAGCGGTTGGGTCCAGGGCAGGCAGGGTGGGCCGGTCACGCCGGCGAGCTTGTGCTCCCAGTAGGCTGCATCGGCCTGGCGCTGCCGGGCGAGTTCGGCCTTGTCGACCGGCTCGGCCTGGCCGGGTTCGGCTTCGCCGGCCGGCTCGCCGAACAGCTCCACCAGCAGCGCGGCGATCGAGCGCCCGTCCAGGATCAGCGCGTCCAGTCGGGCGAAGACTACCCACTGGTCGTCGGCCAGGCGCCACGCGGTGATGTTCCACGGCGCCCGGTCGAGTTCGAAATGTGCATGCGCGTAGGCCTCGCGCCGGCTCTCGATGGCTTGCAGCGCCTGTTCCCTCGACATCCGCGAAAGATCCACCACGTCCAGGTTGACCTGCGGCTCGGGGCTGACGAATTGCACGCGGCGGTGCGCGTCGATCCGCGTGCGCAGGCTCGGGTGCCGGCGCACCATGGCCTCGAGCCGGGCGCGCAGCAGATCGATATCCAGCGTGCCACGGTATTCGCGAAACTCCTGCATGGCCACGCCGCCCAGCGGCATGTGGGTCCCGCGTCCGAGCACATAGGCCTGTTGCAGCGGGTCGAGGGGCCGCTCGCCGGGGCGCTCGGCCAGGGGCTGGTCGAGAACGCCGGGATGCTCGGCGACACTGCGTACCAGCGTCGTGTAGCGCTCGAACAACTGCACGACCCAGCCACGCGGCAGGGCGTCGAGGCGGACGTCCCAGTTGATCAGGATGCCACCATCGGCGCGGGCGACCTGCACATCCAGCGCCACTTGCGGGCCTTGCGAGATGGTCCAGGCCAGCGTGCCGAATACCCGCCGCACACGCTCGGAGAACAGTTCGCCGCCGGGCAGGCCCAGCGCCGCGGTGAATACCACCGGTGCCAGTTGCGTCGAGCCGTGCCGGCGCGACAGCTCGCGCATCAGGTCGACGCCCGACCAGGCGCCGTGCGCCAGCCGCTCGGTCACCTGGTCGGCGAGCTGCGCGCACAAGGCAGCCGGATGCGCGGCGGCATCCAGGTCGACATCCAGCATGAGCACATTGGCGAACTCGCCAACGGTACGCTCGATGCCTTCGACCAGTGGTTCGCGCCAGAAGCTCGGCACGTTCAATCGCAAGCGGCGATCGCCGGTGTGCGCCCCGAGCACCGTGGCGAACAGGCCCAGCATCAGGCTCGAGAGGCTGATCCGGCGGTCGCGCGCCAGGCGTTGCAAGGCCTGGCGCTGGGCCGCATCGAGCCAGGCATGCAGTCGTTCGCTGCGTGCCCGTGCCGGCTGGCCGGCGTGCAAGGGCAGGTTCGGCGCGGGGGCGATGCGCTCCAGCCGTTCGCGCCACCAGTCACGATCGCGCGAACGCGCGGCCTTGAGCGCCGGATCGGCGCGCACCCGGTCCCACCAGTCGAAGAAGTCCGGAGCTGTCGGCAAGGCAGCCTCGGGCGCCTCATACGCGGCGGCGAAGTCTTCCATCAGGATGCGGAAGCTCGAAGGGTCGACGGCGATCATGTCGGCGTCCACGTGCAGGCGCACTCGCTGGTCGGCCAGCAGGCTCAGGCCCAGCCGCACAGGCGGCGCCTGGCGAAGGTCGAGCTGCTGGTGAGTCCACGCCTCGCGCTTGTGCAGCAGACGCTCGCTGGCCTGTTGCGGGCTCGACTGCCGCAGATCCTCGACTTCCAGCTGGGGAGCTTCTTGCGCCGGCGCGATGTACTGCTGGCCGTCGGCGCTCAGACGCAGGCGCAACATGGGGTGGCGCAGGCTCATGTGCGCCACGGCCCGTCGCAGCCGAGCGGGATCCACGGCCTGCCCGTCGAACTCGGCATAGAGGTGAGCGCCCACCATGCCCAGCGCGTCACGAGCGGCCCGACCGCTCCAGCAGGCGGCCTGCATCGAGGTTAATTCTTTCATGGCCCACTCGTTCCCTGTGATTGACAAGTAAAAAAATATGTCGTCCTCTATTAGAAACGATAACCATTTAGATTCAAACCCTAAATTCATCATTCAGCATGGAGGCTCGACATACCGATGAGCGCGGTTAACCTCAAGACCGACGCGCTGCCAGGCGCGCATGCGGTTGATGCAGAGACGGTCTTTTCCTTCACTTCGGGGGATCGGGAGCTGCTGTGCAGCGGCGCGATGCAGCGCATCGAAACCCCGGCGCTGCAGGGCGACGAGGCCGCCGGCATCTTCCAGCACGCCGTGTCGCAAGCCTTCGAACAGGCCCGCAAGCGCGGCCAGGCCAACCCGGTGCTGGTCGGTGCGATTCCTTTCGACACCGCCGAGGCCTCGTGCCTGTACATTCCCGAGCACGCCAGCTGGCAGGCGCGTACCAGCGCCGCCGACCTCGAGCCGGTAGCGCTGCCTGCCTTGCTCGAACAGCGCAACTTGCCGGAGGCGCACGCCTTCAAGCGCTCGGTGGAGCATGCCATCGTCAACTTCCGCCACAGCGATGTGCGCAAGGCGGTGCTGTCGATCCAGCGCGAGCTGGTGTTCGCCGAGAAGGTCGAGGTGGACAGCCTGCAGCGCAACCTGCGAGCGCAGAACCCGGGCGGTTATCACTTCCGCGTGCCGCTGAGCGATGGCGGCACGCTGCTGGGCGTCAGCCCCGAACTGCTGGTTCGCAAGGAGGGCGCCTGCTTCGTCTCCAATCCGCTGGCCGGCTCGATCCGGCGCATGGCCGATGCCCAGGCCGATCGACGCAACGCCGAGTGGCTGTCCGCTTCGCAGAAGGACCATTACGAGCACGGCTTCGTCACCCAGGACATTGCCGCGCGAGTCGGCGAGCTGTGTACCCGGCTCGATGTCCCGCAACGCCCCTCGCTGATCAGTACGCCTGCGCTCTGGCACCTGTCGACGCGCATCGAAGGCACCCTGGCCGACCCGACGGTATCGGCCTTGCAACTGGCCTGCCGGCTGCATCCCACCCCGGCCGTGTGCGGCTTCCCGACCGAGCGGGCACGACAGCTGATCCGCTTCGTCGAGTCCGGCGAGCGTGGCCTGTTCACCGGCATGGTGGGCTGGTGCGATGCCCAGGGCAACGGTGAGTGGGTGGTGACCATCCGCTGCGGCACGGTGCGCGACAACCGGGTTCGACTGTTCGCTGGCGCCGGCATCGTCGACAGCTCGCAGCCCGACTCCGAATGGGCGGAAGTCCAGGCCAAACTGGGCACCATGTTGCGTGCCTGCGGACTTTCCCACTGATCCAACCTTTTCCGGAACCCCATCATGACGATCGAATTCACCGACTGGCCCCAGGACCGGGCGCAACGCTATCGCGACAGCGGCTACTGGATCGACCAGCCGCTCGGCCAGATCCTGCATGCGCGCAGCCAGGCGCAGCCCAACGCCACCGCGATCATCTGCGGCGAGCGCCGTTTCACCTATGGCGAGCTCGAGCGGCTGTCGTCGAACCTGGCCTCGCGCCTGGCCGAGCAGGGCCTGGGGCAGGGCGACACGGCACTGGTCCAACTGCCCAACGTGGCCGAGTTCCATATCGTGCTCTTCGCCCTGCTCAAGGCCGGGATCGTGCCGCTCAACGCGCTATACAGCCATCGCAAGCTGGAGCTCGTGGCCTACGCCCGGCAGATCCAGCCGGCGCTGCTGATCGCCTCGCGCGAGCACGAGTTCTTCCGCGACGACCGCTATCTCGAGGCGTTCGCCGAGGTTGGCGCCAGCCCGCGCATCAGCTTGCTGATCAACGAGCCCGATGCCGAGCACGACCTGGCGCGCTGGATCGAGACGCCTAGCCTGCAACCGGTCGCCTACGCGCCGACCGCGCCGGGGCAGGTGGCCCTGTTCCAGCTGTCCGGCGGCAGCACCGGCACGCCCAAGCTGATCCCGCGCACGCACAACGACTATCACTACAATGCCCGCACCTGCGCCGAGATCTGCGCGCTAGGCCCGCACACCCGGTTCCTCAGCGCGGTGCCGGCGGCGCACAACTTCCTGCTCAGCTCGCCCGGCGCGCTGGGCGTGTTCCATGCCGGCGGCTGCGTGGTCATGGCCGCCAGCCCGGAACCGGCCAGCTGCTTCGAGCTGGTCCAGCGCCACGAGATCAATACCGTCGCGCTGGTGCCGAGCGCCGTGGCCCTCTGGCTCCAGGCCGCGCCGCAGCATCAGCAACAGCTGCGCTCGCTGCAGTACCTGCAGGTCGGTGGCGCGGTCTTCGCCGACTCGCTTGCACGCCAGGTGCCGCAGGTGCTGGGCTGCAAGTTGCAACAGGTGTTCGGCATGGCCGAGGGGCTGATCAACTACACCCGGCTGGATGACAGCGACGAGCAGATCTTCACCACCCAGGGCCGCCCCATCAGCCCCGGCGACGAGATCAAGATCGTCGACGAGGCTGGCCAGCCGGTGCCCCCGGGCGAACCCGGCATGCTCGCCACGCGCGGGCCCTACACCTTCTGCGGCTACTACAAGAGCCCTGAACAGAACGCCAGCGCGTTCGACCAGGACGGTTTCTATTATTCCGGCGACCTGGTGCAGCTCACCGCCAGCGGCGACCTGCGGGTGGTCGGGCGGATCAAGGATCAGGTCAATCGCGGCGGCGAGAAGGTCGCCTCCGAAGAGATCGAGAACCTGATCGTGCTGCACCCGGACGTCACTCATGCGGGCCTGGTGGCCATGCCCGACGAGGTACTGGGCGAGAAGAGCTGCGCCTATGTAGTGTCCCGCAACCCAGGCCTCAAGGCCTCGGCGCTCAGGCGCCACCTGCTGGAGCTGGGCATCGCCGAGTACAAGCTGCCTGATCGCATCCGCCTGATCGATGTCATGCCGCTGACGCCGGTGGGCAAGATCGACAAGAAGCGGCTGCGCCAGCTGCTGGCGGTGGAAAACACCCGGGCCTGGCTGCAGAGCCGCCTGCAGCCGCTGGTCGACGACGGCGAGACGCTCGACCCCGAGGAGAACCTGATCTTCTACGGGCTGGACTCGTTGCTGGTGATGAAGTTGGCAGCCGAACTCAAGGCACGTGGCGTGGAGGTGAGCTTCGAGGAGCTGGCCAAGTCGCCGACCTTGGGCAGCTGGTGGTCGCTGGTCGAGTCACGCCAGAAGGCCGCCTGACGCACGACGGCAGGCGCCCCCGGCGGGGCGCGCCTGCCGATCCATTTGAAAGGAGTCGAACATGACGTTGTCTGTCACCGATCAGCGCCAGCTGGATGCGTTCTGGCAACACTGCCTGGAGAACCAGTATTTCAACATCGGCTACCCGGAGAACGCCGATTTCGATTACTCGCACCTGCACCGGTTCTTCCGGTTCTCCATCAACAATTGCGGCGACTGGAGCGAGTCGAGCAACTACCTGCTCAACTCGTTCGATTTCGAGCGGGACGTGATGGCGTATTTCGCCGAGCTGTTCCGCATTGACCACGAGGACAGCTGGGGCTACGTCACCAATGGCGGGACCGAAGGCAACATGTTCGGCTGCTACCTGGCCCGCGAGCTGTTCCCGGATGGCACGCTCTACTACTCGCGGGACACCCATTATTCGGTCGCCAAGATCGTCAAGCTGCTGCGCATCAAGTGCCGCGCGGTCGAGTCTCTGCCCAACGGCGAGATCGACTACGAGGACCTGCTCGCCCGGATCCAGGCCGATGGCGAGCGGCATCCGATCATCTTCGCCAACATCGGCACCACCATGCGCGGCGCGGTAGACGACATCGGCAAGATCCAGCGCCTGCTCGAGCAGGCCGGCATCGCGCGCAAGGACTACTACCTGCATGCCGACGCCGCGTTGAGTGGCATGATCCTGCCCTTCGTCGACCAGCCGCAACCGTTCACCTTCGCCGATGGCATCGATTCGATCTGCGTTTCCGGGCACAAGATGATCGGCTCGCCCATCCCCTGCGGGATCGTGGTGGCCAAGCGCGACAACGTCGAGCGTATCTCCGTGGAGGTGGACTATATCTCGGCAAACGACAAGACCATCAGCGGCTCGCGCAACGGCCATACGCCGATGATCATGTGGGCGGCCCTGCGCGGTCATTCGCCAGCCCAGTGGCGCCGTCGCATCAAGGACAGCCTGGACGCCGCCCAGTACGCCGTGGACCGGTTGCAGGGCGCCGGCATCGCGGCCTGGCGCAATGACAACTCGATCACCGTGGTGTTTCCCTGCCCCTCGCCGCAGCTCGCCCGCAAGTACTGCCTGGCGACCTCGGGCGACACCGCGCACCTGATCACCACGCCGCATCACTACGACCGGAGCAAGCTCGACGCATTGATCGACGAACTGATCGCCGAGCACCGGCCCGGCACGCAACAGGCCGACCCATCGCCCGCAAAGCGTGCGCGCCTCCACCCGCTGCGCTCGGCACCGGCCCGCTCCTGCGGAGCGCAGTACGATGTCATCTAGCCTGGGCTTCGCCCCTCCTTTCGCCATATCGAGAACCGCTTAATGCCGCACCTGAAAACACCAGACGACTGCACCAGCCTGAGCGACATCCGCGAAGGCATCGACTTTCATGACCGACAGATCTTCGAGGCCCTGCAAAGACGCCTGGGCTACGTGAAGGCCGCGATACGCTTCAAGCCCAACGAACAGGCGATACCGGCGCCGGAGCGGGTCGCGGCGATGCTCGAGGAACGGCTGCGCTGGGCCGCCGAAGCCGACTTCGACGCCGACTTCGTCCGCCAGCTGTATGAACAGATCATTTACTGGAACATCGGTCAGCAGATTGGGCATTGGCGCTTGGTGCAGGGTGAGGGCGGGGAGTGAAGGGGGGCCTTTGGCGGGGCTGTTTTGCGATACATCGTGGTACTGCGGTTGCTTGAAGGCAGGCGGGAGATGATGGGGTGGGGCGGTTTGCAGGATGGGGTTGGACGGATAGGGTCACGAGCATGCGGTTCGGGCTTGGCCGGTGTTTGGGCGACGCCTGAAGAGGCCATGGCAGGCTGTTTCAGGGGAGGTTTTTCAGTCAGTGGTCGGGGAATCGTGGGTAAAAAAGTCTTTCTTGGGCCGGTGGGTGTCTTTTCATTAGAATTGCTGGGCCGGGGTAATTTGAAACCGGTCGATATCTATCTGTTTTTGCTGGTAAATAATTTTTTGCTCAACTTGCTTGGAATACCAGTTGGAACGCTGCGTGGTCTGGATTCCGATGGATGGTGCTTTTGTGAACCGCCCCCAAACGCGAATCGGGTCCAAATCTATAAAGCAAATGGTCGTGCTGTCGATTGTCGCCCCTGCGCGTACGATGTCCCTACTCGCACGTACAGGAGCTCCTGACGATGATACCGTCAATGATTACCGTGCTGGCTAAGCCGACTCTCGAAGTACTGCGCAGTCTCTTTGTCGGTGCAGTACAGGTAGCAACCCTTCATCCCCCTTGTCATCAGGGTTCGGTACGTATTTTTGATGATCAGGTCTGTTTCACTTTTCGCGAGGGTAGGTTGCTCTTTCATCATTTTTTTCCAGCCGCGAATCGATTTATCGTGCTTGTCGCGCTCATCCGGAGATGTCACTACCTGACCGTCACGTACGACCAGATCTGGTCCGATAATCACCCCGATGTAGTCGACTTCCAAACCTTGGCAGGTATGAATGCAGCCAACCTGTTCAATGGAGTTCTCAGCGATGATCCACAGGCTGCCATCCTGATCCAGGTTCCATTGGCGTTTGTAGTCACCAATCACGATATCAGCAGCGGTGGGGTCTTTCTTGCTCAACCAAGGCCAGCAATAGCCGGCGACCACACGAGCTTTGTTTCCGTGGTTTTTCTCGTTGATTGCGTCATGCATCGCCTGAGGTGAGTCGAACACCTTAAACTCGTACTCTTGGGTCTCAAGCGTCGGATTTGCCGTCGAGCGAATGCCCAGCGTGTCATCCAGCCATGCCAGGTAACCGTCAGAACCACTGCAGCGAAACTGCGAAGACAACACGTGTTCTTCCACCACAGCACCTTTGACTTTTGCAAAGGCGCGTATCGCCTGCTTGCTGCCGATATCGCTCAAGGTTACACGCTGGTCCTCATCAATAAAGAAAATGGAGCATTTCGCTGAGTCAATCAGCTCCTTGATCTGGTTTTCCCCAAGGTTTCCATAAAGCCCGCTTTTCTCATTCAGCCGGTGAGCTTCGTCCACGATAAGCGCATCGAATGTGTTGGGCTCAGTATCGATGAATGCCCCAGAGCCTGAAAAGAAATTCGAGAAATGGCTGCGCTTGATGGTGCCAACCAGTTTGCTTTCGTAGACCTTGCGAGGGGCGGCATTCTTGGAGACGTATTTGCTCATCAGCTTCAATTCGGTGAGCTTCACCAGCAGATTGATAGCCAGAACAGTTTTTCCGGTGCCCGGTCCACCTTCGATGATCATCACCTTGGGTGCTTGGTCCGAAGCCTCGCTTGCCGCCGCCAGCGCCGACTCAAAAATGGCTTTCTGATCGTCAATCAACACGAACTCGGGTTTGCCTTTCATCAACCCGCCGAGGGCTTCGGCTAGCGCCTTGGACGGGCGGATTTTTCCTTCGGACAGCTCGTACAGCACCTCTTTGTTGTCGCCATGGCTTATATGCTTTTTCAGAAAACTTCTGAGTTTACTGAGCTCTTCCGGGCCTTTCAGAAACAGCGGAGCCTTGCTGATGTGGGGCTCATAGTGGGCTGAATCTATGACCCCGTCGCTGACGTAGTTATGGAGGTAGGCACACGGACGGATTTCGATGCTTTTGTCATACACCGCCTCGTTGAAGCCTTCCAGCAGCGCTGCATAGGACCATACCTGATAGGACGGGTGAATGGTCTCAATGAGGCCGCCACCCAACGCCGTTTTGACGATGGCGTCTTTGGTCGTGGCGTTGGCCTTGCTCCATTGCTTCAGCTCGATCAGTACGGCCTTTTTTGCCTGTTTTTCGTCGCGACCGGTGAGTAGAAAGTCGATTCGCTTCGACGACTGCGGAATGTGCAATTCAATGGCCAGGCCCGCATCGCTCGGCAGGCCCTCATCTCTAAGGACCTTGGCCATGTACGTTAGGGACCCTTGCCACGACCTGATTTCCGAGGTGCCAACGTTCTTGCCGGTAGCTTCCTTGTAGTGCCTGAGGATCACCTCCTCAATGTCATCGTTATCGTTGTCTTTGAGAAATTGCTGTTTGGTCGCAGCGTAAACGATCACGGGTTGTCCTTAGGTGCGTGTTGGTCAGAGTCGGTCGTACTTTTTACTGTTGCTTCTGGCTTTATCTACGGGGTACTTCTGGCCATTCGAGGCGAGTTTCTGTGTCACCGCCTCGTTGAGGTCAACGCCGAGTACGCTGCTCAGGCGAACCAGATACATCAGTACGTCCGCCAGTTCGTCCTTGACGGCTTGGCCGATTTCGGGGTCTGTTGCGGCGGAGATCGAGTCGGCATCGCTCATCCATTGGAAAATCTCGCACAGCTCGCCTACCTCTCCAGTGAGAGCCAGGATGAGATTTTTGGGAGAGTGGAATTGCTGCCAGTCGCGATCATCTGCGAAACGCTGAAGGGATGCGGCGAGCTTCACTACGTCAACCAGTGGCGCGGATGAGCTGTCTGAGTCACTCACGGTGCTATCTCTTGTGTATCAATGGAGGAGAAAAATCGTAGGAATGCGGCCGAGGATTGTAAGAGTTTTCTCTGTTACGTAGGGCTTTTTGTAGTTTTTATCCTTACGGACCTGCCGGCCAAGCTACTCTGCAGCGCTCGCATGCTAGCTAGGCACATGGCGAGATTGTTATGCAGTGCCTAGCTGGCGTTCCGGGCGTGATTAAGGTGGCTGGTGATAGCAGGACTGTGCAGCGAGACCTTGAGGCCAGTGCATTTGCGATAAGTCTTAGCCTTTCGATAGTCAAATACACAGGTCACTCCTTGCCGAAGCTGTGCTTGTCCATTCTGTGATTGACCTCCTAGCCTCACTCCATAGCCATGGATGCTGCTGTGGGTTTACGAATTCGACGTAAGGCTTGTCATAATTGGCTTTCTTGCTTGACACATGTGTGCAATTGGTTAGCATTGAAGGTCATATGCACGTGATACGCTGAGGAAGTAAAAATGCAGGTTAGATCGGAAGACATCATTGCGCTGATAGAAGCCTCTCTTGAAGCTAATTATTCCGATGTCCGCTCAGCCAGCAATAAGATCGCTAAATCTATAAGCAATTATGATTTAGAGTCGGCGCAAAAAATTAAGTCGATCTTGCGAAAGAGAGGTGTACCTCTTCAGAGTTCGGGGTACATGGAAAGTCTGCCGGTCGACACTAAATCACGCATGCCTTTGTTGGAGGAAGCCCAGTGGCCGGTGAGCCCCTTGTTTCTCAATGGTGATGCCAGAAATGTGTTTCAAACATTTATTGCTGATGTAATAAATATTGATGAGCTGATTTCACACGGGCTCGCAGGGCGCCTCAATCTTTTATTGTCGGGACCTCCAGGCACAGGCAAGACCTTGATTGCTGGTCACATAGCCGCTCAGCTTAATCGACCATTATATGTTGTTAGGCTTGAGTCAGTTATATCATCCCTGTTGGGAGATACTGCAAAAAATCTTCGGCAGATATTCGACTTTGCTCCCAAGAAGAATGCTATTCTTTTTTTGGATGAAGTGGACGCAGTAGCGAAACTTAGAGATGATCGTCACGAATTAGGTGAGCTAAAAAGAGTGGTTAATACCTTAATCCAGGGTTTAGACTCTCTTGATGATCACTCAGTTGTCATAGCAGCCACAAATCACTCTGGGTTATTAGATCCAGCAATTTGGCGGCGTTTTCCATACAAAATCAAATTCCAGACCCCAGATTGCGATATGAGAGAAAATCTCTGGAATCATTTTCTGTTTTTAGATTCTGGAGAAGAAGGTATAAACAAGCTTCTCGCAGAGTTGTCTGAAGGGCTCAGCGGCGCCGATATTGAGAGCATATCTATAGCCACGCGACGGAAATGCATATTATCAAAATCAGAAATAAATCTTGGTTCTGTAATCAGCGCGGTTGTCGAGAGCACTCTAGGGAATACCGCCATGCCAACAAATGGAGAGCTTTCAATTACTGAAAAGAAAAACATCTCTCGCTTGCTTCATCGAGAATACAATGTTACTCAAGTTGACTTGGCAAAAATTCTAAGTACTAGCCGACAAACCATATCAAGTTACTTAAAGGACTAAAAAGTGGCAGCCAATAATGGAACTCCGCTGATCAATCCGGTGCTCAATTTTTTAAGAAAGCCGGCACCTTCAGCAATTAAAGGGGGAGGGAAAAATGAGAAGGATGTACGACAAAATCGTCTTCTAGCTCAGAGGGCGAAGTTGTCAGAAGCCTTCGATAGCTTCAGTAAACAAGTGGGTGAAATTAAAACCCATGCAAATAAGACTCATCTTGTCGTAAGGATGTTCAGCGATTCGCACGCCTCTACTTGGACTCCAAAAGACATTTTTTCCATTAACTATGGCTGCAGAATTGTGGCGCCGGCATTTGATGGCTATCTCTTGGAAAGCGATGTAAAGGCCTTCGATGTCATCTCAAAGCGTTTGAAAACCGCAAAAAATATTGTGGAGCGCGTTGATATATCGCGCGTGGAGTCAGTTAGCCTATTCAATGCCTTCGAAACTTTTCGTGGGAAAACTGCAGAAGAATTTTGGGGGGCTGAAGGGCAAGGAGATTGCAAGCAATTTAGTTTTTGGCTTCTTCCCTTCTCTAATGAGGAGGCTAGATTGTCAGTTGTTAGCGACTTATTAGAGCTATATCGGAAGAAGAAAATATCTTTTGGTGATGAGCGGTTTTCAAACTTATTTGACGTCAAGGCAGAAAGTGAAGAGCCTGACGAAAGCATTGATCCGGTATTGCTGTATGCTTGCCAGCAATACCTTGAGTCAGGAATCGCTTCCTTCTCAGCTGAGGTGGACTCAGTTCATACCCTCCAAGAGATTGCAGCGTCAGGGACAACATATCGTATTGAGCCTGTCTCAAGCATTACATCCAATTCAACTCCTCCGGGCCAGGGCGCTGAGCCAGATCTATCAAGCATATCTCCACAAGATCTCCCTATTGTTGTGGTAATTGATGGAGGGCGCTCGGCTGCAAGTTACAAACCGTTTGAATACTGGGCAGCTCCTCCTTTAATCGACGATTTTGTGGCAAATAGAATTCACGGTAATCAGATAACATCTCTCGTGTGTAACGGACATGCGTGGAACAATAACCTAAATCTTCCAGAATTGAATTGTCGGTTCGCAACCGTCCAAGCAATTGCAAAGGATGGAACGAAGAAACAGCCAACCCAGAATCAGTTCCTTAACTACTTGAAAGATGTTGCTGCTGCTACCAATACCTTTGCAAAGGTATGGAATCTGTCATTTAACGAAATAGCCCCGTCAGCGAACCCCAAAGAGATTAGTTTTCTTGGGCATGAGATCAATAAAATTGCTCGTGAGTATGGGATTTTACCGATTATTTCGATTGGCAACGTTTCAAGCTCCAACTTAAAAAAGTTATGTCCGCCTGCGGACTGTGAGGGAGCTTTGACGGTCAGCGGTCGTACTGCCAGTGCCGTGGGCGTCCCATCGCAAGCATGCTCACTTAGCTTGAAGGGGCCAGCCCCAGCAGGGATGAAAAAGCCGGACCTTTCATGGTTCTCAAGCCTTCGGATGATTGGCGGTGTTACTAACACTGGCACTAGTTTTAGTACAACTCTAATTTCTTCGCTTGCAGCTCATACTTTCTTCAATTTAAAGAATCCTACTCCAGACTTAGTACGTGCGCTATTAATTAATTGTGCGGAGCGTGATGAACATTGTCATGAGCTGGGGTGGGGAACCCCCTGGGCTCCAGATACAATGCCTTGGGTATGTAAAGAAGGAACAGTCACGCTGGCTTGGGTTTCTAAACTAAAAGCTGGCAGTGCTTACTATTGGAACGATTTACCCATCCCGCCGGAAATGATGGCCAGCGGTAAGCTTGTGGGGCGAGCCTCTCTAACCGCAATTATTAAACCTATTGTCTCAGGGTTAGGCGGAGTTAATTACTTCTCCACTCGCTTGCAAGTTGCGCTCCAAGCTAAGGGGCCTAGTGGCAAGACAATAAATCTTCTAGGGTCCATGCAGGAAGCAAAAGCTAAAGAGGAGAGTGCGAGAAAGGATCTTGCAAAATGGAGTCCGATCCGACGTCATGCGAATTCTTTTTCAGGACGGTCTATACAGGCCGGATCATTGAGGTTGCACGCTCGAATTTATGCTAGGGATCTTTATCAATTCGGTTTGGCAGATCATCACGAGCTGCCAGAGCAAGAAGTAGTATTCGTGCTAACTTTTCAAGCCCCGGATAATGCTCCAGGTATTTATAACTCAATGGTTGGTAAGTTGGCGGGTTACGTAGAAAATGCAACCAATCTGCAGACGGAGATTGAAATTGGAAGTTGAATCTTCTGGGGGTATGCTTATTTATAGCTTCCGGAAATAGTACTACATACTTAATATTATCTAGGGGGTATATAGCCCCCTTTCTTATACAGCAGTACTTGACATGCTGCAGTTATTTACTATTGCTTAGGTTTTTAATATTAATGGTTTCTTTGGTCGATGAGTGAGTAGCCGCACGACCATTAGATTTTAACACTGTGTCGACTTGCTGTCTGGGTTTGCTATGCACACATACGATTTCTGCTTCGAGCCGATGCAGCCTTTCACACCAGACTGCAACAGGCCAAAGCAGATATTGACGCTATCTCAATACCCGTGCTTCAGTAAAGCACAGTATTCTTTAACAAATCCATCTCGTAAATAGAATTTGCGGTAAGCGTGCTCAACGATTTTGAAGTAATCCGACGGTACACCCCATGTGACAGAGTTCAAAAGCTTACCTTCGTTTGCTTCTACGCTATGAAAATCGTTGTACTTGACCAAGTCTGCAAATTGGAAGCCCAGAATTGATAGTTCACGATAGCATTGCAGCTCTTGCTCCGTAACAGGCGAACCACCCATATAGAAATCGCAGGGCTCAGGATTGTTTTGTACGTCAATGAGCTGCTGATCCCAGCTGAGTGTTAGCTGTTTGTAGCGTATATAGCTTTCTGGTCTCGGATCATTTGCATGCTGCTCTTTGCTCAGAACGCTTGAGGCAGTAGAGAAATCTTTATAAAGCGCAAAGTATGCTAGGGTAACTCCACATTCAACCGAGAAATCAATTGTTTGCTGTGCTGACTCTGGTGTCTCCCACTGACCGCCCAGCATGAAATAGGCCTTTGTGAGAATATCTGCAGATCGAAGTCGTGCAAAAAGCTCGGAAATTTGACGGTTGGTTACAGTTTGACTTGCAGCTTTACTCTTTTTTCTTCGCTCCTCACTTCCGTGCTCAATGCCGAATGCAAGCATGCGACACCCAGACTGTTGTAAGCGCTCTATGAAAGAGAAGCCCATACGTTCTTCGTAAGCAATGAAATCTTCAATGCGGAAAATCCCACGCCACCCAAATGATTCACCAGCCCGCTCTTTGATTTTGGTCAGGCCCTCAATGAAGTCGCTCGCCCATGCGAGTCCACTGTACTTGTTCGCTTGAGGCTTTCCATCGGATGCTATCTGCGGAAGCAAGTTATCATCTACGAACTGAATACGGAGTTCTGGATGTTGCAAAGCCAAGGCGTTAACCTCCATGAGGACATGCGAGACCTCTCGGCGAATTTCACCTCCACTTTTATCTTTTCGCTCGGTGCAAAAGGCACAATTCCAGTCGCAGCCTTGCGACATAACTACGTGAGCCTCATAGAAAGTAGTCGATTTTGCCCTGGTTCGCGCGGGCTCATACTGACCATTCTCATTGCGGTAAATGCGACGATCAATTATTACTTGCGGCCATGTGGTCGCTGATGAATCTTGTGAAATTGCCGGTATAACGTTGCCAGCCTCGACTCCACGACCAACCACATTCCAACTTTTCAAATTTGGGGTAATGCCCGGTGCTAGGGGCCACTTCCCTGGGTTTTTCAAGCTGGCCACCAAAGAGGATAAATTTTCCACAGCATTTGCTGAAACTGCAAAGTCCCAGCTTGCTTGGGCGTCCTCTGTGTGCACAGTAGAAAACTGCCATGCATTTAGCTTGGCTGCCGGCCCGCCGATTACCAACGTAGTACTATGTGTTCTCTTGCGAATACCAACGAGCATATTCATCGTTGATTGTATTGTGGAAAATACGGTATTGAATCCTATCAGGTCGAAAGTTTGTGCTAGGCGCAATACCTCCGCACGGAGCCTTGGGAACCTATGACAGTCCGCTATCTGAACGTCGTGCCCTTGAGCCGCGAGATGAGAGGCCAGCAGGCCCAAGCCTAATGCTGGTGTACTGGTCCGCGATGCTCCGGATGCCGCATCATCGATTTCAATTGGAGGTAATACAAGTAAGACGCGCTTAACATTTTGGAGAGTATCAGCGCGCGTAACAGTAACCTCTGGATGCATACAGCCACGAAGTGTAGGCCCCACTTCACCTACGACTGGGCCAATCAACCATCTTGCGACGGGAAAGTCTAATACGCCTAAACGTACGGGCTTACCGGGTTCTGATGGAGATGCACACTCCTCTAGATAATGGCTCAGAAATTCCCGATGCAGCCATGGATGGCCTTCATCGGTGCTGATAGCCAAGTCCACAATCCTACCCAGCTCTTCATTCAGGGAGCGCTCTATTTTCACCCCCCCCGCGGAGAAAGCAGCTTCTAGTCGACGTCGTAGGGTGTGAGAGAATGCTAGATGCAATGAGGCCCATCTAATACTTTCATCTTCATCAAGAGCCATTCTCCGTAAAGTTTCAAGAAGTACCTGCGTGGATAAGCTCGCGGTAGCAAATGCGGCGAATACACGCTTATCGCCACGCCAATGCCCCTTGACCTTGCCAGCGGTAGGGTAATACATATTTAAAAAACTAACACTCTGATCGGAAATTTGGCGAGCCGGATCCAGACCGTGCGCCATTAGCGCCAGGGTCGTAGGCGCTAATATAGGGTCGCTTGCGATGCTATCTGCAATATCATGGGAGAGTTTAGTTACTTTAATGCAGCGCTGATTTTCCATTCTAAAATTAGGATCAGCTTCAATTCCAGGAACAATTGTCGCGATCCCGGGATGTTTGTTTTCCAAACGTGCAAGTCGAATAGCGAACGAGGTGCCAAAATCTAATACACGAGCTGGTTCGAAAAACTTAGGAGCTATTTCGCTTGCCTGATTTAATATCTCGCTGGCAAAGACGGATGAGTAGTAAAATAACTCTTTAGTCAAAAACGAATCTTTCCAAATGACCTGTAGCATAGGTTCTGAAAAGGACTCAGAGAACGCTCTGAAACTAGAGCATATATTTGCGCAAGCGGCCATGAACCGCCAGCACACGTCCATGTGTCCTGAGTCTCTTGCTGAGCTCGTCATAGCCATACGATCACCAATGGCACTACTGATATCACGCAGTTTCTCTTGCAGGTCGGCCCGATTATGCAAATCGGCGTTCTTACCCGCATCACTCAGACTATTGAAGGCTGTAGTCAAATCAGCCCAGTCCTCTTCGAGGTCTAATTGGCCCAGATTTTCAAGTATTCGTTCCAATACCTGACGAGACTCCTCCTGCTTTCGACCGACAGCTTGTCGGTTCGCCCAATGTACCGAGCCAGGAAAGTACCAGCCAGTACCTTCTAGTAAATCAGATGCGCAGCGCTTCCAGCTATATTCACGTTTTAGTAGGGATGCAACTTCGATAGCAGCTTGCTTTCGCGCCTCAAGGTTGCTTGTAATTGCAAGCAAAGCGTCAGCGCACTTATCGATATCTTCTTGGTTCGGCGTGCCTGCAGTCGTGCTGCCGCCAAGATTTACAAACTCAATGCTGTCGAATGAAACCTCTGGGAACTGGTGTTTCAGATCATCAATTAGCATCGCAAGTCCGGATTGGCGCGAGCATACAAGGGGGATGCCTGCGCAAAGAGCCTCCCATCCACTCAAACCAAAACCTTCATGCCACGACGGCATCAACGCTACATGACAACTAGCCAAGCGTTGCCTTAGGGCTACTTGGTCATCGGAAAATGGCTCTGCATGAAGAGTAAAAGCAGCATTCTTGCTACCGATTTCTTTGAGCTCTTCCACCACAATTTTGTCGGAGCTTGGGTCTACTCCCCACGCAAAAAGTTGCCCACGAGCTAGCCAGGCCACAGCATCGATTTGCCGACCTCGTGAATATGCTTCTGCGAGTGCGTGGATGGCCAGTGTAGAATTCTTTATCGGATCGTCATCACGATTAAGTCGGCCAGAGATAAAAACTTGCAAATCGACGCGAGGGTCGTGGTGCTGCCACTTAATTTTTTCAACGCCGGGTATCAATGGCCTTACAGGTGATCTTGGTCGATTCTTGGCACTTCGCGCCGATGCGAAATTACGCTGTAGCAGAGGGCCCACAGCAAAAGCACAATCTGCAGCAGCAATGACTTCTCGCTGCTGCATCGAACGTGCAGTCACCTCATCCATGCTTTGCCCTTTCATAAAGGCATATGACGAATAGTCCATATGGCCTATAACGGCTGACTTAATGTCCGTCTCGCTAAGATGCTGACGAAGTTGGTTGGCGCAGTCGACGGCAGCTTGGCCTGTGATGACGTCATGTCCCACAACTAAAACGCCTTGCAATGTCTCTAAGTCTGATGTTGTACAATAGTTGGCAATTTTGTCAGCTATCTCGGATGCGGTGAACTCTTTCTGTACTATAAGATTTATTCCTACTTCGCATCCTGTTTCCGGCAACCGATTTACAAAACAGTACGTCTGGCTTTCTTTGGGGAGTGCTTGGATCAAGCCTTCTGCTAAACCCTTGTTAAACACATTGAGGCCACCTAAATCACTTCCCCATCGGGTTGCAAGTAAAACCACTACGTATGCCATCTCGGCTCCTAAATTACTCGATGCGCTTAGGTAGTCACGGCACGTTGTGTACCCTTGATGAGATACTGGGATCACAACGCTGATCAGCTGCCATTACTACATCTGCCTAATCCCAATCACGTATGATATGTGGTTTTGGTCGTTATCGACCATTAAACACTGGTTGGCGATTTTGCTACAGTTTAGCGACAGTACGAGAGCGCAGGTTGGATAGCGAATAACGGCTGCTTATCGCTGATAGCTGCCATCCGCTTATGGCAGTCACGCGACGAATGCGCTCGGTCTTGACTGTCAAAATTAGGGATTCGCATGGCGGTTGAAGATCCAGGATTTTTTCAAGCGACGAGCGAGCAGCCGCACGGTCAGCAGGTAGCGATAGCGGGTCACCTCGCATCGTTCAGCTAAGCGGTGCTCAAGAAACCAAGCCACATGCTTTCTCTGCCAAGCCCAAGGTGTTTCTCGTTTCCAGCGCCCTGCGATTTCTGCCTGGATTATTTTTGCCTGTCGCACGTGGCGTTGCCGGGTTGCGTGCGAGCCGGTCAGAACGCCAGCCAAGAACAGCTCCATATGGAATGGTCTACTCATGCCCGGCCACCTATGTATGCCGCGACCACGTCAATGCGCCCGTGCCCCAGCTCGAAGCTGATTTGCCTACGAGCTTCACGATCAAGGCTCCTATCTAACTGGCAACAGTGGCCGCCATTGATAGGCGCTCGGTGTTGGGTGATTTGCTCATAGCGCTCACATGCGTACGCCGCTCTTAGCTCATGGAAGCCTTTGAGGTTGTGTGCATGCAAGATGTCCCGCGCAGGGCGGATAATTTCTTGCAGAAGATTCCGGTAGCTTTCGTGCGGCGCAACCAGGTTGTGGCTACCCACAGGCGATACCTGCCGTGAAAACCCAAGCGCCTCGCGAACATCGTCGTTCACCGCAATCCAACGCGGCGCCGAGGCACCGGCGCGACCGCCTTTGGTACCATCCTGAATATTGATCCTGCCTAGCTCGTTAGCCTCACGGCTTAGTCGTGGCAGATCCGCCAAGATGGCCTCACGCAAGCGCATGCCGGTGGCCCGTGCCAACAGAACGATTGCGGCGGCCCGTTGCTGATGATTTCGGCAAAGCGCATGGACGATCTCTTTAACTTGATCGCAGTCTTGGCCCTGAGGTACCGAGTGTCGAATCCCGGTGCGCTGCATGCCCAACGCCTTGCTCGGGCTTGGCAGTTTCACATGCTGATCACCGCGAAGCGCCGCCATGGTTCTGTTAACGCTGGATAAGCGGTTTTGTGCGGTGCTGACAGCAAGGTCACCGCGCCTAACCAAGTCGCGCAGATACGCCGCATAGTCACCCAACACCTTCCGATCAATCTGCCGCGCATCATTGAAACCCGGCCCCTGTTCGGAACGGCACCATTCGACGAATGCCTGCCACCGATCACAGTGTGCCTTCACCGTGCCGTAGTGGCCGCCGCCGAACATGTCTTTCAACGCCTGCGGCCCTGCGTAGCTCAATTGCCTGCCGTAGCCGAAATTGCGGCCATCGCGTCTACCCACCAATGCCATATCGGTAACCTCATCTTTTGCTCTCCAGTCCTCGCCCCACGTCATCCCGCCAAGAATGCTGAGTGTTATCAGGGATCAAGGCCCCTGCGACCTGTGGGGAATGTCCATTACGTGGGACTGGCGGCTCCTTACGACCGGGAGCAAGGGCATCTCATGATCTGGCCTCCTGAACACCGTTACCGGTGGGCGGGTGGAGGCTGCATTGGCTGACGAGACCAGCGCCGCGAGATCCTGAGCCAGGTGCAAGCAGCAATGCGATGACCGGGGCATGCCTGACTGTCAGTCAGGTGCAGTCCATTCCGTGGTCTGCGGCACCATCATCTACATGGCTGTTGCTGGTGACATCGGCATTTGTCACGCCGATTGTCACGAGGGGGAATGCCGCAAAGCCTTGTGCGATCAGGGCTGCAGCAGTGGTAGAAGTGCCCGTCTCTTTCCAGAAGAAAGAGACGGGCACAGGTTGGCGCAGTATTCGGCCAAGCGGATAGGTTGCTGCAGGGCAGCGAGGTACGGTGTGTCTGGCGCACGAGCGCTATATGTGTAAGAGCATCCATCACATGGGTAGTGACCGGGCGAGCTGCCGGATGCGAATCGCCCTTGGGTAGAGCCACCGCGAGAGCGGCGTGACCTTGAAGGCTCGGGTCACCTGGGGTGCTGTCATCGACAGCCTTTGCACGGCCATTTCTACGCCTGTGGATAAACCCGGTCAAGGGCCGAAATTCAGCGCTCTTAGGGACGTTAAAAGCGGTTATCCACCGATGGAGTTCCGCGGTAAATCCTGGACAACGTCGTGGCTTTTAGCTCTTCAAAGTGAGGTCCATCCAAACAGGGCGGCTTTGCAGCCCTGTTTGGATGGACCCGTGTTGGAAAGCGGAAAAACGAGGCTGCTTTCCCTGAATCTTGAGCGCTCAGTTTCTGTCGCCGCCGTTATTGCGCCTTTACAGCGCTAGTGGATCGGCACCACGTTCTTGTCTCTGACTTGGCCGTATGCAGAGGCAAGCAGACTGCCAGTGGCGGCCTTCTGAATGTACTCACTCCACCAAGCCATCATCGGACGGCGGCGTTCGATGTAGTCGGCTCGGTTGTAGGCGCTGCGCACCTCATCCTTGTCGACATGCGCCAGTGCGACCTCAATGAGTTCGGGGTCCCACCCATGTTCATTCAAGATGGTGCTGGCCATCGAGCGCATGCCGTGGCTGACCAATCGATCCTGAAAACCCATGCGTTTCAACGCCATGTTGGCGGTCTGGCTATTGGCGTGAGTGCGTGGATTTCTATCGGCCGGAAAGACGTATTCGCGATGGCCGCTGTGAGTCTTCAGTGACTCCAGCAGTGCGACAGCGTGATCACTCAACGGAATGCTGTGTGGGCGGCGCTTTTTCATCCGCTCTGCTGGGATGGTCCAGACACGCCTTTCAAAGTCGATGTCTGCCCAGCGAGTAGTCGCCGCCTCGGCGGGGCGAGTCATCGTGTGCAATTGCCATTCGATCAGGCAGCGGGTCGTGCGTTTGATGCTGGCGTTCGCGATCTCCATCATGAGTTCGGGAAGCTCTTCGGGCGGAAGCGCAGCCATGTTCTCTTTTTTGGGTTTCTTGAATACTGCCCTGATGCCGGTGAGCGGATTGGCGAAGATCAGCCCGGAGTTTACGCCGTAGGTCATGATCTCGTTTAGCCGCTGGCTTAGACGCTTGACCGTCTCCAAGCTGCCTTTCGCTTCAATTGGACGAAGCAATCCGATCACCATCGGCGCGGTGATTTTGGTGAGTGGTGTCGTCTTCAAATCGGGGAATACGTGCAGCGTGAGCGATCGCCAAATGTCCTCGGCGTAGGCTGGGGTCACCGAGTCTTTCTTGAGCTCGAACCAGGCGGTGGCCACGTTCTCGAAGGTGTGTTCCGTTTCTGCGCGCTTGGCTTCATTCAACGTATTGCGCTGCACCTTCGGGTCGATGCCTTGGGCGAGCAACTCGCGTGCTTCGACTGCCTTCTTTCGTGCATTCGCCAGTGACAGTTCGGGATAGGTCCCGAAGCCGATGTTGATGCGCTTCTTGGTCACCGGTTCGCGGTAGTTGAAATTCCACAGCAACGAGCCGTTGCTGCGTACGCGGAGCTGCAAACCGTCACCGTCCGTGAGGACATAATCCTTGGACGCGGGTTTGACTCCCTTGAGCTGTCGATCGGAGAGGCGGAGGTTTTGAGCAGGCATGAGATTGTCCTCAAGCACTGATTCGGTATTCCAAAGATTAGCACCGGGTGAGCTGGAATACCGCCTGGAATACCCGAATGGCTGGAACTCAAAAACTCTCAAAAGACCGCAAAAGCGCTGGAAGCCGCGTATTTACTGGACTCCAGGCACAAAAAAAGACGTCCGTGGACGTCTTTTTTTGATCATTTGGTGGAGCCGGGGGGATTTGAACCCCCGTCCGCCAGTACTCCGCTGTCGGTCCTACATGCTTAGCCGTGTCTATTGAGTTAACCCGCAGCCGCCCGACGGGCAGGGTGCTTTGGGCGAGTTGTGTAAGTTTTAGCCACTTCGTCCACAACGTACTACGCGGCGATCCTGTTCTGTATGACAATCACTTCGGGTTTACAGGCATCCCCTGGTGATTGCTGGAGCCGAAGCTACCAGGAGAGCGGGCTCGGCTGCTTACGCAGCGAGAGCGTAGCCCTCGTAGTTTTCGTCATTGGCAACTATAGAAAGTTGCAACAGTGGATTTACGAGTTCTGTTACCAACTCGGCATGCACCTAGAGTTTCGCTACCGGCGTCGAATCCTAATCGGCCCCATGGTTCAGCTCTAGCTGTCGTACCTCGAGGTACGTGTGACGGAGTATACGCCATCGGGCGGGCGACGTCGACTGCTGGCCTGTCGCCCGCGCTTGGCACTCAACGCCCGTTGCTGCCTTTCTCGCGGTTTTCCAGGTCTTGCAGGATCTTGCCGGTGATCGAGATGCAGTCCTCGGTGTTGCCCGAAGCCTTGGCTTGCTGGGCTTTCTGGACTTGCTCGTCGATGTTGGCGCCGGGCCCGCCGGTGGCTGCGTCGCCTGCGGTGGTGGCGGTCTGGGTGACCTTCATGTCGTTGATCTTCTGCAGGTTGATCTCGCACAGGTCCTCGGCCGCGAACACCGGCGAAGCCAGCAGCGTGGCTGCGGCGAACAGAGCTGAAAGCGCAGTACCTTTCATGGGTGTCTCCTTGAGGGTGAAGGCCTCGGAAGGTGGGCCTACAGGATGGACTGCGCGGCCTCGACGAGGGTTCAATCGGACAGGAGCAAGCCGTGTCCTGGAAGCGCCGTTCCAGGGAGTCGGCAATATTTCGAATCAAAGTTGCGCTTGTTCAGGCCCGATCCCCGCGCGCAAAGCGCGGCGACCGGCCCTTGGTGCGTTGCAGGCAGCGCAGCGGTTCAGGCGCCAACGGCTTCGCGCTTAGCCAGTGGAAGCGTCACGCGATTCACCAGGTAGACCAGCCCGTGATAGTCGATGCCGCCGTGGGTCGACAGGCCGATTTCGCAGGTGCGGCTGGTGGAGATGCCTTCGCTGCAGTACTGCACGGCGTCCTTGAGGCTGCGCAGGGCGTGGGCATTGAGCTCGGGGGTGGTGAAACCCTTGTCGCCGGCGAAGCCGCAGCAGTGGATGCCTTCGGGGATCACCACCTGCTTGCTGCACAGGCGCGCCAGGTCGATCAGCGCCTGGCTTTCGCCCAGGTGCTGGGTGCTGCAGGTGACGTGTACCGCGATAGGTGCTTCCTGCGGGACGAACTGCAACTTGTCGAGCAGGTGGGTGCGGATGAAGCGCACCGGGTCATGGAGGTCCAGGCGGGTTTCGGCCAGGTCCTGGACCAGGCGCAGGGTGCACGGGCTGGTGTCGCAATAGATCGGGTCGAGCCCGCCACGGCTGGCATGCAGCAGGGCGTTGATCAGCTCCTGGCGCTTGTGCTCGGCCTGCTCGGGGTAGCCCTTGGACGCGAACGGCTGGCCGCAGCAGAGGTTGTCGGCGTCTTCCGGGAAGACCACCTGGTAGCCGGCTTTTTCCAGCAGTGCGCACGTGGTGTCGAGCAGCGACGCCTGCTCCCGATCGCCAGCGGCTGGGCCCATGACGCGGGACACGCAGGCAGCCAGGTAGACCACGCGCGGGCGGTTGTCATGGGCCGTGCGGGTAGGCAGCGGGGCGCGCAGAGGCTGCGGCATGGCTGGGGTCCATTGCGGCAGGCGGCCTTTGCTGGCTTTGCTCAGCGAGGCGCTGAGCTGGCGCAGGCGCGGGGCGCCAAGCAGCTTGCGCGCGCCGTTGGCGGCGGCGAGGGTCAGGCGGGCGCCACGCAGGGTGGTCTGGAAGTGCTCGGCCAGCCACTCGGCGGTGCGCTCGTGTTCGGCGGCCTCGCTGCGCAGCTTCTTGACCAGTTCGCCCGTGTTGATCCCCACCGGGCAGCGTTGGGCGCACAGCCCGGTAGCGGCGCAGGTGTCGATGCCCTGGTACTGGTAGGCCTGCATCAGTGCCCGGGTATCTTCACCGGCGCGTCGCCGGGCCTGGATGTCACGCCACATGACGATGCGCTGGCGCGGGCTCAGGGTCAGGCCCTTGGACGGGCAGACCGGCTCGCAGAAACCGCATTCGATGCATTTGTCGACGATCTCGTCGGCAGCCGGCAGCGGCTTGAGGTGCTTGAGGTGGATCTGCGGGTCTTCGCTGAGCACCACGTCCGGGTTGAGGATGCCGTTGGGGTCGAGCAGACGCTTGAGCGTCCACATCAGCTGGTAGGCGTCATGCCCCCACTCCAGCTCGACGAACGGCGCCATGTTGCGCCCGGTGCCGTGCTCGGCCTTCAGCGAGCCGCCGAATTCCACGGCTACCAGCTGTGCCACGTCGTCCATGAAGGCCTGGTAACGGGCCACTTCGGCGGCGCTGTTGAAGCCTTGGGTGAACACGAAGTGCAGGTTGCCCTCCAGCGCGTGGCCGAAGATGATCGCTTCGTCGTAGCGGTGCTTTTCGAACAGGCGGATCAGCCGGTTGACGCCTTCGGCCAGCCGCTCGACCGGGAAGGTCACGTCCTCGATGATCACCGTGGTGCCGGTCTGGCGTACCGCACCAACGGCAGGGAAGGTGTCCTTGCGGATCTTCCAGAGCAGGTTGTAGACGCCAGGGTCTTCGCTGAAGTCGACTTTCTGTTCCAGTGGGAAGTGGGCGATGGAGGCGCGAACCTGGTCGAGCTGCTCGTGCAGCAGGGCCTGGCTGGCGGCCCGCGACTCGATCAGCAGGGCGCAGGCGCTGGCGCTCAGGCCTTTGACCCAGACCGGCATGCCGGCCATGTCCTGGACCGAGCGCAGGCTGCGTCGGTCGAGCAGTTCGACCGCCGAGACGGGCTGTTGCTTGAGCAGGGTGACGGCCTTGCAGCAGCTTTCCACGTCGGGGAAGACGATCAGTGCCGTGGCCTTGTGCGGGTGGTCGGGCACGGTGTCGTAGGTCACCGCGCTGATGAAGCCGAGGGTGCCTTCGGAGCCAACCAGCAGATGGTAGAGAATGTCCAGCGGCTGGTCGTAGTCCACCAGGGCGTTGAGCGACAGGCCAGTGGTGTTCTTCAGGCGGTACTTGTGGCGAATCCTGCTGGCCAGCTCGACGTTGGCGCGGGTTTCGCGGCCCAGGCGGGCGAGTGCTTCGAGCAGGGCACCGTGGCTGCGCTCGAAGGCCGCGACGCTGGCCGGGTCCTCGCTGTCCAGGCGCGTGCCGTCGGCCAGCACCAGGCGCATGCCGGCCAGGGTGTGGTAGGTGTTCTGCGCGGTGCCGCAGCACATGCCGCTGGCGTTGTTGGCGACGATGCCGCCGATCTTGCAGGCGTTGATCGAGGCTGGGTCAGGGCCGATCTTGCGCCCATAGGGGGCCAGCCAGGCGTTGGCCTGGGCACCGATGACGCCAGGCTGCAGGCGGATCTGCTCACCCTGGCGGCGAATCTCGCGACCGTTCCAGTTGTCGCCCAGCACCAGCAGCACCGAGTCGGTGATGGCCTGGCCGGACAGGCTGGTGCCGGCGGCGCGGAAGGTCAGCGACACGCGCTCGCGCTGGGCGAGATGGATCAGGCCGACCACTTCGTCCTCGGATTCGACGCGCAGCACCAGCTTGGGGATCAGTCGATAGAAGCTGGCGTCGGTGCCGAAGGCCAGGGTCGAAGTGGGGTCGTCGAAACGGCGTTCGGCCGGGATCAAGCGCTCGGCATCCCGGAGAAACGCGGCAGGCAGGCTCATGCAGTCTCCTCCCGGGGCCGCGCCGTCTGGCGCGACGCGTGCCCCGGTCAATCAGGCGGTGTTTCGTGCGGGCGCGTTCAGGCGCCCAGTTCGCGCACCAGCGAATCGGGGGTGATCTCGCTGATGGATTTGGCGCCGGTCAGCACCATGGCCACACGCATTTCCTTGTCGAACAGCTCGAGCAGGTTCCTCACCCCGGCTTCGCCGTGGGTGGCCAGGGCGTAGATGAAGGCGCGGCCGATCAGCACGCTGTCGGCGCCGAGGGCGATCATGCGCACCACGTCCAGGCCACTGCGCACGCCCGAGTCGGCGAGGATCTTCAGCTCGCCCTTGACCGCATCGGCGATCGCCGGCAAAGCGCGGGCACTGGACAGCACGCCATCGAGCTGGCGACCGCCGTGGTTGGAGACGACGATGCCGTCGGCGCCGAACCTGACCGCATCGCGCGCGTCGTCGGCATCGAGGATGCCCTTGATCAGCATCGGGCCGTCCCAGAACTCGCGGATCCACTCCAGGTCCTTCCAGGAAATCGACGGGTCGAAGTTGGCGCCCAGCCAGCCGATGTAGTCGGCCAGGCCGGTCGGGTTGCCGCGGTAGGTGGAAATGTTGCCCAGGTCGTGCGGGCGGCCACGCAGGCCGACGTCCAGCGCCCAGCGCGGGTGGGTGATCGCCTGCAATACGCGGCGCATCGGCCCCTTGACGCCGCTCATGCCCGAGTGGGCGTCACGGTAGCGGGCGCCCGGGACCGGCATGTCGACCGTGAACACCAGGGTGCGTACGCCAGCGGCCTTGGCCCGCTCCAGGGCGTTGCGCATGAAACCGCGGTCCTTGAGCACGTACAGCTGGAACCACATGGGGCGGTCGATGGACGGGGCGACTTCCTCGATCGGGCACACCGAGACCGTCGACAAGGTGAACGGGATGCCCTTGGCCGCGGCCGCGCGTGCTGCCTGCACTTCACCGCGGCGGGCGTACATGCCGGTCAGGCCGACCGGGGCCAGCGCCACCGGCATGCTCAACGTCTCGCCGAACAGTTCGGTCTGCAGGCTGAGCTCGGACATGTTCTTCAGGACGCGCTGGCGCAGGGCGATGCTGGCCAGGTCTTCGACGTTGCGGCGCAGGGTGTACTCGGCGTAGGCGCCGCCGTCGGCATAGTGGAACAGGAACGGCGGCAGCTTGCGTTGGGCTGCTGCGCGGTAGTCGGTCGAGGCGGATATGATCATGGGATCTCGCAGCGTAGATGGATAGGACGGCTGCCGGGCGCGGCGTGGCGCACCCGGCTCCTGTCACGCTAGTGGACCAGCATGCCGGTCAGCCAGTAGGCCTGAACCAGGGTGATC
This sequence comes from Pseudomonas sp. Marseille-QA0332, assembly GCF_054950175.1. Classification (NCBI taxonomy): domain Bacteria; kingdom Pseudomonadati; phylum Pseudomonadota; class Gammaproteobacteria; order Pseudomonadales; family Pseudomonadaceae; genus Pseudomonas; species Pseudomonas sp. Marseille-QA0332. Next base: position 4,128,639 of record NZ_CM143106.1, read on the forward strand.
AGGCCGACGATGGTGGCGAAGAACAGACTGTGCTTGAGCGTGAAGCGGAACAGGTCCGATTCCTTGCCGACCAGGCCGGTGGCGGCGCAGGCCACGGCGATCGATTGCGGGGAAATCATCTTGCCGGTCACGCCGCCGCTGGTGTTGGCCGCCACCAGCAGGGTGTCGTTGACCCCGATCTGGTGCGCGGTGGTGGCCTGCAGCGAGCTGAACAGGGCGTTGGACGACGTGTCCGAGCCGGTCAGGAACACGCCCAGCCAGCCGAGGAACGGCGAGAAGAACGGGAACGCCGCGCCGGTGCCAGCCAGAACCAGGGCCATGGTCGAGGACATGCCCGAATAGTTGGTGACGAAGGCGAAGGCCAGCACCATGCCGATCGACAGGATCGGCCAGCGCAGCTCGTACAGGGTTTCCTTGAAAGTGGTCAGACCAGTCCTGAAGTTGATCTTCAACACCAGCATCGACAACAGCGCCGAGAGGAAGATCGCGGTGCCGGTGGCCGAAATCGGGTCGAGCTTGAACACCGCCGGGATCGCCGTCGGGGTGGCCACGATCGGTGCGCTCTTGATCACCAGTTGGTCAAGGTGCGGCACGGCGAAGTTGAACACCCAGCTGTACATCGAGCCACCCGCGGCGAAGGCCGCCTTGAACGGCTTGAGGGTCCAGATGGTGACCAGCACGGTGAGGATCAGGAACGGCGACCAGGCCTTGAAGATCTCGCCCAGGCTGTAGGGCGAAGGCTGGCTGCCGCCACCGTTGGCCACGGCCGCGCCGATGCTGCCCGGGGCGCCGGCGAACGAGCGCTTGGGCTGCCAGACCTTGAGGAACAGGGTCAGGGCAATCAGGCTGGCCAGGGCCGAGGTGATGTCCGGCAGCTCCGGGCCGATGAAGTTGGAAGTGAAGTACTGGGTCACGGCGAAACTCAGGCCGGCCACCAGCGCGGCGGGCCAGGTTTCCTTCACGCCGCGCACGCCATCCATCATGAACACCAGCCAGAACGGCACGAACAGCGACAGCAGTGGCAGCTGGCGGCCAGTCATGGCGCCGATGTGGAAGGCGTCGATGCCGGTCACCTGGCCGGCGACGATGATCGGGATGCCGAGGGCGCCGAAGGCCACCGGCGCGGTGTTGGCGATCAGGCACAGGCCGGCGGCGTACAGCGGGTTGAAGCCGAGGCCGACCAGCAGGGCAGCGGTGATCGCCACTGGCGCGCCAAAGCCGGCCGCGCCTTCGAGGAAGGCACCGAAGCAGAAGCCGATCAGCAGGACCTGTAGGCGCTGGTCGTCGGTGATCGATAGCACCGAGCTGCGGATCACCTCGAACTGGCCGCTCTTGACGGTCAGCTTGTAGAGGAACACGGCGGCGACGATGATCCAGGCGATCGGCCACAGGCCGTAGGCAAAGCCATAGCCGGCCGCGGCCAGGGCCATGTCGGCGGGCATCTGGAAGGCGAAGATCGCCACCAGGATCGACAGTGCCAAGGTGATGCTGCCTGCTACGTGACCCTTGAGGCGAAACACCGCCAGGGCCAGGAAGAAGAACACGATCGGTATGACGGCGGCTAGCGCGGACAGGCCCAGGCTGCCAAGTGGCGAATAAAGTTGTTGCCAGGTTTGCATACGGGGTGGCCCCTAATTGTCGTTGGTCAGGCGCTGGCATTGGCTAATTGGTAAGACCAATTTACAATGTCTGAACGCTAGGTTAAAACCCGGCCTCTGGTGTGTCAATTTGTCTCGTTCGTGACTTTGGTCGCAGACCGGTCGATGGAACTCTGGACCGTTGCAAAAAGCAGCGACTGGCAAGTGTCGGTCGCCCATGGATGAGCGAGAATAGGCGCCCCGCACACGGGCGGGTTGTGGAGAGTGAATGATGGTTTTTGATCAGGTCCGTCAACGGCGCCTGTCCGACGATATCGTCGAGCGGCTCGAGGGAATGATCCTCGAAGGCACCTTGACCTCGGGCCAGCGACTGCCGGCCGAGCGGGTCCTGGCCGAGCAGTTCGGCGTATCCCGTCCCTCGTTGCGCGAGGCGATCCAGAAACTCGTGGCCAAGGGGCTGCTGGTCAGTCGCCAGGGCGGCGGCAACTATGTCGCCGAGGCGCTGGGCTCGACCTTCAGCGATCCTTTGCTGCAACTGCTCGAGCGCAGCGGCGATGCCCAGCGAGACCTGCTCGAGTTTCGCCATACCCTCGAGGCTTCGTGCGCCTACTATGCCGCCCAGCGGGCTACCGAGCCTGACCGGGCACGGCTCAAGGCGGCCTTCGATGCGCTGCAGGACTGCTATTCACGCGCCGATGAAGTCAGCCGTGCCGAAGAGGGCGCCGCCGACGCGCGCTTTCACCTGGCCATCGCCGAAGCCAGCCACAATGCCGTGCTGCTGCACACCATCCGCGGGCTGTTCGACTTGCTCAAGCGTAACGTGGTGACCAACATCGGCGGCATGTACCAGCAGCGCAGCGAAACCCGCGACATGCTGATCAGCCAGCATCGGCAGCTCTACCAGGCGATTGTCGAGGGGCGCGCCGATGATGCTCGGCAAGTGTCGAGCCGGCATATCCTGTACGTGCAGGAGGTGCTGGAGGAGGCCCAGCAGCAAGCGCAGCGGGTCGCCCGGGCCGAGCGCCGCAGCGGCCACTAGACGCCGCTTCGTCAGGCGCATGCCCAGGCCGCGTCGCCGATGCCCGTGTGGGCCGGTGACGTGGCCAGGCGGGGCGAGCGGCTACTCGTCCTTGCCCTTGTTGCGTACCGCCCGCTGGATCTCGCGGTTGGAGTCGCGCTCGCGCTGGGTATCGCGCTTGTCGAACTCCTTCTTGCCCTTGCCGAGCGCGATCTCGCACTTGATCAGGTGCTTGCTCCAGTACAGCGACAACGCCACGCAGGTGTAGCCCTTCTGCGCGACCGACGCTTCGACGCGTTCGAGCTCGCGCTTGTTGAGCAGCAGCTTGCGGGTGCGCGTGGGGTCGGCGATGACGTGGGTGCTGGCGGTGGTCAGCGGGGTGATGTGGCTGCCGAACAGCCAGGCTTCGCCATCCTTGAGCAGCACGTAGCTGTCGGTCAGGTGCGCCTTGCCGGCCCGCAGGCTCTTTACTTCCCAACCGGACAGGACCAGTCCGGCCTCGAACTTGTGCTCGATGAAGTAATCGTGTCGCGCTTTCTTGTTCTGCGCGATGGTCCCGGTCGGATGTTTCTTTTGCTTAGCCATAGGGACGGCATTATAAGCAGCCGTTCGGCTTGTCGGCTACGGGATTTCTGCATGCTTGAGCCTGTAGGACGAATCCCGGACAATGCAGGACCTGTCTCGTCGATCGGGACAGGTTCCCGATGCGCCGCGAGGCGCTGCCGCCCAAGCTTTGGAAGTGACGCCTTGACTACCCATATCCAACGCTCTGCCCTGCTGCCTTATCCTGCCCAGGCGCTCTACGATCTGGTCAATGATGTGGCCAGCTACCCGAAGTTCCTGCCCTGGTGTTCGGCATCGACCGTGCTCGAGGCGAGCGAGACCCACATGCGCGCCAGTCTGGAAGTGGCCAAGGGCGGCCTGAGCCAGCAGTTCATGACCCGCAACACGTTGGTGCCGGGGCGGTCGATCGAGATGAACCTGGAGGAGGGGCCGTTCACTCAGCTGCATGGCCTGTGGATCTTCAAGCCGCTGGGGGACAAGGCCTGCAAGATCAGTCTGGACATGTCTTTCGACTATGCCGGGTCGCTGGTGCGCGCGACGCTGGGGCCGTTGTTCAACCAGGCCGCCAATACCCTGGTCGATGCATTCTGCCAGCGGGCCAAGCAGCTGTATGGGTGAGAAGTAGGAGCCGCTGGGTGTTCCGGCAGCGACCGCTCCCACACCTTGCCCCCACCGGTGGTGTCGAAAGCACGGTCGCGAACTGGAGCGGCCGCAATGCCGCGACAGGGCGCGCAGCGGCGTCGGGTACCTTCGACAGTCAGTGACGATTTCGAGACCCCGGAGCTGCTTTGCAGCCCCATCGCGGCACGGCGGCCGCTCTTACCTCCAGGCCCTGAAGTCCACCGAGAGCGTTGGAGGCACGGCCCCAACGCTTCTGGAAGACATTCGAGTCAAGGCGAGGTTTCCAGCGGCGCCGGTGTCGGCACCGGGGTGGTCTCGATGGTGTCGATTTCGCGCTGGATCGACTCTTCCAGCGAGCCAGGCTGGGCCGGTTGCTCGGCAGGCTGCTGGCCTGGTTGGGCTTCAGGGCTGACGGTGGTGTCGCCGCTGCCGCCGAGGATTTCCTGATCACGACTCACGCCCGGCATGAAGTCGCCAGAGAGGCTGACCAGCTGGTCGCTGTCATTGAAGAACACGCTGACGCGTTCTTGCTGGCGCTGGCCGCCACCAGGCTGGAGGCTGTACAGGTAATCCCAGCGATTGGTGTTGAACGTGTCCTGCAACAAGGGGTTGCCCATGATAAACCGTACTTGGCGACGGGTCATTCCGGGACGCAATTGGTCTATCATGTCTTGCGTGACGACATTGCCCTGCTGGATGTCGATTTTGTAAACCCCGGGAAACGAGCAACCGGCGAGTGCGAGCAGTCCCACGAAGGTGAGGCTGGTTAGCAAGAGCTTGGTGTTTTGCATCGGTGGGCGACTTCCACTATCTTGGCTGGACAACGTAAACCCCGATCATACCCGTATTAAGAGAAGCTGCGAAGCAGCATCGGCGAGAAAGCTGACCATGGTTGAAAATAGCGAATTACGCAAAGCGGGTCTCAAGGTAACCCTGCCTCGAGTGAAGATCCTCCAGATGCTCGACTCGGCCGAGCAGCGCCACATGAGCGCGGAAGATGTCTACAAGGCACTGATGGAAGCTGGCGAGGACGTCGGTCTGGCAACCGTCTACCGTGTACTGACCCAGTTCGAAGCCGCGGGTCTGGTGGTTCGCCACAACTTCGACGGCGGTCACGCCGTGTTCGAACTGGCCGACAGCGGCCATCACGACCATATGGTCAACGTGGATTCCGGCGAAGTCATCGAATTCGTCGATACCGAGATCGAAAAGCGCCAGAAGGAAATCGTCGCCGAGCACGGCTACGAACTGGTCGATCACAATCTCGTGCTGTATGTACGCAAGAAGAAGTAACGGTTTCGATCGTCACTGACACAAGAAAGGCGACCTGGGGTCGCCTTTCTTGTGCCTGCGGCTTGAAGCCTGGGGCCGTGAAGCCCGTCATGCGGTAACCGGCGCCCCGGCAACGCACCATATAAGGAAGCGCTGCCCGCGCATGCCCTCACTTGCCGGACACCACCATCTTGCGCGCATGAGCCAGGGATTCCTTGGTCAGGTCGATGCCGCCGAGCATCCTCGCCACCTCTTCGACACGCTCGCGCTTGCCGAGGCTGGCCACGGCGGTATGGGTAGTATCGCTCTGGCGAACCTTGTGCACGAACAGGTGATGATGCCCTTGCGCCGCGACCTGCGGCAGGTGGGTCACGGTCAGGACCTGGCCGCGCTCGCCCAGGCGACGCAGCAGCTGGCCGACGATCTCCGCGGTCGGGCCACCGATGCCCACGTCGACTTCGTCGAAGACCAGGGTCGGGATGCGCGAGGTCTGCGCGGTGATCACCTGGATCGCCAGGCTGATCCGCGACAGCTCGCCACCGGATGCCACCTTCGCCAGGCCCTTGAGCGGCTGACCAGGGTTGGCGCTGACCAGTAGTTCGACCAGCTCCAGGCCGTTTGGCGAAAGCTCGTCGCCAGCGACAGGCGTGAGCGCGATGCGGAAGCGCCCGCCCGGCATGCCCAGGCGCTGGATCTCCTGCTCGACGGCTTCGGCGAGCTGGCTGGCGGCATGCTGGCGCAGGCCGCTGAGTTCGGCAGCCTTTTCCTGGTAATGCTTGGCATAGGCGGCCAGCTCCTCGGCGAGGCGTTCGAGCGACTCGTCGCTGGCGTTGAGCCCTTCGAGCTCATCCATCAGCCGCTGTTGCAGCTGGGGCAGCTCGGCCGGTTGCACGCGATGCTTGCGCGCCAGGGTGTAGAGGGTGTCGAGGCGCTCTTCAAGGGCTTGCAGGCGCATCGGGTCGGCATCGAAATGATCGAGGAAGCGGTTGAGCTCGCCGACCGCTTCTTCCACCTGGATCTGCGCGCTGGCGATCAGGTTGGCTGCCTCGCCCAGGGCGCGCGGCGCGTCGGCGGCGGCGCCGAGGCGGTTGAGGCAGGCGGTCAGGGCGCTGAGCACGTTGCCCGAGTCGCTCTCGCTGCACTGGTCGATGACCTGGCGGCATACGCCGAACAGGGCTTCGGCATTGGTCAGGTTCTTGTGCTCCTGCTCCAGCTGCTCGAGCTCGTTCTCGCCCAGGTTGAGGTTTTCCAGCTCCTCGAGCTGGTAGCTCAGCAGTTGGTGGCGTGCCCGTTGTTCGTCGCTGGAGTTGGACAGCCGCTCCAGCTCCTGGCGGGTCTGCCGCCAGCGCTGGGCCGCCAGCTGGACCTGGCGCGCCAGGTCGCTGGCGCCAGCGTACTCGTCGAGCAGGCGACGATGGGTGTCGGTCTTGAGCAGCGACTGGTGTTCGTGCTGGCTATGGATGTCGATCAGCAGTTCGCCCAGGGCCTTGAGATCGCCGAGCGGGCAGGGCGTGCCATTGATGTAGCCGCGGCTTCGCCCTTCGGCGGTGATCACGCGGCGCAGGATGCACGGGCCGTCCTGCTCGAGGTCGCGCTCGGCCAGCCAGGCGTGGGCTTCGGGGATGTCCGCCAGGTCGAAGGTGGCGAGGATGTCCGCCTTGTCGGCGCCCGGGCGCACCACGCCACTGTCGGCGCGGTCGCCCAATGCCAGGCCGAGCGCGTCGAGCATGATCGACTTGCCAGCACCGGTCTCGCCGGTGATGACGCTCATGCCCCGGGCGAGCTCGAGGTCCAGGTGTTCGACGATGGCGTAGTTGTGGATCGACAGGTGCACCAGCATGGGCGGCTCCCGATTTTTGTTCAGGTCTGTTTATTTATACAGTGTTTGCCGTGGGCCTGACAATGCCCCCTGACGGCAGGCATGCATGGGTGAGCGGCGAGCCTGCCCTTGAAGCTGGGTTTTCAGCCCCCATATATCCGCCAGACCCGGCGAGCACGTCTCGCGCACACCCCATTTGCGAAGGAGAACCCCATGGCTGACGAACAACTGGATGAAAAGAACCTCGACACCGAAGCCGCTGGCACTGAGGATCTCGGCGCCCGCGTGCAGCAGCTCGAGGAGCAGCTGGCAGCCGCCCAGGATCAGTCCCTGCGTGCCGTGGCCGACCTGCAGAACGTCCGTCGCCGTGCCGAGCAGGACGTCGAGAAGGCGCACAAGTTCGCCCTGGAAAAGTTCGCCAGCGATCTGCTGCCGGTCATCGACAGCCTCGAGCGCGGCCTGGAACTGTCCAGCGCCGATGACGAGGCGATCAGGCCGATGCGCGAAGGCATCGAGCTGACCCTGAAGATGTTCGCCGACACCCTCAAGCGCTACAACCTCGAGGCCGTCGACCCGCATGGCGAGCCGTTCAACGCCGAGCATCACCAGGCCATGGCCATGGAAGAAAGCGCCGAGGTCGAGCCCAACAGCGTGCTCAAGGTGTTCCAGAAGGGCTACCTGCTCAACGGCCGTCTGCTGCGCCCCGCCATGGTGGTGGTCAGCAAGGCGCCGGCAGCGCCGCAACCCTCGATCGATGAACAGGCTTGAAATCTTCCGGGGCAACCCCATCTAGGTGTCAAGCACTCAAGTATTGCCGCAGTTGGCCAACGCGCCCGCTGTAACCCAATTCAAGTTTCGGGAGATTCAACATGGGCAAAATCATCGGTATCGACCTGGGGACCACCAACTCCTGCGTCTCCATCCTCGAGAACGGTAACGTCAAGGTCATCGAGAACGCCGAAGGCGCGCGCACCACGCCATCGATCATCGCCTACGCCAACGACGGCGAGATCCTGGTCGGCCAGTCGGCCAAGCGCCAGGCAGTGACCAACCCGCACAACACCTTGTTCGCGGTCAAGCGCCTGATCGGTCGTCGCTTCGAAGAAGACGTCGTGCAGAAGGACATCAAGCTGGTGCCCTACAAGATCGTCAAGGCCAGCAATGGTGACGCCTGGGTCGAAGCCAATGGCAAGGAAATGGCGCCGCCGCAGATCAGCGCCGAAGTCCTCAAGAAGATGAAGAAGACCGCCGAAGACTACCTCGGCGAGCCGGTCACCGAAGCGGTCATCACCGTTCCGGCCTACTTCAACGACAGCCAGCGCCAGGCCACCAAGGATGCCGGTCGCATCGCCGGCCTGGACGTCAAGCGCATCATCAACGAGCCGACCGCCGCCGCGCTGGCCTATGGCATGGACAAGGCCAAGGGCGACCACACCGTCATCGTCTATGACCTCGGTGGTGGTACCTTCGACGTCTCGGTCATCGAGATCGCCGAAGTCGATGGCGAGCACCAGTTCGAAGTGCTGGCTACCAACGGCGACACCTTCCTCGGTGGCGAAGACTTCGACATGCGCCTGATCGACTACCTCGTCGACGAGTTCAAGAAAGAGTCCGGCATGGACCTGAAGAACGATCCGCTGGCCCTGCAGCGCCTCAAGGAAGCTGCGGAAAAGGCCAAGATCGAGCTGTCCTCGGCCCAGTCGACCGACGTCAACCTGCCGTACATCACCGCGGATGCGACCGGTCCGAAGCACCTGAACGTGAAGATCTCCCGCGCCAAGCTGGAGTCGCTGGTCGAGGACCTGGTGCAGCGCACCATCGAGCCTTGCCGCATCGCCCTGAAGGACGCCGGCATCGATGCCAGCAAGATCAACGACGTGATCCTCGTCGGCGGCCAGACCCGCATGCCGCTGGTGCAGAAAGCCGTTGCCGACTTCTTCGGCAAGGAAGCGCGCAAGGACGTCAACCCGGACGAAGCGGTCGCCATGGGTGCCGCCATCCAGGGCGCGGTCCTGGCCGGTGACGTCAAGGACGTGCTGCTGCTGGACGTCAGCCCGCTGACCCTGGGCATCGAGACCATGGGCGGCGTGATGACTCCGCTGATCGAGAAGAACACCACCATCCCGACCAAGAAGTCGCAGGTGTTCTCGACCGCCGACGACAACCAGAGCGCCGTGACCATCCACGTCCTGCAGGGCGAGCGCAAGCAGGCCGCGCAGAACAAGTCGCTGGGCAAGTTCGACCTTGCCGACATCCCGCCAGCTCCGCGTGGCGTGCCGCAGATCGAAGTGACCTTCGACATCGACGCCAACGGCATCCTGCACGTCGGCGCGAAGGACAAGGCCACCGGCAAGCAGCAGTCGATCGTCATCAAGGCCAACTCCGGACTGTCGGACGAAGAGATCGAGCGCATGGTGCGTGACGCCGAGGCCAACGCCGAGGAAGACCGCAAGTTCGAGGAGCTGGCTGCGGCCCGCAACCAGGGCGATGCGCTGGTCCACTCGACCCGCAAGATGGTGGCCGACGCCGGCGACAAGGTGAGCGCTGACGAGAAGACCGCGATCGAAGCGGCCGTGGTGGCCCTGGAAGCCGCCATCAAGGGCGACGACAAGGCAGCCATCGACGCCAAGGTCGAGGAGCTGTCCAAGGTCTCCGCGCCGGTGGCCCAGAAGATGTACGCCGAGCAGCAGGGCCAGCAGCCACAGGGCGGCGCCCAGCAGGCCGAACCGGAAGCTCGCCAGGACGACGTGGTGGACGCCGAGTTCGAGGAAGTGAAAGACAACAACAAGCAGTAATCCCTGCAAGTTGTCGGCCGGCTCGTCGTCATCGGGCGTCGAGCTGGTAGGATGTCGCCGCGCGGGGGCTTGCTCCCGCGTTGGCGTGTCTGGGACACACGAAATTCTACGGCATCTGTCGGGGCGCCTGCGGGCCTGGCGACGGGTGTCGACGGCACGGCGCAAGATGCGCAGAGGTTTGCCGAAAGCCCTCAAGAGTGCGAATGACTTATGGCAAAGCGTGATTATTACGAGGTCCTGGGTGTCGAGCGCGGCGCCAGCGAAGGCGACCTCAAGAAAGCCTATCGCCGCCTGGCGATGAAGTACCACCCGGACCGCAACCCCGGTGACAAGGAGTCGGAAGACAAGTTCAAGGAGGCCAACGAGGCCTACGAAGTGCTCTCCGATGCCAGCAAGCGCGCGGCCTACGACCAGTACGGCCATGCCGGCGTCGACCCGAGCATGGGTGGCGGTGGCGCGGGCTTCGGTGGCGCCAACTTCTCCGATATCTTCGGCGATGTCTTCAGCGACTTCTTCGGTGGCGGCCGTGGTGGCGCGCGTGGCGGTGCCCAGCGTGGCAGCGACCTGCGCTATACCCTCGAGCTGAACCTGGAAGAAGCCGTGCGCGGCACCACGGTCAACATCCGCGTGCCGACGCTGGTCAACTGCACCCATTGCGACGGCAGCGGCGCCAAGAAAGGCTCCGCGCCGACCACCTGCTCGACCTGTGGTGGCATTGGCCAGGTGCGCATGCAGCAAGGCTTCTTCTCGGTCCAGCAGACCTGCCCGCGTTGCCATGGCCGTGGGTCGGTCATCACCGATCCGTGCAACGCCTGCCATGGCGAAGGGCGAGTCGAGGAATACAAGACCCTGTCGGTCAAGGTGCCGCCAGGAGTCGACACGGGCGATCGCATCCGCCTGTCGGGCGAGGGCGAAGCTGGGGCGCAAGGTGGGCCCACCGGTGACCTCTATGTGGTCATCAGCGTGCGCGAGCACCCGATTTTCCAGCGCGATGGCAAGCACCTGTATTGCGAGGTGCCGATCAGCTACACCGATGCCGCCCTCGGTGGCGAGCTGGAAGTGCCGACTCTCGACGGCAGGGTCAAGCTGCGCATCCCGGAAGGTACCCAGACCGGCAAGCAGTTCCGTCTGCGCGGCAAGGGTGTGGCCCCGGTCCGTGGTGGCGCCGCGGGCGACCTGATGTGCCGCGTGGCGGTCGAGACGCCGGTCAACCTGAGCCGTCGCCAGCGCGAGCTGCTCGAAGAGCTGCGTGATTCGCTGGAAGTCGACAGCTCCCATTCGCCCAAGGCCAGTGGTTGGTTCGAGGGTGTGAAGCGCTTCTTCGGCGATCTCTGAGAAGGAACTGGTTATGCGACGTATTGCAGTGATGGGAGCCGCTGGGCGCATGGGCAAGACCCTGGTCGAGGCCGTGCAGCAGCAAGCTCCGGTAGCCGGCCTCACGGCAGCCATCGACAAGCCCGACAGTTCGCTGGTGGGCGCCGATGCTGGCGAACTGGCGGCGCTTGGGCGGATCGGCGTGCCGCTGTGTGGCGATCTGGCCAAGGTCGCCGACGAATTCGACGTGCTGATCGATTTCACCCATCCTTCGGTCACCTTGAAGAACCTGGCGTTCTGCCGCAAGGCGGGCAAGGCCATGGTCATCGGGACCACCGGCTTCACTTCGGAAGAAAAAGCGTTGTTGGCCGAGGCGGGCAAGGAAATTCCGATCGTCTTCGCCGCCAACTTCAGCGTCGGCGTCAACCTGTGCCTGAAGCTGCTAGACACGGCGGCGCGGGTCCTGGGTGACGATGTGGACATCGAGATCCTCGAGGCGCATCACCGCCACAAGGTGGATGCTCCGTCGGGGACTGCGCTGCGCATGGGTGAGGTAGTGGCCCAGGCACTGGGGCGTGACCTGCAGCAGGTGGCGGTGTACGGCCGCGAAGGCCAGACCGGCGCCCGCGACCGCCAGACCATCGGCTTTGCCACGGTGAGGGCGGGCGACGTGGTCGGTGACCACACAGTACTGTTCGCCGCCGAAGGCGAGCGCGTGGAGATCACCCACAAGGCCTCCAGCCGCATGACCTTCGCCAAGGGTGCGGTGCGTGCCGCGTTGTGGCTCGATGGGCGCGCGCCCGGGTTGTACGACATGCAGGATGTGTTGGAGCTGCGTTGAAGGTGGGGGAGCGAAGGAGCGGGAACCGAGGGCTGCTGCGCAACCCCGGCAGGCTCGATGTCACCGCTCCCCATGCCTCGCTTTACGAAAACGGCCACCTCCCGCTCCCTTCATTGAGCCAATGTCGCAATCCACTGCATCCAAGGCACATATCCGGTAGACCCAAAACACCCATTCCTGTAAGCTACAGCTTTAGTGTGTCCACTAAAAGCGCGCAGATGAATCAGCATAGAAAAGCGGAGTGACGTGTCCATACGTCATTCCGCTTTTTTGCAACCTGCGATCGCCCTTTCAGGCTTGATTTACGGGAGGTCTTCTTGACTAAGCCAGCCATACTCGCCCTTGCCGATGGCAGCATTTTTCGCGGTGAAGCCATCGGAGCCGACGGTCAGACCGTTGGTGAGGTGGTGTTCAACACCGCAATGACCGGCTACCAGGAAATTCTTACGGACCCTTCCTACGCCCAGCAGATCGTCACCCTGACCTATCCGCATATCGGTAACACCGGCACCACCGCCGAGGATGCCGAATCCAACCGCGTCTGGTCGGCCGGCCTGGTGATCCGCGACCTGCCGCTGCTGGCCAGCAACTGGCGCAACACCCAGTCGTTGCCTGACTATCTCAAGGCCAACAACGTGGTGGCGATCGCCGGCATCGACACCCGTCGCCTGACCCGTATCCTGCGTGAAAAGGGCGCGCAGAACGGCTGCATCCTGGCAGGCGACGATATCAGCGAAGAAGCCGCGATCGCCGCCGCGCGCGAGTTCCCCGGCCTCAAGGGCATGGACCTGGCCAAGGTGGTCAGCACCAAGGATCGCTACGAGTGGCGCTCCGGTGTCTGGAAGCTGGAGACCGACAGCCATCCGGAGATCGATGCCGCCAAGCTGCCGCATCACGTGGTCGCCTACGACTACGGCGTCAAGGTGAACATCCTGCGCATGCTGGTCGATCGCGGCTGCCGCCTGACCGTGGTGCCGGCGCAGACCCCGGCGAGCGAAGTGCTCGCGCTCAGTCCCGACGGCGTGTTCCTGTCCAATGGCCCTGGCGATCCCGAGCCGTGCGACTACGCGATCCAGGCAATCAAGGACATCCTCGAGACCGACATCCCGGTGTTCGGTATTTGTCTGGGCCACCAGCTGCTGGCCCTGGCTTCCGGTGCCAAGACCGTCAAGATGGGCCATGGCCACCATGGCGCCAACCACCCGGTGCAGGACCTTGACTCCGGCGTGGTGATGATCACCAGCCAGAACCACGGTTTCGCCGTCGACGAAGCCACCTTGCCGGGCAATGTCCGCGCCATCCACAAGTCGCTGTTCGACGGTACCCTGCAGGGGATCGAGCGTACCGACAAGAGCGCGTTCAGCTTCCAGGGCCACCCTGAGGCGAGCCCGGGGCCGACCGACGTCGCGCCGCTGTTCGACCGCTTCATCGATGCCATGGCCAAGCGCCGCTAAGCATCCTGCGACAAGGCCCCGGACGTGGCAGGTTGCCGCGTCCGGACGCGCCTGACCAAGATTGTCCAAGACGGCTTGCCGACTGACCCGCGGATTTGAGTGACAACCCATGCCAAAACGTACAGACATCAAAAGCATCCTGATTCTCGGCGCTGGCCCGATCGTGATCGGCCAGGCCTGCGAGTTCGACTATTCCGGCGCCCAGGCTTGCAAGGCCCTGCGCGAGGAAGGTTTCCGCGTCATCCTGGTGAACTCCAACCCGGCCACCATCATGACCGACCCGGCCATGGCCGATGCCACCTACATCGAGCCGATCAAATGGCAGTCGGTGGCCAAGATCATCGAGAAGGAGCGTCCTGACGCGCTGCTGCCGACCATGGGTGGCCAGACCGCGCTCAACTGCGCCCTGGACCTCGAGCGCCATGGCGTGCTGGAGCAGTTCGGGGTGGAAATGATCGGCGCCAACGCCGACACCATCGACAAGGCCGAAGACCGTTCGCGCTTCGACAAGGCGATGAAGGCCATCGGCCTGGAGTGCCCGCGCTCCGGCATCGCCCACAGCATGGAAGAAGCCAACGCGGTGCTCGAGCGCCTGGGCTTCCCATGCATCATCCGTCCGTCCTTCACCATGGGCGGTACCGGTGGCGGCATCGCCTACAACCGTGAAGAATTCGAGGAAATCTGCGCCCGCGGCCTGGACCTGTCGCCGACCAAGGAGCTGCTGATCGACGAATCGCTGATTGGCTGGAAGGAATACGAGATGGAGGTGGTCCGCGACAAGAAGGACAACTGCATCATCGTCTGCTCGATCGAGAACTTCGACCCGATGGGCGTCCACACCGGTGACTCGATCACCGTCGCGCCGGCGCAGACCCTGACCGACAAGGAATACCAGATCATGCGCAACGCCTCGCTGGCGGTGCTGCGCGAGATCGGCGTTGAAACCGGTGGTTCCAACGTGCAGTTCGGCATCTGCCCGAACACCGGCCGCATGGTCGTCATCGAGATGAACCCGCGCGTGTCGCGTTCCTCGGCGCTGGCCTCGAAGGCCACCGGCTTCCCGATCGCCAAGATCGCCGCCAAGCTTGCGGTCGGCTACACCCTCGACGAGCTGCAGAACGACATCACCGGTGGTCGTACCCCGGCTTCGTTCGAGCCGTCGATCGACTATGTGGTCACCAAGCTGCCACGCTTCGCCTTCGAGAAATTCCCCAAGGCCGATGCCCGCCTGACCACCCAGATGAAATCCGTTGGCGAAGTCATGGCCATCGGCCGGACCTTCCAGGAGTCGCTGCAAAAGGCCCTGCGCGGCCTGGAAGTCGGCGCCTGCGGCCTCGACCCGAAGGTCGACCTGGCCAGTCCGGAAGCCGCCAACATCCTCAAGCGTGAGCTGACCGTGCCGGGCGCCGAGCGCATCTGGTACGTGGCCGATGCCTTCCGTGCCGGCATGAGCCGCGACGAGATCTTCGCCCTGACCAGCATCGACCACTGGTTCCTGGTGCAGATCGAAGACCTGATCAAGGACGAGGAGAAGGTCAAGACCCTGGGCCTGGCCGACATCGACGCCGCGCTGATGCGCCGCCTCAAGCGCAAGGGCTTCTCCGACCAGCGTCTGGCCAAGCTGCTCGGCATCACCGACAAGAACCTGCGCCGTCACCGCCACAAGCTGGAAGTGCTGCCGGTGTACAAGCGCGTCGACACCTGCGCCGCCGAGTTCGCCACCGACACCGCCTACCTGTATTCGACCTACGAGGAGGAGTGCGAGGCCAACCCGTCCGATCGCGACAAGATCATGATCCTCGGCGGTGGTCCCAACCGTATCGGCCAGGGCATCGAGTTCGACTACTGCTGCGTGCACGCAGCCCTGGCGCTGCGTGACGATGGCTACGAGACCATCATGGTCAACTGCAACCCGGAAACCGTTTCCACCGACTACGACACGTCCGATCGCCTCTACTTCGAGCCGCTGACCCTGGAAGACGTGCTGGAAATCTGCCGCGTCGAGAAGCCCAAGGGCGTCATCGTCCACTACGGCGGCCAGACCCCGCTGAAGCTGGCGCGCGCCTTGGAAGAGGCTGGCGTACCGATCATCGGTACCAGCCCGGACGCCATCGACCGTGCCGAAGACCGCGAGCGCTTCCAGCAGATGGTCCAGCGCCTGAACCTGCTGCAGCCGCCAAACGCTACCGTGCGCAGCGAAGACGAGGCGATCCGTGCCGCGGCCAGCATCGGCTATCCGCTGGTCGTGCGCCCCTCGTACGTACTGGGCGGGCGCGCCATGGAAATCGTCTACGAGCCCGAAGAGCTCAAGCGCTACCTGCGCGAGGCGGTCCAGGTCTCTAACGATAGCCCCGTACTGCTCGACCACTTCCTCAACTGCGCCATCGAGATGGATGTCGACGCGGTCTGCGACGGCACCGACGTGGTGATCGGCGCGATCATGCAGCACATCGAGCAGGCCGGCGTGCACTCCGGCGACTCGGCGTGCTCGCTGCCGCCTTACTCGCTGAGCAAGGAAGTCCAGGACGAAGTGCGCGAGCAAGTGCGCAAGATGGCCCTGGAACTGGGCGTGATCGGCCTGATGAACGTGCAGCTGGCCCTGCAGGGCGACAAGATCTACGTGATCGAAGTCAACCCGCGCGCCTCGCGTACCGTGCCGTTCGTCTCCAAGTGCATCGGCACTTCCCTGGCGATGATCGCGGCCCGCGTGATGGCCGGCAAGTCGCTCAAGGAACTGGGCTTCACCGAGGAAATCATCCCGAACTTCTACAGCGTCAAGGAAGCCGTCTTCCCGTTCGCCAAGTTCCCCGGGGTTGACCCGATCCTCGGTCCTGAGATGAAATCCACGGGTGAAGTCATGGGCGTGGGCGACAGCTTCGGCGAAGCCTTCGCCAAGGCCCAGATGGGCGCCAGCGAAGTGCTGCCGACCGGCGGCACCGCCTTCATCAGTGTGCGCGACGACGACAAGCCGCAGGTGGCTGGCGTCGCCCGCGACCTGATCGCCCTGGGCTTCGAAGTGGTCGCGACCGCCGGGACCGCCAAGGTCATCGAGGCAGCCGGCCTGAAAGTACGCCGTGTGAACAAGGTGACCGAAGGCCGCCCGCACGTGGTCGACATGATCAAGAACGACGAGGTGTCGCTGATCATCAACACCACCGAAGGCCGCCAGTCGATTGCCGATTCCTACTCGATTCGTCGCAATGCGCTGCAGCACAAGATCTACTGCACGACTACCATTGCGGCTGGTGAAGCCATCTGCGAAGCGCTGAAGTTCGGCCCCGAGAAGACCGTTCGCCGCTTGCAGGATCTGCATGCAGGACTCAAAGCATGAGCATGACCAAGTACCCGATGACCGTCCAGGGTGCCCGCGCCCTGGAAGAGGAGCTGTTGTTCCTGAGCAAGACCGAGCGCCCGCGCCTGAGCCAGGCGATCGGCGAAGCGCGTGAGCTCGGCGACCTCAAGGAGAACGCCGAATACCATGCCGCTCGCGAAGAGCAGGGCATGGTCGAGGCGCGGATCCGTGACATCGAAGGGCGCCTGCAAAACTCGGTGGTGATCGATGTCACCACCATCGCCCATACCGGCAAGGTGATCTTCGGTACCACCGTGGACCTCGAGAACACCGAGACCGGCGAGCAGGTGACCTACCAGATCGTCGGCGAGGACGAAGCCGACGTGAAGAAGGGCAAGCTCTCGAACAGTGCACCGATCGCCCGCGCCATCATCGGCAAGGAAGAAGGTGACACCGTGGTGGTCCAGACGCCCAACGGGACGGTCGAGTACGAGATTGTCGAAGTCAAACACATCTGACCGGCGCTTGCGGGCGCCATCGCTCGAGGGGATCCTCTGGCAGCTGGCCCAGGTATTCTGGGTTGGCGGCCTGTGGGTATTTCACGTCGGGCTGGTGCCGGCGCTCAAGGTCAGCGGCCTGGCACCCTTGCTGGTACAGGACGTCGCCGCGCAGATCGACCGTTGGCTGGTCGGCGTGGCGTGGCTCGGGCTGATGATCCAGCTGGCGGTGCTGGCGCGGGTCGACGGCCTGTCCGCCTGGTGGCGTCAGTTCCGTGGGCAGATGCTGTTGCTGGGCTTCACCGCCTGCGTGACGTACTACACGCTGCGCTACGGCATCGCCGTGGGTGAGCGGTGGCAGATGTTCTGCTTCCTGGCGCTGGGCTTCGCCGGCATCGTGCTGGTGGCCCAACCGGTCCCCGTCAGGGCGCGCGCGCCGCGCCGCTGAGGGGCTCCACCGGTTACTTGTAACGGTGGACGTTCGACAGCTGCTTGTTCGGTTGCGGGTTCTTGCGGTAGATCAGGGCTTTCTTGCCGATGGTCTGCACCAGCTCGGCGCGGCCGACCTTGCACAGTTCGGCGATGGCCGCCGCACGCTCTTCGCGATCTTCGGAGCGGATCTCCACCTTGATCAGCTCGTGATCAGCCAGGGCGCGCTCCAATTCGGCCACCACGCCTTCGTTCACCCCATTGCCGGCGACGATCAGGACGGGCTTGAGGTCATGACCAATGGACTTGTACTGCTTCTTCTGCTCGTTATTGAGCGGCATAATCTGACCCTTTTCGTCTGATTCTGTAAAATTGACCGGCATTTTACCCGAGGGCCCGTGGCTCCGCCCAGTCAATCCAGACGCATATCATCGAGGTGCCCCGTGGCGCAACGTTCCAAGAGCAGCCATAACTGGCTGAGAGAGCATTTCAACGATCCTTTCGTGAAGCAGGCGCAGAAGGACGGCTACCGTTCGCGCGCCAGCTACAAGCTGCTGGAGATTCAGGAAAAGGACCGCCTCATCCGGCCTGGCATGAGCGTGATCGACCTGGGCGCTGCTCCCGGCGGCTGGTCGCAGGTGACCAGTCGTCTGATCGGTGGGCAAGGCCGGCTGATCGCTTCGGACATCCTGGAGATGGACAGCATTCCCGACGTGACCTTCATCCAGGGCGACTTCACCCAGGACGAGGTGCTCGAGCAGATCCTGCAGGCGGTCGGCGATTCGCATGTGGACCTTGTGATTTCCGACATGGCCCCCAATATGAGTGGAACGCCCGAGGTCGACATGCCGCGCGCCATGTTCCTTTGCGAGCTCGCCCTGGATCTTGCCGGTCGCGTGTTGAAACCTGGAGGCGATTTCCTGATCAAGATCTTCCAGGGGGAAGGCTTCGACCAGTATCTCAAGGATGTCCGCAGCAAGTTCGACAAGGTGCAGATGCGCAAGCCGTCGTCATCGCGCGACCGCTCCCGCGAGCAATACCTCCTGGCCAGGGGCTGGAAAGGCTAGAGCCAGGGCCCCGCAAGGGGTTGGTGATTGGATGATAGTTATTTCCAATCGGCGTTTTCTGACGGGTTTGTCGGATCTTCGTGTAGGCTAGGTTTCACAAAGGGTTACAGACGGTGCCTGCGAATGCGTAGGTAATGTAGTAAGTTAGGTCGGTGAATATCATGCGAGGCACGGCTGCGTCGTGCGCCGGACCTCAGAGGGTAGCTAATTGAACGACATGGCAAAGAACCTGATCCTGTGGTTGATCATCGCGGCGGTCCTCGTGACCGTGATGAACAACTTCTCCAGCCCGAACGAGCCGCAGACCCTCAACTACTCTGACTTCATCCAGCAAGTCAAGGACGGTAAGGTCGAGCGTGTCACGGTCGACGGCGCCGTCATCACCGGCAAGCGCACCGATGGCGATACCTTCAAGACCGTTCGCCCGGCGATCGCCGACAACGGCCTGATCGGCGACCTGGTCGACAATCGCGTGGTGATCGAAGGCAAGCAGCCCGAGCAGCAGAGCATCTGGACCCAGTTGCTGGTGGCCAGCTTCCCGATCCTGGTGATCATCGCCGTCTTCATGTTCTTCATGCGCCAGATGCAGGGCGGTGCCGGCGGCAAGGGCGGCCCGATGAGCTTTGGCAAGAGCAAGGCGCGGCTGCTGTCCGAAGACCAGGTCAAGACCACCCTGGCCGACGTCGCCGGCTGCGACGAAGCCAAGGAAGAGGTCGGCGAGCTGGTCGAGTTCCTGCGCGACCCGGGCAAGTTCCAGCGTCTGGGTGGCCGCATTCCGCGCGGCGTGCTGATGGTCGGCCCGCCCGGTACCGGCAAGACCTTGCTGGCCAAGGCCATCGCTGGTGAGGCCAAGGTGCCGTTCTTCACCATTTCCGGTTCCGACTTCGTCGAGATGTTCGTCGGTGTCGGCGCCAGCCGTGTCCGCGACATGTTCGAGCAGGCCAAGAAGCATGCCCCGTGCATCATCTTCATCGACGAGATCGATGCGGTCGGTCGCCATCGTGGCGCTGGCATGGGCGGTGGCCACGACGAGCGCGAGCAGACGCTCAACCAGCTGCTGGTGGAAATGGACGGCTTCGAGATGAACGATGGCATCATCGTCATCGCCGCCACCAACCGTCCCGACGTGCTCGACCCGGCGCTGCTGCGTCCGGGCCGCTTCGACCGCCAGGTCGTGGTCGGCCTGCCGGACATCCGCGGTCGCGAGCAGATTCTCAAGGTGCACATGCGCAAGGTGCCGATCGGCGAGAACGTCAATGCCGCCGTCATCGCCCGCGGCACGCCGGGCTTCTCCGGCGCCGATCTGGCCAACCTGGTCAACGAGGCCTCGCTGTTCGCCGCGCGTGCTGGCAAGCGCCTGGTCGAGATGAAGGAATTCGAGCTGGCCAAGGACAAGATCATGATGGGCGCCGAGCGCAAGACCATGGTCATGTCGGAGAAGGAAAAGCAGAACACGGCCTATCACGAGGCGGGCCACGCCATCGTCGGGCGCATCGTTCCCGAGCACGACCCGGTCTACAAGGTTTCGATCATTCCCCGTGGCCGAGCCCTGGGCGTGACCATGTTCCTGCCCGAGGAAGACCGCTACAGCCTGTCCAAGCGCGCCCTGATCAGCCAGATCTGCTCGCTCTACGGCGGCCGTATCGCCGAGGAGATGACCCTGGGCTTCGATGGCGTCACCACAGGTGCGTCCAACGATATCATGCGTGCCAGCCAGATCGCCCGCAACATGGTCACCAAGTGGGGCCTCTCCGAAAAGCTTGGCCCGCTGATGTACGCCGAGGAAGAGGGCGAAGTGTTCCTCGGCCGCAGCGCGGCGAGCCAGCACGCCAGCGTTTCGGGCGAGACCGCCAAGCTGATCGACTCGGAAGTGCGCAGCATCATCGACCATTGCTATGCCACGGCCAAGCAGATCCTCACCGACAACCGTGACAAGCTCGATGCCATGGCCGAGGCCCTGATGAAGTACGAAACCATCGATGCCGATCAGATCGACGACATCATGGCAGGCCGCACGCCACGCGAACCTCGTGACTGGGACAACGATGCAGGCCCTTCGGGCACCACCGCGCCTCAGGGTGACCGTCCCGAGTCGCCAATCGGCGGTCCGGCGGCTCAACACTAAGGGCATCTATGACCTCTCAGCAGTACCCGGCCCGGTTGCCTTGCGGCAACCGGGTTCTTGATTTGTCCCGCACCCATGTCATGGGTATCCTCAACGTCACTCCCGACTCCTTCTCCGATGGTGGGCGGTTCGCCGCGCGCGATGCCGCCCTGCGCCATGCCGAGGCCATGGTCGCCGCCGGCGCGACGCTGGTCGACATCGGTGGCGAGTCCACCCGTCCTGGCGCTCGCCCGGTCTCGGTCACCGAAGAGCTCGAACGCGTGGCGCCGATGGTCGAGGCCATCGGCAGCCAGCTGGATGTCATCGTCTCGGTGGATACTTCTACGCCAGCGGTCATGCGCGAGGCGGCCCGCCTGGGCGCGGGGCTGATCAACGATGTGCGTGCCCTGGAGCGCGATGGCGCCCTGGACGCCGCGGCGGCCACTGGCTTGCCGGTGTGCCTGATGCACATGCGCGGCGAGCCGGGCGACATGCAGAATAATCCTCACTACGAGGATGTGACCTTCGAAGTCACGCGCTATCTTGAAGAGCGTATGGCTGCCTGCGCGGCTGCCGGCATCGATGCGGGGCGCATCATCCTCGATCCAGGGTTCGGTTTCGCCAAGACGCTGGCGCACAACCTGAGCCTGTTCAGGCACATGGAAGCCTTGTACCGCCTGGGGCGGCCGTTGCTGGTGGGCGTATCGCGCAAGAGCATGATCGGCCTGACGCTCGATCGTCCGGTCGAACAGCGCCTTCACGGCAGCCTGGCATTGGCGGCATTGGCCATGACCAAGGGCGCGAGCATCCTGCGCGTGCATGACGTGGCCGAGACCGTCGATGTGGTACGCATGATCGCTGCGGTACAGAACGCCGAATAGAAGAATCTGGAGCCCTTATGAGCAGAAAATACTTTGGTACCGACGGTATCCGTGGCCGCGTCGGCGAATATCCCATCACTCCGGACTTCATGCTCAAATTGGGCTGGGCCGCTGGCATGGCGTTTCGCAAGCAGGGCAACTGCCGGGTGCTGGTAGGCAAGGACACCCGCATTTCCGGCTACATGTTCGAATCCGCCCTGGAGGCAGGGCTTTCCGCCGCCGGCGCCGACGTGATGCTGCTAGGGCCGATGCCGACCCCGGCCATCGCCTACCTGACCCGCACCTTCCATGCCGAGGCGGGCATCGTCATCAGTGCCTCGCACAACCCGCATGATGACAATGGCATCAAGTTCTTCTCGGGGCAGGGGGTCAAGCTGCCCGACGAGGTCGAGCAGATGATCGAGGAGCTGCTCGACCAGCCGATGAACGTGGTCGATTCGAGCAAGCTGGGCAAGGTGTCGCGGATCAACGACGCGGCCGGCCGCTACATCGAGTTCTGCAAGAGCAGCGTGCCGAGCAGCACCGACTTCGCCGGCCTCAAGCTGGTGGTCGACTGCGCCCATGGCGCTACCTACAAGGTCGCGCCCAGCGTGTTTCGCGAGCTGGGTGCAGAGGTCACCGTGCTGCACGCCCAGCCCGATGGCCTGAACATCAACGAGAACTGTGGCTCGACCCATATCGAGTCGCTGCAGGCTGCCGTGCTGGTGGGGCATGCCGACCTGGGCATCGCCTTCGACGGCGATGGCGATCGGGTGCTGATGGTCGACCATACCGGGGCGATCGTCGACGGTGACGAACTGCTGTTCATCATCGCCCGCGACCTGAAGGAGCGCGGCAAGCTGCAGGGCGGCGTGGTCGGGACCCTGATGAGCAACCTGGGGCTGGAGCTGGCGCTCGGCGAGCTGGACATCCCCTTCGCTCGCGCCAAGGTCGGCGACCGCTACGTGATGGCCGAGCTGCTCGAGCGCGAATGGCAGCTCGGCGGTGAGAACTCCGGCCACGTGGTCTGCTGCGCCCATACCACCACGGGCGATGCGATCATCGCCGCGCTGCAGGTGCTGATGGCGCTCAAGCGCCGTGGCGAGACCCTCGCCCAGGCGCGCCAGGGCGTGCGCAAGTGTCCGCAGGTGCTGATCAACGTACGCTTCTCCGGCAGCGACGTGGATCCCGTGGAGCATCCGGACGTCAAGCGCGCCTGTGCCGAGGTCACCGAGGCGATGGCTGGTCGTGGCCGCGTGCTGCTGCGCAAGTCCGGCACCGAGCCGCTGGTGCGGGTGATGGTCGAAGGCGATGACGAAAGCCAGGTGCGCGGG
Source organism: Pseudomonas sp. Marseille-QA0332 (assembly GCF_054950175.1). NCBI lineage: Bacteria > Pseudomonadati > Pseudomonadota > Gammaproteobacteria > Pseudomonadales > Pseudomonadaceae > Pseudomonas > Pseudomonas sp. Marseille-QA0332. The sequence goes on from NZ_CM143106.1 coordinate 4,151,518, forward strand.
CATGCCGAGGCACTGGCCAAGCTGGTGGCGGAAGTTTGTGCGTGAAGGCGCTTGCCAGCGCTTTCAGGGTTGGGTAAGATCTGCGCCCACTTTGATCGACGAGGTAAGGCATGCGTCGCCCCATGGTAGCTGGTAACTGGAAAATGCACGGTACCCGCGCCAGCGTCGCTGAGCTGATCTCGGGCCTGGAAAGGCAGGCGCTTCCAGCCGATGTCGAAGTGGCGGTTTTTCCGCCTGCACTGTTCATCAATCAGGTGATCGATGCGTTGCAGGGCAAGGGGATTGCCGTTGGAGCACAGAATTCTGCAGTACAGCCCGAGCAGGGCGCGCTGACCGGCGAAGTTGCACCGAGTCAGCTGGCTGAAGCAGGCTGCAAGTTGGTGTTGATAGGTCATTCGGAGCGTCGCCAGTTGATCGGCGAAAGTGACGAAGTACTTGGACGCAAGTTTGCAGCTGCCCAGCAAAGCGGTTTGAAGCCAGTGCTCTGTGTCGGCGAAACGCTGACCGAGCGCGAGGCAGGCAAGACGCTGGAAGTTGTCGGGCGTCAGTTGGGCAGTATCATCGAAACATGTGGTGTTACGGCTTTTGCCAATGCGATCATCGCCTATGAGCCTGTATGGGCCATCGGTACTGGCCTGACGGCCACGCCTCAGCAGGCCCAGGATGTGCACGCCGCCATCCGGGGGCAGTTGGCGGCAAAGGATGCCGAGATCGCTTCCGGCGTACGGATCCTGTACGGTGGCAGCGTCAAGGCGGCCAATGCGGCCGAGCTGTTTGGCATGCCGGATATCGATGGGGGGCTCATTGGTGGAGCGTCCCTGAACGCAGACGAATTCGGTGCAATTTGTCGCGCCGCAGGAAACTGAACAAATGCTGGAAACAGTCGTAGTTGTTTTTCATCTGTTGGGCGCCATCGGTGTAATTGTTCTGGTGTTGCTGCAACAAGGTAAAGGCGCGGAAGCAGGGGCTTCCTTCGGTGCGGGTGCTTCGAATACCGTATTCGGTAGCCAGGGTTCCGCGACTTTCCTGAGTAAGATCACTGCTATACTTGCTGCCTCTTTCTTTTTGACAGCGCTTGGGTTAGGATACTTCGCCAAGGAGAAAGCTCAAGAACTGAACCAGGCGGGTCTTCCAGATCCAGCGGTTCTCGAAGTGAAAGAGCAGAAGCCGGCAGTCAATGATGATGTACCGGTGCTCCAGGAACAGAAAAGTGACGTCGCTCCAAAAAGTGATGTTCCTTCCTCGACCGAAGAGCAGAAGTAACGGGTTTCAAGTAGTCGTATTGCCGAGGTGGTGGAATTGGTAGACACGCAACCTTGAGGTGGTTGTGCCCATAGGGTGTAGGGGTTCGAGTCCCCTTCTCGGTACCAATTGAAGCATGAGAGCCCGCTACAGCGGGCTTTCTTGCAGGTGGAAGGTCAGATTGACCCTTGCAGGGTTCGGTCTTATACTTTTGCTCCAGCTTTGACGCGGGGTGGAGCAGTCTGGTAGCTCGTCGGGCTCATAACCCGAAGGTCGTTGGTTCAAATCCAGCCCCCGCAACCAGTTGTCAGCGGAGCCCCTTCAAAAGGGGCTTTTTGTTAGCTGATCAGTTCTCAACGTCGTTGTCCTACGGCGTATCAGGGATGGGCGTTTCGCCCATTTTTTATTTGCACAGCATGCACGAGGGGGTTCAGGTGTCGAGCAAGCTAGAACAGTTGCAGGCCTTGTTGGCCCCGGTTGTCGAGGGTCTTGGCTATCAATGCTGGGGGATCGAGTACATCTCCCAAGGCAAGCATTCGGTACTGCGTATCTACATCGACAAGGAAGGCGGGATCCTGGTGGACGACTGCGAAGTGGTCAGTCGCCAGGTTAGTGGCGTCCTGGATGTAGAAGATCCGATCAGCTCCGAATACACCCTCGAAGTGTCCTCTCCTGGCATGGATCGCCCACTGTTCTCGCTGGAACAGTTCGCTTCGCATGCCGGCGAACAAGTGAAGATAAAGCTGCGTACGCCTTTTGAGGGTCGACGCAACTTCCAGGGCCTTCTCCGCGGTGTGGAGGATCAGGACGTGGTGGTCCAGGTGGACAATCACGAGTTCCTGTTGCCGATCGACTCGATCGACAAGGCCAATATTATTCCCAGTTTTGACTGAGACGTGCCTGGTCCGGAGCGACGTCCGGACCGAATGGCTTGCGCAAGGCGAGGCGTACGATGAGCAAAGAAGTACTGCTGGTTGTTGAATCGGTATCCAACGAAAAGGGCGTCCCGCCCGGCGTCATTTTCGAAGCGCTGGAAGTGGCGCTGGCTACCGCAACCAAGAAACGTTTTGAAGACGAAGTCGACCTGCGTGTCGAGATCAACCGCCATACCGGCAACTACGAGACGTTCCGCCGCTGGACCGTGGTCGAGGAAGACGACCTGGACGATCCGGCCATCGAAACCTGGCCGAGCAAGATCCGGGAGACCCATCCAGAGGCCAAGGTCGGCGACGTGATCGAGGAAAAGATCGAGTCCATCGAGTTCGGTCGTATCGCTGCCCAGACCGCCAAGCAGGTCATCGTGCAGAAAGTCCGCGAAGCCGAGCGCGCCCAGGTGGTCGACGCCTACCGCGAACGTGTGGGCGAGATCATTTCCGGTACCGTCAAGAAGGTCACCCGCGACAACGTCATCGTCGACCTGGGCAACAACGCCGAGGCCCTGCTGGCACGCGAGGACATCATCGCCCGCGAAACCTTCCGGGTCGGCGTGCGCCTGCGTGCGCTGCTCAAGGAGATTCGTACCGAAAACCGTGGTCCGCAGCTGATCCTGTCGCGTACCGCTCCGCAGATGCTGATCGAGCTGTTCCGCATCGAAGTGCCCGAGATCGCCGAGGGCCTGATCGAGGTGATGGCCGCTTCCCGTGATCCGGGCTCGCGCGCCAAGATCGCCGTTCGTTCCAAGGACAAGCGCATCGATCCGCAAGGCGCCTGCATCGGCATGCGTGGTTCGCGTGTGCAGGCGGTGTCCGGCGAGCTGGGTGGTGAGCGCGTGGATATCGTCCTCTGGGACGAGAACCCCGCGCAGTTCGTCATCAACGCCATGTCGCCGGCCGAAGTCGCGGCGATCATCGTCGACGAGGATGCCCACGCGATGGACATCGCCGTGGCCGAGGACAATCTTGCCCAGGCCATCGGGCGCGGCGGTCAGAACGTTCGCCTGGCCAGTCAACTGACTGGCTGGACCCTGAACGTGATGACCGAGAAGGACATCCAGGACAAGCAGCAGGCCGAAACTGGCGACATCCTGCGCAACTTCGTCGAAGAGCTGGAAGTCGACGAAGAACTGGCGCAAGTACTGGTTGACGAAGGTTTTACCAGCCTGGAAGAAATTGCCTACGTACCGTTGGAAGAAATGCTCAACATCGACGGCTTCGACGAGGACATCGTCAACGAGCTTCGCGCTCGTGCCAAGGATCGTTTGTTGACCAAGGCCATCGCTACCGAGGAAAAACTGGCAGACGCACACCCAGCCGAAGACCTGCTCTCGCTCGAGGGCATGGACAAGGACCTGGCGGCGGAACTGGCGGTGCGCGGTGTGGTTAACCGCGAAGACCTGGCCGAGCAGTCGATTGACGACCTGCTCGACATCGACGGCATCGACGAAGAGCGTGCCGGCAAGTTGATCATGGCCGCCCGAGCCCACTGGTTTGAGTAATTGGCGCGGCCTGAGGAGAGAAGTGCATGACGCAAGTCACGGTGAAAGAACTGGCCCAAGAGGTCGAAGCACCGGTAGAGCGCCTGCTGCAGCAGATGCGTGAGGCAGGTCTGCCGCACACCGACGCCGGTCAGGTAGTGACCGACAACGAAAAGCAGGTTCTGCTGAGCCACTTGAAGAGCGGCCACAAGAGCAAGGCGCAGGAGCCGCGCAAGATTACCTTGCAGCGCAAGACCACTAGCACCCTGCGTGTCGCCGGTAGCAAGAGCATCAGCGTAGAAGTACGCAAGAAGAAAGTATTCGTCCAGCGCAGCCCGGAGGAAATCCAGGCCGAGCAGAAGCGTGAGCTCGAAGAGCGCCGCGCGGCGGAGAACGCTGCTCGCGAGAAGGCCGAGGCCGAAGCTCGCCAGCGTGCCGAGGAGCAGGCGCGTCGCGATGCCGCTCAGGCCGCGGCCGCTGCGCCCAAGGCAGCTCCGGCAGCGCCGGCACCGGCAGCCGCGCCAGCCGAGGCACCGGCCGCCGCCGATGCCGCCAATCGTGGCGGCGAGCGCAAGAAGGACGATGCCCGTCGCGGGGATCGTGCCCGTGAGGACGATCGTCGTGGCGAGCGCCGCAACGAAGCGCCGCGCGTGTCGATCAAGGTGAAGGTCAAGGAGAAAGAAAAGGCTCCGACGCCGCGTGCCGCGCCGCGCACCACCGACGAGGAAAGCGATGGTTTCCGTCGCGGTCGCGGTGGCAAGGGCAAGCCCAAGAAGCGCAACCAGCATGGTTTCCAGAACCCGACCGGTCCGGTCATCCGTGACGTGACCATCGGCGAGACCATCACGGTTTCCGAGCTGGCACAGCAGATGTCGGTCAAGGGCGCCGAAGTCGTCAAGTTCATGTTCAAGCTGGGCACGCCGGTCACCATCAACCAGGTGCTCGACCGCGAAACCGCGCAGCTGGTCGCCGAAGAGCTGGGCCACAAGGTCACCCTGGTCAGCGATACCGCCCTGGAAGATTCCCTGGCCGAGTCGCTGAAGTTCGAAGGCGAGACCGAGTCCCGTGCGCCGGTAGTGACCGTCATGGGCCACGTCGACCACGGCAAGACCTCGTTGCTCGACTACATTCGTCGCGCCAAGGTTGCCGCGGGCGAGGCCGGTGGCATCACCCAGCACATCGGTGCCTACCACGTCGAGACCGACCGTGGCATGGTCACCTTCCTGGATACCCCGGGCCACGCCGCGTTCACCGCGATGCGTGCGCGTGGTGCCAAGGCCACCGACATCGTCATCCTGGTGGTGGCGGCGGATGACGGCGTGATGCCGCAGACCCGCGAGGCCGTGCAGCATGCCAAGGCCGCTGGCGTTCCGCTGGTCGTCGCGGTGAACAAGATCGACAAGCCTGGTGCCGACATCGATCGCATCCGCAACGAGCTGGCCGTCGAAGGCGTGACCTCCGAGGACTGGGGTGGCGACACCCCGTTCGTCAAGGTCTCGGCGAAGATGGGTACCGGTGTCGACGAACTGCTCGAAGCCGTCCTGCTGCAGGCCGAGATCCTCGAGCTGACGGCGACCCCGACCGCTCCGGGTCGTGGTGTCGTGGTCGAATCGCGCCTGGACAAGGGCCGTGGCCCGGTGGCGACCATCCTGGTCCAGGACGGTACCCTGCGTCAGGGCGACATGGTCCTGTGCGGCTCCAACTATGGCCGCGTGCGTGCCATGCTCGACGAGAACGGCAAGCCCGTGAAGGAAGCCGGTCCGTCGATTCCGGTCGAGATCCTCGGCCTGGACGGCACGCCTGAAGCCGGTGACGAGCTGTCGGTGGTCGCCGACGAGAAGAAGGCCCGTGAGGTCGCGCTGTTCCGCCAGGGCAAGTACCGCGAGGTCAAGCTGGCCCGCGCCCATGCCGGCAAGCTGGAAAACATCTTCGAGACCATGGGTCAGGAAGAGAAGAAGACCCTCAACATCGTGCTCAAGACCGATGTGCGTGGTTCGCTCGAGGCGCTGCAAGGCTCGCTCGGCGGCCTGGGCAACGACGAAGTGCAGGTGCGCGTGGTCGGTGGCGGCGTCGGTGGTATCACCGAAAGCGACGCCAACCTGGCCCTGGCGTCCAATGCGGTGCTGTTCGGCTTCAACGTGCGTGCCGATGCCGGCGCGCGCAAGATCGTCGAGCAGGAAGGTCTGGACATGCGTTACTACAACGTGATCTACGACATCATCGAGGACGTCAAGAAGGCCCTGACCGGCATGCTCGGCAGCGATGTTCGCGAGAACATCCTGGGCGTCGCCGAGGTGCGTGACGTGTTCCGTTCGCCGAAGTTCGGCGCCATCGCCGGCTGCATGGTCATCGAAGGCACCGTGTATCGCAACCGTCCGATCCGCGTGCTGCGCGAGGACGTGGTGATCTTCGAGGGCGAACTGGAATCGCTGCGTCGCTTCAAGGACGACGCCGCCGAAGTCCGCTCCGGCATGGAGTGCGGTATTGGCGTCAAGAGCTACAACGACGTCAAGGTCGGCGACAAGATCGAAGTCTTCGAGAAGGTCCAGGTGGCCCGTACGCTCTGAGCGACGAGCAGGGGAAGTGGTCATTTCGCGCCTGGCGCCAGGTGACCGCTTCTGGAAACAACGCCCGGTCAGGCATTGCGCCTGGCCGGGCGTTTGCCGCTTTAGTTACAGGTAGCAACAATGGCAAAAGAATATAGCCGTACCCAACGCATTGGCGACCAGATGCAGCGCGAGCTGGCCGAGCTGATTCGTCGTGAAGTCAAGGACCCGCGTGTCGGCCTGGTGACCATCACCGCCGTCGAGGTCAGCCGTGACCTCGGTCATGCCAAGGTATTCATCACCGTCATGGGCGCCGATGGCTCCGATGGCGTCGAGCAGACGCTCAAGGCGCTGGGCAATGCCGCAGGCTTCCTGCGTCTGCAGCTGGGCCGGGTGATGAACCTGCGCAGCGTGCCCCAGCTGCATTTCCATTTCGACGAGAGCATCAGCCGCGGCGCCCATCTGTCGGCGCTGATCGAGCGTGCGGTGGCCGAAGACCGCTTGCACCAGGATGCCGACGAGCCGGACACCAAGGAGTAACGGGTGGCCCAGGTCAAACGTATCCGCCGCAATGTCAGCGGCATCATCCTGCTCGACAAGCCGCTGGGCTTCACTTCCAACGCGGCCCTGCAGAAAGTCCGCTGGCTGCTCAATGCCGAGAAGGCCGGTCATACCGGCAGCCTCGACCCATTGGCCAGCGGAGTCTTGCCGCTGTGCTTCGGCGAGGCGACCAAGTTCTCTCAGTACCTGCTCGATTCAGACAAGGGCTACGAGACGGTCATGCAGTTGGGGCAGACCACTAGCACGGCCGATGCCGAAGGCGAAGTCCTGCAGACCCGCGAGGTGACCGTCGGTCGCGCCGATGTCGAAGCGCTGCTGCCGCGTTTTCGTGGCCAGATCAGCCAGGTACCGCCCATGTACTCGGCGCTCAAGCGCGACGGCCAGCCGTTGTACAAGCTTGCGCGTGCAGGAGAGGTAGTGGAGCGCGAGGCGCGTTCTGTTACTATTGGCCGCCTGGAACTGCTTCAGTTCGAGGGCACTCGCGCCACGCTATCGGTCGGCTGCAGCAAGGGCACCTATATCCGCACCCTGGTGGAGGACATAGGCCAGGCGCTTGGCTGTGGCGCCTATGTCGCGCAGCTGCGCAGAACCCAGGCCGGGCCGTTCGACCTGGCCAGGACAGTGACGCTCGAAGCGCTCGAGCACGCCCATGCCGAAGGTGGCAGCGAGGCGCTCGACCGTTTCCTGCTGCCGTCGGACAGCGGGCTGCTCGACTGGCCGCTGGTCAGGCTGTCCGAGCACAGTGCCTTCTACTGGTTGCATGGGCAGGCAGTACGGGCTCCCGATGCGCCCATGCAGGGCATGGTTCGGGTGCAGGATCACGATGGTCGCTTCATCGGTATCGGTGAGGTGAGCGAGGACGGGCGCGTGGCGCCACGTCGACTGATTCGATCGGAATGATCGAAACCGCGGGCCGGGGCTTTGGCCCAGATCCGCGGATCCGAGGATGGCTGTCAATAGGCACGGTCAGGCCTCTTACATCAATACGGGGATTCGTCCTCGGCCTATTGGAACCCGCTTGCGGGGTCCGTTTACAGGAGAAGCCTCATGGCCCTCAGCGTCGAAGAAAAAGCTCAGATCGTTGCCCAATACCAGCAAGCCGCCGGCGATACCGGTAGCCCGGAAGTGCAGGTTGCTCTGCTGACCGCCAACATCAACAAGCTGCAAGGCCACTTCAAGGCCAACGAAAAAGACCACCACTCCCGTCGTGGCCTGATCCGTATGGTCAACCAGCGTCGCAAGCTGCTGGATTACCTGAAGGGCAAGGACACCACTCGCTACAGCGCCCTGATCGGTCGCCTGGGCCTGCGTCGCTAATAGCGGCCCGGCCAGTGGTGTACATGGCGTGTTGCATGCTTCGGCGCCGCTGCCACGCAGCGGTGCCGATGAACACGCCACGTGTGTCGAAGAGGTTGGCGGCCTGGTCTGGCCGAGCGGTTCCCCGCTCGCTCAGGCCAGGCTTCCAACCTTTCGTTTTGTCTGGACGGTCGACAGGGCCGATACCCTGCGCTGCCCAAGAATTCGCAAGAAACCAGTTCCCCCAGAGCCACTGAAGAAGGTAGGAAACCGTGAACCCGGTAATCAAGCAATTCCAGTTCGGTCAGTCGACCGTCACTCTCGAGACTGGCCGCATCGCGCGCCAGGCATCCGGCGCCGTGCTCGTCACCGTCGACAACGATGTCACCGTGCTGGTGACCGTGGTCGGTGCCAAGCAGGCCGATCCGGGCAAGGGCTTCTTCCCGCTGTCCGTGCACTATCAGGAGAAGACCTACGCAGCCGGCAAGATCCCGGGCGGCTTCTTCAAGCGCGAAGGCCGCCCTTCCGAGAAGGAAACGCTGACCTCGCGCCTGATCGACCGTCCGATCCGCCCGCTGTTCCCCGAAGGGTTCATGAACGAAGTGCAGGTCGTCTGCACCGTGGTTTCCACCAGCAAGAAGACCGACCCGGACATCGCCGCGATGATCGGTACCTCGGCTGCCCTGGCCATTTCCGGCATTCCGTTCGAAGGCCCGATCGGCGCTGCCCGCGTCGCCTTCCACGAGAGCACCGGCTACCTGCTCAACCCGACCTACGAGCAACTGGCCGCCTCGAGCCTCGACATGGTCGTGGCCGGTACCGAGTCGGCCGTGCTGATGGTCGAATCGGAAGCCAAGGAGCTGACCGAGGACCAGATGCTGGGCGCGGTGCTGTTCGCCCATGACGAGTTCCAGGCCGTGATCAAGGCGGTCAAGGAACTGGCTGCCGAAGCTGGCAAGCCGACCTGGGACTGGCAGCCGGCCGCCGCCAACACCGAGCTGCTGGCTGCCGTGCGCGCCGAGTTCGGCGAAGCGATTTCCGAAGCCTACACCATCACCCTCAAGGCGGATCGCTATGCGCGCCTGGGCGAGTTGCGCGACCAGGCCGTGGCCCGCTTCGCCAATGAAGAGGCCGGCCCGGCCGTTGGCGAGGTCAAGGAAATCTTCGGCGAGCTTGAATACCGCACCGTTCGCGAAAACATCGTCAACGGCAAGCCGCGCATCGATGGGCGCGACACGCGCACCGTGCGTCCGCTGAACATCGAAGTCGGTGTCCTGCCCAAGACCCACGGTTCGGCACTGTTCACCCGTGGCGAGACCCAGGCCCTGGTCGTCGCGACCCTCGGTACCGCGCGCGATGCCCAGCTGCTGGACACGCTCGAAGGCGAGAAGAAGGACAGCTTCATGCTGCACTACAACTTCCCGCCGTTCTCGGTGGGCGAGTGCGGCCGCATGGGCGGTGCCGGTCGCCGCGAAATCGGCCATGGCCGTCTGGCCCGTCGTGGCGTGCAAGCCATGCTGCCGAACGAGAGCGAGTTCCCTTACACCATTCGCGTGGTGTCCGAGATCACCGAATCCAACGGCTCGAGCTCCATGGCTTCGGTCTGCGGCGCGTCCCTGGCGCTGATGGATGCTGGCGTGCCGATGAAGGCGCCGGTTGCCGGTATCGCCATGGGCCTGGTCAAGGAAGGCGAGAAGTTCGCGGTCCTGACCGACATCCTCGGTGACGAGGATCACCTGGGCGACATGGACTTCAAGGTCGCCGGTACCGCCAAGGGCGTTACCGCCCTGCAGATGGACATCAAGATCAACGGCATCACCGAAGAGATCATGGAGATCGCCCTGGGCCAGGCCCTGGAAGCGCGCCTGAACATTCTCGGCCAGATGAACCAGATCATCGGCCAGTCGCGCAGCGAGCTGTCGGCCAACGCACCGACCATGCTGGCGATGAAGATCGACACCGACAAGATCCGCGACGTCATCGGCAAGGGCGGCGCCACCATTCGCGCCATCTGCGAAGAAACCAAGGCTTCGATCGACATCGAGGATGATGGCTCGATCAAGATCTTCGGCGAGACCAAGGAGGCGGCGGAAGCAGCGCGCCAGCGCGTGCTGAGCATCACTGCCGAGGCCGAGATCGGCAAGATCTACGTCGGCAAGGTCGAGCGTATCGTCGATTTTGGTGCCTTCGTCAACATCCTGCCTGGCAAGGATGGCCTGGTGCACATTTCCATGCTCAGCAACGAGCGCGTGGAGAAGGTCACCGACGTGCTCAAGGAAGGCCAGGAGATCGAAGTGCTGGTACTGGACGTGGACAACCGCGGCCGTATCAAGCTGTCGGTCAAGGACGTGGCGGCAGCCAAGGCTTCCGGCGTCTAAGCCGACGATGAAGACAGAAGAAGGGCCCTGAACAGGGCCCTTTTTCATGGGCGGACAAAAAGCGCCAGCGACTTGCATCTTGCATGCGAAAAATCGCCAGTTTTTGCAATTTGCACGACAAGCGAAACGGTCCGTGTTTCTAACTTACTGATATGTAAGTGTTTTTTGTTTTCGGAAAACTGGCACGCGAGCTGCATCCTCCTTGTCACTGACGCCAAACAGCATTCTGGCGCAGACCTTTCGAATAACAGGAGTGTCCCGTATGAAGAAGTTCGCCATTGCTGCCGCTACTGCTACCGCCCTGTCTCTGACCATGGCCAATGCTGCATTTGCACAGCAGTCCGCGCAGGCACCCATGACGCTGGCGGCCAACTCCACCACCCAGGAAGTCAAGCAGGATACTTCCGATACCTGGATCACCACCAAGGTCAAGGCTGACCTGCTGACCGAGAAGGGCATCCCGGGCAGCGACATCAAGGTCGAAACCAACAAAGGCGTGGTTTCCCTGTCCTCCGACGTCGCCGTGAGCGAATCGCAGAAGGAAATGGCCATCGCGATCACCAAGAAGATCAAGGGCGTGCAAGCCGTTTCGGCTGACGGCCTGAAAGCCGAATAAGGATCGTTTCATCGGCCGAGGGACCCGGCCATCCTGAAACAAGCCCCCGCATCGCCGGGGGCTTGCTCATTGCTATACGCTCATTCGACGTCCAGATGCAACGGGGTGACCACGCGGCCATCGGCCTGGGCCTGGCCCAGAGCCGTATCGAGGAAATAGACCCGCTGGTCTTGCAGCTTGCCCTTGTCGACCAGGTAGTCCTTTATGCTGCTGGCGCGGTCTTGTCCAAGCAGGCGCAGCAGCGTGGTATTGGCCGCCCAGAAGTCGATCACGGCAGCATGCAACCTGGCGGTACGCACCGTGCGCTCGAGCTGGTCCCATTCCTTTGGCGGCTGGCGCTTGAGGCGTGTGCGATAGATCGCCTCGAGCATGGCCGGTTTCTCTTCATCGGCGACCTGCAGCTGGGAGGCATCGGCCGGCACCTTCTCGCCGCGCCGCTGCAGCATCTTGTACCACATGGCCTGGTATTCCCGCTCCAGGCGCCGCTGGGCGATCAGCGGCCCATCGCTGGCCGCTGCGCTGGTGCCTTCGATCTCCAGGCGCAAGTCGGGCCGCTCGGCCAGCGCCTTGGCCAGTTGGTCCAGCGCGGCACGGGAGGCTTCGCTCAGTTCGCTGGAGCCGGGGGCAAAAGCGATCGTGCTCAGGTCCTGCGCGCCGCCGCCGTTGACCAGGCCACCAATGAACCTGAACGGTGATTGCGCCGCGCGCGCCAGCAGGTTGCGCAAGGTCTGCCAGACGATCGGCATGACACTGAATTGCGGGTTGTTCAGATCGCCCGCCACGGGCAGCGAAAGCGCTATCCGACCGTCGCTGTCCTTGAGCAAGGCCACCGCCAGCCGAACCGGTAAGTCGATCGCATCGGGGCTTTCGACCCTTTCGCCCAGCTGCAGCTGTTCGATCACCACCTGGTTCTCGGCCTTCAGCTGCCCTTGGCTGATCAGGTAGTGCAAGTCGAGGTCTAGCCGGCCCTTGCGAATGCGATAGCCAGCGAACTTGCCGGAGTAGGGAGTCAGGGTGGTCAGCTCGACGCGACGGAAGCTGGCCGCGATGTCGAGACTGGCCATCGGGTCGAGTGGATTGAGCGCGCCGTGGATCACCACCGGCGCGTACCGGTCGACCTTGCCCTGGATGTCGACCTGGGCCGGCTTCGCGGCACGGTTGTCGATGGTGCCGATGGTGCCGTTGAGCGCCTGTGCGGCAGTGGCGAAGAACGGTGTCAAGGTAAGGTCGGCGAAGTTGGCCGAGCCGTCCTGGATGCGCACTTGCCCCACACGCACGCCCAGAGCCGGCCTGGCCCGGTGTGCGGCCGGCCGTACGGGTGCCTCATCGGCGCGGCTGTCCGGCTTGACGACCAGGTCATCGAAGTTGGTCGTGCGGTCTTCGTTGATCATGAATCTTGCGTAGGGTTGCAGCAGGCTCACCCGTTCGATCGACAAGGCATCGCCATGCACATAGGACAGACCCTCTAGGTCCAGTCGCTGCCATTTGAGCAAGTCACGATTGTTGAGCGTATCGAGGGTATGCAACTGGTCGACCTGGGCCTTGCCGGCAACCTGGAAATGCAGCGGTTCGACGCTTTGCAGATCGACGTCCAGGTCGCTGGTCAGCATGCCGCTGCGCAGTTCCAGGCGCAGGTAGGGGCTGAGGTAGGCCTGGGCCATGCGCAGGTCGATGTCGCGTGTGCCGAGCTTGAGCCGAGCACGCATCGGCGCCAGCTCGACCTGGCCGCTGGCCTGCAGGCGGCCTTGCTTGCCGACGCCTGTGTCGAGGCTGAGCGAGAAGGGTGATCGGCCCAGGCTGTCGAAGCCTTGGAGCTTCAGGTCGAGCGGGCCGACATCCAGCGTGACCGGCTCTGGCTGGCGCCGATCGGCCAGGTGCACGAAGGCATTGCCGAGCCGGACATCCTTGAGCAGCACTTGCCAGGGCTTGCCTGGCCCTGGCGAGGCCTTTGCGGTGGCAGGTGGCTTGGCGGTGACGGCCGGGGCGTGCTGCGTGGACGACGGAGCGGGCGTGGCAGGCAGCACTTTCAGCCAGTCCAGTTCGCCGTCGTCGTCCAGGGCCGCCCAGGCCTCGAGCCCGTCGCCATGCACCTTGCCCAGGGTGACCCGCTGGCGGGCCAGGTCGATCGACGCGTCGCTGATTTGCAGGTTGGCCAGGCGCCCGAGTTGGCGCCCATCCACGGTCTTGATCGAGAGTGGAGCGATCTTCAGCGCAGTCTGCTCCAGCGACAGTTCGGTGTGCTTGGCCAGGCTCAAGCGGTAATGGGTGGAAAAGCTCAGCAGGCCATCGTCCAGCGCCAGGGCGACATGGTCCCTTACATAGGGCCACCAGAGCTTCATGCGCGCATCGGTGACTTGCAGGGTGCCTTGCGAGGTGAACGGCGCCAGACCCAAGCTGCCTTTCCAGTCCAGGCGGCCTCCGTCCGGACCCTTGGCCACTAGCAGCATGTCGGCGTGGTCATCCGGCAGGGTGCTGAGCCTGTTCAGCTCCAGGTTCAGCGAATCGTAGACGAAGGCGATAGGTTCGCTCGGGCGCAAGTCGCGAAAGCGCAGATAACCCTCGTCCAGCTTGAGACTGTCGATGCGCAGCGGAAAGGGCTTGCGCGCCGGCTCGTCGGGCTTGTCCTGGTCGTCCGGCAGCCGGAACAGTTGGGTAAGGTTGAGCGTGCCATCCTTGGCGAAGGCGATTTCGACCCGTGGCCGGCTCAGCTCGACCGCCGCCAGGTGCAGGACACCGCGCCACAGGCTGTCCAGCTGCAAGTCGGCCTGCAGCCGTTCGAAGCCCAGCTGTTGATCGCCTGGCTCGCCGATGCGCAGTTCGTGCAGCACCAGCTTGAGGTGAAACGGATCGAATTCCACACGTTGCAGCGTGGCAGGGACATTGGCATGGCGCGCCAACTGGTGATTGGCCAGGTGCAAGGCGATGGGCGGAAACACGAAGAAACCCAGCAGGCCATATACGGCAACGATGACCAACAGGGTAGCGGCGGCGCGGATCAGTCCTTTGAGCATGTGGGCGGCGTCTGTCACGAGCGGAAGTGCTTGGAGTATGGCATGACGCAACGGTTCCGGAGGCCGCGCGAAATCCCGCTAGCCGATACCCATGCGCCGCCGCGCCCGATGCTGCGAGCCGTCGCGTACCGCCCAGCGCAGCACTGGCGCGATCGTGCGCACGCCTTGGCGAATCAGCCGCTTTTGCAGCGTGCTCTGATGCAGCTCGAGCATCTGCATGGCCCAGTCTGGCAGCAGGTCGATACCAGCGGCGAACATGAGCTTGCCGACCGGCGCCGCCAGGCGGCTGGGCGCGGGTGCCTCGAGCAGGACGCCGACCACCTCGTGGCTGCGGGCATCACAGTGCAACTGTGGGCGGATCGCCTCGAGATAAGCCTCCACCTCGCGGCAGGAACGCGGCACGGCACGCGCTCCCAGGCGTTCGGCGATCAGGGCGATCTCGGCATAGTAGGCATCCTGGTCAGCCAGCGACAGGTGTGGATCTCGATAGCGCAGGTGGGCCGCCAGAAAACTGCTGACTTCCGCCACATGCACCCAGGTCAGCAGGTCGGGATCGCTGGCCGCGTAAGGCCGGCCGTCTGGCGCGGTACCGACCACCTGCAAGTGAACCTTGCGTACCCGTTCGATCAGCCATTGGGCATCGCCGGTGGAACCGAAGGTGGTTCCCGAGATGAACTGGCCGGTACGGCGCAAGCGCCCGATCAGGTCCTGGCGGAAGTTGGAGTGGTCCCAGACGCCCGCCAGGGCGAGCGGATGCAGCAGTTGCAGCAGCAGCGCGCCGATGCCACCGATCAGCATGCTGGTGAAGTCGCCATGCACCCGCCAACTGAGGCTCTGCGGCCCGAACAAGCCCGGATCGCCCTTGGGCGACTCGAGGTCGAGCTGGCCGAGGGCCAGCCCGGTCAGGCTGAGGATCTGGGTCTCGATACGGCGGCGAATGGCTTCCATGGCGTCCCGGACAGCCGATGCCGGCTGCCTTCACTGGTTCAGGCGTTGGTCGATCAGCCCCTGTACCACACCCGGATCGGCCAGGGTCGAAGTGTCGCCCAGGCTGTCGAGTTCATTGCAGGCGATCTTGCGCAGTATACGTCGCATGATCTTGCCCGAGCGCGTCTTTGGCAGCGCGGGCGCCCACTGGACCCGCTCGGGCTTGGCGAAGCTGCCGATTTCCTTGCTCACCAGAGCCAGCAGCTCGGCCTTCAAGGCCTCGTCCGGAGTGATCCCGTGCATGGGCGTGACGAAGGCATAGATGCCCTGGCCCTTGAGCTCGTGCGGGTAGCCGACCACCGCGGCCTCGGCGATCGCCTCGTGCAGCACCAGGGCGCTTTCGACCTCGGCCGTGCCGATGCGATGGCCGGAAACGTTGATCACGTCGTCGATGCGCCCGGTGATCCAGTAGTCGCCATCGGCGTCGCGGCGTGCCCCGTCGCCGGTGAAATAGTACCCAGGCATCGGCTTGAAGTAGGTGTCGAGCATGCGCTGGTGGTCGCCATGGACGCTGCGGATCTGGCCCGGCCAGCTGTCCTTGATCGCCAGCAGGCCGGCACCAGCCCCCTCGATCTCCTTGCCTTGCTCATCCAGCAGCACCGGCTGGACACCGAACAGCGGCTGGCTGGCGCAGCCAGGCTTGAGGCGCGGGTTGCCAGGCAGCGGGCTGAGCATGATGCCCCCGGTTTCGGTCTGCCACCAGGTGTCGACGATCGGGCAGCGTTTCTGGCCGACCTCCTCGAAGTACCATTCCCAGGCTTCCGGGTTGATCGGCTCGCCGACACTGCCAAGCAATCTCAGGCTTGCACGCGAAGTGCTTTGCAGGGGAGCATTGCCCTCGCGCATCAGCGCGCGCAGGGCAGTGGGTGCGGTATAGAAGATGTTGACCTGGTGCTTGTCCACCACCTGCCAGAAACGCGAGCAGTCTGGGTGGTTCGGTACGCCCTCGTACATCAGGCTGGTTGCGCCGTTGGCCAAGGGCCCATAGACGATGTAGCTGTGGCCAGTGACCCAGCCGACGTCGGCGGTGCACCAGAAGACCTCGCCCTCGCGGTAGTCGAACACCACCTTGAAGGTCAACGCCGCCTGCAACAGGTAGCCGGCGGTGCTGTGCAGCACACCCTTGGGCTTGCCGGTGCTACCAGACGTGTAGAGGATGAACAGCGGGTCCTCGGCGCCCATCGGTTCGGCAGGACAGTCCTCCGAGGCGGCGGCGATGGCCTCGTGGTACCAGATGTCACGCTTGTCTTGCCAGGCGATCCGGGCACCGGTGCGGCGCACCACGAACACGTTCTCGACAGCGGGGCAGCTCTCCAGGGCCTTGTCGACGTTCTGCTTGAGCGCGATGCGTCGGCCGCCACGAATGCTCTTGTCGGCGGTAACCAGCGTGCGGCAGTCGGCGTCGCGGATGCGATCACGCAAGGCATCGGGCGAAAAACCGCCGAACACCACCGAGTGGACCGCGCCGATCCGGGCGCAGGCGAGCATGGCGTAGGCCGCCTCGGGAATCATCGGCATGTAGATGCAGACCCGGTCGCCCTTGCCCACCCCTCGTGCTTTCAGCGCGTTGGCCAGGCGGCAGACCTGACGATGCAGTTCGCGGTAGCTGATGGCCTGCGAGTCGCCTGGATCATCGCCTTCCCAGAGCAGCGCCATGCGGTCGCCTCGCCTGGCCAGGTGGCGATCGATGCAGTTGACGCTGACATTGAGCTGGCCGCCGTCGAACCAACGCACATCGCCGTCGGCGAAGCGGCCTTGGCGTACGCTCGACCAGGGGCTGATCCAGTCCAGCAAACGGGCCTGCTCGCTCCAGAACGCGTCGGGACGCTCGACGGACTGGCGGTACATGCGCTGGTAGTCGTCCGCCGACAGCTGCGTGGCATCGATCGTGGACATGGCTTGTGGATACTGGCGGATATCGAACATGGCGGGTGATCCTGCGCTTGTCGTGCCGGCACGCGGCTGGGGACTGCACCGATCCTGGACGCGGGGCAACGATCCGGCTGCCGGCAGGATGAAGTGCAACGGCTGTTCGATAGGGAAGTGTAGCTGGGTTGGGGAGGGGCAATGGCGGGGGCGAGGGCGCATGCCGGTACCGGCGACGCAGCTCAGCCGGCTGAGGAGCCGCCGGCGCCCCGGCGGCGGCCGCCTCTACCGGCGCGGCGGCCCTTCGCTTACCGCCCGTCAACCACGGTGACGGCTACGGAAATAGTTGATCAGGCCTTGGGTGGAACCATCGTCCGCGGCGGCTTCCTGGCTGCCGACCAGGCGCTGGTAGACTTCCTTGCCCAGCTCCTTGCCCAACTCGACGCCCCACTGGTCGAAGGCGTTGATGCCCCAGACCACGCTCTGCACGAACACCTTGTGCTCGTACATGGCGACGAGCGCGCCCAGGCGACGCGGGCTGATGCGCTCGACCACCAGGGTATTGCTCGGGCGGTTGCCCGGGATCACCTTGTGTGGTGCGAGCCGGGCGACGTCCGCCTCGCTCATGCCTTTTTCGCGCAGCTCGGCCTCGGCTTCCTCGCGGGTCTTGCCCAGCATCAGCGCCTGGCTCTGCGACAGGCAGTTGGCATACAGCCACTGGTGATGGTCGGAAACCGGATTGAAGCTCACCACCGGAACGATGAAGTCGGCCGGGATCAGTTGCGTGCCTTGATGCAGCAGCTGGTGAT
Organism: Pseudomonas sp. Marseille-QA0332; assembly: GCF_054950175.1. Lineage (NCBI taxonomy): Bacteria > Pseudomonadati > Pseudomonadota > Gammaproteobacteria > Pseudomonadales > Pseudomonadaceae > Pseudomonas > Pseudomonas sp. Marseille-QA0332. Next base: position 4,169,243 of record NZ_CM143106.1, read on the forward strand.
AGGCGTGTTGGCCGTTGCAGCCGACACCGCCCCAGATCACCGGACCGGTCTCGATCTTGGCGGGCGAGCCGTCCTGCAGCACGCTCTTGCCATTGGATTCCATGTCCAACTGCTGGAGGTGCTTGGTGATGTTGCGCAGGTAATGATCGTACGGCAGGATCGCATGGCTTTGCGCGCCCCAGAAATTGCCATACCAGACCCCCAGCAGGGCCAGCAGCACCGGCATGTTCTGTTCGAACGGCGCGGTCTGGAAGTGCTGGTCCATGGTGTAGGCACCGGACAGCAGCTCCTTGAAGTTGGCGGTGCCGATGGCCAGCGCGATCGGCAGGCCGATCGCCGACCATAGCGAATAGCGCCCGCCGACCCAGTCCCACATCGGGAAGATGTTCTCTTCGCGGATACCGAAGGCCACGGCAGCGGTCTTGTTGCTCGACACGGCGATGAAGTGGCGATACAGCTCTGCCTCGGAGCCGCCCTGGGCCAGGTACCAGGTCCGCGCGGCGGTGGCGTTCTTCAGGGTCTCGAGGGTGTTGAAGGACTTCGACGAGACGATGAACAACGTGGTTTCGGCACGCAGCTTGGCCGACAGCTCATGGAATTCGCTGCCGTCGATGTTGGCCAGGTAGTGGCAGCGCACGCCGCGCTGGGCATACGGCAACAGGGCTTCGGAAACCAGCTCCGGCCCCAGGAAGGAACCGCCGATACCGATGTTAACCACGTCGGTGATCGGTTTCTCGCTGTAGCCACGCCACAGCCCGTCGTGGATGCGCCCGACCAGCTCGGTGATCTGGTTGAGGACTTTGTGGACCTCGGGCATCACGTTGACGCCATTGACTTCGAGCTTGTCGCCCACCGGCCTGCGCAAGGCGGTATGCAGCACCGGTCGGCCTTCGGAGGCATTGATGATCTCACCAGCGAACATCGACCTGATGGCCTCTTCAAGACCGACGCTTCTGGCCAGGTCCACCAGCAGTTCGCGGGTCTGTTCGGTAATGAGGTTCTTCGAGTAGTCGAGGAACAGGCCGCAACTGCTCAAGGAGAATTCTTCGAAACGCTTCGGGTCAGCGGCGAACGCTTCGCGCATGCTGAATCCTTGCATGGCGTCGCGGTGTTGCTGGAGCGCCTGCCAGGCGGGCAGCGCCGTCACATCATGGGGGGTACGATAATACGCCATTGCGCATGGGTTCCTTGGTGCGTTGACTTGCCTTGGACACTGGCGCGTGTCGCCAGTTGCAGGCTGGCTTCATTATAGGCACAGCCTGCGTTGCAGCCAGCATGGCGCCGCGTTTGGCTAGCCAGTGGCAAGAACCAGGTGCAAATTGTCGATCAGACGGGTCTGCCCCAGATAGGCGGCGGCAATGATCACCAGGTCATGGTCGTCGGCAATCGCCGGGCGCAGGGTCAGCGCCTGGCGCACTTCGAAGTAGTCGGTACGCAGCCCCGCTGCCTCCAGTCGTGCCTGCGCCTCGCTGGCCAGCACCGGATAGTCACGACGACCCTGGCGAACCGCTTCGGCGACTTGCTGCAGGACTTGGTACAGGACAGGGGCCGTGGCACGCTGCTGCGCGCTCAGATAACCGTTGCGCGATGACAATGCCAGACCATCCTCGGCACGCACGGTCGGCTCGCCAATGATCTGGATCGGCAGGTTCAGGTCGCGCACCAGCGCTCGGATGACCGCCAGCTGCTGGAAATCCTTCTCGCCGAATACCGCCAGGTCGGGCTGGACCATGTTGAACAGCTTGCTGACGACCGTCGCCACGCCTTCGAAATGCCCTGGACGGCTGGCGCCACACAGCCCTTCGGAAAGACGCGGTACGCTGACACGGGTCTGGGCCTCCATGCCGTCGGGGTATATTTCTTCGACGGTGGGCGCGAACAGCAGGTTGCAGCCAGCCTGGAGCAGCTTTTCCTGATCGGCGGCCAAAGTGCGCGGATAGCTGCCAAGGTCCTCGCTGGCCCCGAACTGCAACGGGTTGACGAAGATGCTGGCGACCACGAAGTCGGCACGTTGCGCCGCCTTGGTGACCAGCGCGACGTGCCCGCTGTGCAGGTTGCCCATGGTCGGCACGAAGCCGATGCGCTTGCCTTCGCTGCGCGCGCGTGCCACGGCGGCGCGCAGTTCACGGACGGTCTTGACTGTATTCATGCGCTGAACTCGTGTTCGCTGGCGGGGAAGCTCGCCTCCTTGACTGCCTTGACGTAGGCGGCAAGGGCGCTGGGGATGTCTGGTTGGCCATGCATGAAGTTCTTCACGAAACGCGGGACGCGCCCTGTGAGCGACAAGCCGAGCATGTCATGCAACACCAGGACCTGCCCATCAGTGGCGCTACCGGCGCCGATGCCAATGACCGGGACGCTCACGGAGCGGCTGATCTGGGCGGCCAGCTCGGCTGGCACGCATTCGAGCAGAAGCATCGCCGCGCCGGCCTGCTCGAGCGCGATGGCATCGTCACGCAGCTTGCGGGCCTGGGCCTCCTGACGACCCTGGACCTTGTAGCCACCGAAGACATTGACCGTCTGTGGCGTCAGACCCAGGTGGGCGCACACCGGAACGCCGCGTTCGACCAGGCGGCCTATGGTCTCGGCCAGCCAGGCGGCCCCTTCGATCTTGATCATGTGGGCGCCGGCTTGCATCAGCGTGGCACTGTTGGCCAGGGCCTGCTCGAGCGTGGCATGGGCCATGAACGGCAGGTCGGCGAGGATCAGCGCCCCTTGGTTGCCACGCTTGACGCTAGCGGTGTGATAGGCCATTTCGGCCGTGGTCACTGGCAGCGTGCTGTCGTGGCCTTGCAGGACCATGCCCAGCGAATCCCCGATCAGCAGCACTTCCACGCCGGCCTGGCTGGCGACCTTGGCGAACGTCGCGTCATAGCAGGTCAGCATGGTGATCTTTTCCCCCTTGGCCTTGAGGCCGTTGAGGGTGGTCAGGGTAACGTCAGGCATGTGAAAGAGTCCTCGTTCGGGCACCACGCAGGCCGGGCCGGGCAAGAGGCCGAACGGTCTGCACGGTGGGCACATCATCGTACGTGATGTTCAGTCGCAGGGCTGGCCGCGGTCGCTCCACGGCATCGGTGGCGGATCGACGCCACGGGCGCCTATAGTCATGAGCGGGATAGGGGAAGTCAATGACTGTGTTACCGCATGTGCGCGACGGGCGATTACGCTGTTACCGCCAACGTAACACCCAGGTTACAGCCTCTCGAGCCCGACGAAGGGGCAGGCCGCGAGCAGGTCGGCCAGTTGCCGTCCATCGGCCAGCCGAAAATCGGCCGGCACCAGCTCGGCCAGCGGATACAGCACGAAGGGGCGCGCCTGCATGTGGTAGTGCGGCACTTTGAGGCGCGGTTCGTCGATCAGCTGGTCGCCATACACCAGGAGGTCGAGGTCCAGCGTCCTGGGACCCCAGCGTTCCTTGCGCTCGCGCCCCTGATCGGTTTCGATGGCTTGCAGGGTATCGAGCAGCGCCAGGGGCGCCAGGTCGGTGTCCAGCGCCGCCACGGCGTTGGTGTAGCGAGGCTGGCCAGGCAGCAGCGAATCGCTGGCATAGAAGCTGGAGACAGCGGCCAGGCGCGCGCCTGCCGCGGCGTCGAGCGCCTGCAAGGCACTGCGCAACTGCTCGGCAGGCTCGGCCAGGTTACTGCCAAGACCGATGTAGGCACGTACCGTCATGCTCAGTCCCAGTTCTCGTCGCCACCTTGCCTGCGCTTGCTACCGCTGCGCTTGCGCTTGCGCGGCGCGGCGCCTTCGTCACGGCTGCCGAGGTCGCGGATCATGTTGCGGCGCTCGCCGTCGTTGGCCTCCTGGTAGTCGGTCCACCACTGGCCCAGTTCGTCGGTCTGCTCGCCAGCGCTCTCGCGCAGCAAAAGGAAATCGTAGCCGGCGCGGAAGCGAGGGTTGTCCAGCAGCAGGTCGGCCCGTTTGCCGCTGCGCCGTGGCAGGCGCTCCTGCATGTCCCAGATCTCGCGGATCGGCAAGGTAAAGCGCTTGGGGATGGCCACGCGCTGGCATTGCTCGACGATCAGGTCATGGGCCGCGCCGCTCATGGCAGGAATCGGCGGCACCCCCTGGCTTTGCAGGTAGAGCGCCCGTGCTGGCAGCGCCGGCCAGAGCAGGGCCGCGAAGAGGAACGCGGGGGTCACCGGCTTGCCTTGGCTGATGCGCAGGTCGGTGTTGCTCAAGGCCTGGCTGATCAGTGTATGGGTATAGGTCGGCCGCTCCTCGAGCGCCTGGGCGCTTGCCGGGAACAAGGGATCGAACAGCTGCAGGTCGACCAGCATCTCGAAAGCCAGCGCGCCGTGGCCGGAAAGGAACAGCTTGAGGCTTTCCTCGAACAATCGGGCTGGCGGGATTTCGCGCAGCATCGGGGACAGCTCGCGAATCGGCTGGACGGTGTGCTTCTCGATGCCGAAGTCGAGCTTGGCGGCGAAGCGCACCGCGCGCAGCATGCGCACGGGGTCTTCCTGATAGCGCTGGACCGGGTCGCCGATCAGGCGCAGCAGGCGATTGCGGATGTCATGAACACCGTTGGCGTAGTCGAGGATACGTTCGCTGACCGGGTCGTAGTACAAGGCGTTGATGGTGAAGTCACGACGTTGCGCGTCATCTTCTAGGGTGCCGTATACGTTGTCGCGCAGGATGCGACCGCTGGCATGGTGCGACGAACGGTGACTATCGGACTGGTCTTCATCGGAGTGGTGGGCACGGAAGGTAGCCACCTCGATGATTTCGCGACCGAACTGCACGTGGACCAGCTTGAAGCGACGACCGATGATCCGGGCATTGCGAAATTCGGCGCGGACCTGTTCTGGAGTGGCACTGGTGGCGACGTCGAAGTCCTTGGGGGTGATGCCCAGGAGCAGGTCGCGGACACAGCCGCCGACCAGATAGGCTTGGTAACCCGCGCTTTGCAGGCGCTCGACGATGCTGACCGCGTGGCGGCTGAACTGGCTGCGCTGCAGCGAGTGCTGGCTGCTGTTGATCACCTCGGGCGTGGTACGCCTGTGGTGCTGGCCACGGACAGGAGGACGGAAAGACTGGAACAGCTTCTTCAGCATGGGATGCACTGTTTGAAGGAATGTTCGGCCAAGAATGAGGGAATGGCCGCATGATAGGCGGGGATTCTAGCATTTACTCGTGGGATGGTGTAGGCGGTACGCCAAGGGGCATTGCAGCGAGCGAACCTGGCATCCGGAAACGACATGGGGAGCCGAAGCTCCCCAGGAAAGTCGTTGCGTGCTCTTGTTGTTTTTCTGTCGGGCTCTTGTTTTTGTTGAGTGCCCAGTCCGCAAGCTCTCCCGAGCTTGTGGACGACTCCCAAAACCGGGAGTGAGGAGCAAACGGATTGCTTTGGTCGCTGATGTCATGCTGATCTATCGATCCAACCAGTTCAGGCGCTGCTTTTTAGTGCAGTTTTTGTTGTTCTCTGCCTGGTCATGGGGCAAGCCCCAAGCATCACTCCTCTCCAAAAGAATCAGTTAGCTGCGCCTCCGCCGTCTTGTTCTTGTTATGCGTGAGCCGATTCGTCTTGTTCTTGTTCTGTTTTTGCCGTGCTTGTTATTGTTCTTGTACCAGATACATAGCAGGTGCCGTGCCAACTTTTTAAAACCCAACGAAATCAAGGGGTTGAGACGTTTGGTGCTGCGACAAAGCGTCGCGATCGCAGTAAAATCGTTACCGTATGCCTCGGATTTGTTACGGCTTGAGGGTGGCGGTAACACCCCCCTGGCAAGCCTCGCCTCAAACTGATCACGGTGCCCTGGCGTTCGGCAAACCCTGTCAGGGCTTGCGAGCCACGGCAGGCTGATCGTCAAATCCGCGGGTTAGGTGGCCCAGGCTCGCAGCTCTGCGCTCAGCTGTCGCTGGTGGCGTTGCTTTTGCGCCGAGGGATGCCCAGGCGCTGGCGGCGCTCCCACAGACATTTGCGGCTGACACCCAGCTTGCGCGCCAGCTCGGTTTCGGTCATGTGGTCCTGGTGTTCGAGGACGAAGTGATGGAAATAGTCTTCCAGCGACAGGTCCTCGGTCGGCTCGTGGCTGGTGCTGGCGGTCGAGGAGCTCGCCTGGTTCTCGTCGAAGCTGTCTTCCTCCTCCAGGTCGCTCAGCTCGATGTCGATGCCTAGCAGCTCGGCGGATATTTCCGCGCTCTCGCTGAGAATCACCGATCGCTCGACGGCGTTTTCCAGCTCGCGCACGTTGCCTGGCCAGCTGTAATGGCGAATCGCTTGCTCGGCTTCGACAGAGAAGCGCAGGTCATCCCGTCCCAGCCGCGCGCTGTGTCGGGCCAGGAATGCCTTGGCGATCTCGATGACGTCGTTGCCGCGCTCGCGCAGCGCCGGCAGCTTCAAGGCGATCACGTGCAGCCGGTAGTAGAGGTCTTCGCGAAACTGCCCGGCCTTGGCCAAGCTCTTCAGGTCGCGGTGGGTCGCGGCGATCAGGCGCACGTCGACTTTCTGCGACTGGACCGAACCGACACGGCGGATTTCCCCTTCCTGCAGCACGCGCAGCAGCCTGGCCTGGGCTTCTAGAGGCAGCTCGCCGATTTCATCGAGGAACAGCGTGCCCCCATCGGCCGCCTCGACCAGGCCCGCGCGGCCGGCGCTGGCACCTGTGAAGGCGCCCTTTTCATGACCGAACAGCTCGGACTCGATCAAGGTTTCCGGAATCGCGGCGCAGTTGACCGAGATCATCGGCGCCTTGGCCCGTCGGGACAGGTTGTGCAAGGCCCTGGCCACCAGTTCCTTGCCGGTACCCGACTCGCCTTGCACCAGCACATTCGAATCGGTAGGGGCGACCTTGCGGATCTTGCCGAACAGATCCTGCATCGGCGCGCATGAGCCGATGATGCCGATGTCGCCATTGGCCGCGCCGGTCGCCGCCTTTTCGGTGCCGGCCGGCTTGCTGGTCGGCCGTGCCTCGGCGCCTGGCCCGGGCGCGCGCTGTCGATCGCGCAGGATGCGGGCCACCGCCTGGAGCATCTCGTCATGATCGAACGGCTTGGCGATGTAGTCCACCGCGCCCATCTTCATCGAGTCGACGGCCGAGCGCAGGCTGGCGTAGCTGGTCATGATCAATACCGGCGTGCCTTGCCCGAGCTTGATCAGCTCGGTGCCTGGCGCACCGGGCAGGCGCAGGTCACTGACGATCAGGTCGAACGTGGCGATGCTGAAGCGCTCCTGGGCTTCCTGCACCGAGCCCGCTTCGCTGACCTGATACTGGTTCCGCTCGAGCAATCGGCGCAAGGCCGAGCGGATGATGGTTTCGTCTTCGACGATCAGAATATGCGGCATTGATTCAATTCTCTCGACGGTCTCGATTCTCAGGGGACGTCGCTACGACATGCCTGGGCAGCGTCACGCGGATCCGGGTACCTCGTTGCCGTTCGATATCGGCCGGGCTGTCGATCGTGATTTGCCCATAATGCTCTTCCACGATGGAATAGACCAGAGCCAGCCCCAGGCCAGTCCCTTCGCCGGGATCCTTGGTGGTGAAGAAAGGCTCGAACAGACGGTCCATGATGTTCTTCGGAATGCCAGTGCCCTCGTCTTCGACGATCAGGTCGACGGTGTGTTCGCAGACCGTGCTGCGCACGCGCACGGCGCTGCCGGGCGGCGAGGCGTCGCGGGCATTGGACAGCAGGTTGATCAGCACCTGGGCCAGGCGTTGCGGGTCACCCTCGACCCAGTGTTCGGGATCGCACAGGTTGAAGAACTGCACCTCGAAGTTGCGCCGGTTCAAAGCCAGCAGGCCGATCGCGTCCTGCGCCACTTCGGCCAGGCAGACCGGCTCTTCGCTGTTCTGGTGACTGCCGCCGGCATGGGCGAAGCTCATCAGCGATTGCACGATGCGCGAGACGCGCTTGGTCTGCTCGAGGATCTGGCTCGACAGCTCGGTGATCTCGCCGTCGTCTTCGCGCTCCTCGCGCAGGTTCTGCGCCAGGCAGGCGATGCCGGTGATCGGGTTGCCGATTTCGTGGGCGACGCCGGCAGCGAGGCGGCCGATGCTGGCCAGCCGTTCGGAATGGACCAGCTTGTCTTCCAGGGCCTGGGTCTCGGTCAGGTCCTCGACCAGCAGCACTAGGCCGCTGTTGCCAGGCGCCAGCGGCTCGTCGATGGCCGCCTTGTGCAGGTTCAGCCAGCGGGTCTGGCCATCGAGCGCCAGGCGCTGCTTGTGCAGGTGTTCATCGGGCACGTTGATGAACCCCAGCAGCAGGCCGCGCCAGGGTTCACCGATGGTCTTGAGGCGTGAGCCGACCACATGCTTGGCGGCGATGCCGGTCAGCTCCTCCATGGCCTTGTTCCACATCAGGATTTCCTGGTCCTTGGCCAGGGAGCAGACCCCCATCGGCAGTTCCTGCAAGGTCTGGCGATGATAGCGGCGCAAGGCATCGAGCTCGGCGGCCAGACCGGTCAGGCGCGAGTGGTAGTCCTCCAGGCGGCTCTCGATGAAGTGGATGTCCTCGGTCACGTAGTTCTCGCTACCGGACTTGTAGGGCAGGAAGGTCTCGACCATGTCCTGGGCGACACTGGGGCCCATCAGCCCGGAGAGATTGGCCTCGATGCGGTCGCGCAGCCGGCGCAGCGCATAGGGGCGACGCTCGTCGAACGGCAGGTACAGATCGCGCAGGGCCTGCTCGACTTCCTTCTGCGCGGCCTTGGCGCCTAGTGGCTTGGCCAGCTGGGTGGCGAACTCCTGGGGCGAGGCAGCATGCAGTTCGCGCCGCTGGGGGCGGCGCACATTGTCCACGGCGCAGGCTTCGGCGGCACTGTCTTCTTCGCTGCTGGCGTTGGTGAACAGCGAAATCAGGGTGAACAGCAGCACGTTGGCGGCCAGCGAAGCGATCGCCGCCATGTGCCAGCTGGTGTCGTCGAGCACGTAGATGACGTCCAGCAACGGAATGTAGAAACCCTGCAGATTGCCCAGTAGTGGCAGCAGCATGGTCACTACCCAGACCAGGAAGCCGGCGAGCAGGCCCGCGATGAAGCCGCGCCGGTTGGCTGTCGGCCAGTACAGCACCGAGAGTACCCCCGGGAGGAACTGCAAGGTCGCGACGAAGGCGACGATGCCCAGGTTCGCCAGGCTCTGGTGATTGTTCTGGAGCATGTAGAAGACCAGCCCGGCAGTGATGATCGCGACGATCAGTGCCCGGCGGGTCCATTTCAGCCAGCGGTAGATGTTGCCTTCGGCCGGTGGCTGGTACAGGGGCAGGACCAGGTGATTGAGTGCCATGCCGGACAGTGCCAGGGTGGTCACGATCATCAGGCCACTGGAGGCGGACAGCCCGCCCACGTAGGCCAGCAGGGCCAGGCCCGGATGGTCGGCGGCAATGCCCAGGCCAAGGGTGAAGTATTCCGGATTGGTGCTGGCCCCCAGGCGTAGCCCTGCCCAGAGGATCAACGGCACGGCCAGGCTCATCAGCAGCAGGAACAGCGGCAGGCCCCAGCTGGCGCTGACCAGTGCGCGAGGGTTGAGGTTCTCGGTGAAGGCCATGTGGTACATGTGCGGCATGACGATGGCCGAGGCGAAGAATACCAGCAGCAGCGTCCTCCACGGCCCTTCCTGCAGTGGCGTATGCAGCGCGGCCAGGGCCGTCTGGTTCTGCAACAGCCAGACTTCGAGCTGGTGTGGGCCGCCGAACACGCCATAGAGGGCGTAAAGGCCGACGCCGCCCAGGGCCACCAGCTTGATCACCGACTCGAAGGCGATGGCGAATACCAGCCCCTCGTGTTTCTCCCGGGTGGCGATGTGTCGTGAACCGAAGAAGATGGTGAACAAGGTGATCATCGCGCAGAAGCCGGCCGCGATCGGCGCCTTCACTGGCTCGGCACTGAGGATGCTGATCGAGTCGGTGACCGCCTGGATCTGCAGCGCCAGCAGGGGCAGGACCCCGACCAGCATGAACAATGTGGTCAGCGCGCCAACCCAGGTGCTGCGAAAGCGAAAGGCGAGCAGGTCGGCCAGCGAGGACAGCTGGTAGGTGCGCGTGATCTTGAGGATCGGATAGAGCAGCACCGGCGCCAGCAGGAAGGCACCGGAAACGCCGAGGTAACACGCCAGGAAGCCATAGCCGTACTGGTAGGCCAGGCCTACCGAGCCATAGAAGGCCCAGGCGCTGGCATAGACGCCCAGGGACAAGGTATAGGTCAGCGGGTGGCGGATGACCGAGCGCGGGATCAGGCCGCGTTCGCTGACCCAGGCCACGCCGAACAGCACCAGCAGGTAGGCGGCGCTGACCAGGATCATCTGGGTCAGGCTAAAGCTCATCGGCATCTCGTTGGCTCTGCAGGATGAAGGTCACGACGATCAGGATCAGCCAGAGCAGGTAGGGGCGATACCAGGCTCCGGTGGGTTCGATCCACCAGTCCATGATGGCGGGAGAGAACAGGTAGATCCCGACCACCAGCAGCAGGACCAGACGGTAGATGTACATGTTGGCCTCGAGTCAGGGCGCCAGGATCGGTCGTTTATTATCGGCGCAAATGGCAAGCCGCGGCGCAAGCGCTGTCTGCCTACGGCAAAGGCTTGAATCTATTGGGCTTTCGAGCAATCGGCAAGGCCTGCCTGCATTTATCCGGGCCATACCGCCAGGACCGGCCAGTGGTGGGGCCTGGGCGATCAGCGCAGCTGCGCCTCGGGCAAGGTGGTCCGGTTGGCGATGGCCTGCGGGCGCCAGCGCTGCGTGGCGATGGCCAGCACCTCGGCGGGGCTGGCAGCGTCCATCGTCGGTTCGGTGGCCTGGCCCAGCGCCCTCAGCGCGCGCAGCAGCAACGGCGTGGCCTGGTCGGCGGCCAGGGGGGGCGAGCGATAGGACTTGCCGAGCTTGTGCCCGTCGGGCTGGGTGATCAGCGGGATATGCAGGTAGCGCGGATGAGGCAGCCCGAGCAGCTCCTGTAGGTACAGTTGGCGGGGCGTGTTGTCGAGCAGGTCGGCGCCGCGCACGACGTCCGTCACTCCCTGCCAGGCATCGTCCAGCACCACCGCCAGTTGATAGGCGTACAGGCCGTCGCGACGCTGGATGACGAAGTCGCCCACCTCGCGTCCCAGATGCTGCTCGAAGCGGCCCTGCACCCGGTCGACGAAATGGTAGTTCAGCTCCGGCACGCGCAGACGAATCGCCGCGCCCTGACGGGGGTGGCCGGCATTGCGGCAGAAACCGGGATAGACGCCGTCGTAGCCTTCGAGCTGCTTGCGCGAGCAGGTGCAGGCATACGCCAGCCCCTGGCGCAACAGGCGTTCGACCACTTCGGCATAGACCGCATGGCGCTGGCTCTGGCAGACCACCTCGCCATCCCACTCCAGCCCGTAGCGCTCGAGGGTCTGCAGGATGGCGTCACGGGCCCCGGGCATCTCGCGGGGCGGGTCGGTGTCTTCCACCCGTAGCAGCCAGCGTCCTCCGGCGGCCCGGGCATCGAGCCAGGAGGCGAGGGCGGCGACCAGCGAACCGAAATGCAGAAAGCCGCTTGGGGTCGGGGCGAAGCGTCCGACGTAGCTGGAGTCGTTCATGGCCGCGGGTCCATCAATGAAGCGGGGCGCCTGAGCGCCCCGTGGTGATCTGTCTGCCGGCAGGCGACAGCGAACTGCAAGCCTGCCTGCGCAGGGTCGCCAACAGGTCAGGCCTTGCCGACCTGCTTCTCCTTCTTTTCCGCCAGCTCCTTGCAATCGAAGCACAGGTCCGCCGTCGGACGGGCCTCCAGCCGACGCAGGCCGATCTCGACGCCGCAGGCCTCGCACCAGCCGTATTCCTCGTCTTGGATCTTCTGGATGGTCTTGTCGATCTTCTTGATCAGCTTGCGCTCGCGATCACGGTTGCGCAGCTCCAGGGCGAACTCCTCTTCCTGGCTGGCACGGTCGGCCGGATCCGGGAAATTGGCGGCTTCGTCCTTCATGTGGTCGACGGTGCGATCCACGCTCTGCATCAGATCTTGCTTCCAGGCATTGAGCAGTTTCGTGAAGTGGGCCCGCATGGGCTCACCCATGTACTCTTCGCCCTGGGTTTCCTCGTAGGACTCTACGCCGTGAAAAAGTTGACTGCTTTTATGCTTTTCTTGGGTGGACATGAATAGACCGCCTCTCACTCATCTGATCCAATGCACAGGCTTGCTCCATCTCCGGCACCCGCCGGCCCTGCGACTGCGAGCCGCCGAACTTACCAGATAGATCAGGGGTATGCTACCCCGCCTGCATCGAGGTATTGACAGCGGCGTGTCACACACGTTCGCAGCCGTGCAAAGGTAGAATCACCAGTCTAGTCCAAATCGAGAAAAGCCCATGGCCCAGTCCTACAGCGAGCGCAGTCGCGCCATCGAACCCTTCCATGTCATGGCCTTGCTGGCGCGGGCCAACGAACTGCAGGCCGCTGGGCACGACGTGATCCACCTGGAGATCGGCGAGCCGGATTTCACCACCGCGGCGCCTATCGTCGAAGCTGGCCAGGCCGCGCTCGCCGCCGGCCATACTCGCTACACCGCGGCGCGTGGGTTGCCGGCATTGCGCGAGGCGATCGCCGGCTTCTATGGCCGGCGGCATGACCTCGATGTCGATCCGCAGCGTATTCTGATTACCCCTGGCGGGTCTGGCGCCTTGCTGCTGGCCAGCAGCCTGCTGGTCGATCCGGGCAAGCATTGGCTGCTCGCCGACCCCGGCTACCCATGCAATCGGCATTTCCTGCGACTGGTGGAAGGCGCGGCGCAGCTGGTGCCGGTGGGGCCACAGGACAATTACCAGCTCAATGCCGAGCTGGTGGCGCGGCACTGGAACCGGCAGACCGTCGGCGCCCTGGTAGCCTCGCCAGCCAACCCGACCGGTACCGTGCTCATGCGCGACGACCTCGCCAGCCTCTCCCAGGCCACCCGCGCGCAGGGCGGGCACCTGGTAGTGGACGAGATCTACCATGGTCTGACCTATGGCATGGATGCGCCAAGCGTGCTCGAAGTGGACCAGGAGGCATTCGTCCTCAACAGTTTTTCCAAGTACTTCGGCATGACTGGCTGGCGACTCGGCTGGCTGGTCGCCCCACCAGCGGCAATGGCGGACCTGGAAAAGCTGGCGCAGAACCTCTACATCAGCGCGCCGAGCATGGCCCAGCATGCTGCGCTGGCCTGTTTCGAGCCGGCCACCCTGGCGATCCTCGAACAGCGTCGCGCCGAGTTCGCCCGGCGCCGCGACTACCTGCTGCCCGCCCTGCGCGCGCTGGGCTTCCGGATCGCCGTCGAGCCGCAGGGCGCCTTCTATCTATATGCCGACATCAGTGCCTTCGGTGGTGATGCCTTTGCGTTCTGCCAGCATTTCCTGGAAACCGAGCACGTGGCGTTCACGCCCGGGCTGGACTTCGGTCGGCACCTGGCAGGGCACCATGTGCGCTTCGCCTATACCCAAGGGCTGGAGCGTCTGGAAGAAGCGGTACAGCGCATTGCCCGTGGGCTGGAAGGCTGGCGCGGCTGATGCTCTTCTTCCCCTTGCTCGAGCAGGCGCGCCTGCTGCGGCGCTACAAGCGGTTCCTGGCCGATATCGAACTGGCCAGCGGCGAACAGATTACCATCCATTGCCCCAATACCGGCTCGATGCTCAATTGCATGCAGGCAGGCGGACGCGTGTGGTTCAGTCGCTCCAGCGATCCGAAACGCAAGTTGCCAGGCACCTGGGAAATCAGCGAGACGCCGCAGGGGCGCCTGGCCTGCATCAACACCGGGCGAGCCAACGCACTGGTCGAGGAGGCCCTGCGTGCCGGGGTGATCGGCGAGCTGGCCGGGTTCACCGCGCTCAGGCGTGAAGTGGCCTATGGCGAGGAGGGTAGCCGGGTGGACTTTCGCCTGGATTTTCCCGACGGGCCGGCCTATGTCGAGGTCAAGAGCGTCACCCTGGGCTATCCGGACAGCGCCGTGGCGGCTTTCCCCGACGCCGTCACCCAACGCGGCGCCAAGCACTTGCGCGAATTGGGCGCGTTGGCGCGGCAGGGTATCCGCGCGGTGCAGTTGTACTGCGTCAATCTCGCCGGCGTGCAGGCGGTGCGTCCTGCCGGGGAGATCGACGCCGCCTACGCCCAGGCCTTGCGCGCAGCGATGGACGATGGCGTGGAGGTGCTGGCCTACGGTACGCGCCTGGATGCCGAGCAGATCGTCATCGATCGGCCTCTGCCGGTGCTGGTCGATCGCTGAGCCAGATGCCTCGACTGTCTTCCAGGCTGTCGAGTGCCTGTAGTCGCTCGCCTTCGCAGGGACCAGCCACGCATTCGCCTGTCTCGATCAGGAACAGCGCGCCATGGTGGGCACAGCGAACCAGGCTGGCGCTTTCGTCGAGAAAAGCGTCGGTTCGCCATTCCAGGGGTATGCCCCGGTGCGGGCAGCGGTTGCGATAGAGGTAGACCTGGCCTTGGCGGCGAACGCCGAACAGTTGCAGGCCCTCTGTCGTGAACGAACGACTGGTGCCCTCCGGCAGGTCGTTGGAATGGCAAAGAAACTGCATTGCCTGGAAACCTCTTGCGGTGCGCAACGGACTTGCGTGCGATGAGAATAGTTATCAAGATCTGGCGGATCCGAGTGCGCCATGCAGCCATGGTGCGCAATCCTGTCGCTATCGACAAGCGACGTGCGTCTGCCAGAGGAGTCGAACGATGCGCCGTCCTGGATCTTTCATCGGCCTGTGCGCTTGCCTGCTCTTCGCCGCCCAGGCGCTGGCCGACGACCTGCCGCGCAGGTGGGTCAGCGCGGGCGGTGCCTTGAGCGAATGGATCAGCGCCATGGGTGGCGAGTCACGGCTGGTCGGGGTCGATACCACCAGCCAGCACCCGGCATCGCTCAAGTCGCTGCCGAGCATCGGTTACCAACGCGCGCTCTCTGCCGAAGGCATCCTCAGCCTGCGCCCGGATATCCTGGCCGGCACCGAGGAGATGGGCCCGCCGCCGGTGCTGGAACAGCTGCGTGCGGCCGGCGTGCGCGTCGAGCTGTTCTCGAGCAGGGCCGAACTGGCCGCGGTCGAGGATAACCTGCAGCACCTTGGGCGCCTGCTGGGCATGCCCGACAAGGCCGCGGCGCTCGCCGAGGCGTACCGTCAGCGCCTACAGGCGCTGCGCGTCGAGGTCGGCCAGGCGCAGGCCCGCGGGCCGTCGCCTGGCGTGCTGGTGCTGGTCGGTCATGCCGGGGCCAGGCCGCTGGTCGCCGGCAAAGGCACCGCGGGCGACTGGCTGCTACGTCAGGCCGGGGGGCGCAACCTTGCCGAGCACGAGGGGTATCGCGATTTCTCGACGGAAATGCTCGCGGCGCTCGATGCCGATGTCCTGGTATTGGCCGATCGCGTCTTGCAAGGCGAGCAGGCGCTACAGGCCCTGCTCAAGGAAAATCCGGCACTGGCCCGCTCGCGGGCCGTGCGCGACAAGCGCCTGTTCGCGCTCGACCCGACACTGCTGGTTGGTGGTCTGGGCCCGCGAATGCCCGACACCTTGCGTGAACTGGCGGCAGTCTTGCATCCGGCGACCCTCGGGGGCTTGGCCCGATGAGGCGACGGGTGCGGCCACGGATATTGTTCGTCTGCCTGGTCCTGCTATGCATGCTTGCCGCCTGGCTGTCCTTGGCGCTGGGGCCGGTGAGCCTGCCGCTGGCCGATGTGTTGCGGGCCGTACTGCGCCTGTTCGGGGTTCCGGTTGGCGGCGCGGGTCTGCAACAGGCCGAACTGATCATCGGCCAGATCCGCTTGCCGCGTACCTTGCTGGGGCTTTCGGTCGGTGCCGTGCTGGCGCTTTCGGGCGTCGCCATGCAGGGGCTGTTCCGCAACCCCCTGGCTGATCCAGGGCTGGTAGGC
Source organism: Pseudomonas sp. Marseille-QA0332 (assembly GCF_054950175.1). NCBI lineage: Bacteria > Pseudomonadati > Pseudomonadota > Gammaproteobacteria > Pseudomonadales > Pseudomonadaceae > Pseudomonas > Pseudomonas sp. Marseille-QA0332. Next base: position 4,185,034 of record NZ_CM143106.1, read on the forward strand.
GTGGCCAGTGGCGCGGCACTCGGCGCGGCGATCGCGATCGTCGGCGGCAGCTGGCTGGGCGGCATGCCGTCCTGGATCGAACCCTACCTGCTGTCGATCTGCGCCTTCGTCGGTGGCCTGTTGGTGACCGCTCTGGTCTATCGGCTCGGCCGCCGAGACGGCCGGACCCATGTCGCCACCATGTTGCTGGCGGGGATCGCGCTGACCGCGCTGGCCGGCTCGGCGGTGGGACTTTTCACTTATTTGGCCGACGACGCCACCTTGCGCAGCCTCACGTTCTGGAACCTCGGCTCGCTCAATGGCGCCAGCTATCAGCGGTTATGGCCTTTGTTGCTGGTGGTCGCGGCGGTTGCGCTGTGGCTGCCGCGCCGGGCCCGGGCCTTGAATGCACTGCTGCTGGGCGAGTCGGAAGCGCGGCACCTGGGCATCGAGGTGGAGAGGCTCAAGCGCGAACTGGTGTTCTGTACCGCCCTGGGTGTCGGCGCGGCGGTCGCCGCCGCGGGGCTGATCGGCTTCATCGGCCTGGTGGTGCCGCATCTGGTACGTCTGTTGGCGGGGCCGGATCACCGGGTGCTGCTGCCGGCCTCGCTGTTGGCCGGCGCCGCGCTGCTGCTGTTCGCCGACCTGGTTGCGCGCCTGGCCCTGGCACCGGCGGAATTGCCGATCGGCATCGTCACCGCGCTGATCGGCGCACCGTTCTTTCTGGTATTGCTGGTAAGGGGGCGTCACTGATGCTGGAAGTCGACGGGCTTGGTCTATGGCGAGGCAATGCCCAAGTCCTGCATGACATCAGCTTCGAGCTGGTGCCGGGGCAGCTGCTGGGCGTGCTTGGCCCCAACGGTGCGGGCAAGAGCAGCCTGCTGGCGGCGTTGTGCGCGGAACTGGAGCCCAGCCATGGCCAGGTGCGACTGCGTGGGCGAGCGCTGCAGCGCTGGGGCAGCCAGGAACGGGCACGCTGCCTGGCGGTCTTGCCGCAGGTATCGAGCCTGGAATTCGCGTTTCGCGTCGAGGAGGTGGTGGCCATGGGACGCTTGCCGCATGCGTCCGGGCTGCAACAGGATCGCAATATCGTCCGGGTGGCCCTGGAGGCGGTCGATGCCACGCATCTGGCGGGACGCAACTACCTGGCGCTGTCGGGAGGCGAGCGCCAGCGGGTACATCTGGCACGCGTGCTGGCGCAGCTGTGGCCTGGCGAGCAGGGCGCCACGTTGCTGCTCGACGAGCCGACTTCGATGCTCGATCCGTTGCACCAGCACACTACCTTGCAAGCGTTACGCCGTTTCGCCGAGCGGGGCGTGGCGGTTATGGTGATCCTGCACGACCTGAACCTGGCGGCACGTTATTGCGACCGCCTGTTACTGCTGAACCAAGGGCGTTGTCACGCCCTGGGCGCACCGGCAGCGGTTCTCGAACCAGCAAAGCTGAAGGCAGTGTTCGGCCTGGAGGTACTGGTGCAGCCCCATCCGGAGCGTGGCCACCCGTTGATCATCGCTCGCTAGAGCCGGACGCCGAAACACGCCGCGCATGCAAAAAAAGACCCGGCAAAAGAGCCGGGTCAATAACCGTGATTAGCCTGATGAGGAGATAATCTGAGAGTCCGAACCAGGGGCTTTCAGTTTATCCAACCAGTCTCGCGACCAGTTGTGATAATCATAACGATTCTCATTTCTCAGTCAATGCCTTTCGTCGCATTTATTTCCCGGCGCCGCCCAGGCGGGTCTCGGCATGCAGTTGCTGATTGAGTTTCTGCTTGTGTTCGGCAGGCAGGTCGTTCCAGTGCATGTCCAGCAACGCGCCCTCGATCGAGTACAACAGCACCTTGGTGGCACGAAAGCCACGGGTCTTCACTGCCTGATAGGCACCCACCGCGCCTAGCTTGCGCAAATCCGACGCGCTATGGATACCGGCTGCATGCAGCCACTGCGCAGATGTCTTGCCAAGGTTCTTCAGATGCTGCAATTCGTCATTCATCAGGCCTCCTTGCGATGCTGAATGGCCATGGGTAATCGCCGGCAGGTCAGTGGTCAATGCAGTGTAGCGGGCGCTGGCGCCAGCGCAGCGATTGGCCGCTGGCGCCCGACGGGCTGCAATCCCTGGCGTTGCAGCCGATCAAAGCCCCGGCAGACGCTGGTGGATCTGCTCGATCAACTGGTCCATGCTGGTGCTTGCCTGGGTATCGACCTGCTTGCTCGATTGCAGCTCCTGCTCGTCGAGCGGCTCGCGACTGGCCTGCTGGGCCTTGACCACTTCCAGCGTCGCGTCCGACGGGTCGTCGTTCTCGGCACGGCGTTGCTCCAGCCAGCTGGCGATGACCGCCTCGGGAGCATGGCAGTCGAGGATCAGGAAGGGCACGCCGGTTTCGCTGGCTACCGCCGCTGCTGCCTGGCGCTGCTCGCGCTTGAGGTAGGTAGCGTCCAGCACCACCGGGAAGCCGGCGCGCAGGATCCCGGTCGCCAGCCGGTGCAGTCGCTCATAGGTGGCCTGGCTGGCCTGCGCGTCGTAGATCCCGGCCTGCAGCTTGCCGCTCTCGGCCTCTGGCTGCTGGCCATGCAGGCGCTTGCGCTCGACATCCGAGCGCACGCGGATCGCGCCCAGGGCTTCGACCAGGCGCATGGAGACATGGCTCTTGCCAACGGCCGAGACGCCATGGGTAATGGCCAGCAGGCGCGACGGGATGGCGCTGTAGCTTTCGGCCAGGCTGGCATAGTTGCGGTAGGTGCGCAGGGTGGTGGCGCGCTGTACGCCATCGGCGTCCGGCGCCAGGCTGAACAGCGCGACCTTGGCGCGTACCAGGGCGCGATAGGCCTTGTAGAAATTGAGCAGCTCCAACCCCTGGTAGTCACCGGTCAGTTCCAGGTACTGGCTGATGAAGCGTCGTGACAGGCACTTGAGGCCACGATCCTCCAGGTCCATGGCGAGGAAGGCGATATCGGCATAGACATCGGTCAGGCGGAAGGGCTCGTTGAATTCGATGCAGTCGAAGATCACCACCTGGCCATCGATCAGGGTCGCATTGCCCAGATGGATGTCGCCGTGACATTCACGCACGAAGCCGTCGGCCTTGCGCGACTCGAGCAGCGGGCGCAGTCGCTCGAAGCTGCTGCGGGCCCAGGCTTGCAGGCCTTCGAGTTGCTGCAGGTCGGCTTTGTCGGAAAGGAAGGGGCGGATCTGCTCGAAGTTCTGCTCCACCGGAGCCATGACGCTTTCCGGCGTGCCCAGGGGGTGCTCGACGGGTACCCGGGGTGCCTGCAGGTGGAACTCGGCGATCTGTCGGGCCATCTGGTCGATATGCCCGGCGCTCAGCTCGCCATTGGCCTGCAAGGTGGACAGCATCTGGCCAGCCGGAAACTGGCGCATCTTCAGGGCATATTCGATGGCCGGGCCATCGCCGCCCAGGCGCGGGGCCTGCTCGCTACCGGTGATGGGCACTACCTCGAGGTACAGACCTTCGGTCAGGCGCTGGTTCAGGCGCAGCTCTTCGTTGCAGAAATGCTCGCGCCGGCCCAGCTCGGTGAAGTCGAGAAAGCCGAAGTTCATCGGCTTCTTGATCTTGTAGGCATAGTCACCGGTGAGCAGAACCCAGGAGATGTGCGTCTCGATCAGCTGGAAGCCGTCGACTGGGTGAGGGTAGAGCGCTGGGTTCTGCAGCGCGGTGATCAGGGCTTGGCTCACAGGCGATCCTTCAAGGGTCAGGGAATTCGAAACCCACATTATGGTCAATGGTGCCGCCCCTGCAAACCGCCAGAGGGCGCCTGCCCAGCCTTTGTAAAGTGCGTATAATCCGCGACCATGACTCGTACCAAGACCCCCCGCAATTCAAAGAAACGCCCGACCGGCCGCTCGCGCGCCTGGCTGGGCTGGGCGCTCAAGCTCAGCCTGGTCGGCCTGGTGGTGCTCGCCGGCTTCGCGGTTTACCTCGATGCTGTCGTCCAGGAGAAATTCGCCGGCAAGCGCTGGTCGATCCCGGCGAAGGTATATGCCCGGCCGCTCGAGCTGTTCGTCGGGCAGAAACTCAGCCGCAATGACTTCCTGACCGAGCTCGATGCCCTGGGCTATCGCCGCGAGAGCTCGGCCAACGGCCCCGGGGCGGCGTCGGTGAACGGCAATACCGTGGAGCTCAATACCCGCGGTTTCCAGTTCTACGAGGGCATGGAGCCGGCACAGCTGGTGCGCGTGCGGTTCTCCGGCGACTATGTGGCCGGCCTCTCGGGCGCCAACGGCGGCAAGCTCGACGTGGTCCGGCTGGAGCCGCTGCTGATCGGTGGCATCTATCCGAAGAACCTCGAGGACCGCATTCTGATCAAGATCGACCAGGTGCCGCCGTATCTGCTCGAAACCCTGGTAGCGGTGGAAGACCGCGATTTCTATCATCACTTCGGTGTCTCGCCCAAGTCGATCGCGCGCGCGGCATGGGTGAACACCTCGTCCGGCTCGATGCGCCAGGGCGGCAGTACCCTGACCCAGCAGCTGGTGAAGAACTTCTACCTGACCAGCGAGCGCAGCCTGAGCCGCAAGCTCACCGAGGCCATGATGGCCGTGCTGCTGGAAATGCACTATGACAAGCGCGAGATCCTCGAGGCCTACCTCAACGAGGTCTTCGTCGGCCAGGACGGCCAGCGTGCCGTGCATGGCTTCGGCCTGGCCAGCCAGTTCTTCTTCAGCCAACCGCTATCGGAGCTCAAGCTGCACCAGGTGGCCTTGCTGGTAGGCATGGTCAAGGGGCCGTCCTACTACAATCCGCGGCGCTATCCCGAGCGGGCCCTCAATCGTCGCAACCTGGTGCTCGACCTGCTGGCCGAGCAGGGCGTGGCCAGCCAGGAGGCTGTCGATGCAGCGAAGAAGATGCCCTTGGGCGTGACCAAGCGCGGCAGTCTGGCCGACAGTTCGTTCCCGGCGTTCCTCGACCTGGTCAAGCGCCAGCTGCGCCAGGACTATCGCGACGAAGACCTGACCGAAGAAGGCTTGCGCATCTTCACCAGCTTCGACCCGATCCTGCAGCTCAAGGCCGAGACCGCCATGCGCGAGACCTTCAAGCGCCTGGCCGGGCGCAAGGGGGCCGGGGAAGTCGAGTCGGCAATGGTCGTGACCAACCCCGAGACCGGTGAAGTCCAGGCCTTGATCGGCAGCCGCCAGGCCGGTTTCGCCGGTTTCAACCGGGCGATCGACGCGGTACGGCCGATCGGCTCGCTGGTCAAGCCGGCGGTCTACCTGACCGCGCTGGAGAAGCCGAGCAAGTTCACGCTCACCAGTTGGGTGCAGGACGAGCCTTTCTCGGTCAAGGGTGGCGACGGCCAGGTCTGGCGCCCGCAGAACTACGACCGCCGCTCGCACGGCACCATCTACCTCTACCAGGGGCTGGCCAACTCGTACAACCTGTCCACGGCCAAGATCGGTCTGGAAGTCGGCGTGCCGAACGTGATCAAGACCATTGGCCGTCTGGGCGTGGACGTCGACTGGCCGGCATTCCCGGCCATGTTGCTGGGGGCTGGCGGCATGTCGCCGATGCAGGTGGCGACCATGTACCAGACCATCGCCAACGGCGGCTTCAATACCCCCCTGCGCGGTATCCGCAGCGTGCTGACGGCCGAGGGCGAGCCACTCAAGCGTTATCCGTTCCAGATCCAGCAGACGTTCGATCCCGGCGCCATTTATCTGGTACAGAATGCCATGCAGCGGGTGATGCGCGAGGGCACGGGGCGCTCGGTCTACAATTCCTTGCCCGGCTCGCTGACCTTGGCGGGCAAGACCGGCACCAGCAACGATTCACGCGATAGCTGGTTCTCCGGCTTCAGCCAGGACCTGCTAGCCGTGGTCTGGCTGGGGCGCGACGACAATGGCAAGACGCCGTTCACCGGCGCCACCGGTGCCCTGCAGGTGTGGACCAGCTTCATGCGCAAGGCCGATCCGCTGCCGCTGGACATGCCGCAGCCGGACAACATCGTCCAGGCCTGGATCGACCCCTACTCAGGGCAGGGCTCCGACGCCAGCTGTCCGGGGGCGGTACAGATGCCGTATATTCGTGGCAGCGAGCCACCCGCCGGTGCCGCTTGCGGTGGCCAGTCCAATCCGGACGAGTCGGTCATGGACTGGGTCAAGGGATGGATGAACTAAGCGTGTGGCCTGCCGCCCGGCAGGTCACCTGATGCATAAGAGGGTGTGACGTGAACAAGTGGTGGTTTCCTGCCTTGACGACGCTGGCCATGCTCCATGGCTGCGCCAGTGTGCCGCGTGGTTCGATCCCGGTGGTGGATTCGGGCTCCAGGGTCTCCAATGCCGAGCGTGTCGCGGCCAATCGCCCTGCCGCGGCCAACCCGGTCGCGACCGGAACCAGCCAGGCACAGGCCTTGCCGAGCGACTCTGGGGTGACCGTCATGGTACCGCAGGGCGCCAGTACCGAGCCGATCCAGACCTTCCCGGCGTCCACCGCTGCGGCGCCGATCAGCACCGGGCCGATCACGCCCAATCCGGTCAGTGACGAACCATTCGACATCGCTTCGATGAACAGTGCGTCCAGCACCGCCAGCGCGCCGGCCCCGACTGGCATCCCACGCAGCAATGCGCCCATTGGCAGCAGCCTGTCGGCCGACGAACAGCTGGACGGACCGGTGCTGGCGCTGTTGACCACCGCGCGCCAGCAGCAAGGTGGCGGCGATTTCAACGGCGCGTCGTCGAGCCTGGAGCGCGCCCAGCGGATCGCCCCGCGCGAGCCCCAGGTGCTGTTCCGCCTGGCTCAGGTTCGGCTGGCCCAGGGCGATGCGGCTCAGGCCGAGCAACTGGCGCGGCGTGCGTTGACCTATGCCAGTGGTCGCCCCGACCTGCAGTCGGAGTTGTGGAACGTCATTGCCCAGGCCCGCGAAAAGCAGGGCGACAGTGCTGGGGCGGCGCTGGCACGCCAGAAAGCGCAGGTCCGTTCGTGATGGACCGGCGCGTTCCCGAGATCGCCGACCACCTGTTGCTGATAGAGCGCGAACTGCATGTGCAGGGCTGGTGGAGCGAGGCGTCGCCCAGTGCCGCGGCCTTGGCCAGCACGGCGCCGTTCGCTGTCGACAGCATGAGCTTCGAACAGTGGCTGCAATGGATCTTCCTGCCGCGCATGAAGCACATCCTCGAACAGGGCCTGCCGCTTCCCAACGCCTCGGGCATCCTGGTGATGGCCGAAACCGTCTATGGCGACCGACCTGATGAAAGCCGCGAGTTGCGCCGACTGCTGGCAGCATTCGACCAATTGATCAGCCCATCCGCCTGATTTCTTCTTTTTTTCCATCAAGGGCCGCAGATTGTGGCCCTTTTTCTTCCAAAAGTTTATTTTTCTGCTGCCGGTCCGGTTTTTTATGGCGGTGGCAATTCATCTGCGGGAAAAATTGGCAATAATTTTTCTTGACTTGCGGGCCGTGAATAAGAAGAATCCAGTTTCCGCTGTAGGGGGACTGCCAGAAGCAGACCCGCCAAGCCGATCATGAGGCGCACACCCGCGCCGACCTGTAACACCCCGCAACGCGTTACCTCGCGCTGGGTGGGAAAACCCCGCAACACTCTGGGGCGCTCCCAATACTTGCTCAGTCAGTGCTGACGTTCGCTCATGCTCTGCTTGGCAGTAAACCTATCAAGACCCCGCCTTCCGGGCGGTATTCTGGCGTTTTAGAGGTGAACAACGTGGAGCTTTTATCTGGCGCTGAGATGGTCGTCCGCTTCTTGCGCGACGAAGGCGTTAAGCACATCTACGGGTACCCTGGTGGTGCTCTTCTTCATGTTTACGACGCCCTGTTCAAGGAGCCAGAGATCTCGCACATCCTGGTTCGCCATGAGCAGGCCGCTACCCACATGGCCGATGGCTATGCCCGCGCGACCGGCAAGGCCGGCGTGGTGCTGGTGACTTCCGGACCTGGTGCCACCAACGCCATCACCGGTATCGCCACGGCCTACATGGATTCCATTCCGATGGTGATCCTCTCCGGGCAGGTGCCAAGCACCATGGTCGGTACCGATGCCTTCCAGGAAACCGACATGATCGGTATCTCCCGGCCGATCGTGAAGCACAGCTTCATGATCAAGCACGCCTCGGAAATTCCCGAGGTGCTGAAGAAGGCTTTCTATCTGGCCGAGTCGGGACGTCCCGGGCCGGTCGTGGTCGATATCCCCAAGGACATGACCAACCCAGCCGAGAAGTTCGAGTACGTCTATCCCAAGAAGGTCAAGCTGCGCTCCTACAGCCCGGCCGTGCGCGGGCATTCGGGGCAGATCCGCAAGGCTGCCGAAATGCTCCTGGCCGCCAAGCGTCCGATCGTCTACTCCGGCGGCGGCGTGATCCTCGGCGGCGGCTCCGAGGCCCTGACCCAGATCGCGAAGGCGCTGAACCTGCCGGTCACCAACACCTTGATGGGCTTGGGCGGCTACCCAGGCACCGACCGTCAGTTCCTCGGCATGCTCGGCATGCACGGCAGCTTCCCGGCGAACATGGCCATGCACCATGCCGACGTGATCTTCGCGGTCGGCGCCCGCTTCGACGATCGGGTGGTCAACGGCCCGGCCAAGTTCTGCCCGAATGCCAAGATCATCCACATCGACATCGACCCAGCGTCGATTTCCAAGATGATCAAGGCCGATGTGCCGATCGTAGGCCCCGTGGACAGCGTGCTCAACGAAATGCTGGCGATCCTCGGGGAAATCGGCGCCAAGCCTGACCAGGCGGCACTCGATGCCTGGTGGAAGCAGATCGAGGAATGGCGTGGCGACCGCGGCCTGTTCCCTTACGACAAGGGTGATGGCAGCGTGATCAAGCCACAGGCCGTCATCGAGACGCTGTGCGAAGTGACCGGCGGCGAGGCATTCGTGACTTCCGACGTGGGCCAGCACCAGATGTTCGCGGCGCAGTACTACCGTTTCAACAAGCCCAATCGCTGGATCAACTCCGGCGGCCTGGGCACCATGGGCTTCGGCTTCCCCGCCGCGATGGGCGTGAAGCTGAACTTCCCTGACGACGACGTGGCTTGCGTCACCGGCGAAGGCAGTATCCAGATGAACATCCAGGAACTGTCGACCTGCCTGCAATACGGCCTGCCGGTGAAGATCGTCAACCTGAACAACGGTGTGCTGGGCATGGTGCGCCAGTGGCAGGACATGGCCTACAACAGCCGCCACTCGCATTCGTACATGGAGTCGCTGCCTGATTTCATCAAGCTGGTCGAGGCCTACGGCCATGTCGGCATCCGCATCACCAGCCTGAAGGATCTCAAGCCCAAGCTCGAGGAAGCCTTCGCCATGAAGAATCGACTGGTGTTCATCGACATCCAGGTCGACCGGAGCGAGCACGTCTATCCGATGCAGATCAAGGATGGTTCGATGCGCGATATGTGGCTGAGCAAGACGGAGCGTACCTGATATGCGGCACATCATTTCCCTGCTGCTGGAAAACGAACCCGGTGCCCTGTCTCGCGTGGTCGGCCTGTTTTCCCAGCGCAACTACAACATCGAAAGCCTGACCGTCGCACCGACCGAGGATCCGAGCCTGTCGCGCCTGACCCTGACGACCATCGGGCATGACGAGGTGATCGAGCAGATCACCAAGAACCTGAACAAGCTGGTCGAGGTGGTCAAGCTGGTCGACCTGTCGGAAAGCGCCCACATCGAGCGCGAGCTGATGCTGGTCAAGGTCAAGGCCACCGGTGCCCAGCGCGCCGAGATCAAGCGCACCACGGATATCTTCCGCGGCCAGATCGTCGACGTGACGGCCAGCGTGTACACCGTGCAGCTCAGTGGCACCAGCGACAAGCTCGACAGCTTCATCCAGGCGATCGGCACTGCCTCGATTCTCGAAACCGTGCGCAGCGGCGTCACCGGCATTGCCCGTGGCGACAAAGTGCTCAGCATCTAAACAACAGCATTCAGCGATGGCTCCCCAGGAGCCAGATATAACAGGGGTGTTTCATGAAAGTTTACTACGACAAAGACTGCGACCTTTCCATCATCCAGGGCAAGAAGGTCGCCATCATCGGCTACGGCTCCCAAGGTCACGCCCAGGCGTGCAACCTGAAGGACTCCGGTGTGGATGTCACCATCGGTCTGCGTAAAGGTTCGGCCACCGTCGCCAAGGCAGAAGCCCACGGCCTGAAGGTGACCGATGTCGCTTCCGCCGTCGCCGCCGCCGACCTGGTCATGATCCTGACCCCGGACGAGTTCCAGGGCACCCTGTACAAGAACGAAATTGAGCCGAACATCAAGAAAGGCGCTACCCTGGCCTTCTCCCACGGCTTCTCGATCCACTACAACCAGGTCGTGCCACGTGCCGACCTGGACGTGATCATGATCGCGCCGAAGGCTCCTGGCCACACCGTGCGCTCCGAGTTCGTCAAGGGCGGTGGCATCCCTGACCTGATCGCCATCTACCAGGACGCCTCGGGCAATGCCAAGAACGTCGCGCTGTCCTACGCCGCTGGCGTGGGTGGCGGTCGTACCGGCATCATCGAAACCACCTTCAAGGACGAGACCGAAACCGACCTGTTCGGCGAGCAGGCCGTGCTGTGCGGTGGTACCGTCGAGCTGGTCAAGGCTGGTTTCGAAACCCTGGTCGAAGCCGGCTATGCCCCGGAAATGGCCTACTTCGAGTGCCTGCACGAACTCAAGCTGATCGTCGACCTGATGTACGAAGGCGGCATCGCCAACATGAACTACTCGATCTCCAACAACGCCGAGTACGGTGAGTACGTCACTGGCCCCGAGGTCATCAACGAAGAATCCCGCAAGGCCATGCGCAACGCACTCAAGCGCATCCAGGACGGCGAGTACGCGAAGATGTTCATCAGCGAAGGCGCCACCAACTATCCGTCGATGACCGCCAAGCGTCGCAACAACGCTACCCACGGTATCGAGATCATCGGCGAGCAGCTGCGCTCGATGATGCCTTGGATTTCGGCCAACAAGATCGTCGACAAGAGCAAGAACTGATTCTTGTCGTGACGTGACGAAGAACGCGGCCTTGGCCGCGTTTTTCGTTTGGGCACCAGCTTCTGGTATAAAGCGACCATCGGCCGGCGTCGAACCTCCGTCGCCAGCCTGCGTCGAAAACTTTCCACCCTGTTGCAAGGTAACCTCCATGAGCGAACGTCCCGAAGAGCCGAACAAGCCCTCCGACGCCGAAAGCCTGCTGCCCGTCGATGAGCACATCGAGGAAGGGCATGACGCTGAAGGGCGCAAGGTTCGGCACCGTGGCATCTACCTGCTGCCCAACCTGTTCACCACGGCCAACCTGTTTGCCGGCTTCTACTCGATCATCAGTTCCATCAGCGCGCACGGTTTCCTGAGCGCCGGAGATGCCCGGGAAGGCAGCAAGTACCTGGCCTTTGCCGCCATCGCCATCTTCGTCGCCATGGTGCTGGACAGCCTCGACGGTCGGGTGGCGCGCATGACCAACACCCAGAGCGCCTTCGGCGCCGAATATGACTCGCTGTCCGACATGGTTGCCTTTGGCGTGGCGCCGGCACTGCTGGCCTTCGTCTGGGCGCTGGGCGACATGGGCAAGGTCGGCTGGATGGTGGCCTTCATCTATGTCGCTGGCGCGGCGCTGCGCCTGGCACGTTTCAACACCCAGGTCGGTACCGCCGACAAGCGTTACTTCATCGGCCTGGCGAGCCCGGCCGCTGCCGGTGTGGTCGCCGGTACCGTATGGGCTTTCAGCGACTACGGTATCCAGGGCTCGAAGCTGTCGTTCGTGGTCGCCTTGCTGGTCGCCGCCGCGGGCATGCTGATGGTCAGCAACATCAAGTACAACAGCTTCAAGGAGCTGGACCTCAAGGGGCGCGTGCCGTTCGTGGCCATCCTGGCCGTGGTGCTGGTATTCGCCGTGGTATTCAGCGACCCGCCACGCATCTTGCTGCTCATCTTCCTCGGCTACGCTGTCTCCGGCCCGGTGCAGTACCTGCTGCGTACCCGCCGTCGCAAGCCGTGAAAATCGTTTAATCGTGGAATAACCTTGCGGCCCCATAGTCTACTGGTACATCACCCAACCAGTGTCGCGGGGCCGTCATGCTCATCAAGCTTCCTCGATCCTCCGAGTGCAAGTCGTCGGAGATCACGAGTCAATCCTGCTATCTCTCGCGGCGCAGCCTGCTCGGCGGAGCGTTCGCCGGCGCTGCCATGGCGGGCTTGCCGCGCATCGGCCGCGCAGCCCAGGCCAGCCGTTACGCCGATGCCGAGGCGGGCAGCCCGCCCGACTGGTTGCGCGACAAGCTCCAATCGACCCGCTGGGAGGCCGTGACCGTAAAGGGCGAGCCCATCACCCCGTTTCGCGACGCGACCCACTACAACAACTTCTATGAATTCGGTCCCGACAAGGGCGATCCGGCGGCCAATGCCGGCAGCTTGCCGACGGAGCCCTGGAGCGTCGTGGTCGACGGGGAAGTAGGCAAGCCGGGGCGCTATGCATTGGAAGATTTCGTCAAGCCCTGCCAGCTCGAAGAAAGGATCTACCGGTTGCGTTGCGTCGAGGCCTGGTCGATGGTCATTCCCTGGCTGGGGTTTCCTTTGGCCAGTGTACTCAAACAGGTCGAGCCGACTTCCCGGGCGCGTTACGTCCGCTTCGAAACCCTGCACGATCCCAAGCACATGCCGGGGCAGCGTTCAGGCTTCGCCCTGATCGACTGGCCCTATGTAGAGGGGCTGCGGCTGGACGAGGCGATGAATCCGCTGACGATCCTGGCGGTTGGCATGTATGGCCGGGAGCTGCCCAGCCAGAACGGCGCGCCTTTGCGCCTGGTCGTGCCTTGGAAGTACGGATTCAAGAGCATCAAGTCGATCGTGCGCGTCAGCCTGGTGACCGAGCAGCCTGGCACGACCTGGCAGGGCCTGGCGCCGGAAGAATATGGTTTCTATGCCAACGTCAACCCGCAGGTGGATCACCCTCGCTGGAGCCAGGCTCGAGAGCGACGCCTGCCTAGCGGGCTGTTCAGTCCGAACGTGCGCGAGACCCTCATGTTCAACGGTTATGCCGAGGAAGTCGGCTCGTTGTATGCCGGGCTGGACCTGCGGAAGCACTACTGATGCGTTACCCGTGGTTTCGCCTGGCTATCTTCCTCTGTGGCTGCGCCTTTCCCACCTGGTGGCTCTATCAGGCATCGGCTGGCCTGCTCGGGCCGGACCCTGGAAAGATCCTGGTGGATCGGCTGGGACTGGGTGGGCTGACCATACTGCTGATCACGCTCTGCATGACGCCCTTGCAACGGGTGAGCGGCTGGGCAGGGTGGATCATCGTGCGCAGGCAGGTGGGATTATGGTCATTTGCCTATATCGTTCTGCACATGCTGGCTTATCTGTTCTTCATCCTGGGGCTGGACTGGAGGCAACTGGGGGTGGAGTTGAGCAAGCGACCCTATATCATCGTCGGTGCGCTCGGGTTCGCCGGGTTGCTGATGCTGGCCGCCACATCCAATCGGGCAAGCCAGCGGCGCTTGGGGGCGCGGTGGAAGAAATTGCACAAGCTGATCTATGTGATCCTGGGGCTGGGGTTGCTGCATTTTTTGTGGATCGTTCGTTCCGATCTCAAGGAATGGGCGATATATGCGAGTCTGGCTGCAGGATTGCTGGTCTTGCGCATACCGCGAGTGTGGAAGCATCTGCCTCGGCTGGGAAAACGGCAGGCAAAAGAAATATGAGATTTTTCGAATAAAGGCTTGACGGCCTTTCGAATCCCCTTATAATGCGCACCACTTCCGACGCAGTCGAAACGGAAAACTCCTTGAGAATCAAAGGGTTGGACGGATCAGGCAGGCTCGGGAGGGCTTCGGTCGACTGATCGGCAGCGGTGAACAAGGTGGTTGACAGCAGGTTTCAACGCTGTATGATTCGCCTCCCGCTACGAGCAATCGCCAGCGAGTCAAGTGGTTGAAGTTGAACGAGATTCTCGGCAAATACTTCGAAATAAACGCTTGACAGACGATGAGGACAGCGTAGAATGCGCGGCCTCGGTTGAGACGAAACGCTCTTGGCCAAACGCTCTTTAACAAATCGAATCAAGCAATTCGTGTGGGTGCTTGTGAGTTTGGACTGATAGTCACCAAGATTATCAGCATCACAAGTGACACATGAGCAATCATAGTAGTCATTTGAGATTGCTGAGCCAAGTTTAGGGTTTCTTAAAAACCCAAGCAGTATTGAACTGAAGAGTTTGATCATGGCTCAGATTGAACGCTGGCGGCAGGCCTAACACATGCAAGTCGAGCGGATGACGGGAGCTTGCTCCCGGATTCAGCGGCGGACGGGTGAGTAATGCCTAGGAATCTGCCTGGTAGTGGGGGACAACGTTTCGAAAGGAACGCTAATACCGCATACGTCCTACGGGAGAAAGCAGGGGACCTTCGGGCCTTGCGCTATCAGATGAGCCTAGGTCGGATTAGCTGGTTGGTGAGGTAACGGCTCACCAAGGCGACGATCCGTAACTGGTCTGAGAGGATGATCAGTCACACTGGAACTGAGACACGGTCCAGACTCCTACGGGAGGCAGCAGTGGGGAATATTGGACAATGGGCGAAAGCCTGATCCAGCCATGCCGCGTGTGTGAAGAAGGTCTTCGGATTGTAAAGCACTTTAAGCCGGGAGGAAGGGCTGTAGGCTAATATCCTGCAGTTTTGACGTTACCGGCAGAATAAGCACCGGCTAACTCTGTGCCAGCAGCCGCGGTAATACAGAGGGTGCAAGCGTTAATCGGAATTACTGGGCGTAAAGCGCGCGTAGGTGGTTGATCAAGTTGGATGTGAAAGCCCCGGGCTCAACCTGGGAACTGCATCCAAAACTGGTCGGCTAGAGTACGGTAGAGGGTGGTGGAATTTCCTGTGTAGCGGTGAAATGCGTAGATATAGGAAGGAACACCAGTGGCGAAGGCGACCACCTGGACTGATACTGACACTGAGGTGCGAAAGCGTGGGGAGCAAACAGGATTAGATACCCTGGTAGTCCACGCCGTAAACGATGTCAACTAGCCGTTGGGATCCTTGAGATCTTAGTGGCGCAGCTAACGCATTAAGTTGACCGCCTGGGGAGTACGGCCGCAAGGTTAAAACTCAAATGAATTGACGGGGGCCCGCACAAGCGGTGGAGCATGTGGTTTAATTCGAAGCAACGCGAAGAACCTTACCAGGCCTTGACATGCAGAGAACGCCCCAGAGATGGAGCGGTGCCTTCGGGAACTCTGACACAGGTGCTGCATGGCTGTCGTCAGCTCGTGTCGTGAGATGTTGGGTTAAGTCCCGTAACGAGCGCAACCCTTGTCCTTAGTTACCAGCACCTCGGGTGGGCACTCTAAGGAGACTGCCGGTGACAAACCGGAGGAAGGTGGGGATGACGTCAAGTCATCATGGCCCTTACGGCCTGGGCTACACACGTGCTACAATGGTCGGTACAGAGGGTTGCCAAGCCGCGAGGTGGAGCCAATCTCACAAAACCGATCGTAGTCCGGATCGCAGTCTGCAACTCGACTGCGTGAAGTCGGAATCGCTAGTAATCGCGAATCAGAACGTCGCGGTGAATACGTTCCCGGGCCTTGTACACACCGCCCGTCACACCATGGGAGTGGGTTGCACCAGAAGTAGCTAGTCTAACCTTCGGGAGGACGGTTACCACGGTGTGATTCATGACTGGGGTGAAGTCGTAACAAGGTAGCCGTAGGGGAACCTGCGGCTGGATCACCTCCTTAATCGACGACATCAGCCAGCTGATGAGCCCCCACACGAATTGCTTGATTCCTTGTAGAAGACGATCAAGACCCTGCATATAGGTCTGTAGCTCAGTTGGTTAGAGCGCACCCCTGATAAGGGTGAGGTCGGCAGTTCAAATCTGCCCAGACCTACCAGTTTCTGGGGCCATAGCTCAGCTGGGAGAGCGCCTGCCTTGCACGCAGGAGGTCAGCGGTTCGATCCCGCTTGGCTCCACCACCTTGCCTGTCGTCAGAACCTAGACATGAGTCTTCCTCGTGAAGATTGATGTCTGGCTTTTGTCAGATCGTTCTTTAAAAATTCGGATGTGTGATAGATATAGACTGATGATCCCTTTCACTGGGGGTGATCAGGCTAAGGTAAAATTTGTAAGTGGCTCATGCGAGCCATGCGAATTTTCGGCGAATGTCGTCTTCACAGTATAACCAGATTGCTTGGGGTTATATGGTCAAGTGAAGAAGCGCATACGGTGGATGCCTTGGCAGTCAGAGGCGATGAAAGACGTGGTAGCCTGCGATAAGCTTTGGGGAGTCGGCAAACAGACTGTGATCCAGAGATCTCTGAATGGGGGAACCCAGCCAGCACAAGCTGGTTATCTTGCACTGAATACATAGGTGCAAGAGGCGAACCAGGGGAACTGAAACATCTAAGTACCCTGAGGAATAGAAATCAACCGAGATTCCCTTAGTAGTGGCGAGCGAACGGGGACCAGCCCTTAAGCCGGTTTGAGATTAGTGGAACGCTCTGGAAAGTGCGGCCATAGTGGGTGATAGCCCCGTACACGAAAATCTCTTGCCGGTGAAATCGAGTAGGACGGAGCACGAGAAACTTTGTCTGAACATGGGGGGACCATCCTCCAAGGCTAAATACTACTGACTGACCGATAGTGAACCAGTACCGTGAGGGAAAGGCGAAAAGAACCCCGGAGAGGGGAGTGAAATAGAACCTGAAACCGTATGCGTACAAGCAGTGGGAGCAGCTTCGTGCTGTGACTGCGTACCTTTTGTATAATGGGTCAGCGACTTATATTCAGTGGCAAGCTTAACCGTATAGGGGAGGCGTAGCGAAAGCGAGTCTTAATAGGGCGTCAAGTCGCTGGGTATAGACCCGAAACCGGGCGATCTATCCATGGGCAGGTTGAAGGTTAGGTAACACTGACTGGAGGACCGAACCGACTACCGTTGAAAAGTTAGCGGATGACCTGTGGATCGGAGTGAAAGGCTAATCAAGCTCGGAGATAGCTGGTTCTCCTCGAAAGCTATTTAGGTAGCGCCTCATGTATCACTGCTGGGGGTAGAGCACTGTTTCGGCTAGGGGGTCATCCCGACTTACCAAACCGATGCAAACTCCGAATACCAGCAAGTGCCGAGCATGGGAGACACACGGCGGGTGCTAACGTCCGTCGTGAAAAGGGAAACAACCCAGACCGTCAGCTAAGGTCCCAAAGTCATGGTTAAGTGGGAAACGATGTGGGAAGGCTTAGACAGCTAGGAGGTTGGCTTAGAAGCAGCCATCCTTTAAAGAAAGCGTAATAGCTCACTAGTCGAGTCGGCCTGCGCGGAAGATGTAACGGGGCTCAAACCATGCACCGAAGCTACGGGTGTCACCACCAGGTGACGCGGTAGAGGAGCGTTCTGTAAGCCTGTGAAGGTCAGTCGAGAGGCTGGCTGGAGGTATCAGAAGTGCGAATGCTGACATGAGTAACGACAATGCGAGTGAAAAACTCGCACGCCGAAAGACCAAGGTTTCCTGCGCAACGTTAATCGACGCAGGGTTAGTCGGTCCCTAAGGCGAGGCTGAAGAGCGTAGTCGATGGAAAACAGGTTAATATTCCTGTACTTCCGGTTATTGCGATGGAGGGACGGAGAAGGCTAGGCCAGCTTGGCGTTGGTTGTCCAAGTTTAAGGTGGTAGGCTGGGATCTTAGGCAAATCCGGGATCCCTAGGCCGAGAGCTGATGACGAGTTGCCACTAGGCGACGAAGTGGTTGATGCCAGGCTTCCAGGAAAAGCTCCTAAGCTTCAGATAATCGGGAACCGTACCCCAAACCGACACAGGTGGTTAGGTAGAGAATACCAAGGCGCTTGAGAGAACTCGGGTGAAGGAACTAGGCAAAATGGCACCGTAACTTCGGGAGAAGGTGCGCCGGCGAGGGTCAAGGACTTGCTCCGTAAGCCCATGCCGGTCGAAGATACCAGGCCGCTGCGACTGTTTATTAAAAACACAGCACTCTGCAAACACGAAAGTGGACGTATAGGGTGTGACGCCTGCCCGGTGCCGGAAGGTTAATTGATGGGGTTAGCGCAAGCGAAGCTCTTGATCGAAGCCCCGGTAAACGGCGGCCGTAACTATAACGGTCCTAAGGTAGCGAAATTCCTTGTCGGGTAAGTTCCGACCTGCACGAATGGCGTAACGATGGCGGCGCTGTCTCCACCCGAGACTCAGTGAAATTGAAATCGCTGTGAAGATGCAGTGTATCCGCGGCTAGACGGAAAGACCCCGTGAACCTTTACTATAGCTTTGCACTGGACTTTGAACTTGCTTGTGTAGGATAGGTGGGAGGCTATGAAGCGTGGACGCCAGTCTGCGTGGAGCCATCCTTGAAATACCACCCTGGCAACTTTGAGGTTCTAACTCAGGTCCGTCATCCGGATCGAGGACAGTGTATGGTGGGTAGTTTGACTGGGGCGGTCTCCTCCCAAAGAGTAACGGAGGAGTACGAAGGTGCGCTCAGACCGGTCGGAAATCGGTCGCAGAGTATAAAGGCAAAAGCGCGCTTGACTGCGAGACCCACACGTCGAGCAGGTACGAAAGTAGGTCTTAGTGATCCGGTGGTTCTGTATGGAAGGGCCATCGCTCAACGGATAAAAGGTACTCCGGGGATAACAGGCTGATACCGCCCAAGAGTTCATATCGACGGCGGTGTTTGGCACCTCGATGTCGGCTCATCACATCCTGGGGCTGAAGCCGGTCCCAAGGGTATGGCTGTTCGCCATTTAAAGTGGTACGCGAGCTGGGTTTAGAACGTCGTGAGACAGTTCGGTCCCTATCTGCCGTGGACGTTTGAGATTTGAGAGGGGCTGCTCCTAGTACGAGAGGACCGGAGTGGACGAACCTCTGGTGTTCCGGTTGTCACGCCAGTGGCATTGCCGGGTAGCTATGTTCGGAAGAGATAACCGCTGAAAGCATCTAAGCGGGAAACTTGCCTCAAGATGAGATCTCACTGGAGCCTCGAGCTCCCTGAAGGGCCGTCGAAGACTACGACGTTGATAGGTCGGGTGTGTAAGCGCTGTGAGGCGTTGAGCTAACCGATACTAATGGCCCGTGAGGCTTGACCATATAACACCCAAGCAATCTGCAGCGCAGGTTGCGGTGAGTGAAGACGCAGCACCGAAAATTCGCACCTTGCATCACACATCCGAGTTGGCCGACACGTCCCCTGGACGGATCGGCACCGTTTTTCTTGGCGACCATAGAGCATTGGCACCACCTGATCCCATCCCGAACTCAGCAGTGAAACGATGCATCGCCGATGGTAGTGTGGGGTTTCCCCATGTGAGAGTAGGTCATCGCCAAGATTCATTCCGCAAAACCCCTGACTGCGACCGCAGCCAGGGGTTTTGTCCTTTCTGGGGTTCAGGCGGCAAGCCGGGCGTGGCCTCGGGGCATCCGGCGCTGGCCTGGAAGGCTTCGAACGCCTGGGCCAGCGCCTTGGTCGTTGCGGCTGGCAGCTTCAAGGGCTGCTGCCCAGCGCCGGACAGGGTTGCGATGACCAGGGACAGATGGCATCGTTTCCCTTTGACCGCTTCCAGGTAGCTCATGTCGCAGTTCGAGTCCATCACGCCCGGTTTCATGGTGATCCACGGCAATCGCCCAGACGACTTGCGTAGCCTGGTAGTGGAATGGATGCGTCGCTACCCGCTGCGCCCGTTGGAAAACGAGGTCGCCCTGGTGCAGAGCAACG
Organism: Pseudomonas sp. Marseille-QA0332; assembly: GCF_054950175.1. Lineage (NCBI taxonomy): Bacteria > Pseudomonadati > Pseudomonadota > Gammaproteobacteria > Pseudomonadales > Pseudomonadaceae > Pseudomonas > Pseudomonas sp. Marseille-QA0332. Next base: position 4,204,695 of record NZ_CM143106.1, read on the forward strand.
GCATCGCCCAATGGCTGAAGATGGCATTGGCGGCGGATCCCGAGGACGGCGGCTGCGGCGTGGCGGCGGCCATCGACGTGCAGTTGCCAGGTAGCTTCATGTGGCGTTTGTACCGATCCGTTCTCGGCCGCTCGGAGATTCCAGAAACGTCCGTGCTGGACAAAGGACCGCTCACCTGGCGTCTGATGCGATTGTTGCCGATCCTGATCGATCAGCCTGTATTCGCACCGCTCGCGCGCTTCTTGGGCGATGACCAGGACATGCGCAAGCGTTACCAGTTGTCCCAACGTTTGGCCGACCTCTATGACCAATATCAGGTATATCGAGCCGATTGGCTCGAAGACTGGGCGGCAGGGCGCTATCAGTTGCGCAGTGGTCGTGGTGAGTCACGCCCTCTGGCCGAAGGCAACCAGTGGCAGGCGGCACTGTGGCAGGCGCTGCTCGGAGACGTTGGTGTCGAAGGCATGGCCCAGAGCCGAGCGGGCGTTCACCAGCGCTACATGGATACCATGCTATCGGCACAAACAGCACCGCCGGGCCTGCCGAGCCGTGTGATCGTGTTCGGTATCTCATCGCTTCCCGCTCAGGTGCTTCATGCATTGGCCGGGCTGGCCCGGTTCACCCAAGTGCTGTTGTGTGTGCACAATCCCTGTCGCCATCATTGGGCAGACATAATTGCGGACAAGGAATTGCTACAGCGCGAGTATCGTCGGCAGCGCCGCAAACCGGGAGTGCCGCTACAGCTCGACGCTACCAGCTTGCACCAGCATGCCCAGCCGTTGCTGGCCGCCTGGGGTAAACAAGGGCGTGACTACATTGCCCTGCTGGATGAGTTCGATCAGCCGGACAGCTACCGGGGGGCTTTCAGCGATGGAAAGATCGACCTGTACGAAGATGGGGCGACCGAGACTCTGCTCGGTCAGTTGCAGAACGACATTCTGGAGTTGCGCCCCCTCGCCGAAACCCGTGAGCTTTGGCCAGCGGTAGATCCCGAAGCGGATCCATCCGTTCGTTTCCACATCGCGCATAGCGCACAGCGAGAAGTGGAAGTCTTGCATGACCAACTCTTGCAGCGCTTTTCCAGCAATCCCGCGCTCAAGCCCCGGGACATCATCGTCATGGTTCCGGACATCAACGGTTACGCGCCGTACATTCGCGCCGTGTTCGGGCAGGTGCCAAGAGACGATAAACGGTTCATTCCTTTCACCTTGAACGATCAGGCCCAGCGCGGGCGCGACCCGCTGCTCATCGCCCTGGAACACTTGCTGAAACTTCCCGACAGCCGCTTTGCCGTAGGCGAGATTCTTGACCTGCTGGACGTGCCAGCCGTGCGCGCGCGTTTTGGCATTGCCGAGCAATCCTTGGCCGTTCTGCACAGCTGGATTGAAGGCGCTGGCGTTCGCTGGGGCCTGGATGCCCAGCAGCGCAAGACCTTGGGCTTGCCCGCGGGCATGGAACAGAACAGCTGGCGATTCGGCTTGCGACGCATGCTCTTGGGCTACGCCGTCGGCGGTGGGGAGGGGTTCGCCGGGGTAGAGCCTTACGACGAAGTCGGTGGCCTGGACGCAGCCCTGGTAGGACCGTTGTTCGCCGTGATCGACCGCCTGGACCACTGGTCCCAGGCGCTGCTCGAATCCGTTGCGCCGCAAGCCTGGGGCCAGCGCTTGCAAGGCTTGGTCAACGACTTCTTCAAGCCCGAGGACGAGCATGCCGAGTACCTGCTCATTCAACTCGATGAGTTGCGCGATCAATGGCTGCAAGCCTGCGAGACCGTTGGGCTGGTCGAGGCGCTGCCCTTGACGGTGGTTCGTGAAGCCTGGCTGGCGGGGCTGGACCAGGGCGGGTTGAACCAACGCTTTCTCGCCGGTTCGGTGAATTTCTGCACCCTGATGCCCATGCGAGCGATTCCCTTCGAAATGGTCTGCCTGCTGGGCATGAACGACGGCGACTACCCTCGTGCCCAGCCGCCCCTGGATTTCGACCTGATGGCCACGGATTATCGTCCGGGAGATCGTTCTCGCCGAGAGGACGACCGCTACCTGTTGCTCGAGGCTGTGCTTTCGGCCCGCAAGGAGCTCTACATCAGCTGGGTGGGCCGGAGCATCCGCGACAACACGGAGCGCCCGCCGTCCGTGCTGGTCGGCCAACTGCGCGATCACCTCGCTGCCGGCTGGCGTTTGCGCAGCGAGCCCTCCAATGGCGAAGCGTTGATCAAGGCCCTGAGCCTGGAGCACCCTCTGCAGCCGTTCAGCATCCGCTATTTCCAGGAAGGGCAGCCGGCGTTGTTCAGTTATGCTCGAGAGTGGCGGGCCGTGCATGAGGCCTACGCGCCGCGGGTTCAGGCCGACGGCTTGCCTGCCTTCGTGCCAGAAGGGCCGTTGGGGCTGGAGGTACTGACGAGCTTCTTGCGCAACCCGGTCAAGCATTTCTATACCCAACGGTTGAAGGTGTACTTCGAGCAAGTGCAGGGCGCTCTCGAAGAGGCCGAGCCTTTTACCTTGGACGGGCTGCAACACTACAACCTGAGTACCCAACTGTTGGATGCCGCCCTGCAAGGTGGCGAAACCGAGCTTGAAGAGGTGCTGCGCAATCAGGCCAGTAGGCTCCAGGCGGCCGGGCATCTGCCCATGGCCGGGTTTGGGGAACTGCTCCAGGCGGAGCTGATCGCCCCGTTGCCAGGCTTGATCAGTCGGTACCAGGCGTTGTTGGTCCGCTGGCCCACGCCTGTGCAAAGTGCCTTGCCGTTGCACTTTGCTGCTCAAGGCCTGGAAGTGGAGGGTTGGCTGGCTGGCTTGCATGAAGGCGAGGACGGTGCCCTGTTGCGCATCACCCTCCTGGCCAATGCAATCAACACCCGGGGCGGGCGTAAATGGTCACGGCTGATCGACAGTTGGGTGCACCATCTGCTGGCCTGCAGTGAGGGCCTGCCGCTGCATACGGCGGTGGTGGCCACCGATACCACATTGCTGCTGGCTCCCTTGAGCGTGGAACACGCCCGTGCCGCTCTTGTCGACCTGTTGTTGGCCTGGCGCCAAGGCATGTGCCAGCCATTGCCGGTAGCGCCGCGTACCGCGTTCGCTTTCCTGGCCGGAAAGGATCGGGAGGCCGCGTTCAAGGCGGCCCAGGTCGCCTACGAGGGTTCGGAATTTCCTGGAGGAGGCGCCGGCGAGCGCGCCCGCGACATGGCGCTGGCCCGCCAGTACCCGGACTTCGCCGCGCTCACTGCCGACGAGTCCTTCGAGGGCTGGGTGCAAGCGCTCTATCAACCGCTGTTCAGCGCCCCCTGGACGGATCTTCAGGCGCAGGAGAAAGCCCGATGAGCGAAGCAGCCAGCCGCCCGCTTGCCTTGACCTTTCCCCTGCGCGGCAGCCAGTTGATCGAAGCCAGTGCTGGGACTGGCAAAACCTTCACCATCTCGGCCCTGTACCTGCGCCTGGTATTGGGACACGGGCTGGGCGATAGCGGATTCGGCCGCGAATTGCTGCCGCCCCAGATCCTGGTGGTGACCTTCACCGACGCCGCCACCAAGGAGTTGCGAGATCGTATCAGGGCTCGCCTGGCCCAGGCGGCGCAGTTCTTTCGCGACGAGATTGCCGAGCCGGATGCCCTGGTAGGCCAATTGCGGGCTGACTACCCCATCGACGCCTGGCCGCTCTGCGCCAGCAAGCTGGACGCCGCCGCGCAGTGGATGGACGAAGCCGCGGTCTCGACCATCCATGGCTGGTGCCAGCGCATGTTGCGCGAGCACGCCTTCGACAGTGGCAGCCTGTTCACTCAGAGCCTGGAAACCGATCACAGCGAGCTGCTCAACGAAGTGGTGCGCGATTACTGGCGACAGTTCTGCTACGGCATGACGGGAGAGACCTTGGGCTGGGTCCGGGAGCACTGGAAGTCGCCCGCTGCCCTGCTGACCCGGCTGAAAGGTTTGCTTGGCGGCGCGGGTCCGCTCGATGACGATGCCCACCCTGCCCAGCACATCAAGACTGGCCTGCGCCGGCGCCAGGATGAACTCGCCCGGATCAAGCAGCCCTGGGGCGCCTGGGTCGAGGAACTGCGCGCGCTCTTGCTGCAAGGCATCGCCGACAAGGCCGTGGACGCTCGCAAACTGCAGCCGCGCTACTTCGAGCCGTGGTTGGAGGCGTTGGCGCACTGGCATGCGACGCCAGATATCCATCTGCTCGACATCGGCAAGGGTTTCGAGCGCCTCACCCCCGAGGGGATGGCCGAAGCCTGGAAAACCGAACCTCCCAGCCATGCCGCGTTGGACGCCATGCTGACCCTGCGTGAACGCTTGCAGCAGCTACCTGATCCTGGCACGGAGGCCCTCGATCATGCCGCGACCTGGGTGGCTGCGCGCTTCGAAAGCGAAAAGCGCCGGCGGGCCGAAATGGGCTTCGATGACATGTTGCTGCGCCTGGATGCGGCCCTGCGGGGCGAGTCGGGCCCAGCACTGGCCCAGGTCATTCGCGAGCAGTTTCCGGTGGCGCTGATCGACGAATTCCAGGACACCGACCCGGTGCAATACCGCATTTTCGAGCGGATCTACCAGATCGAGCAAAACCGTCAGGACTTGGGCATCTTCCTGATCGGAGACCCCAAGCAGGCGATCTATGCTTTCCGTGGCGCGGATATCCACACCTACCTGCGCGCGCGGCGCGCCAGTACCGGACGTTTGCACAGCCTGGGTACCAACTTCCGTTCCACCGAGGCCCTGGTGGCCGCGGTCAACCGCGTGTTCGAGCATGCCGAAGCCAGGCCCGAAGGGCGTGGCGCCTTCCTTTTCCGTGACGCCAGTGACAATCCGGTGCCCTTCCTGTCCGTGGCCGCACAAGGCCGCAAGGACGCGCTCCAGGTGCAAGGCCAGGCGCAATCTGCGCTGACTTTCTGGGCATTGTCCAGTGACAAACCGGTAGCCAACGGCACGTATCGGGAACAGTTGGCGCCGGCCTGCGCCAGCGAAATCGTCCGCCTGCTAGAGCTAGGCAAGGCGGGCCAATGCGGCTTCGTCACCCGCGAAGGTCAACAGCGCCCGTTGGTCCCGTCGGATATCGCCATCCTCGTGCGCGATGGTGGCGAGGCCCAGGCCATACGCTCGCAGTTGCGTGCGCGCGGGGTACGCAGCGTCTACCTCTCCGACAAGGAGTCCGTATTCAAAAGCCAGGAGGCCGTGGATGTGCTGGCCTGGCTGCGGGCCTGCGCCGAGCCGGATGCGGACCGTTTGCTGCGGGCCGCGCTGGCCAGCGTCAGCTTGGCCCAGCCCTTGGCCGAGCTGGATGCGCTCAACCGCAACGAGCTGGCGTGGGAGGCACGGGTGATGCAGTTCCGTGAATACCGCGCGCTCTGGCGAGAACAAGGCGTGCTGAGCATGTTGCGACGATTGCTGCATGATTTCCAATTGCCGGCACGCCTGACCGCCAGGAGCGATGGTGAGCGCGTACTGACCAACCTGCTGCATCTGACCGAGCTGCTGCAGCAAGCGTCGGCTGAGCTGGACGGGGAGCAGGCGCTGATTCGCTACCTGGCCGAACGTTTGACCAGCCAGGTCGAAGGTGGAGAGGAGCAGGTGGTGCGCCTGGAGAGCGACGAGCAACTGGTCAAGGTGGTGACCATCCACAAGTCCAAAGGCCTGGAATATCCCTTGGTGTTCCTGCCGTTCGTCTGTAGCGCCCGGCCGGTGGACGGTAGCCGACTGCCGATCAGCTGGCACGATGACCAAGGTGAGCGACGGGTGAGCATGAGCCCGGACGAAGCCGCCATCGCCGCTGCCGACGACGAGCGCCTGGGCGAAGACCTGCGCTTGCTCTACGTGGCGCTGACCCGAGCGCAATACGCTTGCTGGCTGGGTGTGGCGGACCTCAAGCGCGGCCGGGACAGCCGCTCGGTCCTGCACCGCTCGGCCTTGGGCTACCTGCTTGGCGGCGGCGCTCCACTGCAAGCCTCTGGCGATCTGACCGACTGGCTGGCTGAGATGCGGGGCGCTTGCCCGGCCATGCAGGTGCAGGCATTGCCTGCCGTCAACGGCCAAGTGTATGTGCCACCCCGTGACGAACAGCGGCTGCAACCGGCACGCGAACCGGCCAGGCGCGCCGCCGAGCACTGGTGGATCGCTTCCTACAGCGCCCTGCGCATTGCCGACAGCGTCGAGGGCGAGTGGGCGCCGGACAGCCTGAAGGCGCAGAACCTGCTCGATGACGAACCCCTGGGCAATGCCACCGAGGTCGCGCCTGGCCACGGCTCCATTCATCGGTTCCCGCGTGGGCCGCACCCTGGCACCTTCCTCCACGGCCTGCTGGAGTGGGCTGCGCGCGAAGGCTTCGGCCAAGCGGCCGAGCATCCAGAGACTCTGCGCGATACCTTGGCCCGGCGCTGCGCCGCACGCGGCTGGGACGGCTGGATACCGACCTTGGAGCACTGGCTCGACGCCTTGCTTGCCACGCCACTGCCACTGGCCGACGGTGCCGAGGTGCGCCTGCTCGAGCTGGAGGATTATCGCTACGAAATGGAGTTCTGGTTCGCCAGTCGCGAGGTCGACGTGATGCGGCTCGACAGCCTGGTTCGCCAGTACACCCACGACGCAGCGCCACGTGCCGCCGCCGAAGGCAACCGCCTCAATGGGCTGTTCAAGGGCTTCATCGACTTGTGCTTCGAACACCAAGGTCGCTATTACGTAGCGGACTACAAGTCCAACTGGCTGGGAGCCGAAGACGCCAGTTATTCGCCCGCCGCCATGGAAGTGGCCATTCTCGAACACCGGTACGACTTGCAATACGTGCTCTATCTGCTGGCCTTGCATCGCCAGCTCAAGGCTCGCTTGGCCGACTATGACTACGACCGCCATGTGGGCGGTGCGTTGTTCATTTTCTTGCGCGGGCTCAGTGCCCGTAGCCGAGGCGTGCACTTCAGCCGTCCACCCAAAGTCTTGATCGAACAGTTGGACTTGCTGTTCCAAGGCAAGCTTCAGGCGCTGATACCCGGTGCCCAGGCTGATCTTTTCGCAGAGGCCCGGCCATGAACGATCTGCCCGCAAGCACCCCGTCGATGGCCGAAGCGCTGCCGTCCCTGGCTTCCAGCGCTGGCCTTTTCGCCCTGCTGGAGCGCTGGGTCGGCCAGGGCTGGCTGCGCCCGCTGGACCTGGCCCTGGTGCGCTTTCTGGCCGAGCAGGCTGCTTCCACGCAGCCGTTGGTGTTGCTCGCCGCGGCCTTGACCAGTCATCAGCTGGGTCACGGCCATGTCTGTCTCGACCTGGCGCAGACCCTGGCTGAACCAGACTTTGCATTGTCGCTGCCGCCGGAAGGCGAAGACAGCCTCAGCACTGAGGTCTTGCCCTCCAGCATGCTGGCCGGCCTTGCCCTCAGTCAGTGGATCCAGGCCTTGCAGGCATCGGCCCTGGTCGCTCACGGTCAGCACGGGCCGAGCGACAGGCCGTTGGTCCTCAGCGGCGAACGCCTCTATCTGCGCCGCTATTGGACCTACGAGCGCGCCGTGGAAAGCGCCTTGCGGTCGCGCCTCGCCTCGCCGTCGCAGGTGCCGGACGATTTGCCCATGCGCCTGGCCAGGCTCTTCCCGACGCCCGCCGCCGAGGGGATCGATTGGCAGAAACTGGCATGCGCCCTGGCCTCCCGCGCCGCCCTGAGCATCATCACCGGTGGGCCAGGCACCGGTAAGACCACCACGGTGGTGCGTCTGCTGGCGTTGCTGCAGGGGCCTCGGGTCGAAGCCGGGCGGCCATTGCGCATCCGTCTGGCAGCGCCTACCGGCAAGGCTGCCGCCCGCCTCACCGAGTCGATCGGCGCCCAGGTGCAAGGCCTGGAGGTGGCACAGGCAATCAAGGCACGGATTCCCAGCGAAGTGACCACGGTGCATCGTCTGTTGGGCAGCCGGCCTGGCACTCGGCATTTTCGGCATCACCGAGGCAACCCGCTGCCACTGGATGTCCTGGTGGTCGACGAAGCCTCGATGATCGACCTGGAAATGATGGCCAACCTGCTCGAAGCCCTGCCGCCGCAGGCGCGCCTGGTGCTGCTGGGGGACAAGGACCAACTGGCCTCGGTAGAAGCCGGGGCGGTGCTCGGCGACTTGTGTCGCGATGCGGAGGCCGGATTCTACAGCCCGGCGACCTGGGCCTGGCTGGAGACGGTCGCCGGCCAGCCTCTGGACGCCTCGGGGCTGCGCGAGGGGGACCCGACTGAGCATGCCCTGGCCCAGCAGTTGGTGATGCTGCGCCACTCCCGGCGTTTCGCCGAAGGCAGTGGCATCGGCGAATTGGCCCGGGCGGTCAATGAGCAACGCGCTGCCGATGCCCGCCGCGTCTTGACCGATACGCGCTTCGATGACATCACCAGCTGTCGTCTGCAAGGCGAGCAAGACCATGCTCTGGAAAGGCTGCTGCTCAGCGGTAGCGGGCGTGGCCGTGGGAGTGCCGCAGGCTATCGCCAGTACTTCGATGTGCTGCAGCGGCAAAGACCGCCCGCCACCACGCCGCTGGCCAATCCCGCCTGGCTGGGCTGGGCCGCCGAAGTGCTCGCCGCGTTCGACCGCTTCCGTCTGCTCTGCGCGGTGCGCAAGGGGCCGTGGGGTGTGGAAGCGATCAACCAGCGGGCCACGCGTGCTCTGCTTGGGGCCGGCCTGGTCGAAAGCGATCACCACTGGTACGAGGGTCGTCCGGTCTTGATGACCCGCAACGACTACGGTCTGGGGCTGATGAATGGCGACATCGGCGTGGCCCTGCGCCTGCCGGAAGCGGAGGATAGCGACCGGCTCACCTTGAGAGTGGCCTTCCCCCGCAACGATGGCCAGGGTGGCGTGCGCTTCGTACTGCCCAGCCGCCTCACCGATGTGGAAACCGTGTATGCCATGACCGTGCACAAGTCCCAAGGCTCGGAATTCGAACACACCGCGTTGATCCTGCCGGACGCGCTCAACCCGGTACTGACCAAGGAGCTGGTCTACACCGGCATCACCCGGGCGCGGCGTTGGTTCACGCTGGTCGAACCGCGTCCGGGCGTGTTCGAGGACGCAGTGAACCGCCGGGTGCGGCGCCTCAGCGGGCTGATGCTGGAGCCGACTGCGCCCCGCTGAGAAAACGTGGGAAGTGCGCGCATTGGTGGGTAGCATTCATCGGTCGAGGTCCTACAGGCCCTCCATCGCGTGTCGATAATCGCGCGTCAGGTGCTCAGCACCTGCCCCCGACCACGCTGCGCTTGCCAGAGCGCCTGCCAATGGCGTTGATGAAAGGTCAGGGCGGTGGCGCCCTTCAGAAGCGGCAGGGCGACTGCTTCGCGGTTTCCTACAGCGAGCAACACCCCTTTCTGCAAGAACTTCGCCCATGATTATCTTCGCCGTTATGCCCCCATTGGGATATTGCCGGTACAGCTTCACCCCAATACTAATAGAGGTTCGGTCAGGCGCATCATCCCGCGCCCTCAGGCCATCAACATTCGGCATCCGATTTGGCCCCGGTAGCTCCACTGGTCTTTAGGCTTTGTACGAAAAGTGCCTGCGCGATGATCAGGCTACGTTGAAAACAGGCTCGGAATGCTCATTTACAACCCGTAAAGTCGAGCGCGACCCCGGCCGTTCCTCGTCTGTTTTCGCCTTGCCTGATCGCCGCTCGGCGACTTTGCGTACAAAGCCTAGGGATGCTCCGATCAACTCACCGCCTCCGCGCGGCAAGTTGATCGGAGCATCCCTAACGACGTGAAAGCTGTCAGTCGGCAAACCGCATCTCACAGGTCTCGCCTCTCAACAGTCCCTGATTGCGCTCGGTCACCTCGCGAATGTAATCCCAAAGCAACGTGATCCGCTTGAGCTTCCTCAAATCCTCCCGGCAATACATCCAGAAATGCCGGGTAATCTCGATCTGCTCCGGCAGCAAGGCCACCAGCCGCGGGTCCTGCGCAGCCAGGAAACAAGGCAGGATCGCCAGCCCCCGTCCTCGAAGGGCTGCGGTGTACTGGGCGATCACGCTGGTGCTGCGTAGCTGGGCGCTGGCCTCGGGGATCAGGTTGGCCAGGTACAGCAGTTCGGAGCTGAAGGCCAGGTCGTCGACATAGCTGATGAATCGATGGCGGGCCAGGTCGGCGCTTCGCTGGATCGGCTCGTGGGTGTCCAGGTATTCGTGGGTGGCATAGAGGCGCAGGCGGTAGTCGCACAATTTGCAGCAGACATAAGGACCGTGCTCGGGGCGTTCCAGGGCGATGACGAGGTCGGCTTCGCGCTTGGACAGGCTGATGAAGTGCGGCAGCGGCAGGATGTCCACCGAGATGGCCGGATAGGCATCGACGAAATGGCTCAGCTGAGGGGTGATGAAAAAGCTTCCAAACCCTTCGGTGCAGCCCATGCGCACATGCCCCGACAAGGCCACGCCTGAGCCGGACACCTGTTCGCAGGCCATGTGCAAGGTACTTTCCATCGACTCGGCGAAGCCCAGCAGCCGCTGGCCCTCGGCGGTGAGGACGAAGCCGCTGGCGCGCGACTTCTCGAACAGCAGCGTGCCCAGTGCGCGCTCCAGCGAAGCGATGCGCCGGGACACGGTGGTGTAGTCGACGCCCAGGCGCCTGGCGGCGCTGCTGGCCTTTCGAGTCCGTGCCACTTCAAGGAAGAACTTCAGGTCGTCCCAGTTCAGCGCGCCGAGAGAGGCAAGGTCTTTTTGCATGTTGATCCGGCTTTTTTGTGCGTTCTTGTTGGATGTTTGCACATCTATACTCGATGCAGGCCCATTCCCCAAGCGCCCTGCGCAGGTCCGGCGCTGACGATCTCGTTCCGACAACAATTCCAAGGAGAGCGCAGATGAACACACCCCATACCCCTGACCAGGCCAAGGTCGAGCAGGTCAGGCTGTTGATCGACGGCCAGTGGCTCGAGTCGAAGACCACCGAATGGCGCGATGTGGTCAACCCGGCCACCCAGCAGGTCCTGGCCCGCGTACCGTTCGCCACGGTCGGGGAAGTCGACGCCGCGGTCGCTGCTGCCCAACGCGCCTTCACGACCTGGCGCGACACCCCGATCGGCGCGCGCATGCGCATCATGCTCAAGCTGCAGGCGCTGATCCGCGAACACAGCAAGCGCATCGCCGCGACGCTCAGCGCCGAGCAGGGCAAGACCCTGGCCGATGCCGAAGGTGACATCTTCCGCGGGCTGGAGGTGGTCGAACATGCGGCCTCCATCGGGACCTTGCAGATGGGCGAATTCGCCGAGAATGTCGCGGGCGGCGTGGATACCTACACGCTGCGCCAGCCCATCGGCGTCTGCGCAGGCATCACACCGTTCAACTTTCCGGCCATGATTCCGCTGTGGATGTTCCCCATGGCGATCGTCTGCGGCAATACCTTCGTGCTCAAGCCTTCCGAACAGGATCCCCTGTCGACCGTGCAACTGGTCGAGCTGGCGCTGGAAGCCGGTGTGCCACCAGGGGTGCTCAACGTGGTGCATGGAGGCAAGCAGGTGGTCGACGCGCTCTGTACCCACCGCGACATCAAGGCGATCTCCTTCGTCGGCTCGACCGAAGTCGGTACCCACGTCTACAACCTGGCCAGCCAGCATGGCAAGCGCGTGCAGTCGATGATGGGCGCCAAGAACCATGCCGTGGTGCTGCCTGACGCCAACCGGACGCAGACCATCAATGCGCTGGTCGGCGCGGCCTTCGGCGCCGCCGGGCAGCGCTGCATGGCGACCTCGGTGGCGGTGCTGGTCGGCCAGGCCCGGCAGTGGCTGCCGGACATCGTCGCGGCCGCTGGCAAGCTCAAGGTCAATGCCGGCAGCGAACCGGGCACCGATGTCGGCCCACTGGTCTCAAGGCGCGCCAAGGAACGGGTGCTGCGGCTGATCCAGAGCGGCTTGGACGAGGGCGCCCGGCTGGAGCTGGATGGCCGCGACGTGCAGGTGCCGGGCTTTGAACAGGGCAACTTCATCGGCCCGACGCTGCTTTCCGGAGTGACTACCGGCATGCAAGTCTATACCCAGGAAATCTTCGGGCCGGTGTTGGTGGTGATGGAGGTCGACACCCTCGACGAGGCCATCGCCCTGGTCAATGCCAACCCCTTCGGCAACGGCACCGGCGTGTTCACCCAGAGCGGCGCCGCCGCGCGCAAGTTCCAGAGCGAGATCGATGTCGGCCAGGTAGGCATCAACATCCCCATCCCCGTGCCAGTGCCATTCTTCAGCTTTACTGGCTCGCGCGGCTCCAAGCTCGGCGATCTGGGGCCCTACGGCAAGCAGGTCGTGCAGTTCTACACCCAGACCAAGACGGTCACCGCCCGCTGGTTCGACGACGACAGCACCGGTGATGGCGTTAACACCACCATCAGCCTGCGCTGAGGAGGCCCACCATGCATATTGCGTTCATTGGCCTGGGCAACATGGGCGCGCCCATGGCCCGCAACCTGATCAAGGCCGGCCATTCGCTGAATCTGTACGACCTCAACCAGCAGGTGCTGGCCGAGCTGGCGGAACTGGGCGGGCAAGTCAGCACGTCGCCCAGGGAGGCCGCTGCCAGCAGCGAACTGGTGATCACCATGCTGCCAGCGGCGCAACATGTGCGTAGCGTCTACCTGGGCGAAGACGGGGTTCTGGCCGGCATTCGTCCCGGCACCCCGGCGCTGGACTGCAGCACCATCGATCCGCAGACCGCCCGCGAGGTCTCGCAGGCTGCAGCCAAGGCAGGCGTGGACATGGGTGATGGCCCGGTTTCCGGCGGTACCGGCGGCGCGGCGGCCGGCACCCTGACTTTCATGGTCGGGGCCACGCCGCAGCTGTTCGCCACGCTCAAGCCGGTGCTGGAAAGGATGGGGCGCAATATCGTGCACTGCGGCGAAGTGGGCACCGGGCAGATCGCCAAGATCTGCAACAACCTGCTGCTGGGCATTTCGATGATCGGCGTTTCGGAGGCAATGGCACTGGGCAATGCGCTTGGCATCGACACCCAGGTGCTGGCCGGCATCATCAACAGCTCCACCGGCCGTTGCTGGAGTTCGGATACCTACAACCCGTGGCCGGGCGTGATCGAAGGCGCACCGGCCTCGCGTGGCTACACCGGTGGCTTCGGCGCCGAGCTGATGCTCAAGGACCTCGGGCTGGCCACCGAGGCCGCGCGCCAGGCACGCCAGCCGGTGGTCCTGGGCGCCGTGGCCCAGCAGCTGTACCAGGCCATGAGCCTGCGCGGCGACGGCGCCAAGGATTTCTCGGCAATCGTCGAAGGCTATCGCCGAAAACAACGAAACGGGGACAGCGACTGAGAGCGGTGGCCGGCGTGCCGCGATAGGGCGCGCAGCGGCCCCAGCATCCGGCAGGCTTGTACGACAGTTGCCTGTGCGCGGGGCGTGCCAGGAAAATGGAGCAGGTCCGCCTGGCAACCATTCGGCCCGCCGTGCGGGCCCGCGGCCGGCCACGCTGTGGTCAGGCAAAGACGAAGTACTTGCGCACGGTCTCGACCACTTCCCAGGTACCTTTCATGCCTGGCTCGATGACGAACACATCGCCGGCTTTCAGGTGCTTGGGCGCTTCCCCTTCGGGCGTAATGATGCAATAGCCGTCGAGGAAGTGGCAGTACTCCCATTTCTCATAATTGACTTCGAACTTGCCCGGGGTGCAGATCCAGGTGCCCATGATCTTGCTGCCGTCGGCCGACAGGTAGGCGTTGAGGTTGACGGTATGCGGGTCGCCGCCGATGCGTTTCCACTTGGTAGCGTCCAGCACCGGGGTGGGACAGGTTTCGCGCATGACGGTGATGAAGTCGGACATTGGCAAGGCTCCAGGGGGGTGGCTGAAAGACTCGTCACCTTAGGGCGCGCGCCCGCGCCCCGGATGCCTGGGCTCGACCTGCAGTTGTCTGTGCGCGCTATCCCCGACGCGTCAGGCCCACCAGTAGCGCACGAAGTGGAAGAAGATCGGCGCGGCGAAGCATACCGAGTCCATGCGGTCGAGCATGCCGCCATGGCCTTCGATCATGTGGCCCCAGTCCTTCACGCCGCGGTCGCGCTTGATGGCCGACATCACCAGCCCGCCGAAGAAGCCCATGCTCGTCACCGCCAGAGCCATTGCCGCCGCCTGCCAGAAGGTGAAGGGCGTGATCCAGTACAGCGAGGCACCGATCGCGATGGCCAGGGCGATACCGCCGACCAGCCCCTCCACGGTCTTCGAGGGCGACAGGCTCGGTGCTACCTTGCGCTTGCCGAACAGCTTGCCGCACACGTACTGCAGCACATCGGAAAGCTGCACCACGATGATCAGCCAAGCGATCAGCAGCAGGTTGCGATCCTGGTAGCCGGGAATTTCCAACGTCATCAGCGCCGGTACCGCCGACAGGCAGTAGACCGCGATCATCAGTCCCCACTGGACCTTCGAGGCACGTTCGAGAAAGCGCGTGGTATCGCCGCCGAGCGTGGCCAGGATCGGCAGCAGCAGGAACAGGTAGACCGGGATGAAGATGCTGAATAGCCCATACCAGTCCATGGCGATCAGCAGGTACTGCAGCGGCAGCGCGACGTAGAATGCCGCGGCTAGCGCCGGATAGTCGCTGCGGCGGGTCGGTGTGAGCGTCATGAACTCGCGCAAGGCGTAGAACGACACCAGGTAGAACAGCACGATCACCCCGTTCTTGCCGAACAGGAAGGCGATACCGATCACCAGCACCATCACCCACCAGGCATTGATACGGGCGTTGAGGTTGTCGATCACGGCATGTGGAGTGGGACCTGCGCGCCACTTGAGCAGCCGCCCGATCAGGCTGGCGAGCAGCAGCAGGGCACCGATTCCGGCGAACAGCGAAAGGGTATTTTCGTCCATCTCAGGCGTCCTTTTCAGCCAGGTTCAGCAAGGCCTGGCTGGCCCGCTCGAGAAAAGCCTGCTTGCTCTCGTCGGCATGCAGGCGCAGGGGTTCGCCAAAACTCAAGGTGCACAGCAGCGGCAGGGGCAGGGCGCGGCCCTTGGGCATGACCCGGTTGAGGTTGGCGATCCATACCGGCACCAGCTCTACCTCCGGCTGCGCCGTGGCCAGGTGGAACAAACCGCTCTTGAGCGGCAGCAGCGGCTCGTCGCCCAGGTTGCGCGTGCCCTCGGGAAAGAAGATCAGCGAGTCTCCCTGCGCCAGCGCATCCAGGGCCGGCTGCAGGGGGTTGTCGTGGGTCTGGCCAGGCTTGCGTTCGATCAGCACGCCGTTGAAGACCTCGCGGATCAGGAAGTCGCGGACTCCAGGCTTGTTCCAGTAGTCGGCGCCAGCCACCGGGCGGGTGCGTCGGCGCAACGCCGCTGGCAGCGAGGCCCAGAGCAGCACGAAGTCACCATGGCTGGTGTGGTTGGCGAAGTACAGGCGCCGGACCGGTTGTGGCGTGCAGCCGAGCCACAGGGCGCGGGCTCCGGTGATCAGGCGCGCGGCGGAGGTGATCAGAAAGGCAGTCAGTTCGGCGAACATGGCACGGGTGTCGTCCTGTCAGTGAAAGTGTCGATAGGGCTGCCAGGGGCTGGTCGCGGGCGCTTGCGTTGCTGGCCTGGGAGCGTGGTACGGGGTCAAGGTCTCAAAGGTCGGTTCGAGTCGGCCAGGGCCGCCACCACGCGGCCCCTCGCGCGTCAGCGCACCCGCTGCGCCAGGCTGACGCTGAAGATGCCCCACTGGTCGATACGCTGGGTGATCTTGCGAAAGCCTGCGGCCTCCACCAGCTGGTCCATCTCGGCCTGGCTGCGCCGGCGCATGACCCAGGCCTGGCCGTCGCGGTGGCTGGTCAGGACGCGGGCGATCATTTCCAGTTGCGGGTGCCAGGGCTGGCCGGTGTAGACCAGGTAGCCGCCATCCTCGACCGCCTCGGCCAATCCGGCCAGGGACTGGCCGACCAGCTGGTTGCTGGCGAACAGTTCGTAGAGCCCGGAGACCACTGCCAGGGTCGGTCGCGGATCGAGGCTGGCCAGGCTCTGCCGGTCGAAGGCATCGGCCTGGACGAAGCGGGCGATCTGGGCCAGGCCTTTTTCCGCGATCAGCGCCTCGCCTTGCCGCACGTTCGCCGCGCTGTAGTCGCGCAGCAGGATCGAATCAGGCAGGCACTCGAGCTGCTGCAACGCTTCGAGCACGTAGCGGCCGTGCCCGGCGGCAATGTCGACGATATGCACCGGCCGTTGTTGCGCGCGCAACTGCCCGATGGCCAGGCGCAGCAATTGCTCGACGTGCAGCTTGCGTTGGCGAATGCCACGCCAGCCGATCGAATCGAGGTAGGTCCGGTCGATCGCGCGGCCCAGGCGGCCCTTGCCGGTCGGCTGGTTGCGATAGACATAATCGAGCGTGCTGCCAGAATCGAAGCCGCTGTCGAAGCCCAGCTTGACGCCGGCCGACCAGCCCTTGGCCAGGCGCAGGCCGGCGCGCGTGGCGCTCCAGTACAGGCCCCGCAGCGAGCCGCGCGGCAACGGCGCCGCCAGGCTCTCGGCTTCGGCGCAACTGGCGCCGACCTTGTCGGCGTCGAGCAGGGCAGGGCGCGGCGCCGGCCTTTCGAAACAGTGCTCGACGAACCTTTCGATCCGCGCCAGGACATGGGTGCGATCGCGTTCCCCGAGCGTATCGTGGAACAAGCCAGGCAGCACATGGAGCTCCTTGCGCGCGCTGCCCAGGCGTTCGAAGAAGCGCCGCTGGGGCGCCTGCTCGACCACCAGGTCGGCGCCGGACACCAGCAGCTGGGTCGGCACCTGGATCGCCTGGGCGTCGGCCACGATCCGCTCGGCGGCTTCCTGCAGCCCCAGCAGCATGGTGACCGAGATCGGTCGGCTGATCAGCGGGTCGGCCAGATACGACATCACCCGCTGTGGGTCGTGGGTCAGCAGGCGCGGCCTGACATAGCTATTGACGAAGAAGTTGCCCCGCAGCGCCTTGAGCAGCTTGAGCCCGGCGCGGGCGAACGGCACGTAGAGCCGGACCTCGAAGGCTGGCGAGGCCAGCACCAGGCAGCGCACCCGGGGTGCGTAGTCGTGGGCCCAGGTGGCCACCAGCACGGCGCCGACGCTCTGCGCCAGGACCACCATGTCCTCCTGGACCATGCCGTGGCGTGCCTGCACGTGGTCGATGAAGGTCTGCACATCGCGCACGCTGGTGGCGAAACCCGGGCTGTCGCCACGTTCGCCGGGCGACTGGCCATGGCCGCGCGCATCCCAGGCGAAAAAGTCATAACCTGGCATGTCCAGTTCATCGACCAGGTGAGCCATGCGCCCCCCATGCTCATGGCCGCGGTGGAACATCAGCACCGCGCGGCGTGGCTGATGTTCATTGCCGATGGCCGGCCAATGACGGTAGTGCAGCTCGACGCCATCGTGGGTGGTGAAGTGCAGCGATTGTGCCTGACGCATGGGCAAGGTCCTTGTCTGACCGCAGGGATTCAGCTGGCCTGTGCCAGGCCCTGGCGGACCCGGTTGCCCAGCGTGAGGATCGAGAGCACGAGGATGAGCGCCAGCAGGCCGTTGATCCATGTCGCGGCCAGCAAGCCGAAGGCGACGCCCGCGCCCAGCACACCGAAGGCAAAGGCCCGGTCGCTCTTGCCCATCGGCCCGTCGTAACGCCGTGATGCGCCTGCCAGCGGGCCCATGACTCCGGCGTATTCGCTCAGCAGGGCACTGATCACCACCAGGACCACCAGCGTCGGCGAAACGCCTGGGAGCAAGGCGAAGGGCAGGTAGAGGGCGGCATCGGCGACCACGTCGCAGAGTTCGTTGAGATAAGCGCCAAGCCTGGACTGCTGGCCGAACTCACGGGCCAGCATGCCGTCGATCGCGTTCAAGGCCATGCGCAGTAGCATCCACAGCGGTACCAGCAGGAACAGCCAGGCGACATCGGCGCGCCAGGCCAGCAACAGCCCCAGCAGTACCGAGATGCCGCCGGCTGCGAGGGTCACCTGGTTGGCGCTGACGCCGCGTGAATGAAGACGCTTGACCGAAGGCCGCAACAGCGCCTGGAAGCGGGGTTTGAGCTGGTAGATCGACGGCACGGGAACGCTCCTTTTCCGGGTCATGGCTGCATGCCAGTCCAGGTGCCGATTGTGGGGAAAAGAGAGCTCGCTCGGCAAGCCGGACCTGTGCGACGGGCCGGTCAGCATCATGGCTGTCGCCTGGACGGCATGACCAATGCCACTATGGCGGCTTCTTCAACGTCCCCTGCCAGGGCAAAGGACAGCCATGTCGAATCTTTTCGCGTTCTACCAGGATCTGGGGTCCTGGTTGTCACTGCTGGTGATACTGACCTTCGTGCTTGCGGGCATGGTCAAGGGAGTCATAGGCCTGGGCCTGCCGACCATCGCCATGGGCCTGCTCGGCCTGGCCATGCCTCCGGCACAGGCGGCAGCGCTGCTGATCGTGCCTTCGACCTTGACCAATCTGTGGCAACTGGCTTCGGGCGGGCATCTGCTGGGGCTGTTGCGCAGGCTGGGGAGCCTGCTGGCGATGATCGTCGTTGGTACGTTGCTGGGCAGCCTCTGGCTGGGCATCGACAGTGGCCCCTGGGCGGCGCATGCGCTGGGCGGCGCGCTGCTGGTCTATGCCGTGTACGGCCTCAGCGGGCCGCAGCTGCGTATCGCGCCTCGGCACGAGCGCTGGCTCGGCCCGCTGTGCGGCCTGGTCACGGGCGTGGTGACGGCGGCCACCGGCGTGTTCGTGATGCCTGCGGTGCCCTACCTGCAGGCGCTGGGGCTGGCGCGCGACGAGATGGTCCAGGCGCTGGGCCTGTCGTTCACCGTGTCGACCATCGCTCTGGCGTTTGGCCTGGCTGGCCAGTCAGCCCTCGGCGGCCAGGCCCTGGGGGCCTCGCTGCTGATGTTCGTGCCCGCGCTGCTGGGCATGTTCTGCGGCCAGTGGCTGCGTCGACGGATCCATCCAACGCTGTTCCGGCGCTGCTTCTTCATTGGCCTGGCACTGCTGGGCACACACCTGTTGCTCAACGGCTAGCCGAGGAAGGGCTGAGCATTTCCACTTGCTGGATCTCCAGGTCCTGTTCCAGGTAGTCCATGCGCTGCTCGAAGAACGCGCGCATGTGCGGCAGGGCCAGGTGCACATCCAGGTCGGCCTTGCTTGCCCAGACTTCGTAGAAGATGAACAGGGTAGGGTCCTGCAGGTCGCGCAACATGTGGTATTCGATACAGCCAGGTTCCTGGCGGCTGGGCTCCACATGGGGGCGCAGCAATGCCTCGAAGGCGTCGGCCTGCTCCGGGCGTGTCTTGGCCTTGAGAAGAAATGCATGGTGGGTGGTCATCGGGCGCTCCCTTGGGCAGTTAAATGTTTCCGGAACAACAATACACTGTCGATTCATGCGGTGCAGGCAAAGCACATTTGACTGCCATCGTCTTTTTCCAGCGCAGCGCAGCCTCTAACCTGCCGGCCATCGAAAAATCTGGTCGCTGACCGAAACCGACTCGCAGAGGCATTGCATGAACAAGATCCTGCTACTCAATGGTGGCAAACGTTTCGCCCATTCCGCTGGCCAACTCAACCAGACCCTGCACGAAGCGGCCCTGGGGTACTTCGACCGAGCTGGCCATGAAGTACGCCAGACCTTCATCGACGGTGGCTACGATGTCGAGCAAGAGGTCGAGAACTACCTCTGGGCCGATGTGGTGATCTACCAGATGCCCGGCTGGTGGATGGGGGCACCATGGACCGTCAAGCAGTACCTGGACGAAGTGTTCACCTCCGGGCATGGCAGCCTCTACGCCAATGACGGACGTACCCGCGCGGACGCTTCGCAGAAATACGGCAGCGGCGGCCTGCTGCATGGCAAGCGCTACATGATCAGCGCCACCTGGAACGCGCCGCAGCAAGCGTTCGACGATCCGAGCGACTTCTTCGAGGGCAAGGGCGTGGATGCCGTGTATTTCCCTTTCCACAAGGCCAACCAGTTCCTCGGCATGAGCGGCTTGCCGACTTTCGTGGCCGTGGACGTGATGAAGCGGCCCGACGTGCCGGCGACACTGGCAGCCTACGAGGCGCATCTGGCCACGGTCTTCGGCCAGGCTCCCGGCCACGGCGAGTGAACCGATCCGGCAGGCAGATGTAACAGTGCTTTGCTTGTGAGAATTGAAATCATTATTATCGGTGACCCGCTCAATCGGAACTCACCATGAAAAGCAAAGCCGCCGGGCTTGCGCTCGACTATCGACTGGCCGTGACCTCGCGCAGCCTGGCTGCCTTGCTGGGGGGCTACCTGCTGGCGTCGCTGGCCAGCACCTGCATTGCGCTGCTCAGCCCGCTGGCCCAGGTCGACGCGGTGCTCACCGGCCTGCTGCTGTCCTTCCTGTTCTACCTGCTGGCATTCATCTGGTGCTTCGCCTGTCGTAGCGCGACGCGCGCCTGGCTGGGCGTGCTGGCGCCGAGCCTGGCGCTGGGGCTGGTCGATGGCTTGGCCTACTGGATGAAAAACCCATGAAAGAGGGCCTGCGCCAGGCCATGGCCTGGCTGCACACCTGGGTCGGGCTGATCTTCGGCTGGCTGCTGTTCGCCATCTTCCTGACCGGGACGCTGTCTTACTTCAAGGAAGAGATCGATCACTGGACCAAGCCGGAAATCCGCAGCCACGCGCTCGACCCGGCGGCCAGTCTTGCCATGGCCCAACGCTACCTGCAGGCCAATGCCGCGGATGCGGCCAGCTGGTTCATCCGTCTGCCCAGCGAACGCGAGGCCGCGCTGAGCGTCGGCTGGCGCGCCAGGGACGCAGTCGGGCGAGGCGGCTTCGTCAGCAAGGAGCTCGATGCCCAGAGCGGCGAGCAAGTCCTGGCGCGCGATAGCCGGGGCGGCGAATTCTTCTACCGCTTCCATTTCCAGCTCCAGATGCCGCACCCCTGGGGCCGCTGGCTGTCGACCTTCTGTGCCTTCATCATGCTGCTGGGCCTGGTGACGGGCGTCATCACCCACAAGAAGATCTTCAAGGAATTCTTCACCTTCCGCCCAGGCAAGGGCCAGCGCTCCTGGCTCGATGGGCACAACGCCATTGGCGTGCTGGTGCTGCCGTTCCACCTGATGATCAGCTACAGCAGCCTGGTGATCTTCATGTACATGGTGATGCCGGCGCCCATCCTCGCCAGCTATGGCAGTCCGAGCGGCTACTTCAAGGACCTGCTCGGCGTCGTCCAGGCGCCCCCGGCAGCCGGCGAGCCGGCGTCGTTGGTGGCGCTGCCGGCCCTGTACGCCAAGGTCGGGGAGCAGGCGCCTGGGGCGCGCATGGGCTTCATCCAGGTCCAAAATCCAGGCGACCGCAACGCTCGGGTGAGCTTCGCTCGCTCATCGGCCGATAGCGTTCCCTACAAGCGCAGCGAAAGCTGGACCTTCGATGGCGTCAGTGGCCAGCAGCTGTCGGGCGGTGCGCCGGAAAGCCTGGCGATGATGACTTCGTTCACTTTCGTCGGCCTGCACATGGGCCACTTCGCCGGGCCCTGGTTGCGCTGGCTGTACTTCGTCTTCGGCGTCGCCGGCACGGCGGTCATCGGCACCGGCCTGGTCATGTGGCTGGGCAAGCGCCAGCTCAAGCACGCCAAGAGCCAGGGCATGCCGGGCGAACTGCGGCTGGTCGAGGTGCTCAACATCGCCAGCATGAGCGGGCTGATGATCGCCGTGGCGGCGTTCTTCCAGGCCAACCGCTTGCTGCCGATTGCCCTCGAGGGGCGAGGCGACTGGGAGGTCAAGGTGTTCTTCCTGGCCTGGGCGGCAGCGCTGCTTCACGCCGCCCTGCGCCCGGGCCGGCGTGCCTGGGCCGAACAGTTGCTGCTGGGCGCGGCGCTGTTCGGCGCGCTGCCGGTGCTCAACGGTGTGACCACTGGCCAGGGCCTGGATCACTCCATCGCCGTGGGTGACTGGGCCATGGCGGGCTTCGACCTGACTGCCCTGGCTTGCGCCCTGTTCCTGGCCTGGGTTGGCAGCCAGATGCTCAAGGCGCCGCGGCCGCTGGCCAAGCGCGCACCGAGAGCATCCGAGCGTGCTGGCGCCGAACCGGAGATGGACTGATGCTAAGCGTTGCCCTGCTTGGTTTTTCCGGCTTCGCCGCGCTGTGCCTGGCCATGGAGAAGCATTTCAACGACCTGCTTGGCCGCAAGCC
Organism: Pseudomonas sp. Marseille-QA0332; assembly: GCF_054950175.1. NCBI lineage: Bacteria > Pseudomonadati > Pseudomonadota > Gammaproteobacteria > Pseudomonadales > Pseudomonadaceae > Pseudomonas > Pseudomonas sp. Marseille-QA0332. Next base: position 4,226,734 of record NZ_CM143106.1, read on the forward strand.
CCGCCAAGCGCAGACCCGCGTGCTGCGAGCGGGCGGCTGGGCCCTGCTACTGTTGTCGCTGGTCCTTGCCGTGCACTTGCGCGGTTGGGCCCATGGCCTGGTGGAATGGTTCGCGGTACTGATGGCCAGCGTGACCTTGTGGGTCTTCGGCCTGCCTTACCAGCCGCGCCTGCTGCTTGGCCTGGCCGCGACGAGCTGGCTGGCCGGTTCGCTCCTGGTGCTGCTGCAGGCCTGAGTTGGCGCTGCTCAGAACGCGCCGCGGTAGTCGCTTGGCGTCGCCCCCATGGCCAGGCGGAAGCGGTTGCTGAAGTGACTGGCACTGGCGAAGCCGCATAGCAGGGCGATCTGGCCCAGCGCCAAGTCCCCGCCACGCAGCAGCCGACAGGCCCGGTGCATGCGCCGCGTCAGCAGGTAGCGATGGGGCGGCACGCCGAAGCTTGTCCGGAACATGCGGGCGAAGTGGTATTCGGACAGGTTGCAGCGCGTGGCCAGTTCGCCGAGCGTGATCGGCTGTTCCAGGTGCGCTTCGATGTAGTCGGCCAGTTGTCGCCGTTGGTGCGGCGCCAGCCCGCCCTTGAGACGCAGGCCGCTGCGCGGGCCAGCCTGGCTGAGCAGCGCATGGTCGATGATGTCGTGCCCCAGACTGCTGGCCAGCAGGCGCTCGCCCGGCTCGCGCCAGTCCAGGGCGACCAGCTGGCGAAAGCGCGCCGCCTGCTGGCGGTCGTCGACGAAGGTCGCTTCTTGCAGCTGCATCTCCCGAGGTTCGCGGTCGAGCAGGCGGACGCAGCCGAGGGCGAACTGCTCTTCGCTGATGTACAGGTGCGCCAGGCGGATCGCGCCGTTGACGATCCAGTTGGACTCATGGCCGGCGGGCATGATGCACAGCTTGTCCGGCGCGCCCTTGTCGGCCGGCCGCTGGCGACGAAAGGTGCCGGTGCCATCGGCGATGTAGCATGACAGGGTATGGTGGCTGGGCGCCTGGTAGTCGCGGGCGTCGTCGCGATTGCTCCACAATGCCGCGGCCAGGCCGTCGCCCAGCTGCGCGCCGAGTTCCAGGCGGGCGTGCGGCGAAGCGTGCATGGCATTGAAGACCTGCAGCTGGTTGAGTGGCGTCATGGGTGATTCCTCCGCGTACATCCTACTGCGCCATCGTCCCGCTAGCAGCAGGCGAGCGTGCAAAAGCGCAAGTTTGCGCAAGCCGGCCGTTGCGGTTCGGGCGGACACTGGGCGCCTCGATCAAGGAGCGCCGCCGATGAACCTGTTCTTGTATCTGTTGACCGTATTGATCTGGGGTACCACGTGGATCGCCTTGAAACTCCAGCTGGGCGTGGTCGCCATCCCGGTATCGATCGTCTACCGCTTCGCCCTGGCCGGTCTGATACTGTTCGTCATCCTGCTGCTAAGCCGTCGCCTGCAACCGATGGGCAAGCGTGCCCACCTGGTTTGCCTGGCCCAGGGCTTGTGCCTGTTTTGCGTCAACTTCATGTGCTTTCTGACCGCCAGCCAATGGATCGCCAGCGGCCTGGTGGCCGTGGTGTTCTCTACCGCGACCTTGTGGAACGCGCTCAATGCCTGGTTGTTCTTCAGGCAGCGCATCGCTGCCAACGTGCTCGGCGGTGGCGCCTGCGGACTGCTTGGGCTCGCGCTGCTGTTCTGGCCCGAACTAGGCGCGCACGCGGCCAGTCGCCAGACCCTGCTGGGCCTGGGCCTGGCCTTGCTCGGCACCTTGTGCTTCTCGGCCGGCAACCTGCTTTCCAGCGTGCAGCAGAAAGCCGGGCTCAGGCCGATGACCAGCAACGCCTGGGGCATGCTCTACGGTGCCAGCATGCTGGCCGTGTATTGCCTGATCGACGGTGTTCCCTTCGGCATGGACTGGAGCAGCCGCTATGTCGGCTCGCTGCTGTACCTGGTGATTCCCGGCTCGGTGATCGGCTTTACTGCCTACCTGACCCTGGTCGGGCGCATGGGTCCCGAGCGCGCCGCCTATTGCACCGTGCTGTTTCCCCTGGTCGCGCTCAACGTCTCGGCGTTCGCCGAAGGCTACCAATGGACCACTCCGGCGCTGCTCGGCCTGTTGCTGGTGATGGCGGGCAACGTGCTGGTGTTCCGCAAGCCCCGGGCCGTGCCTGGACGCACGGCCGCGCTGACGCGTTGAATGGGGTGAAGTGCCAACTCCTCGAAACGGCCTGGAAGAACGTAGCCTCAACCTTTCCAGACCTGCGGATTGACCAGGTCCCGTGGGCGCTCGCCGAGCAGGGCCGAGCGCAGGTTCTCCATCGCCCGGTTGGCCATCGCTTCACGGGTTTCGGCGGTGGCCGAGCCGATGTGCGGCAAGGTCAGGGCGTTGGGCAGACTGAACAGGGGCGAGTCGGCCAGCGGCTCCTTCTCGTAGACGTCCAGCCCGGCGCCACGAATGGTACCGGCCTGCAGTGCCTCGACCAGCGCCGCTTCGTCCACCACCGGGCCCCGGGCGATATTGATGAGGAAGGCGCTGGGCTTCATCAGCTTCAGCTCGCGCGCGCCGATCAGCTTGCGCGTGGCATCGCTCAACGGCACCACCAGGCAGACGAAGTCGGATTCGGCCAGCAGCTGGTCGAGGCTGCGGTACTGGGCACCGAGCTCCTGCTCCAGCGCGGTCTTGCGACTGTTGCCGCTGTACAGGACCTGCATGCCGAAACCGAAGCGACCACGTCGGGCGATCGCCGCGCCGATGTTGCCCATGCCGACGATTCCCAAGGTCTTGCCATGCACGTCGCTGCCGAAATGCGCCGGGGCCACGCTGGCCTTCCAATGCCCGGCCTTGGTCCAGGCATCGAGCTCGGCGATGCGTCGGGCGCTGCCCATGATCAGGGCGAAGCCAAGGTCCGCGGTACTTTCGGTGAGCACGTCGGGGGTGTTGGTCAGAGCGATCCCGCGTTCGTTGAAGTAGGCCAGGTCATAGTTGTCGTAGCCGACCGATACGCTCGAGACCACCTCCAGCCGGGCCGCGCCTTCGAGCTGGGCGCGACCGAGCTTGCGCCCGACGCCGATCAGCCCGTGCGCCTCGGGAAGCGCCTCGTTGAACTGGGCGTTGAGATCGCCCACGGCCGGGTCGGGCAGGATCACGTTGAAATCGTGCTGCAGGCGCTCGGCCATGGCCGGGGTGATGCGGCTGAAGGCCAGGACGGTCTTTTTCATCGGCGACTTCTCTCATGGTGAATGGAACGATCGGTAGCACGCTACCATTGTCCTCCCACCCGACGCAGCAGGTTTTTCAGTTGACGATCATCAGCTCGTGGGTCTTGAGGTCCGCCTCGTGGGCCGCGAGGATTTCAGGTAGCGAGTTGCGCAGGTACTCCACCCAGGTCTTGATCTTGGCATCGAGGTACTGGCGCGACGGATAGATGGCATAGAGGTTGAGCTCCTGCAGCCGGTAGTCGGGCATGACCCGCAACAGGCTGCCATCGCGCAGGCCGTCGATCGCCGAATAGATCGGCAGCACCCCGACCCCCATGCCGCTGCGGATGGCGGTCTTCATGGCATCGGCCGAATTCACCTGGAAGGGTGACTGGGTGATGTTGACCACTTCCTGGCCATGCGGGCCGTCGAACTGCCATTTCTCCAGCGGGATCACCGGGCTGACCATGCGCAGGCAGGCATGCTGGAGCAGGTCGGCCGGCTTCTGCGCGATGCCGTGACGGGCCACGTAGTCGGGCGAGGCGCAGACGATGCTGTAGGTGATGCCCAGGCGCTGCGAGACGAAGCCGGAGTCCGGCAGCTCGCTGGCGAGCACGATGGACACGTCGTAGCCCTCGTCGAGCAGGTCCGGCACGCGGTTGGCCATGGTCAGGTCGAACGTCACGTCAGGGTGGGTCTCGCGGTAGCGGGCAATCGCATCGATGACGAAGTGCTGGCCCACGCCCGTCATCGAGTGCACCTTCAATACGCCGGCCGGGCGGGCATGGGCGTCGCTGGCCTCGGCTTCGGCTTCCTCGACATAGGTGAGGATCTGTTCGCAGCGCATCAGGTAGCGCTTGCCGGCTTCGGTGAGGGCGATGCGTCGGGTGGTGCGGTTGAGCAGGCGGGTTTGCAGATGGGCTTCCAGGTTGGAGACCGCGCGCGAGACGTTCGCGGTGGTGGTATCGAGCTGCGCGGCGGCGGCAGTGAAACTGCCCACCTGGGCGACGCAACTGAAAGCACGCATGTTTTGCAGGGTGTCCATGGGTCGCTCTCGAAGTAGACGACAAAGTGTTGCACAAAGTTACCGGGGAGGTCCTCAGACCAAAGCCTGATTATCACCGATTCGGTAACAAAGATTCGCAGGAAACCACGCTTATCGCCAGTGCCGGCGCCCCCTTAGAATTGCGCCGCCCCTCCATCTCTTTCCTCGGGAAACTGCAGCTGTGCCGCGTCGCATGATCAGAGCGCTCAATGCGCTCAGTGCCTGTGCCCTTAGTCTTACCTTGAGCGGCTGTATCGGAACCTCGGGCATCGCCCCGCAAAACATCCTGCTGCAAGCCAATAGCCTGGCTACCGACGAAGCGATTCGCCAAGCCGCCCGCGAAGCCAGCTGGCCGGACTCGCGATGGTGGCGAGCCTTCGGCGACGCGCAACTGGATCACTGGATCGACCTGGCCCTGGCCGGCAGCCCCAGCCTGGCCCTGGCGGCCGCGCGCGTGCGCGAAGCCAAGGCCATGGCCGGCGTGGTCGAGTCGAACGAGCGGCTGCAAGGCGATGGCCAGGCCGTGCTCAAGCGGCACAACTGGCCTGAGGACCAATTCTATGGGCCGGGCGCGCTGTCCGGCGCCAATACCTGGGACAACAACGCCACCCTTGGCCTGAGTTATGCCCTGGACCTCTGGGGGCGGGAACGCAATGCCAGCGAGCAGGCCGTGGACCAGGCGCACATGCGCGTGGCCGAAGCGCGCCAGGCCGAACTGGAATTGCAGAACAACCTGGTCAAGACCTACATCCAGTTGTCGCTGCAGTTTGCCCGCCAGGACATCGTCAAGGCCGAGCTGGCCCAGCAGGAGCAGATCGTCTCCCTGGCCAAGCGGCGACTGGCGGCCGGCATCGGCACCCACTTCGAAGTCAGCCAGGCCGAAGCACCGCTGCCCGAGACCCATCGCCAGCTCGATGCGTTGCAGGAAGAGATTGTCCTGGCCCGCAACCAGTTGGCGGCGCTGGCCGGCCAGGGGCCGGGGGCGGGCGCCGCGATCCAGCGCCCCAGCCTGACCCTGGCAGCGCCATTGGCACTGCCTTCGGCGATGCCGGCCGAGCTGCTGGGCCAGCGTCCCGACGTGGTCGCCAGCCGTTGGCAGGTGGCCGCCCAGGCGCGTGGCATCGACATCGCCCATGCCGGTTTCTTCCCCAACGTGGACCTGGTCGGCGGTCTGGGCTTCATGGCCACCGGCGGCGGCCCGCTGGAATTCATCACGGGCCGCAAGTTCAACTACAACGTCGGCCCGGCCATCAGCTTGCCGATATTCGACGGCGGTCGCCTGCGCGCGCAGCTGGGCGTCGCCGCGGCCGGCTACGACATGGCGGTGGCGCGCTATGACCAGACCGTGGTGCAGGCGCTCAAGGACGTGTCCGACCAGTTGATCCGTCGCGAGTCGATGCAGGTGCAGGCGCACCTGGCCGCCGAGTCGGTCGCCGCCGCGCGCAAGACCTACGACATCGCCACGGTCGCCTTCCAGCGCGGCCTGACCGACTACCTCGAGGTGCTGCAGGCGCAGACCTTGCTGTTCCGCCAGCAGCAGATCGAGCAGCAGGTCCAGGCCGCGCGCCTGCTGGTGCATGCGGACCTGGTCACCGCCCTGGGCGGCGGCTTGCAGGCTGGGCGCGACGTGCCGGCCGAGGAGCGTCAGGCAGCGCCGAAGACACCCGCCACCCTGGCGCTCTTCGACCAGCCGGATCGTTCCCGATGAGCGCCGCGAGCCTGCCGCTGCGCTGGCTGGGCAGCCTGGAATGGCGGCGTGGCTTCTTCGCCTGGGCGCGTACCGATGGGGTGACCTGGGTCTACATCTTCAAGGTCCTGGCCGCCGCGTTCCTGACCTTGTGGCTGGCCATGCGCCTGGAACTGCCGCAGCCGCGCACGGCGATGATCACGGTGTTCATCGTCATGCAACCGCAGAGCGGGCAGGTGCTGGCCAAGAGCTTCTACCGCATCCTCGGTACCCTGGCCGGCTCGGCCATGATGGTGGCGCTGATCGCCGTGTTCCCGCAGAACACCGAGCTGTTCCTGCCGAGCCTGGCATTGTGGGTCGGGCTCTGTTCGGCCGGGGCGATGCGCTACCGCACCTTCCGCGCCTACGGCTTCGTGCTGGCCGGCTACACCGCGGCGATGATCGGCCTGCCGGTGCTGGAGCATCCCCAGGCAGCCTTCATGGCCGCCGTGTGGCGGGTGCTGGAGATCTGCCTGGGCATCCTGGTGTCGACCATGGTCAGCGCGGCGATCCTGCCGCAATCGGCCAGCGCCGCCATGCGCAATGCGCTCTACCAGCGTTTCGGCACCTTCGCCGGCTTCGTCGTCGAGGCGCTGCGCGGCAACAGCCAGCGCGACCGCTTCGAAAGCAGCAACGTACGTTTCATCGCCGAGGCGGTGGGCCTGGAAAGCCTGCGCAACGTCACCGCCTTCGAAGACCCGCACATGCGCCGGCGCAGTGGCCGGCTGGTGCGCATGAACAGCGAATTCATGGCCATCACCACCCGCTTCAACGCCTTGCACCAGTTGCTCGAGCGCTTGCGCTTGCGTGGGCCGCTGCAGATCGTCGGCGCCATCGAGCCGGGCCTGGATACGCTGGCGCAGTTGCTCGAGCCCTACGTCGGTCGGGCCTTGACCGATGCCGATGCGCTGCGCCTGACCCTGGAGCTGGCAGCCTACAAGGACGGCCTGCAGGCCCAGGTACGCGGTCTGCGCGCCGCCTACCTGGAAACCGCCCCGAGCGAAGCCGACCTGCTGGACTTCCACACCGCCTTCGAGCTGCTGTACCGCTTCATCGATGATCTTTATAGCTACGCCCAGACCCACGCCTCGCTGGCAGCCCACAACCATGAACGCGAGCGTGGGGCCGAGCCCTATGTCGCGCAGACCAGCTGGCTGGTGTCGCTGGCCGCCGGCGTGCGCTCGGCGGCCGTGCTGTTGCTGCTGGGCAGCTACTGGATCCTCAGCGACTGGCCGAGCGGGGCGATGATGACCCTGATCGCCACGGTCACGGCCGGGCTGTCGGCGACCTCGCCCAACCCCAAGCGGCTGTCGTTCCAGATGGCCTGCGGGACCTTGCTCGGGGCGTTCGTCGGCTTCTTCGAGACGTTCTTCGTGTTCCCCTGGATCGACGGCTTCGCGCTGTTGTGCCTGGTGCTTTCGCCGGTCTTCATGCTCGGCGCGTTCCTCGCCTCGCGGCCGGCCTATGCCGGCTATGGCGTCGGCCTGCTGGTGTTCTTCGCCATCGGCTCGGTGCCCAACAACCCGACCGTGTACGACCCTTACGTGTTCATCAACGATTACCTGGGCATGGTCGTCGGCATGCTGGTCTGCGCCGCGGCAGGCGCGATCGTCCTGCCGCCCAACAGTCGTTGGCTATGGAGCCGGCTGGAGCGCGAGCTGCGCGAACAGGTGCTCTTCGCGATCAGCGGACGGTTGCGTGGCCTCGGTTCGGCTTTCGAAAGCCGCACCCGCGACTTGCTGCACCAGGCTTACGGCCTGGCTGCCGGCAAGCCGCTGGTGCAGGGGCAACTGTTGCGCTGGATGTTCTCGGTCAGCGAAATCGGCCATGCCATCATCGAGCTGCGCAAGGAGCAGGCTGGCCTGCCAGTGCATCCGGCCTATGCCGAATGGCAACCATGGCGCCAGGCCATCCGGGTGATGGGGCGGGCGCTGGCGCGACTGTTCCTGCAGCCCGGTGCCAGCAACCATGAGCGCGCGCTGCTGGCGGTAGACCAGGCCATCGCCAGCGTGCGGGCCGCCGACGAGCCCTTCGCCAGGCACTTCGATACCTCGGCGTTGCGTCGGGTGCAGAGCTACCTGCATTTCATCCGTACCTCGCTGCTCGACCCTCGTTCGCCGCTGGCCCCGGCCCAAGGAATGCCCCATGCCTCGTGAGATCGCCTTCCATGGCGTGTACCTGCCCACCATGACCTTGCTGTTCCTGCTGGCCGCGGGGCTGGCCTGGGGGCTGGACCGTTTCATCGCCAGCCACGATGGCTACCGCTTCTTCTGGCATCCGGCGCTGCTGCGCCTGAGCCTGTTCGTCTGCCTGTTCGGCGCCCTGGCGCTGTGCGTCTACTGGTGAGAGACCCTCGATGAAAAGATTCTTCAGCCTGATCGCCACGCTGCTGGTCCTGGCCGCTGCCGTGGCGATTGGCCGGCAATTGTGGCTGCACTACATGACCACACCCTGGACCCGCGACGGCCGAGTGCGCGCCGACATCATCAACGTCGCCGCCGACGTGCCTGGCTACGTGGTCGACGTCCCGGTGCATGACAACCAGCGGGTGAAGAAGGGCGACCTGCTGATCCAGATCGACCCCGAGCACTATCGCCTGGCCGTGCAGCAAGCCCAGGCCCTGGTGGCTTCACGCAAGGCCACCTGGGAGATGCGCAAGGTCAATGCGCGGCGCCGCGCCGATCTGGACAACCTGGTGATTTCCACGGAAAACCGCGACGATGCCAGCAACATCGCCAACGCCGCCCAGGCCGACTACCAGCAGGCCCTGGCCCAGCTGGCGGCTGCCGAGCTCGACCTGCGACGCACGCGTATTCTGGCCACCGTCGACGGCTACGTGACCAACCTCAACGTGCATCGTGGCGACTACGCCCGCACCGGCGAGGCAGTGATGGCGGTGGTCGACGAGCACTCCTTCTGGGTCTATGGCTTCTTCGAGGAAACCAAGCTGCCACACGTCAAGGTAGGCGATCCGGCCGAGCTGCAGATGATGAGCGGCGAGCATGTCCAGGGGCACGTGGAGAGCATCGCCCGTGGCATCTATGACCGCGACAATCCCCAGAGCCGGGAGCTGATCGCCGACGTCAACCCGACCTTCAACTGGGTGCGCCTGGCCCAGCGGGTGCCGGTGCGGATTCATCTGGATCAGGTGCCGGAAGGCTTTCTGCTGGCGGCAGGAATGACGTGCACGGTGGTGGTCAAGCCGGATCGGGAGTGACACCGTACCCTCATGGAGCAGGGTCGCTGGGGAGGCAGGAGGCCAGCTTCCGGAGCTGGCCGAGCTCTAGTCTGAAAGGCTTGAGCGAACGCCTGCCCGTTCAGGCCGCCCCCACCAGCACCGGGACCTTGACCCGATCGAGTACCTTGGCGCTGATCGAAGGGTCAAGCAGGCGTCCCAGACGCGACAGGTGCCGATGGCCCATGATGATCAGCTCGCAGCCCAGCTGCGCGGCCTTGCCGACGATCGCCTCGACCGGGTCCTTGGCGACCAGGCAGCCCCAGCAGGCGAACCCGGCTTCGCGCAAGGCATGCAGCGAAGCGCCGACGGCACGCTCGGCCTGCCGCTGTTCTTCGCAAGCGGCCGGATACTGCTCCAGCTCCTGCTCGGTGAAGGCGGCTGGGCGGTCATGCACGGCGAAGGTCGGATCGATGGCCAGCAGCACATGCAGTTCGTGGGTGTCCGGTCGGCAATACCGAAGCGCGAGATCGAGCAGGGCACGCGAGGCGCTCGAGGCGTCTATGGCGATCAGGACGGGATGAGGCATGAAGGACTCCTTGGCGATTGAGGGCGCGACGCCTTGCCTGGCTGGCATCTCCAACGGACAGGTTTACCACGCCCGGTGAGCCGCGATAAATGGCCCGCCACGCAACCACAGGTTGCGCCTGGCGCATTCCGCGAAGCTGCTAAGATCGCATGTCCCGCAGCTGTCACGGAACATGGCCATGCAACTCCCCGACATGAACCTGCTCGTTGCCCTCGATGCCCTGCTCGATGAGGGTAGCGTGGTCGGCGCGGCGCAGCGCATGAACCTCAGCCCGGCGGCCATGAGCCGGACCTTGGGACGCATCCGCGAGGCGCTTGGCGACCCGATCCTGGTGCGTGCCGGGCGCGGCCTGGTACCAACGCCGCGGGCCCTGGCCCTGCGCGAGCAGGTCAGTGCGCTGGTGGAGCAGGCCGGCCAGGTGTTTCGCAGCGGCGATGATGTCGACCTGCCGAGCCTGGAGCGCGCTTTCAACATCCGCACCAACGACCTGTTCATCGCGCTCTACGGGGCACAGCTGCTGCGCATGATGCATGAGCAGGCGCCGCGCACGGTGCTGCGCTTCGTACCGGAGAGCGGTGGCGAGGACGACGATGCGGTGTTGCGTGACGGGCGTACCGACCTGATCATCAGCTCGAGCATCGACCTGGGCCCGGAGATCAAGGTGCAGCGGCTGTTCCATACGGTCTACGTCGGCCTGGCGCGCCGCGATCATCCGATCTTCGATGCCGAGATCACCCCTGAGCGCTTCGCCGTCTATCCACAGATCAGCGTGTCGCGCCGCGGCCGCGCCAACGGCCCGATCGATGCCGAACTGGCCAACTACAAGGTCCAGCGCCGGGTCGCGCTGATCACGCCGAGCTTTCACTCGGCCATGTTCTCGTTGCCCGACTCGGACCTGATCCTGCCCATGCCGGCCAACATCCTCAACAGCGTGGCCAAGCTCGGGCTGCCCTTGCGCTCGTTCCAGATCCCCCTGGCGCTGGAGCGGGTCACGGTGATGCAGGCTTGGCATCCACGCTTTCACCATGACCCGGCGCATCGCTGGTTGCGCCAGACATTGAAAAACTGTTGCAGCGCGGACCCTTGATCGGGCTCATGCGGATTGCGTCAGGCGCAATGTAAAGCTGCTGATAAGTCAGTTTTCGTAAGCATTGGTCTTTTTTAAACTCCCCAGCCTAATTTGTTGCTGGAGATGTCTGAGCATGACCTCGCTGAATCTGCCTACTGCCACCGCGCCTGCGGCACCTGCGCAGGCAGCGTTCGGCCTGCGGGTGGTGACCGGGCTGTTCGGCGTGCTGCTCGCGGTACTTTGCGCGGGCCTGAACGAGTCCGTGACCAAGATTTCCCTGGCGGACATTCGGGGCGGCATGGGCATCGGTGCCGACGAAGGCGCCTGGCTGCTGGCGGTTTATTCGGCCGCTTCGGTGTCGGCCATGGCCTTCGCGCCGTGGTTGGCGACGACATTTTCCCTGCGCCGCTTCACCCTGTGCGCGATCGGGCTGTTCGCGCTGTTCGGCCTGGTCCAGCCCTACGCGCCGAACCTGCACAGCCTGATGCTGCTGCGCGTGCTGCAGGGACTGGCGTCTGGAGCGCTGCCGCCGATGCTGATGAGCGTGGCTCTGCGCTTTCTGCCGCCAGGCATCAAGATCTACGGGCTGGCCTGTTATGCGCTCACCGCGACCTTCGGTCCGAACCTGGGCACGCCGCTGGCTGGCTTGTGGACCGAATACGTTGGTTGGCAATGGGCGTTCTGGCAGATCATCCTGCCATCGCTGCTGGCGATGTTCTGTGTCGCCTGGGGGTTGCCCCAGGACCCGCTGCGTCTGGAGCGCTTCAAGCAGCTGGACTGGCGCGGGGTACTGCTCGGCCTGCCGGCGCTCAGTTGCCTGGTGCTGGGGCTGAGCCTGGGCGATCGCTGGGGCTGGCTGGATTCGCCATTGATCTGCTGGCTGCTCGGCGGCGGCCTGCTGTTGCTGGTGCTGTTCCTGTACAACGAATGGTCCGAGCCGCTGCCGTTCTTCCAGTTGCGCATGCTTGCGCGGCGCAACTTGAGTTTCGCCCTGGTGACCCTGGCTGGCGTGCTGATCGTGCTGTCGGGAGTGGGCAGCATCCCCTCGGCCTACCTGGCGCAGATCCAGGGTTACCGGCCTGCGCAGACCAGCCCATTGATGATGCTGGTGGCCATGCCGCAGTTGATCGCGCTGCCGCTGACCGCCGCGCTGTGCAACATCCGCGCGGTGGACTGCCGCTGGGTCCTGGCGCTGGGACTGGGCATGCTGGCGCTGTCCTGCGCGGGCAACAGCCTGCTGACTTCGGCCTGGATTCGCGATGACTTCTACGTGTTCTACCTGCTGCAGGTGTTCGGCCAACCCATGTCGGTACTGCCGCTGCTGATGCTCTCGACCAATGGCATGACGCCGCAGGAAGGGCCGTTCGCCTCGGCCTGGTTCAACACGGTCAAGGGGCTGGCGGCGGTCATCGCCGCCGGCCTGCTCGATGCGCTGGGCACACTGCGCCGGCATTTCCATTCCAACCATCTGGTCGACAGCCTGGGCAATGCCCCGCTGGTCGACGACAGCGCCGTCGGGCTGGCCAGACGGATCCACGAGCAAGCCGTGGTGCTCACCTCGGCCGACCTCTACCTGGTCATGGCGGGTATCGCCGTGGCGCTGATCTGCCTCATCCCTGTGGTCCCTACCCGGGTCTATCCATCGCGCGCGGTGGCCTGACTGCCCGGACGAATTCGAGATTGCTGAAATGACCAACAACCGCAAGACCCTCGTCATCGGCTCGGTACTGGCCGTGGCTGTGCTGGCCGCCATCGTCGGCCCCTGGATGCTTGGCAGCGACCAGCGGCAGACCACCAACGATGCCTACGTGGCAGCCGACTACACCGTGGTGGCGCCCAAGGTGGCCGGCTTCATCAAGCAAGTGCTGGTGGAGGACAACCAGCAGGTCAAGGCAGGCCAGTTGCTGGCGAGCATCGATGAGCGCGACTACCAGGCCGCGCTGGATGCCGCCGAGGCGCAGCTACTGGTGGCCAAGGCGCACAGCGCCGACGCCCGCGCCACGCTGGAGCGCCAGGCTGCGCTGATTGCCCAGGCCGAGGCCGCGGTCAAGGCCGTCCAGGCCGAGAAGGCCTTCGCCGAACATGAGCTGGGGCGCTACAGCCGCCTGGCCGAGCAGGGAGCCGGCACCGTGCAGAACGCCCAGCAGGCGCGCAGCCAGGGCGACCAGGCCCGGGCCAACCTGGCCAAGGCCCAGGCCGCGGCGGTCGCGGCACGCAAGCAGGTGGACATCCTTCAGGCCCAGGTCGCCAGCGCCGATGGCCAGCTCAAGCGCGCCGAGGCCGAGGTCGAGAAAGCCCGCCTGGACCTGTCCTACACCCGTATCACCGCGCCGCTGGACGGCATGGTCGGCGAGCGCGCCTTGCGAGTCGGCGCCTACGTCAATCCAGGCGCGCGTCTGCTGTCGGTGGTGCCGCTGCAGCGTGCCTATGTGATCGGCAACTTCCAGGAAACCCAGTTGACCCACGTGCGCACCGGCCAGCCGGTGAGCGTCAAGGTCGACACCTTCTCTGGCGAGACCTTGCACGGCCACGTCGACAGCATCGCGCCGGCCACCGGGGTGACGTTCGCCGCGGTCAAGCCGGACAACGCCACCGGCAACTTCACCAAGGTGGTCCAGCGCATTCCAGTGAAGGTGGTCTTCGACGCTGGTCAGCCGCTGCTGGAGCGCCTGCGTGTCGGCATGTCGGTGGAGGCGACCATCGATACCCAGGGCGACACGCTCGAAGGCAAGGAGCTGAGCGCACGATGAAGCCTGCATCACGCTTGACACCGTTGCTGCTGGCCGCCTGGCTGGCTGGTTGCAGCATGGGCCCGGATTTCCAGCGCCCTGACAGCCAGGCGCCGAGCCAGTGGGCCGCCGTGCAAGGCGAGTCCGCAGCCAGCCAGCCGGTGGCGCAGCCCTTGGAGCTACGCTGGTGGGACAACTTCCATGACCCACGCCTGAGCACGTTGATCCAGCGCGTGGTCGAGCGCAACCTGGACCTGCAGATCGCCAGCGCACGGCTGTTGCAAAGCCGCGCCGCGCGCAGCAGCGTGGCTGCCGACGAAACGCCGGCGGTGGGCCTGGATGCTGGCTACAGCCGTGCTCGCAATAGCGCCGAAGGGCTCAGTGACCCGTCTGGCAACAATGGCCGCTCGGCCTTCAGTCTCTGGCAAGGTGATCTGGTCGCGGGCTGGGAGCTGGACCTCTGGGGGCGGGTACGCCGCCAGGTCGAGGCCGCCGACGCCCGCGTCGAGGTGGCCGAGAACGATCGCCGCGGCGTGCTGCTGGCACTGCTGGCCGAGACTGCCGGCGACTACATCCAGTTGCGTGCCGTACAGCACACCCTGGACATCACCCAGGAGAACCTCGCGGTCGCTCGCCACAGTCTCAAGCTGTCGCAGGATCGCCAGGCCGAAGGCGTCGCCACCCGGCTAGACGTGGCCCAGGCCAGCGCCCAGGTCGCCTCGATCGAGGCACGCTTGCCGACCCTCGAGGCGCGTCGCGACGACCTGATCAATGCCTTGGGCCTGCTGGCCGCCGAACCACCGCGCAGCCTGCGCGATGAGCTGCTGGCCAAGGGCGAGCTGCCCGCGCCGCAACAGACGTTCGCCATCGGCCTGCCTTCGCAGCTGGCCGAACGTCGACCGGACATCCGCCAGGCCGAGGCACGTCTGCATGCCGCCACCGCCAGCATCGGCGTGGCCAAGGCCAACTTCTACCCGAGCATCCGGTTGTCCGGCAACGTTGGCTTCCAGGCCATGCAGCTGGCTGATTTCGGCGCCTGGGATTCGCGGCGCCTGGCCTTCGGTCCGCAGCTGTCGTTGCCGATCTTCGAAGGCGGGCGGCTCAAGGGCATGTTGCAGCTGCGCCAGGCCCAGCAGCAGGAAGCGGCGCTCGAGTACCGCAAGGTCGTGCTGGGCGCCTGGCACGAGATCGACGACGTGCTGCGCCTGTACAACGCCAGCCAGCTGCGTCGCGACCACTTGGCCGAGGCCGTGCGGCAGAACCGCGTGGCCCTGGAGACTGCCCAGCGCCAATATGTCGAAGGCGCGGTGGACTTCGTCAACGTGCTGACCGTACAGGGCGCGCTGCTGGCCAGCCAGGAGCAGTGGATCGACAGCTCGGCGGCGGTCTCGCAGGCCCTGGTCGGGCTGTACAAGGCGCTGGGCGGCGGCTGGCAGGCCTTCGACGCGCAACCCCCGAAAGCCTAGGCACGAGACAGCGCCTGGACGGTTCTTCAGAGCAGAGGAGGCAGGACAATGCACATTTCCCTCAACGGCAAGCGCGCCATCGTCAGCGGCTCGACCGGCGGCATCGGCCTGGCGATCGCCACCGGTCTGGCCGATGCAGGGGCCGAAGTGGTGCTCAACGGCCGTACCCGTGCGCGGCTCGACGAGGCCCTCAAGCGGGTGCGCGATCGCGTGCCGGCAGCACGGATCATCGGCGTGGCGGCCGATCTCGGCACGGCGGCGGGCGCCGAGACGCTGTTCGCGCAGGTGCCTCATACCGACATCCTGGTCAACAACCTCGGGATCTTCGAGCCCAAGCCGTTCTTCGAGATCTGCGACCAGGACTGGCAGCGCTTCTTCGACGTCAACGTGATGAGCGCGGTGCGCCTGTCGCGGCACTACGCCCAAGGCATGGCCGAGCGCAAGTGGGGCCGGGTGCTGTTTCTGTCCAGCGAGTCGGCCATGCAGATCCCGACCGAGATGGTCCACTACGGCATGAGCAAGACCGCGCTGCTGGCGATTTCCCGAGGCCTGGCCGAGACCCTGGCAGGTACCGGGGTGACGGTCAACGCGGTATTGCCGGGCCCGACCCGCTCGGAAGGCGTCGGTGAGTTCTTCGCCAACATGGCCCGCGAGCAGGGCAGCAGTACCGAGGAATTGGAAGCCAGCTTCCTCGCCGAACACCGGCCCACGTCGCTGCTCAAGCGGCTGGCGACGGTGGAGGAGGTGGCCAGCATGGTGGTGTACCTGGCGTCATTGCAGGCCAGCGCGACCACCGGCGCGGCCTTGCGGGTGGATGGCGGGGTGGTGCGCTCCATCGCCTGATGTGAGAGCGGCCGCCGTGCCGCGATCGGCGGGGCGCCGGGCCGGCCGCGATGACCGCAGAGCGGCCCCAGGTGCTCGCGGCCACCGCAATACCGCCCTCCACGTTCACAGCGAACGCGACAGCCCGAAGCGTTTGCGCAGCACCTTGTCCAGCAGCCAGCGCGGCACCAGTCGGGCAAGCAGTGGCAGCGCCGTGCTGCCATTGCCCAGCCGCACCAGCGCAGGTGGCCTGGTCTTTCGTGTCGCCTCCAGCACGCCCCTGGCCAATGCCTGCGCCGAGGTCGGCTGGTCCTGCGAGGCGCGTGCTCGGGCGCGGACGTGCTCGCGCAGTGGCCACCATGGCGAATCGCTAGTCAGTACCTGCTCGGCCTGGTGCTGGGCGTTGCTGGCGAATTGCGAGGCGATCGCTCCAGGCTGAACCTCCATGACCCGGATGCCGAACGGTGCGAGCTCCATTCGCAAGGCATCGGTCAACGCATGCACGGCGGCTTTCGAGGCGCAATAGGCGCCGGCGAACGGGGTGACCAGCACCCCGGAAACGCTGCCGATGTTCACCACCAGGCCGCGACGATGGCGCAGCAGCGGGAACAGGGCGCGGGTCACGCCGACCACCGCGCAGACGTTGGTCTCGAACTGCTGTCGCAGCGCCTCGGCACCCCCATCGAGCAGCGGGCCCATGGCGCCATAGCCGGCGTTGTTGATCAGGATGTCGAGGCCACCTTGCTGCGTTTGCAATGCCTCGGCCAAGCGGGCCAGGGCTTCGCAATCGTTGACGTCCAGCTGCCGGGCGACGAAGCCTGCGCTGGCCAGGCGCTCGACGTCCGCTGGCTGGCGCGCCGTCGCCCAGACCTGGTGGCCTGCGTCGCGAAACGCATCGGCCAGGGCGCGGCCGATGCCGCTGGAACAACCGGTGATCAGAACGGTGGGCATGAGCAGGACCTGGCAAGGACTGGAATCGAAGGCGCCGTGGATCGATTCGAACATCGAAACGTTCAGCGCCGGGGGCAAGCATGAACTGCCGGTGAATCAGTTGGCAAAGGCTCCCTGCACATGCTCGGCACGGAACTCCAAGGTCTGCGGCCGATACCCCGGACGCAGCGGCGGAAGCGGCAGGCAGTCGTCCCAGCTGGCGCCGGGCTGCAACTCGCCGGGGCCACGATAACGCGGCACGTAGTAGGTGTTTTCCGCCAGGTTGACGGTATCGCCGGGCGCGTAGGCCGCGACTCGCCAGCGCAATTCGGTCAACGGCACCTGGTTGCCATTGTTCATCTCGACCCGCAGCGTGCGATCGGCCGGGCAACGTTCTGGCGCATAGGTCAGGCGCAAGTCCAGGCGTGCCAGCCGCGAAGCCTCCCGGGTGTCCTGCCACACCACCCACAACGCGACCAGGCCGAGCCCGCACACCGCGGCCAGGGAAACGGGCAGTGCCTTGGCCGGATAGCGCAGCAGCAAGACCAGCCAGGTGAGGATGAGCAGTGCACCGATGAGCATGGACAAGTCCTTGGGAAGCGAATCGCCTCATCGTAGCGGTAAATGCCGGCTGGCTCAAAAGGGTGATCGGCCTGCCCGGCGCCAGGCTGGAGGTCGATGATGCCCATTGGAGTGCGCGGGGCGAACGGCTGACGATCGGTTACCGGTTCGACTTCAGCCAGCAGCAGGTCGCCCATCGCGTGCAGGGCACGCTCGATGTGAGCCGTCGACGGAGCTGACCTGGTTCGCAGGGCGCCGCGCAGGCCAGCCGATGGCCTTGTCTGGCGATCACGCCGGAGGCTGGTCGCGCAGGAACACCAGCTTGTCGGGGCGCGACTGTTCGGCACTGTGGTAATAGCCCTGCAGGTCGAACTGGCTGAGCCGCTCGGGATCGTCGATGCGCTCCTGGATGACGAAGCGGCTCATCAGGCCGCGCGCCTTCTTGGCGTGGAAACTGATGATCTTGTACTGGCCGTTCTTCCAGTCGCGAAACTCCACGTCGATCACCCGGGCCTTGAGCGCACCGCGCTTGACCGCGCTGAAATACTCGGTACTGGCCAGGTTCAGCAGCAGGTCGTCGCCCTGGTCGGCCAGGGCCTGGTTCAACCACTCACCGATGTGCGTGCCCCAGAAGGCATACAGGTCCTTGCCCCGGGGGTTGGCCAGCCGAGTGCCCATTTCCAGCCGGTAGGGCTGCATCAGGTCCAGTGGTCGCAACAGGCCGTAGAGACCCGACAGCATGCGCAGGTGCTCCTGCGCGTAGGCGAAGTCGTCTTCGGCGAAGGTATCGGCATCGAGTCCGGTGTAGACGTCGCCCTTGAACGCCAGCAGCGCCTGCTTGGCGTTGTCCGGGGTGAAATGCGGCTGCCAGCTGCCGAAACGTGCGGCGTTCAGGCCAGCCAGCTTGTCCGACAGGTGCATCAGCTCGCTGAGCTGGGCAGGCGACAGGTCGCGCAGCAGCTTTATCAGTTCCTGGGAGTGGTCCAGGTACTGCGGCAGGGTGTACCGCGTGGTGACGGGCGGGGTTTCGTAATCGAGCGTCTTGGCGGGGGAAATCACCGTCAGCATGGGTTCGGCTCCTTGGATCGTCCGGCGATTGTAGAGACCCGGACGGGTCTCGCCAAACTATGTCGACGATAGCCGCAGCCCATGGGGCGGCGCAGACGCTATAGTGCGCCTGGTCCTTTTCATGGAGATCTCGATCATGCGCATTGCCTGGGCCGTGCTGGCCGGTCTGCTGAGCGTCGCCATCCAGGCCGCTGCCAGTCCGTTGGCCAGCTTCGACCGCAGCGTCTGGCCCGAGACACTCGACAGCCCGGCGCTGTTCGATGTGGCTTCGCGGGCGGAAATCCTTTCCTTCGCCCAGGCCCTGCAGGAAAGCGAAATGCTCGACGAGCAGGCGCTGGCGGCTCGCTTGCAGCTCCGCCAGATCAACGTGCAGCAGGTGCGCGCGGTACGCGCCCGGCTCTGGGGACGGCTATGGCAGAACTACCAGCAGGCCGCGCAGAGCTGCGAACAGGATGCCTCGTTCTGCTTCCCGATCGAATCGCTGGACGAGCTGCGTACCCAGGCCGCGACCTTCGCGACCCAAGTAGGCGAGTTCTATGCCCAGTGGACCGAGCCGAGCCAGCGGTTCCATGCCCGCTACCTCGACGAGCTGCTGCGCAAGGCTGCCTTGCTGCCAGCAACCGGTAGCGAGATCGAGCGTGTGCTCGACCCGCAGGGCACCGGCGGCGTGTTCTCCGACCGCCTGTTCCTGCTCACCTTCGCTGGCGGGCCTGGTGCCCAAGGCAGCCCGGTCGACGCGTTGACCGACTACCTGCGCCAGCAGCGCCTGGAAGCGGTGTTCTTCGTGCTTGGCAACCGCCTGCAGCAACGGCGCGATGCCGGCGCGGCAGACGCGCTGCGCCAGCTCTATGCCGGCCAGTGCGTCGGTATCCAGGGGTGGGAGTATCGTTCCCATGCGCAGTGGCAGGGCTGGCAGGCATCGTTGCAGCGCAGCCAGGCGCTGGTCCAGGCCGAGCTGCCTGGACAGTACGTGCCGTTGTTTCGACCACCTTATGCCCAGCGGCGCGTCGATGACCAAGGTTTCATGGAGCGCCAGCGACTGGGCGTGGCATTGTGGGACATCGATGCCCAGGACAATGGTTCGTTGAGCGCCGAGCAGTCGATGCAACGTGTCCTGAGCCTGATGCTGCTGTGGCGCAACGGCGTGATCCAGTTCAGTGGCATTTCGGCCAGGGCGCAGCCGGCACTGGAAGGGTTGCTGCGCCAGACCGCGCGAAGCGGGATCGGCTGGGCCGACTGCCATCAGGCGTCCCGCCAGGCGCTGGCAGGTTGACGAGGCCGCGCGCAAGCATGTCCATCACTGACTGTAGCGGCAGTCGGCAGCCGCGCCAAGGCGCCTTCGTCATTCTGCAAAATAAACTTCAAACGCAGGCGAAAATGCTTTTTCCGTTCATGGGTTTTGCGGTATGTAGGAGGTGGACAGCCGAATCCTGCAGCACAGGTGGCGTCATCAGGCCCATCCCCTGCAGGTGCGCTCCCCGCCCGTAACGACGCGGATACGGGGGGAACGGCGGTCACTCTGCGGCGCAGCGGTAGCGCGTCGTCTGGCTCCCACAGAAGGTGACAGAGTATGGATGACCAAGGACGCACCCCTTCCTCCGATCGGCCAATCCTGTATGTGCTCGATACCAACGTCCTGATCCACGATCCCAATGCATTGCTCAATTTCGAGGAACATCACGTCGCCATCCCGATGACGGTGCTGGAGGAACTCGACAAGCTCAAGACCGGCAAGCACACGGTGGCTGCCGAATGTCGCCAGGCCATTCGCCTGATCGACCAGACCCTGGGCGCTGCCTCGCCCAGCGATGTCGAGCTGGGCGTGCCGATCCAGCGTGGCAAGAGCGGGCCCAAGGGCTACCTCTCGATCGTCATGAGCCCGCGCAACGAACCCAATCGCCTGCTACCAGAGACGCTCAACGACAACATCATCATCAACCAGCTGCTCGAATTGCGTGCCAAGCGCACCGACCTGGACGTGGTCCTGGTCACCAAAGACATCAACATGCGCCTCAAGGCGCGGGCATGCGGCATTCTGGCCGAGGACTACAGCACCGACCAGCTGGTCGATGACGTCTCGCTGCTGTCGCGCGGCTACCATTCGGTCACCGGCTCGTTCTGGGATCGGGTCAACAAGGTCGAGACCCGCCAGGAACGAGGCCGTACCTGGCACCGCGTGCAGCTGACCGAAGCCATCGCGACGGTCCACGTCAACGAGTTCATCATCGACGAGCAAGGCTTCGTCGGCTGGGTCAAGGGGGTGCGCAACGACGAGATGCTGCTGCTCGACCTGCATCAGGAGCCGCTGCTGCACCAGGAAGCCTGGGGGCTAAAGCCACGCGACATTCATCAGGCGCTGGCGCTGTTCGCGCTGCTCGATCCGGATATCCACCTGGTCAACCTGACTGGCGCGGCAGGCTCGGGCAAGACCATCCTGGCCCTGGCGGCCGCCATCGAGCAGACCATGGTCAGCAAGCGCTACCGGCGCATCATCGCCACCCGCAGCGTGCAGGGCCTGGATCAGGAGATCGGCTTCCTGCCAGGGACCGAGGCGGAAAAGATGGAGCCCTGGCTGGGCGCCATCACCGACAACCTCGAAGCCCTGCACATGGACGACGAAAATACCCACGGCAGCGTCGAGTACATCCTCGAGCGAGTGCCGTTGCAGTTCAAGTCACTCAACTACATCCGGGGGCGCAGCTTCCAGCAGAGCCTGATCCTGATCGACGAGTGCCAGAACCTCACCCCTCACCAGATGAAGACCATCATCACCCGCGCCGGAGCCGGCTCGAAGGTGGTGTGCCTGGGCAACCTGGCACAGATAGACACCCCGTATCTCTCGGCGACCAGTTCGGGGCTGACCTACCTGACGGAACGTTTCAAGGACTTCCCCCACGGCGTCCACGTCACCTTGCAAGGCGTGCCGCGCTCGGTGCTGGCCGAATACGCCGAGTCGCATCTCTGATCCGGCAGGCCGCAGGCCGGGCCCCGCCCGGCCTTTTTCGCTGCGCACAGGGCATCCTCGGGTTTACACTGCCGGCTCGTGTACAGGAGGAAAGCCGTGCTGACTCATCTCGATTCCCAGGGGCGCGCCAATATGGTCGACGTCACCGAAAAGGCCGTGACCGCGCGCCAGGCCATTGCCGAGGCGCGGGTGCGCATGTTGCCGACGACCTTGCGCATGATCGTCGAGGGCGGCCATCCCAAGGGTGACGTGTTCGCCGTGGCACGCATCGCCGGCATCCAGGCGGCCAAGAAGACCAGCGAGCTGATCCCGCTGTGCCATCCGTTGATGCTCACCAGCATCAAGCTCGAGCTGCAGGCTGAGGGCGACCGGACCGTGCGTATCACCGCCCTGTGCAAGCTGGCTGGCCAGACCGGGGTGGAGATGGAGGCGCTGACCGCTGCCAGCGTGGCGGCCCTGACCCTCTATGACATGTGCAAGGCCGTCGACAAGGGCATGCTCATCGAGCAGGTCCGCCTGCTGGAGAAGAGCGGCGGCAAGAGCGGACACTACCAGGCGGAGCAACGATGAACGTCCGGGTGGTCTACTTCGCCCGCTATCGCGAACTGATCGGGCGTGATGGCGAGACGCTGGAGGGTGCGTTCATGGTCCTCGACGACGTGCGCAGGGCCTTGCTGGCGCGCGACGAGGCCTGCGCGGTGCTTGCCGAGCAAAACCTGATGTGCGCGCGCAACCAGGAACTGTGCCGACTCGACGAACCGGTGGAGGAGGGTGACGAGATTGCCTTCTTCCCGCCGGTCACGGGGGGCTGAACAATGGGCGTACGTGTCCAGCAGGCGCCCTTCGATACGGGCCTGGAGCTCGCTGCCATGCATGCCGCCAATGTCGGTGTCGGCGCGGTGGTCGGGTTCGTCGGCTACGTGCGGGACTTCAACGACGGGCGCGAGGTGGCCGGAATGTTCCTGGAGCATTATCCGGGCATGACCGAGAAAGCGCTGGCGAAGATCGTCCAGCTGGCCAGCGAGCGCTGGCCGCTGCTCAAGGTCGAGGTGCTGCATCGGGTCGGCGCGCTCGAGCCGGGCGAGCCGATCGTCTTCGTCGGTGTCGCCAGCGCCCATCGCCAGGCCGCCTTCGATGCCTGCAACTTCGTCATGGACTACCTCAAGACCCAGGCGCCGTTCTGGAAGAAGGAGACCACCGGCGAAGGGCCGCGCTGGGTCGAGGACAAGCAGAGCGACCATGATGCGGCAGGGCGCTGGTAGCGGGCCAGTGCCCGCTCACCGGGTATTCCGGTTGCTGTCTGGTCGCTCATGGGGCCGCGCCGCGGCGGCCGAGCCTGCCATTGGCATTCATATCGGGTTGGGGCAATCGATGAACAGGTGTTCCACGGCGAAGCGCCGCGCCAGGTAGTCGCCCAATGCCTGCACCCCATAGCGTTCGGTGGCATGATGCCCGGCGGCGATAAAGGCGATGCCGTTCTCGCGGGCGCTGTGGAAAGTCTGCTCGGATGCCTCGCCGCTGAGGAACAGGTCGACACCCGCCGCGATGGCGTTGTCGATGTAGCCCTGGCCACCTCCGGTACACCAGCCGACTCGGCGGATGATCTGCTCGCTCTCGATCAGCAGCGGCTCGCGCCCCAGCGCCTCCTGCACACGCCGGGCGAAGTCGCGGGCCGAGAGCGGCTCGGCGAGCGCGCCGACCAGCCCGACCACCCGTGGGTTGTCCGGATCCAGCGGACCTTCGACGATGATGTCCAGCTGACGGGCCAGCTGCACGTTGTTACCCACTTCCGGATGCAGGTCCAGGGGCAGGTGGTAGGCCAGCAGGCTGATGTCGTGACGCAGCAATGTCTTGAGTCGACGTTGCTTCATGCCGGTAATGCAGGGGTTCTCGCCTTTCCAGAAGTATCCGTGATGCACCAGCACCAGGTCCGCCTCGGCCTCGACGGCGGCATCGAGCAGCGCCTGGCTGGCCGTCACGCCGCTGACGATACGGCGTACCTGCGCACGCCCCTCGACCTGCAGGCCGTTGGGGCAGTAGTCCTGGATCTTCGAGCTGGAAAGATAGCGTTCGGCTTCTGCGACCAGGGTGCTCAGGGCAACGGCCATGGGAGGGTCTCCGTGATCGAGGGTGGTACCGGCTCGCAGGCCGGCTGATGGACGTCATTATACGGAGCGTCGCCGATTCCAGGGCAACTGGATGACGGCGCTTGGCCAGGCGCGACGTACAACCGTCGTCGAGCGCGTTGATGATGTGTATGATCGCGCGCGTCCCAGGCCGCTCC
Source organism: Pseudomonas sp. Marseille-QA0332 (assembly GCF_054950175.1). Lineage (NCBI taxonomy): Bacteria > Pseudomonadati > Pseudomonadota > Gammaproteobacteria > Pseudomonadales > Pseudomonadaceae > Pseudomonas > Pseudomonas sp. Marseille-QA0332. The sequence continues at coordinate 4,250,319 of NZ_CM143106.1, forward strand.
GGCAGCGGCTCCGCTCATTCCAGGATCCATTCGATGCTCAAGGCTCTGCGTTACTTTGGCTGGCCGCTGCTGACCGGCGTGCTGATCGCCCTGCTGGTCATTCAGCGTTTTCCGCAATGGGTGGGCTTGCCCAGCCAGGATGTCAACCTGCAACAGGCACCGCAGACCACGCAGATCACGCAAGGTCCGGTCTCCTATGCCGAGGCCGTCACGCTGGCCGCGCCCGCGGTGGCCAACCTGTACACGACCAAGGCGGTCAACAAGAGCGCCCATCCGCTGTTCGAGGACCCGCAGTTCCGCCGCTTCTTCGGCGACAATCTGCCCAAGCAGCGCCGCTGGGAGTCGAGCCTGGGGTCGGCGGTCATCATGAGTCCCGAGGGCTATCTGCTGACCAACAACCACGTCACCAGCGGCGCCGACCAGATCGTGGTGGCGCTCAAGGACGGGCGCGAGACCCTGGCCAGGGTCATCGGCAGCGATCCGGAAACCGACCTGGCCGTGCTGAAGATCGACCTGGACAAGCTGCCGGCCATGACCATCGGGCGCTCCGACTTCATCCACATCGGCGATGTCGCCCTGGCCATCGGCAACCCGTTCGGGGTCGGCCAGACCGTGACCATGGGCATCATCAGCGCGACCGGTCGCAACCAGCTGGGCCTGAACAACTACGAGGACTTCATCCAGACCGACGCGGCGATCAATCCCGGCAACTCCGGCGGCGCCCTGGTCGACGCCAGCGGCAACCTGATCGGCATCAACACCGCGATCTTCTCCAAGTCAGGCGGCTCGCAGGGCATCGGTTTCGCCATCCCGGTCAAGCTGGCGCTGGAGGTGATGAAGTCGATCATCGAGCACGGTCAGGTGATTCGCGGCTGGCTGGGCATCGAAGTGCAGCCGCTGAGCCCGGACCTGGCCGAGTCGTTCGGCATGCACGGACGCCCCGGCATCGTCGTGGCGGGCATCTTTCGCGACGGCCCGGCCCAGCGCGCCGGCCTGCAACTGGGCGATGTGATCGTCAGCATCAATGGCGAGCCCGCCGGCGATGGCCGCAAGTCGATGAACCAGGTCGCCCGGATCAAGCCCGGCGAGAAGGTCGCCATCGAGGTGGTGCGCAACGGCAAGTCGCTCAAGCTAGTGGCCGAGGTAGGACTGCGTCCGCCACCGGCGCCGGTGACCGCCAAGGACGCCAAGTAGCGGCCCGCCAGCCGGCCTGGTGGCGTGCTCGCGTCAGCACCTGGGCGCAAAGGGTGTTAACGTCACCGGCAGCGCTTGTCGCCAAACGTTGCAAGGCAGGTGCGGGGCCGTCGGGAAGCGGTCCTGCGCCTGCGCTGCGAGAACCTGCACCTGACTGGAGTCGTCATGACCAACCCGCTGATCCTCGAACCTCAACAGACCGCCGATGCCTGTGTCATCTGGCTGCACGGCCTGGGCGCCGATCGCTACGACTTCCTGCCGGTGGCCGAATTCCTTCAGCAGCACCTGCACAGTACGCGCTTCATCATGCCGCAGGCGCCCACCAGGCCGGTGACCATCAATGGCGGCTATGCCATGCCCAGCTGGTATGACATCAAGGCCATGACCCCAGCGCGCGCGATCGACGAGGCGCAGCTCGAAGCCTCCGCCGAGCAGGTCATCGAACTGATCGAGGCCGAGCGTGCCAAGGGCATCGACCTGGCGCGGATCTTCCTGGCGGGCTTCTCCCAGGGCGGCGCGGTGGTGCTGCACACGGCCTACATCCAGTGGCAGCAGTCGCTCGGTGGCGTCCTGGCGTTGTCCACCTACGCACCGACCTTCGCCGAGCAGCACCAGCTCAGCGCCGGTCAGCAGCGCACCCCGGCACTCTGCCTGCACGGCGTGCATGATCCGGTGGTGATCCCCGCCATGGGGCGTACCGCATTCGAGTACCTCGATAGTTGGGGCGTGGCCGCGCGCTGGATGGAGTATCCGATGGAACACGAGGTGGCGGTGGCCGAACTCAACGATATCCTGGCCTGGCTGAGCGAGAAGCTGCGTTGAGCGACGGTTGCGCTTGTAGCCGGAGCGTGACAGCCACTACGCCGAGCCCGATTCTTGCATTACACTGCCCGGCGTACATTCCTTAACCAACCGACGAGACGACCGTGCTCAAGGCACTCAAGAAAATATTCGCCAAGGGAGGCGCCGAGACCTCGGCCGCCGTCCCCGAGGCCGTGACCCAGCACGTCGCGGCGCCTGCCCCACCTGTCGCTCCCGCTGCTGTCCAGGCCCAGCCCCCAGGCGTGGACGAGCAGCGCCCGGCCGACCCGCAAGCGCCGGCCCAAAGCCGCGGCAAGCCGCGCCGCGAGCGCAAGCCAAAGCCCCAGGCCTCGCTGTGGAAGCCGGAAGACTTCGTGGTCGAGCCACAGGAGGGCAAAACACGTTTCCACGATTTCAGGCTCTCCAACGAGCTGATGCACGCGATCCACGACCTCGGCTTTCCCTATTGCACGCCGATCCAGGCCCAGGTCCTCGGCCACACGCTGCGTGGCCAGGATGCCATCGGCAGGGCCCAGACCGGGACCGGCAAGACCGCCGCCTTCCTCATTTCGATCATCGCCCAGTTGCAGCAGGTGCCACCGCCCAGGGAACGCTACATGGGCGAGCCGAGGGCGCTGATCATCGCGCCGACCCGCGAGCTGGTGGTGCAGATCGCCAGGGATGCCCAGGCACTGGTCCGCTACAGCGGGCTCAACGTCATGACCTTCGTCGGCGGCATGGACTTCGACAAGCAGCTCAAGAGCCTCGAGGCGCGCCACTGCGACATCCTGGTGGCCACGCCTGGCCGTCTGCTGGACTTTCACCAGCGCGGCGAGGTGCACCTGGACATGGTCGAGGTGCTGGTGCTCGATGAAGCCGACCGCATGCTCGACATGGGCTTCATACCCCAGGTGCGCCAGATCATCCGCCAGACTCCGCCCAAGAGCGAGCGCCAGACCCTGCTGTTTTCCGCCACCTTCACCGATGATGTGATGAACCTGGCCAAGCAGTGGACGAGCAACCCGGCAATCGTCGAGATCGAGCCGGAAAACGTGGCCAGCGAGACCGTCGAGCAGCATGTCTATGCCGTGGCCGGCAGCGACAAGTACAAGCTGCTGTACAACCTGGTGACGCGCAACAAGTGGGAGCGGGTGATGGTGTTCGCCAATCGCAAGGACGAGGTGCGGCGTATCGAGGAACGCCTGGTGCGCGACGGCGTCAACGCCGCCCAGCTGTCCGGCGACGTGCCCCAGCACAAGCGCATCCGCACCCTGGAGAACTTCCGCGAAGGCCGCATCAGCGTGCTGGTGGCCACCGATGTGGCCGGACGCGGGATCCATATCGACGGGATCAGCCACGTGATCAACTTCACCCTGCCCGAAGACCCGGACGACTATGTGCATCGCATCGGCCGTACCGGGCGTGCCGGTACCAGTGGCGTATCGATCAGCTTCGCTGGCGAGGACGACGCCTACCAGCTGCCGGCCATCGAGGCGCTGCTGGGCCGCAAGATCAAGTGCGAAATGCCGCCGCAGGAGCTGTTGAAGCCAGTCTGAACGTCTGCAATTGCCCATGGGCCGCCCGGCGGCCCATGGGGCCGGGCCGACGTATCGGCCTTCGGCACGTCCCGATGAACCCAAACCCGCAGGCATATCGATAGATTGTTTCGATCTATCCGGCCTCCTGAATAGAACCTGTCTCCATGGTAAAGTGATCTGCTCGAACACGGCCCGCTGGCCGTCCATAAGATCGTTTTTCGTGAGTAGCCATGGTCGACAAACTGACGCACTTGAAACAGCTGGAGGCGGAGAGCATCCATATCATCCGCGAGGTGGCCGCCGAGTTCGACAACCCGGTGATGCTCTACTCGATCGGCAAGGATTCCGCCGTGATGCTGCACCTGGCGCGCAAGGCCTTCTTCCCGGGCAAGCTGCCGTTCCCGGTGATGCACGTCGACACCCAGTGGAAATTCCAGGAGATGTACCGCTTCCGCGACCGCATGGTCGAGGAAATGGGGCTGGAACTGATCACCCACGTCAACCCCGAAGGCGTGGCGCAGGGCATCAACCCGTTCACCCACGGCAGTGCCAAGCACACCGATATCATGAAGACCCAGGGCCTGAAGCAGGCGCTGGACAAGCACGGCTTCGATGCCGCCTTCGGCGGTGCGCGGCGCGACGAGGAGAAGTCCCGCGCCAAGGAGCGCGTGTATTCCTTCCGCGACAGCAAGCACCGCTGGGACCCGAAGAACCAGCGTCCGGAGTTGTGGAACATCTACAACGGCAAGGTCAACAAGGGCGAGTCGATCCGTGTCTTCCCGCTGTCGAACTGGACCGAGCTGGACATCTGGCAGTACATCTATCTCGAAGGCATCCCGATCGTGCCGCTGTACTTCGCTGCCGAGCGCGACGTCATCGAGAAGAACGGCACCCTGATCATGATCGACGACGAGCGCATCCTCGAGCACCTCTCCGAGGAAGAGAAGGCCCGCATCGTCAAGAAGAAGGTGCGTTTCCGCACCCTCGGCTGCTACCCGTTGACGGGCGCGGTGGAGTCGCAGGCCGAGAGCCTGACCGACATCATCCAGGAAATGCTCCTGACGCGCACTTCCGAGCGCCAGGGCCGGGTCATCGACCATGATGGCGCCGGTTCCATGGAAGACAAGAAACGTCAGGGCTACTTCTAATTCTCAGGGTTACTCCATGTCGCACCAATCCGATTTGATCAGCGAAGACATCCTCGCTTATCTGGCTCAGCACGAGCGCAAAGAACTGCTGCGTTTCCTCACCTGCGGCAACGTGGATGACGGCAAGAGCACCCTGATCGGGCGCCTGCTGCACGATTCCAAGATGATCTACGAGGACCACCTCGAGGCCATTACCCGCGATTCGAAGAAATCCGGCACCACGGGCGAGGAAGTTGACCTGGCGCTGTTGGTCGATGGCCTGCAGGCCGAGCGCGAGCAGGGCATCACCATCGATGTCGCCTACCGTTACTTCTCGACCGCCAAGCGCAAGTTCATCATCGCCGATACCCCGGGCCACGAGCAGTACACCCGCAACATGGCCACCGGTGCCTCGACCTGCGACCTGGCGATCATCCTGGTCGATGCCCGCTACGGTGTGCAGACCCAGACCCGTCGGCACAGCTACATCGCCTCGCTGCTGGGCATCAGGCACATCGTCGTCGCGGTCAACAAGATGGACCTGAAGAACTTCGACGAGCAGGTCTTCGAGTCGATCAAGGCCGACTACCTGGCCTTCGCCGAGGCCATCGACCTGAAGCCGAGCAGCTTGCACTTCGTGCCGATGTCCGCCCTCAAGGGCGACAACGTGGTCAACCGTAGCGAGCGGTCGCCGTGGTACACCGGCCCTGCGCTGATGGAAATCCTCGAAACCGTCGAAGTCGCCGCCGATCGCAACTTCACCGACTTGCGCTTCCCGGTGCAATACGTCAACCGTCCCAACCTGAACTTCCGCGGCTTCGCCGGCACCCTGGCCAGCGGTATCGTGCACAAGGGCGACGAAGTGGTCGTGCTGCCGTCGGGCAAGAGCAGCCGGGTCAAGTCCATCGTCACCTACGAAGGCGAACTGGAGCATGCCGGTCCAGGCCAGGCAGTGACTCTGACCATGGAAGACGAGATCGACATCTCCCGTGGCGACTTGCTGGTGCATGCCGACAACGTCCCGCCGGTCACCGACCAGTTCGACGCCATGCTCGTGTGGATGGCCGAGGAGCCGATGCTCCCGGGCAAGAAGTACGATATCAAGCGCGCCACCAGTTATGTGCCGGGCTCGATCGCCAGCATCACCCACAAGGTCGATGTGAACACCCTCGAGCGTGGCGCGGCCAGTGCGCTGCAGCTCAACGAGATCGGCCGGGTCAAGGTCAGCCTGGACTCGGCCATCGCCCTGGACGGCTACGACAGCAATCGCACCACGGGGGCGTTCATCGTCATCGACCGGCTGACCAATGGCACCGTTGGCGCCGGCATGATCATCGCCCCGCCAGTGTTGCCGCACGGCGGCAGCGGCCAGCATGGCAAGGCTGCTCACGTCTCCACCGAGGAGCGCGCGCTGCGCTTCGGCCAGCAGCCAGCCACCGTGCTGTTCAGCGGCCTGTCCGGCGCGGGCAAGAGCACCCTGGCCTACGCCGTGGAACGCAAGCTGTTCGACATGGGTCGCGCGGTCTATGTGCTCGATGGCCAGAACCTGCGTCACGACCTGAACAAGGGCCTGCCGCAGGACCGCGCCGGGCGTACCGAGAACTGGCGCCGCGCCGCCCATGTGGCGCGCCAGTTCAACGAGGCCGGCCTGCTGACCCTGGCCGCTTTCGTCGCACCGGATGCCGAAGGCCGCGAACAGGCCAAGGCGTTGATCGGCCAGGAGCGCCTGGTTACCGTCTACGTCCAGGCCTCCCCACAGGTCTGCCGCGAGCGTGACCCGCAGGGGCTGTATGCCGCTGACGGCGACAACATCCCGGGCGAGAGCTTCCCCTACGATGTGCCGCTGGACGCGGATCTGGTGATCGATACCCAGGCCACCGCGGTCGATGAGGCCGTGAAGCAGGTGCTGGACGTGCTGCGTCAGCGCGGCGCGATCTAGCTCCGCGTTGTCCACGACATGATCCTGGGGCTGCAAGGCCAGCCCCGGAATCTGTCGATGGTCCTGGCCTTGATGGTTCGATCCACTTCTGCAAGTGCTTCGCCGCTGCTTCGTCCAGCCCATGGCAAGCAGGCAATTGCCAGCGTAACGCCAGGTAGGGACCTGATTCGTCGGCCGTATGCACGTCAACGAACGTCCGTCTCAGATATGCGTTTCGGAAACCGGGATCACCCGCCGCGCCTTCATGGCCTTGTACGAAAAGCTCGAATAGATCTCCTTCACGCCTGGCAGCCGCTGCAGCACCTCGCGCGCGAACTCGCCGAAGGACTCCAGGTCGCGGGCCAGGATCTCCAGCAGAAAGTCATAGCGACCGGAAATGTTGTGGCAGGCCACGATCTCGGGGATTTCCATCAGCCGCCGTTCGAACGCCAGGGCGATGTCCTTGGTGTGCGAATCCATCATGATGCTGACGAACGCCGTGACACCGAAGCCAAGGGCCTTGGGTGAGAGCGTCGCCTGATAGCCCGTGATGTAGCCGTTCTCCTCGAGCAGTTTCAAGCGCCGCCAGCAAGGCGAAGTGGTCAGCGCGACCTGGTCGGCCAGTTGTGCGACGGTGAGCCGGGCATTGTCCTGCAATGCCGCAAGCAGGGCGCGATCGGTACGGTCGAGTGGCGAAGGCATAGTGTGCCCTCCATGATCGTTGCCTGTTGTATTTCTTTCCAAAACGTCATCGGCAAACGCAGCGTTTTGGCATGGGGTCGAGGCTATCGTGGCATAAGCTTATAGCAAAGCGCCGGAGGCTTCCGTCATGAGCAAGCACGACCCGCAGCACGGGTTTTCCACCCGAGCCATTCATCATGGCTACGACCCGATGTCCCACGGTGGCGCCCTGGTGCCGCCGATCTACCAGACCAGCACCTATGCCTTCTCCGATGTCGAACAGGGGGCTGCCTGCTTCGCAGGGGAGCGGGAAGGGCATTTCTATAGCCGTATCTCCAATCCGACCCTGGCGCTGCTGGAACAGCGCATCGCTTCGCTCGAAGGCGCCGAGGCCGCCCTGGCTCTGGCCTCGGGCATGGGCGCGATCACCTCGACCTTGTGGACGCTGCTGCGCCCTGAAGACGAACTGATCGTCGGGTCGACCCTGTATGGCTGCACCTTCGCCTTCCTGCACCATGGTATCGGCGAATTCGGGGTAAGGATCCGGCATGTCGACCTGAACGACACCGAGGCCCTGGCGGCCGCGATCACGCCCAGGACACGGATGATCTATTTCGAGACGCCGGCCAATCCGAACATGCTGCTGGTGGATATCCCGGCGGTCACCGCGGTCGCTCGTCATCATGGCGTGCCGGTAGTGGTCGACAACACCTACTGCACCCCTTATCTGCAACGGCCGCTGGAACTGGGAGCCGACCTGGTGGTGCATTCGGCGACCAAATACCTCTGTGGCCATGGTGATGTCACTGCCGGGTTGGTGGCCGGACGCAAGGCGCTGATCGAGCGGATTCGCCGGGAAGGTCTCAAGGACCTGACCGGTGCCGTGCTCTCGCCGCATGACGCGTCCTTGCTGATGCGCGGTATCAAGACGTTGGCGCTGCGCATGGACCGTCACTGCGCGAATGCCTTGGCGGTGGCCCAGTTTCTCGAGCGGCAGGCACAGGTCGAGCTGGTCAGGTACCCCGGGTTGGCGAGTTTTTCGCAGCATCAGCTGGCGCAACGGCAAATGCGCCTTCCCGGCGGCATGATCGCATTCGAGCTCAAGGGCGGTGTCGAGGTTGGACGTCGCTTCATGAATGCCTTGCAACTGTTCGGTCGGGCGGTCAGCCTGGGCGATGCCGAATCGCTGGCGCAGCATCCGGCAAGCATGACCCATTCCAGCTATACGCCCGAAGAGCGGGCGCACCACGGCATTTCCGAGGGGCTGGTGCGGTTGTCGGTGGGGCTGGAGGATGTGGAGGATCTGCTGGCGGATATCGAGCAGGCTTTGAAGGCTTGCAGCTAGGCTGTTCGTTCGGGCCTCTTGGCGGGCATCTCGCAGATTTCAAACGATGTGGCGTAGCTGTGAGAGCGAGCGTGCCCGCGGAGAGGGCAGTGAATCCAGTGCACAAAAAAGGCCTCGAGCGAGGCCTTTTTCAGGTTCAGCGATTCAACGCTTGAGCCCGTAGCTCTCGTCGAGCATGCCTGGTGCGTTCGGCGACTTGGGGGCGTAGTCGAGCGGTGCCTCGGTGTCCTTCGGCGGGGTCAGGCGGTCGCGCGCGGGCTGGGCTGCGTCGGAATGCAGCGAAGCCAGCAGGCGTTGGCGGGTCAGTTCGTCCAGGGCCAGGCGGTTGGCGCCATCGGCCAGGTGGTCCTGCACGTCCTGGTAGCTTTGGGTCAGCCGCTTGACCAGCGTGGCCGTGCTGTTGAAGTGGGTGACCACTTCGTTCTGGTAATTGTCGAAGCGCTGCTGGATGTCGTCCAGCTGACGCTGGGTGCTGCTCGGCGCCGCGTTGGGCAGCAGGCGGGCAAGGGCGAAACCGACCACGACGCCGACCACGAGGGCCAGGGTCGGCAGCAACCAAACTAGAAGCGAGAGTTCCACGAGTCCTTCCTCTATAAACGGCTTTGCTTTACGTTAACGGCTCAGACCTGCGCTGTATACCGCGAGCGATCGCAAATATGCCAGAACAGAATTCCTCAGCTAGACGAGTCGACCTGTTTCAAGGTCACGGAGTAGTGCCTTGCTTGCCCGCGAAACCCCCCTGTTGATCGATGGCCCCTGCGGCCCCCTGGAAGCCCTGCACCTGGACGTCGCCCAAGCGCGTGGCGTCGCGTTGATCTGCCACCCGAATCCGGTTCAGGGTGGCACCATGCTCAACAAGGTGGTCTCGACCTTGCAGCGCACCGCCCGCGATGCCGGCTACGTCACGCTGCGCTTCAACTACCGAGGTGTCGGCCAGAGCGCGGGCAGCCATGACATGGGCGCGGGGGAAGTGGCCGACGCGCAAGCCGTGGCCGGTTGGGTGCGCGAGCGCTACCCCGAGCTGCCACTGGTCCTGCTGGGCTTCTCCTTTGGCGGCTTCGTCGCTGCCAGCCTGGCAGGGCGGCTAGAGGCTCGTGGCGTGCCGCTGCAGCACCTGTTCATGGTCGCTCCGGCGGTCATGCGCCTGACCGACGAGTTCCCGTTGCCCGAACGATGCCCGTTGACTCTGATCCAGCCCGACGCCGACGAAGTGGTCGCGCCGCGGCTGGTGTATGAATGGTCCGAGGCGCTGGGGCGTCCCCACGAGCTGCTGAAAGTGGCAGAATGCGGACACTTCTTTCATGGCAAGCTGACCGATCTGAAGGATCTGCTGCTGCCGCGCCTTTCGAACTGAGCCAAGCCTGATCAAGCGATAACCCATGACTACGCGCATCCTCACCGGTATCACCACCACCGGCACTCCGCACCTGGGCAATTATGCCGGCGCCATCCGCCCAGCGATCCTCGCCAGCCAGCAGCCCGGTGCCGACTCGTTCTATTTCCTGGCCGACTACCATGCCCTGATCAAGTGCGACGATCCGCTGCGCATCCAGCGTTCGCGCCTGGAGATCGCCGCGACCTGGCTGGCCGGTGGCCTGGACCACGAGAAGGTGACCTTCTATCGCCAGTCCGACATCCCCGAGATTCCCGAGCTCACCTGGCTGCTGACCTGTGTCAGCGCCAAGGGCCTGCTCAACCGTGCGCACGCCTACAAGGCCTCGGTGGACAAGAACCTGGAGAGCGGCGAGGACCCGGACGCCGGCGTGACCATGGGCCTGTACAGCTATCCGGTGCTGATGGCGGCTGACATCCTCATGTTCAACGCGCACAAGGTGCCGGTCGGTCGCGACCAGATCCAGCATGTGGAGATGGCCCGCGACATCGCCCAGCGCTTCAACCACCTGTTCGGCCAGGGCAAGGAGCTGTTCGTCATGCCCGAAGCGCTGATCGAGGAAAGCGTCGCGACCTTGCCCGGTCTGGATGGCCGCAAGATGTCCAAGAGCTACGACAACACCATTCCGCTGTTCGCCAGCGCCAAGGAAATGAAAAGCGCCATTTCCCGGATCGTGACCGACTCGCGCGCACCTGGCGAGCCGAAGGACCCGGACGATTCACATCTGTTCACCTTGTACCAGGCGTTCTCGACACCGGCACAAGCCAGCGAATTGCGTGAAGAGCTGCTCCAGGGACTGGGCTGGGGCGAGGCCAAGCAGCGCCTGTTCCAGCTGCTCGACGGTCAGCTCGGCGAAGGTCGCGAGCGTTACCACGAACTGATGGCGCGGCCGGCCGACCTCGAAGACATTCTCCTGGCCGGAGCGCAGAAGGCTCGCCGCATTGCCAGCCCGTTCCTCGAGCAGTTGCGTGAAGCGGTCGGCCTGCGTTCGTTCCGCAACAGCCCGCAGGTCGGTGGCGAGACGAAGAAGAAGGCGGCCAAGGCAGCTCGCTTCGTCAGCTTCCGCGACGACGACGGCAGTTTCCGCTTCCGCCTGCTGGCGGCCAATGGCGAGCAGTTGCTGCTCTCGCGCGGCTTCGCCGATGGCAAGAGCGCCGGTGCGGTGAGCAGGCGCCTGCAGCAGGGCGATGCGCTCGACCTGCGGATCGAGGCGCTCGGCTTCAGCGTGTGGCTGGACGACGAAAGCGTTGCCCAGGGCCCGCAGTTCGCCGATGCCGCTGCGCGTGACAGCGCCATCGACGAGCTGCGGGCCGCCCTGCATCCCCAGCAAGACTGAGGCATCTTGTCGCAAGTCTGATTGCCATTATCCAGGGCCGTCGCTACAGTGACGGCCCGCTTTTCGTTACCTCGCCTACGTATATGACGCCTCTAGAACGATATCAAGCAGACCTCAAACGCCCTGAATTCTTCCATGACGCGGCGCAGGAGACAGCGGTACGCCACCTGCAGCGTCTGTACGATGACCTGCTGGCGGCGCAGAACAACAAGCCCGGCGTGTTCGGCAAGCTGTTCGGCCGCAAGGAGCAGACCCCGGTCAAGGGCCTGTACTTCTGGGGCGGCGTGGGTCGCGGCAAGACCTACCTGGTAGACACCTTCTACGAGGCGCTGCCGTTCAAGCAGAAGATGCGCACCCACTTCCACCGCTTTATGAAGCGTGTGCACGAGGAGATGAAATCGCTCAAGGGCGAGAAGAACCCGCTGACGATCATCGCCAAGCGTTTCTCGGAAGAGGCCAAGGTCATCTGTTTCGATGAGTTCTTCGTCTCCGACATCACCGATGCCATGATCCTCGGGACCTTGATGGAAGAACTGTTCCGCAACGGTGTCACCCTGGTGGCGACGTCCAACATCGTGCCGGACGGCTTGTACAAGGATGGCCTGCAGCGCGCCCGCTTCCTCCCGGCCATCGCCCTGATCAAGCAGAACACCGAGGTGGTCAACGTCGACAGCGGGGTGGATTACCGCCTGCGTCACCTGGAACAGGCCGAACTGTTCCACCATCCGCTCGACGAGGCAGCCGAGCGCAGCATGCGCCAGAGTTTCAAGGCGCTGACGCCCGAATGCACCCAGGCCGTCGAGAACGACGTGCTGGTGATCGAGAACCGCGAGATCCACGCCCTGCGTACCTGCGACGACGTCGCCTGGTTCGACTTCCGCGCCCTGTGCGACGGTCCGCGCAGCCAGAACGACTACATCGAGCTGGGCAAGATCTTCCATGCCGTGCTGCTGAGCAATGTCGAACAGATGGGCGTGACCACCGACGACATTGCCCGGCGCTTCATCAACATGGTCGATGAGTTCTACGATCGCAACGTCAAGCTGATCATTTCCGCCGAGGTGGAGCTCAAGGACCTGTACACCGGCGGACGCCTGAGCTTTGAGTTCCAGCGCACCCTCAGTCGTCTGCTGGAGATGCAGTCCCACGAGTTCCTGTCTCGCGCCCACAAGCCCTGAGCCCCAAGCCCGCGAGCCGCAAGCTACAAGCCAAAGCCGCGATACCGCAGGTTCGCCGATCAGCTTGCAGCGTGAAGCTCGCGACTACCCTCCGGATGCCCGCAGCTGCCGATACTGGTTGGGTGACAGCTCGGTGTGCTGGCGGAACAGGCGAGCGAAGAAGCTCGCGTCGTCATAGCCGACCTCGTAGCTGATGGTCTTGATGCTCTTGCGGGTGCTCGACAGCAGGCCCTTGGCGGTCTCTATGCGCAGTCGCTGCAGGTAGTGCAGGGGTTTGTCGCCGGTGGCGCCCTGGAACCTGCGCATGAAGTTGCGGATGCTCATGCCATGGTTGCGGGCGACGTCCTCGAAGCGGAACTTGTCGGCGAAGTGCTCCTCGAGCCAGTGCTGGATCTGCAGGATGGTCAGGTCCTGGTGCAGCTTCTGGCCACCGAAGCCCATACGCCCGGGCGTGTAGCTGCGCTGGACCTCGTAGAGGATGTCGCGGGCCACGGTGCGTGCGATGCTGGCGCCGCAGAAGCGCTCGATCAGGTAGATGTACAGGTCGCAGGCCGAAGTGCTGCCGCCGGCGCAATACAGGTTGTCGGCGTCGGTCAGGTGCTTGTCCTGATTCAGCCTCACCCTGGGGAAGCGCTCGCTGAAACTGTCGAAGAAGCGCCAGTAGGTGGTCGCCTCCTTGCCGTCCAGCAGGCCGGCCTCGGCGAGCCAGAACACGCCGCTGGCCTCGCCACAGAGCACGGCGCCGCGGGCATGCTGCTGGCGCAGCCAGGGCAGCACCTGGGGGTAGCGCAGGCAGAGCGCATCGAAGTCGTCGGAGAACGCTGGCAGGATGATGATGTCGGCGTCCTCCAGGTCGCCGTCGACCGGGATCTGCACGGCGCTGAAGCTGTCCGCCGGCCTGCCGCCGGGGCTTACCAGGCGGATCTCGAACGTCGGCTGCAGGCCCAGCCCCATCTGCTTGCCATGGCGCAGGCTGGCCAGGTGAAAGAAGTCCTTGGCTTGCATCAGCGTCGAGGCGAACACCGTGTCGATGGCCAGGATGCTGACGCGGCGGAGCGAGGCGCAGGGTTGATTAAGCATCATTCTTCGTTGTTCTTATATAGGAGAGAGTGGTCAATCACTGGCTGGATCGTCTTATTTTTCCCTGGCCGTGTCCAGCCTGTAACAGGCGCTCATGCTTCTGGCTCGAGTTGCACGCAAAGCTGTCAGGCCAATCGGGCAGATAGCGAGCAAGGGCGGCGACTCTCACGCCGATGCGCCGCGAATCGACGAAGCGGGTTGAAATTCTTCCCGCAATCTGGATAATCCTCACCCTCTCCGTGTGGTGGGAGTGATGCACCACCCACAGGAAGAACCCTGCCGAATATTGGACGCGCTGACCCGAGCCCCCGATAGCGTCCCTATGCGGCTGCGCGCTTGCCTTGTCAAGCGAGGCACTATCCAGTAAGATCCGCCGTCTTATTTTCGCTGGGCGGCCCCTGAGGCTATAAAGAATGAAAACTTTTACTGCTAAACCGGAAACAGTAAAGCGCGACTGGTACGTAGTCGACGCCGCTGGTCAGACCCTGGGTCGTCTGGCTACCGAAATCGCTCGTCGTCTGCGTGGCAAGCACAAGCCAGAGTACACCCCTCACGTTGATACCGGCGACTACATCGTCGTCATCAATGCCGAGCAGGTCCGTGTCACTGGCGCCAAGACTTCGGACAAGATGTACTACTCCCACTCCGGTTTCCCGGGCGGCATCAAGGAAATCAACTTCGAGAAGCTGATCGCCAAGGCCCCTGAGCGTGTGATCGAGACCGCGGTAAAAGGCATGCTGCCGAAGAACCCGCTGGGTCGCGACATGTACCGCAAGCTGAAGGTCTATGCGGGCACCAACCACCCTCATACTGCTCAGCAGCCCCAAGAACTGAAGATTTAACGGAATAGTTCATTATGTCGGCGACTCAAAATTACGGCACTGGCCGTCGCAAGACCGCAACCGCACGCGTTTTCCTGCGTCCGGGCACTGGTAACATCTCCATCAACAACCGTCCCCTGGACACCTTCTTCGGCCGCGAAACCGCTCGCATGGTTGTTCGCCAGCCGCTGGAGCTGACCGAGACCGTCGAGAAGTTCGACATCTACGTCACCGTCGCTGGTGGCGGTGTCAGCGGTCAGGCCGGTGCGATCCGCCACGGCATCACCCGCGCCCTGATGGAATACGATGAAACTTTGCGTGGCGCTCTGCGTCGTGCTGGCTACGTCACCCGCGACGCCCGTGAAGTCGAGCGTAAGAAAGTGGGTCTGCGCAAGGCGCGTAAGCGTCCTCAGTACTCCAAGCGTTAATTCGCTTCGGTGGTCAAGAGAACCCGGCTCCTGGAGCCGGGTTTTTTTTGTCCGTTGAACTAACCTGTGAGCATGTCCGTGGCAACTTGTCGCATAGACGCAAATCAAGCATCGCGCGGGTTGCAGCCGTTCCGGCCGGTAATCACCTTGTCACTGTAAGGTTTTGTTCTTTACCATTCGGCCAATTTTTTAGCGCCACAGACATTATTCGAAGATGCCTGTCGAGCAGGCCAGGAAAAGCTGATGGGGAGAGGACTGAATGAGCAATGACGCTGTCAATGCAGGCCGGCGTCGCTTCCTCGTGGCCGCCACATCCGTGGTGGGGGCGGCAGGGGCGGTAGGTGCTGCAGTGCCGTTCGTAGGGTCGTGGTTCCCCAGCGCCAAGGCGAAGGCCGCCGGAGCGCCGGTGAAGATCAACATTTCCAAGATCGAGCCTGGCCAGCAAATGGTGGCGGAGTGGCGCGGGCAGCCCGTGTTCATCGTGCGACGAACCGAAGAGATCCTTGGCAACCTGGCCAAGCTCGAGGCAGAGCTCGCCGATCCGCAGTCCGAGGCGTCGCAGCAGCCGACCTATGTCGACCCGCGCACCCGTTCGATCAAGCCCGAGATCCTGTTGCTGGTCGGTCTGTGCACCCACCTGGGTTGCTCGCCAACGTTCCGGCCGGAAGTCGCCCCGGCCGATCTCGGTCCGAAATGGCTCGGTGGCTACTTCTGCCCCTGTCACGGTTCGCATTATGACCTGGCCGGGCGCGTCTACCGGTCGCAGCCTGCCCCCCTCAACCTGCCAGTGCCACCGCATTCGTACGAGACGGATGAGGTGATCGTGGTCGGCATCGATCAGGAGAACGCGTGATGAGCAAGCTGATGGACTGGATCGATGCTCGTTTTCCGGCCACTCGGATGTGGGAAGAGCATCTGAGCAAGTACTACGCGCCGAAGAACTTCAACGTCTTGTACTTCTTCGGCTCCCTTGCGCTGCTGGTGCTGGTGAACCAGCTGGTCACCGGCGTCTGGTTGACCATGAGCTTCACGCCCACGGCAGAGGAGGCGTTCGCCTCGGTCGAATACATCATGCGCGATGTCGAATACGGCTGGATCCTGCGCTACCTGCACTCGACCGGCGCTTCGGCATTCTTCATCGTGGTCTACCTGCACATGTTCCGCGGCTTGCTGTATGGCTCCTACCAGAAGCCGCGCGAACTGGTCTGGGTATTCGGGATGCTGATCTACCTGGCGCTGATGGCCGAGGCATTCATGGGTTACCTGCTGCCGTGGGGGCAGATGTCCTATTGGGGCGCGCAGGTGATCATCTCGCTGTTCGGCGCCATTCCGGTCATCGGCGATGACCTGACCCAGTGGATCCGGGGTGACTACCTGGTGTCCGGGATCACCTTGAACCGCTTCTTCGCCCTGCATGTGGTGGCCCTGCCGATCGTCATCCTTGGCCTGGTGGCCCTGCACATCCTGGCGCTGCACGAAGTCGGCTCGAACAACCCCGATGGCATCGACATCAAGAAAACCAAGGACGAGAACGGCGTGCCGCTGGACGGGATCCCGTTCCATCCGTACTACACCGTGAAGGACATCCTCGGGGTCGTGGTGTTCCTGCTGGTGTTCTGCGCCGTGGTGTTCTTCTTCCCGGAAATGGGCGGCTATTTCCTGGAAAAGCCCAACTTCGAGCCAGCCAATGCGTTCAAGACGCCCGAGCATATCGCACCTGTGTGGTATTTCACGCCGTTCTACGCGATCCTGCGCGCCGTGCCCGACAAGCTGTTCGGGGTCATGGCCATGGGCGCGGCCATCGCTGCGCTGTTCGTGCTGCCATGGCTCGATCGCAGCCCGGTGCGCTCGATGCGCTACAAGGGCTGGCCAAGCAGGCTCGCCCTGGCGATCTTCTGCGTGGCCTTCGTCACGCTCGGCGTGCTTGGCGTGCAGGCGCCCAGCCCGGGCCGGACATTGCTGGCGCAGGTCTGCACCGTGTTCTATTTCGCCTACTTCATCCTGATGCCGTTCTACACGGCGGTGGAAAACACCAAACCGGTTCCGCAAAGGGTGACAGGCTGATGAACAAGCTCATCGCGGCATTGATGCTGATGATCCTGCCCATGCTGGCCATGGCTGCCGAGCCGGCCTTCGAACTCGACTCGGTCGACATCGACCTGACCGACAAGGCCGCCATGCAGGACGGTGCGCGAACATTCGTCAACTATTGCATGGGTTGCCACGGAGCCAGATTCCAGCGCTACGAGCGTGTTGCCGACGACCTTGGCATCCCGCATGAACTGATGCTGGAAAAACTGGTGTTCACCGGCGCCAAGATCGGCGACCACATGAACAGCGCGATGCGCCCCGAGGATGCCAAGGTCTGGTTCGGCGCGGCGCCACCGGACCTGACCCTGGTCGCCCGGGTGCGCGGCAACGATTGGCTGTACAGCTACCTGCGCAGCTTCTACGAAGACAAGTCGCGCCCCTTTGGCAGCAACAACAAGGTCTTTCCTAATGTCGGCATGCCCAACGTGCTGGCCGGGCTGCAGGGCAACCAGGTGATAGGCTGCAAGCAGGTACAGAGCGTGGTCGACGGCAAGAAGCAGTTCGACCCATTGACCGGCAGCCCACTCACCCACCAGGCATGCGACCAGCTGACCATCGAGCCGAATTCCGGTACCCTGACGCCCGAGCAGTTCGATGAAAAGATCAGGAACCTGGTGACCTTCCTGGCTTACTCGGCCAACCCGGTCAAGCTCGAAAGCCAGCGCATCGGTACCTACGTGCTCTTGTACCTGGCTGTCTTGCTGGTATTGGCCTATCTGCTCAAGCGTGAGTACTGGAAGGATGTGCACTGAGCACTGACAGGTTTCCGGTGGTTGGACGCGCCCTGGGGCGCTCTCGCGATACCGCGGGGGCCTCCGGGGCGCGTTCGTATTGCAGTTTTACAAGTTTCCCATGCGAGGAGGAGCACCATGGGCGCGACCAACAGGTTAGCCTGCTATTCCGACCCCGCTGACCATTATTCTCATCGGGTACGCCTGGTGCTGGCCGAGAAAGGCGTCATCGTCCAGATCATCGATGTCGATGCTGGTCGGCTGCCGTCCCGGCTGATCGAAGTGAACCCTTATGGCAGCGTGCCGACGCTGGTCGATCGCGACCTGGCGTTGTACGAACCGAGCGTGGTGATGGAGTACCTCGAGGAGCGTTACCCGCATCCGGCGCTGATGCCGGCCTATCCGGTGGCGCGCGGCAACAGTCGCTTGCTGATGCACCGTATCCAGCGCGACTGGTGCACGCTGGTGGACCGGATTCTCGACCCGCGCAGCCAGGACGCCGAGCGCACCGAGGCGCGCAAGGAGCTGCGCGAGAGCCTGACTGGCGTCTCGCCCTTGTTCGGCGAGTTTCCCTGTTTCATGAGCGAGGAGCAAAGTCTGGTCGACTGCTGTCTATTGCCAATACTATGGCGTCTACCCGTCATGAAGATCGAATTGCCGCGGCAGGCCAAGCCGCTGCTGGACTACATGGAGCGACAGTTCGCCCGCGAGCCTTTCCTGGCGAGCCTCTCCGCTACCGAACGCGAAATGCGCAATATCTAAGGAGCCGTTGATGAAATCCAGTCGCCCCTACCTGGTGCGCTCGCTGTACGAATGGATCGTCGACAACGATTGCACCCCGCACATGCTGGTCAACGCCGAGTATCCGGCGGTCCAGGTACCTCAGGGCTTCGCCAGCGATGGCCAGATCGTCCTGAACATCTCGCCCAGCGCCGTGCGCAACCTGCACATGGACAACGAGGCGGTCAGCTTCGAGGGCCGCTTCAGTGGGGTGGCCCATACCCTGTACGTGCCGGTCGGCGCGATCCTTGGCATCTATGCCCGGGAAAACGGCCAAGGCATGGTGTTCGAACTGGAGCCGCCATTGATCGAGGGAGACGAACTCGACGACGAGGCGCTGCAAGCGCCTGGCGCTGCTCGGCCGGACGATGGTGGGCAGCCGCCGCGCCCGAGCGGTCCGCCAAGCCTGAAAGTGGTCAAGTAGCATGAAAAAAGGCGATCCGCATGGATCGCCTTTTTCATTCCCGTACCAGGATCAACGCTTCATGTGTTCCGGCAGGTGCGGCTGGATGGCGGTGAGTACCGCCTTGAAGCACTTGATGTTGCCGGCCACGATGTGTCCCTTGTCGAGGAAGTCGTGGCCACCGGTGAAGTCGCTCACCAGGCCGCCTGCTTCTTGAATCAGCAGCACGCCCGCGGCCATGTCCCATTCGGACAGGCCCGACTCCCAGAAGGCATCGAAACGCCCGGCAGCGACGTAGGCCAGGTCCAGGCTCGCGGCGCCAGCGCGACGAATGCCGGCGGTCTGGCCGGTGAGGGCGCGGAACATGCCCAGGTAATTGTCCAGATGGGCCATCTGGTCGTCACGGAAGGGGAAGCCGGTGCCGAGCAGGGCGCCGTCCAGGCTGGTGCGCGAGCTCACGCGCAGGCGGCGGCCGTTGAGCTGGGCGCCGCGACCGCGGCTGGCGGTGAATTCTTCCTGGCGTACCGGGTCGACGATCACGGCATGCTCCAGGCGACCGCGGTACTTGCAGGCGATGCTGACGGCGAAGTGCGGGATGCCACGCAGGAAGTTGGTGGTCCCGTCCAGCGGATCGATGATCCACAGGTAATCCTTGCCTTCCTCGCCGGAGCCGGCGTGCAGGCCGGTTTCCTCGCCCAGGATCGAGTGGTTCGGGTAGGCCTTGCGCAGGCTGTTGACGATGCTCTGTTCGGCGGCGCGATCGACCTCGGAAACGTAGTCCTTGGCGTTCTTCTCGTCGACCTTGATGGTATCCAGGCGTTCGATGGAGCGGAAAATCAGTTCACTGGCGCTGCGAGCGGCGCGCAGCGCGATATTCAGCATAGGCTGCATGGGCGGTTCACCTGGAGTGTTAAAGAAAGCCGGACATTCTAGCAGAAAAGTTCGCTGGCTGAAGCGTGACATTTGCTTTCGTGGCGTAACCAGGAACGCTTCTGTAAGATTCCCTTTCCGTCAACTGCCTCTGTGAGCCCCTCACCTTGCTGCAAAATATTCGTGTTGTTCTGGTCAATACCAGCCACCCCGGGAACATCGGCGGCGCTGCGCGTGCCATGAAAAACATGGGCTTGTCGCGCCTGGTGCTGGTTCAGCCTCAGCACTTCCCGGCGCCCGACGCCTGCGCGCGCGCCTCCGGCGCCGACGATGTGCTCGAGGCCGCCGTCGTGGTCGATAGTCTCGAAGAGGCGCTGGCTGGCACCAGCCTGGTGCTGGGTACCAGCGCCCGCGACCGGCGCATTCCCTGGCCGCTGCTCGACCCGCGCGAGTGCGGTGCCAAGGTGGTCGAGCATGCCGCCCAGCAGGCGCAGATCGCGCTGGTGTTCGGCCGCGAGCATGCCGGCCTGACCAACGAGGAACTGCAGCGATGTCACTTCCATGTACATATTCCCTCGAACCCCGACTTCAGCTCGCTGAACCTGGCCGCGGCCGTGCAGGTGCTCGCCTATGAGGTGCGCATGGCCTGGCTGTCCGCCAGCGACGCGCCTTCGAAGGTCGAGAAGTTCGAGGCCAACTCGCTGCGCAGCGGCGAGCTGGCGACCATGGACGAAATGGAGCTGTTCTACGAACACTTGGAGCAGACCCTGGTGCAGATCGGCTTCCTCGACCCGGAAAAGCCCAAGCACCTGATGCCGCGCCTGCGCCGGCTGTATGGGCGCAGCGCGGTCAATCGTTCGGAAATGAGCATCTTGCGCGGCATCCTCACCGAGACCCAGAAGGCGGTCCGGGGCGAGCCGCACAAACGGAAGGACACATAATAGATGTTCGAGCGTCTGCGTGAAGATATCCAGAGCGTTTTTCATCGTGACCCGGCCGCGCGCAATGCCTTCGAGGTCCTGACCTGCTACCCCGGCATGCATGCCATCTGGCTGCATCGGCTGGGCCATGCCCTGTGGACTCGCGACTGCAAGTGGCTGGCGCGTCTGGTGTCGAACTTCGGTCGCTGGCTGACCGGAATCGAGATCCATCCGGGGGCCAAGGTCGGCCGGCGTTTCTTCATCGACCACGGCATGGGCATCGTCATCGGCGAGACGGCCGAGATCGGTGACGACGTCACGCTCTACCAGGGCGTGACTCTCGGTGGAACCAGCTGGAACAAGGGCAAGCGCCACCCGACCCTGGGCGATGGCGTGGTGGTCGGTGCCGGGGCCAAGGTGCTTGGCCCATTCACCGTCGGCGCCGGGGCGAAGATCGGCTCCAACGCCGTGGTCACCAAGGCCGTGCCGCCGGGTGCCACGGCGGTGGGGATTCCCGGGCGCATCATCGTCAAGACCGAGGATGACGAGGTCGAGGTCAAGCGCAAGGCGATGGCCGCGAAGATCGGCTTCGATGCCTATGGCGTGAGCGCCGACATGCCCGATCCGGTAGCGCGGGCGATCGGCCAGTTGCTCGATCACCTGCAGGCGGTCGACGGACGCCTGGAGGACATGTGCCGCGAGCTGACCAAGCTCGATGGCAGCTACCGTGCCAAGGCGATGCCGGCATTGCGCGAGGAGGATTTCGCCGAGGTCAAGGAGACGGCGCCCGGCGACAGCCCGTCGCATTGACGGCGCGGCACGGCGGGGCGTGTGCTTGCGCTCCGCACCTGCTATGATGCCGGCCGCCTTTCGGCTGCAAACCCGACTAAAGCAGTAGGTCTTATAGTTGACTTGAATGCTCGGGAATTGCATACTTGCCCACATCCTGTAAATCCCGTGGTACCCAATAGCCATGCGACTGACTACCAAAGGCCGATATGCCGTCACTGCCATGCTCGACCTGGCATTGCACGCGCAGCAGGGGCCGGTGTCTTTGGCCGACATATCCGAGCGCCAGGGCATTTCCCTTTCTTATCTGGAGCAGCTGTTCGCCAAGTTGCGACGCAACAGCCTGGTCTCGAGCGTGCGTGGCCCCGGTGGCGGCTACCAGCTGTCCCGCGCCATGGAGACCATCCAGGTGGTCCAGGTCATCGATGCGGTCAACGAATCGGTCGATGCCACCCGCTGCCAGGGTCTGGGAGACTGCCACTCCGGTGACACCTGCCTGACCCATCACCTGTGGTGCGATCTCAGCCAGCAGATCCACGAGTTCCTCAGTGGCATCAGCCTGGCCGACCTCGTCACCCGCCGCGAAGTGCAGGAAGTCGCCCAGCGCCAGGACCTGCGCCGTGTCGCCGGCCGGGCTGCCCAGATGGACAAGATTGAGACGTCCGCCGTCGAATGAACGTTTCGGCGAGCGGCGCGACCGCCTGATAGGAGACAAGTAATGAAGTTGCCGATCTACCTCGATTACTCCGCGACCACGCCGGTCGATCCCCGTGTCGCCCAGAAGATGTGCGAGTGCCTGACGCTCGACGGGAACTTCGGTAACCCGGCGTCGCGCTCCCACCTCTTTGGCTGGAAGGCCGAGGAAGCTGTCGAGAATGCCCGTCGCCAGGTCGCCGAGCTGGTCAATGCCGACCCGCGCGAGATCGTCTGGACCAGCGGTGCGACCGAATCCGACAACCTGGCGCTCAAGGGCGTGGCGCACTTCTACCACACCAAGGGCAAGCACATCATCACCTCGAAGATCGAGCACAAGGCGGTCCTCGATACCGCTCGCCAGCTCGAACGCGAAGGTTTCGAGGTGACTTACCTGGAGCCGGGCGAAGACGGCATCGTCACGCCGATGATGGTCGAGGCGGCCCTGCGTGACGACACCATCCTGGTCTCGCTGATGCACGTCAACAACGAAGTCGGCTCGATCAACGACATCGCTGCCATCGGCGAGCTGACCCGCAGCCGCGGCGTGCTGTTGCATGTCGATGCCGCGCAGTCGGCCGGCAAGGTCGAGATCGACCTGCAGAAGCTCAAGGTCGACCTGATGTCCTTCTCGGCGCACAAGGTCTACGGTCCCAAGGGCATCGGCGCGCTGTACGTCAGCCGCAAGCCGCGCGTGCGGCTGGAAGCCACCATTCATGGCGGTGGCCACGAGCGCGGCATGCGTTCGGGCACCTTGCCAACCCACCAGATCGTCGGCATGGGCGAGGCCTTCGCCATCGCCAGGCAAGAGATGGCCAGCGAGAACGTGCGCATCAAGGCCCTGAGCGACCGCTTCTTCAAGCAGGTCTCGGACCTCGAGGAGCTGTACGTCAACGGCAGCCGCACCGCGCGCGTGCCGCACAACCTGAACCTGAGCTTCAACTACGTCGAGGGTGAATCGCTGCTGATGTCCCTCAAGGACATTGCCGTATCGTCCGGCTCGGCCTGTACCTCGGCGTCCCTGGAACCGTCCTACGTGTTGCGTGCCCTGGGTCGCAACGACGAACTGGCCCACAGCTCCATCCGCTTCTCCTTCGGTCGCTTCACCACCGAAGAGGAAGTCGACTACGCCGCGCAGAAGGTCTGCGAGGCCGTGAACAAGCTGCGCGAGCTGTCGCCGTTGTGGGACATGTACAAGGACGGCGTCGACATCTCCAAGATCGAGTGGGCCGCCCACTAAGCAGTCGCCGACAGAGCGGCTCCCTGATGAGGAAGGAATTGCACCATGGCATACAGTGAAAAGGTCATCGACCACTACGAAAACCCTCGCAACGTCGGCAAGATGAATGCCGAGGACCCGGACGTCGGGACCGGCATGGTCGGCGCCCCGGCCTGCGGTGACGTCATGCGCCTGCAGATCAAGGTCAACGAACAGGGCGTCATCGAGGACGCCAAGTTCAAGACCTACGGCTGCGGCTCGGCCATCGCTTCCAGCTCCCTGGCCACCGAGTGGATGAAGGGCAAGACCCTGGACGAAGCCGAGACCATCAAGAACACCCAGCTGGCCGAGGAACTGGCCCTGCCGCCGGTCAAGATCCACTGCTCGGTACTCGCCGAAGACGCCATCAAGGCGGCCGTGCGTGACTACAAGCAGAAGAAAGGCTTGCTCTAACCGCCGCCTGGCAAAAGGTAAGGAGTCTCGATGGCTATCAGCATGACAGAAGCCGCCGCCAATCACGTGCGGCGCTCCCTGGAAGGGCGCGGCAAGGGCGAGGGCATCCGCCTGGGCGTACGCACCACCGGCTGCTCCGGCCTGGCCTATGTACTGGAATTCGTCGACGAACTCGCCGACGAGGACCAGGTCTACGAAAGCCATGGCGTCAAGGTCATCATCGACCCGAAGAGCCTGGTCTACCTGGACGGCACGGAGCTGGACTTCGTCAAGGAAGGGCTGAACGAAGGCTTCAAGTTCAACAATCCCAACGTGCGCGGTGAGTGTGGCTGCGGCGAAAGCTTCAACGTCTGAGGCCGACCGTGGGTATTCCTTGCCATTTCGCCCTGTTCGACCTGCAGCCTGACTTTCGTCTGGACCTCGACAAGCTCGCTTCGCGTTATCGCGAACTGGCCCGCGAGGTGCACCCGGACCGCTTCGTCGACGCCTCCGAGCATGAGCAGCGGGTCGCCCTCGAGCGATCGGCCGCGCTCAACGAAGCCTACCAGACCCTGCGCAGCCCTTCGCGTCGCGCCCGCTACTTGCTGTCCATCAGCGGGCACGCGGTGCCCCAGGAAGTCACGGTCCACGATCCGGACTTCCTGATGCAGCAGATGCAGTGGCGCGAGGAGCTCGAAGAGTTGCAGGACGAAGCCGACCTGGACGGTGTCGCGTTGTTCAAGCGACGCCTCAGGCAGGCGCAGGACACGTTGAACGACGATTTTGCCGCTTGTTGGGATGACTCTGCGCGGCGTGACCAGGCCGAGCGCCTGATGCGCCGCATGCAGTTTCTCGACAAGCTCGCCCAAGAAGTGCGCCAACTGGAAGAGCGCCTCGACGATTAACCCGGCGTCGACCGTGAGGACGCCTAAGGTACTCAGATAAGCATGGCCCTACTGCAGATCGCCGAACCCGGTCAGACCCCCCAGCCGCACCAGCGTCGCCTGGCGGTGGGGATCGACCTGGGCACCACCAATTCCCTGGTCGCCGCGGTACGCAGCGGCCGCAGCGAGCCGCTGCCGGATGCATCGGGCAATGTCATCCTGCCTTCGGCCGTGCGCTACCTCGAGGGTCGCAGCGAGGTCGGCCTCGCCGCGCGCGAAGCGGCGTCCCAGGATCCGTTGAACACCATCCTGTCGGTCAAGCGCCTGATGGGGCGCGGCCTGGCCGACGTCAAGCAGCTGGGCGAGCAGCTGCCGTATCGCTTCCTCGGGGGCGAATCGCACATGCCGTTCATCGACACCGTCCAAGGTCCGAAGAGCCCGGTGGAGGTGTCTGCGGACATCCTCCGTGCCCTGCGTCAGCGCGCCGAGCAGACCCTGGGCGGCGAGCTGGTCGGGGCGGTCATCACCGTGCCGGCCTATTTCGATGACGCCCAGCGCCAGGCGACCAAGGATGCCGCGCGCCTTGCCGGCCTCGATGTCCTGCGGCTGCTCAACGAGCCGACCGCGGCTGCCGTGGCCTATGGCCTGGACCAGAATGCCGAAGGGCTCGTGGCGATCTACGACCTCGGCGGCGGCACCTTCGATATCTCCATCCTGCGCCTGACCGCCGGCGTCTTCGAGGTATTGGCCACCGGCGGCGACACGGCGCTCGGGGGCGATGACTTCGACCATGCCATCGCCAGCTGGATCATCGACCAGGCCGGCCTGTCCGCCGACCTCGACCCGGCCACGCAGCGCGAGCTGCTGCAAACCGCCTGCGCGGCCAAGCAGGCGCTGACCGATGTCGAGTCGGTCATGGTCGGTCATGCTGGCTGGCAGGGCGAGTTGAGCCGCGCGGCCTTCGAAGTCATGATCGAGCCGCTGGTCGCCCGCAGCCTCAAGGCCTGCCGGCGCGCGGTGCGTGACAGCGGCGTGGAACTCGAGGACGTGCGCGAGGTGGTCATGGTCGGCGGTTCGACCCGCGTGCCGCGCGTGCGCGAGGCGGTCGGCGCGCTGTTCGGGCGCACGCCACTGACCTCCATCGACCCGGACCAGGTAGTCGCCATCGGCGCTGCGATCCAGGCCGATGCCCTGGCTGGCAATCGTCGTGAAGGGGGCGAACTGCTCCTGCTCGACGTGATCCCGCTGTCGCTGGGGCTCGAGACCATGGGCGGGCTGATGGAAAAGATCATTCCGCGCAACACCACCATTCCAGTGGCGCGAGCCCAGGAATTCACCACCTACAAGGATGGCCAGTCGGCCATGATGATCCATGTGCTGCAGGGCGAGCGCGAGCTGGTCGCCGACTGCCGCTCGCTGGCGCGCTTCGAATTGCGTGGCATTCCACCGATGGTCGCCGGTGCCGCGAAGATCCGCGTGACCTTCCAGGTCGACGCCGACGGCCTGCTCGGGGTCGCGGCTCGTGAAGTCAGCTCCGGCGTGGAGGCCAGCATCCAGGTGAAGCCCTCCTATGGCCTGACCGATGGCGAGATCGCCCGCATGCTCAAGGATTCGTTCGAGCATGCCGGGAGCGACAAGCAGCTGCGCCAGCTGCGCGAGCACCAGGTCGACGCCGAGCGGTTGCTCGAGGCCGTGCAGGGCGCCCTGGAGGCCGACGGCGATCGCCTGCTCGATGCCGAAGAGCGCCAGGCCATCGAACTGCAGATGCAGGAGCTGCGTGATTTGCTTGCCGGCACCGATGGTCCTGCCATCGAGCAACAGACCAGGCGTCTGTCGCAAGTGACCGATGCTTTTGCCGCCCGTCGCCTTGATTCGACGGTCAAAGCCGCACTGGCCGGGCGCAACCTGAATGAGATCGAGGAGTAACCGATGCCCCAGGTGATTTTCCTGCCGCACGAAAAGTTCTGCCCGGACGGGCTGGTGGTGGAGGTGGAGCCGGGTACCAATATCCTGGAACTGGCCCACGAGCACCACATCGAGATGGAAAGCGCGTGCGGCGGTGTCTGTGCCTGCACCACCTGTCATTGCATCATCCGCAAGGGCTTCGACTCCATCGAGGAGGCCGACGAACTCGAGGAAGACATGCTGGACAAGGCCTGGGGGCTGGAAGCTCAGTCGCGCTTGGCCTGCCAGGTGCTGGTCGGCGACCAGGACCTGACCATCGAGATTCCCAAGTATTCGCTCAACCACGCCGCCGAGGCGCCGCATTGAGGCAGGAGCCGCTCATGAGTCTGAAGTGGGTCGATGTACTCGAAATCGCCATCCAGCTGGCCGAGAGCAAGCCGGAAGTCGATCCTCGCTACCTGAATTTCGTCGAGCTGCATCGTTGGGTCCTGGCGCTGCCGGAGTTCAGCGACGACCCGCAGCGTGGCGGCGAGAAGGTCCTGGAAGCGATCCAGGCAGCCTGGATCGACGAGCTCGACTGAAGCGCGCTGCAGGTTAGGCAATCCCCAGGAACCCGCGTATAATCCGCGGGTTCAATTTTTCGCAACACTCAAATTCCGGAGTTTCCAATGGCTGTTCAACGTACCTTCTCCATCATCAAGCCCGACGCAGTTGCCAAGAACGTCATCGGCAAGATCACCACTCGCTTCGAAGAAGCCGGCCTGCGCGTCGTCGCCTCGAAGATGAAGCAGCTGTCCAAGGCCGAGGCCGAAGGTTTCTACGCCGAGCACAAGGAGCGTGGCTTCTTTGCTGATCTGGTCGCCTTCATGACTTCCGGTCCGGTCATCGTCCAGGTGCTGGAAGGCGAGAACGCCGTCCTGAAGAACCGCGAGCTGATGGGCGCCACCAACCCGAAGGAAGCTGCCGCCGGCACCATCCGCGCCGACTTCGCCGTCTCCATCGACGAGAACGCCGTCCACGGTTCCGACTCGGAAGCTTCGGCTGCCCGCGAAATCGCTTACTTCTTCTCCGCTACCGAGCTGTGCGACCGCATTCGCTAAGCGAACAGGGTCCTGGGTGATTCCATGAGTGACATGACTGGCAAGATCAACCTGCTGGGCCTGACCCAGCCGGAAATGGAAAAATTCTTCGAGTCGATCGGGGAGAAGCGTTTTCGTGCCGGCCAGGTCATGAAATGGATTCACCACTTCGGCGTCGACGATTTCGACGCCATGACCAATGTCGGCAAGGCCCTGCGCGAAAAGCTCAAGGGCGTTGCCGAGATTCGCGCGCCGGAAGTGGTCAGCGAAGACATTTCCGCCGACGGCACGCGCAAGTGGGTGGTCCGGGTCGCCTCGGGCAGCTGCGTCGAGACCGTCTACATCCCCACCGACGACCGCGGTACCCTCTGCGTCTCGTCCCAGGCCGGCTGTGCCCTGGACTGCAGTTTCTGCTCCACCGGCAAGCAAGGCTTCAACAGCAACCTCACCGCCGCCGAAGTGATCGGCCAGGTGTGGGTGGCGAACAAGTCCTTCGGGACCGTCCCGGCCAAGATCGACCGCGCCATCACCAACGTGGTCATGATGGGCATGGGCGAACCCCTGCTGAATTTCGACAATGTCGTGGCCGCCATGCAGATCATGATGGATGACCTGGGCTACGGCATCTCCAAGCGTCGCGTCACCTTGTCCACCTCGGGCGTGGTGCCGATGATCGACGAGCTGGCCAAGCATATCGATGTATCCCTGGCGCTCTCGCTGCACGCGCCGAACGACGAGCTGCGCAACCAGCTGGTGCCGATCAATCGGAAATACCCGCTCAAGGTCCTGCTCGAGTCGTGCATGCGCTACATGTCCACCCTGGGGGGCAAGCGCGTGCTCACCGTCGAGTACACCCTGCTCAAGGACATCAACGACCAGCCGCAGCATGCCGCCGAGCTGATCGAGCTGTTGCGCGACGTGCCGTGCAAGATCAACCTGATTCCGTTCAACCCGTTCCCCCACTCGGGCTACGAGCGGCCGAGCAACAATGCGATCCGCCGTTTCCAGGACCTGTTGCATCACGGTGGTTTCAACGTGACCACGCGCACCACCCGTGGCGAAGACATCGATGCCGCCTGCGGCCAGCTCGTCGGCCAGGTCATGGACCGTACGCGGCGCAGCGAGCGCTACATCGCCGTGCGTCAGCTCGATGCCGATGCTCAAGTGCGTGACGGCTCCATGGGCAACTGACGAGCATCCTGCCAATGAGCCTGCGCGCCACGCTGTCGATCCTGTCGCTTTCGCTGCTGGCCGGCTGTGTCTCCAGCGGCGCGCTCGATCCGTTGGCCAGCCGCCAGGGCAGGGCACAGGCTGGCCAGGCCTATGTGCAGTTGGGGCTCGGTTATTTGCAACAAGGCATGACGCAGCGCGCGAAGATCCCGCTCGGCCAGGCCCTGGCCCTGGATCCCGGCAATGCCGATGCGCATGCCGCGCTGGCCCTGGTCCTGCAGGCGCAGGGCGAGCCCGAAGCCGCCGAAGGGCACTTCCTCAAGGCGCTCGCGCAACGCCCTGACGACCCGAAGATTCGCAACAACTACGGCAGCTTCCTCTATGCTCGTGGAGATTTTCTCCAGGCCGAGCAGATGTTTCGCCAAGCAGCAGCCGATACCCTGTATCCTGAGCGTTCGCAGGTGCATGGCAACCTGGGTGCCACGCTCCTGAAGCTGGGACGTCGGCAGGAGGCACGCGAACAGCTCGAACGTGCCCTTGCGCTCGATCCGTACCAGCCTCGAGCCTTGCTCGGTCTGGCCCAGTGGCATTTCGAGGATGGCCAGCCGGCATTGGCAAGCACTTTCCACCAGCGATTCCATCAGGTGGCCGAACCGGATGCGCGCAGCCTGCTGCTGGGCAGCCGCCTGGCGCGAGCGCTGGGCGACCGAAGCGACCTGGCCGAACAGGGCCAGCACTTACAACGACTCTATCCCGGTACGCCGGAATATCAGCAATACCTGTCGGAGCAACGATGAAAGCCGCGCATTCCGAAGTAGCAGCAGCGCCTGGCCAGAATCCCGGTGAACTCCTGCGCCAGGCCCGCGAAAGCCGGGAATGGACACAGGCCGAGGTGGCCCGCAAGCTCAACCTGACCGTCAGTTCGTTGAACAATCTCGAGACCGGCGCTTTCGACAAGCTGCCTGGCCATACCTTCGCCCGCGGCTACATCCGCGCCTACGCAAAGCTGCTGGGTGTGGACCAGGCGCCACTGGTCGAGGCGTTCGACCGGTATACCGGCACCCACGCCCAAGGCAGCGAAGTCCACTCGCTGGGGCGAATCGAAGAGCCGATCCGCCTGTCCCACAACATCCTGCGCGGGGTCAGCCTGTTGCTGCTGCTGGTGCTGGTCGGCGGTGGCTTCTTCTGGTGGCAGGACCAGAGCAGCACGCGTGGCAAGGACCTGACACGCATGGCCCTGGAGCATGTCGAGGTCGAGAGTGCCGACGGCACCACCCAGATCCATCCGCTGGACGAGCCGGAAGACCAGGCCGTGAGCGCCGGCCAGCAGCCTGAAAGCGCGCCGCTGGCACTCGAGGCGTCGCCGGCTGGCGGCAGCCCGGGCGAGGCGAGCGGAGCCGGCGATGCCCCTGCGCCACCGGCAAATACGGCCTCGCCAGCCCCATCGGCTAGCCCTTCGCTGCCGCCCGCCACGGCTCCGCTCGCCGTCGCGCCCGCGCCCACTGCAGCCGGCACCGGCAGCGCGGCTCCCGCCGGCGCTACCACGCCGGCCGCCGACGCCGTACCGGCCGGTGCCGGGCAACTGAGCATCCAGTTCTCCGCCGACTGCTGGACCCAGGTCACGGACGGTAACGGCAAGGTGCTGTTCAGTGCCGTCAAGCGCAAGGGCGATCGCCTGGACCTGACCGGCAAGCCGCCGTTCGCGGTGCGCCTGGGCTTCGCCCGGGGCGCCCAGGTCAGCTACAACGGCCAGGCGGTCGACGTCGCCCCATTCACAAGCGGGCAAACCGCTCGCCTCAAGCTGGGACAGTAATCCATGCACGGTGAATCTCCGATCAAGCGTCGTGAATCCCGAAAGATCTGGGTCGGCAATGTACCGGTAGGTGGCGATGCGCCCATCTCGGTGCAGAGCATGACCAACACCGACACCAACGACGTCGAGGCCACCGTCGCGCAGATCCAGCGCCTGGTGGATGCCGGCGTCGACATTGTCCGCGTCTCGGTACCGGACATGGACGCCGCCGAGGCTTTCGGTCGCATCAAGCAGCGCGTTGCCGTACCGCTGGTGGCGGACATCCATTTCGACTACCGCATCGCGCTGCGGGTGGCCGAGCTGGGCGTCGACTGCCTGCGCATCAACCCCGGCAACATCGGCCGCGAGGACCGCGTGCGCGCCGTGGTCGACGCCGCGCGTGATCGCGGCATCCCGATCCGTATCGGCGTCAATGCCGGCTCCCTGGAAAAGGACCTGCAGAAGAAGTATGGCGAACCGACCCCGGCGGCGCTGGTCGAGTCGGCGCTGCGGCACGTGGAGCACCTGGATCGCCTGGACTTCCAGGACTTCAAGGTCAGCGTGAAGGCGTCCGACGTGTTCATGGCCGTGGAAGCCTATCGGCAGCTGGCCGGGCAGATCGTGCAGCCCCTGCACCTGGGCATCACCGAAGCCGGCGGCCTGCGCTCGGGGACGGTGAAATCCGCCGTGGGCCTCGGTATGCTGCTGGCCGAAGGCATCGGCGACACCATCCGGATCTCGCTGGCCGCCGATCCGGTCGAGGAAGTCAAGGTCGGCTACGACATCCTCAAGTCGCTGCGCCTGCGCTCGCGCGGCATCAACTTCATTGCCTGCCCGAGCTGCTCGCGACAGAACTTCGACGTAGTCAAGACCATGAACGAGCTGGAAGGCCGCCTGGAGGACCTGCTGGTCCCGATGGACGTCGCCGTGATCGGCTGCGTGGTCAACGGGCCGGGTGAGGCCAAGGAGTCCCATGTAGGCCTGACCGGCGGTACGCCGAACCTGGTCTACATCGACGGCAAGCCGTCGCAGAAACTCACCAATGACAACCTGGTCGACGAGCTGGAGAAGCTCATCCGCCAGAAAGCGGCCGAGAAGGCCGAGGCCGACGCGGCGTTGATCGTCCGCGGCTGACAGACAGATGCGTAAGGATTTTTCGTGAGCAAATCGCTGCAAGCCATCCGTGGCATGAATGACATCCTGCCCGAGCAGTCGCCGCTGTGGCGCTATTTCGAAGGCACCGTGGCGGGCCTGCTGGATACCTATGGCTACAGCCAGATCCGCACGCCGATCGTCGAGTTCACCGAGCTGTTCAAGCGCTCGATCGGCGAGGTGACCGACATCGTCGAGAAGGAGATGTACACCTTCGAGGACCGCAACGGCGACTCGCTCACCTTGCGCCCCGAAGGGACCGCGGCCTGCGTGCGGGCGGTGCTCGAGCACGGCATCACCGGCAACGGCCAGGTGCAGAAACTCTGGTACATCGGCCAGATGTTCCGCCACGAGCGTCCGCAGAAGGGTCGCTACCGGCAGTTCCACCAGATCGGCGTGGAGGTCTTCAACCTCGACGGCCCGGACATCGATGCCGAGCTGATCGTGCTGACCTGGCGCCTCTGGGGCCTGCTGGGCATCCAGGACGCGGTCAGGCTCGAACTCAACAGCCTGGGCACCAGCGAGGCCCGCGCCCACTATCGCGACGCCTTGGTGGAGTTTCTTTCCGCGCGCCTTGAGCAGCTCGACGAAGACAGCCAGCGCCGCCTCAAGAGCAACCCGCTGCGCATCCTCGACAGCAAGGATCCTGGTACCCAGGCGGTGCTGGTCGGCGCGCCGAAACTGGAAGACTATCTCGACGAGGCCTCGCGCATCCACTTCGAAGGGCTCAAGGCGCGCCTGGACGCCGCCGGCATTCCCTTCGTGATCAATACCAAGCTGGTCCGCGGCCTGGACTACTACAGCAAGACCGTGTTCGAGTGGGTGACCGACAAGCTCGGCGCTCAGGGCACCGTCTGTGCCGGTGGTCGCTACGACGGCCTGGTCGAGCAGATGGGCGGCAAGCCCACGCCTGGGGTGGGCTTCGCCATGGGCATCGAGCGCCTGATCCTGCTGCTCGAGACGCTGCAGCAGGTGCCCGAGTCGATCAGCCGGCAAGTCGACGTCTACCTGTGCGCCTTCGGCGAGCAGGCCGAGCTGGCCGGCTTGCGTCTGAGCGAGGCGCTGCGTGACCGCCTGCCGTGGCTGCGCCTGCAGGTCAACGCCGGGGGCGGCAGCTTCAAGAGCCAGTTCAAGAAGGCCGACAAGAGCGGTGCGCTGCATGCGCTGATCCTCGGGGACGACGAACTGGCCGGCCAAGTGGTAGGTTTCAAGCCCCTGCGTGGCCAGGGCGACCAACAGAACATTGCCTGGGATGCCCTGGCGGGGCACCTGGAGACCGCGTTCGCGCAAGCGTGACGTGGTTGAACAGCCGAATTGCTGAAAAGGAGTATTGGGGTGTCGAGTACCGATGATGACCAGATGGCCGTGGCCAAGGACTGGTGGAACCGCAACGGCAAGCCGCTGGTAACCGGCGCGCTGCTGGCGGCGACGGTGGTGGTGGGCTGGCAAGCCTGGCACAAGTACCAGTCCAACCAGTCGCAAGGCGCCTCGGCCCTGTACCAGGCCCTGCTGGAAAGCTCGCTGACGCCTGCTGGTCAGCCGGATCCGACCCGGGTCGCCGAGCTGTCCGGCAAGCTCAAGGGCGAGTACGGCGGCACTGCCTATGCCCAGTACGGCAGCCTGTTCGTGGCCAAGGTGGCGGTCGACAGCGGCAAGCTGGACGACGCCGCGGCCGAGCTTCGGAGCGTGCTGGACAAGCCGGCCGACGTCACCCTGGGCGAGATTGCGCGCCAGCGCCTGGCACGTGTGCTGGCCGCACAGGGCAAGGCCGAGGAAGGCCTGAAGCTGCTCGACGGTGAAGCCGACAAGGCCTTCCAGGCCAGTCGCGAAGAGCTCAAGGGCGACCTGCTGGTACAGCTCGGTCGCGACGATGATGCCCATGGGGCCTACGAGAAAGCCAAGGCCGCGCTGTCCGACGACGCCGCGGTCGGTGGCCTGCAACTGAAGCTGGATGACCTGGCCAAAGGGGACGCTTGACGTGATCGGTTGGAAACAAGCAGCAGTGCTGGCCCTTGCCGTCCTGGCGGCGGGTTGCAGCAGCAACAGCAAGAAGGAACTGCCGCCGGCGGAGCTGACCCCCTTCACCGAGGAGGTCACGCTGACCAAGCAGTGGAGTCGTTCGATCGGCGATGGCCAGGGCAAGACCTACAACACCCTGGTCCCGGCCATCGAGAACGACCGTATCTACGCTTCGGACGTCAATGGGTTGGTCATGGCCCTGGACCGTGGCAATGGCGACGTGATCTGGAAGCAGGAGCTGGACCTGCCGGTTTCCGGAGCCGTGGGCGTTGGCTACGGGATGGTGATGCTTGGCACGCTCAAGGGCGAGGTGATCGCCCTGGATGCCACCGACGGCGAAGAGCGCTGGCGTTCGCGGGTGACCAGCGAAGTGCTGGCGCCACCTGCCACCAACGGCGACGTGGTCGTGGTGCAG
The DNA here is from genome assembly GCF_054950175.1 of Pseudomonas sp. Marseille-QA0332. Lineage (NCBI taxonomy): Bacteria > Pseudomonadati > Pseudomonadota > Gammaproteobacteria > Pseudomonadales > Pseudomonadaceae > Pseudomonas > Pseudomonas sp. Marseille-QA0332. Next base: position 4,284,503 of record NZ_CM143106.1, read on the forward strand.
ACCCAGGATGACCGCGTGATCGGCCTGGATGCCGCTACCGGTGAACGTCGCTGGATCTACGAAAGCACGCCGGCCGTCCTGACCTTGCGTGGCACCGGCGCGCCGATCGTGACCAATCGCCTGGCCGTGGCCGGCTTGTCCAGCGGCAAGGTGATCGCCCTGGATACCCAAAATGGCGTGCCGGTATGGGAGGCGCGCGTAGCCGTGCCGCAAGGGCGTTCGGAGCTGGAACGGGTGGTCGACATCGATGGTGGCCTGCTGCTGTCCGGCGGCGTGATCTATGTCAGCACCTATCAGGGGCGTGTCGCCGCCCTGGACCTGGAAAGCGGTCGCTCGCTGTGGCAGCGTGATGCGTCCAGCTATGTGGGTGTCGCCCACGGCTTCGGCAACGTCTATGTGAGCCAGGCGTCCGGCACCGTCGAGGGCATCGACGAACGCTCCTCCAGCGCCTTGTGGAGCAACGATTCCATGGCGCGTCGCCAGCTGTCGGCGCCGGAAGTGTTCTCCAGCTATGTGGCCGTTGGCGACTTCGAAGGCTACCTGCATCTGTTGAGCCAGGTGGACGGTCGCTTCGTCGGTCGCGAGCGTATCGACAGCGATGGCTTGCGCGCCCGGCCCCTGGTGGTCGGCGACACCATCTACGTCTTTGGCAACAGCGGCAAGCTCGAGGCACTGACCATCCGCTGAGGCTATGCTTGAGGCCGTGCTGGCCTCGGGCGGGTACCTTGGGTACCGCACGAACTCCGGCCGCTGCCTTGCAGCGGCCTTTGCATTTTCAAGAATTCAAGCATTGGAGAGCCGCATGGTTCCCGTTATCGCCCTGGTGGGTCGGCCGAACGTCGGCAAGTCCACCATATTCAACCGCCTGACCAAGACCCGTGACGCCATCGTCGGCGATCTTTCGGGCCTGACTCGCGACCGCCAGTACGGCGAGGCGCGCTGGCAGGGTCGCTCCTTCATCCTCATCGACACCGGTGGCATCACCGGCGACGAAGTCGGCATGGACGAGAAGATGGCCGAGCAGTCGCTCATGGCCATCGAGGAAGCCGACTACGTATTGTTCCTGGTCGACGCGCGTGCCGGCATGACCGCGGCGGACCAGATGATCGCCGAGCACCTGCGCAAGCGCAACAAGCAGGCCGTGCTGGTAGCCAACAAGATCGACAACATCGACCCGGATACCGCGCGTGCCGAGTTCTCTCCGCTGGGCATGGGCAACGCCATCCCGGTGGCCGGCTCGCAAGGGCGTGGCGTCAACGCGCTGATGGAAACAGTGCTCGGTCACCTGCCGCGCGACAAGGAAGACGAGGCCCTGGACGAAGACGTCGCAGAGGGCGAGGAGGCCGCGCGCATCCCCGGCCCGAGCGAAAAGGATGGCATCAAGATCGCCATCATCGGGCGACCGAACGTGGGCAAGTCGACCCTGGTCAACCGCATGCTCGGCGAAGAGCGAGTGGTGGTCTACGATCAGCCAGGCACCACGCGCGACAGCATCTACATTCCATTCGAGCGTGATGAAGAGAAGTACACCCTGATCGATACCGCCGGGGTGCGCAAGCGCGGCAAGATCCACGAGGAAGTCGAGAAGTTCTCGGTGGTCAAGACACTCCAGGCGATCAAGGACGCCAACGTGGTGATCTTCGTCATGGACGCGCGCGAAGGCGTGGTCGATCACGACCTGAACCTGCTCGGTTTCGCCCTGGAAGCCGGTCGTGCCATCGTCATTGCCCTGAACAAGTGGGACGGCATGGCGCCGAGCGAGCGGGACTATGTCAAGACCGAACTGGAGCGCCGGCTGTTCTTCGTCGACTTCGCGGACATCCACTTCATTTCCGCCCTGCATGGCACTGGTGTCGGCCACCTGTACAAGTCGGTACAGGCATCGTTCAAGTCGGCCGTCACCCGCTGGCCGACCAGCCGCCTTACGCAGATCCTCGAGGATGCGGTCAGCGAACACCAGCCGCCGATGGTCAATGGCCGTCGCATCAAGCTGCGCTACGCTCACCTGGGAGGCGCCAACCCGCCGATCATCGTGATCCACGGCAACCAGGTCGACAAGGTCCCGCGTTCCTATTCGCGCTACCTGGAAAACACCTACCGCCGGGTGCTCAAGCTGGTCGGCACGCCGATCCGCATCGAGTACAAGGGCAGCGACAACCCCTACGAGGGCAACAAGAACACGCTGACCGATCGTCAGGTCAACAAGAAGCGCCGACTGATGTCTCACCACAAGAAGGCCGAGAAAAAACGCAAGGACAAGCGCAGGTAAGCGGCAAGCTGCAAGCTCATCGAGGCGTCTGCAGGACAGGTATCTGCTCTGATGGCTTGCAGCTTGTGGCAAGTCGCCGGAGGGTAGGCGATCCTTGCTTGCAGATTGCAGCGGCCCAGCACCTACGGAGAGCCCATGATCGACAGCAAGTTGCCGAACGTCGGCATGACCATTTTCACCACCATGTCGCAGCTCGCTGCCCAGACTGGCGCGCTCAATCTGTCCCAGGGGTTTCCGGACTTCGACGGGCCGCAAGCCTTGCTCGATGCGGTCGGGCGGCACGTGGCGGCCGGGCACAACCAGTACGCGCCCATGACTGGCTTGCCGGCGCTGCGCCAGCAGGTGGCGGCGAAGATCTTCCAGTCTCATGCCATCGAGGTCGATCCAGACCTGCATGTGACCATTACTCCAGGCGCCACGGCGGCGATCTTCTGCGCTATCCAGGCAGTCGCGCGGCCGGGAGACGAGGTGATCGTCTTCGACCCGTGCTATGACAGCTATGACCCCGCGGTCACGCTGGCAGGCGGACGCTGCGTGCATGTGCAGCTGAGCGATGGAAACTTCGCGATCGACTGGCAACGGTTTTCGGATGCGCTGAGTCCGCGTACCCGCATGGTCGTGCTCAATTCTCCGCACAACCCCAGCGGAGCCTTGATCACCAGGGAGGACCTGGACCGGTTGGCCGGGTTGATTCGTGGGCGTGATATTCACATCCTCAGCGACGAGGTCTACGAGCATCTGGTCTATGACGCAGTGGCGCATGCCAGCGTGCTCAGGCACGAAGAGCTGTATGCCCGGGCCTTCGTGGTCAGTTCGTTCGGCAAGACCTACCATGTCACTGGCTGGAAGACCGGCTACGTCGTCGCTCCGGCCGAACTGACTGCGGAGCTGCGCAAGGTCCACCAGTACGTCAACTTCTGCGGCGTGACTCCGTTGCAGCATGCACTGGCCGACTTCATGGCCGAACATCCTGAACATGTGCAGCGGTTGCCGGGCTTCTACCAGGCCAAGCGCGACCTGTTCTGCGACCTGCTGGCGCAGTCGCGCTTGAGCTTGCGGCGCGCGGCCGGTACCTATTTCCAACTGGTCGACTACAGCGCCATCCGTCCGGACCTGGACGATGTGCAGATGGCCTCCTGGCTGACCCGCGAGCATGGCGTGGCGAGCATTCCGGTCTCGGTGTTCTACCAGCAGCCGGTGCCTGGACAGCGCCTGATCAGGCTGTGCTTCGCCAAACGTGAGGAGACGCTGCGTCAGGCAGCGGAAAGACTATGCGCGATCTGACCCAATTGCCCGACCTGCAGGTTGCCCTTGTGCAGACCAGCCTCGTCTGGCATGACCGCGAGGCCAACTTCGTTCATTTCGACATGCTGTTGCAGCAGGCCAGCGGCATGGACCTGGTCATCCTGCCGGAAATGTTCACTACCGGCTTTTCCATGGAGTCCGAGCGCCTGGCCGAGCCCGAGAACGGTCCGACCTATGCCTGGATGCGGAGCCAGGCCGCCCGCCTGGGCGCGGTGGTGACCGGCAGCCTGATCGTCCTGGCTGCCGATGGCAGCCATCGCAACCGGCTGCTGTGGGCGCGCCCGGACGGAGAAATCCTGCATTACGACAAGCGCCATCTGTTCCGCATGGCGGGTGAACATGAGCACTACACGGCTGGCGAGCGACAGGTACGGTTCGAACTCAAGGGCTGGCGTATTCGCCCGTTGATCTGCTACGACCTGCGCTTCCCGGTGTGGAGCCGCGATCCGCAGGATACCGACCTGCTGCTGTACACCGCCAATTGGCCCGCGGCGCGGCGTCATCACTGGAACCGCCTGCTACCGGCACGGGGCATCGAAAACCTGTGCTATGTGGCGGCGGTGAACCGTATCGGCCTCGATGGCAAGAGCTTCGCCTATGCAGGCGACAGCCAGGTGCTGGACTTCCAGGGCGAGACCATGCTCAACGCCGGCGAGGCCGACGGGGTCTTCAAGGTGACGCTCAAAGCGGCCGACCTGGCTGCCTACCGCACTCGCTTCCCGGCCAACCTGGATGCCGATACCTTCGAACTGCGCTGAGTTTGCGTGCACCGCTTGCGGGCCAGGCGCTGCCTGGCCAAGCATGCCGGCGGTCAGTAGACGTCCCGACGATAGCGCCCGTCCTCGATCATTTTCTGCAGTTCGTGCTTGCCCAGAACGTCCTGCAGCACCGCATCCACCCCGCTGGCCATGCCCAGCAGGCTACCGCAAATGTAGATGCAGGCACCTTCTCGCACCCAGCGGCGCAGTTCCTCGGCCTGCTCGGCCAGTGCATCCTGGACATAGTGCTTGTGCGCCTGGTCACGTGAGAACGCCAGGTCCAGCCGCGCCAGGTCGCCACAGGCCAGCCATTGCCGAAGCTCTGTGGCGCAGAAGAAATCATGCGCACGGTGACGTTCGCCGAACAGCAGCCAGTTGCGTCGCTCGCCAGCGGCAATGCGGGCCTTGAGCAGGCTGCGCAAGCCTGCCAGGCCGGTACCATTGCCGATCAGGATCATGGGCGCCGGTGCTTCGGGCAAGTGAAAGGCACTGTTGCGGCGCACGCGCAGGCTGGTGCTACCACCTACGGCAAGATGTTCGGTCAGCCAGCCGGAGCCCAGGCCCAGCTGGCCGTCAGGCTGGCGCTCCTGGCGCACGATCAGTTCGAGAATGCCGTCACTGGCAATCGAGGCGATGGAGTAGTCGCGTGGCGCGATCAGTGCCAGGCTGTCTACTACCGCTTGCGCATGCAGACCGACCAGATGCTCGCGACCGGTAGGCAAGTGACGGATCGTCAGGGCATGGCCCAGGGTCATGGGCAAACCATCGAGCTGCACCGGCTCGCTGGCCTCCAGGCCGAGGCCGCGCAGAAATGCCTGGATACTCGCCTGGCCATTGCAGGGTTTCACTTCCACCAGGTCGCCGGCTTCCCAGGTCGCAGGTGTCTCCGGACGCAGGCCTAGCAGGTAGACTGCATATCCCTGGCTGCCAGGGTTGAGCAGGGTGCGCTGGCAAAGCGTCCAGCTGCCATGCGTGGGCGGCTTCCAGGCTGGCGCGACCTGAGCTCCGGTCAGTCCGGCCAATGCCTGGTGCCACTGCTGTAACGCTACAGGGTTGCCATCGTCGACTTCGATTGGCGCGAAGACGCTGCTGGCGCCACGCGCCTCGAGCCAGGCCTGCAGGCGTCGGGCGAACCCGCAGAAAGAGGGATAGCGGCGATCACCGATCGCGAGCAAGGCATAGTGCAGGTGCGACAGCGACCATGGCTGGCCGAGCGCCCTGCGCTCGAAGCCACGCGCACTGTCGGGCGCCTCGCCGTCGCCGAAGGTGCTGACCACGAACAGGACCCGACGCGCTTCGCGCAGTTCACGCTCGTCCAGCTCGGCCAGCGGCCTGACCCGCGCCGGCAGGCCCGCGGCCTGCAGTTGTTCGGCCGTCTGCCAGGCCAACTGTTCGGCGAAGCCGCTCTGGCTGGCGAAGCCTACCAGCCAGGCGTCGCTCGTGCCTGGGGTGTCCCGAAGTCGATCACGCGCGGCCCGCACCTGCCGCTGCTTGCGTCGGCGATCGAGATACAGCAGCCAACCGGTCACGAAGAACACCGGCATGCCCAGGCTGGCGATGGTCACGATGATGCGTCCGGGCAGGCCGAAGTAGCTGCCCACATGCAGGGCATAGACGCTGGCCAACAGTTGCGCCTTGAAGGATTTGTCGGCGAAGCGTTCGTGGCGCGCGATCTGCCCAGTGGCAGGGTCGAGGGTCAGGCTGTCGAAGGCCCGTTCGTGCGGCGCATCGGCAAGCAGGTAGAAAACCATGGCTGGCTGGCCGTCCTGGGCTGGCAAGCGCAGGTTGTAGCTGGCCAATCCAGGACCCGCCGCGCCCTGCAGGCTGGTCCACAGCGCATCGTAGTTCACTACCGGGCGTGACGCCTCGCCAATGGGCTGTGCGACCCGGCCATGACCGCGCTGCTCGCCGTTGCCGCGTGTTTGGCCGGCTGCTGGCGCATCGGCCAGCAGCTTGTTCAGGCCTGAGCGATACCATTCGTATGACCAGAACAGGCCGGTCAGTGCGAACAACAGATAGAACAGAAGGCACCAGGTGCCTGCCACCGCATGCAAGTCCCAGTTGAACGCGCGGCCCTTGCGTGCCCAGTCCAGGGTCAACCAGGCACGCCAGTCCAGGACCCGGCGCGGCCAGCGCAGGTAGAGGCCGGAAAGGCAGAAGAAGATCAGCATCAAGGTGCAGGCCCCGGTGATCTGTCGGCCGCTATCGCCCATGGCCAGGAAGCGATGCAGTTGCAGCATCAGGTTGAAGAAGTCCTGGCCCGCGGCGGGGCCCAGGCGCTCACCCGTGTAAGGATCGGCATGGTGCAACTGACCGCGACGCTCTCCAGGTGGCGGGGTGAAGAAGACCCGTGCGGCATTGCCGTCGCGGGTGTCGACCCATAGCATCGAGACCTGCTCGCCCTGTGCTGCCTCGACGCGGTGGACCAGCTCGGCGGGCGGCAGAACGCTCTCCTGGCGGACCTGAACCTTCATGACATCGGCATTGAACAGGCGCAGCAGTTCATCCTGGAACGACCAGATGGCCCCGGTAATGCCCATCACGCTCAGTACCAACCCGGCGGTGATTCCGAAGAACCAGTGCAGTTGAAACAGTATTCTCTTCACTCATCCCTACCTTGCATGACCATCTCCAGCGACGCGGCGAGCATTATGCCTTCCAATGCAAACAGTTCGCGCTCTCAAGAGCGACTTTTACCTTGTGCTGACATTTGGTCGATCGAATGGCCACCGCGCCGGTCGCCGAGAGGCAGGCCCACCGGACCAGGAAACGCTGCTCGCTGCCTGGGCGCACCCGTGCATGAAATGTTCGAGCCTTCCAACCTGGGAGGATCATGTTCATGCAATACATCCAGCAACGCTCTTTCATCGCTACGTTGACGTCCCGCACGCCGGGCTATGAAGGCATTCTCGATTCGGTGGAGCTGACCTCGAACTCGATGTTCGAGCGCAAGCACGAATGGTTGACTGTCTCGTCCATGCATTCGGTCCAGTCACAGCAAAGGTTCTGGTTTGGCTATTTCGATGGAGAGTATCCCGGCTATCGGGTCAGGGCAGTGGAGTTCGCCGAAGGGGATGCCCATTACGAGGCCTGGGATCTCAAGGGAAACTGGGTTGGCTACTACCTTACCCGCCCTGAACCTGTGCTGTGGCGCTTGTGGGCACATGGCGAGCGGCTTGGCGTGCCCGAGGTCGGTGGGCAAGAGGGCGTGACCATTGCCGCGGTGGGGAGCGTGCCGCTGGGGGTGCGCAACAGGAAAGTCTACGAGAACCGCTATGTGCAAGCGGGCGGGGCGAACAAGCTGATCATGTGCCTAGGCGTCGAGCATGTGAACGTGCCGCTGTTCGATGGCTTCGACAGGCTCAGGCATATCCAGGGGCGCTGAAGCCAGGCGCAGAAGGCGAGACGGGGCCTTTCGGCCCCGTTGCGTTTACAGGTAGAACGCCTTGAGCGGCGGGAAGCCATTGAACTCCACGGCGCTGTAGCTGGTGGTATATGCCCCGGTGGAGAGCCAGTACAGGCGGTCACCGCTGGCCAGGTTCAGGGGCAGGCCGTACTTGTAGTGCTCATACATGATGTCGGCGCTGTCGCAGGTCGGCCCGGCGATCACTACTTCTTCCATCTCGCCCTTCTTTTCGGTCCAGATGGGAAACTTGATGGATTCGTCCATGGTTTCGATCAGACCGGAGAACTTGCCCACATCGGTGTACACCCAGCGCTCCACGGCGGTACGGGACTTGCGTGCCACCAGCACCACTTCGCTGACCAGGATGCCAGCGTTGGCGATCAGCGAACGGCCTGGCTCGAGAATGATTTCCGGCAGCTCGTCGCCGAAGTCTTCCCTGAGGAAGCGAATGATTTCCTCGGCATAGGTTTCCAGGCTGTTGGTGCGGGTAATGTAGTTGGCCGGGAAACCGCCACCCATGTTGATCATCTTCAGTTCGATGCCGTCTTCTTCGCGCAGGCGCTCGAAGATCACCTTGACCTTGGCGATGGCCGCGTCCCACACGCTGATGTCACGCTGTTGCGAGCCAACATGGAAGGACACGCCATAAGGGATCAGGCCAAGGTCACGCGCCAGGATCAGCAGATCCATGGCCATGTCCGTCTGGCAGCCGAACTTGCGCGAAAGCGGCCAGTCGGCGGTGGTGGAACCTTCGGTGAGGATGCGCACGTACACCTTCGACCCTGGCGCTGCCTTGGCAATGTTGCGCAGGTCGGCTTCCGAGTCGGTGGCGTACAGGCGCACACCCTTCTCGTAGAAGTAGCGGATGTCCTTGGCTTTCTTGATGGTGTTGCCGTAGCTGATGCGCTCGGCCGACACACCCTGGTTCATCACCTTGTCCAGCTCGTAGATCGAGGCGATGTCGAAATTCGATCCCTTGTCCTTGAGCAGGTCGATGATCTCGACTGCCGGGTTGGCCTTGACGGCGTAGTACACCTTGGCGAACTCGAAGCCGGCGCGCAGGTCGTCATAGGCCTGGCTGATCATCTGGGTATCGATGAGAACGAACGGGGTTTCCTGTGTATCGGCGAACGCCTTCATCTTCTGGAAGGTGTCGCGTGCGAAGTAATCTTCGACCTGGATCGACATGCTCAAGGACTCCATGGGCAAACTGAAAATTTAAGTGGCTGCAACTGAACACCCTCCGTATCCCCACTTTGGTTCGCCTACTTCCCAAGGCATGTCGCCGAAAGCAAGAAGGCAGCCGTGTCCGCGCGCGGAATGACAGTGGCCTTGCTGTCTCGTCGTCAGTACTTGAGCCGGATGGATCGTTTCCAGCATGGATGTTCGGCGCGCACTTTAGGGCGTGAAGCACGCAAGATCAATAGCCGATCCCGGCGCGTTCGTCGTGGATGGCCGGCCCATCACCCTAATGGACGACCCCTGTCACGGGCGGATGTTCCCGAGCGTGAACCGCCTGTCAAATATTGTGGAACCATGATGAATTGACGCTACGACAAGAACAGCTTCTTGCATCGACTCGTTCGACGAGTTTCGGCACGAAACAAGTAAATAAGTTTGCCCGTGACACACTGTCGATCAATATGAAAAGTCGATCCGCAAGGGCAAGCTGTGCATATTTATGACCACCTCGGTTACAAGGCAGGGCGAGGCCGGGAGGAGAATCTTTTTGTGCTGGCGTGCCGGGCGCCGTTCATTCGGCGTCGCCAGGGAAGCGGGGTGCAGGGCAAGCTGACGCCGTGGACGGCGTCAGCGGTTCACAGGCTGGTTTCAGCAGGTCGTTGCCTCGGCAGGCGAGACGATGCTGGTCTTGCCACCGCGTGAGCGTCCCGAGCTCAGGTAGGCCGCGATCGACTCCTGGGTGACCTCGCCCAGGAACACCCGCTCGGCATCGAGTACCGGCAGCCAGGCGCGGTTGAACTCGTACATGCGCGACAGCAGGATGCGCAGGTGCTCGTCGTGCGCGGCGGTGGCGTTGAACGAACGCAGGAAGTCGCCGCAAGTGCCTTGCTGGCGATGCATGTCGCGCCGGCGCACATAGCCCAGCGCCCTGTTCCGGGCATCGGTGACCACCACGTAGCGGCGGTCATGCTCGTCCAGCAGCTCGAGCGCCTCGTTGACCGGCGTTTCGGGGCTGAGCGCCGGCGCGTTGTCCGCCGCATCCTCGGCGCGCACCAGCAACAGGCGCTTGAGGGTGCTGTCCTGGCCGACGAAGTTGCTGACGAAATCATCCACCGGATGGGCCAGCAAGGTATCCGGATGGTCGAGCTGGAGCAGCTTGCCGGCGCGGAAGATGGCGATCTTGTCGCCCAGTTTGATCGCTTCGTCGATATCGTGGCTGACCATGATCACGGTCTTGTTCAAGGCCCGCTGCATTTCGAAGAACTCGTTCTGGATCATCTCGCGGTTGATCGGGTCGACCGCGCCGAACGGCTCGTCCATCAGCAGGACCGGCGCCTCGGCGGCCAGTGCGCGAATCACGCCGATGCGCTGCTGCTGGCCACCGGACAGCTCGCGCGGATAGCGCTGCAGGTACTGCTTGGGCTCGAGCTTGATCATGCTCATCAGTTCGCGGGCGCGCTCGTGGCAGCGCTGCTTGTCCCAGCCGAGCAGGCGCGGGACCACGGTGATGTTCTCCTCGATGGTCATGTTGGGAAACAGGCCGATCTGCTGGATCACATAGCCGATGTGCCGGCGCAAGGTCACCTCGTCCAGGCCGCTGGTGTCTTCGCCGTTGATCAGCACCTTGCCCGAAGTCGGCGCGATCAGGCGGTTGATCATCTTCAGCGTGGTGCTCTTGCCGCAACCCGATGGGCCGAGGAAGACGCAGATTTCACCTTCGTTGACGGTCAGGCTGACCGAATCGACGGCCTTGATGTCCTTGCCGTTGCTGTTGAAGGTCTTGCTGAGGTTCTGCAATTCGATCATGGGCGAAGTCCTTCTGGGGTGAGGGCACGTTGCAAGGTCTGCAGGAGCAGGTCGGCGATGATCGCCAGGAGGCTGACCAGGACGGCGCCGACCAGCAGCATCGACATGTCGCTGCGGCTGATGGAAGTGAGGATGAGCACGCCGAGGCCACCGGCGCCGATGGTCGCGGCGATGGTCATGACGCCGATGTTCATGACCACCGCGGTGCGCACCCCGGCGAGGATCACCGGGACCGCGATGGGCAGCTCCACCATGCGCAGGCGCTGGCCGAAAGTCATGCCGATGCCGCGCGCGGCTTCGCGGATGCCAGGCTCGACATTGGTCAGGGCCAGGTAGGTATTGCGCAGGATCGGCAGCAGCGAATAGAGGAATACCGCCGTGATGGCCGGCAGCGGCCCCAGGCCCTGGCCGAACTTGGAGTAGAAAGGCAGCAGCAGGCCGAACAGGGCGATCGAAGGTATGGTCAGCAGCACGGTGGCGCAGGCTTGCAGAGGGCCGGCCAGGACCGGAAAGCGCGTCATCAGGATGCCCAGCGGCACGCCGATGAGGATCGCCAGGCCGACAGCGATGCCGACCAAGGTCACGTGCTGCCAGGTCAGTTGCAGCACCTGGGCCCAGTCGAGGTGGGCGAAGGTATCGAGCAAGCTCATGGGCGCACCTCGCTCAATGGATGCTCGCGCAGGAAGGCCGCGGCCACGCTGGAGGGGTTCTGGTGCTCGACATCGACCTTGGCGTTGAGCTGGCGCATGGTTTCGTCGTCGAGCTGCTCGGCCAGCGGCGCGAGCAGCTCGGCCAGTTGCGGGTTGGCCTCGAGCACGGCCTTGCGGATCACCGGGGCCGCGGTGTAGTCGGGGAAGTAATGCTTGTCGTCGGCCAGCAACTTGAGGTCGAAGGCGCTCAGGCGGCCGTCGGTGGTGTAGACCAGGCCAGCGAACGCCTGGTTGTTGCGCAACGCCGTGTAGACCAGGCCTGCATCCATCTGGCGGATGTTTGGGCGCCCCAGTTGCAGGTCGTACATTTGCCTCAGGCCGACAAGGCCATCGGGGCGGTTGGCGAACTCGGTGTCCAGCGCCAGCAGATGTTCACGTTCACGCTCGTCACGCAGGACCTGGCCAAGCTCGCTGATCGAGCCGATCTGTGGATAGGCCTCGGCGACTTCCCTCGGCAACGCCAGGGCGTAGGTGTTGCTGAACTTCGAGGGAGTCAGCCAGATCAGGTCCTTGCGCGCATCCAGTTGCTTGACCTTGGCATAGGTGGCTTCGGCGCTGGGCATGCGTTGATCGATATGGTTGTAGGAAACCAGGGATACGCCGGTGTATTCCCACATCAGGTCGAGCTGGCCGGTTTCCTGGGCCTGGCGCGCGATGTTGCTACCCAGGCCGGTGGTCACGCGCACATCAAAGCCATGCGCACGCAGGTACTGGGCGGTGATTTCGGCGAGCACGGTCTGTTCGGTGAACACCCGTGCGCCGATACGAATCAGGGGTTTCTCCGCCGCCTGCACGGCCCCTGCGTACAGCAGGACCGCGCCCAGCAGCAAGGCGATTGTCTTTTTCATGATCATTTCTCGTCGTCAGGCCAGGCCGCGTTCCAGCCAGCGCTTGCTGGAAAAGCTCACCAGCGCATCGAGCAGCAGCGCCAGCAGGGCCGTGCAGGCTGCGCCAAGCAGCAGCTGCGGCTGGTTGTTCAGGGCGATACCGGGGAATATCAGGCTGCCCAGGCTGTTGGCGCCGATCAGGAAGGCCAGCGGCGCGGTGCCCACGTTCAGTGCCAGGGCCACTCGTACGCCGCCTACGATGATCGGCACGGCATTGGGCAGTTCCACCTGCCAGAGCTGCTGGCGCGGGGTCATGCCGATGCCGGTGGCGGCTTCCTTGAGGGAGGCGGGGACGTTCTTCAGGCCTTCATAGGTGTTGCGCACGATGGGTAGCAGAGAGGCGAGGAACAACGCGAAGATCGCGGGGCCTGCGCCGATGCCCAGGATACTCAGGGCGATGGCCAGAACGGCCAGGGGAGGGATGGTGTTGCCAACATTGAAGAACTGCATGAAGCGCTCGGCTTTGTCGACCCGGTGTGGTCGACTCAAGGCAATGCCGGCGGGGATGCCCACGGCCAGCGCCGCCGCCATCGAAGCCAGCACCAAGACCAGGTGCGCTTGCAGGTAGAACGCAAGATCGTCGCGATAGCGCGCGATCGTATCCAGGCCGATCCAGTGGACCAGCAGGGCCAGGATGACGAGCACGGCGGCCCATCCCAACAGCCCTTTTCCGTAGCGTGTAGCCACAGGTGGACTCCTTTTTTCAGTCGGCGAGCACACCCCGTGAGGGTCGGCCGTCGCAGGCGCGGCGCAAGGCGTGGTCGCGAGTAGCGGGGTGGCCTCGGCGGCGAGCCGATCGACCCCATGAGCTGGACCTCGTCAGGTCCGGGAAGCTGATGAAACCAGCCCCAGGCGAAGCGGATTCGCGGGGGGGGTGGACGTCTCCTTGGCCGTGAAGGTTCGCATCCAGAGCGGCGTTTGGCTAGTGTTAATCACTAGATTTTTGGAATTTCATCGCGATAAAAAATCAAGAATGCCACTTCATGACGTTGAATTACCTAATGTCAGGGTTTTTTCAGGTATACCATCGTGGCTTGCGAAAGGCGGTCGATAGCCTGGCAAGCCTCAAGCCTCAAGCGCGTGGTCGGCTCCATCCTGCTTGCTGCTTGCGCCGATCAGATTTTGGTCCCTGACTCACTTCAGGTATGATATTGCCCCTTTTCGATCCCAGTCAGGCGATTTCCCATGACCAACCAGGCCGCCGAAGTCGCGAAGCGCCGCACTTTCGCAATCATTTCCCACCCCGACGCCGGCAAGACCACCATTACCGAGAAGCTGTTGCTGATGGGCAAGGCGATCGCCGTCGCCGGAACCGTGAAGTCGCGCAAGTCCGACCGCCATGCCACCTCCGACTGGATGGAAATGGAGAAACAGCGCGGCATCTCCATCACCACCTCGGTGATGCAGTTCCCCTACCGCGAGCACATGGTCAACCTGCTCGACACCCCTGGTCACGAGGACTTCTCCGAAGATACCTACCGCACCCTGACCGCGGTCGACTCGGCGCTGATGGTGCTCGACGGCGGCAAGGGCGTCGAGCCGCGCACCATCGCCCTGATGGACGTCTGCCGACTGCGCGACACGCCGATCGTCAGCTTCATCAACAAGCTCGACCGCGACATTCGCGATCCGATCGAGCTGCTCGACGAGATCGAAGCGGTGCTCAAGATCAAGGCCGCGCCGATCACCTGGCCAATCGGCTGCTACCGTGACTTCAAGGGCGTCTATCACCTGCGCGGCGACTACATCGTCGTCTACACCCCCGGGCACGGGCACGAGCGCACCGAGGCCAGGATCATCGACAAGCTCGATTCGGACGAGGCACGGGCGCACCTGGGCGACCAGTACGAAGCATTCGTCGAGCAGTTGGAACTGGTGCAGGGCGCCTGCCACGAGTTCGACCAGCAAGCCTTCATCGACGGCCAGCTGACGCCGGTGTTCTTCGGGACCGCGCTGGGCAACTTCGGTGTCGACCATGTGCTTGACGCCGTGGTCGACTGGGCGCCGCGTCCGCTGCCACGCGTGGCCCACGAGCGTAGCGTGGAGCCGACCGAGGAGAAGTTCACCGGCTTCGTGTTCAAGATCCAGGCGAACATGGACCCCAAGCACCGCGACCGCATCGCCTTCATGCGCATCTGCTCGGGCAAGTACGAAAAGGGCATGAAGATGCGCCACGTGCGCCTGGGCAAGGATCTGCGCATCGGCGATGCGCTGACGTTCTTCTCGTCCGAGCGCGAGCAGCTGGAGCAAGCCTACGCCGGCGACATCATCGGCCTGCACAACCATGGCACCATCCAGATCGGCGACACCTTCAGCGAAGGCGAGGCGCTGGGCTTCACCGGCATCCCGCACTTTGCCCCGGAACTGTTCCGGCGCGTGCGCCTGAAGGACCCACTCAAGTCCAAGCAGCTACGCCAGGGCTTGCAGCAGCTGGCTGAAGAGGGCGCGACCCAGGTGTTCTTCCCCGAGCGCAGCAACGACATCATCCTCGGCGCCGTGGGCGTGCTGCAGTTCGACGTGGTCGCCAGCCGGCTCAAGGAGGAATACAAGGTCGAGTGCGCCTATGAGCCGATCACGGTATGGTCGGCTCGCTGGATCGCCTGCGACGACAAGAAGAAGCTCGAGGATTTCCGGAACAAGGCCATGGAAAACCTGGCGATCGATGGCGGTGGTCATCTGACCTACCTAGCGCCGACTCGGGTCAACCTGTCGCTGATGGAAGAGCGCTGGCCGGATGTGAAATTCCGCGCTACTCGAGAGCATCACTGATCGACGCGCGGCTCAGGACCTCGTAGGCCGCCGAGCCGCGACAGGACATGTGGGAATGGCCACCGTGTCGCGATGGGCTGATGTGGCAGCGACCGGCGCTGGAGCGCCGGACCGGCCGCGATGGGCCATGACGCGCCCCAAGATTTCACGACGACGCAGCGCTGCTTCCACGCACCCGCGCCACCAGGCCCGCCGTGCGGACGATCGCGGCATTGCCGCCCTACGGTTTCACAATGTCATCGCGACCGCCCCGGCCTTGCAGAAAACCTGGCCCATGCCTGCCTCATCCGGCATTTTGCATGATCCTAGGATAACCATCCTTGTCTAACTCCTTGATTGGCTTGAAAGTCATCTTTTGACACAGTTGGCACGCCTGATGCACTCACAGTCTTGCGAATGGACTTGTTGCTCACCCAAAAAAGGCGCCACCGACATGATCACTACTGCCGATTACCCATCCGCCGTCGCCGACGGCAACCGTTCGGGCGTGTCCTGGGCGGCTATCTTCGCCGGTGCCGCAGCCGCGGCTGCCCTGTCGTTGATTCTCGTGATACTGGGCGCGGGCCTGGGCTTCGCGGCCACTTCGCCTTGGGCCGACGAGGGCGCCAGCGCCAAGGCGCTGGGTATCTCGACCATCGTCTGGCTATTGGTCACCCAGATCCTCGCCTCGGGCCTAGGCGGCTATATCGCCGGACGCCTGCGGGTGAAATGGGCCAACCTGCATGGGGACGAGGTGTACTTCCGTGATACCGCCCATGGTTTCCTGGCGTGGGCAGTCGCCACGCTGGTCGCCGCCACCTTGATCATTTCCACGGCCGGTAACGTGGCCGGTGCCGGTGCGCAGGCCGGCGCCAACGTGGCTGCTGGCGTGGCCACCGGGGCTGGCGCGGCGGTAGGCGCGGCGGCGGACAGCGAGGGGCAGGGCAACGATCCGATGGGGTATTTCGTCGACAGCCTGTTCCGCAGCGAAGGCCCCGTCTCGGTCAGCGAAGATGCCGCCAATGGCGTGGCTAGCCGTATCTTCACCAAGGCGCTGGCGGGCGACGGTACCCTCAATGCCGATGACCGTGCCTACCTGGCGCAACTGGTGGCGCAACGCACTCGCCTGACCCAGGCCGAAGCCGAGGCACGCGTGGACCAGGTGTACGGCCAGGCCCGCCAGGCGGCCGAGGAAGCCAAGCTGGCTGCCCAGCAAGCGGCCGACGCGGCGGCCAAGGCGGCTGCCTGGACTGCCCTGTGGACCTTCATCGCCATGCTGTGCGGCGCTTTCTTCGCCAGCATCGCCGCGCTGTTCGGTGGCCGCCAGCGCGACCAGGCTCGCTGGATCGACGATGGTACGCTGCGTGACGATCGCGCCAGTGTCCGTGTCACCAATGCGCCGATCCGCTAACCGACTCTATCTGCACGTCGAACAAGGAGAAACACCATGCGTTCACTTCTGCTGTGGTTCCTGGGTGTACCTATCCCGATCATCATCCTGATCGCGATCTTCATGCACTGAGTCGGATCGCTCCCAAGAGAAACGCCGTCATCGAACGATGACGGCGTTTTGCATTCAAGGTCCGCGAGCATGGGATCGATCGTGAACGACGGATCGCGCGGCCCCAGGGCAAGGTACTGCCGCTATTGCAGGAATTGCTCGGCATAGTGGCAGGCTACCTGACGACTGCCCACCACGCGGAACGCCGGCACATCCATCACACATTTGTCCGTGGCGTAAGGGCAACGCTTGTGGAACGGACACCCCGACGGCGGTGCGAGCGGGTTGGGTAGCTCCCCGGCGATCTTGATACGCGGCCTGGCTGGATCGGGATGGATGCTCGGGGTGGCCGACAGCAGTGCCTGGGTATAGGGGTGCAAGGGGTTGCGATAGATGTCTTCCTTGGGCCCCATTTCGGCCGGGCGGCCCAGGTACATCACCAGCACATCGTCAGCCACGTGGCGCACCACGGCCAGGTTGTGCGAGATGAAGACATAGGCGGTCCGGTACTGCTGCTGCAGGTCCATGAATAGATTGAGCACCTGCGCCTGGATCGACACGTCCAGGGCCGAGGTAGGTTCGTCCGCCACCAGGACCTTGGGTCTTAGCATCATCGCCCGGGCCAGTGCGATGCGCTGGCGCTGGCCGCCGGAGAACATGTGCGGATAGCGCTGGTAGTGCTCGGGCCGCAAGCCCACTTGCTGCATCATCGCCTGAACCTGTTCGCGGCGCTCGGTGCGACCCAGGTCGGTGTTGATCAGCAGCGGCTCGGCCAGCTGGTCGCCGATCTTCTGCCGTGGATTGAGCGAGGCGTAGGGGCTCTGGAAGACCATTTGCACGTCACGACGCAGCTGCCGGCGCTGGGCCTTGCTGGCACCGGCGACTTCCTGGCCGGCGATCTGCAGTGAGCCGCAGGTCGGCTCCTCGATCAAGGTCAGCGCGCGGGCGAGAGTCGACTTGCCGCAGCCCGACTCGCCGACCACGGCCAGGGTCCGGCCGGCCTCCAGTTCGAAGGAAACGCCATTGAGTGCGCGTACCAGGGCGCTACCTTTGAACATGCCGCGTGCGACCTGGTAATGGCGGGTCAGCTCGCGGGCGGTCAACACGACGGTCATCAAGCCACCTCCTGATTCAACGGATAGAAGCAGCGCGCCAAGCTGTGAGCCAGCGGGTCGAGTGCCGGGCGCTGCTGGCGGCAGTTGTCGCGCACATAGGGGCATCGCGGTGAGAGCAGGCAACCCAGGGGCCTGTCATGGCGGCCGGGCACGATGCCCGGTAGAGTCGCCAGCCGCTCGGCCCCGGCGCTGTGTTCCGGGATCGCGGCCAGCAAGGCTTCGCTGTAGGGGTGGGCAGGCAGCTCGAACAGCTCCGGTACCTGACCTACCTCCACCGCCTGCCCGGCATACATGACGCAGACCCGACGCGCGGTCTCGGCAACCACGGCCAGGTCGTGGGTGATCAGGATCAGCGCCATGCCGCGCTCCTGCTGCAGGTTCACCAGCAGGTCCATGATCTGTGCCTGGATGGTCACGTCGAGGGCCGTGGTCGGTTCGTCGGCGATCAGCAGGCGCGGTTCGCCGGCAATCGCCATGGCGATTGCCACGCGCTGGCTCATGCCGCCGGACAATTGGTGGGGGTAGGCATCGAGGCGGCTTTCGGCAGCGGGGATCTCCACCTTCTGCAACAGCTCCAGCGCCCGCTGACGGGCCGCCCGGCCTTTCAGACCCAGGTGCTGGCGCAACACTTCCTCGATCTGGAAGCCCACCGTATAGCTTGGGTTGAGCGCGGTCATCGGGTCCTGGAAGATCATGGCGATGTCCTTGCCGATGATCTTGCGCCGCTGTCTGGCGCTCAGGCCGAGCATGTCGAGGCCGTCGAAGCTCAGGGTATCGGCGGTGATGCGCCCGGGCGGATCGATCAGCCCCATCAGCGCCATCATGGTCACCGACTTGCCGGAACCGGATTCGCCGACGATGGCCAGGATTTCACCGGCCGAGACGCTCAGGTCGAGGCCGTCGACCACCGGTGTGGCATTGGCGTCGCCGAACCGCACCGCCAGGTTGTTGATCTGTAGAAGTGACATGGCGTGGTCCTCAGGCTGCGTTCTTGAGTTTCGGGTCCAGCGCGTCACGCAGCCCGTCAC
The DNA here is from genome assembly GCF_054950175.1 of Pseudomonas sp. Marseille-QA0332. Taxonomy (NCBI): domain Bacteria; kingdom Pseudomonadati; phylum Pseudomonadota; class Gammaproteobacteria; order Pseudomonadales; family Pseudomonadaceae; genus Pseudomonas; species Pseudomonas sp. Marseille-QA0332. The sequence goes on from NZ_CM143106.1 coordinate 4,303,218, forward strand.
CCATCAGGTTGATCGCCAGCACGCTGAGCAGGATGGTCAGGCCGGGCAGGCTGACGACCCACCAGGCGCGCTCGATGTAGTCGCGCGCCGAGGCCAGCATGGTGCCCCATTCCGGCGTCGGCGGCTGCACGCCTAGGCCAAGGAAACCCAGTGCCGCGGCGTCGAGGATCGCCGAGGAGAAACTCAGGGTCGCCTGGACGATCAACGGGGCCATACAGTTGGGCAGCACGGTGATGAACATCAGTCGCGGCAGGCCGGCGCCAGCCAGGCGGGCGGCGGTGACATAGTCGCGGTTTAGCTCGCCCATCACCGCGGCGCGGGTCAGGCGGACATAGGAAGGCAGGGAGACGATGGCGATGGCGATCACCGTATTGACCAGGCCGGGGCCAAGGATCGCCACGATGGCCACCGCCAGCAGCAGCGAGGGCAAGGCCAGCATCACATCCATCATGCGCATGATCGAAGGACCGAGCAGGCGTGGGAAGAAACCTGCCACCAGGCCCAGCAGGATGCCCGGGACCAGCGACATCACCACCGAGGACAGGCCGATCAGCAGCGATAGGCGAGCGCCGTGGATCAGCCGGGACAGCAGGTCCCGTCCAAGTTCATCGGTGCCCAGCAAAAAGCGCGCGCTGCCGCCGTCGAGCCAGGCGGGCGGGGTCAGCAGGAAGTCGCGGTACTGTTCGCTGGGCGCATGGGGCGCGACCCATGGCGCGAACAGTGCGCAGAACACCATCAGGCACATGAACAGCAGGCCGGCGAGCGCACCCTTGTTGCGCGTGAAGGCGTGCCAGAATTCCTTGTAGGGCGAGGGATACAACAGGCTCTGGTCGAAGCTGTCGTTGGGGGAAGTCGATTGGCTGTTGCTTGCGACGGGAGTAACCATGCTCGAACCTCAGCGCTGGTGGCGGATACGTGGGTTGGCCAGGCCGTAGAGGATGTCCACGACGAAATTGACCAGGATCACCAGGCACGCGATCAACAGGATGCCGTTCTGTACCACGGGGTAGTCACGGGCGCCGATGGCTTCGATCAGCCATTTGCCGATGCCCGGCCAGGAGAAGATCGTCTCGGTCAGGACCGCGCCAGCCAGCAGCGCGCCGACTTGCAGGCCGAACACGGTGAGTACCGGGATCAGTGCGTTACGCAGGCCGTGGATGAACACCACCCGGGCCGGCGACAGGCCCTTGGCGCGCGCGGTGCGGATGTAGTCCTCGCGCAGCACCTCGAGCATCGAGGAACGGGTCATGCGGGCGATGACCGCCAGCGGAATGGTACCCAGGACGATGGCTGGCAGGATCAGATGCCGCACGGCGTCCATGAAGGCGCCTTGCTCGTCGCTGAGCAAGGTGTCCACGAGCATCAGGCCGGTCCTGGGCTCGATATCGTAGAGCAGGTCGATGCGCCCGGAGACCGGGGTCCAGCCCAGGCTCACGGAAAAGAACATGATCAGGATCAGGCCCCACCAGAAGATCGGCATGGAGTAGCCGGCCAGCGACAGGCCCATCACTCCGTGGTCGAACAGCGAGCCGCGCTTGAGCGCGGCGATCACTCCCGCCAGCAGGCCGACCACGCCGGCGAACAGCAGGGCGGCCAGGGCCAGTTCGAGCGTGGCCGGGAACAGCATCAGGAATTCGCTCCACACGCTTTCGCGGGTGCGCAGCGATTCGCCGAGGTCACCTTGGACGAGCTTGCCAATGTAGTCCAGGTACTGCATCGGCAGTGGCTTGTCCAGGCCAAGCCGTTGCATGGCCTGGGCGTGCATTTCCGGATCGAGCCGGCGCTCGCCCATCATCACTTCCACCGGATCGCCGGGGATCAGCCGTATCAGTGCGAAAGTCAGCAAGGTGATACCGAAGAAAGTCGGGATCAGTAGCCCGATTCGCCGGGCAATAAAACTCAACATTGTCGCAGGTACCTCATCGGCCGGTCAGGCAGTACCGCCGGCCACGCGGGCCGGCGATCAGGGTTGTCTACTTCACCCACGTCGTGGCGAAGCTGTTGCTGGCCAGTGGGTTGATCAGATAGCCGTGCACGTTCTGGCGCATGGCCGTGAACACCTTCGGGTGGGCCAGGGGAATCCAGGGCTTGCCTTCATCGTACACTGCCAGGGCCTCGGCATAGAGACTTGCGCGTTGGACATCGTCGCTGGACTGGCGTGCGCGTTCGATCAGCGACTGGAACCTGGCGTCGCACCAGCGTGCATAGTTCTCCCCGGACTGGGCGGCGTCGCAACTGAGCAGCGGGCCGAGGAAATTGTCCGGATCGGCATTGTCGCTGGCCCAGCCGCTGGCGACCAGGTCCGCTTCGCCGCGCTTGGCGCGACGCAGCAATTCGCCCCATTCCATGAGGCGAATGTCCAGCTTCAGGCCGATGCTGGCGAGGTCGGCCTGCAACATTTCCGCCGACAGCCTCGGGTTGGGATTGGTCGGACCGCCGCCGTTGCGGGTGAACAGCGTCAGCACCGTGCCTTGCGGCACGCCGGCCTCCTCGAGCAGCGCCCTTGCGGCCTCGAGGTCGCGCGGCGGGTTGCGGTTGTGGTCGTTGTAGCCGAGCATGCTCGCTGGGTATGGGTTGACCGCGGGCAGGGCGTTGCCCTTGCCGAACAGCTGGTTTACATGCGCCTGGCGGTCGAAGGCCAGGTTGATGGCGCGGCGCACGCGCACATCGTCCAGGTACTTGCGCTGGGTGTTGATTGCGATGTAGCCAGTGACCAGGGCTTCCAGTTCGGCGACCTTGAGTTGCGGGTCGGCCTTGATTGCCGGTATGTCATCGGGCTTGGGGTAGAGGGCGATCTGGCATTCGTTGGCGCGCAGCTTCTGCAGGCGCACATTGTTGTCCGGGGTGATGGCGAAGATCAGCGCATCGGCCGGGGGCTTGCCGCGAAAGTATTCAGGGTTGGGCTTGAAGCGTACCTGGGCATCCTTGGCATAGCGCTGGAAGATGAACGGCCCGGTGCCGACAGGCTTGCTGTTGAGGTCCGCGGTTCGTCCGGCCGCGAGCAGCTGGTCGCCATACTCGGCCGAATAGATCGAGGTGAAGGCCATGGCCAGGTCGCGCAGGAACGGCGCCTCCGGGCGGGTCAGCCGGAACGCGACGGTATGCTCGTCGAGCTTGTCGACCGACTGCAGCAGTTCACCGAAGGCCATGCTTTCGAAATACGGATAGCCGACGCTGGTCTTGTCGTGCCAGGGGTGACTGCGGTCCAGCTGGCGGTGGAAGCTCCAGAGCACATCGTCGGCATTGAAGTCACGGCTGGGCTTGAAGTAGTCGGTGGTGTGGAATTTCACGCCCTTGCGCAGATGAAAGGTATAGGTCAGGCCGTCGGGACTGATGTCCCAGCGTTCGGCCAGGGACGGCTCGATGTCAGTGGTGCCGGGCTTGAAGTCGACCAGGCGATCGAAGAGGGTCCGGGCGGCTGCGTCGGAGGTCACCGCGCTGGTGTACTGGACCATGTCGAAGCCCTCCGGGCTGGCCTCGGTACACACCACCAGCGGCTTGGCGGACAGGCTCGAAGCCGTGGCCAGCAACAGCACTGCCAAGGTGACCATCAGCATGGATGATTTCATGAACATCTCCCTGTGATGCTTGAACGGAGCGTGCCGCCACGACCGCGCAGGGCCGTGGCGGCGCATGTCAGATGATGTCGAACGGAATGGTGGTGACCACGCGGAACTCGTCCAGGCTGCCATCGGCCTGCCCCTCGCTGGCACGGTGGGCCGTGTAGGTGGCGCGGATGGAGGTATCCTTCAGCGAGCCCGATTGCACCACGTAGGTCGTGCCGATGCTCCATTCGTAGTGCTTTTCTCCATCCATGCCGGCGACGTCGTAGCCACCACCCTTGTAGTGGGTGCCGTCGATGCCCCAGCCACGGGCGTTGTACAGGTTGAACTTGAGGCCGGGCACGCCATAGGGAGTCATGTCCAGCACATAGGATAGCTGCAGCGACTTCTCGTTCGGTCCGTTGTAATCGGAGAACAGCGAGTTGGCCAGGTAGATGCCATTGGTCTCGTGGAGGTAATCGAAGTACTCGTCGCCCATGACCTGCTGCCAGGCGGCGCTGAAGGTATGGGCCTGGTAGTTCAGCGCCAGCGACAGGCTGTAGGTGTCGTTGTCGATCTTGCCGAGCTTGCCGCGGCCGGTATCACGTGTGCGGTAGTAATTGAGCGTGGAGGTCAGGCTGGTCGACTCGCCGAGAGCCAGCACATGGCTCGCGTCGAAGTAGTACTGGTTCCAGAAGTCCTCGACCTTGGCGGCGTACAGGCTGGTGCTCAGGCTCGTCAGCGGCTGGTAATTGACCCCGACCATGCTGATGCGGTCGGTCTCCAGGCCCGCGGCGCCGTATTCGCTGCGAAACTTGCTCAGACTCTGCTCGGTACGCGGGGAAACGCGGTCGTAGGTGCCCAGGTCGAAGGAAAGATTGTCGAATTCCGCGCTGCTCAGGGTGGCGCCCTGGAAGCTCGACGGCAAGGCGCGGTTGCCGATGCTGGCGATCACCGGGGTGTCGACGGCATGTCGCCCTGCGGTGAGCGTGGTATTGGACAGGCGTAGCTTGAGATTGGCCAGGCCGAGCTTGCTCCACTGGTCGACGACATCGCCGTCGCCGTGGGTCAGGGTACGGTTGTTGGGCCCGGCGACCCGAGCTCGCCCTCGCTCCAGGGCGATCGCATTGTAGGCCGCGACTTCGGTGGCGACGCCGAGGGTGCCCTGGGTGAAGCCGGAGCTGTAGCCGAGGATGGTGCCCTGGACCCAGTTCTCCCGGCGACTGCTTTCATGCCGACTGCCATCGCTCTTGGAGTAGCGCCATAGCGGTCCACGCGCGGCCCGTTCACGGGCATACCAGTTGCGTGTGGTCCCCGACAGCTGCTGGCCGGCGAAGAAACCCTCGGCGCTGGCTTGCGCGCTGTCGTTCTTGAGCTGCAGTTCGAAGAAGTCCGCTGCGGCTGCCTGGGCCTGGCCAGTACCGATGCCCAGGCACAAAGCCACCGTGATCAAACGTGGTCGTGACATGGTGAAGCTCCTTTTTCTTTCTAGTTATTCCCAGCCCTGCAAGGCCAGGTCGTTGCGGTGCAACGCTGGCTGCCGTCGGTGGAACGGCGAATTTCGGCCGCAGCCGGCCATGGGAGTGGCGGCACTCCCTGCTTGGGTGTCGGGTTTCACTCGATGCTGACGCCGGCGAAGTCGTTGCGCCCGAACGGGCTGACCTTGAAGTCCTTGACCCTGGTACTGATCGGCTGGCTGACCATGGAGTGGGCCACAGGCGTTATCGGCACCTGCTGCTTGAGGCGGCGTTGGGCTTGCTGGTAGAGCCGCATGCGCTGCTCGCGGTCGGTGGTGGTCTTGGCCTTCGTCACCAGGGCGTCGTACTGCTCGTCGCACCACTGCGAGTAATTGTTGCCGCCGATGGCCGTGCAGCTGTAGAGAGTCCCCAGCCAGTTGTCCGGGTCGCCGTTGTCTCCGGTCCAACCGGTCAGCGCCACGTCATGCTCGCCATTCTTCATGCGCTTGATGTATTCGCCCCACTCGTAGCTGACGATGCGCACCTCCAGCCCGATCCTGCCCCAGTCGGCCTGGAGCATCTCGGCCATCAGCTTGGCGTTGGGGTTGTAGGGGCGTTGCACCGGCATCGCCCACAGATCGATCTGGGTCCCCGGGGCGACCCCAGTCTGTTCGAGCAGGGCCTTGGCCTTGGCCGGGTCGTAGGGCAGGTCTTCGATCGAGGTGTCATAGGACCACTGCGTCGGCGGCATGGCATTGACCGCCGCCTGGCCTGAATCCTGGTAGACCGCCCGGATGATCGCCTGCTTATTCACCGCCATGTCCAGGGCCTGGCGCACCTTGAGCTGGTCGAACGGTGGACGGCGGGTGTTGTAGGCGATGTAGCCCAGGTTGAAGCCGGGCTGGCGGAGGATCCGCAGCTGCGGGTCGGCCTCGAGGGCGGGCAGGTCGGCCGGACGGGGGTTGACAGTGACCTGGCACTCGCCGCGGCGCAGCTTCTGCAGGCGCACCGACGGGTCGACATTGATCGAGAACACCAGGCCGTCGAGCTTGACCTGCTCGGGGTCCCAGTACTGCTTGTTGGCCTTGTAGCGGATCTGCGCGTCCTTCTGGTAGCGCTGGAAAACGAACGGGCCGGTGCCGATCGGCTTGCGATCGATGTCGTTCGGTCGACCGCTGGCCAGCAGCTGCTCGGCATATTCGGCCGAAAGGATCGAGGCGAAGCTCATGGCCAGGTTCTGGATGAACGCGGCATCGACGTTGGCCAGGGTGAAGACCACGGTGTGCGCATCGGTCTTTTCCAGGCCGATGATGTTGCGATCCAGGCCCATGCCGGTGAAGTAGGGGAACTCGCTGGGGTAGGCCTGGCGAAACGGATGCCGTGGATCGAGCATGCGCCGGAAGGTGAAGAGCACATCGTCAGCGTCGAACGGCCGGCTGGGAGTGAAACGGTCATTGCTGTGGAAGCGGACACCACGGCGCAGATGGAAGGTATAGCGCAGGCCATCGTCGGAAACCTCCCAGGACTGCGCCAGGGCAGGCTGTACCGTGGTGCCGCCGCGTTCGAACTCGACCAGGCGATTGTAGATCGGTTCGGCAGCGTCGTTGTCGGTGGCGGCCGTGTACTGCGCGGTGTCGAAGCCGGCCGGGCTGCCTTCGGAGCAGAACACCAGGGTGCTGGCTTCGCTGGTCGAAGCCTGCAGCAGCAGGGCAAGGCCTAGCAGGCCGGCCGCGAATGATCGATGATGCATGGGTAGTCCTCATCCTTGCGGTAGGAAAATGCAACCAGGGCGCAAAAGACGACAACGGCAGCCCGGTCCCGACGTTAGGAGGGTCGGGACGGGGTCGGTAGAGTCCATTGCTGTTTCTGGCTGGGAAATTTCTCGTCGACGTCGAGAAACCTCCGGTCGAGCGCCTGCCGAGACAGTCGCTAGTCGGCCACGCTGACCCCGTAGAAGGAGTTGAGGCCGAAGGGGCTGATCCTGAAGTCCTTCACCGCCTTGCTCATCGGCTGATAGACGGTGGAGTGGGCGATGGGAGTCATCGGCACCTGCTCCTTGAGGATATGCTGGGCCTGCTGGTACAGCTCGGTACGCCGTTGTCGGTCGGACGTGGCCTTGGCCTGCTTGATCAGGTCGTCGAACGGCTTGTGGCACCATTTGGAGAAGTTGTTGCCGGCCAGCGCATCGCAGCCGAACAGGGTGCCTAGCCAGTTGTCCGGGTCCCGTTGTCGCCGCTCCAGCCGATCAGCATGGCGCCGTTCTCGCCACCCTTGGAACGCTTGATGTATTCGCCCCACTCATAGCTGACGATCTTGGTCTTGATGCCGATCCTGGCCCAGTCCGCTTGCAGCATTTCGGCCATGAGCCTGGCGTTGGGGTTGTAGGGCCGCTGCACCGGCATCGCCCACAGGGTGATCTCGGTGCCTTCCCTGATGCCAGCCTCCTTGAGCAGGGCCTTGGCTTTTTCAGGATCATGGGGCGCGTCCTTGATCCGGGTATCGTAGGACCACTGGGTCGGCGGCATGGCATTGACCGCCAGTTGCCCGGCGCCCTGGTACACCGAGTCGATGATTTGCTGCTTGTTCACGGCCATGTCCAGCGCCTGGCGGACCTTGAGCTGGGCCATCGGGTTGGGCTGGTCGCTGCCTTTTATCCGGTCCATCACGTTGTAGGCGATGTAGCCGAGGTTGAAGCCGGCCTGCTCGGGCATTTGCAGCTTGGGATCCTGCTTGAGCACCTGGATGTCGGCGGGGCGAGGGAAAAGCGTCACCTGGCATTCATTCTTGCGCAGCTTCTGCACGCGCACCGAGGCGTCGGTGGTGATGGCGAAGATCAGGTTGTCGATCTTCACGTCTTCTGGCTTCCAGTAGTCCTTGTTGCCCTTGTAGCGGATGACCGCATCCTTGCGGTAACTGTTGAACACGAATGGGCCGGTGCCGACGGGTTTCTGGTTGATCTCGGCCGGCTTGCCCTGCTTGAGCAACTGGTCGGCATATTCGGCGGACTGGATCGAGGCGAAGCTCATGGCCAGGTTCTGGATGAACGCCGCGTCGACCTGCGCCAGTGTGAAGCGCACGGTATGTTCGTCGAGCTTCTCGATGGCGGTGATGTTCTTGTCCATGCCCATGTCGGTGAAGTAGGGGAACTCCGTGGGGTAGGCCTGGCGGAACGGATGGTGCTTGTCGAGCATGCGCTTGAAGGTGAACAGCACGTCGTCTGCGTTGAAGTCACGGGTCGGCTTGAAGGTATCGGTGGTATGGAACTTCACCCCTTCGCGCAGGTGGAAGGTGTAGACCCTGCCGTCATCGGAAACCTGCCAGTCGGTGGCAAGGCCAGGGACCACCTTGGTGCCGCCGCGCTCGAACTGGGTCAGGCGGTTGAATACAGTCTCCGCCGAGGCGTCGAAATCGGTGCCCGTGGTGTACTGCCCCGGATCGAAGCCGGCCGGGCTGCCCTCGGAGCAGAACACCAGGTTGGACGCGGCCAGGGCCGAAGGCGCGCCAGCGAGCAGGCCGGCACCGAGCATAAGCGGAATGACTGCATGTTTGAGCATGATGGCCTCGTTCTTGTCATTTTCGGAGGGCCGGCCTCGTGGGCCAGCTTGTCCATACTCATGCTAGGGTCATTGCCCGCGCAACCGCGAGCACCCTCCCGAAACCGGAAAAGATGGGACTATCGTACGTCAATGTCGCATGGATATAAATTTCGCCGAAAAACCGGCAAAAAACCTACTTTTTACCAAGAAATATAGCTATTTCAAACTGTAAGAATCTGTTCCTCTGGTCTGAGAATCATGTAGGAAAGGTCGGTTTGAGCGGCAAGCCCGCAAACAAAAGTAGCGGCGCGGTTCAGGACACGTCACCTTCTCGACCCGCGCCGCTCGCTTGAACTTGATGCCTGAACCTCATTGCACCTCGATCACCCCATCGGCACTGAGGCTGACCTCGCTGGTGCCGGCCTCGATGTCCGGGGCGGGCGCGGCTTCGTCGGCTGCCATGGCCTTCATCGCCATCGGCGCGGCGCGCAGGTAGGGGCGGGGGTAGCCGCTGCTGTTGAGATTGAGGCTGACGATCTTGTAGCCGCTGCCGCCCATGGCTTCGGTGGTCAGTTGCGCGCGAGCCTTGAAGGCATCGACCGCTTCCTTGAGCAACTGGTCTTCGCTGGACTTGCGCGTGGCCGGGGCGATGGAGAAGTCCATGCCGCCCATCTTCAAATCCTTGAGCAGCTCGCCGGTGAGCTGGGACAGAGCCGGGAAGTCGGCGCTTTCCAGGCGCAGTTCGGCGCGCTCGCGCCAGCCACTGATCTTCTGACCCTTGCTGTCGTAGATCGGATAACTGTTGCGGCTGCCCTGGCTGATCTTCACCGCCTCGACCTGGCGGGCCTGCTGCAGGGCCTTGTTCAAGGTTTCGGTGATGTTTTTGGCGAGCTTGCCCGGATCGCTGTCCTGGGCTTCGCTGTAGAGTGTGACGATCATCAGGTCGCGGGCCACTTCCTTGCTGACTTCGGCGCGCAGGGAAACCTGGTTGTAGCGAGGCGCTTCGACTTGTGTGGCCAACGCCGGGAGGCTGGCTAGCAGGCTGCCGGACGCGATCAGCGCGGCACTGCGGCGGAACATCTGCATGTGAAACTCCTGTGTGCGGGGCGGGACCAGAGGCGGTTCCACGCATGGCCCATCAGACCGAGAAGCGGTTGCCGGGTTCATGGGAGGCATGCAGCGAGTGTCACAAAGTGTGGCGCTTTGCCGCATCAGTGCTGCTACCGTTGCAGCTTCGGTATACTCCAGCCGATTTTTCTGGAGCACTCATCAGGAGAGCTCATGCTCGCCGCTGCACGCCCGTTATCCGCTACTCGCCAGAATCTCTGGCGCCTGACAGTCATCCGTATCCTGGTCCTGGCGGCCCAGGCCGGCTCGGTGGCCGTGGCCTACTGGACCGAACTGCTGCCCTTGCCCTGGCTTTCCCTGGCGATCACCCTGGCCCTGTCATCGCTGCTGTGCGCCTTCACGGCATTGCGCCTGCGTCTTTCGCTGCCGGTGACCGAGTTCGAGTATGCGTTCCAACTGGCCTGCGACCTGCTGATCCATAGCGCCTTGCTGTATTACTCGGGCGGCTCGACCAACCCGTTCGTGTCCTATTACCTGGTGCCCCTGGCGATTGCCGCGGTGACCTTGCCCTGGATCTACTCGCTGGTGCTGTCGGGCATCGCCCTGGCGGCCTATAGCCTGTTGCTGGTGCAGTTCTATCCGTTGGAAACCTTGCCGCTGGCGCGCGACAAGATGCAGGTGTACGGCATGTGGCTGAGCATCGCCCTGGCCGCGGCGGTGATCACCCTGTTCGCCGCGCGCATGGCCGAGGAGCTGCGTCGCCAGGAACAACTGCGCGCCGAGCGGCGCGAGGACAGCCTGCGCGACGAGCAGCTGCTGGCCGTCGCGACCCAGGCCGCGGGCGCTGCCCACGAGCTTGGCACACCGCTGGCAACCATGAGCGTGCTGCTCAACGAAATGCGCCAGGATCACAGCGATCCGCAGCTGCTCGACGATCTTGCCGTGCTCCAGGACCAGGTCAAGCTGTGCAAGCAAACCTTGCAGCAACTGGTCAGGGCCGCCGAAGCCAATCGGCGCATGACGGTGATCGAGCAGGAAGTCACTGCCTGGATGAGTGAGGCGCTCGATCGTTGGCACCTCATGCGACCGGAGGCCAGCTACCGCTTCCAGCGGTTGCGCGATGGCGAGGTGCCACGGCTGACGCCGCCACCGGACCTGACCCAGGCCCTGCTGAACCTGCTGAACAATGCCGCCGATGCCTGCCCGAACGATCTGGAGGTGACCCTGGACTGGAATGCCCAGGACATCATCATCGCCATCCGCGACCATGGTCCTGGCGTGCCGCCAGCGATTGCCGAAGCGATCGGCAAGCCATTCATCACCACCAAGGGCAAGGGATTCGGGCTTGGCCTGTTCCTCAGCAAGGCCAGCGTGACCCGTGCGGGCGGTTCGGTAAAACTCTATAGTCATGAACAGGGTGGCACCCTGACCGAATTACGTCTGCCGCATGGCACCCGAGGAGAACAACGATGAGCGAAGAAAACCAGGTCGAAAGCGAAGAGCTGCCCCACCTGCTGCTGGTGGATGACGATGCGACCTTCACCCGGGTCATGGCGCGCGCCATGAGCCGTCGCGGCTTTCGCGTCAGTACCGCCAGCTCGGCCGAGGAAGGCCTGGCCCTGGCCGTGCAGGACGTTCCCGACTACGCGACGCTCGACCTGAAGATGGAGGGCGACTCCGGCCTGGTGCTGCTGCCCAAGCTGCTCGAACTGGACCCGGAGATGCGCGTGCTGATCCTCACTGGCTACTCGAGCATCGCCACCGCCGTCGAGGCGATCAAGCGCGGGGCCTGCAATTACCTGTGCAAGCCGGCCGATGCCGATGACGTGCTGGCGGCCCTGTTGTCCGAACATGCCGACCTGGATTCGCTGGTGCCGGAAAACCCCATGTCGGTCGATCGCCTGCAATGGGAGCATATCCAGCGCGTGCTCACCGAGCACGACGGCAACATCTCGGCCACCGCGCGGGCGCTTGGCATGCATCGCCGGACCTTGCAACGCAAGCTGCAGAAACGTCCGGTACGGCGCTAAGCGCTCCGGCGCTGCCGGTCAGCGCCGGTTGCCTGCGTGGATCATGCCGGGTCCAGGCAGGTTCGCCAGGCGGAGCCACGATTGTCTGGCCGCGATATTCCACGAAGTGTTCCTGTTTGCAGGAATCTTCCTTTTCTTCGGGCATGAAGGACGCAATGGCTTGTCGGTCGCGTATCATGGGCGCCCTGTCGGCAACCCAGGACCGCTTGCAATGCTCGCCCTTCTCATCCAGACGCTGAACATCACGGCCCCGGTCTTCGCCATGTTGTTCATGGGCGTGCTGCTAAAGCGCATCCGGCTGATCGACGATCATTTCAACCAGGTCGCCTCGGCATTGGTGTTCAACGTCTGCATGCCGGCGCTGCTGTTTCTGGGCATCTATCACGCCGACCTATCCAGCGCGGTCAAGCCAGGGGTCTTGCTGTATTTCGTGGCCATTACCCTGGCCAGCTTCGCCGTGGCCTGGGGCCTGGCGATCTGGCGCTGCCCGCGTGCCGATCGGGGCGTCTATGCCCAAGGCGCGTTTCGCGGCAACAACGGCGTGATCGGCCTGGCCCTGGCGGCAAGCCTGTATGGCGACTACGGCATCTCCCTCGGCGCGGTGCTGGCCGGGTTGGTCATCCTCTTGTACAACTCGCTTTCCGTGGTGGTGCTGGCGGTCTATAGCCCGAGCTTGAAATCCGACCCCTGGAGCATCTGCAAGAGCATCGTTCGCAATCCGCTGATCCTCAGCGTGCTGGTAGCCGTGCCGATGGCCTATGGCCAGGTGCGCCTGCCCAACTGGCTGCTGACCTCCGGCGACTACCTGGCGCAGATGACCTTGCCGCTGGCGCTGATGTGCATCGGCGGCACCCTTTCGCTGGCGGCACTGCGTGCCAGCGGCCGGCTGGCAGTCGATGCCAGCCTGGCGAAGATGATCTGGTTGCCGCTGATCGGCACCCTGGGTGCCTGGCTCCTGGGGTTCCGGGGCACCGAGCTGGGCATCCTGTTCCTCTATGTCGGCAGCCCGACGGCGGCGGCCAGCTACGTCATGGCCCGCGCCGCGGGCGGCAACCACGAACTGGCCGCCTCGATCATCGTGATCACCACGCTGCTGGCGGCCATCACCACGAACATCGGCATATTCGTCCTGCAGTGGGGCGGGTGGATCTAGGTTTTGTACGAAAAGTCGCCGAGCGGCGATCAGGCGAGGCGAAACAGGCGAGGAACGGCCGGGGTCGCGCTCGACTTACTGGTTGTAAATGAGCATTCCGAGCCTGTTTCAACGTAGCCTGATCGTCGCGCAAACACTTTTCGTACAAAGCCTAGCAGCGCCGACAACGACAATGACCACGCCTCCTGAACTGAGGACCCTTCATGCAAGACCAGCATACCCCTGAGCGTTTGCAGCGCGGGCTGAAAAATCGCCACATCCAGTTGATCGCACTGGGCGGTGCCATTGGCACCGGATTGTTCCTCGGCATCGCGCAGACCATCCAGCTCGCCGGCCCCTCGGTATTGCTGGGCTATGCCATTGCCGGCCTGATGGCCTTCTTCATAATGCGCCAGCTCGGCGAGATGGTGGTCGAGGAGCCGGTAGCCGGCAGTTTCAGCCACTTCGCCCATCGTTACTGGAGTGAATTCGCCGGGTTCGTGTCCGGCTGGAACTACTGGGTGGTCTATGTCCTGGTCGGCATGGCCGAGCTGACCGCCGTGGGTATCTACGTCCAGTATTGGTGGCCGGACTTCCCGACCTGGGCCACCGCGGCGATCTTCTTCGTGGTCATCAACCTCATCAACCTGACCCAGGTGAAGGTATACGGCGAGCTGGAATTCTGGTTCGCCCTGATCAAGGTGGTCGCCATCGTCAGCATGATCGGCTTCGGTGCCTGGCTGCTCGCCAGTGGCAACGGCGGGGCGGATGCCAGCGTGGCCAATCTCTGGCAATACGGCGGCTTCTTCCCCAACGGTGTGACCGGCCTGGTCATGGCCTTGGCGGTGATCATGTTCTCGTTCGGTGGCCTGGAACTGGTGGGCATCACCGCTGCCGAAGCGGACAACCCACGGCAGAGCATTCCCAAGGCCACCAACCAGGTGGTCTATCGCATCCTGATCTTCTACATCGGTGCCCTTGCGGTTCTGCTGGCCCTGTATCCCTGGCAGAAGGTGGTTCAAGGCGGCAGTCCGTTCGTAATGATCTTCCACGAACTCGACAGCGACCTGGTGGCCACGGTGCTCAACGTCGTCGTGCTCACCGCGGCCTTGTCGGTGTACAACAGCTGCGTCTACAGCAACAGTCGGATGCTCTTTGGCCTGGCCAGCCAGGGCGATGCGCCCCGGGTGCTGCTCAAGGTCAATCGTCGCGGCGTGCCGCTGGTGGCATTGGGCGTGTCGGCGTTCGCCACGGGGCTGTGCGTAGTCATCAACTACCTGATGCCTGGCGAGGCGTTCGGCCTGCTGATGGCGCTGGCGGTGTCCGCGCTGGTCATCAACTGGGCGAGCATCAGCATCACCCACCTGAAGTTCCGCAAGGCCAAACTGGCTGCCGGGCAAACCCCGTTCTATCGCAGCTGGGGCTCGCCGTTCACCAACTACCTGTGTCTCGCCTTCATCGTGCTGATCCTGGTGGTCATGTACCTGACACCGCCCATCCGCATCTCGGTGATGCTGATTCCCGCCTGGATCCTCGTGCTCGGCGTGGCCTTCCGCCTGAAGAAGCGCAGGCAGCCTGCATAGGCCGCCGCCGGGGACGCCGGGCCGGCCGCATTGGCCCGCACGGCGCGTCCGGCATCCGCGAGACGACTACCGTTCCCGTCTCGCTGGCCCGGCTGCTCCCACAGCCGATGGCCGTGCTTCTAGCAGCATCTGTGGCTGTTTGCAGGCTGCGGCGCCTCATCAATGCTGGCGCCACCAGGCTCGCACGGTGGTATACAGCAGCGAAACCGCCAGCAGCGGTAGCACGTAGAACAGCATGAGCCGCTCCAGTCGACCAGCCAGGGGCATGCCAAAGGTGAATGCCAGCACATGCACGCCATAGGCGAAATACAGGCACAGCAGCACCAGGCCTTCGGCGCGCGTGATGCGATAGCCCGAGTAGAAGACCGGTAGGCTCAATGCCGCCACCCCAAGCATTATTGGCAAGTCGAATTCCAAAGCGTTCGGCGATATCGACAGCGGCTCTGGAGCAATCACGGCGGTCAGGCCAAGCACCGCCAGCAGGTTGAACAGGTTGCTGCCAATCACCGTGCCGACCGCGATGTCGCGTTCGCCACGCAGCGCCGCGACCAATGCCGCGGCCAGTTCCGGCAAGGACGTGCAGATCGCGACCACGGTCAGGCCAATGATTCGCTCGGACAGCCCCAACTCCATGGCGACCTCCACGGCGGCCTCCAGCAGCAGGTGGCCAGCCGCGCCGAGCAGGCCGAGGCCAAGCAGGACTTGCAGGCAGGTGATCGACCAGAAATGCGCGGGGCGAGCACCGGCCGCAGCCGGAGCGGGGTAGGTGCGGGCATAATGGCGTGACTGGTGCCAGAGCATGCCCAGGTAGCCTGCCAGGCCAAGCAACAGCAGCAGCCCTTCCAGCCGACCGAGTTGGCCACCGGCGGCGAGCAGCGCCACCAAGGCGCTCGCACCGATCATCAGGGGGATGTCCAGGCGCACCAGCTGGCGGGACACGCGCAGCGGAATGATCAATGCGGCAAGGCCGAGAACGACCAGCACATTGAAGATGTTGCTGCCGATCACGCTGCCTACCGCGATGTCCGGCGCACCCTGATAGGCCGCCTGCAGGCTCACGGCCATCTGTGGCGCCGTGCTGCCGAAGGCGACCAGGCTCAGGCCAATCACCAGTGGTCGCACATGCAGCCGTACGGCAAGACGCACGGCCGCACGCACCAGCAGCTCGGCGCCGAGCACCAGGAACACCAGGCCGAAACCCAGTTGCAGCAGGCTGAAGATGGGGAGTGTGGCCAGGTTGTGAATGATCGGCGCTCCTCTGGATCAGTCGCTCAGACCTTGGACCCGGACTTGCGCGACTCCGCTACGCAGCATGCCGATGCGTTGCGCTGCCGCGCGCGACAGGTCGATCAGCCGACCGCGCCCGTGCGGGCCGCGGTCGTTGATACGGACCACCACGCTGCGCTGGTTGGCCAGGTTGGTGACACGCACCCGGCTGCCGAAGGCGAGGCTGCGATGGGCGGCGCTAAGGCCACGCGCATCGAAGGGCTCGCCACTGGCGGTGCGCTTGCCGTGATGGCGGGCGCCATACCAGGAGGCCTTGCCGGTCTGGTCGTAGCCATCGGGATCGACAGCATGCCCGGTACAGCCGGCCAGTGTTGCCGTCAATGCCAGGATGCCTAAGGAACGTCGCATGCGAAACTCCCTGTACGAATGTCATGTCCCCGGCCCGGCAGTGCAAGGCCGGGGCAGGAACACGGCCGGGTCAGCCTTCGAGCTTGGCCTTGAGCAACTGGTTGACCTGCTGCGGGTTGGCCTTGCCCTTGGAGGCCTTCATCGCCTGGCCGACGAAGAAGCCGAACATCTTGCCGCGCTTGGCCTCGTCGGCGGCGCGGTACTGCTCGACCTGTTCGGCGTTGGCTGCCAGCACTTCGTCGAGCATGCGCTCGATCGCACCCGTGTCGGTCACCTGCTTGAGGCCACGGTTCTCGATGATGCTGTCGGCGTCGCCCTCGCCGGCGGCCATGGCTTCGAACACGGCCTTGGCGATCTTGCCGCTGATGGTGTTGTCGCGGATACGCTGCAGCATGCCGCCCAATTGCGCGGCAGTGACCGGCGCCTGGTCGATTTCCACGCCCAGCTTGTTCAGCAGACTGCCCAGTTCGACCATGACCCAGTTGGCGGCGAGCTTGGCGTCGCCACCGATCTGGGCGACCTGCTCGAAGTAGTCCGCCTGCTCGCGACTCGACGCCAGCACGTTGGCATCGTAGGCCGACAGGCCGTACTGCGCCTGGAAACGCTCGACCTTCTGTTGTGGCAGCTCCGGCAGACTGGCGCGGGTCGCTTCGAGGTAGGCGTCCTCGATGACCACCGGCAGCAGGTCGGGATCGGGGAAGTAACGGTAGTCGTTGGCTTCCTCCTTGCTGCGCATGGAGCGGGTCTCGTCCTTGTTCGGGTCGTACAGGCGGGTCTCCTGGACCACCGTGCCATCGTCCTCGATCAGGTCGATCTGGCGCTGGATCTCGCTGTTGATGGCGCGCTCGATGAAGCGGAACGAGTTGACGTTCTTGATCTCGCAGCGGGTGCCGAACTCGGCCTGGCCCTTAGGCCGCACCGAGACGTTGCAGTCGCAGCGCAGCGAGCCTTCGGCCATGTTGCCATCGCAGATGCCCAGGTAGCGCACCAGCGCGTGGATGGCCTTGACGTAGGCCACGGCTTCCTTGGCGCTGCGCATGTCCGGTTCGGAAACGATCTCCAGCAGTGGCGTGCCGGCGCGGTTGAGGTCGATGCCGGTGGCGCCGTTGAAATCTTCGTGCAGGCTCTTGCCAGCGTCTTCCTCGAGGTGCGCGCGGGTGATGCCGATGCGCTTGAGCGTGCCGTCTTCCAGGGCGATGTCCAGATGGCCCTTGCCGACGATCGGCAGCTCCATCTGGCTGATCTGGTAGCCCTTGGGCAGGTCGGGGTAGAAGTAGTTCTTGCGCGCGAACACGTTGCGCTTGCCGATCTGGGCATCGATCGCCAGGCCGAACATGCACGCCATGCGCACCGCTTCCTGGTTGAGCACCGGCAGCACGCCAGGCATGCCCAGGTCGATCAGGCTGGCCTGGGTGTTGGGTTCGGAGCCGAACGTGGTGGCGCTGCCGGAGAAGATCTTCGACTGGGTGGCGAGCTGGGTATGAATCTCCAGTCCGATCACAACTTCCCATTGCATGTGTGAAATTCCTCAGAAGCCGGTAGGAGCACGGGTGTGCCAGTCGGTGACCTGCTGGTAACGGTGCGCGACATTGAGCAGGCGGCCCTCCTGGAAGTACGGGGCCAGCAGCTGCACGCCGACCGGCAGGCCGTCGACGAAGCCGGCCGGCATCGACAGGCCCGGCAGGCCCGCCAGGTTGGCGGTGATGGTGTAGACGTCCTCGAGATACGCGGCGACCGGGTCGCTGGCCTTGGCGCCGAGCTTCCAGGCCGGGTTCGGCGTGGTCGGGCCGAGGATCAGGTCGACTTCGGCGAAGGCGTTCATGAAGTCGTTCTTGATCAGGCGGCGGACCTTCTGCGCCTTGAGGTAGTAGGCGTCGTAGTAGCCGGCCGACAACGCATAGGTGCCGACCATGATGCGGCGCTGGACCTCGGCGCCGAACCCTTCGCCACGCGAACGCTTGTACAGGTCGGTGAGGTCCTTGGGGGCCTCGCAGCGATGACCGAAGCGCACGCCGTCGAAGCGCGAGAGGTTGGAGGAAGCCTCGGCCGGAGCGATCACGTAGTAGGCCGGAATCGCCTGCTGGGTGCTTGGCAGGCTGATTTCGCGAATGACCGCGCCGAGTCCTTCCAGCTCCCTGACGCTGGCCTGAACCAGGTCGGCGATGCGCGGGTCGAGGCCGGCGCCGAAGTATTCCTTCGGCAGGCCGATGTGCAAGCCTTGCAGCGGCGCGTTCAGCGTGGCGCTGTAGTCGGGCACCGGTTCGTCGATGCTGGTGGAGTCGTTGGCATCGAAGCCGGCCATGCCTTGCAGCAGCAGGGCGCAGTCTTGCGCAGTGCGGGCCATCGGGCCGCCCTGGTCGAGGCTCGAGGCATAGGCGATCATGCCCCAGCGCGAGACGCGGCCGTAGGTCGGCTTCAGGCCGGTGAGGTTGGTCAGGGCGGCGGGCTGGCGAATCGAGCCGCCGGTGTCGCTGCCGGTGCTGACCGGGACAAGGCGCGCGGCGACTGCCGCGGCCGAGCCGCCGGACGAACCGCCGGGCACGTGTTCCAGGTTCCAGGGATTCTTCACCGCACCGTAGTGGCTCGACTCGTTGGCCGAGCCCATGGCGAACTCGTCCATGTTGGTCTTGCCGAGGGTCACCATGCCGGCATCGGCCAGGCGCGCGACCACCGTGGCGTCATAGGGCGCCGCGAAGTTGTCGAGCATCCGCGAGCCGCAGCTGGTGCGGATGCCGCGGGTACAGAACAGGTCCTTGTGAGCGATCGGCGCGCCGAGCAGGACGCCTGACTCGCCGGCGGCGCGGCGGGCATCGGCGGCGCGCGCCTGCTCCAGGGCCTGGGCCTCGGTGATGCTGATGAAGCTGTTGAGCTGGGGATCGAGCGACTTGATGCGCGCCAGTAGCGCGCCGGTCAGCTCTTCGGAGGAAAACGACTTGTCGGCGAGTCCGCGGGCGATCTCGGCCAGTGTCAGTTGATGCATGGCGGCTACTATCCCTTACTCGATGACTTTTGGAACCAGGTACAGACCATTCTCGGTCGCCGGAGCGACGGCCTGGTAGGCTTCGCGCTGGTTGTGCTCGGTGACCTGGTCGGGGCGCAGGCGCTGGCTGACCTCGAGCGGGTGGGCCAGAGGTTCGATACCTTGGGTGTCGACGGCCTGCATCTGGTCGACCAGCCCCAGAATACTGTTCAAGGCATCGGTGATGCGCGGCAGCTCGCCTTCATTCAGGCCCAGGCGGGCCAGATGGGCGATCTTTTCCACGTCGGAGCGTTGAAGCGCCATGGGATCTCCAGGGGAAGCGAAAAACGGAAGTGTCAGCAGCAAGGAACATGGCGGGACTTTGACGGTCCAACGGCCGCGATCATCTGCTGGCGTGCTCGGAAAAACTGCCAATTTAACATATTGGCGCCTTGCCCAAAATCCCCGCCATTGTTAGAGTTTGCCGCACTTTTTTACCCACGCTTTGCCTAGGGTCACTTTCCCATGTTCAAGAAACTGCGTGGCATGTTTTCCAGCGATCTGTCCATCGATCTGGGGACTGCCAACACCCTTATCTACGTGCGTGAGCGCGGTATCGTCCTGAATGAGCCCTCGGTCGTTGCCATCCGTACCCATGGCAACCAGAAAAGTGTCGTGGCAGTAGGTACCGAAGCCAAGCGCATGCTGGGTCGCACCCCCGGCAACATCGCTGCCATTCGTCCGATGAAGGACGGCGTGATCGCCGACTTCAGCGTTTGTGAAAAAATGTTGCAGTATTTCATCAACAAGGTCCACGAAAACAGTTTCCTGCAGCCCAGCCCGCGCGTGCTGATCTGCGTACCCTGCAAGTCCACCCAGGTGGAGCGCCGGGCCATTCGCGAGTCGGCGCTGGGCGCCGGGGCGCGTGAGGTGTTCCTGATCGAGGAGCCCATGGCGGCAGCCATCGGTGCCGGCCTGCCGGTCGAGGAAGCACGTGGCTCGATGGTCGTCGATATCGGTGGCGGCACTACCGAGATCGCGCTGATTTCCCTCAACGGCGTGGTCTACGCCGAATCCGTCCGGGTTGGCGGCGACCGCTTCGACGAGGCCATCGTGACCTATGTCCGGCGCAACTACGGCAGCCTGATCGGCGAATCCACCGCCGAGCGCATCAAGCAGGAAATCGGTACCGCCTATCCCGGTGGCGAGGTGCGTGAAGTCGACGTGCGCGGACGCAACCTGGCCGAAGGCGTGCCGCGTGCCTTCACCCTCAATTCCAACGAAGTGCTCGAAGCCTTGCAGGAGTCCCTGGCGACCATCGTCCAGGCGGTCAAGAGCGCGCTGGAGCAGTCGCCGCCGGAGCTGGCCTCCGACATCGCCGAGCGGGGCCTGGTACTGACCGGTGGCGGCGCGCTGCTGCGTGACCTGGACAAGCTGCTGGCCCAGGAAACCGGATTACCGGTGATCGTCGCCGAGGACCCGCTGACCTGTGTCGCCCGTGGCGGTGGCCGTGCGCTGGAAATGATGGACAAGCACGCGATGGACCTGCTCTCGAGCGAGTGATGCGGTCGCCGTAGCCTGGCCTCGCGGTTTACAGGTGGCTCGGGCGATGCTACCTGTATGCGCTTTGCTGGCGCCTGGCAGGCGCCGTTTTCGTCAATCCGCAGCAGGCTGGTACGTCGCCCATGCTCAATGACCTCCTGAATCGTCGTCCACGAGGAACGGCCCATTAAACCGCTTTTCACCAAGGGCCCTTCGCTGGGCGTCCGTCTGCTGGTACTGGTCGTGCTGTCGATCGCCTTGATGGTGATCGATGCCCGCTTTGCCTTGCTCAAGCCGGTACGCAGCCAGATGGGGCTGGTACTGATGGAATCCTACTGGATCACCGACCTGCCCCAACGGGTGTGGCAGGGCGTGGCCGGGCAGTTCGGCAGCCGCACCGAACTGATCGCCGAGAACGAGAAACTCAAGACCGAGGCTTTGCTCTTGCAAGGGCGCCTGCAGAAGCTGGCGGCCCTGACCGAGCAGAACGTGCGCCTGCGCGAGCTGCTCAATTCCTCGGCGCTGGTCAACGAAAAGGTCGAGGTGGCCGAGCTGATCGGGGTGGACCCCAATCCGTTCACCCACCGTATCCTGATCAACAAGGGCGAGCGTGACGGTGTGTTCCTCGGCCAGCCGGTGCTCGATGCCAGAGGCCTGATGGGCCAGGTCGTCGAACTGATGCCCTACACCTCGCGCGTGCTGCTGCTGACCGACACGACCCACAGCATCCCGGTGCAGGTCAACCGCAACGGCCTGCGCGCCATCGCCAGTGGTACCGGCAACCCCGAGCGCCTGGAACTGCGCCATGTGGCCGACACCGCAGACGTGAAGGAAGGCGACCTGCTGGTCAGCTCCGGCATGGGCCAGCGCTTTCCGGCCGGCTATCCGGTGGCGACGGTCAGCGAAGTGGTCCACGATTCCGGCCAGCCGTTCGCCATCGTTCGGGCCATTCCCACCGCGGCGCTCAACCGTAGTCGCTACATGTTGCTGGTGTTCACCGACAGCCGCACCCCCGAGGAGCGCGCCAACGAAGCGGCGATGGCCCAGGAAGCGGCCGATCGCCAGCGCTCGGTGGCACCCGCCAACGGCCAGGCCCCGGCCGCCAGCCAGCAGGATGCCACGCCCGCGCCGCCCACGCCGACCGTGCCGGCCACCTCACCGGCCGCGCAGCCAGGCGACAGCGCGCCCGTCACGCCGGCCAGCACTGCGCCGGCCAGCCCTCCTGCCGCCGTCCCGGCGCCGACCCTACCCCGGAGAGACTGATGGCCAGCGCTCGCAGCAAGAATGGCTGGGTGATCTGGCTGACCTTCGTGGTCGGCCTGTTGTTCAGCGTGTCCCCCATGCCTCCTTTCATGGAGATCTTCCGGCCCATGTGGCTGGCCCTGTTGCTGTCTTTCTGGGCGCTGGCCGTGCCGCACAAGATCGGCATGACCACGGCGTTCGTGCTGGGCCTGGCAGAAGACGTGCTCTACGGCACGCTGCTGGGGCAGAATGCCCTGGTGCTGACCTTGATCACGTTCCTGGTGATGTCGCTGCAGCAGCGCCTGCGCATGTTTCCCATGTGGCAGCAGAGCCTGGTCATCCTGGTGATCTTCGGCATCGCCCAGCTGGTCCAGCTGTGGCTCAGCGCGCTGACCGGCAATCGCCTGCCGACGCTGGCCCTGGTCTGGTCGGCGGTGATCAGCGCCTTGCTCTGGCCATGGATAAGCTTCGCCTTGCGTGATCTGCGCAAACGGCTGGGCATCAACTGAACGCTTGCCGGACCGACAGGGAGACGGCCTCATGAACAGACTGTACCTGGCTTCCGGTTCTCCCCGCCGACGCGAACTGCTGGCTCAGATCGGCGTGCCGCTGTCGGTCATCGGCGCCGCGGTGGACGAATCGGTACTCGCGGGCGAAGCGCCTTCGGCCTATGTCGAACGCCTGGCCCGGGCCAAGGCTGCCGCCGGCCTGGCCGGCCTGGCGCATCCTGGCGTGGTGCTCGGTGCCGATACCAGCGTGGTGCTCGATGGCGCCATTCTCGGCAAGCCCGATGGCCAGGCCCATGCGCTGGCGATGCTGGCCAGCCTGTCGGGGCGCGAGCACCAGGTGCTCACCGCGGTCGCAGTCACCGATGGGCAGCGTTGCGAGAGCCTGTGCGTCGCCAGCCGTGTGGCGTTTCGCCTCATCGAACCGGACGAAGCCCGCCGCTACTGGGCCACTGGCGAACCGCGGGACAAGGCCGGTGGCTATGCTATCCAGGGTTTGGGCGCGGTGTTCGTCACGGCGCTGAACGGCAGCTATTCGGCGGTGGTCGGCTTGCCGCTGACCGAGACCGCCGAGCTGCTCGGGCGCTTCGGCATCGACTGCTGGCAGGACCTGTCGAGCCCGCACGAGGATCACCGCCCGCGCTAGCCGAGCCATTGGCGACCCATTCTTCCAAGACCTTACGAGAAACTGCCATGAGTGAAGAGATCCTCATCAACATCACCCCGATGGAGTCACGCGTGGCGGTAGTCGAGAACGGTGTCCTGCAGGAGGTGCATGTCGAGCGCACCCAGCGCCGGGGCATCGTCGGCAACATCTACAAAGGCAAGGTCGTGCGCGTGCTGCCAGGCATGCAGGCGGCCTTCGTCGATATCGGCCTGGAGCGCGCCGCCTTCATCCACGCTTCGGAGATTTCCCAGCGCGAAGGCTCCGCGGTGGAGAGCATCAGTGCCCTGGTGCACGAGGGCCAGGCCCTGGTCGTGCAGGTCACCAAGGATCCGATAGGCACCAAGGGCGCCCGGCTGACCACCCAGTTGTCGATTCCCTCGCGCTACCTGGTGTACATGCCGCGCAGCAGCCATGTGGGCATCTCGCTCAAGATCGAGGACGAGGCCGAGCGTGAACGGCTCAAGCGCGTGGTGAGCGATTGCATGGCCGAAGAAGACATGAAGGGCGCCGGCGGCTTCATCCTGCGCACCGCCGCCGAGGGCGCGCGTGCCGAGGATATCCTGCAGGACATCCGCTACCTGCGGCGGTTGTGGGAACAGATCGGCATGCAGATCAAGTCCTGTGGTGCGCCTACCGTGATCTACGAGGACCTGGGCCTGGCCTTGCGAACCTTGCGCGACCTGGTCAACGCCAAGATCGAGAAGATCCGCATCGACTCGCGGGAAACCTTCCAGAGGACCACGCAGTTCGTCGGCGAGCTCATGCCAGAGATCGCCGACCGGCTGGAGCATTATCCGGGCGAACGGCCGATCTTCGACCTGTATGGCGTCGAGGATGAAATCCAGCGTGCCCTGGAGCGCAAGGTCCCGCTCAAGTCCGGTGGCTACCTGGTGGTCGACCCGGCCGAAGCCATGACCACCATCGACGTCAACACCGGCGCCTTCGTCGGCCATCGCAACCTCGAGGAAACCATCTTCAAGACCAACCTCGAGGCGGCCACCGCGATCGCCCGGCAGCTGCGCCTGCGCAACATCGGCGGGATCATCATCATCGACTTCATCGACATGGAGGACCAGGAGCATCAGCGCCAGGTGCTGCGTACCCTGGAGAAACAGCTCGAGCGCGACCATGCCAAGACCAACATCATCGGCATCACCGAGCTGGGCCTGGTGCAGATGACGCGCAAGCGCACGCGCGAGAGCCTTGAGCAGGTGCTCTGCGAACCCTGCCTGGCCTGCGCCGGCCGCGGCAAGCTCAAGACCCCGGAAACCGTCTGCTACGAAATCTTTCGGGAAATCCTGCGCGAGGCACGCGCCTACCAGGCCGAGGGCTACCGGGTGTTGGCCAACCAGAAGGTGGTCGACCGCCTGCTGGACGAGGAGTCGGGCAATGTCGCCGAGCTCGAGGCGTTCATTGGCAGGACCATCCGCTTCCAGGTCGAGTCCATGTACTCCCAGGAGCAATACGACGTGGTGCTGCTCTGAAACGCCCTGGCACCACCGGTCAGCGCGGCTGGCCGGCACGCTCCTGGCTCGCTGAGCTGGCCAGCGTCGGTGAGCGGTGCAGGCCTCATGCTCGCGCAAGCGTATCGCCAGGCCGTTCGCCCGCCGGAGGCATGCGCCCATGGAGCGTCTGATCCGCTGGCTGGGCAGCCTGACCCGCTGGGCATTGCTGTGCGCTGCACTGGTGGCGATCCTGCTGGCCGTGTATGCCAGCCTGGGCCGCTTCCTGGTCCCGCTGGTGGCGGAGTATCGAGGCGAAGTGCAGGCCAAGGCTTCGCAGGCGCTGGGCGTGCCGGTGCGCATTGGCGCCCTGCAAGGGCGCTGGAGCGGCTTGACGCCCACGCTCGATGGCCGTGACGTGGTGGTGGGCGAGGGCGAGCGGGTCCTGCACCTCGATCAGGTCAGCGTGAAACCTGACCTGTGGTCGAGCCTGCTGGCCGGCGAACCGCGCCTGGCGCGCCTGCAGCTGCGAGGACTGCGGCTTGGCCTGGAGCAGGACTCGCAAGGTGCCTGGGCGGTCCAGGGCCTGCCCCGGCGGGACGAGGCGCCACTGGATCCGGCCCAGTTGTTGCAGCGCCTGCGGCAACTGGGTCGGGTCGACGTGCTCGATAGCCAGGTCACGCTCAGGCCCTGGCAGCACGACCCGGTGACCCTCACCTATGTCGGTATCGGCCTGCAGGCTGTCGGTACCCGCCAGCGCCTGGATGCTCGCGCCACCTTGCCCGATGGCCAGCTCGTCAGCCTGAGCCTGGACGGGCAGGTCACGCCCCAAGCGTGGCGCCAGGGCAGTGTGCACGCCTACCTCGACCTGCCGCAGAGCGACTGGGCACGCTGGCTCCCGCCAGGGCTGCTGGGCCCCTGGCGGGCCGAGCGTCTGCAAGCCGGTGGCGAGCTGTGGCTCGACTGGGCCCAAGGGCAGTTGCGTCAGGGCGTGGTCCGGCTCAAGGCGCCGCAGCTGCGTGGCGCCCACGGCCAGCGTCGAGCGGTGACGCTGGACGATCTGGCGCTCTCGGCCTGGTTCCGGCAGCACGACGAAGGTGCCGAAGTGGTCGTCGACTCGCTTGCTGCACGTTTCGACGGCAAACCGTGGGAAACGCGCCTGCAGGCTCGACAGCGGATTGGCAGCGTGGCGGCCGACGAGTCCTGGCGAGTCCAGGCCGACCGCATCGAGCTGGGGCCGCTGACGCCCTGGCTCGATGCGCTGGCACCGCTGCCGGAGCACCTGCTGACCGTGGTCGATGCGCTCCAGGCCAGAGGCACGCTGCGCAATGTTCGCCTGGACATACGGCCCAAGGCGCAGGGTGATCAGCGCCTGCGTTTCGCCGCCAATCTCGAAGGGGTCGGGTTCGACGCCTATCATGGCGCGCCAGGGGCAGGCAACGTGAGCGGCAGCGTCAGCGGGGACCTTGGCCAAGGCGAGCTGCGGCTCGATAGTCAGGCGTTCATGCTGCACCTGGAACCGATCTTCGCCAAACCCTGGCATTACCAGCAAGCCAAGGCCCGGCTTACCTGGCGTCTCGACCAGCAAGGCTTCACCCTCGTCGCGCCGTACATCCGGGTCGAGGGGGAAGAGGGCAGCGTCGCGGCCGACTTCCTCATCCGCCTGCTGTTCGACGAGCGACGCGAGGACTACATGGACCTGCGCGTGGGCCTGACCCATGGCGACGGACGCTATACGGCCAAGTACCTGCCCCGTGTGCTCAGCCCGGCGGTGGACAAGTGGCTGCGCAGCGCCATCGTCAAAGGCACGGTCGATGAGGGCTATTTCCAATACCAGGGTTCGATCAACCATGGCGCCCCGGCGCACGCGCGCAGCATCAGCCTGTTCTTCAAGGTGCGTGACGCCGCGCTGGATTTCCAGCCTGGCTGGCCGCAGGTCCAGCAGGTCGATGGCAATGTCTACATCGAGGATTCAGGGGTGCGCATCGAGGCTCGCCAAGGCCAGTTGCTCGACACCCGGGTCAGCGATGTACGCGTCGAGATTCCCCATGTCGAAGGCGCACCGCATAGCCACCTGTACCTGGACGGCAAGTTCAGGGGAGGCCTGGACGACGGCCTGAAGATCCTCAAGCAAGCGCCCATCGGCACCAGCGAGCTGTTCGCTGGCTGGGAGGGCAAGGGGCCCTTGCAAGGGCGGGTCAAGCTGGACATCCCCCTGGCTTCGGGCACGCAGCCGAAGGTCAAGGTCGACTTCTCCACCCGCGACGCCCAGCTCAGGATCGTGCCGCCCAGCCTGGACCTCAGCCGCCTGGCTGGTGACTTCACCTTCGACCTCGACAAGGGCCTCAGTGGCAAGGCGATCCGACTCCAGGCCTTCGGCCGACCGGTGAACGCGCAGGCATTCGCCGAAGGCCAGCCTGGCCACATGCAGACCCGTATCGAGGCCACGGGCTCGGTCGGCCTCGCCGACCTCACCCGCTGGCTACGGTTCGACCAGGCATTGCCCGCTTCGGGCGAGCTGCCCTACCAATTGCGCGTCGAGCTGGGCAAGCGCAATCGCCTGGGCGTCGCGTCCAGCCTCAAGGGCCTGGCCATCGACCTGCCAGCGCCGTTCGGCAAGGCGGCGAACGCCACTGTCGACAGCACCTTCGGCATGACCCTGGACGGACCGCAGCGGCGTTTCGATGCACGTTACGGTGTGCTTGCCCAACTGGCTTATGCCGCGCCGGCCGAGGCACTCGACCAGGGGCGTGGCGAACTGCTGCTGGGCAACGGAACGCCGCAGTTGCCGAGCGGGCAAGGCCTGCGGGTTCGCGGCCGGCTGGAAAGGCTCGATCTGGAGCCCTGGCAGCAACAGATGACGCACCTGACGGGCCAGGACTCTGGCGGCAGTGCCCGACAACGCTTGCAAGGCGTGAACCTGAGCATCGGCCAGCTCAAGGCGTTCGGCATGGAGCTGAACCAGGCACTGGTCCGCGTCGACCGTGGCGGCGCTGGCTGGGACTTGCGCCTGGACAGCCGCGAAGTGGTGGGCAATGCGCGCGTTCCTGACGGCAAGAACAGCCCGATGGTGGTGAACCTGCGCACGTTGCGCCTGCCCGCGGCACAGCCGCCCGCCAGCCAGGCCGACGACGCGCCCGACACGCTGGCCAGTTTCGATCCACGCAAGGTACCTGCGCTGGACCTGTCCATCGACAGACTCTACCGTGGCGACGATCTCTATGGGCGCTGGGCGATGCAGCTGCGCCCCAACGCCAGGGGCGTGGCGATCAACGCCATCGACCTCGATCTCAAGGGCTTGCGCATCGCTGGCCAGGGTAGCTGGGAGGGCGCTCCTGGCGCCACCAGCAGCTGGTACAAGGGGCGCCTGCAAGGCAGCGACCTGGCCAAGGTACTGCAAGCCTGGGGTTTTGCCCCGACCGTGACCAGCCGCAGCTTCCGTCTGGATGTGGACGGTCGCTGGCCAGGCTCGCCTGCCTGGGTCGGCCTCGAACGCTTTTCCGGAAACCTCGATGCATCGCTGCGCAACGGCCAGTTCGTCGAAGTCGAGGGTGGCGCACAAGCCTTGAGGATCTTCGGCCTGCTCAATTTCAATGCCATCGGGCGGCGGCTGCGCCTGGACTTTTCCGATCTGTTCGGCAAAGGTCTGGCCTATGACCGGGTCAAGGGCCTGCTGGTGGCCAGCAACGGCGTCTACGTGACCCGCGAGCCGATCGCGATGACCGGCCCGTCCAGCAATGTCGAACTCGACGGCACGCTGGACCTGTTACGCGACCGCGTGGCCGCCAACCTGCAGGTAGCCCTGCCCGTGACCAACAACCTGCCGCTGGCGGCCGTGCTGGTCGGCGCGCCAGCCGTGGGTGGGGCGCTGTTTTTGGTCGATCGGTTGATCGGTGACCGCATTTCCCGCTACGCCAGCGTGCACTATCGGGTCGAGGGCCCGTTGAAAGAGCCTAGAATCAACTTTGTGAAACCTTTCGACAAATCGTCCCGGGAGCGTCGATGAAAGCAGCGGTGATCCAGATGGTCAGCCAGGACGATGTGCGCGCCAACCTGGCGCGGGCGCGGGCGCTTCTGGAGCAGGCAGCAGAGCAAGGAGCGCGCCTTGCCGTGTTGCCGGAGAACTTCGCCGCCATGGGGCGTCGCGATGCGGCTGCCATCGGCCGGGCCGAAGCCCTTGGCGAAGGCCCGATCCTGCCATGCTTGAAACGCGCGGCCCGCGACCTCAGGTTATGGATCGTGGCGGGTACCTTGCCCTTGCCTCCGGCCGACAGGCCGCGGGACAAGGCGCGTGCCTGCTCGCTGCTGGTCGATGAGCATGGGCAGGTCGTGGCACGCTACGACAAGCTGCACCTGTTCGACGTGGACGTGGCCGATGCGCGTGGCCGCTACCGCGAATCCGACGACTATGCCCATGGCAGCCGGATCGTGGTGGCCGACACGCCGGTGGGACGGCTGGGCCTGAGCGTGTGCTACGACCTGCGTTTCCCGGAACTCTACAGCGCCTTGCGGGCTGCCGGTGCCGAACTCATCAGCGCACCCTCGGCCTTCACGGCGGTGACCGGTGCCGCGCACTGGGAAGTGCTGGTGCGTGCCCGCGCCATCGAGACCCAGTGCTACCTGCTCGCGGCCGCCCAGGGCGGCTTGCACCCGGGCCCGCGCGAGACCCATGGGCATGCGGCGATCGTCGATCCTTGGGGACGGGTCATCGCCGAGCAGGCTCGCGGCGAGGCAGTGCTGCTGGGCGAGCGTGACGAGCACGATCAGGCGTCCATCAGGACGCGAATGCCGGTGGTTTCGCACCGGCGCTTTTTCTCGCAGGACGCCTTGCGGCCTGCGCCTATTTCGGAGTGACTATGAGCCAGATGTTATCCACCGTCAGCGAGCAGCTCCTGGCCCCGGGCGGATTGACCCTGGACAGCCTGCAAGCTGTGCTGGGCGAGTTGGCCGGCCCCGGCATCGACGCCGCGGACCTGTATTTCCAAGGCCAGGTATCGGAGACCTGGGCACTGGAGGACGGGATCGTCAAGGAAGGCAGCTTCAACCTCGACCAAGGCGTGGGCGTGCGTGCTCAGTCCGGGGAAAAGACCGGCTTCGCCTACAGCAATGCCATCACGCTCGAAGCGCTGACGTCGGCCGCGCATGCCGCCCGCTCGATTTCCCGTGCCGGCCAGCAGGGCCGGGTACAGGCTTTCCGTAGCCAGGATGTCGCTGCCCTGTATGCGCCGGACAATCCCCTCGATGTATTGAGCCGGGCAGAGAAGGTCGAACTGCTCAAGCGGGTGGATGCCGCCACTCGCGCACTCGATCCGCGTATCCAGCAGGTGAGCGTAAGCATGGCCGGTGTCTGGGAGCGCATCCTGGTCGCGGCCGCCGATGGCAGCCTGGCTGCCGATGTGCGCCCCCTGGTGCGCTTCAACGTCAGCGTGATCGTCGAGCATGACGGTCGTCGTGAGCGTGGCGGGCAAGGCGGGGGCGGGCGCACGGATTACCGCTATTTCAGCGAGGAGCGGGTGATGGGCTACGCCCGCGAGGCCTTGCGCCAGGCGCTGGTCAATCTCGAGGCGGTGCCGGCCCCGGCCGGTACCCTGCCCGTGGTACTTGGCCCAGGATGGTCCGGCGTGCTGCTGCACGAAGCGGTCGGCCATGGTCTGGAAGGCGACTTCAATCGCAAGGGTAGCTCGGCCTATAGTGGTCAGATCGGACAGAAGGTCGCCTCGAGCCTGTGCACCATCGTCGACGACGGTACCCTGCAAGGGCGCCGTGGCTCCTTGAGCGTCGATGACGAAGGGACGCCCACCGAATGCACCACGCTGATCGAAAACGGCATCCTCAAGGGCTACATGCAGGACAAGCTCAATGCGCGCCTGATGGGCATGGCGGTGACCGGCAATGGCCGTCGTGAATCCTATGCGCACCTGCCCATGCCGCGCATGACCAACACCTACATGCGTGCCGGCGACAGCGACCCCGAGGAAATCATCGCATCGGTGAAGAAAGGCCTGTATTGCGCCAACCTTGGTGGCGGCCAGGTCGATATCACCAGTGGCAAGTTCGTTTTCTCGACCAGCGAAGCGTACCTGATCGAGGACGGCAGGATCACCGCCCCGGTCAAGGGCGCGACCTTGATCGGCAACGGTCCCGAGGCGATGAGCCGAGTCTCGATGGTCGGCAATGACCTGGCCCTGGACAGTGGCGTGGGCACTTGCGGCAAGGATGGACAATCGGTGCCGGTTGGCGTCGGTCAGCCGACCTTGAAGCTGGACGCCATCACCGTCGGCGGCACCGGCGCGTGAGAGGAGCGGCCACGGGGCCGGCACGCGCTGGCGCAGCGATGCCGGCGCGTGCCGGTCTGGCCTGGCTCAGCGCAGGCCGCGCTGCGTCTCGTCGAGCTCGCGGATGTACTTGAAGACCTTGCGCGCGGCGGCAGGCGGCTTGTCGCGCGCCTTTTCGTGCTGCGCATGGCGGATCAGCGAGCGCAGGTGCTGGCGGTCGGCCTCGGGATATTCGTTGACGAAGCGCTCCAGGTCTTCGTCGTTGCCGTCGACCAGCCGGTCGCGCCAGCGTTCCAGGGCATGGAAGCGCTCGTTGTATTCGCGCGTGGAGGTGTCGAGCTGGTCGATCACCGAAGTGATGGCCTCGATGTCCTGGTCGCGCATCAGCTTGCCGATGAACGACAGATGACGTTTGCGAGCGATGTGCGCGGTGTGCTTGCTGGCTTCGGCCAAGGCCTTGCGCAGGGCATCGGTGAGCGGCAGGCGCGCCAGGGTATCGGGCTTGAGCGTGGTGAGACGCTCGCCGAGTTCGACCAGGGCGTGCAGTTCACGCTTGATCTGGGTCTTGCTTTTTTCGCCGTCGAAGGCGTCGTCGTATGAATCAACCATGGTGGCAGTCCGCTGGAAAACGCCGCCATGATAACCACTCGGGGGCCGCTTGTCCGGCCCGGTCGGTCGATGACCCATGCCGAACACAGAATTAGTGGGAGAGAACCATGAGCGCAGTCCAGAGCATAGGCCCGCAGGACCTGCCAGCGTTGCAGGATCAGGTCGAACAGATCGTCGCCGAAGCGCGCCGCCAGGGCGCCAGCGCCTGCGAGGTGGCCGTTTCGCTGGAGCAGGGGCTGTCCACCACGGTGCGCCAGCGCGAGGTGGAGACCGTCGAGTTCAACCGCGACCAGGGTTTCGGCATCACCCTCTACGTCGGCCAGCGCAAAGGCTCGGCCAGTACCTCGGCCAGCGGTCCGCAAGCCATTCGCGAAACCGTGGCCGCTGCCCTGGCGATCGCCCGGCATACATCCGAGGACGAATGCGCCGGCCTGGCCGATGCGGCCCTGATGGCCAGCGAGATTCCCCAGCTCGATCTCTATCATGACTGGGGCATCGCGCCGGAGAAGGCCATCGAGATGGCCCTGGAATGCGAGGCCGCGGCGTTCGATGCCGACAGCCGGATCAGCAATGCCGACGGTACCAGCCTCAATACTCATCAGGGCTGCCGCGTCTATGGCAACAGCCACGGCTTCGTCGCCGGCTATGCCTCCACCCGGCATAGCCTGAGCTGCGTGATGATCGCCGAAGGCGAAGGGCAGATGCAGCGCGACTACTGGTTCGACGTGAACCGCCAAGGCCCGTTGCTGGCCAGCCCGCGCAGCATCGGCGAACACGCAGCTCGCCGTGCCGCCAGTCGCCTGGGCGCGCGGCCGGTGCCAACCTGCGAGGTGCCGGTGCTGTTCTCTGCCGAGCTGGCGGGCGGACTGTTCGGCAGTTTCCTGGCGGCGATTTCCGGTGGCAACCTGTATCGCAAGTCTTCCTTCCTCGAAGGCGCCATCGGTCAGCGACTGTTTCCCGCCTGGCTGACCCTCGACGAACGCCCGCACCTGCCGCGCGCGCTCGCTAGCGCCGCATTCGACGGCGATGGCCTGGCCACCTATGCCAAGCCGTTCGTGCAGGATGGCGAGCTGGTTTCCTACGTTCTGGGTACCTATTCAGGGCGCAAGCTGGGCCTGCCAAGTACCGCCAACGCTGGCGGTGTGCACAACCTGTTCGTGACCCACGGCGACGAGGACCAGGCAGCGCTGATACGCCGCATGGACCGTGGGCTGCTGGTGACCGAACTGATGGGCCATGGGCTGAACATGGTTACCGGCGACTATTCGCGCGGTGCGGCGGGTTACTGGGTGGAGAATGGCGAGATCCAGTTCGCCGTCCAGGAGGTGACCATCGCCGGCAACATGAAGGACATGTTCCAGAAGATCGTGGCCATCGGCAATGACATCGAGACCAGAAGCAATATCCATACGGGTTCGGTGCTGATCGAGCGGATGACCGTCGCAGGTAGTTGAGGGGGCGCGCAACGCTCCTGAAAAAGCCACCAGCCGTGAGCGGCCGCCGTCGAGACGCCGAGCCGGCCGCGACGGATCGTGGAGCGGCAACCCTGCAAAGCGCCACCGATGGACGCTGGAAGCTCGGCCCGCGTAGGAGGCCGCCGTGCCGCGATGGCCCCCTGCGGTGGGCCGCCATTTGCCGCCGCGGCGCTCCCTCTGTCAAGCCATCATCGCGCTCTGCCGCCAGTACCACCCGAACGCTGGCAGCCACCTTCCTGCCAGGTCCTAACGCCGCTGCGCGCCCTGTCGCGGCCGGACCTGCGCCGGCATCGCCCCTGCACGACCCTCGACTCTCACATTTCCCCTGCGCTCTTGAAGTGATTACATTTATCAATTAATAATGAATATCATTACAAGGCTACCCAGTGATGATGTCCATGAAACCCATCCTTCATGAGCTGCCCTACCTGGAAAACTGGCGCTGGCTGAGCCGGCGCATCCGCTGCGCCCTGGAACCGGACGAACCGCGTCTGATCGAGCATTATCTCGCCGAAGGGCGCTACCTGGTGTGCTGCACCGACACCAGCGCCTGGACCGTGGCGCTGACTTCCTTCCAGCTGCTGCTCGATACCGCTTGCGATCGCATGCTGCCCTGGCACTGGCGTTGTTTGTGCCTGGACCAGGCCTGGCGCCCGCTGCTCGACCTGCGCCGGCTCGACCGTCGCGAGCACAACGCGCGCTGGCAGCCTTATGCACTGCAACTGGCCAGCTGTGCGTTGCTGCCTTCCATTTCCCCCGATGAACTGATGCAAGGATTTGATGATGAGTGATACCCGTATCGAGCGCGACAGCATGGGTGAGCTGCAGGTGCCGGCCCAGGCGCTGTACGGCGCGCAGACGCAGCGCGCGGTCGACAACTTTCCCATCAGCGGGCAGCGCATGCCTGTACAGTTCGTGCGTGCTTTGCTGTTGGCCAAGGCGGCAGCGGCGAAGGCCAATGTCGAACTCCAACAACTGACGGCCGAGCAGGGCGCGGCGATCGTGCAGGCGGTCGAACAGCTGTTGGCGACGGACTTCATCGAGCACTTCCCGGTGGATGTCTTCCAGACCGGTTCCGGCACCAGTTCGAACATGAACGCCAACGAAGTCATCGCGACCCTGGCCAGCCGGATCGTCGGCGCCGCCATCAGCCCCAACGACCACGTCAATTGCGGGCAGAGCAGCAATGACATCATCCCGACCACCATCCATGTCAGTGCCGCCCTGGCCTTGCACGAGCAACTGCTCCCGGCGCTGCGCCACTTGGCGCAGGTGATCGATGACAAGGCCGGCCAGGTCCACCCATACGTCAAGACCGGCCGCACCCACCTGATGGATGCCATGCCGGTACGCATGAGCCAGGTGCTTGGCGGCTGGTCGGCCCAGGTCCGCGGCGCGCTGGCGCATCTGGAAGCCATCTTGCCCAGCCTGCAGGCCCTGGCCCAGGGCGGTACCGCGGTGGGCACGGGCATCAATGCCCATCCGCAATTCGCTGCCACTTTCGCCCGCCAGCTCGGCGGGTTGACCAAGATCCAATTCGCGCCTGGTGCCAACCTGTTCGCCCTGATCGGTTCCCAGGACACTGCGGTGGCCTTGTCCGGCCAGCTCAAGACCGGTGCCGTGGCGCTGATGAAGATCGCCAACGACTTGCGCTGGATGAACTCGGGCCCCTTGGCCGGCCTCGGTGAAATCGAGTTGCAGGGGCTGCAGCCGGGATCGTCGATCATGCCGGGCAAGGTCAACCCGGTCATCCCGGAGGCCACCGCGATGGTCGCCGCCCAGGTGATCGGCAACGACGCCACCATCGCCGTGGCAGGCCAGTCCGGCAATTTCGAGCTGAATGTGATGTTGCCGGTCATCGCCCGCAACTTGCTGGAAAGCATCGAGCTGATGGCCAACGCCAGCCGCCTGCTGGCTGACAAGGCCATCGCCAGCTTCACGGTCAACGAAGCCAGGCTCAAGCAAGCCCTGGCGCGCAATCCGATCCTGGTCACTGCCTTGAATCCGATCATCGGTTACCTGAAGGCGGCGGAAATAGCCAAGACTGCCTACAAGCAGGGGCGTCCGATCATCGACGTGGCCTTGGAGCATACCGATCTGTCGCGCGATCAGCTGCAGGCGCTGCTCGATCCGGAAAAACTCACAGCTGGCGGCATCTGAGGCATCAGGCGCCAGCGGTCATCGTCGAGGAGGTACGTCATGCAGCACTGGAAACGCACCACGGAAATTGCCAATCGCCTGTTCGAACAAGGGGAGCTGGTCGATGCACGAGAGCATTACCTGCAGGCCCTGGCGCTGGCGCAGGTCCTGTTCGAGCGTTGGCATGACGTCGACGAAGCGGTAGCCGCGCTGGTCATCGCCCATCACAACCTGGCCGACCTGCACTTGCGCCTGGATCAGCCCCAGGAAAGCGCCGACTACCTGTGCGCGGCCCACCAGCACTTGCTCCAGGCCAGCCAGCAACCGCGTCTGTCGCAGGCGCTGCGCGAGGCGGCCCTGCGCCACAGCGCCAGGACCTATACGGAGCTTCTGAACTTCATAGGCGAACATGGACAGTACCCGCGCACCGCACGTCTGCTCGAACGACATACGCTGCAGACAAATGCACTCACCGCCAAAGCTGATGTCGAAACTCGCAACCACCCACATGGAATCCATTGACATGCCACATACATTGCCAGCGTTGCCTTACGCCTACGATGCTCTGGAACCGCACATCGATGCCCAGACCATGGAAATCCACCATACCAAGCACCACCAGACCTACATCAACAACCTCAATGCCGCCATCGAGGCAACCGAGTGGAAGGATTTGCCGATCGAGAAGCTGGTCGGCGCGGTCAAGCAATTGCCGCAGAACCTGCAGGGGCCGGTGACCAACAATGGCGGTGGCCACGCCAACCACAGCCTGTTCTGGACCATCATGTCGCCGCAGGGCGGCGGTAAGCCACAAGGGCAGGTGGCCAAGGCCATCGACGAGCAACTGGGCGGTTTCGACGCTTTCAAGGAGGCCTTCACCAAGGCTGCGCTCAGCCGTTTCGGCAGTGGCTGGGCCTGGCTCAGCGTCACCCCGGAAAAGAAACTGGTGGTCGAGAGCACGGGCAACCAGGACAGCCCATTGATGCACGGCAACACGCCGATCCTGGGTCTGGACGTCTGGGAGCACGCCTACTACCTGAAGTACCAGAACCGTCGTCCCGAGTACATCGGCGCCTTCTACAACGTCGTGGACTGGGCCGAAGTGGAACGTCGCTACGCCGATGCCTTGAAGTGAGCCGACGGCCATGCGCTCGGAGGTGATGTCCGTCAGCAGTGTGCGGCTGTTTCGCCTGGCCCTGGGTACTTTGCTGTTGCTGGTCGGAACCGCGCTGCTGCTGGCGCGAGGCATCGCCTGGCTGGACCTCGAGCCGCGCATGCTGCGCGCGCTCGAGGGCGGTGCGCTGTGCGCCCTGGGTACGGCGCTGGGTGCCGTTCCGGTGCTGGTCATTCGCAACATGCCGGTGGCTCTGGCCGACACATTGCTGGGATTTGGCGCTGGGGTGATGCTCGCGGCGACAGCCTTCTCGCTGATAATCCCCGGCCTGGATGCTGCCCAGGCCATCGGTTTCAGCGCCTGGGGCGCGGGTGCCTTGATCAGTACCGGGCTGCTGTTCGGTGCGCTGTGCCTGTTCCTGGTAGACCTGAAGGTGTCCGGGGCTTCGGCGCAGGCCTTGGTAGGCACCGAGCAGCGCCCGGTGGTCGCCGCCCGGATCTGGCTGTTCGTCATTGCCATCATCGCCCACAACATCCCCGAAGGCATGGCCATCGGTGTTTCGGCCGGTGGCGGCATGTCCGATGCGGACAGCCTGGCCATGGGCATCGCGCTGCAGGATGTGCCCGAAGGGTTGGTCATCGCGCTGGTACTGGCAGGCGCCGGTATGCCCCGCTTCCAGGCCTTCCTGATCGGAGCGGCCTCCGGCTTGGTGGAGCCGCTGGCCGCGGTCATCTGCGCCTGGCTGGTGAACGTCGCCGAACTGCTTTTGCCGCTCGGCCTGGCCTGCGCGGCTGGGGCCATGCTGCTGGTCGTCACCCAGGAGATCATTCCCGAGGCGCGCAGCAATGGGCATCATCGGCTGGCGAGCCTGGGTCTATGCTGCGGCTTCTGCCTGATGATGGTGATGGACACGGCGATGTCCTGACGCTACCGAGGGTGGCTGGCCAGGCCCGGCTACTCGCCTTCGTCGAAGCGGTTGTCGATCAGTTCGACCAGTGCCTGCAGCGCTTCGTCTTCCTGCTCGCCCTCGGTATGCACATGAATCTGGGTGCCCTTGCCAGCGGCCAGCATCATGACCGCCATGATGCTCTTGCCATCCACCAGGCGGTCGGCGGCACGACCGACCTTCACCTGGCAGGGAAAGCGTCCGGCCACGCCGACGAACTTGGCAGCCGCGCGAGCGTGCAGCCCCAACTTGTTGATGATGGTGATATCACGAGCGGGCATGTTCGGGCGGATCCTGTGGCTAAAGGTCGCGATGGCGGACCTGGACGTTTTTCAGAGACTGCTGCAGCAGCAGGCCGAGGCGCTCGGTCAGATATACCGACCGATGATGACCGCCCGTGCAGCCGATAGCGATGGTGACATAGGCCCGGTTGCTGGCGGCGAAGCGCGGCAACCACTTGAGCAGGTAACTGGAGATGTCCTGGAACATTTCCTCGACGTCAGGCTGGGCGGCCAGGTAATCGATGACCGGTTGCTCCAGGCCGGAGTGCTCGCGCAGTTCCGGTTTCCAGTACGGGTTGGGCAGGCAGCGTACGTCGAAGACGACGTCGGCATCGACCGGCATGCCGCGCTTGAAACCGAACGACTCGACCAGGAACGCCGTGCCTGGCTCGGGCTGGTTGAGCAGGCGCAGCTTGATCGAGTCGCGCAGTTGGTAGAGGTTGAGATTGGTGGTGTCGATCTTCAGGTCGGCCAGGTCGGCGATCGGCCCGAGCAGCTCGCTTTCCACGCGAATGGCTTCGGCCAGCGAGCGATTGGCGTTGGTCAGCGGGTGGCGCCGACGGGTCTCGGAAAAGCGCTTGAGCAAGGTATCTTCGTCAGCGTCCAGGTACAGCACATCGCATTGGATATGCCGGGCCCGGGCATCTTCGAGCAGCTCGGGAAAACGCGACAGATGGCTGGGTAGGTTGCGGGCATCGATCGATACCGCCACCTTCGGTTGCAGCAACTCCGTATTGAGCAGGGCGTTTTCCGCCAGCTGGGGCAGCAGGCCCGCTGGCAGATTGTCGATGCAATAGAAGCCGTGGTCTTCCAGGACATCCAGGGCGGTGCTCTTGCCGGAGCCGGATCGGCCGCTGACGACGATCAGACGCATGTTCAGCCGCCGTTCTGTACGTCCAGGACAACCTGGTACAAGGCTTCGTTGCTGTCGGCATCCCGCAGCCTGCGGCGCACGTCTTCCCGGTCAAGCATGCTGGCGATCTGGCGCAGCAGTTCCAGGTGCGCATCGGTGGCCGCCTCCGGTACCAGCAGGACGAACAGCAGGTCCACCGGTTCGCCATCGATGGCGTCATAGTCGATGGCCGCATCGAGGTGCAACAGTGCGCTGACCGGTGCCGTGCAACCGGCAAGTCGGCAGTGGGGAATGGCTATGCCATTGCCGAAACCGGTGGAGCCCAGCTTCTCGCGGGCGACCAGTTTCTCGAAGACGTCTTCCATTTCCAGTTCCGGCACTTCCCTGGCGATCAGGGTGGCGGTTTCCTGGAGCACGCGCTTCTTGCTGCCGCCCGGCACGTTCACCAGGGAACGGCCGGGGGTCAGGATGGTTTCAAGTCGGATCATGGATGGGGTCAGCGGGCTGCTGCGCCTTGCAGCAGGTTCTGCTGTTTTTCCTTGTGTTTTTTCAATTGACGGTCGAGCTTGTCGGCAAGGGCATCGATCGCTGCGTACATGTCTGCGTCCTCGGCATTGGCTACCACTTCGCCACCAGGAATCTGCAGGGTCGCCTCGACCTTCTGCTGCAGCTTCTCGACCTTCAGGATGACCTGCACGTTGGTGATCTTGTCGAAATGACCCTCCAGGCGCTTGAGCTTCTGGTCCAGATAGTCGCGCAGCGACGGGGTGACTTCGACATGGTGTCCACTGATGTTGACTTGCATACAGCTTCTCCTTTGTTGCCCGTGCAATGAAGAGGCAGGTATTGCACCTGCCACTGGAACGCTGTGATACATCCGAGGGCTACATCAGTCGCTTGCGTTCACTCGACGGTGCGATGCCGAGCGACTCGCGATATTTGGCGACGGTGCGACGGGCGACCTGGATGCCTTGTGCCTCCAGTAAACCAGCGATCTTGCTGTCGCTCAATGGCTTTTTCTGATTTTCCGCGGCGACCAGTTTCTTGATGATCGCGCGAATTGCCGTGGACGAGCATTCGCCGCCCTCGGAGGTGCTCACGTGACTGGAGAAAAAGTATTTCAATTCATAGATGCCGCGCGGGGTGTGCATGTATTTCTGGGTGGTGACCCGAGAAATGGTCGACTCGTGCATGCCCACCGCTTCGGCGATATCGTGCAGGACCAGCGGTTTCATCGCCTCGTCGCCATGGTCGAGGAAGCCGCGCTGGTGCTCGACGATCTGCGTGGCGACCTTCATCAGCGTCTCGTTGCGGCTTTGCAGGCTCTTGATGAACCAGCGCGCCTCCTGCAACTGATTGCGCATGAAAGTATTGTCGGCGCTGGTATCGGCGCGGCGCACGAAACCGGCGTACTGCGGGTTGACGCGCAGGCGCGGCACGGCTTCCTGGTTGAGCTCCACCAGCCAGCGGTCGTTGTGCTTGCGCACGATCACGTCCGGCACCACGTACTCGGGCTCGCTGCTCTCGATCTGCGAGCCGGGGCGCGGGTTGAGGCTTTGCACCAGTTCGATGACCTGGCGCAGCTCGTCTTCCTTGAGCTTCATCCGGCGCATCAGCTGGCTGTAGTCGCGCGCGCCCAGCAAGTCGATGTAGTCGGTGACCAGGCGTTGGGCTTCGTTCAGCCAGGGCGTGCCGGCCGGCAGCTGGCGGAGCTGCAGCAGCAGGCATTCGCCAAGGTCGCGCGCCGCCACACCGGCAGGTTCGAACTGCTGGATGCGGTGCAGGACGGCCTCTACCTCGTCGAGTTCGATATCGAACTCGGGATCGAAGGAGGCGCAGATCTCCTCGATCGATTCCTCCAGGTAACCCTTGTCGTTGATGCAGTCGATCAGCGTGACGGCGATCAGCCGATCGGTATCGGACATCGGTGCCAGGTTCAGCTGCCACAGCAGATGGCTTTGCAGGCTCTCGCCGGCAGTCGTGCGGGTGGTGAAGTCCCACTCGTCATCGTCGCCAGCCGGCAGGCTGCTGGCGCTGGTCTGGTAGATGTCCTCCCAGGCCGTGTCGACCGGCAGCTCGTTGGGGATGCGCTCGCTCCAGTCGCCTTCATCCAGGCTATCGGCGCCGAGCGTCGCCTCCTGGTTGCCGTTGTCCTGGGTTTCGGCGACCGGCTTGTTCTCGACGTTGTCGGCCATCGGGTCGCTGTTGTCGAAGTCGTCGCCGTCTTCCTGGCGTTCGAGCATCGGATTGGACTCCAGCGCTTCCTGGATTTCCTGCTGGAGATCCAGGGTGGAAAGCTGGAGCAGACGGATGGCCTGTTGCAACTGCGGGGTCATCGTCAGTTGCTGGCCCATTTTTAGGACGAGCGATGGTTTCATGGCTGGGGCTTAATACCTTGTTCGCCGGCGCACATGCGCCATCCACTACACATACACGAAGCGCCGGAGCGCTTGAATCAGGCAAACCATATGCCTGAAATCGCTTCGTTTGCCTAGGGCTTGCACGAAAAGTGCCTGCGCGACGAGCATGCCGCAACGGGGCGCGACAGCTCGCGTCGGCCCTCGGCGCCCATGACGTCAGAGCCGGAACTCGTGGCCCAGATAGACCTCCTTCACCAGCTCGTTGGCGAGGATTGTTTCGGCATCACCTTCGGCAATCAGCTTGCCGTCGTTGACGATATAGGCCGTCTCGCAGATATCCAGCGTTTCGCGGACGTTGTGGTCGGTGATCAGCACACCGATGCCCTTGGCCTTGAGGTGATGGATGATCTGCTTGATATCGCCGACGGAAATCGGGTCGACCCCCGCGAAGGGTTCGTCGAGCAGGATGAATTTCGGCGCCGTGGCCAGGGCCCTGGCGATTTCCACGCGGCGACGCTCGCCACCGGAGAGGCTCATGCCCAGGTTGTCGCGAATATGGCTGATGTGGAACT
The DNA here is from genome assembly GCF_054950175.1 of Pseudomonas sp. Marseille-QA0332. Classification (NCBI taxonomy): domain Bacteria; kingdom Pseudomonadati; phylum Pseudomonadota; class Gammaproteobacteria; order Pseudomonadales; family Pseudomonadaceae; genus Pseudomonas; species Pseudomonas sp. Marseille-QA0332. Next base: position 4,344,183 of record NZ_CM143106.1, read on the forward strand.
CCTGCAGCAGCGACTCGAGTTCCTTGCGTCGCCCTTCGCGATCCAGGTCCTTGCGGGTTTCCAGGATCGCCATGATGTTGTCGGCCACCGAGAGCTTGCGGAAGATCGAGGCTTCCTGCGGCAGGTAGCCGATGCCGGCGCGGGCCCGACCATGCATTGGCTGGCGACTGACGTCCAGGCTGTCGATGAGCACGCGGCCCTGGTCGGCCTGGACCAGGCCGACGATCATGTAGAAGCAGGTGGTCTTGCCGGCGCCGTTCGGGCCGAGCAGGCCGACGATCTGGCCACTGTCGATGGACAGGCTGACGTCGCGCACGACTTGCCGCCCCTTGTAGCTCTTGGCCAGGTGCTGGGCTTTGAGGGTCGCCATTTACTCGGCCTTCTTCTTCGGCTGGATCACCATGTCGATACGCTGGCGCGGGGTGGTGACGTTGCCGCCACGGCCGGCGGTCGCCACTTGCGACTTGGTGTTGTAGACGATCTTCTCGCCTTCGGTGCTGTTGCCGTCGTTGGTCACCTTGGCACGGTCGGTCAGCACCACCAGGTCCTTGAGCGCCTGGTACTGGATGGTGACCGCCCAGCCCTGCATCTTGTCCGGCTTGGCCGTGCTCTGCTGCTGCTCGAAGTAGGCCAGGTTGCCCACCGAGGTCACGGTGTCGATGTCGCCCGACTCGGCGCGGGTGAGGGTGACGGTGTTGCCTTTGATCACCATCGAGCCCTGGGTGATGATCACGTCGCCGGTGTAGGTAGCCACGCCCTTCTTATCGTCGAGATGGGCATTGTCGGCCTGGATCCGGATAGGCTGGTCACGATCGGTCGGCAAGGCCCAGGCGCTCGCGCTTCCCAGTGCTGCGCTCAGGCTGAGCAAAAGGGGGAGGGTTTTAACGAGCCTCATACTGTCCTCTTACGTTGGACAGCAGGTCCATCCTGCCGTCTTTCAAATAGGCTTTCATGCCCTTGCCCGTAGTGGTGCCACCGGCGCCGTCGATTCTAACGGCTTGCTCGGTCTGCGCATATTGCTTCTGCGGGAACACGGTCATGCGAGCAGTGGTAATGATGGTTTCACGCTGTCTTTCGTCGGTGCGCGCCACGCGCACCTTGTCGATCAGCTCGACCTCGGTGCCGTCCGGGTTGACCTCGGCCCGCTCGCTCTGTACATGCCAGGGGTAGGGCGTGCCGCGGTACATGTGCAGGTCGGGCGCGGTCAGCAGGGTCACCTCGCTGGCCTTCAGGTGTTCGACCTTGTCGGCGGTCATTTCGTACTGCACCTTGCCGTCGGGAAGGTACTGGATACTGTGCGCGTTGATCGCATAGTAGTCGATGGCGCTTTCGTCGACTTGTGCCAGGGGCTTGTCGAGGAAGCTTTCCGGACTGACGTTCCAGTAGCCGATCGCGACCAGCAGCGCGGCGATCGCGCCGAGGATGACGATGTTGCGGGCTTTCTTGCTGAACATATCAAGCTCTACAGGTAATGGGCGTTGACCGCGTCCAGGCCACCGCGGACGCGCAGCATAGACGTGCGACACCGGCGCACGCCAGATTGCTCAGGACTGGCATGCATCAAAGCACGCCCGCGCGCAGCAGGTCGTGCATGTTCAGGGCGCCGATCGGGCGGTCCTGGGCATCGACCACGGCCAGTGCGTTGATCTTGTGATCCTCCATGATCTTCAGTGCCTCGGCTGCGAGCATGTCGGGGCGCGCGGTCTTGCCATGCGCGGTCATGACATGGTCGATCAAGGTCTGGTGGACATCGATGTTGCGATCCAGGCTGCGCCGCAGGTCGCCGTCGGTGAAGATGCCAGCCAGGCGCCCGTCGGCCTCGAGTACCACGGTCATGCCCAGACCTTTACGGGACATTTCAAGCAGTGCGTGCTTGAGCAGGGTGCCACGCGCTACCTGGGGCAGCTCGTCGCCGCCGTGCATCACGTTCTCGACCTTGAGCAGCAGGCGTCGGCCCAGCGCGCCGCCCGGGTGCGAGAAGGCGAAGTCCTCGGCTGTGAAGCCGCGAGCTTCCAGCAGGGCGATGGCCAGGGCGTCGCCCAGCGCCAGGGCAGTGGTGGTCGAGGAGGTGGGCGCCAGGTTGAGCGGGCACGCTTCCTTGGCGACGCTCACGTCGATGTTGACGTCGGCGGCCTGGGCCAACGGCGAAACGGGGTTGCCGGTGAGGCTGAGCATGCGGATGCCCAGGCGCTTGATCAGCGGCAGGAGGGTAACGATCTCGGCCGTGCTGCCGGAGTTCGACAGCGCGAGGATGACGTCGTCGCGGGTGATCATGCCCATGTCGCCATGGCTGGCCTCGGCCGGGTGCACGAAGAAGGCCGGCGTGCCCGTGCTGGCGAGGGTCGCGGCGATCTTGTTGCCGATGTGTCCCGACTTGCCCATGCCCAGCACCACGACCCGGCCCTTGCTGGCCAGGATCAGCTCGCAGGCCTGGACGAAACTGTCGTCCAGGCGTGCCAGGAGGTCCTTCATGGCCTGGAGTTCGAGACGCAAGGTACGCCGGGCGGATTGTATCAGCTCGCTGGGTTGGCTCATGTCGATTGAGGCATGTCTGGTCTAAAGGTGTCGATTATAACGGGTAAGCGCGAAAGCCTCACCTGATGATTGTCCCGAACGGCTTCGCCAGGCCGGGGCAGACCGCTCGCAGCTTGGGCGGGACTGCCCGCGATGCTATAGTTCGCCGCTGTTCGGCCCGTTCCAGGGGTGTGCCTTCATGATGAAGGCGGACGTCCAACTGACGAGTCGTATCGCAAGGAGTCTAGATGAGTGTGGATAGCGAGTACGCGGTCGAGTTGAAGGGCGTCACCTTCAAGCGCGGTTCGCGCAGCATTTTCAACGATGTCGACATCAGGATCCCACGCGGCAAGGTCACTGGCATCATGGGGCCGTCCGGGTGCGGCAAGACCACGCTGCTGCGCCTGATGGGCGCGCAGTTGCGGCCTGCCAGTGGCGAAGTCTGGGTCGGCGGGCAGAACCTGCCGTCGTTGTCGCGTGGCGACCTGTTCGATGCGCGCAAGCAGATGGGCGTGCTGTTCCAGAGCGGGGCACTGTTCACCGACCTCGATGTCTTCGAGAATGTCGCCTTCCCGCTGCGCGTGCATACCGAGCTGTGCGACGAGATGATCCGTGACATCGTGCTCATGAAACTGCAGGCCGTGGGCCTGCGCGGCGCCATCGAACTGATGCCGGACGAGCTCTCCGGCGGCATGAAGCGGCGCGTGGCGCTGGCTCGGGCGATCGCCCTGGACCCGCAGATCCTCATGTATGACGAGCCTTTCGTCGGCCAGGATCCGATCGCCATGGGCGTGCTGGTGCGGCTGATCCGCCTGCTCAACGACGCCCTGGGCATCACCAGCATCGTGGTCTCGCATGACCTGGCCGAAACCGCCAGCATCGCCGACTACATCTATGTGGTCGGCGACGGCCAGGTGCTGGGCCAGGGTACGCCGCAGGAGCTGATGGGTTCGGACAATCCACGTATCCGCCAGTTCATGAAGGGCGACCCCGACGGCCCCGTGCCATTCCATTTTCCTGCGCCCGACTACCGCGCCGACTTGCTGGGGGCGCGTTGATGCGTAGAAGATCCTTGCTCGAACGTATTCGTCTGTTCGGCCGCTCGGCCATCGATATCGTCGCGGTGCTGGGGCGCTCGTGCCTGTTCCTGGGGCATGCCCTGATCGGCCGCGGCGGCATCGGCGGCGGCTTCCAGCTGCTGGTGCGTCAGCTCTATTCGGTCGGCGTGCTGTCGCTGGCGATCATCGTCGTGTCCGGCCTGTTCATCGGCATGGTGCTGTCGCTGCAGGGCTACAGCATCCTGACCAAGTACGGCTCGGAGCAGGCCGTCGGCCAGATGATCGCCCTGACCCTGCTGCGCGAGCTGGGGCCGGTGGTCACCGCGCTGCTGTTCGCCGGGCGCGCGGGGTCGGCGCTGACCGCCGAGATCGGCAACATGAAATCCACCGAGCAGCTGTCGAGCCTGGAGATGATCGGTGTCGACCCGCTCAAGTACATCGTCGCCCCGCGGCTGTGGGCCGGCTTCATCTCGCTGCCGCTGCTGGCGCTGATCTTCAGTGTCGTCGGCATCTGGGGCGGCTCCTGGGTCGCGGTGGATTGGCTGGGAGTCTACGAGGGCTCCTTCTGGTCCAACATGCAGAACAGTGTTTCCTTTACCGACGATGTTCTCAACGGTCTGGTGAAAAGCCTGGTGTTCGCCTTCGTGGTGACCTGGATCGCCGTGTTCCAGGGCTATGACTGCGAACCCACTTCCGAAGGGATCAGCCGTGCCACTACCAGGACCGTGGTCTATGCCTCCCTGGCAGTCCTGGGACTGGACTTCATTCTGACCGCCTTGATGTTTGGAGATTTCTGATGCAAAACCGCACCCTGGAAATCGGTGTCGGCCTGTTCCTTCTGGCCGGTATCCTGGCGCTGCTGCTGCTGGCCCTGCGCGTCAGCGGCCTGTCCGCCAGCCCGAGCAGCGAAACCTACAAAGTTTATGCCTACTTCGACAATATCGCCGGATTGACTGTCAGAGCCAAGGTGACCATGGCGGGCGTGACCATCGGCAAGGTCACCGCCATCGACCTGGACCGTGATTCGTTCACCGGTCGGGTAACGCTGCAGCTGGATCGCAACGTCGACAACCTGCCGACCGACTCCACCGCATCGATCCTGACCGCCGGGCTACTGGGCGAGAAGTACATCGGCATCAGCGTCGGTGGCGAGGACAGCGTGCTCAAGGACGGTGGGACCATCCATGACACCCAGTCGTCGCTGGTGCTCGAGGACCTGATCGGCAAGTTTTTGCTCAATTCCGTTGGCAAAGAAGCTAAATAAGGAGTTTTCATGATCTCTATATTGCGACGTGGCCTGCTGGTGCTGCTGGCGGCCCTACCGATGCTGGCGAGCGCAGCTCCCGGGCAGTCGGCCCACGAGGTGATCCAGGGCACCACCGACAAGCTGCTGGCGGACTTGCAGGCCAACCGAGAAACCTACCGCAACGACCGCGAAGCGTTCTACAACTCGCTCAACCAGATTCTCGGACCAGTGGTCGATGCCGACGGCATCTCCAAGAGCATCATGACCGTCAAGTATTCGCGCAAGGCCAGCGCGCAGCAGATGCAGCGCTTTCAGGAAAACTTCAAGCGCAGCCTGATGCAGTTCTATGGCAATGCCCTGCTCGAGTACGACAACCAGGGCATCAAGGTCGATCCGGCCAAGGATGAAAGCGGCCAGCGGACCAGCGTCGGCATGAAGGTGACGGGCAACAACGGCGCCGTCTATCCGGTTTCCTACACGTTGGAGAAGATCGGCGGCGAGTGGAAGGTGCGCAATGTCATCGTCAATGGCATCAACATCGGCAAGCTGTTCCGCGATCAGTTCGCCGATGCCATGCAGCGCAACGGCAACGACCTGGACAAGACCATCGACAGCTGGGCCGGCGAAGTGGCCAAGGCCAAGCAGGCCGCCGAGCAATCGCCCGACAAGGCCGTGCAATGAGCGAAACCGGCGTAAGCATGGTCGAACCGGGCGTGCTGCGTCTGACCGGAGTGCTGGACTACCGTAGTGGGCCGCGGCTGCGCAAGGCCGGCCAGGCGCTGATCGCTGCCTGTCGGGAGCCGCGCCTGGTGCTGGATTGCTCGGCGGTCGAGCATTCCACCAGTGTCGGCCTGGCACTGCTACTGGGGTTCATGCGCGACGCGCAGGCGGCAGGCAAGGCCTGCACGCTGCAGGGCATGCCGCACGACATGCGGGAAATCGCCGAGGTCTATGACCTGACGCAGGTGCTGGCCAGCTGATGCTTGCCAGCCAGGGCAGCCCCTCGGTCAGCGAGCCTCTGCATGGGGTTCGCAGGCGAGGGGCTTTTTTGTATGATGGCCGACCCGCGCGCACAGGGCGCCGATTGAGGTTGAGCATGCAGGCCGTAGAAGTTAAGAGCTTCCTTGAAGAAAAACTGCCGGGAACCCGGGTCGAAGTTGAGGGCGAAGGCTGCAACTTCCAGTTGAACGTGATCAGCGACGAACTGGCCGGCCAGAGCCCGGTCAAGCGCCAGCAGGCGATCTATGCGCACCTGAATCCGTGGATCGCCAACGGCAGCATCCATGCGGTAACCATGAAATTTTTCAGCAGCGCAGCCTGGGCTGAGCGCACCTGAGCCAACTGGCGGCGAGACTCCTATGGACAAACTGATTATCACTGGCGGCGCGCGCCTCGACGGCGAAATCCGCATCTCCGGGGCGAAGAACGCCGCCCTGCCGATTCTTTCCGCGACCCTGCTGGCCGACGGTCCGGTCACGGTCGGCAACCTGCCGCACCTGCACGACATCACCACCATGATCGAGCTGTTCGGCCGCATGGGCATCGAGCCGGTGATCGACGAGAAGCTGTCGGTCGAGATCGATCCGCGCACCATCAAGACCCTGGTCGCGCCCTATGAGCTGGTCAAGACCATGCGTGCCTCGATCCTGGTGCTGGGGCCGATGGTCGCCCGCTTCGGCAAGGCCGAGGTCGCCTTGCCAGGTGGTTGCGCCATCGGCTCGCGACCGGTCGATTTGCACATTCGCGGATTGGAGGCCATGGGCGCGAAGATCGAGGTCGAAGGCGGCTACATCAAGGCCCAGGCGCCTGAAGGCGGTCTGCGTGGCGCGCATTTCTTCTTCGATACCGTCAGCGTGACCGGTACCGAGAACATCATGATGGCCGCAGCCCTGGCCAAGGGCCGCAGCGTGCTGCAGAACGCCGCCCGCGAACCAGAAGTGGTCGACTTGGCCAACTTCCTGATCGCCATGGGCGCGCGGATCCAGGGTGCCGGCACCGATACCATCGTGATCGACGGGGTCGAGCGTCTGCACTCGGCGACCTACCGGGTCATGCCCGACCGTATCGAGACCGGTACCTACCTGGTCGCCGCGGCCGTCACCGGTGGCCGGGTCAAGGTCAAGGACACCGATCCGACGATCCTCGAGGCGGTCCTGGAAAAACTCAAGGAAGCCGGCGCCGACGTGACCGCCGGTGACGACTGGATCTCGCTGGACATGCATGGCCGGCGCCCGAAGGCGGTCAACTTGCGGACCGCGCCGTATCCTGCGTTCCCCACCGACATGCAGGCGCAGTTCATTTCGCTCAATGCCATTGCCGAAGGCACCGGCGCGGTGATCGAGACCATCTTCGAGAACCGCTTCATGCACGTGTACGAAATGCACCGCATGGGCGCGCAGATCCAAGTCGAAGGCAATACCGCCATCGTTACCGGCGTCAAGGCGCTCAAGGGCGCTCCGGTGATGGCGACCGACCTGCGTGCTTCGGCCAGCCTGGTGCTGTCGGCATTGGTCGCCGAGGGTGATACCCTGATCGATCGCATCTACCACATCGACCGTGGCTATGAATGCATCGAGGAAAAGTTGCAGATGCTCGGTGCCAAGATCCGACGCGTTCCGGGCTAGGTTTCGTACGAAAGTTGCGCAGCGCCCGTCGCACGGCGCCAGTCCCTGACCGGCGCATGGAGGCGCCAGCCGTAACCCCAAGCGGTCGGGCAGGGCCCGACCGGCCATAGCTGCTTAAGGACAGACGTTCCATGTTGACCATCGCGCTATCCAAGGGCCGGATCCTCGACGATACCCTGCCGCTGCTGGCGGAAGCCGGTATCGTGCCTACCGAGAACCCGGACAAGAGCCGCAAGCTGATCATCCCCACCACCCAGGATGACGTGCGCTTGCTCATCGTGCGTGCCACCGACGTGCCCACCTATGTCGAGCATGGTGCGGCCGACCTCGGCGTGGCCGGCAAGGACGTGCTGATGGAGTATGGCGGCCAGGGGCTGTATGAGCCTCTGGACCTGCAGATTGCCTGCTGCAAGCTGATGACGGCCGGTGCCGTCGACGCGCCACAGCCCAAGGGACGTCTGCGTGTCGCCACCAAGTTCGTCAACGTAGCCAAGCGCTACTATGCCGAGCAGGGTCGTCAGGTCGACATCATCAAGCTGTATGGCTCGATGGAACTGGCACCGCTGATCGGCCTGGCCGACAAGATCATCGACGTGGTCGATACCGGCAACACCTTGCGCGCCAATGGCCTGGAACCACAGGAACTCATCGCTCACATCAGCTCGCGCCTGGTGGTGAACAAGGCCTCCATGAAAATGCAGCACGCCCGCATCCAGAGCCTGATCGATACCCTGCGCCAAGCGGTAGAATCGCGACATCGCGGCTGACTTTCGTGCGCGACCTTCGCGGTCGCGCCCGTCCATCCGCGTCATTGCCTTTTTTCTCGGGTGCCCGCGCGGATGGACTGGTAGCCTAGGGCGCCTGAGCATTCGCCAACAATCGAGGCCCTCGTCATGACCGTGTCCACTGCAATCGCCCGTCTCAATGCCGCCGATCCGGACTTCGCCCGTCATCTGGACCATCTGCTGAGCTGGGAAAGCGTGTCCGACGAAACGGTCAACCAGCGCGTGCTGGACATCATCAAGGCCGTACGCGAACGAGGCGACTCGGCGCTGGTGGAGTTCACCCAGCGCTTCGACGGCCTGCAGGTCGAGTCGATGGCCGAGCTGATCCTTGGCCGCGAGCGGCTCGAGCTGGCCCTGAGCCGTATCACGCCAGAGCAGCGCCAGGCCCTGGAAAAAGCCGCCGATCGCGTGCGCATGTACCATGAACGGCAGAAACAGGATTCCTGGCAATACACCGAGGCCGATGGCACCGTGCTAGGCCAGAAGGTCACGCCACTGGACCGCGCCGGCCTGTATGTACCGGGTGGCAAGGCTTCTTACCCATCGTCCGTGCTGATGAACGCGATTCCCGCCAAGGTGGCCGGAGTGGGCGAGGTGGTCATGGTCGTGCCGACCCCACGCGGTGAGGTGAACGAGCTGGTGCTGGCCGCTGCCTGCATCGCCGGCGTCGATCGGGTCTTCACCCTCGGTGGCGCCCAGGCCGTCGCCGCGCTGGCCTACGGTACCGAGAGCGTGCCACTGGTGGACAAGATCGTCGGCCCCGGCAACATCTATGTGGCGACTGCCAAGCGCCACGTGTTCGGCCAGGTCGGTATCGACATGATCGCCGGTCCGTCCGAGATCCTGGTGGTCTGCGATGGCCAGACCGATCCGGACTGGATCGCCATGGACCTGTTCTCCCAGGCCGAGCACGACGAGGACGCCCAGGCCATCCTGGTCAGCCCGGACGCCGCCTTTCTCGACCGTGTCGCCGCCAGCATCGACAAGCTGATGCCGACCATGGAGCGGGCCGAGATCATCGGCAAGTCGATCGATGGCCGCGGCGCCCTGATCCAGGTGCGCGACATGCAGCAGGCCATCGAAGTGGCCAACCGCATCGCGCCCGAGCACCTGGAGCTGTCGGTCGCCGATCCCCAGGCATGGCTGCCGCGGATCCGTCATGCCGGCGCGATCTTCATGGGGCGGCACACCAGCGAGGCGCTGGGCGACTATTGCGCCGGCCCCAACCACGTCCTGCCGACCTCCGGCACCGCGCGGTTCTCGTCGCCGCTGGGTGTCTATGACTTCCAGAAACGTTCGTCGATCATCTTCTGCTCGGAGCAAGGTGCCTCCGAGCTGGGGCAGACCGCCTCGGTGCTGGCCCGTGGCGAATCGCTGACGGCGCACGCCCGCAGTGCCGAATACCGTATCCGTAGCGAAGAGGGAAAATGAACATGAGTCGATTCTGGAGCCCCTTCGTCAAGGACCTGGTGCCCTACGTGCCGGGCGAGCAGCCCAAGCTGTCGCGCCTGGTCAAGCTCAACACCAACGAAAACCCCTACGGGCCGTCGCCCAAGGCAGTGCAAGCCATGCGCGGCGAGCTGGGCGACTCCCTGCGGCTGTATCCGGACCCCAACGGCGACCTGCTCAAGCAGGCCGTGGCCGAGCACTACGGCATCGCGGCGCGACAGGTGTTCGTCGGCAATGGCTCGGACGAAGTGCTGGCGCACATCTTCCACGGCCTGTTCCAGCACGATGCGCCGTTGCTGTTCCCCGATATCAGCTACAGCTTCTATCCGGTCTACTGTGGCCTGTACGGCATCGATTTCGAGCAGGTGCCCTTGGACGAGCAGTTCCGCATCCGCGTGGACGATTATCGCAAGCGCAATGCAGGGATCATCTTCCCCAACCCGAACGCGCCCACCGGCGTGCTGTTGCCGCTCGAGGACATCGAGCGACTGCTGCAGGCCAACCGGGATTCGGTGGTGGTGGTCGACGAAGCCTACATCGACTTCGGTGGGCAGAGCGCCATCAGCCTGGTCGATCGCTACGACAACCTCCTGGTCACCCAGACGCTGTCGAAATCGCGTTCGCTGGCCGGTCTGCGTGTCGGTCTGGCTGTCGGTCAGCCAGACCTGATCGAAGCGCTGGAGCGCATCAAGAACAGCTTCAACTCCTATCCGCTCGACCGCATGGCGATCGTCGGGGCAGCGGCAGCCTTCCAGGACGATGCCTACTTCGACATGACCCGCCGCAAGGTGATCGAAAGCCGCGAGAGCCTGGTGCAGGCGTTGCTCGAACGTGGCTTCGAAGTGCTGCCGTCGGCAGCCAACTTCATCTTCGCCCGGCATCCTCGCCAGGATGCGGCCGAACTGGCTGCGCGCCTGCGCCAGCAGGGGGTGATCGTTCGTCATTTCAAGCAACAGCGGATCGCCCAGTTCCTGCGCATCACCATCGGCACGCCAGAGCAGAATCAGGCGCTGCTCGACGCTTTGCACTGACCGCCGTCCTTTGCCTCGGCGCGCGCCATCGCGTCGAGGCAAAGTCTTGCCGGCACCGACAGCTACGAGTTACGCTGTGCGGCAAATTCATCCGATGACTGGATGTCAGTATGACTCTCCTGATCAAACGCTCGCTGGTCGAGCAAGCCGTGGACCAGCTGCGTGAGCGAATCGCCGCGGGTACCTGGACGGTTGGCCAACGCTTGCCCACCGAGCCTGAACTGGCACTGGAACTGGGCATCAGCCGTAACACGGTCCGCGAAGCCATGCGCGTGCTGGCATTTGGCGGGCTGGTGGAAGTGCGGCAGGGTGATGGCAGCTACCTGCGCATGGCTCAGGATCCGTTACAGACAGTCCAGGCCCTGTCACGCTGCACGATCGAGCAGGCACGCGAAACCCGCTACATCCTCGAGGCCGAAGCCATAGGCCTGGCCGCCTTGCGCCGGACCGAGGCGGACCTGGACGGGTTGCGCAAGGCGTTGCAGCTGAGCTCGGGGCATTTCCATGGCAACGTCGACGAGTACGTCAGCTGCGACCTCACCTTTCACCAGCGCCTCGTGGATGCGGCGCACAATCCGGCATTGAGCGAGCTGTACCGGTACTTCTCGAGTGTGCTGGCGGTGACCCTTCAGCACAACATGAGCCAGCTGCCGCGTAGCCAGGCCGTGTTCGACCTGCACGGACGAATCCTCGAAGCCATTGAACAACGCGATGCCGAGCGGGCCATGGCGCTGAGCCGAGCCTTGATCGAATCCTGACGAAGAAATGAACATGAACGACCAGACACGCAAACCAGCCTCCCGTCACGAGGCGCACGTCGATGAGCTGCTTATCGATGCCGAAGCGCACGAGCAGGCCAGCACCGAGCCAGCCGGCATGGCCAAGCGCCCCTGGCTGCTTCTGCTGGGCCTGGTACTGGTGGCACTCAACCTGCGTCCAGCGTTGTCGAGCATGGCCCCCGTGCTGGCACGAGTCTCCGAGGACCTGGGCCTGAGCGCCTCGCTGGCCGGCCTGCTGACAACCTTGCCGGTGCTGTGCCTGGGCCTGTTCGCCCCGCTGGCGCCGCTACTGGCCCGCCGCTTCGGCAGCGAGCGGGTGGTATTGGGCATTCTCCTGGTCTTGGCGCTCGGCATCGTGCTGCGCAGCAACCTGGGCGTCGGTGGCGTGTTCCTGGGCAGCCTGTTGGCTGGCGCGAGCATCGGCGTGATCGGTGTGCTGTTGCCAGGCATCGTGAAGCGGGACTTCCCCCGACACGCTGGCACGTTGACCGGTGTCTACACCATGGCGCTGTGCCTTGGCGCGGCGCTGGCCGCCGGTGCCACGGTTCCGCTGAGCGAGCATTTCGCGGGTAGCTGGGCGCTGGGGCTGGGTTTCTGGGCGCTTCCGGCGCTGCTGGCGATGCTGGTCTGGCTGCCCCAGGCGCGCGAGGGGCACGGCACTCATCGGGTGGCCTATCGGGTTCGTGGCTTGTGGCGTGATCCGCTGGCCTGGCAGGTGACCTTGTACATGGGTTCACAGTCGTCGCTGGCCTACATCGTGTTCGGCTGGCTGCCCTCGATCCTGATCGGCCGCGGCCTCGATGCTACCCAGGCAGGGCTGGTGCTGTCCGGTTCCGTGCTGGTGCAACTGCTCAGCTCGCTCAGCGTGCCGTGGCTGGCCAGCCGCGGCAAGGACCAGCGCCTGGCGATCGTGCTGGTCATGCTGGTGACCCTGGCTGGCCTGTTCGGCTGCCTCTATGCGCCGCTGGGCGGCTTGTGGGGCTGGGCGGTGCTGCTCGGTCTGGGGCAGGGCGGCAGCTTTGCCCTGGCACTGACTCTCATCGTGCTGCGCTCGAAAGACGCCCACGTGGCGTCCAACCTGTCGAGCATGGCTCAGGGCGTTGGTTACACGCTGGCCTCGATGGGGCCGTTCGCCGTCGGCCTGGTGCATGATCTTACCGGCGGCTGGTCGGCGCTTGGCTGGATCTTTGCCGTGTTGGCATTCAGTGCGATCCTGTTCGGGCTCAAGGCGGGGCGTTCGCTGCATGTCCAGGTGACCAGCGAACGGGCCTGAGAGATGATGCCCCATACAGGTCCATCCCCGAGCCTCGAGTCGTCCGTGAAGCAGAACATGCCGATCAAGCCCTGGTATGTATACCTGGTGCGTGCTGCCAATGGGTCGCTCTACTGCGGCATCAGCGATGACCCGCAGCGACGGTTCCTGGCCCACCGCAAAGGACAGGGTGCGCGCTACTTCAAGACCAGCCCGGCGCAAGCTCTGGTGTATGTCGAGCAATGGCCGGACAAATCCGAGGCACTGCGTCAGGAGCGGCTGGTCAAGCGACTGCGCAAATCGGCCAAGGAAGCGCTGGTGCGCGCCTATGCCGAGCGGGCGCAACGGCAGCAGGCTGCGATCAGTCCTTGCGACGCTTGAGCTGATCGATCAGTTGGGTTGGTAGGCCCTTGATGACCAGGGTGCCGGCCTCTTCGTCGTATTCTATCTTCGAGCCCAGCAGATGGGCTTCGAAACTGATCGACAAGCCTTCGGCGCGGCCGGTGAAGCGGCGGAACTGGTTGAGTGTCCGCTTGTCGGCGGGGATCTCCGGCGACAGGCCATAGTCCTTGTTGCGGATGTGTTCGAAGAATGCCCTGGGGCGTTCTTCGTCGATCAGGCTGGAAAGCTCTTCCAGGGTGACCGGCTCGCCCATCTTGGTCTGGCTGGTGGCATAGTCGACCAAGGTCTGGGTCTTTTCCCGAGCGGCTTCTTCAGGCAGGTCCTCGCTTTCCACGAAATCACTGAAGGCCTTGAGCAGCGTGCGCGTTTCGCCTGGCCCATCGACACCTTCCTGGCAGCCGATGAAATCGCGGAAGTAATCCGAGACCTTCTTGCCGTTCTTGCCTTTGATGAACGAAATGTACTGCCTGGAGTTCTTGTTGTTCTGCCATTCCGACAGGTTGATCCGGGCTGCCAGGTGCAACTGGGCCAGGTCCAGGTGACGAGAAGGGGTGACATCGAGCTGCTCGTTGACCGCCACGCCTTCGCTGTGATGCAGCAGCGCAATGGCCAGATAGTCGGTCATGCCTTGTTGGTAGTGGGCAAACAGGACATGCCCACCCGTCGACAGGTTGGACTCCTCCATGAGCTTTTGCAGGTGTTCCACGGCCAACTTGCTGAATGCCGTGAAGTCCGTTTCCGCTTCCAGGTACTGCTTGAGCCAGCCACTGAGTGGATAGGCTCCGGATTCGCCGTGGAACAGGCCCCAGGCCTTGCCTTGTTTGGCGTTGTAGCTGTCGTTGAGGTCGGCCAGCAGGTTCTCGATGGCATCCGACTCGGCCAGTTCGGTGTCGCGTGCATGGAGCACGGCCGGGCTGCCATCAGGCTTCTTGTCGATCAGGTGAACGATGCAATGACGGATTGGCATGGAATTCTCGTGTGGTTGGTGCAGCAAAGTGCTTCAGTTTACCGCACGTGCGCGTGCTTGCAGGGGAACCATCGGCAGGACTGCCCCAGTTGGCTGTTTTTTCGCCAATCACACCGGCTTCGTTGGCCAAACCCCTGAAAAACCTGCATAAAAACGATGGCGGCTGCGGATATTTATCCGCTGCTGTGGTAGTTTTGCCCGGTCTTGCGCCCCGAGGGTGGCGCAGTGCTGGCAGCGTGCTCGCCTGAGGCCGAACCAAACGCCGATTTACGCATCTACATACGCGAAAGACGCGCCATGCCGGACCTTGCGGTCCGGTCGATGACCCCGGTAGAACGCTGCATAACCTCTGAATTCGATTAGGGAAGGAACACCACCATGGCATTGACCAAAGACCAACTGATTGCCGATATCGCCGAGGCGATCGATGCACCGAAGACCACTGCGCGCAACGCCCTGGAGCAGCTGGGCCAGATCGTCGCCGACCAGCTGGAGAACGGTGCCGAGATCACCCTGCCTGGCATCGGCAAGCTGAAAGTCTCCGAGCGTCCTGCCCGTACTGGCCGCAACCCTTCGACTGGCGCCGCCATCGAGATCGCTGCCAAGAAAGTCGTCAAGTTCGTACCGGCCAAGGGCCTGAACGACGCCATCAACAAGTAATTGTCGATGCCGTAGCGAACCGCGTCCGGCTGGCCCGAGCGCGGTTTTTTCATGCCTGTCGCTTGCCCGCGCGACGGGCCTGCCAGGCCTGCCGTCCGGCCTGGTCATGGTAGCTCCAGGCAACCAGGCGGCTCTGCTTCTGCCCCTGTCCCATCTCGACGATCCGCTGCTCCCGCGCACCGGCCTTGCGCAAGGCGGCCTCGATGCCGGGCAGGTTGCTGGCCTTGGACACCAGGCTGGTGAACCAGAGCACCTGCCGCGCGTACCGCGCACTTTCCGCGACCAGCTGGCTGACGAAGCGGATTTCGCCGCCCTCGCACCACAGTTCGTTGTTCTGCCCACCGAAGTTCAGCACCGGCAGCCTGCGCGTGGGGTCTTGCTTGCCCAGGTTCTTCCACTTGCGCTGGCTGCCACGGGTGGCTTGCTCGCGCGACGCGTGGAAAGGCGGATTGCACAGGGTGAGATCGAAACATTCGTCGGCGCGTAACAGCCCCTCGAGTATGTGCTGGCGCTGGGTCTGCCGACGCAGGTCGATGACCTTGCCCAGGCCGTTGGCCTCGATGATGGTCTTGGCCGAGGCGAGCGCCACCGGGTCGATGTCCGAGCCGAGGAAGCGCCAGCGGTAGTCGGCATGCCCCAGCAGCGGGTAGACGCAGTTGGCCCCGACGCCGATGTCCAGGGCGCGGATCCCGGCACCACGTGGAATCTGGCCGGCATTGTCCTCGGCCAGCAGGTCCGCCAGCACATGGATATAGTCGGCCCGGCCCGGAATCGGCGGGCACAGGTAGTCTGCCGGGATGTCCCAGTGCTCGATACCGTACTGCGCCTTGAGCAGGGCACGGTTGAACACCCGTACCGCTTCGGGGTTGGCAAAGTCGATGCTGGGCTTGCCATGCGGGTTGATGAGGGTGAAGCGGGCCAGGTCGGGATGCGCCTCGATCAGCCTGGGAAAGTCGTAGCGGCCTTGATGGCGGTTGCGCGGGTGCAAGCTTGGCTTGTGGCTCATGGTTCTAAATCCTGAAAGCATCGCGGGGCAAGCCCGCCCCCACGCTCGTGGAAGCGGGCTTGCCCCGCGGTGGCGTCGCGTGCGCGGCTACAGCGCAGCGATGCGCGCGTGCTGCTCGGTGAAGTTGGCCAGGGCCTGTTCCGCTTCGGCCAGCTTGGCGCGTTCTTTCTCGATCACCGCAGGCGGTGCCTTGTCGACGAAGGCTGCATTGGACAGCTTGCCGCCCACGCGTTGCACCTCGCCCTGCAGGCGCTGGATCTCCTTGTTCAGGCGCGCCAGCTCGGCATCCTTGTCGATCAGGCCGGCCATCGGTACCAGCACCTGCAGCTCACCGACCAGGGCGGTGGCCGACAGCGGCGCTTCGTCCTGCTCGCCGAGCACGGTGAACGACTCCACCTTGGCCAGCTTCTTGAGCAGGGCCTGGTTTTCCTGCAGGCGACGCTGGTCGTCGGCGTTGGCGTTCTTGAGGAACAGCGGCAGCGGCTTGCCAGGGCCGATGTTCATCTCGGCGCGAATGTTGCGCAGGCCGACCATCAGTTCCTTGAGCCATTCGATGTCGCCTTCGGCGGCGCTATCGATGCGCGCTTCGTTGGCCTGCGGCCAAGGTTGCAGCATGATGGTCCTGCCCTGGACGCCGGCCAGCGGAGCGATGCGCTGCCAGATTTCCTCGGTGATGAACGGCATGAATGGATGCGCCAGGCGCAACGCGACTTCCAGCACGCGCACCAGGGTGCGACGGGTGCCACGGGCACGTTCCACTGGCGCCTGCTCGTCCCACAGCACGGGCTTGGACAGCTCCAGGTACCAGTCGCAGTACTGGTTCCAGATGAACTCGTAGAGCGCCTGGCTGGCCAGGTCGAAGCGGAACTGCTCGAGCTGACGGGTGACTTCGGCCTCTGTGCGCTGCAGTTGCGAGATGATCCAGCGGTCGGCCAGCGACAGTTCGACAGGTTCGCCGTTCTGGCCGCAGTCCTCGCCCTTGTCCAGCACGTAGCGCGCGGCGTTCCAGATCTTGTTGCAGAAGTTGCGGTAGCCTTCGACCCGGCCCATGTCGAACTTGATGTCGCGACCGGTCGAGGCCAGCGAGCAGAAGGTGAAGCGCAGCGCGTCGGTGCCGTAGCTGGCGATACCTTCGGGGAACTCGGCCTTGGTCTGCTTGGCGATCTTCTCGGCGAGCTTGGGCTGCATCATGCCGCTGGTACGCTTCTCCAGCAGCGCGTCGAGGGTGATGCCGTCGACGATGTCCAGCGGGTCGAGCACGTTGCCCTTGGACTTGGACATCTTCTGGCCCTGGCCGTCGCGCACCAGGCCGTGGACATAGACGGTCTTGAACGGCACCTGCGGGGTACCATCCTCGTTCTTCACCAGGTGCATGGTCAGCATGATCATGCGCGCCACCCAGAAGAAGATGATGTCGAAGCCGGTGACCAGCACGTCGGTGGAATGGAACGTCTTGAGGAATTCGGTCTGCTCGGGCCAGCCCAGGGTCGAGAAGGTCCACAGACCGGAGCTGAACCAGGTGTCGAGCACGTCGTCGTCCTGGCGCAGGACCACTTCGGCGCCGAGCTTGTGCCTGGCGCGCACTTGCTCTTCGCTGCGGCCGACATAGACCTGGCCGGTTTCGTCGTACCAGGCCGGGATGCGGTGGCCCCACCAGAGCTGGCGGCTGATGCACCAGTCCTGGATGTCACGCATCCAGGAGAAGTACATGTTCTCGTACTGCTTGGGCACGAACTGGATGCGTCCATCTTCCACGGCAGCGATGGCAGGCTCGGCCAGCGGCTTGGTCGAGACGTACCACTGGTCGGTCAGCCATGGTTCGATGATGGTGCCGGAACGATCGCCCTTGGGCACCTTCAGGGCGTGGTCGTCGACGCTGACCAGCAGGCCGGCGGCGTCCAGGTCGGCAACCATCTGCTTGCGCGCGACGAAGCGGTCGAGGCCGGCATACTGGGCCGGCAGGCGGGTGTCGATGGCGTCGTTGAGGGTGCCGTCGAGGTTGAAGGCCTGGGCGCTGGCCAGCACCGCGGCGTTCTTGTCGAAGATGTTCAGCAGGGGCAGGGCGTGGCGCTTGCCGACTTCGTAGTCGTTGAAGTCGTGCGCCGGGGTGATCTTCACGCAGCCGGTACCGAACTCGGGGTCGCAGTAGTCGTCGGCGACGATCGGGATGCGCCGGCCAACCAGCGGCAGCTCGACGAACTTGCCGATCAGTGCCTGGTAGCGTTGGTCGTTCGGGTTGACCGCGACGGCGACATCGCCCAGCAGGGTTTCCGGACGGGTCGTGGCGACGACCAGGTGGTCCTTGCCGTCGGCCGTGGTGGCGCCATCGGCCAGCGGGTAGCGCAGGTTCCACAGGTGGCCTTTCTCGTCGTGGTTCTCCACCTCGAGGTCGGAGATCGCGGTATGCAGCTTGGTGTCCCAGTTGACCAGGCGTTTGCCGCGGTAGATCAGGCCGTCCTCGTGCAGGCGAACGAAGGCTTCCTTGACCGCCTCGGACAGGCCATCGTCCATGGTGAAGCGTTCCCGGCTCCAGTCCACCGACGAGCCGAGGCGGCGGATCTGCCGGCTGATGTTGCCGCCGGACTGGGCTTTCCACTCCCAGACCTTTTCGAGGAACTGGTCGCGGCCGAGGTCATGGCGATTCTGGCCCTTGGCCTCGAGCTGGCGTTCCACCAGCATCTGCGTGGCGATGCCCGCGTGGTCGGTACCGGGCTGCCACAGCGTGTTGCGGCCTTGCATGCGGCGGAAGCGGATCAAGGCATCCATGATCGCGTTGTTGAAGCCGTGTCCCATGTGCAGGCTGCCGGTGACGTTCGGCGGCGGGATCATGATGGTGTACGACTCGCCTGCACCTTGCGGGGCGAAATAGTTCTCGGACTCCCAGGTCTGGTACCAGGAAGTTTCGATGGCGTGCGGCTGGTAGGTCTTATCCATGCGCGGCGGGACCCTATGGCATTTATTCGGGAAAGCCGGGAAGTATAACGGAGGCGGGAGGTTCAGGCGACCAGCCGCAAAGCGAGAGCCGCGGGCCGCAAGCGTCCAGCTGCGCAGCGAGCACCTGCGCAAGCGGGCGCGGGCCAGGGTTGCCGGCGGTCCGGCAGGGCCTCATTCGGCTCGCTTGAGCAGGCGTTCCATGCGTGCGTCCAGGCGGCGCCTGATCTCGGTCTCGATATGCGGGGTGAAGTCGTTGATCACGTCCTGCATGATCAGCTGGGCGGCGGCGCGCAACTCCGCTTCCAGGTGCAGCAGCGTATCCTGGCGACGGGCCTGTGGCGTATCGGCCGTTGGCGCGGCGGCGCTCGGTCGGGCTTGAGGGGGCGGCTCGGCGGTTTCGTCAGGGGGCTTGGGCGGCTCCACCGTCTCGGTCAGCAGCGGAGGCTGCAGGTCATTGTCACCCAACAGCTGGCGGATCGACTCGAGGTCATCGAGCAGGTGGGCGGATTGGGTCAGGTTGGAAGACTTGTCCATCGTTCTCAGAGTCGCTGTAAGCGGTGGTCTTGCAGAGCATAGCCCTGTTCCCGGTAGAAACGGAATCGTTCGCGGGCGGCCTGGCGGATGGACGGCTCCTCGACGACGATTTCCGCGACGCGCTCGAACTGGCCGACGAAGACCGGTACGGCTTGGCCCAGGTTGATCAGCAGGTCGCGATGCGGGCCGGCAGCCTCGCCGATGCCGAGCACGACCATTGCCTGCGGCTCGGCCTCGGCCAGGTCGTGCGGTACGAAGGCCTCGCCCTTGAAGCGCCACAGCCGCTCGTCCAGCATCTGTCGCTGGGCGGCATCCTCGCAATGCAGGTAGACCTGGTGACCGAGCCGCCAGGCCTTTTCGCAGAGCTTGCAGGCGAAATCCAGGCGCGCCGAGGCAGCGTCGGTGGGCAGGATATAGAAGTCGACTTTGCTCATGGTCCGCTCGCCTGGCCGGCGACGCCGGAGCGACGCCAGCGCCGAGGCTTCAGGCCCCGGCGCGGTCGAGCAGGTACTGGGTCAGCAGCGGCACCGGTCGGCCCGTGGCGCCCTTGTCCTTGCCGCCGCTGATCCAGGCAGTCCCGGCGATGTCCAGGTGCGCCCAGCGATAGGCCTTGGCGAAGCGCGAGAGGAAGCAGCCGGCGGTGATGGTGCCGGCCTTGGGGCCGCCGATGTTGGCGATGTCGGCGAAGGGGCTGTCCAGCTGCTCCTGGTACTCATCGAACAGGGGCAACTGCCAGGCGCGGTCGTCGGCACGCTTGCCGGCGTCGAGCAACTGCCCGACCAGTTCGTCGTCATTGCCCATCAGGCCCGAGGTCTGGCTGCCCAGCGCCACGATGCAGGCGCCGGTGAGGGTGGCGATGTCGATGACTGCCTGCGGCTTGAAGCGCTCGGCATAGGTCAGCGTGTCGCAGAGTACCAGGCGGCCTTCGGCGTCGGTGTTGAGGATCTCCACGGTCTGCCCGCTCATGGTGGTGACGATGTCGCCCGGGCGGGTGGCGCCGCCGCTCGGCATGTTCTCGGCGCAAGCCAGCAGGCAGACCAGGTTGATCGGCAACTGCAGCTCCAGCACCGCGCGCAGGGTGCCGAACACGCTGGCGGCACCGCACATGTCGAACTTCATCTCGTCCATGCCGGCGCCAGGCTTGAGGCTGATGCCGCCGGTGTCGAAGGTGATGCCCTTGCCGACCAGCACGAACGGCTTCTCGGCTTTCCTGCCACCCTGGTAGTTGAGCACGATCAGCCGCGGCGGCTGCTCGCTGCCCTGGCCGACCGCATGGAACGCGCCCATGCCCAGGTCCTTGATCTTCTTCTCGTCGAGCACTTCGACCTTGAGGTTCTTGTGGGTCTTGCCCATGTCCCTGGCCTGGTCGGCCAGGAAACTTGGATGGCACAGGTTCGGTGGCAGGTTGCCCAGGTCGCGGGTCAGCGCCATGCCGCTGGCGATGGCGCTGGCATGGCGCACGGCGCGTTCGGTCTCGGCCTGGCCAGCCTTGCCGGTGAGCAGGGTGATCTTCTTCAGGGCACGCGGCTCGGCCTTGCTGGACTTGAAGCGATCGAACACGTATTCGCCGTCGAGCAGGGTCTCGGCGAGCAGCCGGTACTTGTCGTACTGTGCGTCGCGCGCGCTGACCGCGATGTCGTCCAGCGCCAGCACGGCGTCGTTGCCGCCGAGGCTCTTGAGCACGTTGCCAACGGCACCGACCAGCTTGCGCCAGGCACGGTCGCCCAGGCTTTCATCCTTGCCGCAGCCGACCAGCAGCACGCGTTCGGCCTTGACGCCTGGCAGGCTGTGCAGCAGCAAGGTCTGGCCGACCTTGCCGGCCAGGTCGCCGCGCTTGAGCAGCGCGCCGAGCGCGCCGTCGCTGGCCTGGTCCACGGCCTGGGCGCTGGCGCCGAGCCTGCGGTCCTCGCCGATGGCCAGAACCAGGGTGGCGGTCTTCACCGATGCTGCAGCTACGCTTTTTACAACCAGTTCCATGTCAGGATCCCCGAATGATCGATCAGTGGGCGCTGTCTTTCGCAGGCGCTCTGTGCGGACCTGGCCGCGTGGATGCGGGCCAGTCGAAAAGCTGCCAGTTTGAGCCTGTCGCCGCCGCGCTGACAACCCCATCGTGCGGGCTTGCGCCTGGCCAAGTGACAGGCGCGGCCAATCACAGGATAATGCGCGCACTTCACGAGGCGGCTCGCGGCTGGCGAACCGGCCTTGGTGCTCGCTGTCTGTACCCATTGTCCGGCTGTTCGTCCCTGACAACCCAGGAGTGTCTGGTTTGATCGTCTTCCGTTATCTTTCCCGCGAGGTCCTGGTGACCTTGAGCGCCGTCAGCGCCGTGCTGCTGGTGATCATCATGAGCGGGCGCTTCATCAAGTACCTGGCCCAGGCGGCCCAGGGTGCCCTCGATCCCGGCGTGCTGTTCCTGATCATGGGCTTCCGTCTGCCGGGCTTCCTGCAACTGATCCTGCCCCTTGGGCTGTTCCTCGGCATCCTTTTGGCCTATGGCCGGTTGTACCTGGAGAGCGAGATGACCGTGCTGTCGGCCACCGGCATGAGCCAGCAGCGCCTGCTGGCCTTGACCATGGCGCCGGCTGCGCTGGTGGCGCTGGTGGTGGCCTGGCTGAGCCTGAGCCTGGCGCCGGTGGGCGTGGCGCAGGTCCAGCAGATCATCAGCCAGCAGGACGCGCTGACCGAATTCGACACCCTGGTGCCGGGGCGCTTCCAGACCCTGCGCGACGGCACCCGGGTGACCTACACCGAGGAGCTTTCCGACGATCGCGCCAACCTGGCTGGCGTATTCATTTCGGAAAAACGCCTGAACCAGGGCCAGACCAGGGAGCGCGGGCCGTCGGTGCTGGTCGCCGAGAAAGGCCACCAGGAACTGCAGGCCGATGGCAACCGCTACCTGATCCTGGAGAACGGCTACCGCTATGACGGCAACCCAGGGCAGGCGGACTACCGGGCGATCAAGTACGACACCTATGGCGTGCTGTTGCCCAAGCCCGAGGTCAGCGAAGAGGTGACCGAGCGCGAGGCCATCCCCACTTCACAGCTGTTCGGCCACGAGGGCCTGCGCGAGCGCGCCGAGCTGCAATGGCGGCTGTCGTTGCCGGTGCTGGTGTTCGTCGTGACCTTGCTGGCGGTGCCGCTGGCCCGGGTCAACCCGCGCCAGGGACGTTTCCTCAAGCTGTTGCCGGCGATCCTTCTCTACATGGCCTACCTGACGATGCTGATCTCCGTACGCGGCGCCCTGGAAAAGGGCAAGCTGCCCATTGGTCTGGGCATGTGGTGGGTGCACGGGCTGTTCCTGCTGATCGGCCTGGCGCTGCTGTACTGGGAACCGCTGAAGCTCAAGCGCGCGGCGCGGCGTGCGGAGGTGGCCCATGGCTAAGCTGGATCGCTATATCGGCATGAGCGTGCTGCTGGCCATCCTGGCCGTGCTGGGCATCATCCTGGGCCTTGCCTCGCTGTTCGCCTTCATCGATGAGATGGGGGACCTGAGCGACACCTACACGGTGCTGGATGCAGGCTGGTTCGTGCTGTTGACGGCGCCACGGCGTCTTTACGAGATGCTGCCGATGGCGGCCCTGATCGGCTGCCTGATCGGCCTGGGCAGCCTGGCCAGCAGTAGCGAGCTGACCATCATGCGTGCCGCCGGGGTGTCGATCGGGCGCATCGTCTGGGCGGTCATGAAGCCCATGCTGGTGCTGATGCTGGCCGGCCTGCTGATCGGCGAATACGTGGCCCCGGTGACCGAGAACAGCGCCCAGGCCCAACGCTCGCTGAGCCAGGCCGGTGGCCAGGCGCAGAGCTCCAAGCGCGGCATGTGGCACCGGCAGGGTGACGAATTCGTGCATATCAACTCGGTACAGCCCAACGGGCTGCTGCTGGGCGTGACCCGCTACCGCTTCGACGACCAGCGGCGCATGCTTTCCTCGAGTTTCGCCCAGCGTGCCCAGTACCTGGACGACCACTGGATGCTCAACGATGTCAGCACGACTCACTTCCGTGGTGACCGCACCGAAGTGGTGAAGGCCAACGAAGAGCGCTGGAACGTTTCGCTCACACCGCAGTTGCTCAACACCGTCATCCTGGCGCCGGAATCGCTGTCGATCACCGGCTTGTGGGACTACATCCATTACCTGGCCGACCAGGGGCTGAACAATGCCCGTTACTGGCTGGCGTTCTGGACCAAGATCCTCCAGCCGGCCGTCACCGCTGCCCTGGTGCTGATGGCCATTTCCTTCATCTTCGGCCCGTTGCGTTCGGTCACCCTGGGCCAGCGGGTATTCACCGGCGTGCTGGTGGGCTTCGTGTTCCGCATCGCCCAGGACCTGCTGGGCCCCTCCAGTCAGGTGTTCGGCTTCCCGCCGCTGCTGGCGGTGGTCATCCCCGCGGGCATCTGCGCATTGGCCGGGGTCTGGCTGCTCCGTCGGGCCGGCTAGCTGCTGATCGCAAGCCGCAAGCTGAGCGTGATCTGCTTGCGGCTTGGCCTGGAGCTCACCCGCGCTTGGGAATCCGCACCAGCTGCGTCTCGGAGTAGATATCGTGCCAGGTGCGCTTGCGGCGATCATGTAGCGCCCAGAGAAAGCCCAGCCCCAGGCATAGCCAGGAGGCGATCGACACGGCGAAGCGCAGCAGGGCCTGCCACAGGCTGATGGGGCTGCCATCGGCGTTCTGCACCCGTACTCCCCAGACCTGCATGCCGAGCGTCTGGCCGCCATGGGTCCAGAACTTGGCGAAGAAACCGAACAGGACGAACAGCAGCAGGCTGGACAACAGCGGATCGCCGTCCAGCGCGCCTGCCTCGGTCAGTTCGCGCAGGCGAGCCTGGCCGATGATCGCCATCTGGATCAGTTTGTACACGCCAGCCGTCACGATCAGCAATGCCGTGCACAGCAGCAGGTCGTAGAACATCGCGGCCAGGCGCCTGCCCAGGCCAGCCGGTGGGAAGTCTCCTTGAGGGGCAAGCAGGGGCTTGGGCATCGCGATGGCTCCGGAAGATGGAAGCAGGATTCTAGAGACAAAAAAAAGCCCCTGCACGTGGCAGGGGCTTTTCGAATCCGGTAATCGCTTAGTCGATGACCTGGACCTTGTCGGCCTGCATGCCTTTCTGGCCTTGGACGGCCTCGAAGGAAACTTTCTGGCCTTCTTTCAGGCTCTTGAAGCCGTTGCCTTCGATGGCGCGGAAGTGCACGAACAGATCCGGACCGCTTTCTGGGGTGATGAAACCGTAACCTTTCTCGTCATTGAACCACTTGACGGTACCGTTCTGACGTTCAGCCATTGTCTTATTTCCTATGAAGCTTGAATTTGATGACAGTTCTTCCACCGACAAGTGAAAGGGTACTGGGCTGGGTTGCAGGAAAGTAAGAGACGTCGAACGGGTTGTAGCAGATTGCGGCTACTGGCCCAGGTCACGAACTGTTGCGACCCATGCAAACACAGTGAAGCGACTCTACGCCAACTGCCGCGACAAAAACAAGCCCTGCACGACGCAGTGAATCGGGATTTTCCAATAACCGACAAAATTGTCGGAAACGGCATGGCGCCTGGCCTGGCGCCATGTTCAAAAGTTATATCCAAGGTTCGAAAACGAATCTCGGCGGTTAGCTTGCGAGTGCTTCAGCCGCGATGGTAACGAGGGGCCACGAACGGTGTGCCGGCCACTTTGAGCGGTATCTGCCTGGTTCGTACCAGTGCGAACAGCTGGGTATCCTTCACTGACCGTTCGATCTGCACATACCCCATCGCCAACGGACCTCCGAGCGTGGGGCCGAACCCGCCGCTGCTGACCTTCCCGACTTCACGGCCGTGCTCATCGACGATCATCGCGCCTTCGCGCACGGGCACGCGCTCCTGGGGGAGCAAGCCGACACGCAGGCGTGAAACGCCCTGGCGTTGTTGCGCAAAGATGCGTTCAGCGCCTGGGAAGCCGCCGGCGCGGCTTCCCTCGGGTCGGCGCGCCTTGGAGATGGCCCAGGCCAGGTTCGCTTCCACCGGGCTGGTCTGGGCATCCATGTCGTGGCCGTACAGACATAGCCCGGCTTCGAGCCGAAGCGAATCGCGGGCGCCGAGCCCGATCAGACGGACCTCCGGTTCGTCCAGCAGCCGGCGAGCCAGGGCCTGGGCGGCAGCGGCCGGAACCGAGATCTCGTAGCCGTCCTCGCCGGTATAGCCGGAGCGGCTGACGTGGCACGGTTGATCGAGCAGGGTGATCGCACGGTACTGCATGAAGGTCATTTCGGCCACTTCAGGCGCAAGGCGCGTGAGCACGCTGGCTGCGGCCGGACCTTGCAGGGCCAGCAGGGCACGCTCTTCGAACAGCGGCTGCACCTGGCAGGATTGCGGCAAGTGGCTGCGCAGATGAGCCAGGTCCTGGTGCTTGCATGCGGCGTTGACCACCAGCAACAGCGTATCCTCGGACAGCTTGGCGACCATCAGGTCATCGAGGATGCCGCCTTGCGCATCGGTGAACAGCGCATAACGCTGCATGCCCACGGCAAGGTCGACGATGTCGGCCGTCACCAGGGTTTCCAGGGCGTTGGCGACATCGGCACCGCGCAGCAGGATCTGGCCCATGTGCGAAACATCGAACAGGCCAGCCTGTTCACGCGTGTGCAGATGCTCCTTGAGCACGCCCAGCGGGTACTGCACGGGCATGTCGTAGCCGGCGAAGGGAACCATGCGGGCGCCGCATTCCAGGTGCAGCGCATGCAGTGGCGTCTTGAGCAGCGTCTCGGTCATCGTCGATTCCTCAGGCATCCTGATAGCTCTCCATGGGCGGGCAGGCGCAGACCAGGTTGCGGTCGCCGAACACGTTGTCGACCCGGCCGACCGGCGGCCAGTACTTGTCTTCCAGCAGCCCTGGCAGCGGATAGACGGCTTGTTCGCGGCTGTAGCCATGGGACCATTCACCCACCAACTCGGCCGCGGTGTGCGGTGCGTTTCTCAGCGGATTGTCGTTCTTGTCCAGACTGCCGTTTTCGACCGCGCGGATTTCTTCGCGGATCTGGATCATCGCCTCGCAGAAGCGATCCAGTTCCTGTCGAGATTCGCTTTCGGTCGGCTCGATCATCAGCGTGCCGGCGACCGGGAATGACATGGTCGGGGCATGGAAGCCGAAGTCGATCAGGCGCTTGGCCACGTCGTCCACGGTGATGCCGCTGCTCTCCTTGAGCGGGCGCAGGTCGAGGATGCACTCATGCGCCACCAGTCCATCGCTGCCGGCATAGAGGACCGGGTAGTGGCCTTCCAGGCGACGGGCGATGTAGTTGGCGTTGAGGATCGCCACCTGCGAGGCACGCTTGAGGCCGGCACCACCCATCATGCGGATGTACATCCAGGTGATCGGCAGGATGCTGGCGCTGCCGAACGGCGCGGCGCATACCGCGCCGGTCGTGTTCCGGAGCCTGGCATGGCCCGGCAGGAACGGCGCCAGGTGCGACTTGACGCCGATCGGGCCGACGCCTGGCCCGCCGCCGCCATGGGGAATGCAGAAGGTCTTGTGCAGGTTCAGGTGCGAAACGTCGCCACCGAACTTGCCCGGTGCGCAGAGGCCGACCATGGCGTTCATGTTGGCGCCGTCGATATACACCTGGCCGCCATTGTCGTGGACGATCGCACAGATTTCGCCAATCGCTTCCTCGAACACGCCATGGGTCGACGGATAGGTGATCATGATCGCCGCCAGGCGCTCGCGATGCTCGACGGCCTTGGCGCGCAGATCCTCGACATCGACATTGCCGCGGGCATCGCAGGCGGTCACCACCACGCGCATGCCGGCCATGTGGGCGGTTGCCGGGTTGGTGCCGTGGGCCGAGGAAGGGATCAGGCAGATGTCGCGATGGCCCTCGCCACGGCTGCGATGATAGGCGCGGATGGCCAGCAGCCCGGCGTATTCGCCTTGCGAGCCGGCGTTGGGCTGCAGCGATACGGCATCGTAGCCGGTGGCGGCGCAGAGCATGGATTCCAGTTCGCTGGTCATCTGCAGGTAGCCCTGGCTCTGCTCGGCCGGTGCGAAGGGGTGCAGGTTGCCGAACTCGGCCCAGGTCACCGGAATCATCTCGCTGGCGGCATTGAGCTTCATGGTGCATGAGCCCAGCGGGATCATGCTGCGGTCCAGCGCCAGATCCTTGTCGGCCAGGCGGCGCAGGTAGCGCATCAGCTCGGTTTCGCTGTGGTAACGGTTGAACACCGGGTGTTCGAGGAAGGATGACTGGCGCAGCAGGGCGGCGGGCAGCAGCGAACCGGCACGCTCGGCGAGCACGGCGAAGCCAGGCTCGGGCAGGCTGCCGGCGAGCAGTTGCCAGAGCGCTTCCACGTCGGCCTGGGTGCTGGTTTCATCGAGCGACAGGCCCAGGTGGCCGGCATCGATCTGGCGCAGGTTGATGCCGTGGGCGCGGGCTTTCTCGTGCAAGCTGGCAGTCGCGCCGCCGGTGGCCAGGGTCAGGGTGTCGAAGGTGGTTTCGCCCACTATCTGGACGCCAAGGCTCTTCAGGCCAGCGGCCAGGATCGCGGTCAGCCCGTGGATACGCTCGGCGATGCGCTTGAGGCCGACCGGGCCGTGGTAGACGGCGAACATGCTGGCGATGTTGGCCAGCAGCACCTGGGCGGTGCAGATGTTGCTGGTGGCCTTCTCGCGGCGGATATGCTGTTCGCGGGTCTGCATGGCCAGGCGCAGGGCAGCCTTGCCGAAACGGTCGATCGACACGCCTACCAGGCGGCCCGGCATGTCGCGCTTGAAAGCATCACGGGTGGCGAAATAGGCCGCATGCGGGCCACCGAAGCCCAGTGGCACGCCAAAGCGCTGGGCGCTGCCAATGGCCACGTCGGCGCCGAATTCGCCCGGTGGGGTCAGCAGGGTCAGGGCCAGCAGGTCGGCGGCCACCGCCACCAGGGTGCCGGCGCCGTGCAGGCGTTGCACCAGCTCACGATGATCGAACACTTCACCGTTGCTGGCCGGATACTGCAGCAAGGCGCCGAAGAACGGGCTGGCGTCGCCCAGCTCGCGCTCGTCGCCCACCACGATCTCGATACCCAGCGGCTCGGCGCGGGTGCGCAGCACGTCGAGGGTCTGCGGATGACAGTGACTGGAGGCGAAGAAGGCCTGGCTGCCCTTGTTCTTCGACAGGCGTTTGCAGAAGGTCATGGCCTCGGCGGCAGCGGTGGCCTCGTCGAGCAGCGATGCGTTGGCGATCGGCAGGCCGGTCAGGTCGCTGACCAGGGTCTGGAAGTTCAGCAGGGCCTCCAGGCGACCTTGGGAAATTTCCGGCTGGTAGGGCGTGTAGGCCGTGTACCAGGCCGGGTTTTCCAGCAGGTTGCGCAAGATCGGCGCCGGGGTGTGGGTATTGTAGTAGCCCTGGCCAATGTAGCTCTTGAACAGCTGGTTCCTGCCTGCGATGGCCTTGAGCGCGGCGAGCGCATCGGCTTCGCTCTGGCCGTCCTGCATGCCCAGCACGCTGGTGTCCTTGATGCTTTCGGGAATGACCGCGGCGGTCATGGCGTCCAGCGAGTCGAAGCCCAGGGCGGCCAGCATGGCCTGCTCGTCATCGGCGCGTGGACCGATGTGACGAGCGATAAACTCGTTGGCGGTGCCGAGGTTGTTGGTCATGGCTTGGCTCCTCAGGCGTCGTCGTTGGCTTTGAGCAGGCGCTGGTAGGCATTCTGGTCGAGCAGGGCGGTCATGGCACCGGCGTCGGCGGGCACGAAGCGGAAGAACCAGCCGTCGCCCAACGGGTCTTGGTTGACCAGCTCAGGGTTGTCTGCAAGCGCATCGTTGATGGTGACCACTTCGCCCGCCAAAGGCATGTACACGCCGCTGGCGGCCTTCACGGATTCCACGGTGGCGGCTTCAGCGCCTTTTTCATAGTGCTGCAACTCCGGCAACTGCACGTAGACCACATCGCCAAGGGCGTTCTGGGCATAGGCGGTGATGCCCACGGTGACGCTGCCATCGGCCTCGGTACGCAGCCATTCGTGATCTTCGGTGAAACGCAACTCGCTCATGGGGATCCTCGGAAACAAGGGCATCAGGCGTGGTGAATCCACGCTCTTGGTGCGGATGTTTCAGCAAGAAGCCGGCCAGAAAAAAATACTATTTAAAAATCAATAAGTTAAGTTATTTGGATTGGGTTGATGGCATCTTCCGTAATGAAATCGTTCCACTTTTGTCGAGCGTTTTTCGGATTAGCCTGGCTGAACCCACCAGTTACCCCATGGTGTGCCTGGAATGTATTCAATACGTTGTATCGAAATCATTCCAAGGCACCTTGTTCGGTGTCCGCTGTGAAGGACCGGTTTGACCTGGGCTTCAACCTGCCGCAAGGAATGGCAGTGCCAGGTATAGCTTGATCACGACGACATTGATGATGTCGATGAAGAATGCGCCGACCATCGGCACTATCAGAAAGGCCATTTGCGAAGGCCCGTAGCGTTGGGTCACCGCTTGCATGTTGGCGATCGCGGTCGGTGTCGCGCCCAGGCCGAACCCACAGTGCCCCGCGGCCAGCACTGCCGCATCGTAGTTGCTGCCCATGACCCTGAAGGTGACGGACATCGCGAACAGTGCCATGACCAGGGTTTGCACCGCCAGCAGGATGAAGAAGGGCAGGGCCAGTGCCGCCAGGTCCCACAACTTGAGCGACATCAGGGCAATGGCCAGGAACAGCGACAGGCTGACATTGCCCAGCACCGAGACTTCGCGTTCGAATACGTGGTAGAGCCCAAAGGCTGCAAGGCCGTTGCGCAACACGACACCCACGAACAGCACGCAGACGAATGTCGGCAGTTCGAATGCAGTACCTTGCAACGCGCCGTTCAACAGCGAGCCGACCAGCAGGCTGATGGCGATCAGGGCAAGTGTTTCGATGAAGGAAAACGGTGTGATCGGGCGTTCGGTATCCGGCTGTTCGAAGCCTTTCGGCAACGAACAGAGGCCCGGCGCCACGCCTGGCGTGCGAACCCGCTTGATCAGCAGGCGGGCAACCGGCCCGCCGATCAGGCCACCGAGTACCAGGCCGAAGGTTGCCGAGGCCATTGCCAGTTCGGATGCGGAGGCCAGGCCGAACTTCTCGCTGAAGGTCGCGCCCCAGGCCGCGCCTGTTCCATGGCCACCGGAGAGGGTGATCGAGCCGGCCAGCAGACCGATGAGCGGGTCGAGCCCCAGTGCCGTCGCCAGACCGATGCCCATGGCGTTCTGCACCAGCAGCAGTGCCGCGACCACCAGCAGGAAGACGGCGACCATGCGGCCGCCCTTCTTCAGGCTGGCGAAGTCCGCGCCCAGGCCGATGGTCGCGAAGAAGGCCAGCATCAAGGGAGGCTGCAATGAAGTATCGAACTGGACGTGTATATCGAAGTGGCGCAGGCCCAGGAGTACCAGGGCAACCAGCAGGCCGCCGGCGACCGGTTCCGGAATGTTGTAGACACGCAGGAAGCCGGTGCGTGCGACAAGGCCCCGCCCAAGCAGGAGTACCAGGGAAGCGGCCACCAGCGTCCCGTAGAAATCGAGTTCAAACATCAGGTTGCTCTTTTGTCGTATCCATGGGCGAACGTCTAGCGTCGTAGGCTGGCTAGACGAATGGAAAGCATGTCGTTGCGACATCGACATTTTATGTCGGAGCACCGCTGAAAGTACTGTCTGGCTAAGTAGGAATATTCTGAAAAGTTGCTGTCTCGTACACGCTCAAGACTTGCCCGGCAGGCCGTATTTCCTCAGGCGCTGCGCAATGGCGGTGTGCGAAGTCCGCAGGCGTGCGGCCAACTGCCGGGTGGATGGATAGCTGGCATACAGGCGCTGCAACAGCGCCCGCTCGAAATCTCCTACCGCCTGCTCCAGGCTCGTCACTTCACCTTCCTGTCCGCGCGCCATCGAGGTGCCGGCGATGTCCAGATCACCGATGTCCACCAGGTTGCTCTCGCAGATCGCGGCGGCGCGAAACAGCACGTTCTGCAACTGGCGCACGTTGCCCGGCCAAGGGTTGGCCAGCAGCGCCGAGTGGGTGGCTGTCGTCAGGCGGCAAGGAGGGCGCTGGATCTGCGTACAGGCCTGTTGCATGAAGAAGTGCGCCAGCAACAGAATGTCGTGGCCGCGTTCGCGCAGCGGGGGTACCTGCAGGTTCAGTACATTGAGGCGATAGAACAGGTCTTCGCGGAAGCTGCCCTCGGCGACCATGCGCTCGAGATCACGGTGGGTGGCGCTGATGATGCGCACATCGACCTTGATTTCGCGGTCCCCACCGACGCGACGAAAGCTGCCATCGTTGAGAAAGCGCAGCAGCTTGGCCTGCAGATAGGGCGACATTTCGCCAATTTCGTCGAGAAACACCGTGCCTTGGCTGGCCAGCTCGACCAGCCCGGGCTTGCCGCCGCGCTGCGCCCCGGTGAAGGCGCCTGGCGCATAGCCGAACAGTTCGCTCTCGGCCAGGCTTTCCGGCAGGGCCGCGCAGTTCAAGGCCAAAAATGGCGCGGCATGCCGGCTACTGACGGCGTGGCAGGCACGGGCCACCAGTTCCTTGCCAGTGCCGGTTTCGCCCTGCACCAGCAAGGGGGCATCGAGTACCGCCACGCGCAGGGCACGGGCCTTGAGCGTGCGGATGGCGGGAGAGTCGCCCAGCAGGGCGTCGAAGCCGTCGGCATGGTCGTGGCGTAGGGCGGACAAGCGTTCGCCCATCCGGTGCGGTGGGTAGAGCGTGAGCAGCCCGCCGGCACCGCTGATCGGAGTGGCGTCGAGCAACAGGCTGCGGCCGTCGAGCTGCATTTCCCGCATCGGCAGGTGGAACTGGTTGTCCAGCAGCGCTTGGTGCAAGCTCGTATCGCCGAACAGCTCAGCCACCGAGCGGCCAGCGGACTCGCGGCCACACAGGGCGATGAACGCGGGATTGGCCAGCAGCACCTTGCCCATGCCATCGACCGCCAGGACCGGATCGCT
Organism: Pseudomonas sp. Marseille-QA0332; assembly: GCF_054950175.1. NCBI lineage: Bacteria > Pseudomonadati > Pseudomonadota > Gammaproteobacteria > Pseudomonadales > Pseudomonadaceae > Pseudomonas > Pseudomonas sp. Marseille-QA0332. The sequence goes on from NZ_CM143106.1 coordinate 4,376,343, forward strand.
CATCGCCGCCAGCAGTGCGTCGAGCTGCAGGTGCCGGCGTTGCCCTGGCAGGATGTCGACCACCTCTACCGTGCGCACGCCCTCGACCTCCAGCAACGCGTCGTGAAGCTCTTCGAGCACTGCCGGGCTCAGGGTCGGCGCATCGATGTAGACGTTCGGCGGCACCATTTCCACCGCGTCGAGATTGAGATTGCGGGCGCCAAGCAGCGCCAGGACCTCCTGAGTGATGCCGACGCGGTCGACGAAGCTGACATGGATGCGCATGGAAAGGACGAATCAAGGCTGCCGGGACGCCAGTATGCCTCGATGCGGCCCGATTGTGGACGGGGCTTGCGTTGGCCTAGGCCAGATGCTCGGGCTTGACCGGTTCACCTGACTTGATCTGGAGCTGGGCGCGCACGTCCTCGAACATCTCGTCGTAGTAGCGGTGTACCGAGCCGATGCTGACGCTCTTGGGCAGGCCGTGCGCCTGGGCGATGCGCGTGGCATGGCGGGCGAAATCGAAGGCTTGATCCCTGGGCAGGAAGAACGACTCGTCCACGGCTTGATCGGCGACCGTGCCGTGCAGGCGGAATTGCATGCCGCGGCCTTCCTTGGGGTCCTGGGCGAGCTGATAGTCGAGGCTCAGGTTGTAGCTGTGGTCATCCTTGTTCAGCGCATGATGTTGCAGATGCAGGTGACCGGGTTCGAACAGGGCCATGATGAATCTCCAGCGACTTGGCCCGCTAGATGGCAGGCAGCGATTGTGGCGAGCGACACGCTAGCCTTGCGAGGGCGCCCGGGATGTCGCGGCGATGCGCTCGGGCCGCGACCAGATCCAGGCGTTGCCCAGCGCCATGCCGGCGATGGCCAGGAACACGGGCCAGCGGTGTTCCAGGAGTGCCAGCATCAGGCCGGCGCACAGCAGCATGCTCAGGGTAGCACTGACCTTCGCCCGGCGCTGGATGACCTTGCCGTTGCGCCAGTTGTGCAGGATGGGCCCGAACAGGCGATGGTTCTCCAGCCAGGCGCTGAGCCGGGGCGAACTGCGGGTCGCTGCCCAGGCGGCGAGCAGGATGAATTCGGTGGTCGGCAAGCCTGGAACGACGATCGCGACCAGGCCGATCCCCAGGCTGGTGTAGGCCAGGATGGCATAGAGCAGGCGGGAAAGCTTCGATCGGGCAGGTCGGTTCATGGTCTCGGATAACAATGGCCCGACCACCACGGTGGTCGGGAAACGGCTCAGGCCAGCGCTGCCTGCGTCGCGTACGCTTGCCTGAGCAGCCGGGTGAAGCGCTCGAAGGCAGCGATCGCGCCGCGGTCGGCGGCGGCCTCCTGGTTGACGTCCAGGACAAGGCTGTCGAGCGTGCGGGTGAAGCGCTTCCAGCCTTCGGCACGCCCGCCGGCCGGTTCGCCCAGGTGCCGGGCGCCGAAGCTCTCCGACAGACCCAGCGCCGCGGCACGCTTGATCAGGAACGCAGCGCCCAGTTTGGAGCCTTCGGAGACGAAGATCCAGCCCAACGCTTCACCCAGGCCGGGATCCACCAGCGCGCCGGGCAGCGCTGCCGGCACCTGCATGTCCAGGTCGAGAAGGTCCAGCCGAGCCTGTTCGGCGCGGCAGCGCTGGGGAAGATCGGGGAACAGGGCGATCAGCCGCGGGTCCTGGTACAACGGCTGCAGCTCGGCCTGGAACTGATACTGGGCGACCACGAAGCGGGCGAAGCGCTCGCGGCTGTCGAAGGGGGCATGGGCCTTGACCAGGGCATCCAGCTCGCCGTGCGGCGCATGGGTGACCTGGTTCAGGCGTTGCGAGCGTGGCAGGGTACGCTCGGAAGGCGAGTCGATGGTCATGGGCAAGTCCTTGTATGGGGGGCTGGGGTTTGCACGGAAAGTCCCCGAGCGGCGATCCTGCTGGCGGCTGTTCATGCAAACCCTAGTGACAAGACGAACCAACAGGGCTCGGACAGTAAAAATTCCCGGCGCCCAGCGGGCACCGGCGAATGACTTGGCCGGCAGCGCTACGCCCGAGGCTGTCGAGACCGCCTCGGGCGTAGCGCTGCTGGCGTCAGATCTCCCAGACCAGGTTGATGGCGAAGTTGCGCCCAGGCGCGGTCAGGCGCTCCAGGTTGGCCGGCTGGGTGACCGCCGCTTCGCTCTGGCCGTTGCTGCCGACTGCGGCATACCGGCGGACATCTTCCCATTGCAGGTACTTCTTGTCGGTCAGGTTGTAGAGCCCGGCATTGACCGTGAGCCCGTCGCTCAGCCGGTAGAAGCCGGTCAGGTCCAGCGTGCCGTAGCCGGCCGTGCGCAGGCTCGAGCTGCTGCCGTCGGGCGCATGGAACTGGCTTTCGTCGACGCGGTTCTTGCGTTTGACCAAGGTCCAGCTCAGCAGCGCGCCGTGGTCCGGCTGTTCATAGCCCAGCCCGAGCACGCTGGTCAGCGGGCTGATGCTGTTGAGCGGCTGCCCGGTATCGTCGTTGCGTCCATGCGCATAGGCGAGCGAAGCGCTGCCGTACAGGCCGTCGAGGCCGCCGAAGCGATCCAGGTTCAGGCGACCGCCGAGCTCGATGCCCTTGATGGTGGCCCGCTTGATGTTGTTGGCGCGGAAGGTGGTGCCCAGGTTGGCCGACTGGACCGCGTCTTCGTTTATGAAGTCGCGGTACTTGTTGTAGAAGACCGCCATGCCGAACGTGCCGGCATCGAAGTTGCCACGCAGGCCAGTCTCCAGGCCCTTGCTCTTTTCCGGTTCCAGGCTGGAATTGGGCTCGACCGTGTAGTCGCCGGCGGCGTTCTCGAAGCGTCCGTACAAGGCCTTGGCGGTCGGGGTGCGGAAGCCTTCGGCATACTGGCCGTACCAGGTGTGGTGCTCGTCGAGGGCGTAGGTGACGCCCAGCTTGGGCGAGACGCGGTGCCAGGTCTTGGCCGAGTCGTCGACCCTGGCTGGCGCGTCGTCCTGGCCTTGCAGCGAACGCAGGTAGGCATCGGTCATCTTCGGCTCGAGGCGGATCCGGTCGTAGCGCAGCCCTGGCAGGAAGGTCCAGTCGTTCCAGCGGATCTCGTTCTGGGCGAACAGGCTGTAGGTCTTGACGGTCGGATCGGGAAAATCGCTGACCCGTGCCTGGCCGTCCTGTTCGCTGCTGGCGCCGGGCGCCGGGCAGCCCACGCCTACGGCCAAGCAGGTGCCGGTGCCACTGCGCGAGCCGGTGATGCGTTCATGCTTGAAGGTGGCCCCGTAGGTCAGCAGATGATCCGTGGCACCGATGTCGAAGGCCTTGTCCAGCTGGGCGTCGAGCACCCATTGACGGTTCTGGTAGGTGGTCTGGCGAGTACGCAGGACCTGGCGCACGCGGGGCGCGTAGACCTCCTCGGTAGACTGGTCGGTCTTGGCGACCTGGTAGTCCAGGCTCCACCTGGCGCGGTCGGCAAGCGGCGAGGCGAGGGCGAAGTCATGGTCGATGCCGAAGCGTTCGCGGGTCACGGTGTCGTTGCCCAGGCGGCTGCGGTACATGCCGAACGGTCGGCCACTGATGAACGGCCCGCCCACGGCGCTGAGCACGTTCTCGTCGCGGTCATCCTTGTAGCGTTCGTAGGTCAGCCCCAGCCGGGCATCCTCGGCATAGTCCCAGCCAAGCTTGGCTAGCACGTTGGTGGTGCGCACGTCCTCGGGGTTGGCCTTGCTGCGTGCCAGGCCGGTACCACCCCGGTTGCCATGGGACTCGGTCTCGTGGCCGTTGCGCTGGCTCAGGTGCAGCAGGCCGTCGACATCGCCCTGGCGCGCGGCCACGGTGGCGGAGGTGAGCCAGCTCTGGTCGGCCGAGCTGTAGCCGGCCTTCAGGCGTGCGCCGGTGTCCTGGTCAGGCTTGATGACGTCCTCCGGATCGAGGGTGAAATAGCTGACCGCGCCGCCGATGGCGTTGCTGCCGTAGAGTACCGAGGCCGGGCCCCGGAGAATCTCGACACGCTTGACGATTTCCGGGTCGACGTAGTTGCGTTGCGTCTGGGCGTAGGGGCCGTAAAAGAAACTGTCGGGAATGGATACGCCGTCGATCTGGGTCAGCACGCGCTCGCCGTCGATGCCGCGGATATTGTAGCCATTGAGGCCGCTGCGCTGGCCGGTGCCACTGACGGCTACCCCCGGCTCATGACGGACCAGCTGCTTGATGTCGTTGACGTTCTGCCGGTCGAGCTGTTCGCGTGTCCGCACGCTCACGGTGCTGGGCACCGACGCGATGTGCTGGGCCGTGCGGGTGGCGCTGACCGTGAGCTGTTGCAGGGCGATGGCAGCGACCGAGGCCTGGCGCTCGAGCACCACGTTGCCGTCGCCGATCTTCCTGTAGCCCAGGCCGGTGCCTTGCAGCAGCCGCTGCAAGGCGACCTCGGCCGGCAGCGCACCCTGCACGCCAGGCGACGAGACGCCTTCGGCGAGCTCCGCGGAAAAGCCTACCTGCCAGCCGGTGACGCGAATGAACGCATCGAGCGCCTGGACCAGGCCCTGCTGGCCGATCGCGAAGCGGTGGTCGCCCAGGCGCGGGCTGCTCGCCTGGGCAGGCTCCGCGGCGAGCGTTGGCAGGCTGCAAGTGCCGCTGGCCAGCAGGGCGAGCGTCAGCAGGGATAGTCGTCCCATGCGGGAGGAAGAGGAAGGGTGGATGTGGCCTATGGACATCGAAAGCGCTCCCTGTCGCGCGAACTGTTATGGTTGCTGCTCAATTCCGATTAATGGGAATCAGTTGCATTGGCTATAACGAGACGCACGAGTCGAAGCGATCGCGTAAAAAAACCAGGTCAGTCGAGAATCACCAGCGCCGGATACGTCCGCAACCGCGCGGAGGTGACATGCGCCAAGGCGCGCAAGGTCTCCACGGGCTGGTCCAGGCGGTAGTTTCCAGTCACCTTGGTTTGCCCTAGCGGGCCGTTGCGATTGACTATCCAGCCGGGGTAATAGCGGCGTAGTTCATCGAGCACCTGGTTCATCGGGCAGTTCTCGAATACCAGGCGACCTTGCACCCAGGCCAGGTCCTGGCGCAGGTCGGTGCGCTGATGCGGGCCGAAGCCGTGCGGGCCGACACTGACGCTGTCGCCGGCACTCAGGCGCATGCGTTCGTCACTTGGCGCCTGCACATCAATGTCGCCCCGTTGCACGCGCACCTGGGCCTGCCCGTCGAGGTAGCGCACGGCGAAGTCGCTGTCGCGGGCCTGGGCGCGTAGCGGCCCGGCGCGCAGCTCCAGCGTAGCCCGACTGCCAGCAGGCAGCTGGAAATAGGCTTCGCCTTGCAGCAGGCGAGCCATCTGGCGACCCTCGCGCACGTCACTGGCCAACGCCGAGTCGGTATTGAGCAGGACCTTGACACCGTCGCCGAGCTGTAGCCGCTGACGTTCGCCGACCACGGTGAGATGATCGGCCTGCAGGCGCACGGGCAGGTTGCCAAGGGTCGCCAGGCCAACCAGCAGCGTCGCTGCCGTGGCCAGTGGCTTCCAATGCCGGCGCAGGCGGGCGGCAGGCGTGCTGCGTGCTGCCTGGTGCAGCTGCGTGGCGGCCTGGCGTAGGGCCAGGCCATTCCACAGGGCCTCGGCTTCTAGGTAGGCGCCGGCATTGTCCGGGTCGGCCTGCAACCAGCTTTCGAAATCACGAGTGTCCTGCTCGCTGGCGCATTGCAGGCGGATCAGCCAGTCCAGTGCCTGGTCTCTGGCGCTTGCCTGGGTAGCGGGCTCGGCAGGTGACGAAGGCGAGACGGGTCGTTGGCTCACGAAGGATCCTTGCACGGAGGGTTGCAGGAATGATCGGGGCGGTGCCGGCCGATGGCAAGGCCCTTGGTCGAATACCGCCGGCTCGCAGGATGTTCCCTGCGAACGGCGCTCGCGTGACGGGTCGCTGCGTTAGGCGGGCTTGCCTGGTCGCTGCTCGACGCCCGTTCAGGAGCCCTCGGCCAGGCGATCGGCCACGCCCATGCAGATGGCCATGATCAGCTTGAGTTCCTTCTGCACGGTGCTCGGCGAGACGCCCAGGCGGTCAGCGATTTCCTGGTAGCTGGCGCCGTGCAATCGGCTCAAGATGAAGATCTGCTGCTGGCGCCTGGTCAACTGGCCCAGGCTGACGCTCAGGTGCCTGAGCATGTGCTCGGCGTGGGCGGCGTCCTCGCTGCTGCCCAGCGGTGCGGCGACGTTTTCCAGGACCTGCTCGGGTACGTCGTCGAGCAGCGTGCGGGCCTGCAGGCGCCGCGCGCGCAGATGATCGAGGGCAAGGTTGCGCGCGGTCTGGAAGACGAACGGCTCCAGATGTTCGATCGGCCGCTCGCGCAGTGCCTTGGTGACCCGCAGGTAGGTTTCCTGAAGCAGGTCCTCGGCCGTGCTGGGGTTGTCGACCATGCGCTGCAACGTGCGCAGCAGCGTGGTGCGCTGGGTGAGAAAGACTGAGTTGAACCGGGAGTGACTCACGAAGATACCTGGCCGACCTGAACTTAATGATAATGCTTATCATCTTTCATGCGGGTCAAGCACTGAAACATCTGGTATCCACGCGTGGTGCTGCCATCGGCCTTGCCAAGCCCTGCAAAGGCAAAGGCAAGGGCTGGCAGAACCGTAGCCGCGGCGACTCAAACGCTGCGCGTGACCCCACCGTCGACCTTGATGTTCTGGCCGGTGATGTAGGCGGCACCGTCGCTGGCCAGGAAGGCGATGGTCGCGGCGATTTCCTCGACGCTGCCGTAGCGCTTGAGCGGTATGCTGTCACGGCGTTGCTCGGTGGCCGGCAGGCTGTCGATCCAGCCTGGCAGGATATTGTTGATGCGGATGTTGTCCTTGGCGTAAGTGTCGGCGAAGAGCTTGCTGAACGAGGCCAGGCCGGCGCGGAACACGGCGGAGGTCGGGAACAGGTCCACTGGCTCGAAGGTCCAGGCGCTGGAGATGTTGATGATCACGCCGCCTTGCTGGCGCTGCATGATCGGCGTGACCAGCCGGGTCGGACGAATGACGTTGAGCAGGTAGGTGTCCATGCCCTTGTGCCAGTCGTCGTCGCTGATTTCCAGGATCGGCGCGCGTGGGCCGTGGCCCGCGCTGTTGACCAACACGTCGATCCGTCCCCAGCGGTCCTGGACGGTTTCCACCAGGCGCGCGAGGTCGGCGACCGACTGGTTGCTGCCGGTCACGCCAATGCCGCCGAGCTCCTTGGCCAGCGCCTCGCCCTTGCCGGATGAGGACAGCACGGCGATCCGGAAACCTTCGGCGGCCAGGCGCCGGGCCGCCGCTGCGCCCATGCCGCTGCCACCAGCGGTGACGATAGCTACCTTTTCTACTGCCATGGAGATTCTCCTTCGCGTCGATGATCGAATGCATCCAGCCTAGCAGCGGGTTCGGACGCGAGGGAGGCAGGCACGCTTTCGACTGACAGTAGAAAAAACATACCCTGGAAGCCGGGTGGTTTGCCATGAATGGAAGATATGAGCATCGACCGAGTAGCGAGCCTATGTCATCGATGCTACGACCCACGCCTCGTCGAGAGGAGGGCGAACCAGGACTGCGCGGGAAGAAACCGGAAGGAAGATGGAGCGGGTAGAGGGAATCGAACCCTCAACTAAAGCTTGGGAAGCTTTCGTTTTGCCACTAAACTATACCCGCTTGCGAAGCGACCCGATGCGTGAAACCAGCGCCCTTGTCTGGGCCTTGCCGCTCGGAGCCCGATGTTTTACCAGAACTCCCGCCTGATGAGAAGCCCGGCGCGCTGAAAACCTCCAATCCACGACCTTTGCTGGGCGGCCGACTCGCTGCTGCGCTCGACTGGCAGCCTTCACCTGCGCCACCGAACGCCGTTCACACCGTCTCGATCTCGGCGCGTGTCAGTTCACGGAACTGCCCTGGGGCCAGGCCTGCATCCAGCACGATATCGCCCATGCGCTCGCGATGCAGGCCGATGACCTTGTTGTCGAAGTAGCCGAACATGCGCTTGACCTGATGATAGCGCCCCTCGACGATGGCCAGCCGCGCCTGGCGCGGGCCGAGCAGGGTGAGGCGGGCCGGTAGCGTGACCAGGTCCTCGAAGGCGAAATGGAAACCCTGGCTGAATTTTTCCACGTAGTGCTCGCCGATCTCGTCCTCGGTTTCCACCAGGTAGATCTTCGGCAACTTGGCGCGCGGCTGGGTCAGGCGTCTTGACCATTGCCCGTCGTTGGTCAGGACCAGCAAGCCGGTGGTGTTGTAGTCGAGCCGCCCGGCAATGTGCAGGTCCGCGCCCAGTTCACCGGGGAGCAGGTCGATCACGGTGCGATGGCGCGAGTCACGGGTTGCGCTGACGCATCCGGCGGGCTTGTGCAGCATCAGGTAGCGTGCCGGCTGGCCGGCCTGGAGCAACTGCTGGTCGACTTCCACGCGAGTGAAGGCAGTGACCGGGTGCAGCGGATCGGTGACAGGCTCACCATCGACCCGCACGCGTCGTTGCGCCAGCAGCAGGCGTACCTGCTGACGGTTGTGGCACGGCAGGTTGCCGAGGAAACGGTCCAGGCGCATGCGCGGGTTCTAGCCGGCCGTCTCGAGCGAGCTGGCCGCTGGCCGGTCCGCGCGCGTGGCGCAGCGCTGGCACAGGCAAGCCTGGCCGCGCTGCGCTTCGGGCAGGGCCTGGAGCACGGCCGGGTCGATGTTCACGGCCTGGCACCAGCAGGCCTGCGTGGCGCTGCGCGGATCGGCCAGGCTGCAGGCGTTGGCGGCGCCGCACGCGGGGCAATGGCGGGTGTCAGGCATGTTCGGGTTCGCTCGTTTCGTAGCAGACACGGTTGCGTCCGCCTTGCTTGGCCTGGTAAAGGGCATGGTCGGCACGGCTGATAAGGCTGTGCAAGGTATCGTCGGCGCGACGCTCGCTGAGCCCGATGCTGGTGGTCAGGCGCAGCGGCTTGCCAGCGAACTCGAAAGCCAGCTGCTCGGTTCGCCGACGGATCTTCTCCGCCACTTCGCGGGCACGGCCTTGCTCGACGTCGCGCAGGAGCACGATGAATTCCTCGCCGCCCCAGCGACACAGTATATCCGACTGGCGGAGGCTGCCGCGCAGCACCTCGGCGAACTGGCGCAGCACTTCGTCGCCGGCCAGGTGGCCATGGGTGTCGTTGAGCGCCTTGAAGTGATCGAGGTCGATCAGCAGTGCCACCAGGGCCACCTGCTCGCGTTCGGCCTCGCCCAATGCCTGGCCGGCCATGCGATCGAAGCTGCGCCGGTTGGGCAGGCCGGTCAGGCTGTCGAGACCGGCAAGGATCTCGGTGTTGTGCTGGTGACGCTTGATCATGGCATTGAGCAGCGAAAGCACCACCAGGGTGATCATGGTGCAGATCACCAGGTTCAGGTACAGCGACTGGCGGATGCGATCCAGCGCGCCGTCCTCGCGCTTGTCGATCATCAGGTACCAGTCGAGCTCGGGGACCCGGCGCACGTTGAGGTAATGGCTGTGCCCGTCCTGGTCGCGGTATTCGTGGCTCCCCTGGCTCGGTGTCGGCATGCTGGCCAGCAGCCCGCGCAGTTGGCGTTGCTGGTCGAGCCGCTGGCCGGCGCGCATGCCGTGTGGGCCGCCTTGCGAGCCGGTCAGCAGGATGCGGCCCTGGGCGTCGGTGAAAAATATCGAGCGGCCATAACGCTGCTGGTAGTCGTCGATCATTTGCACCAGCGAGGCCACGCTCAGGCCGACGCCCGCGGCACCGATGAAGCGCTGCTGGTAGTCCAGCACGCGATAGTTGATGAACACGGTAAGACTGTCCTGGTTGGCCATGTCCAGGTCGACGTTGATCTCATAGGGCTCGGACAGGTCGCGCAGGCGGAAATACCAGGCATCGCGCCAGTTGCCGGGCTCGATGCGCTTGAGCACGCCCTTGGCCTGGTAGTAGACACGACTGCGCTCGGAAACCAGGAAAGCGGTGCGGGTCTGTTGCTGGTCGAGGATTTCGCCCAGGTAGCGGGTGACCTGCCGCGGGTCCTGTTCTCCGGCAAGTATCCAGTCGCGCAGGAAGGTATCGCGGGCCATCATGGCGGCGATCAGGACCGGACGCACCAGGTCCTTCTGGATTTCCGAATAGACCGTATCGGAGGTCAATGGCAGTTCCGTGTTGACGATACCGTCACGGATCGCCCCGCGCGAAGCGAAGTAGCTCAGCAGCGAGGTCGCCAGAAAACCGCAGGCCAGCAACACCAGCAGCGCCAGGAGCAGCGAGCGTTGCGAAAACAGGGCGGAACGTGAAGGCATGATCTTCCCGTGATGTGTGCCAGTGGCGCCATTCTAGAGCGGTGCAAGCGGATTGACTGCATTGTTTTGCAAGGTGCAAAGCCTTGTATCAATTTGTTACGGACATGGCACTGCACGCCAGGTGCATTGTCTGATTCGAGGTCGACGAACGTTTGCTGATCGACCCCCGCCAGCGTCGCTGGTCCGGGCTCTCAGCGGTCCGGGAGGCCGCCATGCACAGAATCCTGATGCTCGCACTGCTTGGCCTGTTGACCAGCGCCTGCGCACCTTACGAGGGATATTACCGCACGCAGTACCATTCGGCCGGGCCATCCATCCAGCCGGGCTACTATCGTGTCGATCGCTATCATGTCGCACCGCAGCCGCGTTACTACTACAACACGCAGCCGCGCTACCATCACGGTCAGCCGCCGCGCTACTACCAGCCAGCGCCGCCGCCGCAGTTTCGTCCCTATCCGCCCCCCGGTGTCAATCCCAGGTGGCATGGCAACTATCGCCAGGACCAGCGCTTCATCGGTGATCGCCACCGCCACGATCATCGCCTGGGCCAACCACGCTACGATGAGCGCCTTCACTACGACCGGCGCGGCGAACGCGCTCCGCGCTACCACGAGCGGGGTGGTCAGCGCTGGCAGCGTTGAGTCAAGCCAGGTCCGCCAGTGGGTGTGGGCCTTCCCAGCAAGGGCTGAAGTGCGCCTGGACCACCGCGTCCGGTATCCGCTCGATATCGGGCCAGTGCCAGCGCGGAGCGTTGTCCTTGTCCAGCAGGCGCGCGCGTACCCCTTCGCTGAATTCCGGATGGCGGCAGCAGTTCAGGCTCATGGTGTATTCCATCTGCAGGGCCTGCCCCAGCGACAGGCGCCGGGCCCGCTGCAGTTGTTCCCAGACCAGATGCGCCGTCAAGGGGCAGCCGCCATGCACACGCTGGCCGGCCTGCGCCATCAGCGGGTCGGCATCCTCGCGCAGGTCGCTCAGTGCCCGCCAGGCGGCGTGTGGCTCGGCCACGTCCAGCAACGCGTCGATGCGCGCGCGTCGTGGCAGCCACTGCGCGGCGGGCAGCTGTTCGTGAGCGCGGTGCTGCTCGGCCTTGAGCAGGCTGTTGAGCTGCAGCGCCGGTTGCGCCTGCCAGTTCAGCTGCAGCAGTTCGTCGATCAGGTCGGCCTGCTGGTGTTCGCCCAGGAAGCGGTCGGCAAGGCCCAGGTCGAGCGCGTCGCGGGCGTTGAGCGTGGAGCCGGTGAGGCCGAGGAACAGGCCGAGCCTGCCGGGCAGGCGGTTCAGGTACCAACTGGCGCCCACGTCGGGGTACAGGCCGATGCCGATTTCCGGCATCGCCAGTCGGCTGCTTGGGGTGACGATACGGATGCCGGCACCCTGCAGCAGGCCCATGCCGCCGCCGAGCACATGGCCATGGCCCCAGCACAGCAATGGCTTGGGGTAGGTATGCAGGTAATGGTCGAGACGATATTCGGTGGCGAAGAAGCGCGCCGCCAGCGGGACGACGCTGCCCGGCTGCTCGCGGCAGGCCTGGGCCAGGCTGCGCACATCGCCCCCGGCGCAGAACGCCTTGTTGCCGGCGCCGCGCAACAGCACGCAGGCCACGGCCGGATCGTTGGCCCACAATTGCAGCAGCTCGTGCAGGCGTTCGACCATGGACAGGGTCAGGGCATTGAGGGACTCGGGCGCATCCAGGGTGACGATGCCGATGCGGGCGCCGTGCGCACCGCTGCGTAGCTCATGGTGAATGGACATGGACGACCTCGTTGTATTTGTCGGCTCAAGTATGGCTGGTCGGAGCGATCTCGTCGCTCGTCGGTCGGATTCATTGACAACCCGGGACAGCTTTCCTACCGTCCCGCCATCTGCCAACGGATGACCCCATGACCGACGACGATCGCATCAAGCTCGAACCCAGCTGGAAGGCGGCCCTGCGTGCCGAATTCGACCAGCCTTACATGCACCGCCTGCGCGAGTTCCTGCGCGAAGAGCACGCTGCCGGGAAGGAGATCTATCCACCTGGGCCGATGATCTTCAACGCCTTGAATTCCACGCCCCTGGATGCAGTCAAGGTGGTCATCCTCGGGCAGGACCCCTATCACGGCCCAGGCCAGGCCCATGGGCTGTGCTTCTCGGTCCAGCCCGGCGTCCCGGCACCGCCTTCGCTGGTCAACATCTTCAAGGAGCTGCAGCGCGACCTGAACATCCCGATACCGACGCACGGCTGCCTGCAGAGCTGGGCCGAACAGGGCGTGCTGCTGCTCAACACCACCATGACCGTCGAGCGCGGCAACGCGGCCTCGCATGCCAGGAAAGGCTGGGAGTCGTTCACCGATCGGATCATCCAGCTGGTCAGCGAGCACTGCGAGCACGTGGTGTTCCTGCTCTGGGGCAAGCACGCCCAGAGCAAGCAGGTACTGATCGACGGGACCAAGCACTTGGTGCTCAAGTCGGTGCATCCGTCGCCGCTGTCGGCCCATCGCGGCTTCCTGGGCTGCGGACATTTCAGCCGGGCGAACAGCTTCCTCGAGCAGTGGGGCCTGGCACCAATCGACTGGTCGCTGCCGCCCTTGTCCAACTGACCGTAGCGCTCATTCACATCAGCGCGCTGGGTGGTCCGGTGAATCCGTCTCGGGCCACCTGGCCGCCCATTGGCGAAACAGCGGCTCGGCCAGGAACAGCACGAACAACAATCGCATCACCTGCATGGCCGTGACCAGTGGCACCGACAGTTGCAGGGTCTCGGCGGTCAGGCTCATCTCGGCGATGCCGCCGGGCATCATGCCCAGGGTCAGCGAGCGCAGGTCCAGCAGGGTCAGGCTGCTGAGCAGCCAGGCAGCAGCGGCGGCGACCAGCATGCTCAAGGCGGTGGCCAGCAAGGTCCGCCCGAGGAAGGACGGCGCGCGGCGGAAGAACGCTCGGTTGAAATGACAGGCCAGGCCGCTGCCGATCAGCCATTGGCCGATCTGGCTGGCGCCGTCCGGCAGGCTGGTCTGCAAGCCCGCCGCCAAGCTGGTGGTGGCGGCCACCAGCAGCGGACCGAACAGCCAGGGATTGGGCTGGCGCAGGCGTTGCCAGGCCCACGCGGCCAGCAGGCCGAGCGGGGCGACCAGCGCCAGCCAGCCCCAGTCGACCCCACCGACGTGATGCATCGCTACCCCTTCACCGAGCAGCAGCTTGAACAGCGCCGGCACGCACAGGACCACCGTCAGCACTCGCAAGCTCTGCGCGGCGGCCACCTGGCCGAGCGCCGCGCCGTTGCGCGCACCGAGGTTGACCATCTCGCCCGAGCCGCCGGGCATGCTGGCGAAGAAGGCGGTAGGCCTGTCCTCGCCGGTACGCCTCAACAGCCACACGCCGATCACGCTGGAAACGCTGGTCAACAGCGCGCCGAAGAAGATCAGCGCAAAGTGGCTGGCCACCTGCTCGATGATCGCCGGCGTGAAATGCAGGCCGATGCCGATGCCGATGATCCACTGGCCGCACTTGCGACCGCCCGGAATCTCGCTGAGCTGCCAGGGGGTCAGGCAGCGCACGAGGATGATCGCCAGCAGCGAGCCCACCATCCATGGCAGGGGCCAGCCGGCCTGACTGGCGAGAAACCCGCCAGCCAGGCCGACCAGGCCGGTGACCCAGTACAGTGGCAGCTTGCCCTCAGGCATCGGCCAGGGCCTGGCGCTGTTTGGCGCGGCGACGCCAGATGCGCAGCAGCGGCAGGGCCAGCATGCACAGGGTCAGGACCCAGACCGACAAGCTGATCGGGCTGGACCAGAGGATTCCCAGCTCACCGTTGGAGATCGACAGCGCGCGCCGCAGGTTCTGCTCCATCAGACCGCCGAGGATGAACCCCAGCAGGATCGGCGACAGCGGGAAGTCGAGCTTGCGCAGGATGTAGCCAAGAATGCCGATGCCGACCATCAGGAACAGGTCGAAGGTGGTGGCATGCACGGCATAGACGCCGATCGCGGTGATGATCGCGATGACCGGCACCAGTGCCCAGTTCGGTACGGCCAGGATGCGGGTGAAGATGCGGATCATCGGGATGTTCAGGATCACCAGCATGATGTTGGCGATGAACAGCGAGGCGATCAGGCCCCAGACGATGTCTGGCTGCTGCTCGAACAGCAGTGGCCCTGGCGTGATGTTGTACAGGGTCAGTGCGCCGATCATCACGGCGGTGGTGCCCGAGCCCGGGACCCCAAGGGTCAGCATCGGCACCAGGGCGCCGCAGCAGGATGCGCCGATGGCTGTCTCTGGCGCGGCCAGGCCACGCTTGTCGCCCTTGCCGAAGCTGCCCGAGGTGCCGGCGAGGCGTTTTTCGGTCATGTAGGCCACGGCGCTGGCCAGAGTCGCGCCGGCACCGGGCAGCACGCCCATGATGAAGCCAAGCAGGCCGCAACGGATGTTGACCACGAATACCGAGGCCGCTTCCTTGAGGTTGAACAGCATGCGTCCGGTCGCTTTCACCGCCTGGTGGCCGTGATGGGTCTTTTCCAGCAGCAGGAGGATTTCGCTGATGGAGAACAGGCCCAGCACCAGCACCACGAACTGAATGCCATCGGCCAGGTGCACGCTGTCGCCGGTGAAGCGGTAGACACCACTGTTGGCGTCGATGCCGACACTGGAAAGGAACAGTCCGATCAGCGCGGCGATGAACGTCTTCAGCGGTTTGTCACCGGCCATGCCGCCCAGGCAGACGATGGCGAAGACCATGAGCACGAAGTATTCCGCCGGGCCGAAGGCGATCGCCCACTTGGCCAGCAGCGGTGCGAACAGGACCATACCGCAAGTGGCGATGAAGGCGCCGATGAACGAACTCCAGGCCGACAACGACAGCGCCACGCCGGCCAGGCCCTGGCGAGCCATGGGGTAGCCGTCGAGGGTGGTCATCACCGTGGAGGCTTCGCCTGGAATGTTCAGCAGGATCGAGCTGATCCGTCCTCCGTATTCGCAGCCCAGGTAGACCGCCGCCAGCAGGATCAGCGCCGATTCCGGCGGCAGGCCGAGGGCGAAGGCGATCGGGATCAGCAAGGCCACGCCATTGATCGGGCCCAACCCCGGCAACAGGCCGACGACCGTGCCGATCAGCGTTCCGCTCAGCGCGGTGACCAGGTTGTAGGGGCTCAGGGCAACGCCGAAGCCTTGCCCGAGGTAGCTCAAGGTATCCATGTTTCAGTTCTCCAGTCCGGCGAGCAGGCCCAGGGGCAGAGGGACATCCATCACGCGGTCGAACAGCCAGTACAGGAACAGGCTCATGCCGATCACCACCAGGGCGCCATGCAGCCAGCGGCCACCATAGAGGCGGGCCATGGGCAGGCCGGTCAGGATCGCGCTGAGAATGAAACCCAGCGCTTCGAAGGTGGCGGCGAAGACGACCAGCAGGCCCACGCAGCAAGCGATCTTGACCAGGGTCTGTCGGTCCAGCTCCGGCTCGTCGTCCTTGCGCACGATCGGCGTGGGGCGGATCGCCAGGTACAGCAGGCCCAGGCCCATCAGGGCAAGCATGAGCAGCGGATAGGCCCGTGGGCCGACCGGTTCGTAGGAAAACGCGGCCTGGTAAGGCCAGGCCATCACCGCCAGCGCGGCACAGACCGCCAGCAGGGCCAGGGCGAAAATGCGTTGCAGGATCATCGTGGGAATCCTCATGAAGAGCGATCGAGAGCTGCCTGGCCCGGACAACGTCATCTCCGCGTCATCCGGAACAGGCAGCGCTGTCGTCAGGGCTTACTGGATCAGCCCGAATTCCTTGGCCAGGGCCTTGTAGTCGGCGACCTGCTTCTTCACGTAGCCATCGAGCTGCTCGCCGGTCATGGCGAACGGGAACAGCTCGCGCTGGTCACGCAGCTCGGCGAACGCCTCGGACGCCAGCAGCTGGTCGAACGAAGCTTTCCACCAGGCATAGTCCTCGTCGCTGACTTTCGGGCCCAGGTAGAAGCCACGCACCACTGGCCAGACGATGTCGTAGCCCTGTTCCTTGGCCGTCGGGATGTCCTTCATCTCCGGTTCGTCCAGGCGATTCTCGGAGAACACGGCGAGGATGCGCATGTTGCCGCTCTGGATATGCGGCATGGAGTCGGAAATGTCGGTCGAGCCGACCTGGATGTGGCCGCCCAGCAACGCAGTGGCGATCTCGCCGCCGCCTTCGAGAGCGACGTAGCGCAGGTCGCGCGGGTTGATCCCGGCGGCCTTGGCGATCAGTGCGGTCTGCATCCAGTCCTGGCTGCCGACGGTGCCACCGGAGCCGATTACCACCTTGCTCGGGTCCTTCTTCAACGCGGCGACCAGGTCATCCAGGGTCTTGTAGGGAGAGTCGCTCTTCACCGCGATCGCGCCGTAGCTGGTGCCGACCGCCGCCAGCCATTTCACCGCGTTCTCGTCGAAGCGGCCGAACTTGCCCTGGGCAAGGTTGAGCAGCGAGCCGCTGGACCAGGCCACCAGTGTCCCGGCATCGGCGGGGCGTTGCGCTACCACCGCGTTGTAGGCCACCGCGCCGACGCCACCGGGCATGTAGGTCACGCGCATGGGCTTGCTGAGGATCTTCTCGTTGACCAAGGCGCTCTGCACCAGCTTGCAGGTCAGGTCGAAGCCGCCGCCGGGGGAGGCCGGGGCGATGCATTCGGGGCGCTTGGGTTCGGCGGCCAGGGCGTTGCCAGCCAGCAGCAGGCAGCCTGTGGCAAGGACGAGGCGGCGTAGTGAAGAGGTCATCGTCTATCTCCGGGGTGTTGTTGTTGTCGGATTACCAAAGGGCCACGCTGTAGCTCACCAGCAGCCGCACTTCATCGGCGTCGCGAGCGAAGTTGGAGCGGAAGGTGGCGTTGCGCAGGCGTACGGCGACGTTTTTCAACGGACCGCCTTGGACCACGTACTTCAGTTCGCTGTTGCGTTCCCATTCCTTGCCTTCGCCACCCTCGGCACGGCTGACATTGTCGCCGCTGATGTAGCGAGTCATGAACGTCAGGCCGGGGATGCCCAGCCGGGTGAAGTCGTAGTCGTAGCGCAGCTGCCAGGAGTGCTCGTCGGCTGCGGCGAAGTCGTTGATCTGGACGAAGTTGACCAGATAGGGATCGGCCCCATCGATGTAGGGGAAGGCACTGTCGCCGGACAGGTGCTGGTAGGTAGCGCTGAACTTGTGGCTGTCGATGGCGTAGCTGAGCATGCCGTTGGCCGCGGTATTGTCGATCTTGCCGGCGCGCGCCTGGCCCTGGTCGTCGCTGACGGAAAGACGCAGGTCGGCGACCAGGTTGCCTGGCCCCCAGGGCTGGCTGGCGACCAGGCCGATGAAATGCTGGCGGTAGACGTCGTCGAGCTGAGCGAAGTGGTAGCTGCCGGTGACGCGCTCGGAGAACTGGTAGTCCAGGCCAGCCAGGTCATAGTGATCGCCGACCACGGTGGCGCCGAAGCGATTGTTCTTGTTGTTCAGCGCAATGTCTTCGCGATTGGTGTCGTTGCGGTCCTTGGCCTTTTCCAGGCGACCCCCGGTGAAGGTCAAGCCGTCGATTTCCTCGGAGGTCAGCAAGCCGCCTTCGAAGGTCTGCGGCAGGATGCGGCCATCGTTGGGCTGCAACGTCGGCAGCTCGGGAATCAGCGTGCCGAACTTCAGTTCGGTGCGCGACACCTTGATCTTGCCGGTCAGGCCGAGCTTGGAGTATTCGTCGGCGGCGCGACCATCGTCATGGGTTGGCAGCAGGCCACTGCCGGTGCGATCCGGGCTGGAGTCGAGCTTGACCCCCACCATGCCCAGCGCATCGATGCCCAGCCCCACGGTCCCTTCGGTATAGCCGGACTGGACGTTGAGCATGAAGCCCTGGGCCCATTCGTCGCGCTTGGACTGCTGGCTGCTGGTGCCATCGCGGAAATCGCGGTTGAAGTACATGTTGCGGGTTTCGAAGGTGGCCTTGCTGTCTTCGAGGAAAGCGGCCTGGCTCATCGGGGCGACGCTGGCGAAGGCCAGAGCCGTGGCGATGGTAGAGGGACGAGCGGGATGAGATCGGGCAGGCATGCACGCCTGAGGCTGTGAGGACAGCATCGTCGACTGACTCCGTTTATTGTTCTTATCGGTGCACCTTCATGGCGCATTTTCGGCATCATTGGTGTGCCGTGGTGCGATGCTAGGTAACGAACCTTTCACCAACCTTTCAATTTGAAAGGTTTGTTACGAGGGGCTTCACAGCGCTGGAGACAGGGTTACACTCCGCGCCCATCCTTGAGCCGAGACGGGAGAGAACGATGCGGGTCCTGCTGGTCGAAGATCATCTGCAACTGGCTGAAAGCGTTGCCCAGGCCCTCAAGGGCACAGGGCTGACCGTCGATGTGCTGCATGACGGCGTGGCGGCGGACCTTGCACTGGCCAGCGAGGACTACGCGGTGGCCATCCTCGATGTCGGTCTGCCGCGCATGGATGGCTTCGAAGTGCTGGCCCGCCTGCGTGGGCGTGGACGCAACCTGCCGGTACTGATGCTCACCGCGCGCAGTGACGTGAAGGACCGGGTACATGGACTCAACCTCGGCGCCGACGACTACCTGGCCAAGCCCTTCGAACTCACCGAGCTGGAAGCGCGAGTCAAGGCCCTGTTGCGCCGCAGCGTGCTCGGCGGCGAGCGCCAGCAGCACTGCGGGCCGCTGGTCTATGACCTCGACACCCGGCGCTTCAGTCTGGGCGAGCAGACCCTGACCTTGACCTCTCGCGAGCAGAGCGTGCTCGAGGCGTTGATTGCCCGCCCAGGCCGGGTGATGAGCAAGGAGCAGCTGGCAGCGCAGGTATTCGGCCTGGACCAGGAGGCCAGCCCCGATGCGATCGAGATCTATATCCACCGGTTGCGCAAGAAACTCGACGGCCAGCCCGTGGCCATCGTGACCTTCCGCGGCCTGGGCTACCTGCTCGAGCATCGCGATGCGTGAGGCCGACAGCCTTCGCGCGCGGCTGCTGTGGAATCTCGCGCTGCTGCTGGTGATACTGATGCTGGCCAGTGGGCTGAGCGCCTACTGGAACGGCCGCGAGGCAGCCGATACGGCCTATGACCGTACCTTGCTGGCCTCGGCACGCACCATTGCCGCCGGTCTTTCGCAGCGCGACGGCACGCTCAGCGCGGATGTGCCCTACGTGGCCCTGGATACCTTCGCCTATGACAGTGCCGGACGCATCTTCTACCAGGTGCTGGACATTCACCAGAAACTGATCTCCGGCTACGAGCAGTTGCCAGCGCCGCCGCCGGGGACGCCGCGTACCGATGACTATCCGGCCTTGGCACGGTTCTACAACGCGACCTATCTTGGCCAGAACGTGCGAGTGGTCAGCCTGCTCAAGGCCGTGAGCGAACCGAACATGAACGGCATGGCCGAGATCCGCGTGGCCGAGACCGAGGAGGCCAGGGTGCGCATGGCCCAGGGGCTCATGGCCGACACCTTGTTGCGCCTGGGCATGCTGGCACTGGGTGCGCTACTGATGGTCTGGTTTGCCGTCAGCGCGGCGTTGCGTCCGCTCGAGCGTCTGCGCACGGCGGTCGAAGAGCGGCAGCCGGACGACCTCAGTGCCCTGCCAGTGGTCGAGGTGCAGCGGGAGCTAAGGCCGCTGGTCCGGGCTCTGGATCATTTCACCGAGCGGCTGCGTGGTCAGTTCGAGCGCCAGGCGCAGTTCATCGCCGATGCTGCCCATGAGCTGCGCACCCCGCTGGCAGCGCTCAAGGCGCGGATCGAACTGGGGCTGCGCGCCGACGAGCCGCAGACCTGGCGCCAGACGCTGGAAGCGGCCGCGCAAGGTACCGATCGGCTCACTCACCTGGCCAACCAGCTGCTTTCCCTGGCCCGTGTCGAGAACGGCGCGCGAGCCATCGCCGAAGGGGGCGCGCAGCGCCTGGACTTGAGCCAGCTGACTCGCGAACTGGGCCTTGCCATGGCACCGCTGGCCCATGCCCGCGGCATCGCCCTGGCGCTGGAGGCACAGGCGCCGGTCTGGCTCAAGGGCGAGCCGACGCTGCTCAACGAGCTGCTGAACAATCTGGTGGACAATGCCTTGGCGCATACCCCGTCCGGTGGCAGCGTGACCTTGAGGGTGCTGGCGCCGGCGATCCTGGAAGTGGAAGATGACGGGCCGGGCATCCCGGCGCACGAACGCGAGCGGGTCTTCGAGCGCTTCTATCGCGGCAGCGCGCAGGGCACCGGCCTGGGGTTAGCCATCGTCGGTGAAATCTGCCGCGCACACCTGGCGCAGGTGAGCTTGCACGATGGCGCCAGTGGCGGGCTGCGAGTGAGGGTGAGCTTCATCGCCGGCCAGTGAGCCGAGCGTGCTCAGTGCAGCAGGCTGCGGGCATCGAGCAGCTCGAGCACGTCCAGCTCGGTGCCGGCGGCCAGGCCGAGGTGGCGATAGGCGGGCAGGGCGTCCACCGGGCGGTCGGGCTCGCGCTTGCTCAGCCGACGAGCGATCTGCACCACGTCGATGTAGTCGATCCGCTCGGTTCGCCGTTGCAAGTCGCGAATCTGTCCCGGCAGCCGGACCAGCTGTTCGGGAAACTCCCAGGCGCTGAGAATCTTGTCGCCCAGCACTGGCTGGATCTGCTCGATGACGTGCTCCAGGCAGACAGGGTCGGCCAACAGTTCGTTGTGCTCCTCGGCGTAGATCAGCACGGGCAAGGCGCCGATCTGGTGGACCAGGCCGCCAAGCGCCGCCTGGTCCGGCTTGAGTGGGGTGTGCCGGCGGCTCAGCTCGTAGCTGATGCCGGCCACTTCCAGGCTGTTGCTCCAGATCGCGCGAAGCTTCTGTTCGACCACTGGCGAGCGGGCCCGGAAGATCTGCTCGATGACCAGCCCGACGGCCAGGTTGCAACTGTAGTTGATGCCCAGTCGGGTGATCGCGGTATGCAGGTCGGTGACTTCGACGCTCGCGCGCAGCAACGGACTATTGACCACCTTGATCAGGCGCGCCGACAACGCCGCGTCGCGACCGATCACCCGGCTCAGCGCGGCGACGCTTATCTCGCTGTCCTCGGCGGCTTCACGGATGCTCAGTGCGACTTCAGGCAGGGTCGGCAGCACCAGGTCATCGTTTTCGATGGCGGCAAGCAGCTGCTCCTGGACCATCTCGGCCAGCTTGTTCATGGATTCTTCTACTACTACGGTGCAAGTGCAGCCCCGCGGCGCGCGGGGCAGGCGGGTCAGCGCTGGATTTCCCGATCACGGTCCAGTTCGTAAGGCAGGCTCAGCACGGCCAGCCGCGGGCCCTCCAGGCTGCCCAGGTGCAGGTTGCCATCTTCGATGGCCTCGGCACCGACCACCGCGAGCAGCTCGCAGCCCTGCTCGCTGCGCGCGGCGAGCACCACCTCGCCGACCGAAGAGCCGTGCGTGGGCGAGAAGATCGCGGTACCCGGCGCCGGTGGCGCCGATTGTTCCAGCGCCAGGCGATACTGCCGACGCTTGAGCTTGCCCAGGTACTGCATGCGGGCGACGATTTCCTGGCCGGTGTAGCAACCTTTCTTGAAGCTCACGCCGCCGACGGCCTGCAGGTTGATCATCTGCGGGATGAACAGTTCGCGCGTCTGGGCCATGACCTGGCCGAGGCCGGCCCGCACCTGGCCGAGCAGCCAGTCGTTGAGTTCGCCTGCCGGCAGCAGCCTGGCAAGCGCCTCGCCCAGCGTCCCGGCCTGCCGCGCCGGGGCCCAGAGCTCGGCCCGGCCAGGCGAGACGCGCACCGCGATCAGGTCGTCCAGGCGCACGGTGGCGCCAGCCTCGTCGTTCAGCTCCAGCCCCAGGGACGCCAGGGCGGCCTCACCCTGGTGGACGCCGAAGCGCGCCCAGGCCTGGCTTTCGTCCTCCAGCGTGGCCTTGGAAAACACCGCGTACTTCTTCAGGTCGGCAAGCTGCGGCTCGAGCAGTTCGCGGGCCATGGCCAGCAGATAGCCGTTGCCTTCGGGCAGGATGCGAAAGCTCGATTGCATGCGCCCCTTGACCATGCAGCGCGCGCCCAGGCTGGAATGGGACGGGTCGAGGTAGTTGATGTTGCAGGTCAGCTGGCCCTGCAGGAACTTGCCGGCATCGGAGCCGCGCACGGCAAGAATGCCTTCGTGGCTCAGCGGGCAGAAGAAAGCGGAATCGGCCATGGGTCATCGCACGTCGTGAATTCTGCGCCCATGATAGAACGCCAGGGCCAAAATAGGTAGGCAGCGCGCTGTTCGCCCGTGACCGGCCGCCGGCCTACCTCGACCAACGCCGCGTGCCGCTTCGTCGGAGGCCCTGTATACTGGCCGGCCATTCGAGGAGGGCCCCATGGTCGAACAATCTGAACTCAACCGGCTTTTCTGGCACAGCCGTCGCGGCATGCTGGAGCTGGACGTGCTGCTGGTGCCTTTCACCCAGGAGGTCTATGCCAGCCTGGACGAGGCGGACCGCGAGCTGTATCGCCGCTTGCTGACCTGCGAAGACCAGGACCTGTTCGGCTGGTTCATGGAGCGCAACGAGTCCGAGGATCCGGAGCTGCAACGCATGGTTCGCATCATCCTGGACCGTGTCCAGCCCAAGTGAACGCTTCGAGTGCCACTGGCAAGGCTCGCGCCTGTTGCTGGTGGCCTATCTCGCCTGCCTGGCGCTGGCTCTGGGCGTGCTTGGCCTGGCCGCGCTGCCCGGCTGGCTCCGACTGGCGCTGTGCCTGGCCTGCCTGACGCATGCTGCCTGGGCCATTCCCCGACGCATCCTGCTCGACCATCCCCAGGCCGTGACCGGCTTGCGCCGTGACCCCGCCGGCTGGTGGCTGTATTCGCGCGCCGGTGGTTGGCAAGCGGCGCGCCTGTGCCGCGACAGTGTCGCCTTGCCGGGGCTGGTGGTGTTGCGCTTCGTCCGGCAAGGCGACCGGTTTGCCCGGGCCCAGTGCATCCCGGGCGACGCCTTGGCACCCGAGCTGCATCGCCGGCTGCGGCTGAGGCTGAAGTTCAGCCGGCGCCGTTGGGCGGCACCAGGATAGTGTCCAGCGCCCGTGGCAGCAGCTGTGGATAGTCCAGCGTATGGTGCAGGCCTCTGGACTCCTTGCGCGCCATGGCCGAGCGGATCATCAGTTCGGCGACCTGGGCCAGGTTGCGCAGCTCGATCAGGTCCCGGCTGACCTTGTAGTTGCTGTAGAACTCGTCGATCTCGTCGAGCAGCAGGCGTACCCGGTGAGCCGCGCGCTGCAGGCGCTTGCTGGTGCGCACGATGCCGACGTAGTCCCACATGAAGCGCCGCAGCTCGTCCCAATTGTGCGCGATGATGATGTCCTCGTCCGAATCGGTGACCTGGCTGGCATCCCAGCAGGGCAGGGCCTCTGGCATGTCGACCTGGTTCAGGCGGGATTGGATGTCGAGCGCGGCGGAGCGTCCATAGACGAAGCATTCGAGCAGCGAATTGCTGGCCATGCGATTGGCGCCGTGCAGGCCGGTGAAACTGGTTTCGCCGATGGCATACAGGTTCGGCACGTCGGTCAGGCCACGCTGGTCGACCACCACGCCGCCGCAGGTATAGTGCGCGGCCGGTACCACCGGGATCGGCTGGCGGGTGATGTCGATGCCGAACGACAGGCAGCGTTCGTGGACCGTGGGGAAGTGGCTCTTGATGAACTCGGCCGACTTGTGGGTGATGTCCAGATAGACGCAATCGATGCCCAGGCGCTTCATCTCGTGGTCGATGGCGCGCGCGACGATGTCCCGCGGCGCCAGCTCCTCGCGCGGATCGAAGCGCGGCATGAAGCGCTCGCCGCTGGGCAGGCGCAGCAGCGCGCCCTCGCCGCGCAGGGCCTCGGTGATCAGGAAGCTCTTGGCCTGGGGATGGTAGAGGCAGGTGGGGTGGAACTGGTTGAATTCCAGGTTCGCCACCCGGCAGCCGGCACGCCAGGCCATGGCGATGCCATCGCCGCAAGCGCCGTCGGGATTGCTGGTGTAGAGGTAGACCTTGGCCGCCCCGCCGGTGGCCAGCACGGTGAAGCGCGCCCCATGGGTGTCGACTTCGCCAGTGCCACGGTCCAGGACATAGGCGCCGAGGCAGCGCTCGCCCTCCAGGCCCAGCCGGCGCTCGGTGATCAGGTCGATCGCGACGCGCTGCTCCAGCAGCTCGATGTTGGGCTGACGCCTGGCCTGCTCGAGCAAGGTGTTGAAGATCGCCGCACCCGTGGCATCGGCGGCATGGATGATGCGTCGGTGGCTGTGCCCGCCCTCGCGGGTCAGGTGGAACTCGAAACCGCCGTCATCCACCCCGTGACCTTCGTCGCGGGTGAAAGGCACGCCTTGCTCGATCAGCCATTCGATGGCTTCGCGGCTGTGTTCGACCGTGAAGCGCACGGCCGCTTCGTCGCACAACCCGCCACCGGCATCGAGGGTGTCCTCGACATGGGACTGGACCGTGTCGGCATCGTCGAGCACGGCGGCAACGCCGCCCTGGGCCCAGAAGGTCGAACCGTTGGCCAGCTCGCCCTTGCTCAGCACCGCGACGCGCAGATGGCGGGGAAGGTTGAGTGCCAGGCTCAAGCCTGCTGCACCGCTGCCGATCACAAGGACATCATGTTGGAATCGTTGGCTCATGTCGGGGCACTAGTAATCTTCGGGAAGGGAACGGCACAATAGCCATGCGCAGATGGCATTGTGAAAGTATCGTGAAACCAGAGCGGTTGCCTTTATAGCAGCCACTGGCGCCGATTTTCCATGGGCGCCGGTCGATCGAGCAATTTTTCTGGGAACTTTCCATCCGGGGTGGATATCCATAGAAGGCTGCCCGCAGTTCACGATCGCCGTGGCGACGCAGGCGGTAGCTTCATCCGGGCTGGCCCTGCGTATCGAAGACTAGAATATCGACGTGGGCGGCAATGATCGCGCTACGTCTTCCATGCAGGCCGACCGAGGCCGCAGGAAACTTGCTTGGAGGGGAGAACTTTTGCGCGAAGCCCGAGTCTATGGTTGCAAGCCTGAGCGATGCTCGTTGCAACGCTCCTTCGAGATCATCGAGGAGTGTTCATGCTAACCCAGGAAGAGGATCAGCAGCTTGTCGAGCGCGTACAGCGCGGCGACAGGCGAGCGTTCGATCTGTTGGTGGTGAAGTACCAGCACAAGATTCTCGGATTGATCGTGCGTTTCGTACACGATACCCACGAGGCCCAGGATGTGGCGCAGGAGGCCTTCATCAAGGCGTACCGGGCGCTTGGGAACTTCCGCGGCGACAGTGCGTTCTACACGTGGCTGTACCGCATCGCCATCAACACGGCGAAGAATTACCTGGTGTCCCGCGGAAGGCGGCCACCGGACAGCGATGTGAGCTCCGAGGATGCGGAGTTCTACGACGGCGATCATGGCCTCAAGGATCTCGAGTCTCCTGAGCGCTCGTTGTTGCGGGATGAAATCGAAGGCACTGTCCATCGCACAATCCAGCAGCTGCCTGAAGATTTGCGCACGGCCCTGACATTGCGCGAATTCGATGGTCTGAGTTACGAGGACATTGCCAGTGTCATGCAATGTCCGGTGGGTACCGTGCGCTCCAGGATCTTCCGCGCTCGGGAGGCCATCGATAAAGCCCTGCAACCGTTGTTGCAGGAAACCTGAGACAGCGGCCACAGCCTTGAGAGGAACCGCCATGAGTCGTGAAGCTTTGCAGGAATCGCTGTCCGCGGTGATGGACAACGAAGCGGATGAACTGGAACTGCGTCGTGTGCTGAATGCAGCCGGCGATGCCGAAACCCGTGCCACCTGGTCGCGCTACCAGGTCGCCCGTGCGGCCATGCACAAGGAGCTGCTGCTGCCGAACCTGGATATCGCCTCGGCAGTGTCCGCGGCGCTGGCCGAGGAAGCGGCCCCGGTAGTGGCCAAGCGCGGCCCATGGCGCAGCCTGGGTCGTCTGGCCGTTGCAGCTTCGGTCACCGTGGCGGTCCTGGCTGGCGTGCGTCTGTACAACCAGGACGAGATCAGCGGTAACCAGCTGGCAGCCCAGCAGCCGGCCCAGCAGACCTTGAGCGTGCCACAGGCGCAGGGTCCGGCGGTACTGGCTGGCTACAGCGAAAGCAGCGACCAGCCGACCGGCCCGATGGCCAACGGCGTGCTGCAGAACCAGGCCGGCTGGGACCAGCGTCTGCCGGAGCAGGTGCGCCAGCATGCCCAGGAGTCCGCTCTGCAAGGTAACGGCAGCGCCTTGCCTTATGCACGTGCGGCGAGCATGGAAAACCACTGATCAAGGACGTTCATGCGAGCGCTACCTCTCCTGCCGTTGCTGATCGGCAGCTGCATGGCAGCGCCTGCGCTGGCAGCCGGTTCCTCCGCCGAAGCGAGTGACTGGCTGCACAGGCTGGCCCGTGCCGAGAAGGAACAGAGCTACCAGGGTTCCTTCGTCTATGAGCGCAACGGCAGCTTCTCTTCCCACGACATCTGGCACCGTGTCCAGGACGGCAAGGTCAGTGAGCGGCTGCTGCAGCTCGATGGCCCGGCCCAGGAAGTGCTGCGCGTCGATGGCCGGGTGCAATGCGTAGGCGGCACGCTGGGCGACGGCGCGGACAGTCCGCCCGATTCGGCGCCGCGTGCGCTCGACCCCGCGAAGCTGACGAACTGGTACGACCTTGCCGTCACCGGCAAGTCGCGCGTGGCCGAGCGTGATGCGATCGACATTCGTCTCACCCCTCGTGACCAGCATCGCCATGGCTTCGAATTGCGTCTTGATCGGCGCACCGCCTTGCCCCTGGTCTCCTTGATGGTCAATGACAAGGGGCAGCTGCTCGAACGCTTCCAGATGACCCGGTTGGACACCGATGAGGTGCCCAGCGAAGCCGAGCTCCAACCCAGCCACAATTGCCATCCGGTCAAGCGTGCCGCCTCGCTCGAGACGACCCAGGCGCCTGGCTGGCATTCGCAATGGCTGCCGCCCGGATTCGAACTGGTCGACAGTTGGGTGCGCCGCGGCTCTACCCGCGACAGCCGGGTCGAACACCTGGTCTATGATGATGGCCTGGCCCGCTTCTCGGTATTCATCGAGCCACTCAAGGAGGTCGCAGGCAGCGATGCGCGCGTCCAGCTCGGGCCGACCGTGGCGGTTTCGCGACACTTGAACGCGGCCACGGGCCCGGTGCTGGTGACGGTGGTCGGCGAGGTTCCGCTAGGGACCGCCGAGCGGGTGGCGCTGTCCATGCGGGCAAGGGATGACCAGCCAGGGCAGTGATCGGCTGGCTGTGCGCCGTCCCCCTGCGAGCGCGCCGCTTCAACAGAAATTAACGGTTTGTCATTTGCAAAATTGTCGCAAATTACTTATAGGTCAGGCTTCTCGGAGTCTGACCTTTCCTGCGTTGCAGGGGGCTTACTGATAACTAGGCTCGTTTTGACGGGAGTCGTATGTCACTACCTCGCTTGAAATCCTATCTTTCCATGTTCGCTGCCGTGCTGATGCTCGGCCAGGTCCTCACGGCCCAGGCCGAGGAGGCGCTGCCGGACTTCACCAGCCTGGTCGAACAGGCATCGCCAGCGGTGGTGAACATCAGCACCAAACAGAAGCTGCCCGATCGCCGAATCGTCCAGGGCCAGCTCCCCGACCTCGAAGGCCTGCCGCCGATGTTCCGCGAGTTCTTCGAGCGCAGCATCCCGCAAATGCCGCGCTCGCCGCGTGGCGATCGCCAGCGCGAGGCACAGTCGCTCGGGTCGGGCTTCATCATCTCCGCCGATGGCTACGTGCTGACCAACAATCATGTGGTCGCCGATGCCGACGAGATCATCGTGCGCCTGTCCGATCGTAGCGAGTTGCAGGCCAAGCTGGTCGGTACCGACCCGCGTACCGACGTGGCGCTGCTCAAGGTCGACGGCAAGAACCTGCCGACCGTCAAGCTGGGCGATTCCGGCAAGCTCAAGGTCGGCGAGTGGGTGCTGGCGATCGGTTCGCCATTCGGCTTCGATCACTCCGTGACCAAGGGCATCGTCAGCGCCAAGGGGCGGACCCTGCCCAACGACACCTATGTGCCGTTCATCCAGACCGACGTGGCCATCAACCCCGGCAACTCCGGCGGACCGCTGTTCAACATGAACGGCGAAGTGGTCGGGATCAACTCGCAGATCTTCACCCGCTCTGGTGGCTTCATGGGCTTGTCCTTCGCCATTCCGATCGACGTGGCGCTGGACGTGTCGAACCAGTTGAAGAAGGACGGCAAGGTCAGCCGCGGCTGGCTGGGCGTGGTGATCCAGGAAGTCAACAAGGATCTGGCCGAGTCCTTCGGCCTGGAAAGACCGGCCGGTGCCCTGGTGGCGCAAGTGCTCGAGGACGGCCCGGCAGCCAAGGGTGGTCTGCAGGTCGGTGACGTCATCCTCAGCATGAACGGCCAGCCGATCGTCATGTCCGCCGATCTGCCACACCTGGTCGGCAGCCTCAAGGATGGCGCCAAGGCCAGGCTCGAGATCATCCGCAACGGCAAGCGCCAGAACCTCGACATCACCATCGGCGCGCTGCCGGAAGACGATGCCGATATCGGCGTGGGTGGCCAGGCTGGCGCCGAGCGCAGCAGCAACCGCCTGGGCGTATCCGTGGCCGATCTGACCGCCGAGCAGAAGAAGTCCCTCGAGCTCAAGGGGGGCGTGGTGATCAAGGAAGTCCAGGACGGTCCGGCTGCGATGATCGGCCTGCGTCCGGGCGACGTCATCAGCCATCTGAACAACCAGGCCATCGCTTCGGCCAAGCAGTTCACCGAGATTGCCAGGGACCTGCCGAAGAACCGTTCGGTGTCCATGCGGGTGCTGCGTCAGGGGCGTGCCAGCTTCATCACCTTCAAGCTGGCGGAGTAGGCGGAGTAGGCGGCTGCAGGGCGAGCGGCAAGCGGCAAGCAAGAGCGGGGCCAAACGGCCTGCCGGGCCTCGCTTGCATCCGGCCGCTCGCCGCCTGGGCATCAAGCCCAGGCCGGCAGAACCAGGCGGGGGCATGTTAGCCCCCGCTTTGCTTTTGTCTGCGGCTTGCGGCTTGCCACGCGCAGCTTGTAGCCTGCCCACCCTGATTGCAGTACAATTCCCGGCTATTTTTCCGCGGGCGTCCGGCTCGCAGCCTTATCGAGTGTTGACCTGTGAGTGATTTGAGTCATATCCGCAATTTCTCCATCATCGCCCACATCGACCATGGCAAGTCGACGCTGGCCGACCGGTTCATCCAGATGTGCGGCGGTCTGACGGCGCGCGAGATGGAGGCCCAGGTACTCGACTCCATGGACCTGGAGCGCGAGCGCGGGATCACCATCAAGGCGCACAGCGTGACGCTGCATTACAAGGCTCGCGATGGCAAGATCTACCAGCTGAACTTCATCGACACCCCAGGCCACGTCGACTTCACCTATGAGGTCAGCCGTTCCCTGGCCGCGTGCGAAGGGGCGCTGCTGGTGGTCGATGCTGGCCAGGGCGTCGAGGCCCAGTCGGTCGCCAACTGCTACACCGCCATCGAGCAGGGCCTGGAGGTCATGCCGGTGCTGAACAAGATGGACCTGCCGCAGGCCGATCCGGACCGGGTCAAGGAAGAGATCGAGAAGATCATCGGCATCGATGCCACCGACGCGGTCGCTTGCAGCGCCAAGAGCGGCATGGGTGTCGACGAGGTGCTCGAGCGCCTGGTCCAGACCATCCCGGCGCCCCAGGGCGAGATCGATGCGCCGTTGCAGGCGCTGATCATCGACTCCTGGTTCGACAACTACCTCGGCGTGGTCTCGCTGGTACGGGTACGCCAGGGGCGGGTCAAGAAAGGCGACAAGATCCTGGTCAAGTCCACCGGCAAGGTCCACCTGGTCGATAGCGTTGGCGTGTTCACGCCCAAGCACACCCAGACCGCCGACCTCAAGGCCGGCGAAGTCGGCTTCATCATCGCCAGCATCAAGGACATTCTCGGGGCGCCGGTAGGTGACACCCTGACCCTGGCCTCGACACCTGAGGTCGAGGTCCTGCCAGGCTTCAAGAAGATCCAGCCACAGGTCTACGCGGGCCTGTTCCCGGTCAGCTCCGACGACTTCGAGGACTTCCGCGATGCCCTGCAGAAGCTGACCCTCAACGACTCGTCGCTGCAGTACCTGCCGGAAAGCTCCGACGCGCTGGGTTTCGGTTTCCGTTGCGGCTTCCTTGGCATGCTGCACATGGAAATCATCCAGGAGCGCCTGGAGCGCGAATACGACCTGGACCTGATCACCACCGCGCCGAGCGTGATCTTCGAGGTCAAGCTCAAGACCGGTGAAACCATCTATGTCGACAACCCGTCCAAGTTGCCAGACATCTCTTCGGTCGAGGATTTCCGCGAACCGATCGTTTCGGCCAACATCCTCGTACCCCAGGAGCACCTGGGCAACGTCATCACCCTGTGCATCGAGAAGCGCGGCGTCCAGCGCGACATGCAGTTCCTCGGCTCCCAGGTGCAGGTACGCTACGACCTGCCGATGAACGAAGTGGTGCTGGACTTCTTCGACCGGCTCAAGTCGACCAGCCGTGGCTATGCCTCGCTGGACTACCATTTCGATCGCTACCAGTCGGCCAACCTGGTCAAGCTGGATGTGCTGATCAACGGTGACAGGGTCGACGCACTGGCGCTGATCGTGCATCGGGATAACGCGCACTACAAAGGGCGCGCGCTGACCGAAAAGATGAAGGAGCTGATTCCTCGGCAGATGTTCGACGTTGCGATCCAGGCCGCCATCGGCGGACAGATCGTTGCCCGGACGACGGTCAAGGCCCTCAGGAAAAACGTACTGGCAAAATGCTACGGTGGCGACGTGAGCCGCAAGCGCAAGTTGCTCGAGAAGCAGAAGGCCGGTAAGAAACGCATGAAACAGGTCGGCAACGTGGAGATTCCACAGGAAGCCTTCCTCGCCGTGCTCAGGTTGGATAGCTAGGTCCTATGTCGCTAAATTTCCCGCTGTTGCTGGTCATCGCCGTTGCTGTCTGTGGCCTGCTGGCCCTCATCGACCTGTTGTTGCTGGCGCCTCGCCGGCGCGCAGCGATCGCCAACTACCGAGGCAGCGTCACCCAGCCAGAAGTGGACGTGGTCGAGCGCCTGGGCAAGGAACCCTTGCTGGTCGAGTACGGCAAGTCGTTCTTCCCGGTGCTGTTCATCGTTCTGGTGCTGCGTTCGTTCCTAGTGGAGCCGTTCCAGATCCCGTCCGGGTCGATGAAGCCCACGCTGGAGGTCGGTGATTTCATCCTGGTCAACAAGTTTTCCTACGGCATCCGCCTGCCGGTGATCGACAAGAAGATCATCGAGGTCGGTGACCCGCAGCGCGGCGATGTCATGGTGTTCCGCTATCCCAGCGATCCGAACGTCAACTACATCAAGCGCGTGGTAGGCGTGCCGGGCGACCAGGTCCGCTATACCAGCGACAAGCGTTTGTACGTCAATGGCCAGCCGATCGCCGAGCAGCTGGTCGGGGCCGAGCCAGGTACCCTGGGCAGCGCGCAGCTGTACAAGGAGCGCCTGGGCCAGGCCGAGCACCTGATCCGCAAGGAAATGGCCCGCAATCGCATGCAACCGGACCAGCAGTGGACAGTGCCGGCCGGCCACTACTTCATGATGGGCGACAACCGCGACAACTCCAACGACAGCCGCTACTGGGACGATCCTAACATTCCGAAGGAGCTGCACGGCATGGTTCCGGACCGGAACATCGTCGGCAAGGCGTTCGCCGTCTGGATGAGCTGGCCTGAGCCCAAGCTCGGGCACCTTCCCAACCTGTCGCGGGTTGGCCTGATCCAGTGATACCCGATCGGCGTTGTCCGCAGGACGGCGCCGAATGCATTTCTGACATAGGCTGTGTTCAATGGGACCGCTCGGTCCGGCCGCTGCTCGACAGCGCTCCACAGCCACACAGTCTTCCAGGAAGTCGATTTGAACAACGTGTTGAATCCGGCGACTCTCTCCAACGAGACGCCAAACCGAGCGACCGCAGCCGCCCCGCAGGTGAACGCATGACCGCGTCCCTGAGTCGCCTGGAGCGCAAGCTCGGCTATACCTTCAAGAACCAGGACCAGATGCTCCTGGCACTCACCCACCGCAGCTATGCCGGCCGCAACAACGAACGTCTGGAGTTCCTCGGTGACGCGATACTCAACTTCGTGGTCGGCGAGGCGCTGTACGAGCGCTTTCCGCAGGCTCGCGAAGGCCAGCTGTCGCGCCTGCGTGCCCGCCTGGTCAAGGGCGAGACCCTGGCCCGCCTGGCGCGTGGCTTCGATCTGGGCGAGTACCTGCGACTGGGCTCGGGCGAGCTCAAGAGTGGCGGCTTTCGTCGCGAGTCGATCCTGGCCGACGCCCTGGAGGCACTGATCGGCGCCATCTACCTGGATGCCGACATCACTGCCGCGCGTGAACGTATCCTGGCCTGGCTGGTCGACGAGTTCGAGGGGCTTACCCTGGTCGACACCAACAAGGACCCGAAGACCCGCCTGCAGGAGTTCCTGCAGTCACGGGCCTGTGAACTGCCGCGCTACGAAGTGGTGGACATCCAGGGCGAACCCCATTGCCGGACCTTCTTCGTCGAATGCGAGGTCGCCCTGCTCAACAAGAAGAGCCGTGGTCAGGGCGTGAGCCGGCGTATCGCCGAGCAGGTCGCCGCCGCCGCCGCATTGATCGCCTTGGGCGTGGAGAATGGCAATGACTGATAGCAATCCGACCCGTTGCGGCTATGTGGCCATCGTCGGCCGACCCAATGTCGGCAAGTCGACCTTGCTCAACCATATTCTCGGCCAGAAGCTGGCGATCACTTCGCGCAAGCCGCAGACGACTCGCCACAACATGCTCGGGATCAAGACCGAAGGCACTGTACAGGCGGTCTATGTCGATACTCCGGGCATGCACAAGGCCAACGACAAGGCCTTGAACCGCTACATGAACCGCAACGCAGCGGCCGCCCTGAAGGACGTCGACGTGGTCATCTTCGTGGTCGACCGGACCCGCTGGACCGATGAGGACCAATTGGTGCTCGAGCGGGTCCAGTACGTTCAGGGGCCGGTGATCGTGGCGGTCAACAAGACCGACCGGCTGGATGAAAAGGCCGAGCTGATCCCGCACCTCAAGTGGCTGCAGGAACAGTTGCCCAACGCCGAGATCGTGCCGATCTCCGCCCAGCAGGGGCATAACCTGGAGGCGCTCGAGGGCCTGATCGCCAGCCGTCTGCCGGAGAACGAACACTTCTTCCCGGAGGACCAGATCACCGATCGCAGCAGCCGCTTCCTGGCCGCCGAGCTGGTGCGCGAGAAGATCATGCGCCAGCTGGGTGCCGAGCTGCCCTACCAGATCACCGTCGAGATCGAGGAGTTCAAGCAGCAAGGCCATGTGCTGCATATCCACGCGCTGATCCTGGTGGAACGTGACGGGCAGAAGAAGATCATCATTGGCGACAAGGGCGAGCGCATCAAGCGCATCGGATCCGATGCCCGCAAGGACATGGAGCTCTTGTTCGACGCCAAGGTCATGCTCAACCTTTGGGTCAAGGTCAAGGGTGGCTGGTCCGATGACGAACGAGCCCTGCGTTCGCTGGGCTACGGCGACCTCTAGCCTTCGGTGGTCCGCGTCTGCGGGCCGCCCCTCTGGATGATGCGCCATGGAGCGACCTGTCGGGCAACCGGCCTATGTGCTGCACAGCCGTGCCTACCGTGAAGCCAGCGCCCTGGTGGATTTCTTCACGCCGCAAGGCTGCGTGCGGGCGGTGTTGCGGCGCGCGCGTGGCAAAGGCGGCAGCCTGGTCCGGCCGTTCGTGCCGCTGGAGGTCGAGCTGCGCGGTCGTGGCGAACTCAAAACCGTCGGTCGCCTGGAGAGTATCGGCGTCGCCACCTGGCTGCACGGGGACGCCTTGTTCAGCGGGCTGTACCTCAACGAGCTGCTGGTTCGTCTACTGCCCCTCGAAGTCCCTCACCCACGCTTGTTCGACCATTATGGGCTGACCTTGCAAGCCATGGCGCAGGGACGCGCACTGGAACCTCTGTTGCGCACCTTCGAGTGGCAGCTGCTGGAGGAGCTTGGTTACGCCTTCGCTCTCGACCGGGATGCCGCAGGCATGCCAGTGGAGCCGGCAGGGCTGTACCGTCTGCAAGTCGAGTCGGGCCTCGAGCGGGTGGAGCGGGTACAGCCTGGCCTGTTCAATGGCGCCGAGCTGCTGGCGCTCGCCGAGGCTGACTGGAATGCGCCGGGTGCCTTGCTCGCAGCCAAGCGCCTGATGCGCCAGGCCCTGGCGGTTCATCTCGGATCCAGGCCGCTGGTCAGTCGCGAGCTGTTTCGCAAGCGCTGAGCACACCGTATGCTGTGAGGCTCAATTTTCAGGAGAGCCTTTCGTGACTCACAGTAACCGCATGCTTCTGGGCGTCAACATCGACCATGTGGCCACGCTGCGCCAAGCCCGAGGAACCCGTTATCCGGACCCGGTCAAGGCCGCCCTGGACGCGGAAGAGGCGGGCGCCGACGGCATTACCGTGCATTTGCGTGAAGACCGCCGTCATATCCAGGAGCGCGACGTGCTGCTGCTCAAGGATGTCCTGCAGACTCGGATGAATTTCGAGATGGGCGTTACCGAGGAGATGATGGCGTTCGCCGAGCGCATCCGCCCTGCGCATATCTGCCTGGTGCCTGAAACTCGTCAAGAGCTGACCACCGAAGGCGGCCTGGATGTCGCCGGGCAAGAAGCGCGGATCAAGGCGGCCGTCGAGCGCCTGGCGCGTACCGGCGCGCAGGTTTCGCTATTCATCGATGCCGAGCAGCGCCAGATCGAGGCAGCGCGCCGGGTTGGCGCGCCGGCCATCGAACTGCATACCGGCCGCTACGCCGATGCCGAAAGCCCGGCCGCGATCGCTCAGGAACTCAAGCGCATCGTCGACGGCGTGGCCCTTGGTCTGGACCAGGGCCTGATCGTCAACGCCGGGCACGGCCTGCATTACCACAATGTCGAGGCGGTGGCGGCGATCGAGGGAGTCAACGAACTGAATATCGGCCATGCACTGGTCGCACATGCGCTGTTCGTCGGTTTCAAGACGGCGGTGGCCGAGATGAAAGCCTTGATCGTGGCGGCCCAGAAGGGGTGATTCCGGCACCATCGGTGGGTGCTGGCAGGGCCGGCGCAGGATCGATCGCCGCCGGGGCGCCGGACCGGCGGCCAGTCCAAGGTGCCGTGCGGGTGGGGCTCTGCACGGCCGCACCGGGCCGCTACTTGCGGGCGACCAGCACCGCGCGCCTGGGGGCCGGCAGGCCTTCGACGGTCAGGGTGGGATCGTTCGGGTCGAGGAAGTCGCCGAGCGATTGATAACGCATCCAGGGCGTGCTGCGTTGTTCGGCCGTGCTGGTCACGCTGACGTCCACGCAGCGCACGTCGCTGAAGCCGGCGCGGCGCAGCCAGCGCTCCAAGGCGGGTACCGAAGGCAGGAACCAGACGTTGCGCATCTGCGCATAGCGGTCTTCGGGTACCAGCACCTGCTGTTCGTCACCTTCGATGACCAGGGTCTCGAGTACCAGCTCGCCGCCCTTGACCAGGCAGTCCTTGAGCGCCAGCAAGTGTTCGATCGGCGAACGCCGGTGATAGAACACGCCCATCGAGAACACCGTGTCGAAACCCTCGAGGTTTGCTGACAGGTCCTCCAGCGCGAAGGGCAGATGCCAGGCGGGCAGGTCCGGCAAGTAGCGCTGTACCGCCTGGAACTGACAGAAGAACAGCCAGTTCGGGTCGATACCGATGACCATGTCGGCCCCGGCCCCGAGCATGCGCCATTGGTAGTAGCCATTGCCACATCCGACGTCCAGCACGCGCTTGCCTTGCAAGTCCAGGTGCGGGCTGACCCTTGACCATTTCCAGTCCGAGCGCCATTCCGTGTCCACATGCACGCCGAACAGGTCGAAAGGTCCCTTGCGCCAGGGCGCAAGCCCCATCAGCGCCTGCTGCATCCGCACGCGCGTGGCATCGTCGCAGGCACAGTCCAGGCGTAGCCCATCGACCAGGTCGATCTCGACCGGTCGCAGCGCAGGCAAGGCATCCAGCGCGGCGCGCCAACGGGCCAGGTCGCCATGACCCTTGGCCATCTTGGCTTCGAGCTGGGCGGGCAGATCGTGTGCCCAGGCGGCCAATGGAGTGGAGGCGAGACGGCGCAGCAGGGGGGAGAGATCGATCATGGCAAGGCTATCAACGAAGCGAAATTGAGGCATTGGAACCAGGGCACGACCTTGGAAAAGCCGGCGGCGAGCAGGCGCTGACGGTGGACCTCGAGGCTGTCGGGCTTCATCACATGCTCGATGGCACTGCGTTTCTGGGCAATCTCCAGCTCGCTGTAGCCATTGGCCCGCTTGAAATCCAGATGCAGGTCGGTCAGCAGCTCCTGGGTCTGAGGGTCTTCGAAGCGCAGTTTTTCGGAAAGAATCAGGGCGCCGCCAGGCAACAGGGCCTGGCGGATGGTCGTCAGCAACTGCAGGCGCTGCTGCGGGGCGATGAACTGCAAGGTGAAATTCATCGCCACTACCGAGGCCGGCTGCAGCGTCAGGGCAAGAATGTCCGCTTCCAGCACATCCACGGGAAGCAGCTCCTGGAACATCGAGTCCTGGGCGACCAAGTATTGCCGACAGCGCTCGACCATGGCCGACGAGTTGTCCACGGCGATCACTCGACAGCCGTCGGCGCGTACGTGTCGACGCAGCGCCTGGGTCACCGCGCCCAGCGAGGCACCCAGGTCATACAACGCGGTATGAGGCTGGGCAAAGCGCGCGGCGAGCACGCCAAGGTTCTCGACGATGGCCGGATAGCCAGGCACCGACCGCTTGATCATGTCGGGAAACACACGAACCACATCCTCGTTGAACACGAAGTCAGGTACCTGTTGCAACGGCTGGGCGAATAGGCGGTCGGGGTCTTTGCTCACGGCGGTTCCAGGCAGAGGGCGACGAAGGGCCGGCATTCTAGCCGAACATGACCTGCCGTGCATCGGCCTGGCTGCCTATGCCGATACCCCGGTTGGCATGACGACGACCGCGGTCGTGCGTCAGCGAACCCTAATGGCGCAGTCGAACGTACGTTCAGGGCTGACCTCGGGCGCCCACGGTTGCTGGTAGACCAAGATCAGGTGGCTCGCGCCGGGCGCCTGCGCCTGGAAACGCCAGATCGATCTTCCGGCGCCACCGACCATCTCGTCGTCAGTGGCGTCTTCATGGACCTCCGGACCCAGGCTGCGCAGGATATTGGCTGCTGGCTGCTGCAACAGCCAGCGATAACCGGTGCTCGGGTTGCTTGGCAGGCGCAGGGTCAGGTGCTGGCCGCGAACCAGGTGGATGGGGCACTGCCCGGCGCCCTCCAGCAGCACGGCCGGCTCGGGGACAGGGGCCTGGGCGCAGGCAGCCAGCACTGCGCACCCCGAAAGCACGAATAGACGATGGATCTTCATAGTGTCTCCGCTGATCGAGTGCCTTGCCTGGCGATTGCAGGAACTGCTGCCCGCTGCCGCCCCCATCCGTGGCCACCGTATGTTCTGCCGGCCGGGTCGCTTCAGACCCATCGTAGGAGACCAGGGGTATGCAGAATCAAGCCACAGATGAACTGTTGCAGCAACAGGCAAGCCAATTGCCAAAGGCTTTGGTCGAGGCCATGGCCAAGCGCGACGGGCCCCAGGAAGGCGGCCTCACGTTGAGCCGGGAGCATATCGTCACGCTCAACCGGTATACCAACCATGTATTCGCGTTGCCTGACAGCCAGGACAATACCGAACGCTGGCTTGGTTACAAGGAGATCGACGAGCCGGAGCTCAGCAGCGACTCCATGCTGAAGCTGTTCAACGACCTGCGCGCCCATGCGCGACGCTGGGGACCCTTGTCCGACCGCAGCAAGGGCTTGGCGGCGCAACTGGCCGCGACTGCCAACGCCATCGGCTCCAGTGGTGAAACCATCGTCGAGGAATGCCGACGTATTCGTGCCCTCGGTCCGCAGGTGAACAAATGGGAGCAGGTCCAGTTCGCCAAACCTGTGGAGCTCGATACCCAGGACCGGCGCTCCGTTGCGACCCTGGTGGACTACCTGGCCGTGATCAAGGAAGACGTGGAGCATTATGCGCGCTGCGTCCAGCAGGTGCGCCAGCAGACCGAGGAGTTTCGCGACGAAGCACGTTTCAAGCTGGTGCCTGCCGTCAACCAGAAGTCCACCGCGATCAAGCGCAAGCAGAACAACGGGACGATCGAGCAACTGCGCGAGCGGCTTGCCGAACTGGACAAGGAAATCGAAGCCTTGCGCAAGGAATACGACCAGTATGTCGCGGCCGCCATCGGCGGTCTGGCTGCCGGCCCGATCGGCATCATCATCACCGGCAGCATCTATGGAAGCAAGGCCGAGAGCACCCGCAAGAGACGCACGGCTCGCCAGCAAGAACGCCATCAGACAAGCCAGCAACTGCGAGCCGAAGTGAATCTGGAGGGACGCCTGGAAGAACTGGCCACGTTCATGAGCGAACTCGATACCCGTCTGCAGGACGTGATCACCGCAGCCTCGCACCTGCAGACAGCATGGCAGATCGTCGAGAGCTACATCGATGCCTCCATCGAGAAGCTTGGGCGCATCAGGACGAATCAGGAACTGTCCCGGTTCATCATCTATTTCAGGCAGTTTCTCGCCCAGTGGGGCGCCATCGAGCAGACCTCGCTGCAACTCACCCGCATCTTCGACGAAGCCATATCGGCGCAATGACAAGGAGCCTACCGTGAACGACATCAGCGTATTGCCTACTTCGACCCAGACGCCTGACTACGGCAAGGTGCTGGCTGCCACCAAGCGCTATACCCAGGCCTGGCAACGAGAAACCTTCAAGTTCATTCCGCTGCTGCACGAATCGCTGGCGCGGCACATGCAGCTGTTCATCGCCTGTCGGCAGGGACTGGCGCGCAATGCCCAGCGCCTGATCGCGGAGCTGCGCAACGACCCGCTGCGCGATATCCTCGACGCGCTGGGCGAGGGCGAGCCCGATGAGCTGTTGAGCCTAGCCCAGGAGACCCTGCAGGACGTGAGGACGAAGTTGGCTGCCCAGCTCGCCCATGCGCGGGGCGAGCACCGTGCGCTGGCCGGGCTGCCTGTCTACGACACGACAGCTGACCGCTCACGCATCCAGGCCGACCAGGGACGAGGCGAAGTCAGCCAGCGTCAGCTGGCGGCACTGCTCGAACAGCATCAGGAACAGCTGGACAGTCTCGAGGCAGCTATCAGGGTGTTCGAGGAAAACGGCTTGCAGACCCGCTTCGAGGGCGTGATCCCCAGTACCGAACAGCTTGCCAAGCTCGCCGCGCCCGGTGGCGAGGCATTGCTTACCGCAGAGGCCATCGGCAAGGCCATCGAACGTCTGGAGACGTTGTTCGGCGATCTGGCCAAGGGCATGCGGTTTTCCCAGCTGCTCGAAGAGCGTGCCGCGCGTGCCCGCCAGATTGGCGAAGTGCGCCAGAACCTGCGCCAGCTTTCCCAGCGCAAGGCCGAACAAGCAAACTGGCTGGAGACCCTGGCGACGCTCCCAGCCTTGCTTGAGCTGCGCAGTGACTGGGCCAGTGGCATGGATCGCATCTGTATTGCCCTGGAAAACTTCCATGATCGATTGCAGGCACGGACCTTGGCCAGCGACGCGGATGTGCGCGCGCTGCAGAACGAGCTTCGCGCCCTGCTCACCTATCAGGCTGCATTGATGCAGCAGG
This sequence comes from Pseudomonas sp. Marseille-QA0332, assembly GCF_054950175.1. Lineage (NCBI taxonomy): Bacteria > Pseudomonadati > Pseudomonadota > Gammaproteobacteria > Pseudomonadales > Pseudomonadaceae > Pseudomonas > Pseudomonas sp. Marseille-QA0332. Next base: position 4,416,130 of record NZ_CM143106.1, read on the forward strand.
ATCGCGACGCCTTCTAGGCTTGTACGTGAAGTGCCCGCGCGACGATCATGCCGTGTTGAAAACGGGGCTCGGAATGCTCATTTACACGCTGTAAACTGCGCTTGCTCGCCTGTTTTCGCCTTGCCTGATCGCCGCTCGGCGACTTTCCGTACCAAACCCAGCTGGCGCCTGGTAGACGCCAGCGGCCAGACATGCCTGGCCACCTCGTCTGGGTTCGGTGGCCAGGGCATCGCCGTCAGCCGAACAGCACCTTGGCCACGTCGGCGAAGCGCCGGGCAAAATGTACGATCAGGCCGCTACGCAAGTATTCCGGCAACTCCTCGAAATCTCCCCGGTTGGCTTCGGGCAGGACCAGCTCGAGGATCTTCTGCCGGCGTGCGGCGATCACCTTTTCCCTGACCCCGCCGATAGGCAGCACCTGCCCGGTCAGGGTCAGCTCACCCGTCATGGCCACGCCTTTCTTCGGCGCCTGGTCACGGGCCAGGGACAACAGTGCACTGGCCATGGTAATGCCGGCGCTTGGCCCGTCCTTGGGCGTGGCGCCCTCAGGAACGTGCAGGTGAATGAACGCCTCGTTGAAGAAGCCTGGGTCGCCGCCGAACTGTTTGAGGTTGGAGCTGACATAGCTGTAGGCGATTTCCGCGGATTCCTTCATCACGTCGCCCAGCTTGCCGGTCAGCTTGAAGCCACGGTTGAGGGTATGGATGCGGTTGGCCTCGATGGGTAAGGTCGCGCCGCCCATGCTGGTCCAGGCCAGCCCGGTGATCACGCCCTTGCCGGCAAGCACCTGTTCGCTGCGGAACACCGGCATGCCGAGGGAGGCTTCCAGGTCCTTGGGGCCGATCTTCAGCTTGGCCTGGGGATCTTCGAGCAGCTTGACCACCGCCTTGCGCACCAGCTTGCCCAACTGCTTCTCCAGCTGGCGTACGCCTGCTTCGCGGGCATAGCCTTCGATCACCAGGCGCAGCGCGCCGTCACTGATGCCCAGACTGCTCTTGGCCACGCCGGCCTTGGCCAGTTGCTTGGGCCAGAGGTGACGCTTGGCGATGGCCAGCTTTTCTTCGGTGATGTAGCCGGACAGACGGACCACCTCCATGCGGTCGAGCAGCGGGCCGGGGATCGAGTCCAGGGTATTGGCGGTACAGACGAACAGCACCTTGGACAGGTCGAGGCGCAGGTCGAGGTAATGGTCGAGGAAATCGACGTTCTGCTCGGGGTCGAGGGTCTCGAGCAGGGCCGAGGCCGGGTCGCCCTGGTAGCTCTGGCCCATCTTGTCGATCTCGTCGAGCATGATCACCGGGTTCATCACCTCGACGTCCTTCAAGGCCTGCACCAGTTTGCCTGGCTGGGCGCCGATGTAGGTACGACGGTGCCCCTTGATCTCGGCTTCGTCGCGCATGCCGCCGACGCTGAAGCGATAGAAGGGTCGGCCCAGGGATTCGGCGATCGACTTGCCGATGCTGGTCTTGCCCACGCCGGGCGGGCCGACGAGCAACACGATCGAGCCACTGATCTCGCCTTTCCAGGCGCCTACCGCGAGGAACTCGATGATCCGGTCCTTGATGTCGTCCAGGCCCGCGTGATGCTGGTCGAGCACCTTGCGCGCGTGCTTGAGATCGAGCTTGTCCTGACCATACACGCCCCAAGGCAACGCAGTGGCCCAGTCCAGGTAGTTGCGGGTCACGGCATATTCTGGAGAGCCGGTTTCGAGGATGGCCAGTTTGCTCATTTCCTCATCGATGCGTTTCTGCGCGCTCGCTGGCAGGGTCTTGCCTTCCAGGCGCTGCTCGAACTGCTCAAGGTCCGCGCTGCGATCGTCCTTGGTCAGCCCCAGCTCCTGCTGGATGACCTTGAGCTGTTCCTTGAGGAAGAACTGGCGCTGATGCTCGCCGATCTGCCGGTTGACCTCTGCCGAGATCTCGTTCTGTAGCCGCGCGACCTCGACTTCCTTGCGCAGCATCGGCAAGACCTTTTCCATGCGCTTGAGCATCGGCACGCAGTCCAGCACTTCCTGCAGCTGACTGCCGGTGGCCGAGGTCAGCGCGGCGGCGAAATCGGTGAGTGGCGAAGGGTCGTTGGGACTGAAGCGGTTGAGGTAGTTCTTGAGCTCTTCGCTGTACAGCGGATTGAGCGGCAGCAGCTCCTTGATCGCGTTGATCAGGGCCATGCCGTAGGCTTTGATCTCGTCGGTCGGTTCGGAAAGCTGGCGCGGATACTCGACCTCTACCAGATAGGGAGGTCGATGATGCTTGAGCCAGGTGCGGATTCGCACGCGGGTCAGGCCCTGGGCGACGAACTGCAGCTTGCCGTTCTCGCGGCTGGCATGGTGGACCTTGACCAGGGTGCCATATTCGGGAAGCGCGGAGGTATCGAAGTGACGATGATCTTCCGGCGGGGTGTCCATGAAGAACAGCGCCAGCGAGTGATGGGGCGTCTTGGCCACCAGGTCGAGGGTCTCCGCCCAAGGCTCCTCGTTGACGATCACCGGCAGGACCTGGGCCGGGAAGAACGGGCGATTGTGGATCGGAATCACGTAGACCTTGTCGGGCAGCTGCTGCCCCGGCAATGCCAGATGATGCCCCGGCACGGCCTGGGCATCGATGTGTTCGACTTCGCTGTTATCGTCTTGATGTTCCGGGAAATCCTGCTGGTCGCTCATGGGGCACCTGCGTGAATGACTATGGTGCTTAGATGGGGCACGGCGCCCCGGGTTTCAAGCCGGGCAGCGGCAGGTAGCAGGCTGCAGGCTGCAAGCAGAAGCGGGGCCGTGCGGACTCCGCCTCTTGCAGCTTGCAGTTGCCCCGCCCGCCGCTCAGCGCAGCTTGTAGGCAATGATGTAGTCGCCCATCTTCGTCCCCAGCGAGCCATGCCCTCCGGCGGTCACCAGCACGTACTGCTGGCCATCCTTGCCGGTGTAGGTCATCGGCGTCGCCTGGCCGCCGGCCGGCAGGCGGGCCTTCCACAGCTCCTTGCCATCGTTCACGTCATAGGCACGCAGGTACTGGTCGAGGGTGCCGCTGAGAAAGCCCACACCGCCCGCGGTTACGATCGAGCCACCCATGCTCGGTACGCCTACCGGCAGGCCGATCGGCACTGGAGTGCTGTCGCGCGTGGTGCCGTTCTTGTGCTTCCACACCACCTTGTTGGTGAACAGGTCGATAGCGGCCACGTAGCCCCAGGCTGGCGCCTGGCAGGGCACTCCCAGGGGCGACAGGAACGGGTGCATGATCACGGCATAGGGCGCGCCGGTGTTGGGCTGCACGCCACTGGTCTCGCTTTCGCGCTTGCTTCCGGCCTGGACCTGTTCACGTGGGACCATCTTCGAGACGAAGGCCATGTAGTTGGGCGAGGTGAACAGCAGCTGGCGTACCGGGTCGACCGAAACGCTGCCCCAGTTGAACACGCCCACGTTGCCTGGATAGACCAGCGAACCCTGCTCGGAGGGCGGAGTGTATTGGCCTTCGTAGCGCAGCTGGCGGAACTGGATCCGGCACAGCATCTGGTCGAACGGCGTGGCGCCCCACATCGCGCGCTCGTCCAGCTCGGGGCCGAGCAGGTTGAGGTCCGAGCGTGCCTGGGTCGGCGAGGTCCAGTCGCCCTCGACCGCGCCCTGCGGTACCGGAATTTCGCGGATCGGTACGATAGGCGTGCCGTCCCGACGATCCAGCACGTACAGGCTGCCTTGCTTGGTAGGCACGATGACGGCTGGCTTTATGCCGTCATCGGTCTTGAGATGGACCAGGGTCGGCTGGCTACCGACATCCATGTCCCACAGGTCGTGGTGGGTGAACTGGTAGTTCCAGCGGACCTTGCCGGTGGCCAGGTCCAGGGCGACGATACCGGCGCTGAATTTTTCGGCGCCAGGCGTGCGGTCGGCTCCCCACTGGTCGGGGGTCTGGTTGCCCAGAGGCAGGTAGATCATGCCCAGTTTCTCGTCGGCGCTGGCGATCGACCACATGTTCGCCGAATTGCGACTGTAAGTCTGGCCCGGCGCGAGCGGGCGGGTGTCGTCAGGGTTGTTGCTGTCCCAGTTCCAGACCAGGCGGCCGTCATGCACGTCATAGGCGCGAATCACGCCGGAAGGCTCGTTGGTCGACTCGTTGTCGGTCACGTGGCCACCGATGATCACCAGATCGCGGGTGATGACCGCGGGCGAGGTGGAGTAGTAGCCGCCTGGCGTGAAGGGGCCGATGCCTTGGGTCAGGTCGATCACGCCCTGGTTGGCGAAGCCTTCGCAGACCTTGCCGGTATCGGCATCGAGGGCGATCAGGCGCGCATCGGCGGTCGGCAGGTAGAGGCGGCGAGGACAGGCCCGGGCCACCTCCAGCCCCGCGGGCGAGATCTTCGGCGCCGGGGTGCCGTCGCGGCTGACATAGCGATTCTCGTCATAGTACGAGACGCCGCGACAGGTCATGTGGGCGAATCCCTTGAAGCCGTTCGGGCTCTTGATTCGCGGATCGAAGCGCCAGATCTGTTCGCCGGTATCGGGGTTCAGGGCCAGGACATGACCGTGGGGGGTGCAGGCGTAGAGCATGCCGTTGACCTTGAGCGGCGTGTTCTGACTGGTGATTTCCACCGGATCGTTCTCGGTCGGCAGGTCACCGGTGCGGATTCGCCAGGCTTCCTCCAGCCGGTAGACATTCTGCGGGGTGATCTGGCGCAGTGGCGAATAGCGGTCGCCGTGTTCGGTGCGACCATAGGCCTGCCATTCTCCATCGGGCATCGCAGGCGCCGCGCTGGCCATCTCGCTGTTGTCGCGACCCAGTTCTCCACGAATCTCGCCAGGATGGGTGAACTGGCTAGCCAGGGCGCAGGCTCCAGAGGCCACGACCGCGGCGCCCAGCAAGGCAGTGTTGGCCTTCGATGCCGGGCCGACCAGGGGACGGCGCGTCCACGGCAGCAACAGCAGCACGCCAAGGGCGAACCAGATGGCCAGCCGCGGTACCAGCTGCCACCAGTCCAGACCCACCTCCCACAGCGCCCAGACGGTGCTGGCCAGCAATACCACGCCGTACAGGCCAAGGCCGATGCGACGCCTGGCCAGCAGCAGTAGCCCGGATAAGCCGAAGCCGATGCCAGCGAGCAGGTAATACGGCGAACCCCCCAGCCGGCTAAGCAGGATGCCGCCAGCCAGCAGCCCCAGCCCCATGAGCACCAGCAGCGCGCCGAGCAGGCGTGGCAGCCACGGCGTTCCATCCTTGGTAGTCGCAGAACTCATCGTTGGTGTCTCCATGATTGAGAAACGAGAGAAGGCTTGCTCGACAGCCGCACGAGCGTGGATGCCGGAACCATGGCAGACCCGCTCGTTGCTTGCCCTGCGCTAAACGTTCTGTGCGCAGGGACCGCCCAGGCGCGTGCCAGCGTGTTCCGTTCCTGGCATTGACTTGCATGGCGGGTCGCAGTTCGATCCGACTGCCAGGCGATGCGCCTGGTCGAGCCAACCCGGCGGCACGGGCCGTATGTCTGACAGACGCCTGCCCGGTGGCGGTGTGGGGAGGTTCGCGCTGCAAGCGCGCAAGATGCTGCCGGAACGCAGGTCCGGCAGCGGCAGGCATTCAGAACGAAGTGCGCAGGCCCACTTCGACACTGCGGCCAGGGGCGGGCGCGATGTCCCGCAGGATCGAACTGGAGTAGCGCACGGTCTGGTCGGTGAGGTTTTCCCCGCGCACGAATGCCAGCCATTGGCTCTGACCGACATCGAAGCGATAGCCAAGGCTCGCCCCGAGCGTGGTGTAGCCGTCGGTGCTGGTTTCGTTGTCCGGCCTGCGTCGCTGCGAGGCGGCATGCTGTACGTCCAGGCGCGCCTGCCAGTTCTGCTGTTCCCAGAGCAGGGCGCCGTTCAGGCGCAACGGCGCGATACGTGGCAATGGTTCGCCAGTGTCGAGGTTCTTGGCCCGGGTGTAGTCACCCGAGAGTTCCACGGCGAAGCTGCCGTAGCGGTTCTCGCTCAGTTGCCAGCGATCCTGGGCCTCGATGCCATAGAAGCGGGCGCGCACGCCCTGGTACAGATACTCAGGCAGATCGCCATGGTCATGGTCATGGTCGTGGTCGTGGTCGTGGTCGTGACCTTCGCGCAGATTGCCGCTGCCGATCAGACCGATGTAGTTGCGGAAGTGGCTGTAGAACAGGCCAACACTGCCTTTGTGGGTGCCGTTGTCGAAGCGTAGGGCCAGGTCGGCGGAGATGGCTTTTTCCTTGTCCAGGCCCGGATCGCCCACTTCATAGGCTCCGGTAGCCACATGAGCGCCGTTGGCGTACAGCTCGTAGAAGGTCGGGGCTCGCTCGGTGTAGCCCAGGTTGCCTGCCAGCGACCAGACCGGGTCAAGCTGATAGACCGCTGCGCTCGACAGGCTGCCTGCGGTGAAGCTGCTCGAGCCATCGGCTGCGAGGAAGTGCTCGTTGCCCTTGGCGTCCGGATCGACCTGGGTGTGCTCCAGGCGCCCGCCCAGGCTCAGCTCCAGCCTATCGCTGGCCTGCCACCGCTCCAGGGCGAAGAGGGCGACGCTATCGGTATCGGTATTCGGGACGAAGGCTTCTTCGCCCAGGGCGGAGAACTCGCTGCGACTCACCTGGGCGCCGAGCACGCCTTCGACAGGGCCCAAGGGCTGGTGGCGCGCCTCCAGGCGTGCCTCGTAGCCCTTGTTCTTGAACGTGGTATGAACTTCGCCAGCTTCGATCTCGCTGTGCTCGTAGTCGGTATAGCCGGCATCCAGTTTCACGGAGCTGAAAGGGCCGTCGAGATCGTCGATCTGCGCAGCGAAACCGTAGTGCTCCTGCTCCATGTCCAGGCGCACGCCCGGCTCGGCTACCGAACCATAGTCGCTGTCGTAGCGGCTATACGACAAACCCGCGTAACCATGGTCCCAGTGGTAGGCTCCACCCAGCGCGCCGCCATCCTGGCGACCATCGCTGTTTTCCAGGCGGTGCCGACTGCCCGGTTCGGCGGCGTCGCGCACCTTCGAGGCACGGGCGTAGCCGGGGATGCGCAGGTCGTTGAACCGACGACTGTTGGCGTCCAGGTGCAGAGCGAAGGTGCCATTCCCGGCCTCCAGCTTGCCGGCGCTGCTTCGAGTGGTGTCGGCACCGCCATAGCGAAGCTCGCCGGCGCCATGGATGCCGTCGATCGGCGTATCCGGGATGCGGTTGTCGAAGGTGTTGACCACCCCACCGATGGCATTGCCGCCGTAGAGCAAGGCCGCAGGGCCGCGCACGATTTCGATGCGCTCGACACTGTTGGGGTCCAGCGGCACGGCGTGGTCGTAGGACAGCGACGAAGCGTCCAGGGCGCCGACGCCGTTGCGCAGTATGCGGATGCGGTCGCCATCCAGGCCGCGGATCACCGGCCGGCTGGCACCGGGGCCGAACCAGGTGGAGGCGACGCCAGGCTGGCGATCGAGCGTCTCGCCGAGGCTGCCGTGCTGCGCCTGCAGCAGCCGTTCGCCTTCGAGCACGGTGCTCGGTGCAGCCAGTTGTCGACTACCCAAGGGGTTGGCCGTGATGACCTGGGTTTGGAGTTCCACGGCCTGGCCAGGCGTGGATGCCAGCCACAAGGCGGCGGCCAGAGGTGAAAGACGCAGTGACGGAACGAGCATCGAACGTAGGATCCTTGGATGATGAGTTATAGTTACAATATAACATCCTAATTGCTCGCACGGATCTTGGACAGATTTGCCTGTGCTGGCGCTGGCCGTGCTCTACGAGTCGAGGGTCGAGTCGTGTATCGTAGAAACCTTTTCCACTGTTGGAGTACAGGCATGGGCACCGCCCGACATGACGCATTGCATGGCAAGACGCTGGAGCAGGTGCTCACCGCTCTGGTCGAGTACTACCAATGGCAGGGGTTGGCTCGACGCATCGATATCCGTTGCTTCAAGAGCGATCCAAGCATCAAGTCGAGCCTGGCGTTCCTGCGCAAGACGCCATGGGCGCGGGAGAAAGTCGAAGCGCTCTATGTCGAGTTGCATCACAAGGCCGGTTGAATGGCGAGGCATCCATGGCTGACGCTGGCCGCCGTGCTTGGCTGGAGCGGCGTGGCGATTCAGGTGCAGCTGGTATTGCTGGCTCGTTGGGAGCAGCAGGCCAGTTTGCTGGGGGGACTGGTCAGCGTCTTCAGCTACTTCACGATCCTGAGCAATACCCTGGCGGCGACCGTCTTGAGCTACGCCGCGTTCGGCCGGGAAGGAGCAGCCAAGCGTTTCTTTCTCGACCCCAGGGTCGGCTCGGGCGTGGCTGCCAGTATCCTGCTGGTGGCGAGCGCCTATGGGCTGCTGCTGCGCCACCTGTGGCAGCCGCAAGGCTGGCAGTGGCTGGCCGACGAACTGCTGCATGACATCATGCCGACCGTGTTCACGGCGTATTGGTGGACAAGCGTGCCCAAAGGCACGCTGCGCCTGCGCCACCTGGCAGCGTGGAGCCTCTATCCGATTGTGTACTTTGCCTTCGTGCTGTGGCGCGGCCGCGAAATCGGCGTGTACCCATATCCATTCATCGATGTGGCCAGCCTCGGCTACTGGCAGGTCTTGCTCAATGCCGCTGCGGTGCTTGGCGGATTTCTCGGCATCGGTCTGGTACTGCTGGGGCTGGACCATTGGCAAGGCCGACGCCTGACCAGAATGGGGCAGGCTTGAGCCTCACGCGTCGTCGGCGGTGCCGTCCAGGCGCCAGTAGGCAGCTGCCTTGAGTGCCTGTTCCGGCACGCCCTTTTCCAGCAGTAGCGTTTTTGCCTGGCGTGTCAGCGATCTTTCCAGGGCGACCCAGCCGTATAGCGAGCCACGCGGCAGCTGAAGCTGACGCAGGCGATCGAGCAGCGCTTGCTGATGGCGCAGGACCCAGATGACTTCGACATCCGCCTTGCTCGTCAGCACCTGGCGCTCGTGCTCGTCTTCGATCTGGATCACCGCCACCACCTGGCGACCTGCGGGCAGCTCCTCGAGACGCCGAGCAATGGCCGGGATGGCGGTCTCATCGCCAATCAGCAGATAGCTGTCGAAGACGTCCGGCACCACCAGCGAAGCACGCGGACCGGCGATATGCAGGACCTGGCCAGGGGTTGCCTGGGCTGCCCAGGTCGAGGCCGGGCCATCGCCATGCAGGACGAAGTCGATGTCCAGTTCGTTGTGCGCCAGATCGATGCGGCGTGGGGTGTATTCACGCATGGTCGGGCGTGCACCGCCGTCGCGGCCGAGGCTGCGGGCCTCGATGGCCTGCTGCTGCTCCGCTGTCAGGGCGAACAGCAGCTTGACGTGATCGTCGCTGCCGAGGCTGAGAAACCCTTGCAACTCCTCGCCGCCAAGGGTGATGCGGCGCATGCGTGGCGTCAGGTCGGTCACGCGCAGCACTTGCAATCGGCGCTGGCGGATCTCGTGATTGACGCGATGGGGGGTGTCGCTCATGGGTTGTTCTCCTGAACGGGGTCGGCTGGCGCCGCGGCGATGGCCTTGGCGGTATCGTTGAGCAGGTTGCTGACCCGCTCGATCTCGGTAGGGGTCCAGCGTCCACCATGCATGTGCAAGGCATGGCGCAGGTTGCAGACTGCCTCATGGATCTGGGCTGGACGCTCGTGCCCGCGCAGCGCGCGCTTGCTCACCTCGATGCGCATGCGCAGTCCCTCGAGGGCGATAGCCTGGTCGGCCAGCGAGGCCCGCCCGGCGTCGGTGATGCCATAGAGACGTTTGCTGCCTTGTGGCTGGCCGGCGATCAGTTCGGCTTCCTCCAGGAAGTTGAGAGTCGGGTAGATCACGCCGGGGCTGGGGCTGTAGGCACCTTCGAACAGGTTCTCGATCTGGCGGATCAAGTCATAGCCGTGGCCGGGTTGTTCGCCGAGCATGGCCAGCAGCAGCAGCTTGAGGTCGCCGGGAGCGAAGACCCGTGGGCCGCGTTCGCCGCGGCCGGCTCGCCGTTCCAGCGTTTCAAGGCCAGTAGGGTGGGGCATGGTCAGGTCCTGTGTGTGAAGACCTGGCGATATTACTCAAGATATATCTTTGAACAAACCGGAAATGATGATGATTATCATCAACCCCATGGATAGGTGGGCTGTTCGCGTACGTACTCAGCGCATGGCCATGTGGGGCACGGTGCACTGGGTGGCACTCGCCGGTTCCAGGTAAGGCATGAGGATGGGCGCCATGCCCTTGAGCACCTGCACTGGAAGGGCCGAAGTGAACTTGAAGGCTTCGGCGGCACGTCCCTGCACGAAGGCGGTGAGGGTGCCGAAATGGTTGTCGCCGAGGAAGAACACGAAGGTCGCGGTGCGGTTGAGTGAACGCGAGCCGATCAGCCGGCCACCAGCGCCGAAGCGTTCGATGCGGTTGTCGCCAGTGCCCGTCTTGCCACCCATCACCAGCGAAGTGCCATCTTGCAGCTTGAAGATGCCTGACACGCGCCGTGCGGTACCTGCCTCGACCACTTCCGAGAGCGCCCCGCGCAGGGCCCGGGCAACCTCTACGGGAAGGATCCGCCGGCCCCGGTCCGGATCGCTGACCAGGCGCGTCTCGTAGGGTGTACCGGCGGCGAAGTGCAGGGTGTCGATACGCAAGGTCGGCAAGCGCACCCCATCGTTCTGGATGATGCCGATCAGCTCCGAGAGCGCCGCCGGACGATCGCCGGAGCTGCCGATCGCGGTGGCCAGCGAGGGCACCAGGTGATCGAACGGGTAACCGACCCGTTTCCAGCGCTGGTGAATGTCGAGGAACGCTTCGATCTCCAGCATCGTACGTACCCGACTGTCACGCGCGCCCTGGTGGCGGCTCTTGAACAGCCAGCCGTAGACTTCCTGGCGCTCGAAGCGGCTGGCGTTGAGCGCGTCGCTGAGCGAGGCGCCAGGATGCTTCAGCAGATAGCCCAGCAGCCAAAGGTCGAGCGGGTGGACCTTGGCGATGTAGCCTTGGTCTGGCAAGTCGTATCTACCCGGACCGTAGCTGTCGTACAGCTCGACCAAGCGCGTGTCGGTGAGCCTGGCCAGCGCCGCCTTGTTGGCCTGGCTGTGCCTGCGGACGAAGGAGGCGAAGGTTTCCTGGCTGGCCTCGGGAAACAGGTAGCGGTGCACCGCGGCCAGCCGTTGGGGCGTGACCCGCATGCCGTCGAGGAAGGTGTCCAGGCGTTGCTGGGACGTCTTGCGCTGGTATTTCTTCCAGAACCGCATCAGGTAGTGGCTACCCTCACGATCGGCGAAACGGGCCAGGTATTCCTGACGCCGCGGATCGGCGTCGTCCTTGAGCAGCGGCTCGCGGTTGAGGGGTTGCTGGTAGGTGACATAGCGCACGATGTCACGCATGAGCCGGATGAATGGCAGGTTGATCGACTCGCGCAAGGCTTCCTTGAGAGTCGGGTTGCGACCGTTGTCCTGGCGGCGAAAGTTGTTGAACACATGCATCCCGCCACCAGTGAAGAACGCCTCGCCAGGGCTCGCCGAATACTTGCGTTCCAGGGCGGCCTCGAGCATGGCGGCCAGGTTCTGGTCCTTGCTGTTGCGCATCAGCCAGTCGAGCGACCAGCGGCTGAGGTGGTCCAGGTCGGCGACCTCGACTTTCCTCAGTTCCGCCACGGGTTTGCCAGCGTAGCGGGCATGCAGCTCGGCGATGATCTCAAGATAGGTCGTCATGACCCGCAGCTTGGCCGTCGAGCCCAGTTCCAGCTTGCTGCCTTCATTGATGTCGAAGGGCTGGTCGGTGCTGTCGGTCTGCACCCGGACTCGCGACCCATCGGCGGTGCGTTCGAACAGTGTGAAGCTGTAGCGCACCTGGTCGGTGGTACTGGGCGTGAGCAGGCGCTCGCCGATCAAGCCGAGCTGGGCAGCGAACGCCGGGTCGGAAAGCCGCCTGAGGTAGTCGCTGGCCTGCAGTTGCAGGCCGGCTTGCAGTGTGCTGGTGGCCGACAGGTCGAGACGATCGAGGTCATACAGCGGCCGATTGAGCATGCCGGCCAGGCGGTTGCGAGCCAGGCTGATGCCTTTGTTGGTGATGATCGGCTGGATGGTCGGCTGGGCGACCCAGTCCCGGTAGATGGCCTTGCTCGCCAGGGCCGCTTCGGCCAGTGGCCGTTCGACGATGCCATTGTTCGCCAGGACGCGGATGTGCGCGTCGGTAAGCTCGGCCAATTCGATGCGGCCTTTGGCCAGGTAATGCGACGGCCGCCGCTGGGCGATCATCAGCGACAGCACCTGACGCAGGGCCAGGCCACGCGCGGCGAGACTTTGCGCGTCGCTGGCGGTAGACGAGAGAGCCGTGTTGACCTGCTGGAAATCGGCGCCATACCAGACCCTCAGGCCCTCGGCCATCCCGTGCACTTCGCCATGTCCGGGCACGGCGGACAGCGGCACGCTGTTGAGGTAGTCGCGCACGATACGGTGACGCGCCTGGGTGGTGTCTGGGCCGCCCTGGTAGGCCCGGACGCTGGCCGAGAGCATCTGGCGAATCTTTTCCGCGCCCGAGACGGTCAGCCCGTCGGGGGAGTGGCGGTACTTTTCCAGCTGCGTGGCCAAGGTGCTGCCGCCTGCCGACTGGCCAGGCAGCGCCAGGTACTTGGCCACCTGCGAATAGGCTGCCTTGGCGAAGCGTGGCCAGTCCACCGCCGGGTTGTTGCGCGGATCGTCCGGGTCGAGCAGGTTGCGGTTCTCGATGAACAGAAGACTCTTGACCACGACCGGCGGAATCGAATCGAAATCGGGATACAACTGCTGGGGATAGTCGTAGCGATACAGGGTGTCGCCGCGGCAATCGGTGATCGACAGGCCGGCCTGGATCTTTTCCTGGTAGGGCACGAACAGGCCATGGTCGACATAGCGCATCAATGCGGGCGAAAAGCGGACCTGCTCGCTGATCAGGTAGTCGCGCTTGAGCAGACGAGGCAGGAACTCGCCCAGTGCGCTATAGCCCAGGCGCTTGTCGAACGGGCCCTCGCCCGGATAGACGATGGCGTCGCTGGCCCCGGGCTGCAGCGAGTAGGTCAGGCTGGCGGCCAGCCGGCTGAATTCGCGCGACTGGAACTGCGAAGTGTGCATTTCATCGTAGGCGGCAAAGCCGACGATGACGATCGCCACCACCAGCACCACGGCGAACAGACGCCACCACAAACGACGCTGGCGCGATGGAGGCGGCGTCGGCGCCTGCGCCGCGGTCTCATCGGGCCGGTCCGTCCTGGTTGGTTCCGATTGCCACAACACGCCCATAATTCGTCCGGCCTTATATTTTCGTCCTGCTTGTCTGAAGCTTAGACGCCGGGGGAGTTCGATGAAAATTTTGTGAAAAGGCGACGAGGCGCAAGCCGTTTCGGAGCGAAACCGCTGGCGTGCAAAAGTTCATGCTCCGCAGGGAACTTCCAGGAGCCGCAGGCTCGCTTTGCTTGCAGACCTACCCAAACCCTACGCTTGAGTTGTATGTTATAAGGTATCTAAAAACCAGAGGGTACTTGCGTGAAAGCCGGCATTCATCCTGAATACAGAACCGTCTTGTTCCACGATACCGCCGCCGACGTATTCTTCCTCATCGGATCGACAGCTGAAACCGATCGCACTTACCAGCATACCGACGGCCAGACCTATCCCTACGTCGCGCTGGACGTATCCAGTGCCTCGCACCCGGTATACACCGGCCAGCAGCGTAAGGCGCAGTCGGAAGGACGGGTCGCCGGGTTCAACAAACGCTTCGCCGGCTTTGCCGCCAAGCCGGTCAAATGAATGGCCGCGCACCGCGCAGCAGGCATTGTTGCCATCGTGGCTGGTATGATCGTCGCGCTCCCTGACTCCGGACCCTGCGACCCATGAACGCCACCCTGCACATCGCCGCCGCACTGTTGATCGATCCCCAAGGCCGTACCTTGCTCGTACGCAAGCGTGGCACCCTGGCCTTCATGCAGCCGGGCGGCAAGATCGACCCGGGCGAGTCGCCGCGTGACGCACTGGCGCGCGAGCTGCATGAGGAGCTGGGCCTGCGCATCGACCCGACACGGGCGGTGTACCTGGGCAGCTTCAGTGCGCCGGCGGCCAACGAACCGGGCTTCATCGTGCAAGCCGAACTGTTTCGTGTCGACAGTGGCGAGGCGGTCTGGCCGGCGGCTGAAATCGAAGAGCTGGCCTGGCTTGGGCAGGACGAGGCGACGACGCTGACACTGGCGCCCCTGACCCGCGATTCGATTCTGCCGCTGTATCGCCAGGCGCTTGCAGTCAGCGCACCGCGCTGACGCCATCGAGTGTGGCGAACGAAGTGTCCTTGGCGGTCAGCAGGAAGTCGCGCATGTAGGGCGCGTCGAGCATGTCGGTGCGTACGGCCGCGTAGAGCGTGGCGAACAGACCCTTCTCGCCCAGGCGCTTGGCCTTGACGTAGCCCCGCGAGCTGTATTCGTGCAGCGCCCAGTGGGGCATGCCGCAGACGCCACGGCCACTGGCCACCAGTTGCATCATCATCACCGAGAGCTCCGAGGTGCGGATCGCCGCCGGTTCGATGTCGGCCGGCTCCAGGAAGCGGGTGAAGATATCCAGTCGATCACGTTCCACCGGGTAGGTGATCAATGTCTGGTCGGCCAAGTCCTGGGGCACCACGTAGGGTTTGCCAGCCAAGGCGTGCTGGTTGGCCACGGCCAGCATGGCTTCGTAGGTGAACAGCGGGACGTAGGTAATGCCGGGCAGGTCCAGCGGATCGGAGGTGACCACCAGGTCGAGATCACCGCGCGCCAGCGCCGGCAGCGGCGCGAAGGCGAAGCCCGAGGCCAGGTCGAGCTCGACTTCCGGCCAGGCGTCACGGAACTGGTCGATGGTCGGCATCAGCCACTGGAAACAGCTATGGCACTCGATCGCCATGTGCAGGCGTCCCGCTGTTCCCCCGGCCAGCCGGGCGATATCGCGTTCGGCGCCGCGCAGCAGCGGCAAGGTCGCATCGGCCAGCTGCAGCAGGCGCAGGCCGGCGCTGGTGAAGCGAATGGGCTTGGTCTTGCGCACGAACAGTTGCAGGCCCAGGCGCTCCTCGAGCTCCTTGAACTGGTGCGACAGGGCCGACTGGGTCAGGTGCAGGCGTTCGGCGGCTTCGACGAGGCTGTCGGCCTCGCGCAGGGCATGAAGGGTTTTCAGGTGACGGATTTCCAGCACGTTCGATCTCGCGATGAATCTTGGATGAGGGCAGATAGGTGTTGAGTTTCCCTCATGCACGAGCCACTGTCGATGCTGCTGGCAAGCCGCTGTGGCGCAGCAGGGCTCCGCCACAGCGGCTGGGTCAGAGCCCGGCGAAGTGCGCCATGGCCACCTGGCGTCCGATGGGGCCACGCCAGATCGTATCCTGCCCGGTATTGGCTTGTTGCCACTGTGCACCGCGATAACGGTCTTCGCGGCGTTTAAGGTGCGCTGCGGTGTAGGCCTCGAATGGCGCCTCGGCGCTGCGATAGTGGAAGTGGGCATACCAGATCACCGGCTGGCCAGGCGCTGTCGCATCGCGAACCTCGTATTCCTGCAGGTAGTCGCGCTCGGCCAGCCGTTGTCGTTGCTCCAGACGGTGCAGGCTGGTCTCGCCCTGTTCCAGCAGATACACCAGCTGCCCTTCGCCCGGCGTCTGGCTTTGCTTGATCTGGGTGACACGCATGGCCTTGCCCTGGTCACGCAAGGTCCCGGCCTGCTCCCTCAAGCGCGCCGCTTCGCTCGCGCCAGGGTCGAGTTCGAGCAGACGACTGGCGTAGCTTCCAGGTCTTCGGCCTTGATCACCAGCATGTGTTCGAGATCGGCTGCCAGCATGCCCTGGCGCTGATAGGACTGGATACGCCGGCGGTAGTCGTCGAGCTGCGCGGTCACCTCTCTGGCCACCATGCGCAGCTCGCGCAGCTCATGTTCACGCGGCTTGCGTGCGGCCTGCTGGAGCTGCCAGCGATCGCCCTGGGCCCTTTCGAACCGGCGCAAGACCTGGCCATCGTCGCCACGCATGACGATCTGCTCGGGACGGTTGCCGCTTGCCGCGATGAAGTCGCCGACCTTCAGCTGGCCGTCGACGGTCAGAAACAGCCTCGGGCTGCGAGCTGGCGCCTGGCGCATCTGCTCCAGTGCCGGCAGCCGTCGGAGCTTGCGGTCGCTTATCTCGATCAAGGTATCGAGGTTGTCCTGCAGCAGTTTGAAATAATGCTCGTCGAACAGATCCGCAAGCGTCGAATGCGTTGCCTGCAAGCGCTTCTTGTACAGCTCGAACGCGCTGCGAGCCTGTTGATGGATCGTCCGGCGTTCCGCGGTGCTGACCTTCACGCTATGCAGGTCGAGCAGTGTACCGTGCAGATCCAGCGCCTCGTCCTCGAACGTCTTGAGCCTTTCGAGCAGGAACTGGGCGACGACGGACATGTTTTCGTGGCGATGCGCCGCGTGGATCAGGTGATGAGTCTGGAAGAACGCGCGCAATTCGCTGCTCAGGGCATCGCGGGTGCGCTCGAAGGCGGTTCGCAAGGCCGTGGAACGCTCAGCCAGCGGGTACCAGCTGGCCAGTTCGTCCATGGACTGGAAAAGACGTTCGCGAATCGCCAGCTGTTCGATCGATACCCTGCGCAACTGACGCAGCGCGGGCAGCTGTTCGCGCAGGTTCGGCAAGCGCCCGATGACCTGCTTGACCTTGATGCCTTCCCACAGCAGCGCCTGGCTGCGCAAGGCTTGCAGTTCGAGCAGGCTGAGCAGCCGCTCACAGATGAGCTTGGCCACCCGGCCCTTCTGCTGCATGGGTATCTGTCGGTTGCGTCCCGCGGTTAGCGGCAGGTAGTCGTCCCAAGACCGGTAGAGCTGCTTGGCCAGACGGATATCGGTATGACAGGCGTCGAGCAAGGCCGGTAACTGCGCGAGCTTCTGCTCCGGCGTGCTTCGTTCGTAGATCTCGAACAGCGCGTTGCTGCGGGCCAAGGCATCCTGCGTGCGGGCTTCATCAGCGAATGCCTGGGCTTGCAGCATGCGCTGGCGGCGGTAGTGCCGATCCACCAGAAAGCGTGGCAGCCGCTCGCGCACCGCGGCAGGCCAGTAGGGATCGAGCCGGTCGGCCAGGCGTCCGAGCGTCTGGCCCCCAGCGGAACCGCCGCCTAGCACGTGCACGCCATACAGCGCCATATGAGTATCCCACTGGCCATTTTCGTCCAGTGCCACGGCACGCTGCCAGGTCAGGTTGCGATTGCCTTGCAGGCGCCAGGTGTGGGCCGTGGCATCCCAGCGGACCCGGAAAGGCCTACCTTCGATCAGGATGAAGTCGCCCTCGGAGTGGCGATAGACGCCTCGGTAGCGGCCTTCGTTGCCAGGCTGCAGGCCCTGGAGCAGCAAGGGTCGAGCGTGTTCGTAGCCTGCCAGGCGCTGCAGCTTCTGGCTGGCGCTGCCATCGGGTCGCCAGGCCTTGGCTGCGCCTGCGCCCAACTGAGCCATATGGCGACGCTGTACTGCCCGGCGCAGGGCGCTGGCGTCTAACGCAGCGCCAGGGACCAGGTCCATGGCCGCATCGATGAACGCCAGCAGGGCATCGTTCAGCGCGGCGATACCGCGCGCCGTTTCGCCTTCGATGAAGCTCGAGACCGATTCTGCCGTGGCGTCCAGAAAGTCGTACAGACCGATCACGGTGCCGACGAAGGGCACCACGCTCAGGGCCATCTTCAGGTAGTTGAAGACCAGCCGGCTCTCGTAGGCGAACTGCCTCATCCATAAGTCGTGGTTGGAGCGCGAGCTTGCCCGGTGGGCCTCGATGAGCCTGCCCATCTGCGCCTCGAGCAGCAGCTCGGGCAGTGTCAGGTGGGCAGGCCAGCGCGCACCTACGGCAATGATGGCATCGAAACCTCGAATCCTTGCCTGACGGATACGCCAGCGATGAGCCGCTGGATCCCCGAGCAAGGCGCGATCGGCCAGATAGGCGATTTCCCGTTCTTGCGCGCACTCCTGATACAAGGCCCAGCGGGCATCCTCCAGGCTGGGGTACTGACGAATCGGCTTGTCCAAGTGTTCCGGTCGATAGAGCAGGGTGAGGCCACTGGCCTGGTCCTCGATGAAGGTGATGCCCGACAGCGTGACAGGTCGGTCCTCGGTGTCCGGTCCGCCTGTCGTCAGCAGCGCGGCCAGCAGCCGAAGGCCAGGCGCGCCAGGCGTATCGATCGCCCGCTGCAGGCTTTGCCGGGCGGCACTGTCCAAGTGTCCTTGGCCATGTAGCAACACGCCTTGGATGCGCAGCATCGCCTGCAGTGGCCTGAGCAGGCATTCGCGTCGATGGGCCCGGGCGTGCGGGGTCTCTTCGAGGCCGCCGTAGGCTGCCCGGATGATG
This sequence comes from Pseudomonas sp. Marseille-QA0332, assembly GCF_054950175.1. Lineage (NCBI taxonomy): Bacteria > Pseudomonadati > Pseudomonadota > Gammaproteobacteria > Pseudomonadales > Pseudomonadaceae > Pseudomonas > Pseudomonas sp. Marseille-QA0332. The sequence continues at coordinate 4,434,369 of NZ_CM143106.1, forward strand.
GACTCGTAGGCCGTGGCCAGGTCGAGCTGGCCGGCCAGTCGGCGGATGTACTGCGCCGTGAGGCCTTGTTCGAGCGCTCGGTTCGAGGCGCCATCCGCGGACTGCGTCAGCAGGCGCATGAAGCGCAGACGCAGCGCGCTCGGCTCGTCGACGTTGTGCAGCAGTAGGTCTTCCAGGGGCAGGGTTTCACGTGCCTCGCCTGGCACCAGGCGTCGCTTGACAGGCACGCCAGGAGCGCCGCTGCCGGCAATCGGATCGTCGATCCAGCGCGTGCTGGTCGGCAGCTCGATGCGGATGGCCGTGCCGTCGTAGGCCGGAAAGTCCTGGCGCAGGCGGTCCGTGACTTGCTGTCTGCAAAACAGCCGCCGGTCTGGCAGGTCACGCTCGAGCAAGGCTCTTGCCTGGCCTGCGGCGGCGATATACGTCTCAACCAGGCTCTTGAGCAGGTCGCGCGATGCGTCAGGCAAGCGCTTGAGCCATTCCGGGGTCGCTCCGGCGACCTCCAGCACCTGCCGTTGCTGCGCGAGCAGCGCCAGGGCCTGCTCGCGTGCGGCATGGCGTGGCACGCGCAGGCGCTGTGCCAGGCATTCGCGAAGCGCCGGGAGCTCTCGAGCCACGGCTGCCAGGCCTTGCTGGTCCTGGACCTGCCGTGCAAGTTCGCGTGCCTGCGCCAGTAACTGTTCGAGCACATCGGCGATGGCGTCGCCGGTCACGGCCTCGAGACGAAGTCGCTGGCCCTGTTCCGGTCTGACGCCCAGGCACTGCTCCAGCTCAACCTGCGAGCGCAGCCGCAGCAACCCGCCGTGTTCCCCTGGCCAATACAGCAACAAGCCGCCTTCGGCGGCCTCGCCGGCGGCGGTTGGCGCCTGGCTGATGATCAGCGCACCGTGCACGGGCGCTTCGCTGGCCGGTAGCTCTTGCTCCGGCCGCGCTACCTGCTGCATCAACAGCCGGCTGGCGATCACCTGATCGACAGCTGCCAGCGGCCCGGACGCTTGCATCGAGATGGCCTCGACGCGAGTCAGCTCCGCTTCGTTGAGCTGGCCGAGCAAGCGTTGCAAGCGCGCATGGGCGCGCAGCCCGGCATGATGGGCCCGTACCAGTTCGGCCGGCGCACCGACCGACTCGGCAGACGAATGCCAGTGAGGCGCCTGCAGAAACGGCTCAAGCGCCGCCTGCGCCATCGCTCGCGCTGCCTGCAAGTCCGCCTGGGCTTGCTCTACCAGACCGGGCTGACGTTCAGCCGCGGCCGACAGCGACGCCAGCTGTCGGGCGATCAGGTGCGAGCGAAGGGGCGAGGGAATGTCGCTCGTCAATGCGCCGAAATCGAACAGCGAAGGCGCGACAGCTTCCTCCAGCTCCATCGATTCGCCTGCAGGCGCTGCCAACAACGCGTCGCGGTACCAGGCCAGAGCCAGGTCGTCGGCGATGGCCAGAGCGAAGGCCGCATCGCGCCGCAGCGAAGCGCCTGGGTCGTGTGCCAGCGCTGCATTGAGCTTGTCTAGCCAATGCCGATGCCAGGCCTCGAAACCTGCGTCGATAGCGGTGACGGGCTGGCCGTCTAGGGCCTGTCCAGGGGGCACGCCAAGGCGCGCCTGGAGGACTTCGCGTGTCGGGCAGATGACCACCGACGGGGCCTGGTCTGGCCGATAGAGCAGCTGCGCTGGTTCGTCCCGCAGCGTGAAGAGCAAGGCGCCTGGTACCGACGCGACGGCGCTGGCCTGCACCGACAGACCTTGCGACGACCATTGGCCAGTATCCTCGAGCAAGGCGTCGAGCATCGATGCAAGGCTGGCCGGACATTCCATGCCGAGCGAGGCCAGTTCCAGCGCGGCCAGGAAATGCGTCTGGTACAGCCGCCGGCCGTGCTCCAATCGACTGCTGGGCGTGCCTGGCGCACGCGTCTCCCAATAGGCCCGCCATCGGCTGCCGAGCGCGCCGGGCAGGTCCATGGCCGCAAGTTGGCCCAACAGCTCGGCAGGTGTCAGGCCGTCGAGCATTGGCGCGGGTTGGGCGCTACGAATGCGGGCGTTGGCGGCAAGCTGTGCGCCAGCGTCGCCATGCGAGTGCATGAATGCCGCCAGATGTGTCAGGCTGACGAAGTCGAATGAGACCTCGCGCTCTTCGAACACCAGTCCGCTGGTGTCCGGATCGACTTGCCAGCGCTGCCGTAGCAGCTCGCGGATGACCTGGCGAACGGTGGGCGCATGACGCAACAGGTCATGGAATTGCCTGCTCGAGTCGATCAGGCGTTGCTGGGCGGCCAGGGCCAGGGGCGAACAGGGTATCGCCGGGGCCAAGCGCGCGGGGAAGAAGGGCGGGGGCGTCGGGTCATCGAGCAATCCAGTCATGCAGGGCACTCCAATCGATCAGGCCGGATATGGCTCGAGGCATTGAAGCGGGACAGCTCATGTGTGATGCGGTAGATAGGTATCCGTGTGCCGCCGAGCCCTGTCCTGGAGTGTCGTCTCGACGCGGCAGCACCTGTGCGCGGCCTGCCCCTGGCGAGCTGCCGCTCAGCCGAGGCCGTACTTCTTCACCTTGTCGAACAAGGTGGTCTTGGCCATGCCCAGCTCCTGGCTGGCCTGGCTGAGATTGCCGCCGCTGCGTTGCAAGGCATCACTCAGCAGGTTGCGCTCGAACGCCTCCACCGCTTCGGCAAAGCCCAGCCCTTGGCCAGCGCCCTGGCCGGGTTTCTTGAAAACCGGCAGGCCCAGGGCATGACGCTCGGCAACGTTGCGCAACTCGCGGACATTGCCCGGCCAGTCATGGGCCATCAGGCGCGACAGGGTCTGGCTGTCGAGCCCTGGCGGTTGTCGGTCGAAGCGCAAGGCCGCTTGTGCAAGGAAGTGCTCGAACAACTGCAGGATGTCTTCGCGGCGCTCGCGCAAAGGAGGCAGTTCCAGGGTCACGACGTTCAACCGGTAATACAGGTCGCTGCGAAACTGGCCTTTCTGGCCCAGCGCATCGAGATCGGACTTGGTGGCGGCGATGATCCTGCAGTCGACCGCGATGCTCTGGTTGGAACCCAGCCGTTCCAGTGTCCGCTCCTGCAACACCCGCAGCAGCTTGATCTGCAGGTTGAGCGGCATGCTTTCCACCTCGTCGAGGAACAGCGTGCCGCCGTTGGCATGTTCGATCTTGCCGATGCGCCGTTTGCCCGCGCCGGTGAAGGCGTTGGCTTCATGACCGAAGATCTCGCTCTCGAACAGGTTTTCCGGTAGGCCACCGCAGTTCAGGGCCACGAAGGGCTGGTCATGACGCCGACTGAAATCGTGCAGGCAGCGCGCTACCAGTTCCTTCCCGGTACCGGTCTCGCCTTCGATCAGCACGTTGGCCGACGTGTCGCCGACGTTGGCGATCAGTTCGCGCAACTGTTGCATGGCGGACGAGCGTCCTATGATCCGTGACTCCAGCGTGCCCTGGCTGGCCAGGGCACGTCGCAGGCTATGCACTTCGCGTGACAGGCGGCGCTGCTCGAGGGCGCGTCGTGCGACGCCGACCAGGCGCTCCGGCGAGAAGGGTTTTTCCATGAAGTCGTAGGCACCCGCGCGCATTGCCCCGACCGCCATGTCGATATCGCCATGGCCAGTGATCAGCACCACTGGCAGGCTACTGTCGCGCGCCTTGAGCCGGTCGAGCAGTTCCCGGCCATCCATGCCCGGCAGGCGAATGTCACTGACCACGATACCGGCGAAATCCTCGCCGATACGTTCGAGCGCCTGCTCGGCACTGCCCACTCCTTCGCAGGGGATGTCCTCGAGCGCGAGGGCTTGCTGGCAGCCGAGCAGCACATGGGGATCGTCCTCGACGATCAGGACGGTGAGGGGCTCAGGGTTCATGATGTTTGTCCGGTTCCTTGAAGGGCGTGACCAGGGGCAGGACGAGAATGAAGGCGGTACCGCCGTCGATGGGGTGCTCGACGCTCAAGCTGCCCTTGGCCGCGGCTGCCAGGCTGGCCGACAAGGTCAGGCCCAGCCCCAGGCCATGCTCGCCCGGCTTGGTGGTGAAGAAAGGTTCGAACAGATGCCTGCGTGTCTCGGTATCTATACCATGGCCATTGTCGCGTACCTGCAGGCGATAGCGCTCCTCGAGGGTTTCACCCTCGAGCCATACCTGTGGCTGCGGCTGGGCCGCCATGGCGTCCAGCGCGTTGCCCAGCAGGTTGACCAGGATCTGTTCCAGGCGCGTCTGGTCGATGGCCAGGTGGACGTCGGCGCAGCGGTCATGCACCTGCAGCCGACAGGCGGCAATCCGCGGGCCGAGCAGCTGTCGGGCCGCCTCCACGGCCTTGGCCAGCGAAGCCTGGCCAGTATCATCGCTGCGTCTGGCGAACGAGCGCAGGCTGGCGGTGATCCGCCCCATCCGATCGACCAGGTCATTGATGGTGCGCAGGTTGGTGCTGGCCGTCTCGATGGCGCCGCGTTCGAGAAAGCGCACGGCATTGCCAGACAAGGTCCGCAACGCTGCCAGGGGTTGGTTCAGTTCATGGGCGATACTGGTCGACATCTGTCCGATCGCCGCCAGCTTGCCTGCCTGGACCAGGTCGTCCTGGGCCTGGCGCAGGGTCTGCTCGGCCTGGCGGCGTTCACGGATCTGTCCCTTGAGGCGCTCGTTGCTGGCACGCAGGTCGGCGGTGCGCTCGGCGATGCGACGTTCCAGATGACTGTTGGCTTGCTCGAGCGCCTCGCGCGCGGCCAGGCGGGTGGCGATGACCTTGCGCCGCTCGTTCCAGGCGATCAGCAGGATGGTCAGCAAGGCGAAGGCCACGCCGACCAGCACACCCTGGACCACGGCCTCGCGCTTGAGATCATGCAGTGGCGTCAGCAAGGTGAAATGCCATGGCGTATCGACCAGCGGGCGGGTCTGGGCCAGATAAGTGACGGCCTGTCGCCGATCATGGTCGATCGTGTCATTGGCCGGGAAGGTCAGTTTCTCCATGCCGTCGGCCACGCGCTCACGGTCCAGCGGCTGCAACGGATCGAGCGGCCACCAATAGTACTGCAGGCTGCGGGCCAGCTGCTCCTTGACCTCGGGTGAAAGGGCACGTACCGACTTCAGGCGCCGGGTCGGATCGCTGGACAGGATGATGATGCCGTTCTCGTCACTGACGAACGCCTCCAGCCGGGCTCGCTGCCAGCGCTCCTCGAGCGTGTCGAGGCCGATCTTGACCACTGCCACGCCGATGACTCTGCCATGCTCTTCCAGGCCATGAGCCAGGAAGTAGCCCGGGTCGCCCGTGGTGCTGCCGATGCCATAGAAGCGGCCTGGCTGCCCGCGCACGGCGTCCTGGAAATAGGCGCGGAACGATAAGTCCTCGCCGAGGAAGGAGCTTGCATCGCGCCAGTTGCTGGTGGCCTGGACCCGCCCGCTGGTATCGAGCACGAAGATGGCCTTGCTGCGGCTACGCCGGTTGAGGCCTTCCAGGTACTCGTTGACCGCCTGACGGGCGCCAGCCTCGGGGTCTTCGAGCAAGCGCGAGACGCTGTCCTCCAGCTCCAGCAGGCTGGGCAGGTAGGTATATTTGCTGATCTCGCTTTCCACGGTACGCGCGTGCAGTTCCAGCTGACGCTTGCCGTTCTCGCCCAGGGTCTGGATGCCGGCTCTTTCACTGATCATGAAGCCAACGACGCCCAGGCCGACCATCAGCAGAATGATCAGGGGCGGCAGCAGCAACTGGCGGATCAGGCGGGAGTTCACGGTGAATGCGGGCTGGACAGCAAAGGCTCGGGAGGGCTGCATTTCATCACAGTGGCCTTGCCGGGACCAGCGCCCACAGTCCGGACCAGGCGGACGGCGGGCGCGGATCCGCTTCAGTGTTGCAGGATCTTGCTGAGGAACAGCTGGGTTCGCTCATGGCGGGCGCCGGGGTTGCCGAAGAAGTCTTCCTTCTGGCAGTCCTCGATGATGCTGCCCTTGTCCATGAAGATCACGCGGTTGGCGACCTTGCGGGCAAACCCCATTTCGTGGGTCACGCACATCATGGTCATGCCTTCGTGGGCCAGCTCCACCATCACGTCCAGCACTTCGTTGACCATCTCCGGGTCCAGCGCCGACGTCGGCTCGTCGAACAACATCACGATCGGGTCCATGGACAAGGCCCTGGCAATGGCCACGCGCTGTTGCTGCCCGCCCGAAAGCTGCCCCGGGTGTTTCTTGGCGTGGGCCCCCAGGCCTACGCGATCGAGCAGGGCCAGACCCTTCTTGGTCGCCTCGGCCTCGCTGCGCCCGAGCACCTTGCGCTGGGCGATGGTGAGGTTCTCGGTAATGGTCAGGTGGGGAAACAGCTCGAAGTGCTGGAACACCATGCCGACCCGCGAGCGCAGTTTCGGCAGATTGGTCTTGGGGTCGGCGATCGAGGTGCCGTCGACGACGATGTCGCCTTTCTGGAACGGCTCCAGGGCGTTGACGCACTTGATCAAGGTGGACTTGCCCGAACCCGACGGGCCGCAGACCACCACGACCTCGCCTTTCTTCACTTCGGTGCTGCAGTCGGTCAGCACCTGGAAGTCCCCGTACCACTTGTTGACGTTCTTGATGGAAATCATACGGTGATCCTTCTTTGCAGGCGCTTGACCAACCAGGAAGCGGAGAAACTGATGATGAAATACACGACGCCGGCGAAGATCAGGAACTCATGCGAGCGGCCGATGATATCGCCGTTGGAGCGTGCCGAATTGAGGAAGTCCACCAGGCCGACGGTGTACACCAGCGAGGTGTCCTGGAAGAGGATGATGCTCTGCTGCAGCAACAGCGGCGTCATCTTGCGAAACGCCTGGGGCAGGATGATCAGGCGCATGGTCTGCCCGTAGGTCATCCCCAGCGCCTGCGCCGCGCCCATCTGGCCCTTGGAGATCGACTGCACCCCGGCGCGCACGATCTCGCAGAAATAGGCCGCCTCGAACATCATGAAGGCCACGACGCAGGAGGTGAACGCGCCCACCGGCGTATCCTCGCCCGTGATCCAGCGCAGCACGAAAGGCACCGCCAGGTAGAACCAGGTGATCACCAGCAGCAGCGGGATCGAACGGAAGTAGTTGACGTACGCACCGGCCACGTTCGACAGCAGCCTGTTCGAGGACAGGCGCATCAAGGCCAGGATGGTGCCCAGCACGATACCGCCGATCACGCCCATGATCATCAGTTGCAGGGTCATGAGCATGCCGTCCCAGAGGGCTGGCAAGGCCGGGATGATTTCGCTGAAATCCATGTCCATTCACTTGCCTCCCACGGAGATCAGGCCAGGAACCGCGACTTTCTTTTCCACCAGACGCATGAGCAGCATCAGGCCCATGTTCAAGGTGAAGTAGATCAGGGTCGCGAGGGTGAAGGCTTCGAACAGATTGGCGGAGAACTCGGCGGTCTGCTTGGTCTGCGCCAGCAGTTCCATGAGGCCGATCAGCGAAGCCACCGAGGAATTCTTGAACACGTTCAGGAACTCCGAGGTCAGTGGCGGGATGATGATCCGGTAGGCTTGCGGCAGCAGTACGTTGGTATAGATCTGCGGCAGGCTGAAGCCCATGGCGCGGGCCGCTGCCTCCTGGCCACGCGGCAGCGCCTGGATGCCGGTGCGCACCTGTTCGCAGACGCGCGCGGCGGTGAACAGGCCCAGACAGATGATCACGCTGATCAATGCCGAAGTGGTGGGGTTGAGGTCTTGCTTGAACCATTCCTGCAGCCCTTCGGGCAACAGGTCGGGTACCAGGAAGTACCAGATGAAAAGTTGCACCAGCAACGGCACGTTGCGGAACAGTTCCACATAGGCCGTGGCGATACCCGATACCAGCCGGTTGGGCACGGTGCGCATGACACCCAGGATCGAACCCAGCAGCAGGGCGATGATCCACGCGCAGATGGCGATGGCGATGGTCCACCCGAGACCGGTGACATACCAGTCCAGGTACACTTCGCTGCCTACGCCGGTGGACTTGAAGAACACGCCCCAGTCCCAGTTGTAATTCATCGGGATTTCCCCTCAGACGGTTGTTTCACAGGCACTTTCGAGCATCCGAGGGCAATGCGCCCTCGGATGAAAGGTTAGACACTAATGGCTGACCTGCAGGATCGATTCACGCCCGGTGCGAGCGGCAGGTCATGATCGGCTCAGGACTTCTTCTCGTCCGCGGCCTTGTCGGTAGGCTCGGCGATCAGCTTCTTGAGCTCGTCGCTCATCGGGAACTGAAGGTTCAGGCCCTTGGGCGGGATCGGCTGCTGGAACCACTTCTCGTAGCTCTTGTTGACTTCGCCGGATTTGAAATAGGCGACGATGGCTTCGTCGACCGCCTTCTTGAACGCCTCGTCACCCTTGCGAACCATGCAGCCATAAATCTCGTAAGACTGCGGCGTGCCGGTGATGACCCAGTCGGAGGGCTTGCGCGCCTTGGCCATTTCGCCGGCGAGCAGCGCATCGTCCATCATGAAGGCCACTGCGCGGCCGCTTTCGAGCATGTTGAAGGATTCGCCGTGGTCCTTGGCCGAGATCACGTTCATCTTCATCTGCTTGTCGGCGTTCATCGCCTTGAGCAGGCGCTCGGAGGTGGTGCCGGCGGTGGTGACGACGTTCTTGCCGGCCAGGTCCGGGAAGTCCTTGTAGCTTGGCTGGCCGTCTTTGACCTTGGTCAGCAGGCGGGTGCCGACCTCGAAGATGCCGACCGAGAAGGCGACCTGCTGCTGGCGTTCGACGTTGTTGGTGGTCGAGCCGCACTCCAGGTCGACGGTGCCGTTCTGCACCAGCGGGATGCGCGTCTGGGAAGTGACCAGGTTGTAGCGGACCTTGAGGTTGGGAACATCGAGCTGTTTCTTCAGGTGCTCGACGACGGCCAGCTGGATGTCGTGGGAATAGCCCACTGGCTCCGGCTTGCCGGCCAGGTAGGAAAACGGAATGGAAGAATCGCGGTGCCCCAGGGTGATGGTGCCCGAATCCTTGATCTTCTTCAGCGTGCCGGTCAGCTCCTCGGCCATGGCTGGCGAAGCGATGACGGCGGCCGCGATGGCGGCACCCAGCAATTGACGAACGATACGCATCAATAATTCCTCGACGTTGTTTTTCTTATGGAGCCGTTGGCGGACTCTTCGTTCAACGAACACCGCGCGAAGCGGCGGTGCATCGGGTAACGAGTGTAGAGCATGACTCATGCCAAGCCACGCGCAAGTTCGCAACGGCCTGTAAAAACAGGGAATTAATGCTTTTTGAAGGGGGGTGGAACCTGTATGTCGTCCGTGCTTCCGAACAAGGCTGGATGCCTCGTTCGGAAAACCGAATCGTCAGGCCTGGCAGGGCGGCGACGCAAGCTCCATGATTCAAGGGAGGCACGTCGCTGCCGGCCCTTGAGTGCGCCTGAAGCACCAAAGGGGGGCTCATCTGGCTCAGGCAGCCTGGTGCGCCTTGTGCTGGTGCAGGTACTGTTCGAGCGAGCAGCGCTCCTCGGTGCTGGTGAACAGGCCAAGCTTGGTTCGGCGCCAGAGAATGTCGCTGGCTTGCGTTGCCCACTCCTCGTCACGCAGGTAATCCACTTCACGGGTGAACAGGCCCGGTGCGAGCTGGCGACCCAGGTCCTCGATGCCCTTGGCACCCTCGACCAGGCGCCATGCACGGCTGCCATAGGTCACTGCCCAGCGCCGCGCCACCTCGGCGGGCAACCAGCGGTGGCTGGCCTGCAGCGCGGCGGCCAGGTCCTGCGGGGTGTGCATGTCCTCGCCACCTGGCAGCGGCGCGCCTGCGGTCCAGCTGCCTCGCATCTGCGGGAAGAAGGGCCTGAGCTCGGCCATGGCAGACTCCGCCAGCTTGCGATAGGTCGTCAGCTTGCCGCCGAATACCGATAGCAGCGGCGCCTGGCCGCTGCTTGCGGACAGCGCGAGCGTGTAGTCGCGGGTAACGGCCGAGGGGTTGTCCGATTCGTCATTGCACAGCGGTCGCACGCCCGAATAGGTGTGCAGGATGTCGGCGCGGCTGAGCTGCTGCTTGAAGTGGCCGTTGACCACCTTGAGGATGTAGTCGATTTCCATCTCGGTGATCTCGACCTTGGCCGGGTCGCCGGCGTACTCGCGGTCGGTGGTGCCGATCAGGGTAAAACGCTCCAGGTAGGGAATGGCGAAGACGATGCGCTGGTCTTCGTTCTGCAGGATATAGGCATGCTCGCCCTCGTACAGGCGCGGCACGATCAGGTGGCTGCCCTGGATCAGACGAATGCCGTACGGCGCATCGAGCTTGAGATCGTCCTTGATGAAGCTCGAGACCCAAGGGCCTGCGGCATTGACCAGAGCCCGGGCGCGGATGCTCTGCTGGCTGCCATCGGCGTTTTGCAGCAACACCTGCCACAGTCCATCCACACGCTCGGCCCGCAGGCAGCGGGTACGGGTACGCACCTGGGCGCCGCGTTCACGCGCCGCCATGGCATTGAGCACGACCAGGCGCGCATCGTCCACGGCGCAGTCGGCATATTCGAAACCACGCGTGATGGCCGGCTTGAGCGGATCTTCCTGGCCGAAACGCAGGCTGCGCGACGCACCCAGGCGCTTGCGCTTGCCCAGGTGATCGTAGAGGAACAGGCCGGCACGGATCATCCAGGTCGGGCGCAGGTGCGGGCGATGGGGCAGGACGAAACGCATCGGCTTGACGATATGAGGCGCCTTGGCCAGCAGCACCTCCCGCTCGGCGAGCGCTTCGCGCACCAGCCGGAATTCATAATGCTCGAGGTAGCGCAAGCCACCGTGGATCAGCTTGCTGCTGGCCGACGAGGTATGGCTGGCCAGGTCGTCCTTTTCGCAAAGAAACACCTTAAGGCCGCGCCCCGCTGCGTCGGCTGCGATGCCAGCGCCGTTGATTCCTCCACCGATCACGGCAAGATCATAGCAGTCGTCGAGGGCTGGCTGAGCGGAAACGGATCGGGACACGGGCGGCCTCCTGGGGAGCGTTCTCATCGAATGCGAACAGTTATGTTCGTTTTCGAAAATAATAGCGCAACAAAACGGCAATCACCAGCGGGTTGTCATAGAAAAAACCGATCACCCGCATCCGTATCGAACATTAACGAACATCCTGCATGCGACTGGGGTGCCGCGCACTGTCAGACGATTTCCAGGCGGATCTTGTATTGTTCAAGCAGATCCACCAGCGGTTGCGCGGGGGCGTGGTCAGTGACCAGGCAGTCCACCAGGCTGATCGAACCCAGCCGGACCATGGCATTGCGCCCGAACTTGCTTGAGTCGGCGGCCAGGATCACCTGCCTGGCATTGGCGATGATCGCTTGCGAAACCCTGACTTCCTGATAGTCGAAATCCAGCAGGCTGCCATCTTCGTCGATACCGCTGATGCCGACCACGGCGAAGTCCACCTTGAACTGATTGATGAAATCCACGCTCGCCTGGCCCACGACGCCGCCATCCCGGCGCACCGTGCCCCCGGCCACCAGCACTTCGAAGTCTTCCCTGGCCCCGAGGATGGAGGCGACGTGCAGGTTGTTGGTGATGACTTTCAGGTGATCATGGTTGAGCAATGCGCGGGCGATGAATTCGGTGGTCGTGCCGATGTTGATGAACAGCGAGGCGTGGTCGGGGATCTGCCTGGCCACCGCTTCGGCGATCCTCTGTTTTTCGTCGCGCATCTGGTCGGCGCGCATCGCGTAGGCGGTGTTCTCGATGCTCGAGTCATAGGCAGCGCCGCCATGATAGCGGCGCAACAGGCCAGCTTCGGCGAGCAGGTTGATGTCCCGGCGAATGGTTTGCGGGGTAACGACGAACAGCTGCGCCATTTCCTCGATGCTGACATAGCCGCGCTCGCGGACCAGTTCGAGAATCTGTTGCTGTCGGGGGGGCAGGTTCATGAGCGTCCTTCAGGCCATCCTGGAAAACGCACAAGCTACAACAAGCTGCAAGCTGCAAGCTACAAGCTACAAGCCGATCGTGTCGAACTCACTTCGGCGCCGGGCTTGGAGATGGAGTCGAAGGCAAGGGCAGACTCGGTCTGCCTTGACTTGCGGCTTGCGGCTTGCGGCTCCTTCACTCCGCCCAGTCGCGAGTGCGCTCGATGGCTTTCTTCCAGCCGGCATAAAGGCGCTCTTTCTCGGCTTCCTCGAGCGTTGGGGCGAACTCGCGCTCGATGACCGCCTTGTCGCGCAGCTCGTCCAGGCCGCTCCAGAAGCCGCAGGCCAGGCCGGCCAGGTAGGCGGCACCCAGCGCCGTGGTTTCACGCATCTGCGGGCGTTCCACGCAGGTGCCGAGGATGTCGGCCTGGAACTGCATGAGGAAGTTGTTGGCCACCGCGCCGCCGTCCACGCGCAGTTCGCTGAGCCGATGACCGCAGTCCTGCTGCATGGCATCCAGAACGTCGCGGGTCTGGTAGGCGATCGACTCCAGCGCGGCGCGGATGATGTGGTCGACCTTGACACCGCGGGTCAGGCCGAACAGGGCGCCGCGGGCATAGGGGTCCCAGTACGGGGCGCCCAGTCCGGTGAACGCTGGTACCAGGTAGACGCCGTTGCTGTCTTTGACCTTGCCGGCGAAATACTCGGTGTCGAGGGCGTCGTTGACGATCTTCAGTTCGTCACGCAGCCATTGCACGGTCGAGCCGCCGTTGAATACCGCGCCTTCGAGCGCATAGGCGACTTCACCCCTGGGGCCGCAGGCGATGGTCGTGAGCAGGCCGTGGGACGAGGTCACCGGCTTGTCGCCGGTGTTCATCAGCAGGAAGCAGCCCGTGCCGTAGGTGTTCTTGGCCTGTCCGGCCCCGACGCACATCTGCCCGAACAGCGCCGATTGCTGGTCGCCGGCGATACCGGCAATGGCGATGCCGCTCTTGGTATGGCCATAGATCTCCGACGAGCTGCGCACTTGAGGCAGCATGCTCGAGGGGATGCCGAGCAGCTCCAGCATCCTGTCGTCCCAGGTCAGGGTATGGATGTTGAACATCAGGGTGCGCGAGGCGTTGGTGTAGTCGGTGACATGTACCTTGCCACCGGAGAATTTCCAGATCAGCCAGGTATCGACGGTGCCGAACAGCAGTTCGCCACGCTCGGCGCGCTCGCGTGCGCCTTCGACGTTGTCCAGGATCCACTTGAGCTTGGTGCCGGAGAAATAGGGGTCGGTGACCAGGCCGGTGGTCTGGCGGATATAGGCTTCGTGACCATCGCGCTTGAGCTGCTCGCAGATTTCGGTGCTGCGACGGCACTGCCAGACGATGGCGTTGTAGATCGGCCGGCCGGTTTCCCGGTCCCATACCACGGTGGTCTCGCGCTGGTTGGTGATGCCGAGGGCCGCGACCTGGGCGTGGCTGATGCCGGCCTGGGCCAGTGCTTCGACCATGGTCGCGCTCTGGGTGGCGAAGATTTCCATCGGGTCGTGCTCGACCCATCCCGGCTGTGGGTAGTGCTGGGCGAACTCGCGCTGGGAAGTGCCGACCACATTGGCGTCACGATCGAAAATGATTGCCCGTGAACTGGTCGTGCCTTGGTCCAGGGCAATGATGTAGTGCTTGTCGTGGAGGTCTGTCATGTCGTTGGCCTTGCAGAAAGAGGGAGGCAGGCTGGGCATTGGCTGGCAGCCTGGCTCAGGAAGCTTGGGTGTCGGCCTGGGCATTGTCGCCTGCCTGGGCCTGCCGGGTCGCGACCGCCGGTAGATTGCGCGCGATTGCGCCCCGGTACAGGGCGGCACCCAGGCAGGCGCCGAGGATCGGCGCGAATATTGGCACGAGGAAGTAGGGCACGTCCCGTCCGCCGGTGAGGCTCACCTCGCCCCAGCCCGCGAAGAAGGTCATCAGCTTGGGACCGAAATCGCGTGCCGGGTTCATGGCGAAGCCGGTCAGCGGCCCCATGGCGCTGCCGATCACCGCGATCAACAAGCCGATGAGCAGGGGCGCCATGGCTCCGCGCGGCAAGCCGTTGCCATCATCGGTCAAGGCCATGATCACCGCCATCAGCACGGCCGTGATCACCACTTCGACCAGGAATGCCTGCGAAGTGGACAGCGCCGCATGGGGATAGGTGGAGAATACCGAAGCCAGCTCGAGGCTCTCCGGGCTGCCGCGCAACATGCCATGGGCCTGTTCGAAATCGAAGAACAGGCTGCCGTACAAGGTGTACACCAGCGCTGCCGAACAGAAGGCTCCGGCAACCTGGGCGACGATGTAGAACGGTACCTTGCGCTTTTCGAACCCGCCGAACAGGCACAGGGCGATGCTGACCGCCGGATTCAGGTGCGCGCCGGAAATCCCGGCGGTGAGGTAGATCGCCATGCTCACGCCGATCCCCCAGATGAGGCTGATCTCCCAAAGGCCAAAGCTCGCTCCCGCGACTTTCATCGCGGCGACGCAGCCGGTGCCGAAGAAGATGAGTAGTGCAGTACCGAGGAACTCGGCGATGCATTGGGCTTGAAGCTTGGGTTGGGCAGTCGTCATGTAGGAAGACCTCGCTCTTGTTGTTGTGTACTCGCGCGTTCGACCGCAGGGCCCGGCCCGCACCGAAGCGGGGCGAACACCAAGGAATGCACCCGGAACGGGCAGGATTCTTCAGAAACGAAAAAATATAGACAAGAAATGCCGATGTCAAAGGTCGAAAGTGAACGCTCAGCCACTTTTCGACTGCAAGGCGAGTTGGCGATTCGCCCGCGTAGGAAGCGATCTAGTCGGCTTCTGGGATTTGTCCTACAGTAGCCGCCGATGCTTAATCGCCTGGAGTAACCATGACCCCTGCCTTGGCGGTATTGAAGAAAGCCCGTGCCGAACATCGCGTGCACAGTTACGAACATGATCCGAAGGCTGCTTCCTATGGCCTCGAGGCGGCGCAAAAGCTCGGCCTGGATGCGCAACAGGTATTCAAGACCTTGCTGGCATGCACGGAGAAAGGCGAACTGCTGGTGGCGGTGGTGCCCGTTGGCGGCACCTTGGACCTCAAGGCCCTGGCCCAGGCCGCGCAGGTGAAGAAATGCGAGATGGCCGACCCGGCGGCGGCGCAGCGTTCCACCGGCTATCTGGTAGGAGGCATCAGCCCGCTGGGCCAGAAGAAGCGCTTGCGCACCTTCATCGATGAATCAGCAAGGCGATTCGCGACGATTCACGTCAGCGCTGGCAGGCGAGGCCTCGAAGTCGAGCTGGCAGCCGCGCTGCTGGCTTCGCTCACCCAAGGCAGCTTCGCTGAAATCGGACGCGGATGAGGCGCGGCGAAAGCCGAAGCCTCAGTTCGATGTGCTGTAGCGTCGCACGCCATTTTCCTGCTCTGCCAGTTGCGCGGCTACGCTCCCTTGGGCGGGGAACACCACCAGGTGATCGGCAGCGACCGCCACGCCCACTTCCTCGCCGACCTGGCGGTCCACGTGGCTGGGGAAGATCGCCTCCAGCTGGCTGCCGGTGGCAAGCTGCAGTCGGTACAAGGTCGAGGCACCCAGGAAACTCTTGCCAACGATGGTCGGACGTAGTGGGCTGTCCGGTGCATGAACGATGTCGTCCGGGCGCAGCAGCACATCGACGGCGCTACCAGGGGTGATGTTGTAGGCCCGGTTGCCACGCAGCTCGCCAAGCTCGGTGTTGACCGCCTCGTGGCTGGTCAGCTGGCCACGAATGAAGTAGCCCTGGCCGATGAAGCTGGCGACGAATGGTGTGCGCGGTTCATGGTAGAGGTTGTAGGGAGTATCCCACTGTTCGAGGCGGCCGGCCTTGAACACACCCACATGATCGCTGACAGCGAAGGCCTCTTCCTGATCGTGGGTGACCAGGATGGCGCTGGTGCCACGACTCTTGAGGATGTCGCGGACTTCGTGGCTCAGGCGCCGACGCAGTTCCACATCGAGGTTGGAGAACGGCTCGTCGAGCAGCAGCAGTTGCGGCTCGGGCGCCAGTGCGCGGGCCAGGGCCACGCGCTGCTGCTGACCACCGGAAAGCTCATGCGGGTAGCGCGCGCCCAGGCCGGCCAGTTTCACCAGCTCGAGCATCTCCTCGACCACCTGCCGCTGCCGCGGGTGCCTGGCTATGCCGAAGGCGATGTTCTGCGCGACGGTCAGGTGCGGAAACAGCGCATAGTCCTGGAAGACCATGCCGATGCGCCGTCTTTCCGGAGCGAGAGTGAAGCCGGCGCGGGAAATGACTTCGCCGGCCAGCTGTATCTCGCCCTCGTGCACCGGCTCGAAGCCGGCAATGGCACGCAGGGTCGTGGTCTTGCCGCAGCCCGAAGACCCGAGCAGGCAACCGATGTCGCCCGCATTGAGGTGCAGGTTGAGGTTCTGGACGATGCGCTGGTCACCATAGCCACAGGCGAGGTCGCGCAGGGAAAGCAGCAGGGAATGGCTCATGCGTGGTGGTATGCCGGCTCTACAAGGAATTCGAGAAGGGCCTTCTGTGCATGCAGGCGATTCTCGGCCTGGTCCCAGGCGACCGAACGTGGGTCGTCGAGCAGGTCGAGGCTGATCTCCTCGCCACGGTGGGCGGGCAGGCAGTGCATGAACAGGGCGTCTGGTGCCGCCAGGTCGAGCAGTGCGGCGTTGACCTGGTAAGGCGCGAAATGCGCCAGGCGCCGAGCAGTTTCCTCCTCTTGCCCCATGGAAGTCCAGACGTCGGTGCTGATTAGGTGCGCGTCGCTTACCGCTTCGCGCGGGTCGCGCACTACCTGGACTCGCTCGCCAGCCTTGGCCAGGAAGCGCGGGTCGGGCTCGTAGCCCTCCGGACAGGCCACGCGCAACTGGAAATCGAACTGCATGGCCGCCTCGACATAGCTGTTGCACATGTTGTTGCCGTCGCCGATCCAGGCCACCGTCTTGCCCTGGATGGCGCCGCGGTGCTCGAGAAAAGTCTGCATGTCGGCCAGCAGCTGGCACGGGTGCAGGTCGTCGGACAGGCCGTTGATCACCGGCACCCGCGACTTGGCCGCGAACTGGGTGAGCGTGTCGTGGGCGAAGGTCCGGATCATGACCGCATCGAGCATGCGAGACATGACGATGGCGCTGTCACCGATCGGCTCGCCGCGCCCCAGCTGGGTATCGCGCGGGGACAGGAAGATCGCCTGGCCGCCGAGCTGGATCATGCCGGCCTCGAAAGACAGTCGGGTGCGGGTCGAGGACTTTTCGAAGATCATCCCCAGCACGCGGTTCTTCAGAGGCTCGAACAACACGCCGCGATTACGCAGGTCCTTGAGCTCGATGCCTCGACGGATCACGCCGAGCAGTTCGTCAGCTGTGAAATCCATCAGGGAGAGAAAGTGCCTAGCGCTCATGATTGACTACCTTATCTGCAACGAATGCAAGTCACCGTAGGGGTTTGGCTGACAACGGCAGTGACCTGCGGCGAATGCCGCACGCGGCGACGAAAATGGGAAAGACGCAATACTATAATTGAATGTCGCCTGAAACCAAGGGGCGTGCGTGCTGATGCGGCGCCCCGGTGGCCCGGCGACCAGCAGGCTTGCCTTGCACGAATCTCCGCTCGTGCTCACCTGCAGCTTGCCAGACAAGCGTCCCGGCTTTCCGATACAATGGTCCACCGTGCCGGCGATTGTGTCGGATAGTTCAGCCGAGGTGTTCAATGGATATCATCGAAACAATCAAAGAGCAGATTGCCAACAATACCGTTCTGCTTTACATGAAGGGCTCGCCGAATGCGCCGCAGTGCGGTTTCTCGGCACGTGCGGCGCAAGCGGTGATGGGCTGCGGCGAGAAATTCGCCTACGTCGATATCCTGCAGAACCCGGAGATCCGTGCCAACCTGCCCAAATATGCCAACTGGCCGACTTTCCCGCAGCTGTGGGTCGGTGGCGAACTGGTTGGCGGCAGCGACATCATGCTCGAGATGTTTGAGAAAGGTGAGCTGCAGACCTTGATCAAGGAAGCTGCCGCCAAAGCCAAGGCTTCCGAAGCCTGATCGAGCGACAACGCTGGGCCGCAGCAGCGGCCAAGGCAAAAGAAAAGCCTCGCTGATGCGAGGCTTCTTCGTTCAGACGCCGATCATTCTTCGCCCATCTGCGTCTGCAGGTAGTTCTCGATACCGATCTTGTCGATCAGCCCCAGCTGGGTTTCCAGCCAATCGATGTGTTCCTCTTCGGATTCCAGGATGTCCTCGAGCAGGTCGCGGCTGCCAAAGTCTCCGACCGTCTCGCAGTGGGCGATCGCTGCCTTGAGGTCCTGCAGGCCTTTCTGTTCGATTCGCAGGTCGCACTCGAGCATTTCCCGCGTATGTTCGCCGATCAGCAGCTTGCCCAGGTCCTGGACGTTCGGGATGCCTTCGAGGAAGAGGATGCGCTTGATCAGCTTGTCGGCATGCTTCATCTCGTCGATGGACTCGTCGTATTCGTGCTTGCCGAGCTTGTTCAGGCCCCAGTCTTCGTACATGCGAGCATGAAGGAAGTACTGATTGATCGCGACCAGCTCGTTCCCGAGGATCTTGTTGAGATGCTGGATGACGCTGACGTCGCCTTTCATGTTCGGATTCCTGCTGTAGAAGTGGCAATGAGCAAGAGTGTGAGCCGGGCAACTTTCGCTGTCAAACCTAAGTTATTGAATAATCAATGAAAATTAATGGAAGTAAGAATGTTTTTGAACCGCGTCTATATATAAGTCGTTGAATTGCGGACATAAAAAAACCGGACGCCAGGTCCGGTTCTTCGAGAAGGGCGATTCAGGCCGTGGTGAATTCCACGGGGTAGGGCAGTGCGGCCTGCTGGCTGACGTGCAGCTCGGCCAGGGTGTCGCGCACCACCTCCTTGGCCAGGCAGGCGCATTTGCCACACTGGGTGCCTACGTTCGTGGCGGCTCGGACTTCCTTGTAGCTGCAGCATCCTTCATAGATCGCATCGCGGATCTGTCCGTCGGTTACACCAACACAGAGACACACATACATAAGTCAGACCATCGTCGGTTGTGGCTTGATGGTCTGGAGAGTAATGGTAATGAGAATGCTTGTCAAAGCGCATCCAGGTCGCTGCCGGCTGGCCTGACCGACGGTTAGACTCGGTCTATCGACAGCAGGCGTGTATGATGGGCAGCCTTTTGGGCGAACCTTGGCCCGAAGCGGCCAAGGTTGAACCCTTTGTTCATCATCAGGAGATAACGAATGAGCGTGCTCGTTGGCAAGCAAGCCCCCGATTTCACCGTCGCTGCCGTGCTCGGCAATGGCGAGATCGTCGACACCTTCAACCTGGCCTCGGCCATCAAGGGCAAGTACGGCCTGGTGTTCTTCTACCCGCTGGACTTCACTTTCGTCTGCCCGTCCGAGCTCATCGCCCTGGACAACCGCATGCCGGAATTCCAGGCGCGTGGCGTGGAAGTGATCGGTGTCTCCATCGACTCCCATTTCACCCATAATGCCTGGCGCAACACGCCGGTCGAGAAAGGCGGCATCGGTCAGGTCAAGTACACCCTGGCAGCCGATATCTCCCACGAAATCTGCAAGGCCTACGATGTCGAGTCCGAAGGTGGCGTGGCCTTCCGTGGCGCATTCCTGATCGACAAGAACGGCGTCGTCCGCTCGCAGATCATCAACGACCTGCCGCTGGGCCGCAACATGGACGAGCTGCTGCGCCTGGTCGACGCCCTGCAGTTCCACGAGGAGCACGGCGAAGTCTGCCCGGCCAACTGGAAGAAAGGCGACAAAGGCATGACCGCTTCGCCGGAAGGTGTCGCTGCCTACCTGAGCGAGAATGCCGGCAAGCTGTGAATCCCGGTATTGCCGTGCATGAAAGAACCGGCCCCATGGGCCGGTTTTTTTGCACTGGCGTCAGTCGTCGAAGTGGCGCCAACCGCCCATGTCTTTCCAGCGGTTGACGATGGCACAGAACAGTTCGGCGGTCTTTTCCGTGTCGTACCGCGCCGAGTGTGCTTCTCGTCCATCGAAATCGATGTCGGCGCTTTGGCACGCCCTGGCCAGTACCGTCTGCCCGTAGGCGAGGCCGGCCAGCGTAGCGGTATCGAAGCTGGAGAAGGGGTGGAATGGATTGCGCTTGAGGTCGGTACGGGCTACCGCCGCGTTCAGGAAACCCAGGTCGAAGCTGCTGTTGTGCCCGACCAGGATCGCTCGCTTGCAGCTGTTGGCCTTGAGTGCCTTGCGCACGCCACGGAAGATGTCGGTCAGGGCGGTTTCTTCGCTCACCGCCATGCGCAGCGGATGATCGAGCTTGATGCCGGTGAATTCCAGCGCCGCCTGTTCGATGTTGGCACCCTCGAACGGCTCCACCCGATGGAAATAGGTGTGTTCGGGGAACAGGAAACCTTTTTCGTCCATGCCGATGGTCACGGCGGCGATTTCCAGGAGCGCATCGGTGGCGCTGTTGAAACCGCCGGTCTCGACATCCACCACCACGGGCAGATAGCCACGGAAGCGTTCTGCCATGGGGTGGCGCGGGCCGGCGGCCTGACCGTCCTGGTCTTCTTCGTAGCGGTCTTCGCTCACGCGTTTTCCTCCAGCAGACGCCAGCGCAGCTTCTCGCCCGCGCGCAGCGGTATCACCGTCTGCTCGCCGAAGGGCAGGCTTTCAGGCGCGGTCCATTCCTGGCGAACCAGGGTGATCGTATCGGTGTTGGCCGGCAGGCCATAGAACGCCGGGCCGTGCAGGCTCGCGAAGCCTTCGAGCTTGTCCAGCGCGCCGCGCTGTTCGAACGCCTCGGCATACAGCTCGATGGCCGCATAGGCGGTGTAGCAGCCCGCGCAGCCGCAGGCCGACTCCTTGGCGTGACGAGCATGCGGAGCCGAATCGGTACCCAGGAAGAACTTGCTGTTGCCGCTGGTGGCCGCCTCGAGCAGGGCTACCTGATGCGTATTGCGCTTGAGGATCGGCAGGCAATAGAAATGCGGGCGGATGCCGCCGACCAGCATGTGGTTGCGGTTGTATAGCAGATGCTGCGCGGTGATCGTGGCGCCGACGTTGGCCGGGGCCTCCCGGACGAACTGCGCGGCATCCGCCGTGGTGATGTGTTCGAACACCACCTTGAGGGTCGGGAAGCGCTCGACCACGCGGCGCAGGTGCTCGTCGATGAAGCGTTTTTCGCGATCGAATACGTCGATCTCGGCGCGCGTCACCTCGCCGTGCACCAGCAAGGGCATGCCTGCCTCGGCCAGCGCTTCGAGGACGGGGAAGATATTGTCGATACTGCTCACGCCCGAGTCGGAATTGGTGGTCGCGCCGGCCGGATAGAGCTTGGCTGCATGGACGAAGCCGCTGGCCTTGGCGGCGCGGATGTCATCCGGGCTGGTGCGGTCGGTGAGGTACAGCACCATCAGCGGTTCGAAGCGACTACCGGCCGGCAGCGCGGCCAGGATGCGCTCGCGGTACGCGCCCGCCTCGCAGGCGTTGCGCACCGGGGGTACCAGGTTGGGCATGATGATGGCACGGGCGAAGGTGCGCGCCACGTCACCGACGGTATGCGGCAACACCGCGCCATCGCGCAGGTGGATATGCCAGTCATCGGGACGCAGGAGGGTCAGGCGATCGGACATTGGGAATTCCAGGCGGGTCGAACTCAGGCAGCAATGCTACCGGAAAACCCCGATGCGAGCACTGCCTTGCAGCCTTGCGCGCCTGCAAGGGCAAGGTTTGCCGTGCAACCGGTCAAGTTTTGCGCCGATACGCCGATAGCCCGGAGGTAGCCGTGATCATCCCGTGGAGCCGCTCGTGCGTCGTCATCTAGTTCTGCTCAGCCTGTTCGCCAGCCTGCCGGCGACGGCACTGACCTTCCAGACCCGCATGGAAAACATCGCCTGGACAGTCGAAGGCGATCAGTTCGAGTGTCGGTTGACCCAGCCTATCGAGGGCTTCGGCAGCGGCGAGTTCGTGCGCCGTGCCGGCGAAGGGCCAGTCTTTCGCCTGCGTTCGGCCGGCAACGCCCTGGGTGCAGGTCCGGCCACTCTGCTGGCGGCTGCCGCGCCTTGGCAGCCCGGGCGGGCCGACATCAGTCTGGGAACGGTGCGCCTGGCCCGTGATGGAGTGCTCTTCAGCTCCTCCCAGGGGCAAGCCAGCCGCCTGATCAACGGCTTGCTCGACGGTCGCAGCACGGTGGTGCGCAACCGGGCCGGCGAAGGTGGCCAGGCAATGGAGGTGCGGGTACTGCCGGTAAGCTTCGCCAAGGCCTATGGTGACTACCAGGCCTGCGCGGGCAAGCTGCTGCCGATGAACTACGACCAGGTCCGCCAGACCCAGGTAGGCTTCCCTGGCGGCGGCACCGAGCTGGATGCGTCGGCCAAGGCCCGGCTGGACGTGGTATTGGCCTACATGAAGGCCGACCCGACGGTTAACCGGGTCGAGCTCGACGGCCACTCCGACAACAGCGGCAACCGCTTGACCAATCGCGAGCTTTCCCGCCGCCGCGCCCTGGCGGTGGCCGACTACCTCAAGGCCCATGGCGTGCCGGAAGCCGACATCGTGGTGCGCTTTCACGGTGAGCGCTATCCGCTCGCCCGAAACGACAGCTCGGCCAACCGGGCGCGCAACCGACGGGTGAGCCTCGAGCTGGATCGGGTTGCCGCGGTCCAAGGGCCGGTGGAAGGCGCGGCACCTGCAGGTGGACCGGCCGAGCGGGCGCAGCAGGCTGGTGCATCGACACCAGCGCAGACCGCCAGCACTGCCAGGTCGCCTCGGCCTGGCGAACCGTGACACGGCCGTAGCGAAAACCTGCCGGAAAAACCTTGTCGCTTTGGCATCACAAGCTGTCGCCCTACTGTAAAATCACCCACAAGCCCGGTAGAATCGGGCCCTTTCCGTACAACCCCGTGGAGTGATGGCATGGCGGACGTAAAAAAGGTCGTACTGGCGTATTCCGGCGGCCTTGATACTTCGGTGATTCTCAAGTGGCTGCAAGACACCTACAACTGCGAAGTGGTGACCTTCACCGCCGACCTGGGCCAGGGCGAGGAAGTCGAGCCCGCTCGCGCCAAGGCGCAGGCCATGGGCGTCAAGGAAATCTACATCGATGACCTGCGCGAAGAGTTCGTGCGAGATTTCGTCTTCCCGATGTTCCGTGCCAACACGGTGTACGAAGGCGAGTACCTGCTCGGTACTTCCATTGCCCGCCCGCTGATCGCCAAGCGCCTGATCGAGATCGCCAACGAGACCGGCGCCGATGCCATTTCCCATGGCGCGACCGGCAAGGGCAACGACCAGGTTCGCTTCGAGCTGGGCGCCTACGCGCTCAAGCCGGGCGTCAAGGTCATCGCGCCATGGCGCGAGTGGGACCTGCTGTCGCGCGAGAAGCTGATGGACTATGCCGAGAAGCATGGCATCCCGATCGAGCGCCATGGCAAGAAGAAATCGCCCTATTCGATGGATGCCAACCTGCTGCATATTTCCTATGAAGGCGGGGTCCTGGAGGATACCTGGACCGAGCACGAGGAAGACATGTGGCGCTGGAGCGTCTCTCCGGAGAAGGCCCCCGACCAGCCAACCTACCTGGAGCTGACCTACCGCAATGGCGATATCGTCGCGCTCGACGGCGTCGATATGAGCCCCGCCACGGTACTGGCCACGCTCAACCGCATCGGCGGCGAAAACGGCATCGGCCGACTGGATATCGTGGAAAACCGCTATGTCGGCATGAAGTCGCGTGGCTGCTACGAAACTCCCGGCGGGACCATCATGCTCAAGGCGCACCGGGCTATCGAATCGATCACCCTGGACCGCGAAGTCGCTCACCTCAAGGATGAGCTGATGCCCAAGTACGCCAGCCTGATCTACACCGGCTACTGGTGGAGCCCGGAGCGCCTGATGCTGCAGCAGATGATCGACGCCTCGCAGGTCAACGTGAACGGCGTGGTGCGCCTGAAGCTGTACAAGGGCAATGTCGTTGTCGTGGGCCGCAAGTCCGACGACTCGCTGTTCGACGCCAACATCGCGACCTTCGAGGAAGATGGCGGCGCCTACAACCAGGAAGACGCGGCCGGCTTCATCAAGCTCAATGCGCTGCGCATGCGTATCGCCGCCAACAAAGGCCGTTCGCTGCTCTGATTCGACGACGTCGAGCCAAATGACCCCGGCGCCATGCCGGGGTTTTGCATTGGCGCGCCTCGGCAGGTGCCGGCTCAGGAGGGCGGCGCCTGTCGGGTCGTCGATAATGGGTCGACCGATATGCATATGCGTGTCTGACGGTCCATGTTGTAGACCACCCAGCGATGATGCCGGCTCGCCGGCAGGCCCACCGCGCGCAGCACATGTGTCTCGATCGTCCGCTGCGTATCCGCGCCGGACAGCACGATGGTCATCGTTTCCGGCAATCCATCCCCGGTAGCCAGTTCCATCAGTGGCAGCTGCAGCGCTGCTGGGCTTGCGGCACGCTCCAGGAGGTCGACGCCTGCCCTGGTCGTGTCCTCGCGCTCGAGCCGGTTGGCAGGGAAGTAGAGCGACCTGTGATTGAAGTTCAAGGTCAGGAAGAACAGGATCGTGAGAAAGAACGGGAAGCCGACCAGGAACCAGGTGTAGATGGTCTGGCTGCGTTCGCTCAGGAACGGTAGGGAGGCCAGCGCGGATGCCTCTATGATCCCGGCGAAGATGGCGATGATGGTCAGCGGGCTGATGGTTTGTGGCGGGCTCATGGGACCCCCTCTCGAGTGCATTGCGTGCGGGTTTAGCATGCTTGGCGCTGATGTTCGAAAGTGAGCCATTTCGCCCCCAGGAAAGACTACCCGGGCGGCCTGGCGATCCAGGCGTTTTTCGCCATGCACGATGGAACGATGCCTGCATCGGAAAACGGCTTTGTCTGCTGTTTCATATCTTTTGCCGTTGTTAGTCTTCAGGCCGAAGTCGTTCCGAATTCTGTTTGAATCTAAATCAAAAAGTTACTAGATGTAGGACCTTTCGCTAGTTGATGTAAGTTTTATCTCGGCAGGTAAATGTGCGGGGAGACGCCACGCACTCGAGCGGTCGTCTCGGTTATTGTACGGATTCAGAACTAGAACAACGGAAAGTTGATATCGCATGAACAAGGTATTGATCGTGGATGATCATCCGGTCATTCGTCTGGCGGTGCGCATGCTGATGGAACGACATGGGTACGAGGTCGCGGCGGAGACCGACAATGGCGTGGATGCGTTGCAGCTGGCGAGGGAGCATCTTCCCGACATCGTGATCCTGGACATCGGGATTCCCAAGCTCGACGGCCTGGAAGTGATCACCCGCCTGTCCATGTGCAGCGCGCACACCAAGGTGCTGGTGCTGACATCCCAGGCGCCAGGCCACTTTTCGATGCGCTGCATGCAGGCTGGGGCTGCCGGCTACGTCTGCAAGCAGCAGGAGCTCACCGAACTGCTCAGTGCCATCAAGGCGGTGCTGTCCGGCTACAGTTACTTCCCCAATCAGGCCCTGCACAAGGCACGATGCATCATCAACGGAGGTACCGAGACGGAAATGGTCGAGCGCTTGTCAGGGCGCGAGATGATGGTGTTGCAGCAGCTGGCCAAGGGACGCAGCAACAAGGAAATCGCCGACAGCATGTTCCTCAGCAACAAGACGGTCAGCACCTACAAGACCCGCCTGTTGCACAAGCTCAATGCCCGTTCGCTGGTGGACCTCATCGAACTTGCCCAGCGACACGGACTGGTATGAGGCACCAAGCCTCCAACGGAGGCTTGGCCAGCGATTTTCAGAAATCGTAATCGTATTCTGCCAGCTGTTTCTGCAGGCGCCGTTCTTCGAGCAGGTTGTCGATGGTGCGACGCTTGGTCAGGTTGGTCTTCGCAGTCTCGACAGGCGCTTCGCCATCGTCTTCGCTGCTGGTGAAATCATCGTCCAGGACAAGATCTTCTTTATCGGTACTCATGAGTCACTCCAAGCCAAGAGGGCCGTTGGCCGACCTTATAGCGAGAATCATGGCGACGGTAAAAAAGATTTTTTCAATCGAAGGGCGTGGCTTTCCCAATAACCTCAATCATCACTTGTCTTCGCCTTGTATTCGCACAGGTCTTCGATGCGACAGCTGCCGCAGCGGGGCTTGCGTGCCTGGCAAACGTACCTGCCATGCAGAATCAGCCAGTGGTGGGCATCGAGCAAGTAGTCGCGTGGCACGAACTTCAACAGCTTTCTTTCGACTTCCAGCACGTTCTTGCCTGGGGCGATGCCAGTGCGATTGCTGACTCGAAAGATGTGCGTATCGACGGCCATGGTCAATTGCCGGAACGCTGTGTTGAGGACCACGTTGGCCGTCTTGCGTCCCACGCCGGGCAACGCCTCGAGGGCCTCGCGGGTCTGTGGGACCTCGCCAGCATGCCGTTCGATCAACAGGCGACAGGTCTCGATGACGTTGCGTGCCTTGCTGTTGTACAGGCCGATGGTCCTGATGTACTCGCTCAGGCCGTCCACTCCCAGGGCAAGCACCGCTTGTGGCGTATTGGCGACCGGGAACAGCCTGGCCGTGGCCTTGTTGACACCCACGTCCGTTGCCTGCGCCGACAGGATCACGGCGATCAACAGTTCGAATGGCGTGGTATAGGCCAGTTCGGTCCGCGGTTCGGGATTGTCTTCATGGAGCCTGCGAAAAATCTCCAGGCGCTTGGCGGCATTCATGGTTGGGGCATTCCTTGACGTGGTGCGCGGCGCTGCCTCGTACCAGGTCGATTGTAACGGGTACGGCGGTCAGGCGAGAAAGCATGCGACCCTGGTGCCGCCAAGCGGCGCCAGGCGGGAAGGCCCCGGCCCAGCGGCCGGGGCTGGCGCGTCACTTGATGCGTTGGCCAGGCTTGGCACCGCTGTCGGGGCTGAGCAGGTAGATTTCCTCGCCGCCAGGACCAGCCGCCATGACCATGCCCTCGGACACGCCGAAGCGCATCTTGCGGGGCTTGAGGTTGGCCACCATCATGGTCAGGCGGCCTTCGAGCTTGGCTGGATCCGGGTACGCCGACTTGATGCCGGAGAAGACATTGCGTTGCTCGTCACCGATGTCGAGAGTCAGGCGCAGCAACTTGTCGGCCCCTTCCACCGCCTCGGCCTTGACGATCAGCGCCACACGAAGGTCGACCGCGGCAAAGGTGTCGAACTCGATCTGCTCTGCCAGTGGGTCCTTGGCCAGTTCGCCGTTGCCGGCCGGTGCCGCGGGCTGCGCCACGGCCAGGTCCTGCTTGCTGGCTGCGATCATCGCCTCGATCCGGGCTGGCTCGATGCGACTCATCAGCGGCTTGAAGGCATTGAGCTGATGGTTCTCCAGGCGCGACTGGTAGTCGTTCCAGGCAAGCGGAGCCACGTTGAGGAACGCCTCGGCATCGGCCGCCATGACCGGCAGCACGGGCTTGAGGAAGATCACCAGCAGGCGGAACAGGTTGATGCCTTGGGCGCAGATGGCCTGCACCTGATCCTGCTGGCCTTCCTGCTTGGCCAGCGACCACGGCGCCTTGTCGGCGATCCAGGCGTTGGCGCGATCGGCCAGGGCCATGATTTCGCGCATGGCGCGGGCGAAATCACGGGCCTCGTAGGCTTCGGCGATCGAAGGCGCGGCCTGGACGAAGGCGTCGGTCAGTTCCGGCGCGGCGTGCGCGGCCACCAGCACGCCCTGGTTGCCCTTGTGGATGAATCCGGCGCAACGGCTGGCGATATTGACCACCTTGCCGACCAGGTCGGAATTGACCTTCTGGACGAAATCCTCGAGGTTCAGGTCCAGGTCATCGACGCTGCGTCCCAGCTTGGAGGCGTAGTAGTAGCGCAGATATTCCGGTGCCAGGTGGTCCAGGTAGGTGCGCGCCTTGATGAAGGTGCCACGCGACTTGGACATCTTGGCACCATTGACGGTCAGGTAGCCGTGCACATTGATGCCGGTCGGCTTGCGCAGACCGGCGCCTTCGAGCATGGCCGGCCAGAACAGGGCGTGGAAGTTGACGATGTCCTTGCCGATGAAATGGTACAGCTCGGCTTTGGAGTCCTTGTTCCAGAACGCGTCGAAATCCAGCTCCGGACGACGCGCGCAAAGGTTCTTGAAGCTGGCCATGTAGCCGATGGGCGCGTCCAGCCAGACGTAGAAGTACTTGCCGGGTTCATCTGGAATCTCGAAGCCGAAGTACGGAGCATCGCGGGAGATGTCCCATTCCTGCAGGCCGGCGTCGAGCCACTCGGCCAGCTTGTTGGCTACCGCATCCTGCAGCGTACCGCTGCGGGTCCACTCCTGCAGCATGGCCTGGAACTGCGGAAGCTTGAAGAAGAAGTGCCGGGAATCGCGCAGCACCGGGGTGGCGCCGGAAATCGCCGACTTGGGGTCCTTCAGCTCGGTCGGCGAGTAGGTCGCGCCGCATTTTTCGCAGTTGTCGCCATACTGGTCTTCGGCCGCGCAGCGCGGGCAGGTGCCCTTGATGAACCGGTCGGCGAGGAACATGCCTTTTTCCGGGTCGAAGTACTGGGTCACCGAGCGGCTGGCGATGTGCCCGGCATCGCGCAGGCGGCGATAGACCAGGCTGGACAGCTCGCGGTTTTCTTCGCAGTGGGTCGAATGGAAGTTGTCGAAGTCGACCAGGAAGTCGGCGAAGTCGCGGCTGTGCTCGGCCTGGACATTGGCGATGAGTTGCTCAGGGGTGATGCCTTCCTTCTCGGCGCGCAGCATGATGGCCGAACCGTGAGCGTCGTCGGCGCAGACATAGATGCACTGGTTGCCACGCAGCTTCTGGAAGCGAACCCACATGTCCGTCTGGATGTACTCCAGCATGTGGCCAAGGTGGATCGAACCATTGGCGTAGGGCAGGGCGCTGGTGACGAGAATCTGGCGTGGCTCGGACATGGGGGCTCGGCTACTTATGTGGCGACGGGTGAACTTGACGATGATCGGCCACTATAAAGCGCCGGGAAATATATTTCACCCCATCAGCGCATCTGATGCCGGTCGACGGGTTAGCATAGGGGCTCGATTCATCAGTCAGTCTTGCCACGGGAGTCTCCATGAGTGCCGTCACGCGTGCCGCCGTCGAAGCCATTCTTCGCCAGTACACCGATCCCTACCTGAACCAGGACCCGGTCAGCGCAGGCTGTGTCCGCAGTATCGACATCCAGGCAGGCCAGGTCGATGTACAGCTGCAGCTGGGCTATGCCGCCGGGCTGTTCGCCAATGGCTGGGCCCAGGTGTTGCGCTCGGCCATCGAAGGCCTGCCTGGCGTGGCGGCGGCGCGGGTCAGCGTCGACACCGTGATCGCCGCGCACAAGGCGCAAGCCCAGGTGCCAGGCATGGCCAACGTGAAGAACGTCATCGCGGTGGCTTCGGGCAAGGGCGGGGTGGGCAAGTCGACCACTGCTGCCAACCTGGCCCTGGCCCTGGCTCGCGAAGGCGCCAGGGTCGGCATCCTCGATGCCGATATCTATGGGCCCAGCCAAGGGGTCATGTTCGGTATCCCCGAAGGTACCCGGCCGCAGATACGCGAGCAGAAGTGGTTCGTACCGATCAAGGCCCATGGCGTGGAAGTCATGTCCATGGCCTTCCTTACCGATGACAATACCCCGATGGTCTGGCGCGGTCCGATGGTGTCCGGCGCCTTGCTGCAACTGGTGACCCAGACGGCCTGGGACGATCTCGATTACCTGGTGATCGACATGCCCCCGGGTACCGGCGACATCCAGCTGACCCTGGCGCAGAAAGTCCCCGTGGCCGGTTCGGTGATCGTCACCACGCCGCAGGACCTGGCATTGCTGGACGCTCGCAAGGGCGTGGAAATGTTCCGCAAGGTCAACATCCCGGTGCTGGGAGTGGTGGAGAACATGGCCGTGCACATCTGTTCGAACTGCGGCCACGCCGAGCACCTGTTCGGTGAAGGCGGCGGCGAGAAGCTGGCGGCGCAATACGGCGTCGAGCTGCTGGCATCGCTGCCGTTGTCCATGCTGATCCGTGAGCAGGCCGACAATGGCCGGCCAACCGCCATCGCCGAACCGGAAAGCCAGATTGCGATGATCTATCAGGAACTGGCGCGCCAGGTAGGTGCTCGCATCGTCCTGCAGGAAGCCGCGACGCCAGCGATGCCGAGCATCACCATCAGCGAGGACTGAGCGCACCCGCGGCGTGGTGGCCGCGTCGAGCCATCACGCCAGCCTGCCGACTCGACCGTTGCAGGGCTGGCCCAGGCATAAAAAAACCCGCCGATGGCGGGTTTCTTCAAGCGCGAAGCGAGATCGACTTAGGCGATCTGGACTTCTTCAGCCTGCATGCCTTTCTGGCCGCGGGTAGCGACGAAAGTAACAGCCTGGCCTTCTTTCAGGGTTTTGAAGCCGTCAGCCTGGATGGCCTTGAAGTGTACGAACAGGTCGTCACCCGACTGAGGGGTGATGAAGCCGTAGCCCTTCTCATCGTTGAACCACTTGACAACACCGGATTGGCGATTGGACATGTTTCTGTCTCCTTGGACAAAGTTGATTACGGCTCAGGAAACACCCCGGGCCGGGACTGAGTGCAAAGAGCAGGAAAATTCAGCGATGGGCCGATGGTAATCGTGCATCAAACAGAGATTCTCGGTGTCACGTGCAGCACAGTGGCGTCACCATAACCCACTTTCCCCGGCCTGCCAATGGCCAACAGCGGCTTTGTCGAAATTCGGATCGATGGAACCGGCAAGGCCCGTCTCGCGTGGTCTCGAGGGACGGAACTTTGCCGTCTGGCGCGGGTATCGTAAGATGCGCCCTGGTTTTCCCCATCGCATTTTCAGGACACCCGCCATGAGCATCAAATCGGACAAGTGGATTCGCCGCATGGCGCAGGAACACGGCATGATCGAACCGTTCGTCGAGCGTCAGGTGCGCGGCGAGCAGGACAGCCGAGTCATTTCCTTCGGCGTCTCCAGCTACGGCTACGACGTGCGCTGCGCGGACGAATTCAAGGTCTTCACCAACATCAACTCGGCCACCGTCGACCCGAAGAACTTCGATGCCGGCAGCTTCGTCGATGTCAAGAGCGATGTCTGCATCATTCCACCGAACTCCTTCGCCCTGGCCCGCACCGTCGAGTATTTCCGCATTCCGCGCAACGTGCTGACCATCTGCCTGGGCAAGAGCACCTATGCCCGTTGCGGCATCATCGTCAACGTCACGCCCCTGGAGCCGGAGTGGGAGGGCCATGTGACCCTGGAGTTCTCCAATACCACCACCTTGCCAGCCAAGATCTACGCCAACGAGGGCGTGGCCCAGATGCTTTTCCTGGAATCCGACGAAGAGTGCGAAGTGTCCTACAAGGACCGTGGTGGCAAGTACCAGGGACAGCGCGGCGTCACTCTTCCGCGGACCTGATCGAACGTGGTCGGGAATTAGTTTTGCCAAAGGCACTCCAAGCTAGTGAACAGCCCTTGCACACACGACGTGTGCCGGCTCTTTGCCAGGAGTTGCCTATGAAAATCGACCCCGCTATCAGTGCCAAGCTGGCCGTGCTGCAGCCCAACCAGATCGGGTTGTTGGCATGGTCGCTGCTGGCCCAGCCGCAAGGCTCCGTGCAGGCAGGTGGAATCCCTGGCCAGCCGGATCCGGACTTCCCGCAACCTTCCGAGCCGGAAACGCCGCCTGAAGGGGTGCCGACCATCCCTGACGAACCCCCACCGACTCCCCAGGCCTGAGGTCAGGGCACTTCCCAGACCCGGTCGGCGCCTGTGAGGTAGACCTTCGCAGTCGCCGTTGGGGTGATTTCCCAGCCACCAGTGAACTCGCCGAACGCCGGCAGCAGGCTGACGCCTGCATCCATCAGGTAGCAAGGCAGGCGGAGACGCTGGCGCGCGCGGCCGCGCAGCACGTAGACCGGATGCACGTGCCCGGCGAGCACGGCATGGGTCGGGTGCGGCTGTGGCTCATGCTGCAGGGCGAACGGCCCGACCAGCCACGGCTCATCCACCACCCGCATGCGCAGCTCGGCGGGCGGGTCGCCGGCATGGCGGTCATGGTTGCCGCGTATCAGCACGATGTCCAGCTCGGGATGGCTGGCGCGCCAGGCCTGGAGCCGCGCCAGTGTCGCCGGCGCCCGCGCATTGCGAGCGTGCAGGAAGTCGCCAAGCACCACCAGGCAACGGCAGGCATGGGCTGCCAGCAGGCTGTCCAGGCGTGCCAGGGTGGCCTGTGTGGTGCCGCGTGGCACCGGCTGGTGCAGGGCGCGATAGCTGGCGGCCTTGCCGATGTGCAGGTCGGCCACCAGCAGCATCTGCCGGCGGGGCCAGTAGATTGCCTTGTCAGGCAATAGCCAGAGCGTTTCGCCGCAGTGCTCGATCTGCTCGTGGTACAGGTTCATCGTCTGCCTCCGTCGGCAGCGCCTTCCAGGTCGGCGACCATGCGCGCGATGCGGTCGGCAAGCTTCTCGCTGCTCATGGTCTCGCGCAAGCCTTCCACCACCAGGGCGAAGGCCAGGGGGCTGGGGTGTTCGAGCACGTGCAGGTCCAGGCGAAGCTGGTTGATGCGCAGCAATTGGTGTTGCAGGCGCTCGATTTCCAGTTCGTCCCGCAATACTTCATCGCGAGCCTGGCCAAGCAGCAGGTTGCCGCTGTCATGTTTGCGAAAGACCTCGAAGAACAGGCCACTGGATGCCTGGATCTGACGGATGCTCTTCTGTGCCGCCGGGTAGCCACCGAACACCAGCCCGGCGATCTGGGCGATTTCACGGAAGCGGCGCAAGGCCATTTCCCCCGCGTTGAGGCTGGCGAGCACGTCCTCGAGTAGGCTGTCGGGCGACAACGCTTCGGTCAGATGGCCGGCCCAGTCCACCTGGCTTGGGCTGAGCAGTTCGAAGCCGTAGTCGTTCACCGCGA
Organism: Pseudomonas sp. Marseille-QA0332; assembly: GCF_054950175.1. Taxonomy (NCBI): domain Bacteria; kingdom Pseudomonadati; phylum Pseudomonadota; class Gammaproteobacteria; order Pseudomonadales; family Pseudomonadaceae; genus Pseudomonas; species Pseudomonas sp. Marseille-QA0332. Next base: position 4,466,991 of record NZ_CM143106.1, read on the forward strand.
TCGATACGCTCAACGGTCGTGTGCGGCTGATCCGCCAGGCGACCAGGCTGGCCAGGCCGAGGTTGGCCATGCGTCCGGCGAACGGATAGAGGAACAGATGGCTGCCCTGGCGCGAGACCAGTGTCTCGGCCAGCAGGGTGTGCCGGGTGGGCAACGCCGACCAGACCGCCTGCAATTGGAGTAATGGCTTTACCGTGCGCATTTCGGGGCTGTCGAAGCGACCTTGCGCGGCGGCATCGAGTTGCTCGACCAGAGCCTGGGCAAGCTCGCCGGAGAGGGGCTGGCGTGCGCCACTCCAGCGCGCCACCGCAGCCTTCCTTGCCGTGCTGCGGCGTACATAGGCCGTCATGTTCTCCACCCGTACCAGCTCCAGTACCCGTCCGGCGAAGAGCAGCGTGTCGCCAGGGCGCAAGCGGGCGATGAAGGCTTCCTCGACACTGCCCAGGTGCTTGCCGCCGCCGCCCTTGCTCCAGTATTTGAGGTGCAGATGTGCCTCGCTGACGATGGTGCCGATGCCCATGCGGTGGCGCCGCGCCAGGCGTTGGCTGGTAACGCGCCAGACGCCGTCGGCCTGCGCCTCGACCCGCTGGTAGTCGGGATAGGCACTGAGCGAGTCGCCGCCGTGGCGAACGAACGCCAGGGCCCATTGCCACTGACTGTCGCTCAAGTCATGGAAAGCCCAGGTGCTGCGCACTTCAGCCAGCAGCTCGGCGGGCCGGAAGCCGCTGCCCAATGCCATGCTGACCAGATGCTGGACCAGTACATCCATGCACAGACGTGGGGATCGGCGCGCTTCGATATGGCCGCAGGCCAGGGCTCGGCGCGCCGCTGCGGCCTCCACCAGCTCCAGGCTGTGAGTCGGCACCAGGGTGATCCGCGAGACGCGGCCTGGCGCGTGGCCGGAGCGTCCGGCACGTTGCAGCAGACGCGCCACGCCCTTGGCCGAACCAATCTGCAAGACCCGCTCGACCGGCAGGAAATCCACGCCCAGGTCGAGGCTTGAGGTGCAGACCACTGCCTTGAGCGCGCCGTCCTTGAGGCTGCGCTCTACCCAGTCACGCGTGTCGCGGGCCAGCGAGGAATGGTGCAGGGCAATCAGCCCGGCCCAGTCCGGTCGCGCCTCGAGCAGCGCCTGGTACCACAGTTCCGACTGGGCGCGAGTGTTGGTGAAGACCAGGCAGCTGCTGCTGGCGTCGATCTGGTCGCGGACCTGGCCAAGCATCTTCAACCCCATGTGGCCGGCCCAGGGAAAACGTTCGATGGCATCGGGCAATAGGGTGTCGACCAGGATGCGCTTGTCCTGGCGGCCCTTGACCAGCTCGCCGCCGTGCGGCAGGAGCACTTCGCGGGCATGCTCGAGATTACCGAGCGTGGCCGACAAACCCCAGGTGACCAAGCCTGGGTGCCAGCGGCGCAGACGCGCCAGGGCCAGTTGCAGTTGCACGCCACGCTTGTTGCCGAGCAACTCGTGCCACTCGTCCACCACGACCATGCGCAGGCTGCAAAAATCCTGCTCTGCCCGTTCGCGGGTCAACAGCAGCGTCAGGCTTTCCGGCGTGGTGACCAGCGTGCTTGGCAGGCGTCGGGCCTGGCGGGCCCGCTCGGCACTGCCGGTATCGCCACTGCGTACCCCGACCGTCCAGTCCAGTGCCAGGTCATCCAGCGGCGCCTGCAATGCGCGCGCCGTGTCGGCAGCCAGGGCGCGCATGGGCGTGATCCACAGCACCTGCAATGGCGCCGGCTGGCGCGCCTGGGCCTTGCCAAAGGCGCGCAGCGCGGCGAACCACACGGCGTAGGTCTTGCCGGCACCGGTATTGGCATGCAAGAGCCCCGACTCGCCTCGGGAAACGGCGGCCCAGACGCGGCGTTGGAAAGCGAATGGCGTCCAGCCGCGGGCGTCGAACCATTGGCTGGCGGGATCGGGGCGTGAAGGCATACGGCTGGCGGGTCCGTCGGGGAACATCCTTTACAGACCGTCGGCATTGCCGGTTGGTTTTACCCATCAAGGCGCCAGCAGGTAACCGCTGCGGCAGATCCGCCGACCAGCGACATGCGCCACCACCATGCCGGTCGTGGCCATGCGTCGCGCGCTGCGCGCATAGAGCAGGCCGGGCTGCGCATTGCGTACAGGCGTGACCTGGTCAGTGAGCGGGTCGATGATCTCGGCGACCAGTTGCCCGGCTTCCAGGTCATCGCCGGGGCTGGCGTGGAACACCAGCAGCCCGCCCGTGACGGCGACCAGAGGCTCGACCGCCGCCAGCGGTGTCGCTGGACGGGGCAGGACCGGCAGAGGTGGGACGGGGCCATCGATCACGCCGCGCAAGGTCAGGAAGTCCAGCAGCGCCTGGCAGTCCTGCCTGGCCAGGTCATGGCTGACGTCGCCCTGGCCGCGCAGTTCGACGGTGACCGAGACGCTGCCTTCGGGGATGGGGAAGCGCTTGGCGAAACGTTGCTGCAACTGCCACCAGAACAGGCTGAAACATTCGTCGAACGATTGCCCGCCCGAGTCGGTGGCCAGCAGGCTGGCCTGGGCACCGAGGTAGCGTGCCAGTGGCTCGACCTGCGGCCAGGCTTGCGGGGTGGTGTACAAGTGCTCGACCGCCTCGAAGTCGCAGTGCAGGTCCAGCACCAGTTCGGCTTCGCAGGCCAGCCGCTGCAGCGCCAGCCGCAGGGAGTGCAATGGCGTGGTCGGTACATGGGCATCCAGCGCCTGGCGCAGACGCTGGCGAATCAGCGCCAGGTTGTGCGCTGGATCCTGGCTCAGGTGGGGTTCGACCTGGTCTCCGACCACATCGGACAGATCGACGAAGTTGCGGTTGAAGTTCTCGCCGCTGTGCAGCTCGAAGCGGCCCAGTGGCCCCTCCAGCAACACCTGCCCCAGCCCTGCCGGGTTGGCGATCGGGACCAGGACGATTTCCCGACGTAGTCGGCCTTGGCGTTCCAGGTCGGCCAGGCGACCCTTGAGGTGCCAGGCGACCAGCATGCCGGGCAGCTCGTCGGCGTGCAGCGAAGCCTGGACGTAGACCTTGCCGCTGTCCGCGGGGCCGAAGTGGAAGCTGTGCAGCAGACGCGTGATGCCCGGTGCGGGCGCCAGCAGTTCATGGGTCCGAGGGTGCATGGTGATCCTGGCGAAGAAGGTGAACGGTTCGCGACGAAGTCGCGCACACAGATACAAGCACAACTGCGGTGATCCTGCAGCCTTGCTTCGGGCCGCGTGCCAGCCTTCAGGCCAGTAGCGCCTGCAGCGTGGCCAGGTCGTCAGCCTGCTCGACGGGCTTGTCATGGCGCCAGCGCAGCATCCGTGGGAAGCGTACCGCGATGCCGCTCTTGTGGCGCCTGGAGAGCGCGATGCCTTCGAAGCCCAGCTCGAAGACCAGGGTCGGGGTCACGCTGCGCACCGGCCCGAAGGTCTCCACCGTGGTCTTGCGGATGATGGCATCGACTTGGCGCATTTCTGCGTCGGTCAGGCCGGAATAGGCCTTGGCGAAGGGCACCAGGGTGCGTCCAGGCATGTCCGCCGGACCATCCCAGACGGCGAAGGTGTAGTCGCTGTAGAGGCTGGCGCGGCGTCCATGGCCACGCTGGGCATAGATCAGCACGGCGTCGACGCTGAATGGGTCGATCTTCCACTTCCACCACAGCCCCATGTCCTTGGTCCGACCCACGCCATACAGCGCATCACGCTGCTTGAGCATCAGGCCTTCCACGCCGAGGTCGCGCGATCGCTCGCGCTGGCTGGCCAGGTCGGCCCAGTCGCGGCCTTCGAGCAGCGGTGAAAGCAGGACCGGCGCCAGGGGGTGATGGTCCACCAGGTATTCCAGCTGGCGGCGACGCTCGTGCTGCGGCCGGCTGCGCCAGTCCTCGCCCTGCCATTCGAGCAGGTCATAGGCTTGCAGGACTACTGGCGCCTCGGCCAGCAGCTTCTTGCCAAGGGTCTTGCGGCCCAGGCGCTGCTGTAGCAGGGCGAAAGGCTGCACGCCGGGAGCGTCACGGTCGGGCGTGGTTTTCCAGACCAGGATCTCGCCGTCGATCACCGTGCCGTCCAGCAGCGTCTCGGCGAGGCCGTGCAGTTCTGGAAAGCGTTCGGTGACCAGTTCCTCGCCGCGCGACCAGATCCACAGCTGGCCGTCACGCTTGACCACCTGGGCGCGAATTCCGTCCCACTTCCATTCCGCTTGCCAGTCGCTGGCCGGGCCCAGCAGGGCGTCGAACTGCTCGACGGGAGCTTGCAGGGCATGAGCCAGGAAGAACGGATAAGGCTGCCCGCCGCGCAGGGCATGCTCGTCGGCCGACTCTGGCGCGATCAGCTTGAGGTAACTGTGCGAGGTAGGACGATGGCTCAGGTCGGTATAGCCGACCAGACGCTGGGCCACGCGCTTGGCATCCAGGCCCGCCAGCTGGGCCAGGGCACGGGTGACCAACAGCTTGGACACGCCGACCCGGAAGCTGCCGGTGACCAGCTTCAGGCAGAGCATCAGGCTGGGGCGGTCCAGGCGTGCCCAGAGTTCGGGCAGACGCTGCTGAACCTGCTCCGGCGTCGCACCGCGCAGAGGCAGCAGATGCACCTCGACCCAGTGCGCCAGCCCCTCGTCGCTGGCGTGCTCGGACTCGGGCAGCAGCAGGGAAATGGTCTCGGCCAGGTCGCCCACCGCATGGTAGCTCTCCTCGAACAACCACTCCGGTAGCCCTGACAGCGCAACGGTCAGCTCGCGCAGCAGCCGGGTCGGCACCAGTTGCCGTGGTCGCCCGCCCGCCAGGAAGTACACCGCCCAGGCAGCGTCGGCGGCGCTTGCCTGGGCGAAGTAGGCGCGCAGCGCCTCGAGCTTGGCATTGCTGGACGTCGTGGCGTCCAGGCGCAGGTAGAGTTCGGCGAAATCCTTCATGCATCGTGCTCCGTCGTGCTGGCGGCATCGTCTTCATCGCCGTATTCGGTGACGAAGGCACGTGCATCGAGTCCCTGTTCGTTGAGGTAGCGCACCAGCACATTGACCGAGCCGTGCGTGACCATGACCCGTTCGGCACCGGTCTGCCCGATGGCCCAGAGTAGCCCAGGCCAGTCGGCGTGGTCGGAAAGCACGAAGCCGCGATCGACGCCGCGTCGCCGGCGAGTGCCGCGCAGGCGCATCCAGCCGCTGGCGAAACCGTCGCTGTAGTCGCCGAAGCGTTTCATCCAGCTGCTTCCGGACGCCGAAGGAGGCGCCATGATCAGCGCCTCGCGCAACAGCGGGTCATGGCGCGCGATGTCCCCGGCGTAGCGGGTCGCGGGCAGGGCGACACCGGCTTCTCGATAGACTCGGTTCAATGGCTCGACGGCGCCATGCACGAGGATCGGGCCAATGCTTGCGTCGAGCCCGTGAAGAATGCGCTGGGCCTTGCCGAAGGCATAGCTGAACAGCACGCTGGCCTTGCCCTGGGCCTGGTTGGCGCGCCACCAGGCGTCGATCTGGGCGAACACCTCGGCCTGGGACGGCCAGCGATAGATCGGCAGGCCGAAGGTCGATTCGGTGATGAAGGTATGGCAGCGTACCGGTTCGAACGGCGCGCAGGTACCGTCGGGCTCGACCTTGTAATCGCCCGAGGCGACCCAGACTTGGCCCTGGTATTCCAGGCGGACCTGGGCCGAGCCCAGCACGTGCCCGGCAGGGTGCAGGCTGAGGGTGACGCCGTGGTGCTCGAGCCGCTGGCCATACGGCAGGGTCTGCAGGCGGATGTCCTGGCCCAGGCGGCTGCGCAGCACGCCGGCACCGGGCTCGGCGGTGAGGTAGTGGCCATTGCCGGGCCGCGAATGATCGCCGTGACCATGGGTGATGACGGCCCGCTCCACGGGGCGCCAGGGGTCGATGTAGAAGTCACCAGGCGGGCAGTACAGACCTTCGGGGCGAGCGATGACAAGATCCATGGCAGGGCCGTTGGCAGGGAGTTACAGGTAGGAACCCTGCCGGGCCGGGGAAGTTCGAGCTCGATGCGCCCGCTGCCATGGACTGTCTGCTATCTACCTCTCGGGCACCAGGGTCAGGCCCTGGGTGCCATAGCCCTGGGTGAAATGCCGTGGCTGCAGCGGCAAGGTCATGAAGCGTCCCTTGAACCAGGCATCCAGACCGTCGGCATGGTTGCGGCTGGCCGGGTTGCCCGACTGGCCATTGCTGGTCAGGACCTGCAGCGGTTCGGCCTGGGCGAAGTCGACCAGCAGGCGCGCCGAGGCGGGCAAGTGGGTGGCGAAGCCGTCGCCCCAGGCGTAAGGCGTCAGGTTCAAGGTACTGAAGTCGCCGCCAGCGGCCTGCGCCGGTCGCTCGATGACGTCGCCCAGGCCGTGCCAGGCGGGCGCTGGCCAGCGGTACTGGTGCAGTTTGCCCCATTGCCAGGCGCGGCGATCGCTACCCAGCTGCGCCACGCCAGCGTCCATCGCCGCAGCCAGGCTGCGGGCGAGGATGGCCGGCTTGTCTTCCCTGCGTGTCGTGGCGCGATCATCCCAGAATGGACTGTCTTCACGACCAAGCAGGTGATCGGCCTGGGCCGAATAGGACAGGCGGGCATTGCCGACGAAAGCTTTCCAGGCCGGCTCCGACTCAGGGCCGAGTTCGTCGAGGAAGGTCTGCCGAGCGACCTGCTGCAGGAACAACCCGTACAAGGCCGCGTCTGCCGATACCGGACTCAACCGGCCGTCGAAAGCCTTGAGCCGTGCCAGGGCCTCGCTGGCCTTGGGCCGTTGCTCACTCGGCAAGGCCGCGATGGCCTGCTGCAGAGCCTGCGCCATGCCTGGCGCGTCGAACATCTGCTTGAGCTTGTCGGCCAGCAGGCTCACCTGGTCGTCGTGCATGGCCATCAGGCTGCGGCTGTCATGGCGGCCGTTGCCGGCCAGCTGAGCCAGGCGCTGCGCCCGCTGCGGGTAATACCAGCTGCTCGACAGCTGCATGCCGTAGCCCCGTGGCTGGCTGCGCTCGCTGGCATGACCGAGCCAGCCGGTCGCCGGATCCTGGTCGTAGGGGTGGAGCATCGGGTCGGCATAACCGTCCCAGTCGTAGCGGCTGTCCCAGCCGGGAGAGGGCAGCAGGCCCTGGCCGTCGCGACGGTTGGGGTAGCGGCCGCTGACTTGCCAGCCGATCTGCTGCGCGTCGGCGAAAACGAAGTTGAGCGCGGCCGCGCCGACTTCCCGGGTGGTTTCGAAGGCACGCTCGAGCGAGCCCGCACGGGTCAGGTCGAACAGTGCGTCGAGACTTCGATCACCCTCCCACGTCGGCAAGTGCAGGGCAAGGCCAAGGCTGGCGCTGTCCGGTTGTGCCAGCAGCGTGCCGTGGCGAGTCTCGTACAGCACTTCGCGCTGCGGCGGCTGGCCACGTACGAAGAACGTCTCGTTGCGCCCGCGGGCCGGCTGCCACTTGCCATCGGCCAGGTAGTGCAACCGGTTGCCCTGGTGGCGCAACCGTTCGAGGAACAGGTCCTGATTGTCGGCCATCACCGCGCTGCTGCTCCACGCCAACTGGCCATTGTAGCCGGCCAGCACGATCGGCAGCCCAGGCAGGGACAGGCCGGCGACCTGGTACTTGCTGGTGTGGACCTGCACCGGAACCAACGCCCAGGCGGCACGACTGTCGCTGCTCAGCAGGCTCTTGCCGCTACGGCTACGCAGTGGGCCAAGCGCCCAGTTGGCCGAGCCCGGGTTACCCAGCAGGCCGAGCTCGGCCAGGCGCTGGCTGGCGTCGGTCAACGCCGCCAGGCCCGGGAGCTGCCTGACGATGTCCAGACCTCGGAGCTTTTCCGCTTCGGCGCTGGCCAGAGGCTCGTCGGCCGCGATGGGTAGCAGCCAGGCCAGCTTGTCGCTGCCGACCTTCTGCGCGAGGGTCAGTGCCGACAACTCTTCGTGCAGGTTCACTGACTGGCTGAAGGCATACAGCGCAAAGATCAGCGCCGAATCCTCGGGCTTCCAATATTCGGCACGATAGGTGCTTTGGGCGAGAACGCCCGGCAGCTTGTCGCGGTAGCGGAACAGGTAGGCATTGACGCCTCGCGCATAGACCTCGAGAAAGCGCTTGAGGCGTGGCGAGGCATTGCCGTACAGCTGGGCGGCGCTCTGTCCGAGATTGGCCGCGCGCATCAGTCGATCGCTGTCGAGCGCCTCGGCCCCGGCCAGTTCGGCGAAGCGCCCCTGTGCCAGCAGGCGCATGGCGACCATCTGTTCGATACGGTCGCTGGCATGCACGTAGCCGAGACTGAACAAGGCATCATGGAAGCTGCTGCTTTCGATCAGCGGTGCGCCCATGGCATTGCGTCGAACCGAGACGTTCTGCGCCAGGCCCTTGAGCGGCTGGACACCGCTGGTCGGCGCGAGCGTATCGGGCTGACCGCCCGTCTGGCAGCCCGCCAGGCCAAGCAGGCCGAGCAATGTGGCAGCGCTCGCCAGTCGCGCGCGTACCGAAGAAGGAAGAGAGGCGGCCATGGCCGGGCTCCTGGCAGAAGGTTCTTGGGGGCTGCAAGCCGCAAGGCACAAGCTGGAGTGGTTCGCGTCGCCTATGCAGGCATGGGAACATCTTGTGCCGCCACGCTTTTGCTTGCAGCTTGCAGCTTGCAGCTTGCAGCTCAGTAGCAGGTCAAGCGCCGTGGCACTTCTTGAACTTCTTCTCGCTGCCGCACGGGCAAGGGTCGTTGCGGCCCACGTCCTTCAGGGCGTTGCGCACCGGCTCCTGGGGAGCATGGTTGCAGTGCGGGCCGTGTACATGGCCGTGGTGGTGATCGTGATCGTGGTTGCAGTCTGGACCATGGACATGGGGTTGCTGGGTCATTGCGGGTTACTCCGGTTTGAGATCGCCGGGAATTATCTCACCACTGCGCATCAAGTGCATTTGGCGCCAGAAGAATAATCCGCTGTCCAGCTCCACTTGCAGTCGATAGTGCAGAGGCTGGCTGCGCTTGAGCAGCCGCGACAGTGGTCGCAGCTGCTTCCACAGGTTGGTCCGGGCGGTGATCTGGAAGGTGCGCTGGCTGTGGGGGGCGACACTGCGCCAGAGACTGGCCTGGTCGTCGACCAGCAACAGTTCCTCCAGGCGCACGGAATAATCCAGGTTGCGGATGAACAGGCGGCTGTCGTTGGGGTTGACGACCCGAACATACAACACGAACTCCTGCTGGTGGAGCTTGGCCTTGAGCGTTTGCACCTTGACCAGGTGCAGCTCCGGCTCCTGCCAGGTATCGCCGCCCCAGCCCGCGCACCCGCCCAGCAGGGCCAGGACCACACCCAGGGCGAGCGAGCGGGCCAGGACGTTCATCGTCAGCTGGCCATGTAGCTGGAGCAGCATTTCTTGAACTTCTGCCCGCTGGCGCAGGGGCAGGGGTCGTTGCGACCGGCCTTGAGCTCGACGGTCGGGTCGATGAAATACCAGCGACCGGCGTGCTGGACGAAGGCTGAGCGCTCGCGATGCTGGTGGTCGCCCGCCTGGTCATGCCAGCGGGCCGTGAAGGTGACGAAGGCGTGTTCGGGCTGGCCACCGAATACCTCGGCGGTTTCCACTTCCAGGCCCAGCCAGGTGCTCTGGGCGCTCCAGGCCGCCATGGCGGCCTGGTCGAGCCCGGCTTGCTGTGCGGGCAGGGTGGTCGCCACCAGGTAGTCCACCAGGCCAAGGACATAGGCGCTGTAGCGCGAACGCATCAATGCCTGGGCATCGGGCGCCGGGGTGCCGGCATGGAAATGCCCGCAGCAGGCGTCGAGCAGGTTGCCACTGCCACATGGGCAGACCGAGACACTCATCGAATCACCACCAGTACTTGCCGAAATTCCCTGGATTGGCCCAGAACTTGGCATTGAGCCAGTCCGGGACCTGCTTGTAGTCATGTAGATCATAGGTGAACAGGCTCAGGACCTGCTCGTCGCGGCGAAACTTTTCGCTGACCGAAAGCGCCAGGGAAAAGAAATCCGTCTCCTGCCAACCGCAGGCCGGCAGGTCGGCCAGTACCGCCACCCGGCTGGCATTGAGATTGCGAATGCCACCGAGCAGTTCCAGGCCGGCGCGCTTGGGCAGGTGCTCGAGGCAGTCGACCAGCAACGCCAGATCGAATCGGCGCGCCGCGAGCGCCGCTGGAAGCGGTCCGGGCGCAGCGGTCTCGATGCGCGCTTGCGGGTGCGCCTGGGCAAACGCATCCAGGGCCGGGAAGCGACTGCCGACCAGCAGCAACCGGGCCGGTGCGAAGCGCTCGAGCAAGGCGGCCAGGGCTTGCTGGGGGGTGCGCTGGGAAAATCCGTCGGTCATCGCCAGTCCTCGTTCATATGAGCCAAGACTAACGGGCCGAGGGCCGCGGGTATAGTGTCCATGCCGGCAGGGCTGGCATCACGCTGGCAGAGATCGCCGCGGCGGTCTTTACTCCCAGGGCGTCGGCTTTGTACCGATTCCCCTAGGAGGCAGCGACAGATGAGCATAGTACGTACCGCGATACCCCTGGTTCTGCTCACCAGCGTGTTGACTGGCTGTGCAGGTCTGCAGAAAACCGACTGGCCGAAATGTGCTGCCGCCGGGGGCGCCACCGGCGCGGCCCTGGGCGCCATCGAGAGCTCCAGCTGGATCGGCTGGGGGGCGCTGCTCGGAGGCGGTCTGGCAGCGGGTTACTGCTGGGCACATGGCGATGGCGACGAGGACGGCGACGGCGTCCCCGACAGTCGCGACAAGTGCCCAGGCACCCCGCGTGGGGTACAAGTCGACGCCAATGGCTGCCCGCCCGAACCGGCCCCGGCACCAGCACCTGTCCCCGAACCGGTGGTGGCGCAGAAGGAAGAAGTGATCGTCATTCGCGATGTGCACTTCGAGTTCGATTCGGCGCGCCTGACCGCGGCGGACCGACAGCACCTCGATAGTGTTGCCGCGCGACTGCGGCAGGAGGCGGCCAATGTACGCCTGAGCGTGACCGGGCATACCGACAGCGTCGGCTCCGACGCCTACAACCAGAGACTCTCGCAGCGCCGCGCCCACGCGGTGACGGACTATCTGGTCAGCACCGGCGTGCCGCGCAGCAGCTTCGTCTCGGTCAGCGGCGCGGGCGAATCGCAGCCGGTCGCCGACAACTCCACCGAAAGCGGCCGGGCGATGAACCGCAGGACCGAGATCAAGATCCAACGTTGAGCCGGCCATGCCAAACCCATCGCGGGGCAGAGCGCATGCCCCGCGATGGCAGAACAGATGGAGGACAGGCATGCAAGTGTTACTAGGGCTGGGCAAGCTGCTTACCGTGGCATTCTGGTGGGTGGCACTGATCAATCTGCTGATGCCCCAGGTTTTGCCGTTCAACCTTCTGATAAATGCCGTCGCCATCCTGCTGCTCGGGCTGCATGTGCTGGAGATCCTGTTCTTCAATGCCAGCCTGCGTGGACGCAGCCATCGCTGGTTCGATCGTCTGCAGATCCTGCTGACCGGCATCTTCCATGTGATGTCGATCCGCAGACCCTGAGCGGCCACAGCGGGCCCCAGGCGGCAAGCCACAAGCCGCAAGTAAAAGCGGTGCGGCGTCGCTGCACATCATTCGTTCCACTGCCGCAGCCCCCACCGCCTGGAGCCTGGAGCTGACCGCTCAGCCCCAGGAAGCCAGCACCACCACGGCCAGGCCGAGCAGCAGGTTGATGCCTACCATTCGTCGGATCCTCGACAGGGCCCAGGCACCGGTCGTCCAGTCCTGTTTCTGCACCGCCTCGCGCAGTTGCGGCCACAGCAGCGTATGGACACGCATGAACAGCGCGAACATGGCCAGCGCGCCACCGATCATCATTTGCACGTGGCGCGGTGCGGTCTGCAGGCCAAGGCCGGTAGCGTGCATCATGCCTGTCCCGCTGATCGCCAGCAGCGCGATAGCCAGCCAGACCCATCCGAAGAAGCGTCGGAAAACTTCCACCCACAGGCGCAGCCGCTCCGGCCCCTGCAAGGCTGCGGCCGTGGCTGGGCGCAGCACCAGCCAGGCGAAGCCCATGCCGCCGACCCAGAGCAGGGCGGCCACGAGATGCAGAGTGTGGGACAAGGCATAGGCAAGCATCGGGATCTCCGGGAAGCGCGAGGGACAATTGCCGGGTATGATAGCGGCCCATGCGAAACACTGAAAATCCATACAGCCCTTCGGGCGTCCGCAGACCATGATCAGCAACGAACTCAAGACCACCATCCAGGGCGCCTATTCGCGGTTCCTCGAAGCCAAGGGCCTGCGTCCCCGTTACGGGCAGCGGCTGATGATCGCCGAAGTGGCCAAGGTGCTTGGCGACATCGCCTGCGATGAAGAAGGCCGGCGCACCGGCGAACCCGCCGTGGTGGCGGTGGAGGCCGGTACCGGTACCGGCAAGACGGTCGCCTACAGCCTGGCCGCGATCCCGGCCGCCAAGGCCGCCGGCAAGCGCCTGGTGATCGCCACCGCCACCGTGGCCCTGCAGGAGCAGATCGTCTTCAAGGACCTGCCCGACCTGATGCGCAACAGTGGGTTGAACTTCAGTTTCGCCCTGGCCAAGGGGCGGGGTCGCTACCTGTGCCTGTCCAAGCTCGACCTGCTGTTGCAGGAAGGCCATGCCCAGTCCGCGACCGCCCAGCTGTTCGAGGACGAGGGCTTCCACATCGAAATCGACGAGGCCAGCCAGAAGCTGTTCAACAGCATGATCGAGCGCCTGGCGGGCAACCGTTGGGACGGCGATCGCGACAGCTGGCCGGAAGCGATCGAGGACCAGGCGTGGGCGCGGCTGACCACCGACCACGGCCAGTGTACCGGTCGCCACTGTCCCAACTTCCAGCAATGCGTGTTCTACAAGGCGCGCGAAGGCATGGGCAAGGTGGATGTCATCGTCACCAACCACGACATGGTCCTGGCGGACCTCGCGCTGGGCGGCGGCGCCGTGCTGCCCGACCCGCGCGATACGGTGTACGTGTTCGACGAAGGGCACCACCTGCCCGACAAAGCCATCGGCCACTTCGCTCACTATTCGCGATTGCGCTCGACCGCCGAGTGGCTCGAGCAGACGGCCAGGAACCTGACCAAGCTGCTGGCCCAGCATCCGCTGCCCGGCGACCTGGGGCGCCTGATCGAGCAGGTGCCGGAGCTGGCGCGAGAGATCCGTACCCAGCAGCAGTTCATGTTCGGCCTCTGCGAACAGGTCGCCGACTTCCGCCCCGGCGAAGACATGGAAGGCCGCGAGCGGCCTCGCTATCGCTTCGAAGGCGGCGTGGTACCGCAGGCCATCCGCGAGGCCGGTATCGAACTGAAGAAAGGGTTCGCCCGGCTCAACGACCTGTTCACGCGCCTGGCCGATCTGCTCAAGGAAGGCATGGACGGCGAGAAGAGCATCGGTATCGCCAGCCACCAGGCGGAAGAATGGTACCCGCTGTTCGGCAGCCTGCTGACCCGCGCCCAGGGCAACTGGGAGCTCTGGACCGCATTCACTGCAGAAGACCCGCAGGACAACCCGCCGATGGCGCGTTGGCTGACCTTGGCCGAAGGTGGCGCGCTGTTCGACATCGAGGTCAATGCCAGCCCCATCCTGGCCGCCGAAATGCTGCGGCGCAGCCTCTGGAACGTTGCCCATGGCGCCCTGGTGACCTCCGCGACGCTGACTGCCCTGGGCACGTTCGACCGCTACCGCATGCGCTCGGGCCTGCCGCGCGACGCGGTGACCTGCGTGGTGCCAAGCCCGTTCCATCATGGCGACGCCGGCGTGCTGCGGGTGCCTGACCTGCGCGCCGACCCACGTGACGCGGCGGCCCATACCGCGGCGATCATTCGCGACCTGCCGGAGCTGGTGGAGGGCGCGCGTGGCGCGCTGGTACTGTTTTCCTCGCGTCGGCAGATGCAGGACGTGTTCGATGGCCTCGACCGCGACTGGCGCAAGCTGGTGCTGATTCAGGGCAACCTGTCCAAGCAGGAGACCCTCAACAAGCACAAGGCCCGCGTGGACGATGGCCAGTCCAGCGTACTGTTCGGCCTGGCCAGCTTCGCCGAGGGTGTCGACCTGCCAGGTGCCTACTGCGAACATGTGGTCATCGCCAAGATTCCGTTCGCCGTGCCGGATGATCCGGTCGAAGCGGCGTTGGCGGAGTGGATCGAGGCACGTGGCGGCAATCCGTTCATGGAGATCGCCGTGCCCGATGCATCGCTCAGGCTGATCCAGGCTTGCGGGCGACTGCTACGCACCGAACAGGACCGGGGCATCATCACCCTGCTGGATCGTCGCCTGGTCACCCAGCGCTATGGCAAGGCTATTCTCAATGCATTGCCGCCGTTCCGCCGGGAAATCGGCTGACCGGGAAGTGGACGGCGCGGCAGCCCGTACCGTTGTGCAACGCGAGCCCGCATCGTCCAACAGGAGGCCCCTGGCGCCATGATCCGCCCTTTGTTGTCAGCCGTGCTGGCGTTTTGGCTTGGCTCACCGGTCCTGGCCGGGCAGACGACACTGTTCAGCTTCGTGCGCCCGGCAGCGATCGTCGAGGTGACCACGGACAATGCCGTGCTGCCCCAGTACAACGCCGAGCAGACCGCCGAGGGCGAAGTGCTCAGACGCGTGGTGTTCAACCCGGTGGAACGGCCGCAGTTGCGCTTGAGCCCGCAGACCGGCACCTGGGACTGGTCCGCTGGGCAGGCCCTGACCTTACGCCTGCAGAGCGCGATGGACTGGGCGCTGACGCTGGACGTGGTGGTGCAGGCAAGCGACGGCCGCACGTTGACCAGTCGCATCGACTTGCCCGCCGGGCCGGCGCAGACCGTGCTGGTGCCGCTCAAGGCAAGTTCGCCGTTGAGCCATGGCATGCGTGCCGGTCCGCCCATGCCCTGGACCCATCAGGGCCAGCGCCTGTCGCTGGCCAGCAGCAGTGGCGAAATCGACCTGGCCCAGGTGGCCTCCATCACCTTGAGCATCCCGCAGCCGAAGGTGGCCCAGAGCCTGCTGATCGAAAAGGTCGGCCTGCAGGACGATGTCCTGGCGCTCCAGGCGGCCTATGCCGACCTGATCGACGGCTATGGCCAGGCTACTCGGCAGCGCTGGCCCGACAAGGTCGAGAACGACGCTCAGCTGCAGGCCGGCGCGGCACGCGAGCGGCAGATGCTCGGGGCCTGGCTGGATGAACGCGCCAAGCTGGCGCTGGATACCTTTGGCGGTGTCAAAGGTGGGCTGGCGTTCGAGGCCAGCGGATTCTTTCGCACCGAGAAGCGTCAGGGCCGCTGGTACCTGGTGACGCCGGAAGGCAACCCGTTCTTCTCGCTGGGCGTCAATGCGGTAGCGGTGGATGGCGGGCGCACTTATGTAGCGGGCCGCGAGGACATGTTCAGGCAGCTTCCCGGCGAAGGTGAGCCGCTGGCCGTTTTCTATGGCAAGGGCAACGATGACGATGGCAACGCCTCGTCCCGTGGGCGCGCCTTCAACCAGGGTCGCTGGTTCGACTTCCACGCCGCCAACCTCGCGCGCATCCATGCCCAGCCATGCGAGCAGGTTGCGGCGGACCCGAGAGCGTCGAATTGTCCGCCGGCCGTGTTCGATCCGGCGCGCTGGCGGGGTCATGCGCTGGATCGCCTGCTGGCCTGGGGCTTCAACACGATCGGCAACTGGAGCGACCCCGGCCTGGGCGGTCAGTCACGGGTCGCCTATACGCTGCCACTGTCGATCGTTGGCGACTACGCCAGCATCAGTACTGGCATGGACTGGTGGGGCCGCATGCCCGACCCGTTCGACCCGCGCTTCGCCATGGCTGCCGAACGCGCCGTGGCCATTGCCGCCCGTGATCATCGCGACGATCCCTGGCTGATCGGCTACTTCGCCGACAACGAACTGGCCTGGGCAGCGCCTGGGGATACGCCGAAGGCGCGCTATGGCCTGGCTTTCGGCACGCTGCGCCTGACTACCGACGTGCCTGCCAAGCGGGCCTTCCTCAAGCAGTTGCGGGACAAGTACCGTAATCAGGAAGGCCTGTCCAAGGCCTGGGGCATCGAGTTGCCGGCCTGGGAACTGATGGAGGACCCGGGCTTCGAGGCGCCGCTGCCCAATCCTGCCCATCCGGAAATCGAGCGGGACTACCAGCACTTCCAGCAGGTGTTCGCCGAAACCTACTTCAAGACCATCGCCGACTCGCTGAACTGGCATGCGCCCAACCACCTGCTGCTTGGCGGTCGCTTCGCCGTCAGCACGCCAGAGGCGGTCAAGGCCTGCGCCGAGTTCTGCGATGTGCTGAGCTTCAACTTCTATACGCCACGGCCCGAGGACGGTCATGATTTCGTGCGTCTGGCCGAGCTGGACAAGCCCGTGCTGGTCTCGGAATTCCAGTTCGGCTCGCGCGATCGTGGGCCATTCTGGCCTGGGCCGATGGAAGTCGCGCGCGAAGAAGCGCGCGGACCGGCGTACCAGGGGTTCGTCAAGGCGGCGGTGGCGCAACCGATGATCGTCGGCACGCACTGGTTCCAGTATCTCGACCAGCCTGCCAGCGGGCGGTTGCT
The DNA here is from genome assembly GCF_054950175.1 of Pseudomonas sp. Marseille-QA0332. Lineage (NCBI taxonomy): Bacteria > Pseudomonadati > Pseudomonadota > Gammaproteobacteria > Pseudomonadales > Pseudomonadaceae > Pseudomonas > Pseudomonas sp. Marseille-QA0332. The sequence continues at coordinate 4,483,416 of NZ_CM143106.1, forward strand.
CGACGGCGAGAATGGCCACCTTGGCCTGGTGGGCATCACCGACCTGCCATGGCAAGGGTTCGTGGAAGCGGTACGTCATGGCAACCTGCAGGCCCTGGAGGCACTGCGTCAGCAAGCGCAGCCACAGCCATGACAGGTTGTCGTACCGTCCGGTCGCGCGGTGTTTGCAAATGGCCTGACTACTGAAACAATGCAGGACTTTTGCGGTACGCGTTCGACGAGGAGACAGGCGGGTGCAGATCCAGGGTCACTATGAGCTGAAGTTCGAAGCGGTGCGCGACGCATTCGCCGCATTGTTCGAGGATCATCAGGAGCGCGGCGCGGCGTTGTGCATCCAGGTTGGCGGCGAAACCGTCATCGACCTGTGGGCGGGCAGCGCTGACAAGGATGGGGTCCAGGCCTGGCACAGCGATACCATCGTCAACCTGTTTTCCTGCACCAAGACGTTCACCGCCGTCGCCGCCCTGCAACTGGTGGGCGAGGGCAAGCTTGCCCTTGACGTTCCCGTGGCGCGCTACTGGCCGCAGTTCGCCCAGGCGGGCAAGGAAAGCGTGACCCTGCGCCAGTTGCTCAGCCACCGTGCCGGTTTGCCGGCGATCCGTGAACTGTTGCCGGCCGAGGCGTTCTATGACTGGCAGACCATGGTCGAGGCATTGGCGTGCGAAGCGCCCTGGTGGGTGCCTGGCACGGCCCACGGCTATGCCGCCATCACCTACGGCTGGCTGGTCGGCGAGTTGATCCGCCGAGCCGACGGAAGGGCGCCGGGCGACTCGATCGTGGCGCGTACTGCAAGACCGCTGGGGCTGGACTTCCACATCGGTTTGCACGATGACCAGTTCGACCGGGTGGCACACCTGGCGCGCGGCAAGGGCAATACCGGCGACGAAGCGGCCCGTCGGCTGTTGCAGGTGACCCTGCGTGAACCCGAGGCCTTGTCGACCCGGGCGTTCACCAACCCGCCTGGCATGCTGACCAGTACCAACAAGCCCCAATGGCGGCGGATGCAGCAGCCTGCCGCCAACGGGCATGGCAATGCTCGAAGCCTGGCAGGCTTCTATGCCGGCCTGCTCGATGGCAGTCTGCTCGAATCGGAGCTGCTCGACGAACTGACACGTGAGCATAGCGTTGGCCAGGACCGGACGTTGCTGACCCAGACTCGCTTCGGGCTTGGCTGCATGCTCGACCAGCCCGCGGTCGCCAACGCCACGTTCGGTCTCGGCGCGAGGGCGTTCGGCCACCCTGGCGCTGGTGGCTCGGTCGGCTTCGCCGATCCCGAGCACGATGTGGCTTTCGGGTTCGTCACCAATACGCTGGGGCCGTACGTTCTCATGGACCCCCGGGCGCAAGCCCTGGTCCGAGCGCTGGGCAGTTGCCTTTGATCGGTTAATGCGGGTATTACCCGCAGGCTTTGTCTATTCTCAACGCCAACGCCCCCGTGGCTAGGCAAAAACCTTTTCATTTCATGGTGTATCGCTGATGTCTTCATACAAAACCTTAGCACTCGCCCTGTGCCTGGCCATGTCTGGCTGCGCCCAGCACCAGCAAGATGCTTCCAGGGACGGTGGTCATGCCTGGTGGCCGTTCGGCTCGGACAAGGTCGCCGACCAGGAGGTCAAGGAAGCTGTCACCGAGAAGGTGGCCAAGGCCGAAGCCAAGAGCGAAAGCGGCAAGCACTGGTGGTGGCCGTTCGGTGGCGAGGACAAGGTGGCCGAAGCCAAGCCCGAGGTCCCGAAGATCGACCAGAAGGCGACCCAGGCCTGGCTCGACGACTACGAGCCGAAGCTGCGCGAAGCCGTCAAGGGCAGCCAGTTGCAGGTGGAGCGCCGCGACGATCTGCTGGCCGTGACTTTGCCAGTGGACGGTTCTTACAACCCGGATCGGCCGAACATGCTCCTGCCTGCCACCCTGGGTCCGATCACCCGTGTGGCCAAGGTGGTCGAACTCGACCCGAAGACCGCCGTGCTCGTGCTGGGGCATGCCGACAGTACCGGCGCCGCGGCCGTCAACCAGAAGCTCAGCCTCGAACGCGCCGCGTCGGTGTCGGCGATCTTCCGTCTCAGCGGCCTGCAGCGTGATCGGCTGACGCTCAAGGGCATGGGGTCGGTAATGCCACGCGCGGCCAACGACAGCGCAGAAGGTCGGGCATTGAACCGCCGCGTCGAAATGTTGCTGACGCCGCAGAACACCATGGTCGCCCTCCTGGCCAAGTACCAGCAAGCCACACCAGTGACGCAGACGCCGGCAATGATCGCGGTGCAGGATGCCAAGGCGCCGGTGGCCAAGGCCGCGGACAGCAAGGCGGCAGCCAAGCCGGCCGCCAAGAAGCCGGTCGCCAAGGCCAAGCCAGTGGCCAAGGTCACTGCCAAGAAGAAGGCGACGCCGGCCAAGCCTGCCAAGAAGGCAGCAGCCCAGAAGAAGGTCGCTGCCAACAGCACCGCGAAAAGCAACTGATCGGCAAGGAATGCAGTCATGAATCGATCCTTGGCCGATATGCGTCGCGACTACACCCGCGACGGCCTGGCCGAAGCACAGGCGCCAAGCGAACCGCTGGCGTTGTTCCGGCAATGGTTCGCCGATGCGGTGCAAACCGAGCAGGCGCCGGTGGAAGCCAATGCCATGACCTTGGCCACCGTCGACGGCGATGGTCGCCCTCATTGCCGAGTGCTGTTGCTCAAGGGGCTGGACGACAGTGGCTTCACCTTCTTCAGCAACTACGACAGCGCCAAGGGTCGGCAGCTGCACGCCAACCCTTATGCGGCCATGACGTTCTTCTGGCCGGCGCTGGAGCGTCAGGTACGTATCGAAGGCCAGGTCGAAAAGGTCACGCCCCAGGAGTCGGACGAGTACTACCAGGTGCGCCCCTTGGGAAGTCGCCTGGGCGCGTGGGCTTCGCCGCAGAGCCAGGTAATCGGTGGCCGTGAGCAGCTCGAAGAGCTGGTCAGGGCTACCGAGACACGCTTCAGTGGTGTCCAGCCGCATTGTCCCCCTCACTGGGGGGGCTACCGCCTGCTCCCGGAACGGATCGAGTTCTGGCAGGGGCGTGCCAGCCGCCTGCATGATCGGCTGAACTACCGACTGGTCGACGGAAGCTGGCAGCGCGAGCGGCTGGCACCTTGATCCGCACACGCGCGATCCTGCATGGTGCAGGGTGGCGCGTCCGCCGATGGCTTGCCTGGCGCGAGCAGGCAGCAAAGCGGCTAAGTGCCCACCCCGGCGTCCCGTGATCCTTGTGGGCAACGAAACAAATGGTCGCCATCCCCAGCCCACGCTAACGGAGTAATCCGGCATCATCAGGGGTCTGATTTCTTGATCGCCCGGCGCCGACGGGCCGTGACGTCAATGTCCAGGCCAATGAAGCGAATTTCACGTCTGGAGTATCGTGACAGCGGTCGGCGTACGGAGTCTAATGGATACCTGACCTTTGGAGAGTTTCCCATGCGTAAATCCGGAATGCTGGTGGCGAGCTTCACCGCCATGTCGCTGCTGCTTGGCGGCTGTGCCTCGAACCTGGCGGGCGATACCTATTCGCGCGACGAGGCCCGTCGCGTGCAGACCGTACGCATGGGTACCATCGAAGCCCTGCGCCCCGTGAAGATCGAAGGTACCAAGACCCCCATCGGTGGTGGGGCTGGCGCGGTCGTCGGTGGGGTGGCCGGTAGCGCCATCGGCGGCGGGCGCGGCAGCATCGTCGCGGCCGTGATCGGTGCGGTGGCCGGTGGTCTGGCGGGCTCGGCCGCGGAAGAGGGCATCACCCGTACCCAGGGTGTGGAAATCACCGTGCGTGAAGATGACGGTAGCACCCGTGCCTATGTGCAGGCGGTTCAGGAAAACGAGATTTTCCGGGTCGGTGAGCGCGTGCGGATCATGACCGTGGATGGCACCAGCCGCGTCTCCCACTGACTCGAAGCGGCCTTGGACAAAACCCCGATCGGGCATTCCCGGTCGGGGTTTTTTTCAACGCATGGATCAGGCCTTGGCGGGCTTGCGACTGGCCATCGCCGTGACCAGGTAACCGATCACCGCGGCGAAGAACGAACCGGTCAGGATGCCCATGCGGTCCATGCCCGCGTATTCGCTCAGGTGCGGGGCGAAAGCCAGGCTGCCGACGAATAGGCTCATGGTGAAGCCGATGCCGCAGAGAATCGCCACCCCCAGCAGCTGGCGCCAGTTGGCGCCAGCGGGCAGGGCGGCCAGCCCCAGTTTGACCGCTAGCCAGGTCAGGCCAAAGACGCCTAGGGTCTTGCCTGCCAGCAAGCCTAGGGCGATACCCATCGGCACCGGATGGGTGAAGCTTTCCAGGCTCATACCAGCCAGCGATACGCCAGCATTGGCAAAGGCGAAGAGCGGCAGGATGGCATACGCCACCCATGGGTGAAGCGCATGCTCCAAGGTCAGCAGTGGCGAAGGCTCGGCGTTCTGGGTGCGCAAGGGAATGGTCAAGGCCAGGGCGACGCCGGCCAGCGTGGCATGCACGCCGCTTTTCAGCACGCAGACCCAGAGGATCACGCCAATCAGCAGGTACGGCCCCAGCTTGATCACGCCGAGGCGGTTCATCGCCACCAGGGCGACCAGGCAGGCAGCGGCCAGCATCAAGGACAAGGTCGACAAGGTGCCGGAGTAGAACAAGGCGATGATGATGATCGCGCCAAGGTCGTCGATGATCGCCAGGGTCATCAGGAACAGCTTCAGCGATACCGGGACGCGCTTGCCGAGCAAGGCCAGCACGCCCAGGGCGAAGGCAATGTCGGTGGCGGTCGGGATCGCCCAGCCGGCGGTTGCCGACGGGTCGTGACGATTGATGAACCAGTAGATCAGTGCAGGCACCAGCATGCCACCGACCGCCGCCGTGGCTGGCAGGATCACTTGCGAAGGCTTGGAAAGCTGGCCATCGAGCACCTCGCGCTTGACCTCCAGGCCGATGAGCAGGAAGAACAGCGCCATCAGCCCGTCATTGATCCACAGCAGCAACGGCTTGGCGATCTGCAGGGCGCCAACCTGCACGGCGACCGGCACTTCGAGCAAGCCCTGATACAGCAACGACATGGGCGAATTGTTGACGATCAGCGCCAGGACAGCCGCCGCGATCAGCAACAGGCCGCTGGCAGCTTCCAGCTGGAGGAAACGGGTGAGCAGACTACGCACGGGCAAGTGGCCCTCCGGTTGTCGGTGAAGGAAATGGGACGTACACCCTAGCCTGAAATAATATGCTTTAGAATAAAAATTATATTCTTTTTAGTTATAAAACATTTATGGGAAGCCTGGAGGAGACTAGCGGAACGAGAAGTAGATGGAACGAGGAAAATTCCACGATGCGTAAGAAATTCTCCGAACTTCCGCGCTTCGATGGCCGGCCCAGACGGCGTCACGAGCCTGACGGGACAAGGCCTGCAAGGCGGCCTTGTCCGTGCTTGGGCTCGGCGGAACAATCAGCTGGCGATGCCCAGCATGTCGCGTGCGACCGCTTCGGCCACGCGGATACCGTCGACCCCCGCGGAAAGGATGCCACCGGCGTAGCCCGCGCCTTCTCCAGCCGGGAATAGCCCCTTGAGGTTCAGGCTCTGGTAGTCCTCGCCACGAGTGATGCGCAGGGGGGATGAAGTGCGTGTTTCGATCCCGGTCAGCACCGCATCGTGCAAGTCATAACCTTTGATCTGGCGAGCGAAGGCTGGAAGCGCTTCGCGGATGGCTTCGATGGCAAAGTCCGGCAGGCTCGGTGCCAGGTCGCCCAAGGTCACGCCCGGCTTGTACGATGGCTCGACGCTGCCCAGGGCCGTGGAGGGCTTGCCAGCCACGAAGTCGCCGACCAGCTGCGCCGGGGCCTGGTAGTTGCTACCCCCGAGAAGGTAGGCATGGGCTTCGAGGCGCTCCTGCAGTTCGATGCCGGCCAGTGGGCCACCAGGGTAGTCACGTTGCGGATCGATGCCGACCACGATCCCCGAGTTGGCATTGCGCTCGTTGCGCGAATATTGGCTCATGCCGTTGGTCACCACCCGGCCTGGCTCGCTGGTCGCGGCGACCACGGTACCGCCAGGGCACATGCAGAAGCTGTAGACCGATCGTCCGTTGCGGGCGTGATGGACCAGCTTGTAGTCGGCGGCGCCCAGCTTGGGATGGCCGGCATACTTGCCCAGGCGCGCCTGGTCGATCAGCGACTGCGGATGCTCGATGCGAAAGCCGATCGAGAAGGGTTTGGCCTCCATGTAGATGCCCTTGGCGTGCAGCATGCGGAAGGTGTCGCGCGCACTGTGCCCGAGGGCCAGCACCACATGACGGGAAGCCAGTTGCTCGGCGTTGTCCAGCACCACGCCTTGTAGCTGACCGTCCTCGATCAGCAGGTCGGTGACCTTGTGTTCGAAACGCACCTCGCCGCCAAGGGCAATGATTTCCTTGCGCATGTTCTCGACCATCCCGGTCAGGCGGAACGTGCCGATATGCGGCTTGTTGATGTAGAGGATCTCCTGCGGGGCGCCAGCTTTGACGAACTCCTCGAGCACCTTGCGACCATGGTGCCGCGGGTCCTTGATCTGGCTGTAGAGCTTGCCGTCGGAAAAGGTACCGGCACCGCCTTCGCCGAACTGCACATTGGATTCCGGGTTGAGCACGCTCTTGCGCCACAGCCCCCAGGTATCCTTGGTGCGCTGGCGCACTTCCTTGCCGCGTTCGACGATGATCGGACGCAAGCCCATCTGAGCCAGCAACAGGCCGGCGAAAATGCCGCAAGGACCGAAACCGACCACGACAGGGCGCTGCTCGGGAGCGGCGCTGGCATGGCCGACGAACGTGTAGCTGACATCCGGGGCCGGGCCGACATTGGGATCATCGGCGAACTTGCGCAGCAGTTCCGCTTCGTTGCTCACTTCCAGGTCAATGGTGTAGATGAACAACAGTTCGCTGTTCTTCTTGCGCGCATCATAGCTGCGCTTGAACAGGGTGAATGCGGTCAACTGCGCGTCGGCGATACCCAGGCGTTGCAGGATGGCCGCGCGCAAGTCCTCGTCGGAGTGGTCCAGGGGCAGTTTGAGTTCGGTGATTCGTAGCATGGCAGGGTCCATTTTCCCGGCCATCAATGGCCGGCGGCTTCACGTAAACCGCCAAGTATAAGCGCTTCGCCGTCTTCTCTGGCAGGAGAAACATGGCCAACGATCAGTTATCCCGTGCCCCGCCGTAGTAGCCACAGCCTTGCAGCGTCTGGCCGCCGACACGCAGTTCGGCATTGAGGTGGCGTAGCGCACCGGTGGCGCTGTCGACGCAACGCTGGGGCGCCAGCCACAACTCGATGCGCTGGCCGTCGGCCTCGCTGGACAGGTTGAGGCTGCCGCTAGGCAGCTGTTCCTCCAGGAAGGGCAAGGGCAGCGGTGGCTGGTCGCGACGCTCCAGGACCATGCCCTTGCCGCTGGCCTTGATCTCCCAGTCCGGTCCATGACCTTCGGCGCGCAGGGTCAGCTGCTTGAAATTGGGGTCGCTGCAGGCGGAGGTGTCGGCTTCCAGGCGATACAGCTGGCGGACATCGAGCTGGCCATCGTTGCCTGCCTGGCGGCTGCCGCCGAGCGTGCCGCGCACGTCGGCGAACAGTTTGCCGCGGGCGTCGTCGGCCAGGTTGGCCGCTTCCTGCAATATACCGGTGTCACCGATGTCGTTGACGACGAAGCGACGGCTTTCGTTGCACGGCTTGAACAGCAGCTGGCCGTTCTCGGCGCTCAGCTCCCCCTGCAGGCGCGTGGTGCCGGTATTCGAATCGCTCGGCTGGGTGGCCAGGAGCTGGCATCCGGTAAACAGAGGCAACAGGGAAGCGAGCAACAGGGAAGGGGTGACGCGCATCGGGCAGGCTCCAAGAGGTCCGGCTTAAGGAGTGCGTCACGTTACGCAGCCTGGCGGCTTATCTCAAGGCCTCCTGCGGTGGCCGAGCAAGCCGGCCAGCCCAAGATCGCGCAATGGCCTTGGGGCTGGCTGGCAACGAGTCGAACCAGGGCTCGACAGGTTGCCCGCACGGCGAGCGTGGCAGGTCATCCACCCAGGTAGGCGTCGCGTACCTTCGGATCGACCAGCAGTGCCTCGCCAGGGCCTTGCATCACCACGTGACCGTTTTCCAGTACATAGGCACGATCGGCGATCTTCAAGGCCTGGTTGGCGTTCTGCTCGACCAGGAAAACGGTCACGCCGTCGCGCCGCAGCTGCTCGATGATATCGAAGATCTGCTGGATGATGATCGGCGCCAGGCCCAGCGAGGGTTCGTCGAGCAGCAGGAGCTTGGGCTTGCTCATCAGCGCCCGACCGATCGCCAGCATTTGCTGCTCGCCACCGGACATGGTGCCCCCGCGCTGGTCGTAGCGCTCCTTCAGACGCGGGAACAGGTGCAGGACCTTGTCCAGTTGCTCCTGGTAATCGCGCTTGTCGGTGAAGAAGCCACCCATGGCCAGGTTTTCCTCGACGGTCAGTCGGGCGAATACCCGGCGACCTTCGGGGACCACGGCGATGCTCTTGCGCATGATGTGCGAGGACGGCTGGCCGACCAGCTCCTCGCCCAGGTAGCGGATGCTGCCGGCGTGTGCCTGGGGAGAGCCGCACAGGGTCATGAGCAAGGTCGACTTGCCAGCGCCGTTGGCACCGATCAGCGTCACGATCTCGCCCTGGTTGATTTCCACGTTGACACTGTGCAGCGCCTGGATCTTGCCGTAGAAGGTGGACACGTTCTCGAACTTCAGCATCACGCTTCCCCCAGGTAAGCCTTGATCACTTCGGGATTGGCGCGGATTTCCTCCGGCGTGCCGTCAGCCAGGGGCGTACCCTGGTTGATCACCACGATATGGTCGGAAATGCTCATCACCAGTTTCATGTCGTGCTCGATGAGCAGCACCGTGACGTCGTGTTCCTGGCGCAGATAACCGATCAGTGCCTTGAGGTCCTCGGTTTCCTTGGGGTTCAGGCCGGCCGCCGGTTCGTCGAGCATGATGATCCGCGGACGGGTCATCATGCAGCGGGCAATTTCCAGGCGCCGCTGCTGGCCGTAGGCCAGGGTGCCGGCCGTACGGTTGGCGAACTCGGTCAGGTTGACCTTGTCCAGCCAGTACTGGGCACGCTCCATGGCCTCGCGTTCGCTGCGGCGGAACGCCGGGGTCTTGAACAGGCCGGCCAGGAAGTTGGTATTGAGGTGGCGGTGCTGGGCGATCAACAGGTTTTCCAGCGCGGTCATTTCCTTGAACAGGCGCACGTTCTGGAAAGTCCGCACCACGCCCTTGCGGGCGATCTGGTGGCCGGCAAGGCCCTGGATCGGCTGGCCATCGAGCAGGATGCTGCCGCCGCTCGGCTTGTAGAAGCCGGTCAGGCAGTTGAACACCGTGGTCTTGCCGGCACCGTTGGGACCGATCAGCGCCACCACTTGTCGTTCCTTGACGGTCAGGCCCACGCCGTTGACCGCCAACAGGCCGCCGAAGCGCATGCTCAGGCCGCTGACTTGCAGGATTTCGCGGCTCATCGACGCAGCTCCATGTGAGGGCGTTGCATAGGCAGCAAGCCTTGCGGACGCCAGATCATCATCAACACCATCAGGGCACCGAACATCAGCATGCGGTACTCGCTGAACTCGCGCATCAGCTCCGGTAGCAGGATCATCACGATGGCCGCGAGGATCACCCCCAGCTGCGAGCCCATGCCGCCAAGCACGACGATGGCCAGGATGATCGCCGATTCGATGAAGGTGAACGACTCCGGCGTGACCAGGCCCTGGCGAGCGGCGAAGAAGCTGCCGGCGAAACCGGCGAAGCAGGCGCCGAGGGTGAAGGCCGAAAGCTTGATCACGGTCGGGTTGAGCCCCAGCGCCCGGCAGGCGATCTCGTCTTCGCGCAGCGCTTCCCAGGCACGACCGATCGGCATGCGCAGCAGGCGATTGATGACGAACAGCGCCAGCAGTGCCAGCAGCAACGCTACCAGGTAGAGAAAGATCACCTTGTTGATCGAGTTGTAGGGCAGGCCGAAGAACTCGTGGAAGGTCTGCATGCCTTCGGCCGCCCGGCGCTCGAACGTCAGGCCGAAGAAGGTGGGTTTCTGGATGTTGCTGATGCCGTTGGGGCCGCCGGTCAGGTCGGTCAGGTTGCGCAGGAACAGACGAATGATCTCGCCGAAGCCGAGGGTCACGATCGCCAGGTAGTCGCCACGCAGCCGTAACACCGGGAAGCCCAGCAGGAAGCCGAAGGTCGCGGCCATGAGCCCGGCGATCGGCAGGCAGATCCAGAAGCTCAGGCCGTAATAGTGCGACAGCAGGGCGTAGCTATAGGCACCGACCGCGTAGAAGCCGACGTAGCCCAGGTCGAGCAGGCCCGCCAGGCCGACCACGATGTTCAGGCCCAGGCCGAGCAGGACGTAGATCAGGATCAGGGTGGCGATGTCCACCGCGCCGCGTGAACCGAAGAACGGCCATGCCAGAGCCACCACGATCAGACCGAGAATGACCCAGCGTTGGGTACGCGGCAAGGTCAGGAAATTGCTCACTGCCGGGGGTACCAGCTTGTGCTGTGAGCGGCTACGCATCACGGCGCTCCACTGCTTGTCGAACAGTACGCGCAGGAACATCAGGACCGAGCAGACCGCAATCACCGTGAGAGTGAAGGACCCCTGGCTGTGGACGACAAGGCTGATGCCGTCGATGCTGAGTTTCAGTCCGAGCACCGGGAAGGCCACGGCCCAGACCAGCAAGGCGCTGAAGAACGCCGGTTTGAGATTTCTGTTCATACTTTTTCAACCTCCGGACGGCCAAGAATGCCGGTCGGCCGGAACAGCAGGACCAGGACCAACAGGCCGAACGCCACCACGTCCTTGTACTGATCACCGAAGATATCGGCACCGAACGCCTCGGCGACGCCGAGGACCAGGCCGCCAAGCATGGCGCCCGGGATGCTGCCGATGCCGCCCAGCACCGCGGCGGTGAAGGCCTTGAGGCCCACCAGGAAGCCGGCGTTGGGGTTGATCACGCCATATTGCATGCTCAGCAGCACGGCGGCGACGGCAGCCAGCGCTGCGCCGATGACGAACGTCAGGGCGATGATGTTGTTGGTGTTGATGCCTAGCAGGTTGGCCATCTTGATGTCTTCGGCACAGGCCCGGCAGGCACGCCCCAGGCGAGAGCGGGAGATGAACAGGGTCAGCGCGACCATGGACACCAGGGTGACGACGAAGACCAGGATCTGCATGTACGAGACCAGGACTTCCTCGGCGCCTCCCGGGCCGAACGACAGGCTCCCTGGAATCAGGTTCGGAATGGACTTGTCCTTCGAGTCCTGTGACAGCAGCACGGTATTTTGCAGGAAGATCGACATGCCGATGGCGGAGATCAGCGGGATCAGGCGATTGCTGTTGCGTAGCGGGCGGTAGGCCACCCGCTCGATGCTGTAGCCGTACGCGCTGGTCACGAAGATCGTCGCGACGAAGGCGACGGTCATCAGGATGGGTAGCGAGTCGATGCCCATCATGGCCAACCCCGCCAGGGCGATGAAGGCCACGTACGAACCGATCATGTACACCTCGCCATGGGCGAAGTTGATCATGCCGATGATGCCGTAGACCATCGTGTAGCCGATGGCTATGAGGGCGTAGGTGCTGCCAATGGTCAGGCCATTAACCAGCTGTTGGAAAAAGTGGTAGATCTCAGGCATTACAGCGCTCCTAAAAACCTGATGGCATTCGCTGGCGGGTGGTGTACCCGGCATCGCCGATGGTGATGGACCAACAGCGGGCACGGCCAGGAACCGCGGGTGACGGTTTTAAGATTTTCAGGTGGGCGGGCTCCCGGATCGCGGGAATCAGGCCCATGAACCTCGTAAAACAAAGCCCACTGCTCGCACAGTGGGCTTCTCGGTCATTTAGTCACGCAGTTACTGAGGAGAGACTTCGGTCTTGGGCTTGCCGAAGTGCCATTCGTAGACCACGAACTTGAAGTCCTTGAGGTCGCCTTTCTCATCGAACGACAGGTCGCCGGTCGGGGTCTTGAAGATACCCTTGTGGATTTGCGCGGCGACCTTCTCGGCATCGTCGCTGTTGCCGGCAGCCTTGATGGCATCGGCGATCACCTGCACTGCGGAATAGGAAGGGAACACGAACGGACCGCTCGGGTCCTTGCCATCGGCCTTGATGGCGTCGACGATGGCCTTGTTCGCCGGCTCGGCATCGAAGGATTTCGGCAAGGTGACCAGCAGGCCTTCGGATGCATTCTGGGCGATCTGCGAGATCGAGTCGTTGCCCACGCCTTCCGGACCCATGAACTTCGCGTTCAGTCCCTTTTCCTTGGCCTGACGCAGGATCAGGCCCAGTTCGGGGTGGTAGCCGCCGTAGTAGACGAAGTCGACGTTGTTCTGCTTGAGTTTCTGGATGATCGAGGAAAAGTCCTTGTCACCCGCATTGAGGCCCTCGAAGACCGCGACCTTGATGTGCTTTTTTTCGAGGGTCTGCTTGACGGCCGTGGCGATGCCTTCACCGTACTGCTGCTTATCGTGCAGGACAGCGACCACCTTGGGCTTGACGTGGTCGGCGATGTAGTTGCCGGCAGCCGGGCCCTGGGCACTGTCCAGGCCGATGGTGCGGAACACCAGCTTGTAGCCACGCGAGGTGATTTCCGGGCTGGTGGCGGCCGGGGTGATCATGATCACGCCTTCATCTTCATAGATATCGGACGCAGGCTGGGTGGAGCTGGAGCACAGGTGACCGATTACGAACTTGACGCCATCATTGACCACCTTGTTGGCCACTGCCACGGCTTGCTTGGGGTCGCACGCGTCGTCGTATTCCTTGGCTTCGAGCATCTTGCCGTCGACGCCGCCCTTGGCGTTGATGTCCTTGATGGCCTGTGTCGCGCCGATGAACTGCATGTCGCCGTACTGGGTGACCGGGCCTGTCTTGGGCCCAGCGATGCCGATCTTGATGGTGTCGGCGGCGACCGAATGGCCAGCGACACCGGCCAGTACCATTGCAGCGAACAGCTTGGAAATCTTGATCATGGTGCTCCACTCATTCTGTTGTAATTCTTATAGTCCTGGCGGCCAGGGCTACAGACCGGGCGGGATTCGCGTCATGGCCATGCCGTCGCGCAAGCCCGCCTTCCCCGGAACGTGTCCCGGAACTGTACCGGTACAGTGTAGAGCGCGGGTCGAGCGCTTGAAAAGCCGGCAACTCGAAGCTCCTCGCAAGGGTGTCGCGTGCTCGACACAAAAGTACAGAAACACGCCGTTGGCAACTGGCAGGACGCGGCCTGATCCCATGAACACGGGCCTGAACGATCATTTGCTTATTTGAAACCGGGTTTTTCTGCGAAAATACCGGCTTGATTGATTGCCCGCGATTTTTGACAGGTACCCATGACCGATCGAACAAGCACCCTCTATGCCAAGCTGCTTGGCGAAACCGCAACCATCGAGTGGAAAGCCTTGGAGCGTTTCTGGGCCAAGGGTGACCTGATTTGGGTCGACCCTTCGCTCGATCTCATCGAAGTGGCTGCCGCCATGGCGGAAAACCGCAGCGAGGCGGTGCTCAAGTGGCGTAATGCTGGCACTGTGGTCCCGCTCGCCGCCGAGCAGGCCTTGGAGTTACAGCAGCGAGATCCACGAATCTGGGCCGTGGTGGTGTCCCCGTTCGTCCTCATGCAGGTCCGAACAAACGCAGCGTAATGGGCTTCCATGGTGCGCCTGGTTGGCACTGGTGCACCGAGATGGTGCTGTAGTCCGGCATCAGAGGTGGCGCCAGGTAACACTTGGACTCGTTCGCCAAGGCACAGTAACAGTTTTTTCATGCTCTTTGCCGTCGCGCATGGCGTCACTGCCATGTTGCGCCGACACTCGCAGCCTGCAACGCACTGGACACCGCCGAAGTCGTGGCCCTGGTCGAGCGTGCCGGATTGGACGCGCCATCGATCTCGCGAGCACTGGCCGGCGGCTTCGCCGATTCGAAGCCGCAGTGGATCCTGGCGCCAAGGATGGCTGGCAGCCGGCTCGGTTTACCGCCCGGCTTCGATCAGCCCGCGACCAGTACTCTGATGGCTTCCAGACGCAAGGCGGCCTTGTCGAGCATCGCCAGCCCGGCTTCGCGCTGCTTGCGCAATGCCTCGAGCTCGCTGTCGCGCACGCTCGGGTTGACCGCCTTGAGTGCGCTCAGCCGTGCCAGCTCTTCGTCGGCCTCGGCGGCCAGGCGGCGCTGGGCCTGGGCCACGCGCTCCTCGTGCCGAGGCAGGATCTTGGTTTCGCCGTTGGCGATGCGCTTGGAGAGCACCTCGCGCTGGGCTTGGATGAATTTGTTGGCGCTGGCCCTGGGCACGCTTTCGAGCTGCTCGTTGAGCGTCTCGAACGCCACCCGCGGCGCCAGGTCGTTGCCATTGGCGTCGAGCAGGCAGCGCAGCGCGGCTGGCGGCAAGTAGCGTCCAAGTTGCAGGCTGCGTGGCGCTACCACCTCGCTGACGTACAGCAGCTCGAGCAGCACGGTCCCCGGCTTGAGCGCCTTGTTCTTGATCAGCGCCACGGCGGTATTGCCCATCGATCCCGAGAGCACCAGGTCCATGCCACCTTGCACCATGGGATGTTCCCAGGTGAGGAACTGCATGTCTTCGCGAGACAGCGCCTGGGTTCGATCGTAGGTGATGGTCACGCCTTCTTCGTCACCGAGCGGGAAGCTGGCATCGAGCATCTTCTCGCTGGGCTTGAGGATCAAGGCATTCTCGGAGTGGTCCTCACTGTCGATGCCAAAGGCGTCGAACAAGGTTTCCATGTAGATCGGCAGGGTGAACTGGTCATCCTGTTCGAGAATCGCCTCGACCAGCGCCTGGCCCTCGCCGGCACCGCCGGAGTTCAGCTCGAGCAGGCGGTCACGGCCGTTGTGCAGTTCAGCTTCGAGCCGTTCGCGCTCGGCGCGCGCCTCGTCCACCAGTGCCTCCCAGCCATCGCCATCGGTGCCTTCGAGCAGCGCCAGCAAGCGCGGGCCGAAACGGTGCTGAAGGGCGTTGCCGGTAGGGCAGGTCGCCAGGAAGGCGTTCAGTGCCAGGTGATACCACTGGAACAGGCGCTCCTGGGGACTGTCCTGCAGGTATGGCACATGCAGTTGGATGGTATGTTTCTGGCCGATGCGGTCGAGACGGCCAATGCGCTGCTCCAGCAGGTCGGGATGCGCCGGCAGATCGAACATCACCAGATGATGGGAGAACTGGAAGTTGCGGCCTTCGCTGCCGATCTCCGAACAGATCAGGACCTGGGCGCCGAATTCCTCGTCGGCGAAATAGGCGGCGGCGCGGTCTCGCTCGAGGATGCTCATGCCCTCGTGGAAGACCGTCGCCGGAATGCCCGAGCGTACCCGCAGGGCGTCTTCCAGGTCCATGGCGGTTTCGGCATGGGCGCAGATCACCAGGACCTTGGTGCGCTTGAGCATCTTCAAGGTCTCGACGAGCCAGTCGACCCGCGGGTCGAAGCGCCACCAGCGATCGTCCTCGGCCGTTTCGCCGACAGCCTGGAAGGCCACCTCGGGATACAGCTCGGCGTGTTCTCCGGCCGGCAGGTCAGTGTATTGCGCAGGGTTGGGCAAGGGGTAGGCATGCAGTTCGCGTTCCGGGAAGCCCTGGATCGCCGCGCGCGTATTGCGGAACAAGACGCGACCGGTGCCATGACGATCGAGCAACTCGCGAATCAGGCGGGCACTGGCCTGGCTGTCGCCGTCGCTCACGGCGCCCAGCAAGGCTTCGCCTTCGGCGCCCAGGAAACCCTGGATGGTGGCGTGGGCCTTGGCCGAAAGCCGACCTTCATCGAGCAGTTCCTGGACCGCCTCGGCCACTGGCCGATAATGCTCGCTCTCGGCACGAAACGCGGCCAGGTCGTGGAAGCGGTTGGGGTCGAGCAGGCGCAGGCGGGCGAAGTGGCTGTCCTGGCCGAGCTGTTCGGGCGTCGCGGTGAGCAGTAGCACGCCGGGGATGACTTCGGCCAGTTGCTCGACCAGTGCGTATTGCGGGCTGACGCGCTCTTCGTGCCAGACCAGATGATGCGCCTCGTCGACCACCAGCAGGTCCCAGCCCGCCGCGAACAGCGCATCCTGTGCCTTTTCGTCCTCGGTCAGCCATTCCAGGGCCACCAGTGCCAGTTGGGCGTCCTCGAACGGATTGCTGGCATCGCTCTGAACGAAGCGCTCGGCATCGAACAGCGCAACCTGGAGATTGAAGCGCCGACGCATTTCCACCAACCACTGGTGCTGCAGGTTCTCCGGCACCAGGATCAGCACCCGATTGGCGCGTCCCGACAGCAGCTGGCGATGGATCACAAGGCCCGCCTCGATGGTCTTGCCCAAGCCTACCTCATCGGCCAGCAGCACCCGTGGCGCAATGCGGTCGGCGACTTCACGGGCGATGTGCAACTGGTGGGCGATGGGCTGCGCCCGGCATCCACCCAGGCCCCAGAGCGGGGACTGCATTTGTCGGCTGGTGTGCTCGAGGGTGTTGTAGCGCAGCGAAAACCAGGGCAGCGGGTCGATCTGGCCGGCGAACAGGCGATCGCTGGCCAGGCGGAACTGGATGAAGTTGGAGAGCTGGGTTTCCGGCAGCGTGCGTGGCTGGCTCTGCTGGTCGAGTCCGTGATAGACCAGCAGGCCGTCATGATCCTCGACTTCGCGGACGGTAAGTTTCCAGCCTTCGAAGTGGGTGATCTGGTCGCCTGGCGAAAAACGCACGCGGGTCAGGGGCGCATTGCGCAGTGAATACTGGCGGGTGTCGCCTGTCGCCGGGTACAGCACCGTCAGCAAGCGGCCGTCCTGTGCCAGGATGGTGCCGAGGCCAAGCTCGGCTTCGCTGTCGCTGATCCAGCGTTGCCCCGGTTGATACTGCTGCGCCATACTGCCTGACTCCCGCGATGAAAAGCCGACTATCTTAACGGATAGGTAGTGCAGACCAAAGCGTCTAGCCATTTCATCGACGAATACCGCCTTGTAGCAGAGGGTTCCGATTGGCCATGCCTGTCCAGCATCTCAGGTTGAACATCCTCCTGGCCCTCGGCAGCCTGGCGCTGCTGGCAGGTTGTGAACACAAGCGCTTCGAAGTCCTGCCGCCGATTCCGGTGGAGCAGCTGGAGGTGCTCGGCGTGCAGGCGCCCATCAAGAGCGTGCATTACCGCGATCTCGACGGCGAGGGCTTGCTGGTGCTCAGCCGGGTCGACGGTCAGGCCACCGATGCCGAGACGGAGCAGGAGGTGGACAAGGTGACCCTGCGGGCTACGCTTTACGAGCGTCGCGACACGACCAGCTTCACCTCCCGCTGGCAGATCGAGCAGGAAACCACTTGCCCGGGCCTGGATCTGGATGTCGACTTCTATAGCGACGTCAGTGACGTAGGCGATGTCGACAACGATGGCGTGGCGGAAGTGACGGTGGCCAGCCATGCCTTCTGCGGAGGCGGTATCGAGCCGCATGACATCGCCATAGAGCTGCGTCAGCGCCAGGCCAGCTACACCATTACCGGCCAGTCGCTGATCGTTCCGGCAGGCGAGGCGCCGATCGGTGGCGAGCGCGACGACAGCGCCTCGCTCAAGAATGCCCCCGCAGCGTTGCGCAAGCATCTCGACGAGGTCTGGCAGGCGGTCTACAAGCGCCCCTGGAGCGAAACCGCAACGGCTGGCGAGGAGCAGGACGAAACGGACGCCGGATGAGGCGGTCCATATTGCATGCCCGGGCGCGCCGCATCGCCCGGAACCGCTTCACGGAGCCGGAGCAACCGCGCCAGCGTCGTGGTCACAGGAGATCGTTCATGCTGCCGCCCGTCATTCCACTAAGCGCCGCCCCGGTGACCTCGCAGCTGGACCAGCCGAGGCCGACGCCCAGCGTCGCCCCGGTGGCGCCGATACAGTCTTCCTCGGGCGGCGCCACGATCGACCTGCGTAACCAGCGCGACCCGGCCGAACACGCGCTCTTGCTGCGCGAAGAACAGCGCCGCCGGCACCAGCGGCAACAGGATCAGGCAGAGCGCTACAGTGCCGTGCCAGGCGAGACGCTGAATGCGGACAACACCGTTCCGGTCGAGCCGCTGATCGGTGAGCGAACGCGACAAGGACTGCTGATCGATATCGAGGTCTGAGCACACGCTGGCCAGTTTCGTCGCCGCGCTTCATCATGTGTTCATCCGCGACCAACCTTCGAGTCTGCCATGAGCCAGGACAATCTCATCGATTTCGGTGCCGAGCGCGCCAGACGTATCCATGATCTCAACGACAAGCGCCTGGACGAAATGCGCCAGGCCTTCGAGCAGGCGATGCCGCTGGGCAAGTCGAAGAAAAAGCCCAAGGGCAAGCCCAGGAAGCGTTGAAGGTTGATGCAGATCAAGTCCGTCCGGCCTCCGCTTGCCGGCACCCCATGCCATTGATCTCGATCAATCTGGCTGTCGGCCCGATTGGTTAACGTGCATCCATCGAGTCGCGACGGATCTGCAAGACACCGGCCCTCTGGGCAGGCATCGATCGCAGGCACGATGCCTGCCACGGCAGGTCAGCTCGCCATTGACGAATAGTTCAGCTGGAAGGGCAAGAGCGCGCAAGTCGCCGGTCCTTTCGCATTCAAGGAGCACGCAAGGCATTTGGGGCGACTTCGGTCGCCCATTTTTTTGCGCCGGTGATGGCTTGCATGGACATGAGCGGACGCCAGGGCCACCACCAGGGTCAGTCATGGCCCCTATGCCAAGGGCAAGGTGAAGGTGAAGCGGGTGCCGTCCTTGCTGCTGGACAGCACCTCCATGCGACCGCCGTGGGCCAGGGCGATCTGGTTGGCGATATAAAGCCCCAGGCCAAGGCCCTGCCGTGGACGATCGTCACGCGGCCTGGAAAACGGCTCGAACAGGTGCGCCATGATCTGCGGCGGGATCGCCTCGCCATGATTGTGCACCTCGAGCAAGAACGCGCCGGCGCTGACCCAGGCATGTACCGTCACTGGCATGTCGGGTGCGCCATGCACCAGGGCATTGGCGATCAGGTTGGAAAGGAGCTGGGTGACGCGTTCCCGGTCACAGCGAATGCCGACCAGGCTTTCCAGTTGCAGACGGACTTCCCGCTGCGGATGAACGCCTTGCAGTTCCGAAGCCACGTGACGCAGCGCCGCTTCCAGATCTGGGCAAGGCTGGATGTCGAGCGATATGCCGCCGCCCAGGCGGCCGCGCGCGAAATCCAGCACATCGCGCACCAACTGCGAGGCACGCTTGCCGCAGGTCTGTATATGTCGTGCGATCGACAGGCTTCTTTCGTCATCCAGCCGTTGGGCGAGCAACTCGGCTCCGGCGGTGATGGCGAACAAGGGATTGCGCAGGTCGTGGCCAAGCACGGCGATGAATTGTTCGCGCACCTCGGCCATGGCGCGCTCCTCGCGCAAGGCCAGTTCAGTCTGCTGGGCACGTTGTTCGCTGTCGATCTGGATCGACAGCAGGCGGGCGAAGGCTTCCATCATGGGCTCGATGGCACTGCCGCGCAGCGCGGCTGGTTTCGGATCGAGCGCGCACAAGGTGCCGAAGAAGCTGCCATCGACCCGCAGCACTGGCACGGAAATATAGCTTTCGAAGCGATAATGGCGAGGCGCCGGGTGCTGGCAATACCGTTCGTCCTCGCTGGCCTTGTCGATGACGATGGTCTGGCGCGTTGCGCGAATGTCATGGCACAAGGTGGTGGCCACATCCAGCTCGTCGCCGGCCTGCAGCCCGAAGCCCAGCGTGTCGAGCGTGGCGCAAGCGGTCCAGCTGTGCTCCGTGACCCGCGCGATTGCCGCGAAACGCAGGCCCGCAGTCTCGCAGATCACCTGGAGAATGGCCGGCACGGCTTTGATGCGGGCAATGATGGCCAGATCGGAACTGATGGTGCTACCCATACGGAGCCTGGTTCCTCGCGGCTGAGAATGGCAAGACATCCCGCAAGTCTAGCGCCAGCCCGAGGGGTCGGTGGCGTTGTGACATTCGGTCGCGCCTAGTCGGAGTGCACGAGGCGTAGCGGGACGGCTGGCGTCTGGGAGAGGTTCACTTGGTCACGGCCTTGGCGCTTGGCGACATACAAGGCTTTGTCTGCATTTTCCAGCCAGGTTTCCGGTCCGCTCAGGTCAGGATCGTAGCCAGACAGGCCGATGCTCAGGCGAATGCGCAGTTCCGGCAGCCGAGGGTCGCGGTAGCTGGCGACACGTTCACGTAGTCGTTCCATGACCAGGTAGGCTTGCGCCTCGCTGGCCTGGCGAAGGATCACGCAGAATTCATCGCCACCGTAGCGCCCGGCCTTGTCACCTTCGCGCACGCTGCGCTTGAGTTCCTGGCTGAGCTGGCGCAGCACCATATCGCCGGTCCCGTGGCCGTAGGTATCATTGATGGTCTTGAAATGATCGATGTCGATCAGGGCGATCACGGCCGATTCCTGGCGTTGCCGGCAAGCCGCGAACCGCAACTGCAGGTGATCCTGCCAGGCACCGTGGTTGAGCAGACCGGTAAGGCTGTCGGTGCGGCTCAGGGTATCCAGCCTGCGCTTGTGCTCGGAAAGCTTGATCGCCAGGTCGTAGCAGACCCAGCCGAGCGCTAGCGGATAAAGGCTGAGCATGGGCAAGCAGGCATATACCTGGAGCGAGGTGACGTCCAGTTGCAGGCCTGCTCCCAGTACCGCCATGGCCAGTAGCGCGCCGCTTGCCTGGGCCAGCACTCCCTGCAGCAGCAGGGGCTTGCCACCGGCTGCCACGTTGTTCATGGTCACCATGGACAGGACGGTAAGGCTTGGCAAGGGATTGAAGTGCATCGTGGCTGTCCAGAAACCGGCCATCAACGAGTCGATGAGCAGGTTGCACCGTTCTGCCTGGTATGGCGTACTCGAGCGTCGGGACCATTGATAGGCGACATGGGGCCAGACCAGCCCATTGAACAGCAACAGCATCCATGTCCAGGTAGGCAGCGCCATGGGCGTGATGGCGGCCGCGACAACGATCAGTCCGAAACCTTTGCCTATGATGCGTGGCAGGTAGATGCGCTTGGCAAAGGAAAGACCTTTGCCGGTGGTGTTGTCCATCATGAGGGGGAGGTCCAGGAAGGGGTGCCGTATTGCCGTATGGATCGCGCGGGCATTGTCAGCAATTGTCGATGGCCAAAGAATGGCTTTGCAGGCCAATTCACCGTGATTCGAGCACCTTTGTCGTTCCTGGCGATTGGCCATGTACTGTCCGGTATGCCTGGACGTGCGTTCCGGCGGCTTGGCGCGCCACGGTCGCCCTGAATGGGTCGCGCTGTGTTCGGCGACACGACTCTGCCAGGCGCAACGTCGTCGGGCGAGGCTGTCACGGTGCCGGAAAGTGATTCGTATCGTGCGAAAGAGCCCGCTCCATGGCCCTCATCGCTCGACCGGTGTGCCAGGCGCTATCCGGACCGATGCTCGTCCTCGGTGCGCGCTTGCCTGTCGGCTTTGCCGTCCTCAAGCAGGCGCGAAGGCGAGCGCCCGCTATCGCTGCGCACCTGGGCGTGGCTGATCAAGGCAAAGATGAAGCTGCCGCCGACGATGTTGCCCGCCAGGGTAGGCAGGGCGAACTGGAGCCAGAAGTCGGCCCAGCTCTGCTCGCCGGCCCAGACCAGGTAAGAGGCTTCGACGGAACCGACGACGATATGGGTGAAGTCGCCAAGCGCCATCAAGTAGGTGACCAGCACGATGATCCAGATCTTCGCATTCTCCATGGAGGGGATCATCCAGACCATCGTCGCGATCATCCAGCCTGAAACGATGCCCTTGGCGAACATCTGGGCGATATCGTTCTCCATGACCTTGTGGCCTACCTCGAGAAAGGCAGCGTCGGTCTTGGCGTCGAAGATCGGCAGTTCCAGCATGACCCAGGCGACTAGCAATGTACCGGCCATGTTGCCGGCCAGGACCACTAGCCAGAGCCTGAGCAGGCGCCCGAGGTTGGCCAGGGTCGGTGTGGTCATCAGTGGCAGGACGGCGGTCAAGGTGTTTTCCGTGAACAGCTGCTGGCGCGCCAGGATCACCGCGAGGAAGCCGGCGCTGTAGCCGAGGCTGGCAATGACCTGCGCGCTTTCGCCTTGCGGCAGGCGGGCATAGAACAATCCCATTGCCATCATCGACAGGCCCATGGTCAGGCCGGCTGCCAAAGCCGACCACCAGAGTGCGGCCAGGGTGCGTTCGAGTTCCTGATCACCCTGGGCACGGATGATTTCATGCAGCACGGCTGCGCGAGGAGGCTGGTTCTGATCGATTTCCTGTTCTTCGTCGGCAGACAGGCCGGGGGTTTTCTCGGTTTGGGTTTCGCTCATGGCCGCTCGCTCTAGAATGGTTTCTTTACAGATCCGAAGGGAAGTCGAATAGTTGCCTGAGGCGTGCGGTGAAATATTTTTGCTGGTGCCTGTTGACACGGATTTCCAATGACGTATTATTTGCCTCCCGCAGCGATGCAGTCGCAGCGAGTCAAGTGGTTGAAGTTGAACGAGATTCTCGGCAAATACTTCGAAATAAACGCTTGACAGACGATGAGGACAGCGTAGAATGCGCGGCCTCGGTTGAGACGAAACGCTCTTGGCCAAACGCTCTTTAACAAATCGAATCAAGCAATTCGTGTGGGTGCTTGTGAGTTTGGACTGATAGTCACCAAGATTATCAGCATCACAAGTGACACATGAGCAATCATAGTAGTCATTTGAGATTGCTGAGCCAAGTTTAGGGTTTCTTAAAAACCCAAGCAGTATTGAACTGAAGAGTTTGATCATGGCTCAGATTGAACGCTGGCGGCAGGCCTAACACATGCAAGTCGAGCGGATGACGGGAGCTTGCTCCCGGATTCAGCGGCGGACGGGTGAGTAATGCCTAGGAATCTGCCTGGTAGTGGGGGACAACGTTTCGAAAGGAACGCTAATACCGCATACGTCCTACGGGAGAAAGCAGGGGACCTTCGGGCCTTGCGCTATCAGATGAGCCTAGGTCGGATTAGCTGGTTGGTGAGGTAACGGCTCACCAAGGCGACGATCCGTAACTGGTCTGAGAGGATGATCAGTCACACTGGAACTGAGACACGGTCCAGACTCCTACGGGAGGCAGCAGTGGGGAATATTGGACAATGGGCGAAAGCCTGATCCAGCCATGCCGCGTGTGTGAAGAAGGTCTTCGGATTGTAAAGCACTTTAAGCCGGGAGGAAGGGCTGTAGGCTAATATCCTGCAGTTTTGACGTTACCGGCAGAATAAGCACCGGCTAACTCTGTGCCAGCAGCCGCGGTAATACAGAGGGTGCAAGCGTTAATCGGAATTACTGGGCGTAAAGCGCGCGTAGGTGGTTGATCAAGTTGGATGTGAAAGCCCCGGGCTCAACCTGGGAACTGCATCCAAAACTGGTCGGCTAGAGTACGGTAGAGGGTGGTGGAATTTCCTGTGTAGCGGTGAAATGCGTAGATATAGGAAGGAACACCAGTGGCGAAGGCGACCACCTGGACTGATACTGACACTGAGGTGCGAAAGCGTGGGGAGCAAACAGGATTAGATACCCTGGTAGTCCACGCCGTAAACGATGTCAACTAGCCGTTGGGATCCTTGAGATCTTAGTGGCGCAGCTAACGCATTAAGTTGACCGCCTGGGGAGTACGGCCGCAAGGTTAAAACTCAAATGAATTGACGGGGGCCCGCACAAGCGGTGGAGCATGTGGTTTAATTCGAAGCAACGCGAAGAACCTTACCAGGCCTTGACATGCAGAGAACGCCCCAGAGATGGAGCGGTGCCTTCGGGAACTCTGACACAGGTGCTGCATGGCTGTCGTCAGCTCGTGTCGTGAGATGTTGGGTTAAGTCCCGTAACGAGCGCAACCCTTGTCCTTAGTTACCAGCACCTCGGGTGGGCACTCTAAGGAGACTGCCGGTGACAAACCGGAGGAAGGTGGGGATGACGTCAAGTCATCATGGCCCTTACGGCCTGGGCTACACACGTGCTACAATGGTCGGTACAGAGGGTTGCCAAGCCGCGAGGTGGAGCCAATCTCACAAAACCGATCGTAGTCCGGATCGCAGTCTGCAACTCGACTGCGTGAAGTCGGAATCGCTAGTAATCGCGAATCAGAACGTCGCGGTGAATACGTTCCCGGGCCTTGTACACACCGCCCGTCACACCATGGGAGTGGGTTGCACCAGAAGTAGCTAGTCTAACCTTCGGGAGGACGGTTACCACGGTGTGATTCATGACTGGGGTGAAGTCGTAACAAGGTAGCCGTAGGGGAACCTGCGGCTGGATCACCTCCTTAATCGACGACATCAGCCAGCTGATGAGCCCCCACACGAATTGCTTGATTCCTTGTAGAAGACGATCAAGACCCTGCATATAGGTCTGTAGCTCAGTTGGTTAGAGCGCACCCCTGATAAGGGTGAGGTCGGCAGTTCAAATCTGCCCAGACCTACCAGTTTCTGGGGCCATAGCTCAGCTGGGAGAGCGCCTGCCTTGCACGCAGGAGGTCAGCGGTTCGATCCCGCTTGGCTCCACCACCTTGCCTGTCGTCAGAACCTAGACATGAGTCTTCCTCGTGAAGATTGATGTCTGGCTTTTGTCAGATCGTTCTTTAAAAATTCGGATGTGTGATAGATATAGACTGATGATCCCTTTCACTGGGGGTGATCAGGCTAAGGTAAAATTTGTAAGTGGCTCATGCGAGCCATGCGAATTTTCGGCGAATGTCGTCTTCACAGTATAACCAGATTGCTTGGGGTTATATGGTCAAGTGAAGAAGCGCATACGGTGGATGCCTTGGCAGTCAGAGGCGATGAAAGACGTGGTAGCCTGCGATAAGCTTTGGGGAGTCGGCAAACAGACTGTGATCCAGAGATCTCTGAATGGGGGAACCCAGCCAGCACAAGCTGGTTATCTTGCACTGAATACATAGGTGCAAGAGGCGAACCAGGGGAACTGAAACATCTAAGTACCCTGAGGAATAGAAATCAACCGAGATTCCCTTAGTAGTGGCGAGCGAACGGGGACCAGCCCTTAAGCCGGTTTGAGATTAGTGGAACGCTCTGGAAAGTGCGGCCATAGTGGGTGATAGCCCCGTACACGAAAATCTCTTGCCGGTGAAATCGAGTAGGACGGAGCACGAGAAACTTTGTCTGAACATGGGGGGACCATCCTCCAAGGCTAAATACTACTGACTGACCGATAGTGAACCAGTACCGTGAGGGAAAGGCGAAAAGAACCCCGGAGAGGGGAGTGAAATAGAACCTGAAACCGTATGCGTACAAGCAGTGGGAGCAGCTTCGTGCTGTGACTGCGTACCTTTTGTATAATGGGTCAGCGACTTATATTCAGTGGCAAGCTTAACCGTATAGGGGAGGCGTAGCGAAAGCGAGTCTTAATAGGGCGTCAAGTCGCTGGGTATAGACCCGAAACCGGGCGATCTATCCATGGGCAGGTTGAAGGTTAGGTAACACTGACTGGAGGACCGAACCGACTACCGTTGAAAAGTTAGCGGATGACCTGTGGATCGGAGTGAAAGGCTAATCAAGCTCGGAGATAGCTGGTTCTCCTCGAAAGCTATTTAGGTAGCGCCTCATGTATCACTGCTGGGGGTAGAGCACTGTTTCGGCTAGGGGGTCATCCCGACTTACCAAACCGATGCAAACTCCGAATACCAGCAAGTGCCGAGCATGGGAGACACACGGCGGGTGCTAACGTCCGTCGTGAAAAGGGAAACAACCCAGACCGTCAGCTAAGGTCCCAAAGTCATGGTTAAGTGGGAAACGATGTGGGAAGGCTTAGACAGCTAGGAGGTTGGCTTAGAAGCAGCCATCCTTTAAAGAAAGCGTAATAGCTCACTAGTCGAGTCGGCCTGCGCGGAAGATGTAACGGGGCTCAAACCATGCACCGAAGCTACGGGTGTCACCACCAGGTGACGCGGTAGAGGAGCGTTCTGTAAGCCTGTGAAGGTCAGTCGAGAGGCTGGCTGGAGGTATCAGAAGTGCGAATGCTGACATGAGTAACGACAATGCGAGTGAAAAACTCGCACGCCGAAAGACCAAGGTTTCCTGCGCAACGTTAATCGACGCAGGGTTAGTCGGTCCCTAAGGCGAGGCTGAAGAGCGTAGTCGATGGAAAACAGGTTAATATTCCTGTACTTCCGGTTATTGCGATGGAGGGACGGAGAAGGCTAGGCCAGCTTGGCGTTGGTTGTCCAAGTTTAAGGTGGTAGGCTGGGATCTTAGGCAAATCCGGGATCCCTAGGCCGAGAGCTGATGACGAGTTGCCACTAGGCGACGAAGTGGTTGATGCCAGGCTTCCAGGAAAAGCTCCTAAGCTTCAGATAATCGGGAACCGTACCCCAAACCGACACAGGTGGTTAGGTAGAGAATACCAAGGCGCTTGAGAGAACTCGGGTGAAGGAACTAGGCAAAATGGCACCGTAACTTCGGGAGAAGGTGCGCCGGCGAGGGTCAAGGACTTGCTCCGTAAGCCCATGCCGGTCGAAGATACCAGGCCGCTGCGACTGTTTATTAAAAACACAGCACTCTGCAAACACGAAAGTGGACGTATAGGGTGTGACGCCTGCCCGGTGCCGGAAGGTTAATTGATGGGGTTAGCGCAAGCGAAGCTCTTGATCGAAGCCCCGGTAAACGGCGGCCGTAACTATAACGGTCCTAAGGTAGCGAAATTCCTTGTCGGGTAAGTTCCGACCTGCACGAATGGCGTAACGATGGCGGCGCTGTCTCCACCCGAGACTCAGTGAAATTGAAATCGCTGTGAAGATGCAGTGTATCCGCGGCTAGACGGAAAGACCCCGTGAACCTTTACTATAGCTTTGCACTGGACTTTGAACTTGCTTGTGTAGGATAGGTGGGAGGCTATGAAGCGTGGACGCCAGTCTGCGTGGAGCCATCCTTGAAATACCACCCTGGCAACTTTGAGGTTCTAACTCAGGTCCGTCATCCGGATCGAGGACAGTGTATGGTGGGTAGTTTGACTGGGGCGGTCTCCTCCCAAAGAGTAACGGAGGAGTACGAAGGTGCGCTCAGACCGGTCGGAAATCGGTCGCAGAGTATAAAGGCAAAAGCGCGCTTGACTGCGAGACCCACACGTCGAGCAGGTACGAAAGTAGGTCTTAGTGATCCGGTGGTTCTGTATGGAAGGGCCATCGCTCAACGGATAAAAGGTACTCCGGGGATAACAGGCTGATACCGCCCAAGAGTTCATATCGACGG
Source organism: Pseudomonas sp. Marseille-QA0332 (assembly GCF_054950175.1). NCBI lineage: Bacteria > Pseudomonadati > Pseudomonadota > Gammaproteobacteria > Pseudomonadales > Pseudomonadaceae > Pseudomonas > Pseudomonas sp. Marseille-QA0332. Next base: position 4,510,581 of record NZ_CM143106.1, read on the forward strand.
CGGTGTTTGGCACCTCGATGTCGGCTCATCACATCCTGGGGCTGAAGCCGGTCCCAAGGGTATGGCTGTTCGCCATTTAAAGTGGTACGCGAGCTGGGTTTAGAACGTCGTGAGACAGTTCGGTCCCTATCTGCCGTGGACGTTTGAGATTTGAGAGGGGCTGCTCCTAGTACGAGAGGACCGGAGTGGACGAACCTCTGGTGTTCCGGTTGTCACGCCAGTGGCATTGCCGGGTAGCTATGTTCGGAAGAGATAACCGCTGAAAGCATCTAAGCGGGAAACTTGCCTCAAGATGAGATCTCACTGGAGCCTCGAGCTCCCTGAAGGGCCGTCGAAGACTACGACGTTGATAGGTCGGGTGTGTAAGCGCTGTGAGGCGTTGAGCTAACCGATACTAATGGCCCGTGAGGCTTGACCATATAACACCCAAGCAATCTGCAGCGCAGGTTGCGGTGAGTGAAGACGCAGCACCGAAAATTCGCACCTTGCATCACACATCCGAGTTGGCCGACACGTCCCCTGGACGGATCGGCACCGTTTTTCTTGGCGACCATAGAGCATTGGCACCACCTGATCCCATCCCGAACTCAGCAGTGAAACGATGCATCGCCGATGGTAGTGTGGGGTTTCCCCATGTGAGAGTAGGTCATCGCCAAGATTCATTCCGCAAAACCCCTGACTGCGACCGCAGCCAGGGGTTTTGTCCTTTCTGGGGTTCAGGCGGCAGGCCGGGCGTGGCCTCGGGGCATCCGGCGCTGGCCTGGAAGGCTTCGAACGCCTGGGCTAGCGGCCCGGTCAGCTTGCAGCTTGCCATCAGCCAAAACTTTTTTGAAAATGGACGTTTCCCTCGCAGCGCTCGGACGCATCTGATTGTTGAGACAAGGCGCCTGACCGCTTACTGGTGGCCTTCCAATCAGGAAAGCCGATCAGATGGACAAGTCTCTCGAACCGCTTCGTTACAGTATCTTTTCCCATCTTGCCCTTTGCCTGGCTGTTTCCCTGCTCTGCGTGCTCACCATCGAATTCATCAGCGGAAGAGCTCAGCAATGGCTGGGCGTATGGCCAGACTATGCGGATTTGCTAATGCATATCAACGATCCGCTCGGACGCCTGCGCTGGATACTCGGTGATCTCAGCGAGGCCACCTTCTACAAGCACGAGTTGCCCGGCCTTGGCTTGCTGGCGGGAGCCTGGCTCGCTCATCGGGCGCATCTTCGCGACCATCCTTTGCAAGGGTTCGCGATTTGTCATGGTACCGGGCTGTGGCCTTGGCTGATCGGCAGTTCACTATTGAGCTTGATGACCAGTCATCTTCTCTGGGGGTGGACATTGCAAGAAGGAAATTGGCAGCCCACCTATGTATCCTTCATCTCTGTCCCTGCGATGATGGTGATGCTGTACGGTGGAGGCTGGCGTGTACTACTCACGGGGGCAATGCTTGGAGCATTGCTAGTGACGCCTTCGAGCCTGTTTCTGTTCAACTACGTGTGTGTGCCTTTGAACCTGCCCGGTGTAACCGGCAACATGCTGGGCGTCGCCGGGGCTTGTGCCCTCGCTCTAGCCTTGTGCGAGCGATACCCTGGTCTGGTACGAACGGCCCGATTCTGGCAGCCTGCATGCCCGTCCCGGCTGTCCGTCCAACCATGCGCTCATGGCCTTGTCTGGACCATCAGACGAGTGCTGGCCGACTTCAGCGAAGTCACATTCTTCGGCAACGAGCTGGCCAGCCTCGGGCTATTGCTAGGCGTCGTGCTGGCTTACCTGCTGTCTCCCGCGAGTCCGGCCTATGGCTCGGGCCTGGTGCCAGAAATCATAATCGGTCAGGCGCTCGCCTCGTTGTTCGGCGTATTGCTCTGGCGTCGTCAGTGGATCGAGCTGGGCTGGTATCCCACTTACCTGCCAATCGTCTCGGTAGTGCCGGCTGCGCTCCTTATTTATGGTGGGAGTTGGAGCATCATCCTGTCCAGTGCGTTGCTAGGCGCTGCGGTGCTGCCTCCATTGGCCATATCCCTCAACCTTCGCTTGCCGGAGTACATGCATGTGCATGTCGGGTGCGTATTGGCCATGGCCATCGGTACCTTGGTGCTGGTCCCATTGATAGGCATGCTAGGTGGTTAGCGCCTGGCCTGATGCGCCTCGCCAGCCCGGACGAAGCCTAGGATTGCGGGTTTCCAGGAGTATTGACAGGTAGTGATTGCACGGATGCGACAATGAAGTGGTGTTTATTCGTGACTCCGCCCGGCCTTGCCTGCGTCAAGACTTTTGTTCGTGGCTTGCTGTTGGCCAGCGGACAGACCGACGTCAGCGCACCGCGCTGAAACTCCTGGATTCATCACCGCAATATCACTTGAGGTAGCAAGCAAGATGGCCAAGGCCGCCGATGTCGTTGTGCAATGCCTGGAAAACGAAGGTGTCGAGTTTGTGTTCGGCATTCCCGGCGAGGAAAACCTCGACCTGCTCGAGTCCCTGCGCAAGTCCAAGATCAAGCTGGTGCTGACCCGCCACGAACAGTCCGCCGGCTTCATGGCCGCCACCTACGGCCGCCTGACCGGCAAGACCGGCGTCAGCCTGTCGACCCTCGGCCCTGGCGCCACCAACCTGGTCACCGCCAGCGCCTACGCCTACCTGGGCGGCATGCCGATGATGATGATCACAGGGCAAAAGCCGATCAAGAAGTCCAAGCAGGGCCGCTTCCAGATCATCGACGTGTGCGGCATGATGGACCCCATCACCAAGTACACCCACCAGTTCGCCTCGGCCGACAACATCCCGGCCCGCATGCGCGAAGCCTTCCGCCTGGCCGAGGAAGAAAAGCCTGGCGCCGTGCACCTGGAGCTGCCCGAGGACATCGCCGCGGAGCAGACCGACAGCCTGCCGATCCCGCCAAGCCTGCACCGTCGCCCGCTGGCCGAGCACAAGGCCATCGAGGCCGCCGTGCAGAAACTGCAGAACGCGCGCAACCCGATCCTGGTGATCGGCGCAGGCGCCAACCGCAAGATGACCGCCAAGGTCCTCAAGCAACTGATCGACAAGACCGGCATCCCGTTCATCACCACCCAGATGGGCAAGGGCGTGGTCGACGAGCGCCATCCGCGCTTCCTCGGCAACGCCGCGCTGTCCTCCGGTGACTTCGTCCACCGCGCCGTCGAGGCCGCCGACCTGATCGTCAACATCGGCCACGACGTGATCGAGAAGCCACCGTTCTTCATGGTCCGTGGCGGCACCGAGGTGATCCACATCAACTTCCGTTCCGCCGAGGTCGATGCCGTGTACTTCCCGCAGGTCGAGGTGATTGGCGACATCGCCAACGCCGTCTGGCAGATCGGCGAGGCGCTCGACGACACCAGCCACTGGGATTTCACCCGCCTGCTGGCCATCCGCGAAGCCAACGAAGCGCAGATCGCCGAAGGCGCCGACGATGACCGCTTCCCGGTCTATCCACAGCGCCTGGTCGCCGACATCCGCCGGGTGTTGCCATCCGAAGGCATCGTCGCCCTGGACAACGGCATCTACAAGATCTGGTTCGCCCGCAACTACAAGGCGCACAAGCCCAACACCGTGCTGCTGGACAACGCCCTGGCGACCATGGGCGCCGGCCTGCCGTCGGCCATGGCCGCGCACCTGGTCTATCCGGAGCGCCCGGTGATCTCGGTATGTGGCGATGGTGGCTTCATGATGAACAGCCAGGAGCTGGAAACCGCGGTGCGTCTGGGCATGCACATCACCGTGGTGATCCTGCGCGATGATGGCTACGGCATGATCCGCTGGAAGCAGGCCAACATGGGCTTCACCGACTTCGGCCTGGACTACGGCAACCCGGACTTCGTCAAGTATGCCGAAGCCTATGGCGCCACCGGCCACCGCGTGGAGAACGCCGAGGGCCTGCTGCCGCTGCTCGAGCACTGCGTGAAGACGCCGGGCGTGCATGTGATCGACTGCCCGGTCGACTACAGCGAGAACGACCGCATCCTCAACAGCGAACTGCGTGAGCGCGCGCTGGCCGTGTAAGTGTCCGAGGCTGTCTCACTTGCCGGTAGCTGGCGAGTGAGACAGTACGAGCGAGACTCTTCCCCTTCGATCTTGCTGCATCAGCAGGCTCCTGCTCTGGTTGCTGCTGGCCAATGGCATGACCTCCTCGCTGACCTGGTATCTGCCCTGTTAGCTTCGTACGAACAATGTCTGCGCGGCGATCAGGTTGGGCGCAACTGGCTGGCAATGCACATCTACCACCGGTGAACTGCGCTTGCTTGCCTGTTTTCGCCTTGCCTGCTCACCGCTCGGCGAGCGTGCAGGCAGACCATAGCCAGCATGTGGGGCCCGACCCCACGAAACACCTCGCCTGCGACCCCATGTGTTAGGGTGGATTACATTTCCATCAGGATACCCACGCCCATGCTTGCTTCGCTCAGCGAAAAAGAACTCGATCGCCTCGAAGACCTGCTGATTACCTACGGCAACGATTTCTCGGTCATCAACCTGGCAGAGCTCAATGGCTTTTTCACGGCCCTTGCCAGCTCCCCCAAAACGGTCCTGGCCGAACGGTGGTTGCCTGCGGTCAGTGGCGGCAAGGTGCCAAAGTTCAAGACGCCGGCCCATGCCGAGGCGTACACCGCGCTGATGCTGCGCTATTACGAGCAGGTGGCTGGCGAGCTCAGCGACAACCTCGAAGCATTCCAGCCGCTATTCGAGGAGGGTGACGGGGAGCAAGGGCCCGCGATCGTGCTCGAGGAATGGTGCTTCGGTTACATGCGCGCTACGCAAGTGGCCGGCTGGGAAGATCTGCCCGCCGAGCAGCAGCAACAGCTCAAGAGCATCTCACTGCATGGCCTGGAGGATAACTTCGAACTGCTCGACGCGATGACTGTCGACGAGCTGCAAGCCTGCGTACCGCAGGTCGTGGAGGCGGCAAGAGCTTTGTATCGCTACCAGCACCTGCGGCATTGACCGGAACTGCTCACCGACGGGGGGGCGACCAGGTCTTGAGCAGTCAAGCCGGCCACGGACATGCCCTTCGGTACCGTCTTGCGAAGCCTGACGCCGCCAAGACCTGGCACGGCACGACAGGTGTCCCTACAAGCTTGGCCCTAGCACCCTGCAAGCACTGCGAAGCAATATCGGCCAGCACACTCCTGCTCATTGCCAGCCATTGAGGCGCAGCGTCGAGCGCACCAGCCGTTGCTCCTCGAGTTCGATCTCGCGCAGGTTCTCGCGGATACCGTTGATGTGGTCCCGAGCAGCGCGCTGTGCGACATCGGGCAGGCGCTCGAGTACGGAGTGATAGAGCTTGGCATGCTGGCGATCGAGCTGCTTGAGGCTGCTGGGGCGGTGATAGAGATTGTTGACCGAGGCGAATACCGAGCTGAGCATCAGGTCGGTGAGAAACTGCAAGGTATGCACCAGCACCGGGTTGTGCGAGGCGTCGCAGATGGCCAGGTGGAAGGCATGGTCGAGGCGCGCGTGTTCCTGCGCATCGCACCCTTCGGGCGATTCATGGGCGGCGATCATCTCCTGGTAGCGCTTGCCGATCAGCACGAAATCCGCCTCGGTACCGCGCAGGGCGGCAAGGCGCGCCGATTCCCCCTCGAGCAGCGCGCGCACCTCCAGCAGATCGTACAACGTCCGCGGCTGGGAGCTGAACAAGTGCATCAGCGGCCGGGTTTCCAGTTCGCTGTCGAGCCTGGCCACATGCGAGCCGCGGCCATGGCTGGTACTGATCAGCCCCTTGCCGCGCAGCACCCGCAGCCCCTCGCGCAAGGCGGGTCGGGAAATGCCCAGCTTTTCGCACAGGCGCCGTTCGGAAGGCAGGGCCTGGCCCGGCTTGAGCACGCCTTCGACCACCAGTTGCTCGATCTTTTGCGCGACCACATCGGCCAACTGGCGTTTTTCAGAGGCTTGAGGCAGTGCCATTCATGGTTCTCCTAACTGGTCAGACCAGCCTGCACCGGATGGCCCGTCGTTGTCCAGTGCCAGGCAAGCAAGCGCTCTGTCCTGGGCGCTCAAGACGACAGCGCGGCGCTAGCTGCTGGCAAGTACTGGTCTGACCACTGCGCATGGCAGTGGACGGCGCGCGCGTGGCGGCCAATGATGGTGCCGTTCATGCCTGGCATCACCAGGACAAGACCAACAACAGCCACGAGCCGAACCATGAACATTCTCTACGAAGAGCGCGTTGACGGTGCCCTGCCGAAAGTCGACAAGGCACTGTTGCTGGAAAGGTTGCGGGCTTGCCTGCCAGAGCTCGATGTCCTCAGCGACAGCGAAGACCTCAGGCCCTACGAATGCGACGGACTGTCGGCCTATCGCTCCACCCCCTTGCTGGTATTGCTGCCAGAGCGTATCGAGCAGGTCGAACAGATCCTCAAGATCTGTCACGCCTTGCAAGTCCCGGTCGTCACCCGCGGCAGCGGAACCGGGCTTTCCGGTGGCGCGTTGCCGCTTGAACAGGGCGTCCTGCTGGTGATGGCGCGTTTCAACCAGATCCTCGAAATCGACGCCGAGGCCCGTTATGCCCGGGTCCAGCCGGGCGTGCGCAACCTGGCGATTTCCCAAGCCGCCAGTCCGCTGGGCCTGTACTACGCGCCTGATCCTTCGTCGCAGATCGCCTGCTCGATCGGCGGCAACGTCGCGGAAAATGCCGGCGGGGTGCATTGCCTAAAGTATGGTCTCACCGTCCACAACCTGCTGAAGGTCGAGATCCTCACCGTCGAGGGAGAGCGTCTCACCTTGGGCGCAGACAGCCTGGATTGTCCGGGCTTCGACCTGCTGGCGCTGTTCACGGGCTCCGAAGGCATGCTCGGAGTGGTGACCGAGGTAACCGTCAAGCTGTTGCCCAAACCCCAGGTGGCCAAGGTCCTGCTGGCCGCGTTCGACTCGGTCGAGAAAGCGGGCAGGGCGGTGGCTGACATCATCGCCGCCGGCATCATTCCCGGCGGCCTGGAAATGATGGACAACCTGGCCATTCGCGCAGCCGAGGACTTCATCCATGCCGGCTACCCGACCGAAGCCGAAGCCATCCTGCTCTGCGAGCTGGATGGCGTCGAGGCCGATGTGCATGACGATTGCGCGCGGGTCCGCCAGATCCTCGAGGCGGCAGGCGCCACCGACGTCCGGCTGGCACGCGACGAGGCAGAACGCGTGCGATTCTGGGCAGGGCGCAAGAATGCTTTCCCGGCGGTGGGGCGCATCTCGCCCGACTACTACTGCATGGATGGCACCATCCCGCGCCGAGCCTTGCCAGGTGTCCTGAAGGGCATCGCCGACCTCTCCTCGCAGTACGGTCTGCGGGTCGCCAACGTGTTCCATGCTGGCGACGGCAACATGCATCCGCTGATCCTGTTCGATGCCAACCAGCCTGGCGAGCTGGAACGGGCCGAGCTGCTTGGCGGGAAGATCCTCGAGTTGTGCGTCGCGGTTGGCGGCAGTATCACCGGGGAGCACGGCGTCGGACGCGAGAAGATCAACCAGATGTGCAGCCAGTTCAGCGCGGACGAAATCACCACCTTCCACCGGATCAAGGCCGCCTTCGACCCCTCCGGCTTGATGAACCCTGGCAAGAACATCCCCACCTTGCACCGCTGCGCCGAATTCGGCGGCATGCATGTGCACCGGGGGCAGCTTCCCTTCCCCGAGCTGGAGCGATTCTGATGGTCGAGCCGACAACCGATGCAAGCACCCGGCTGCTGGAGCAGGTCCGGGATGCCCTCGCTTCGAAGACCGCACTGCATATCCAAGGTGGACGATCCAAGGCCCATCTCGGGCGTCCGGTGCGCGGTACGCCGCTCGACACGCGGATCCACCGTGGCATCGTCAACTACGACCCGACCGAGCTGATCGTCACTGTCCGGGCCGGCACGCCGTTGCAGGAGCTGGAAGAGGCCTTGGCACGGCATGACCAGTGGCTGCCCTGCGAGCCACCGCATCTTGGCCCGCATGCCACCGTAGGCGGGATGGTCGCCGCGGGCCTGTCGGGTCCGCGCCGCCCCTGGTCGGGATCGGTGCGCGACTTCGTCCTGGGCACACGGGTGATCACCGGGCTGGGCAAGCACCTACGCTTTGGCGCGGAGGTCATGAAGAACGTCGCCGGCTATGACCTGTCCAGGCTGATGGCCGGCAGCTTCGGGTGCCTGGGGCTGATCACCGAAGTATCCCTTAAGGTCCTGCCCAAGCCACGCGCCAGCTCGACCTTGCGCCTTTCGCTCGACCTCGAACAGGCGCGCCGTCGGCTGGCCGAGTGGGGCTGCCAGCCTTTGCCGATCAGCGCTGCCTGCCATGACGGACAGGCGCTGCACCTGCGCCTGGAAGGTGGCGAGGGTTCGGTCGCCGCCGCTCGCGAGCGCCTGGGTGGCGAGGTCGCCGAGGCAGGTTTCTGGGAGGATTTGCGCGAGCAGCGCCTGGCCTTCTTCAGCGACCCGCGGCCGCTCTGGCGACTGTCGCTGCCGCCTGCCAGCACGGCGCCACGCTTGCCTGGCGAGCACCTGCTCGACTGGGGCGGCGCCCAGCTTTGGCTCAAGACCGACGCCACGGCGGCGCAGGTCCAGGCCGAGGCGCATCGTCTGGGCGGCCATGCAGTCTGCCATGCAGGTGGCGAAGCGATTTTCCAGCCGCTGTCGCCAGGCCTGCTGCGCCTGCACCAGCAGCTAAAGACCAGCCTGGATCCCCAGGCCATCTTCAACCCTGGCCGAATGTACGCGGAGCTCTGACATGCAGACACACCTGAGCGAACAGGCCCGGGCCCTGCCCCAGGCCGAGGAAGCCGAAGCGATCCTGCGCAGCTGCGTGCACTGCGGCTTCTGCAACGCCACATGCCCTACCTACCAGCTGCTGGGCGACGAGCTCGATGGCCCACGAGGCCGCATCTATCTGATGAAGCAAGTGCTCGAGGGCAACAAGCCCACCGCCAGGACGCTCGAGCACCTCGACCGCTGCCTGACCTGCCGCAACTGCGAATCGACCTGTCCGTCCGGAGTGCGTTATCACAACCTGCTGGACATCGGCCGGGCCGTGGTCGAAGAGGCGGTACCGCGCCCGTTGGGCGAGCGCTTGCTGCGCACGGGGCTGCGCGCGGTGCTGCCCAATCCAGCGCTGTTCGGCAGCCTGCTGCGTACCGGCAGGGCACTGCGCCCGCTGTTGCCGCAGGCCCTGAAAGCCAAGGTTCCAGTCCAGATGCATGGCGCCGGCGCACGTCCAGCGGTTCGCCACCCCCGCCAGGTGCTGATGCTCGAAGGTTGCGTCCAGCCGGGCCTGTCGCCCAACACCAACGCGGCGGCCACGCGCGTGCTGGATCGGCTCGGTATCAGCGTGCGGCCGATCCGCAAGGCCGGCTGCTGCGGTGCCGTGGACTACCACCTCAACGCTCAACAGGCCGGGCTCGAGCGGGCCCGGGCGAACATCGACGCCTGGTGGCCAGCCATCGAGGCCGGCGCCGAGTCGATCGTCATGACCGCCAGCGGCTGTGGGGCATTCGTCAAGGACTACGCCCATCTGCTGCGAGACGACCCAGCCTACGCGCAGAAAGCCCGGCGGGTCAGCGAGATGACCCTGGACCTGGTCGAAGTGATGCGCAGCGCGCCCTTGCAGGATCTTGGGCTCGACCCCCAGCTCAAGGTCGCCTTTCACTGCCCATGTACCTTGCAACATGCCCAGCGGCTCGGTGGCGCGGTCGAGGACGTACTCGAGCGGCTCGGCTTTCACCTGACCGTCGTGCCCGACAGTCATCTATGCTGTGGGTCCGCCGGCACTTACTCGGTGACCCAGCCCAAGCTGTCCCGCCAGTTGCGCGACAACAAGCTCAATGCCCTGGAAAGCGGCTCGCCCCAGGTCATCGCCACGGCCAACATCGGCTGCCAGGTTCACCTGGACGGTCCCGGACGCACCCCGGTGCGACACTGGATCGAACTGGTCGACCAGGCCCTGCCACAGACTTGAAACCATCGATCATCACGAGGACGCAAGATGCTCACCAAGCCAGTACTCCAGCAAGCAGACGTCAACCGGATCCTCTCGGCCGCCCGTGCCGAGGCCCAGGCCAACGGTTGGCAGGTGGCGATCGCCGTGGTCGACGATGGCGGCCATCCGCTGGCCCTGGAACGCCTCGATGGCTGTGCGCCGATCGGCGCCTACATCGCCCTGGAAAAGGCCCGTAGCGCCGCGCTGGGCCGACGCGAATCGAAAGGCTACGAAGAGATGGTCAACGGCGGACGCACGGCGTTTCTCTCGGCGCCGCTGCTGACTTCCCTGGAAGGTGGCGTGCCGGTGCAGGTCGACGGCCAGGTGATCGGCGCGGTCGGAGTTTCCGGGGTCAAGGCCGAACAGGACGCACAGGTCGCGTTCGCTGGCACTCGCAGTCTGGACTGAACAAGGAAAGCGAACATGACTACACGAATCACCCGTCACCGCCTGCAGGTCGCCCCCGAGCTCGCCTCGTTCATCGAGGACGAAGCATTGCCGGGCAGCGGCATCGAGGCCGAGCGCTTCTGGTCCGGCTTCGATGCGCTGGTGCATGAGCTGGCCCCGAGAAACCAGGAGCTGCTCGCCGAGCGCGACCGGTTGCAGGCCGAACTGGATCGCTGGCACGCCGAGCATCCAGGGCCGATCCGCGACATGGCGCAGTACCGCGAATTCCTGCAAGACATCGGCTACCTGGTAGCCGATGATCCGTCTGTCCAGGCGACCACCGCCAATGTCGATGACGAGCTGGCGATCCAGGCCGGTCCGCAGCTGGTCGTGCCAATGTCCAATGCGCGCTACGCCTTGAACGCAGCCAACGCCCGCTGGGGCTCGCTGTATGACGCCTTGTACGGCACCGATGCGATCAGCGAAGCCGACGGTGCCGAGAAGGGTAGCGGCTACAACCCGATCAGGGGCGCCAAGGTCATCACCTTGGCCAAGGCGTTCCTCGATCAGGTCGCGCCCTTGACCACGGGCAGCCATGCCCAGGTGCAAGGCTACCGCATCGCAGATGGCGCGCTGGTCGCCCGCCTGGCCGATGGACAGGCCAGGCTCGCCGAGCCGGCAGCATTCGTCGGCTACCAGGGCGACGCCGATGCGCCTTCTGCCGTGCTGTTGAAACATCATGGCCTGCATGTGGAAATCCAGATCGACAAGCATCACCCCATTGGCCGCAGCGACAAGGCCGGCGTCAAGGACTTGCTGCTCGAGGCGGCCTTGAGCACCATCCTCGATTGCGAGGACTCGGTGGCCGCTGTCGATGCCCAGGACAAGGTGCAGGTCTACCGCAACTGGCTGGGGCTGATGTCCGGCACCCTGGAAGAGGCGATCAGCAAATCCGGCAGTACCTTCGTGCGCCGCCTCAATCCGGATCGCGAGTACCTGACCGGCAAGGGGGCGAACCTGACCCTGCCAGGCCGTTCGATGCTGTTCGTGCGCAATGTCGGCCACCTGATGACCAACCCGGCGATCCTCTACGAGGGTGACAAGGAGATCCCCGAAGGGATTCTCGACGCGGTGGTCACCACGTTGATCGCCAAGCGCGACCTGACGGCCCGGCGCAATTCCCGGCGCGGTTCCATCTATATCGTCAAGCCGAAGATGCACGGGCCGGCCGAGGTGGCCTTCGCCAACGAGCTGTTCGGCCGGGTCGAGACGCTGGTGGACATTGCGCCGCATACGCTGAAGATGGGCATCATGGACGAGGAGCGGCGCACCAGCATCAACCTGCGTGCTTGTATCGGAGCCGCCTCGGCGCGGGTCGCCTTCATCAATACCGGTTTTCTCGACCGCACTGGCGACGAGATTCATAGCGTCATGCAGGCCGGTCCGGTGCTGCGCAAGGGCGATATGAAGAACACCCCATGGATCAAGGCGTACGAGCGCAACAACGTGCTCGTCGGCCTGGCCTGCGGCCTGGGTGGCCGCGCGCAGATCGGCAAGGGCATGTGGGCCATGCCGGACCAAATGGCAGCCATGCTCGAACAGAAGATTGGCCATCTGCAGGCCGGTGCCAGCACCGCCTGGGTGCCTTCGCCCACCGCCGCCACCTTGCATGCGTTGCACTATCACCAGCTCGACGTGCGCCAGGTACAGGCCGAGCTGAGCCAGGCCGACCTCGAGGCCGAGCGCCCGGCTTTGCTCGATGGGCTGCTCAGCGTACCCGTGGTCGAGGCGCCTGCCTGGAGCGCCCAGGAGATCGCCGAAGAGCTGGACAACAATGCGCAGGGCCTGCTCGGCTATGTGGTGCGCTGGGTCGAGCAGGGCATCGGCTGCTCCAAGGTGCCGGACATCCACGATGTCGGGCTGATGGAAGACCGCGCCACCTTGCGCATTTCCAGCCAGCACATGGCCAACTGGCTGCACCACGGGGTGATCGACCGTGCACAGGTGAGCGAAACCCTCGAACGCATGGCCATGAAGGTCGACCAGCAGAACCAGGGCGATCCCCAGTACCGCCCGATGGCCGAGAACTTCGCCAACTCCGTGGCCTTCCAGGCCGCCTGCGCGCTGGTGTTCGAAGGCACTTCGCAGCCGAGCGGCTACACCGAGCCATTGCTGCATCGCTTCCGTCTGAAGGCCAAGGCCCAGCGGTAGGCGGCGATGCGCGGCCGTGCCCAGGCAGGGCGCGGCCGCGCCCGCTTCGCTTGGCATGTGGTCGACGGCGGCCCGCTGCTCGCCCAGGGGGGCGTTCAACGCCTCAGCTTGTCTGCATCCAGCGTTGCCGAGGCGAGCTTTAGCCTACAGCGGGCGAATCCCATGACAGCAGCGACGTGCCTGGGCGAGCCGGCGCAAACCGGGTCGCCTGTTGACCAGCCCCTGGCGTGGAAGAGCGTGCCTTTGCGCATCAGTTTCTGCCGGGGCAGGCCCCTTTACCATGTCTAGATGTGTTCGGAAAGAAAATTCACCAAACAACGCAACTTCGGTGTGATGAAGGGATGGGAAGGCCACATGACGCTGAAGTGGATGTCGCTCTTCACCTTGTCCAGCAGCAATGGCTGCAAGGTTCCCTCGGCCAACGCCTGACGCACTGCGCGGCCGGGTACGCACGCGATCCCCTGGCCCGCGATGGCAGCGGTGATGAGCATGTCCAGATGGTTGCAGATCATGGTCTTCGGCAAGCTTTGCCAGGTGCAGTCATCGGGATCTTCCAGCGGCCAGCGTTCGAGACGCCCTGTGGCAGACAGGTGGTAGAACAGACAGGCATGCTCGACCAGGTCCGTGACCTGGCGCGGTATGCCACGCCGTTGCAGGTACGCCGGTGCCGCCACCAAATGAAAATCATAAGTGCCTAGGTGGCGCGATACCAGGCGCGAATCGCGCAGGGCCCCAGTGCGGATGACCGCATCGAAGCCTTCCTCGATGACATCCACCAGACGATCGCTGAAATCCAGCTCCAGCTGGACTTGCGGGTACTGCGCCATGAAACGGGCAAGCAGCGAGAGCATGAACTGTCCCGCCAGCGGTACGCTCACGCGCAGGCGCCCACAGGGTTGTTCGATGGACTGCGAAAGCTCCACCTCGGCAGCGTCAAGTTCCTCCAGAATGCGTTGGCAGCGCGCCAGGAACAAGCTGCCCTCGGCCGTCAGGTGCAGGCTGCGCGTATTACGATGAAACAATCTGATGTTGAGTCGTTGTTCGAGCCTGGCGATGCCTTTGCCGACCGCCGAGGCCGAGATACCTAGCAATCGTCCGGCAGCCACGAAGCTGCCGGCTTGGGCGACCCGGACGAACAGCACGATCCCGTTGAGTCTTTCCATTGGTTGCCACCTTTCATTGCGGACAGATCGATCCTGAATGTTCGGAATGACGGCCGCTTTTTCCGTGCAGTTTTGAAATATAGGATCCAACCAGATCCATCGTAAGGACTTGCCCGCCGCGAGAAAATCCTCGCTTGGTATCGGTTTGCCCTTTGGCAGCGAGCGACCTGGACGCTGGCTTGCCACCTGAGCGTCGCCAAGGGTGGCGCGTGTCGGTGTTTCAATCCGTTGTTCGGCTAGTACCAAGGAGCGTTTCGGGATGGACATGTGCCACGTATCGCCCGCTCGACTCGACGAGGCCAATGCTTCGTTCTGCTGGGAAGACCTGCGTTTCTTCCTGACTTTCTGCCAATACCAGTCGCTGGCCGGAGCCGCCCGTTCGCTGCAGGTGGAGCATGCGACCGTCGCCAGGCGCATCGCCGCGCTCGAGCAGTCGCTGAACGTGCGTCTGGTCGACCGGCGCAGCCGCAAGTACGAACTCACAACCAGTGGTGAGCGCATCGCCGGGCTGGGCCAGCACATGCAGGCGCAAGCCTGCGCGATCAGCCACGCTGCCTACGGGATCCAGACCGAGCAACTGACGACCATCACCCTCAGCGTACCTCCTTCGCTGGCGACACACGTGATCGCGCCGAAACTCGACGGCCTGCGCAGGCAGTACCCTTTGCTGAACTTGCGCCTTCGCGCCGAGACCCAGGTAGCCAGCCTGGTCAAGCGCGAAGCCGACGTTGCCTTGCGTTGGGGACGGCCGACCGAAAGCGAGCTGGTGGCACGCAAGATCGCTGTACGGGAGTTCGGCTTTTTCGCCTCCCTGGGCTATCTGCTCGATCGCCAGGCGCGAGACTACGAGTTCCTCGCCTATGACGAACATGAAGACGGTCTGGCGCAGGAATGGCTGAGCCACGTAGCCCAGGATCGTCCGGTCGTGCTCCGCGCCAGCTCCTTGGACGTGCTGGCCGCGGCCGCGCAAGCGGGGGTCGGCATCGCCTTGCTGCCTTGCTGCATCGCTGACCGACGCAACTACGCGCTCGAGCGCGTGGCCTTGGAACAGACGCGCCTGAGCAGTGATCTCTGGCTGACCGTGCATCAGGACATCCGGCATGTACCTGTGGTTCGGCAACTCGTAAAGTTCGTCGCCAATTGCTTCAATTGTGAAACAGCTGTGTAGCTTAGTTGAGACACATCGGTTCAAGCAGGAAACAGGCCAGGAAAGATGTGAATTTTTTAACAGCGATATCGTTGTAATGGCAGTTTACTCGACCCGCCGTGCACCGCACCATGAACCCGGTGTCATGCAGAACTAGAACTCTCGTCAGGTTTCAACCTTTGCAAATCAACGTCCGACGTTGATCAACTTGCCGGATTAGCGATCACGTTTCGAATGAGGCAGGCATCCTCGAATGCCCTGTGCGTCGTTTCGTGTGCCACGGGGAAGGATTGAAAAAATGAATCGAATCAAGGTCGTGGATGTAACACTGCGCGACGGCGGTTATCGCAATAACTTCCAGTTCTCCGAAGCGTATGCCCAGAGCGCGATTTCCCAACTTGCCAGTGCAGGTATCGAATACTGCGAAGTCGGCTACTGCAAGGGGCCGTATCAGGACGATCCAGCCTTCGGCATGACGGCAAAGGTCGATGCCCGTTATCTTCACCTGCTGCGAGACGCTGCTGCCGATCGTATCGGCCTGGTCGTGATGGTCCACCCGCAGCATGTCAGCGATGAAGACCTTGTCATGCTCCATGACGCCGGTGTGGAGATGGTGCGTGTGTGCCTTCGCCCCTCGCGCCTGGAGCAAGGGCTCGCGTGCATGGCCCGGGCCAAGGCGCATCGCCTGCAAGTCAGTGCCAACATCACCCATGTCACGCAGCTGCAACCGGCCATCATCTCCGACATGTGTCTGCGCGCCGAGAACGCCGGCGCCGATATCCTGACCTTCGCCGATTCCAATGGCAGCATGATCCCTGCCGACGTGGACCGGCTAATTGGCCGCATATCCCGCCGGGTACTGATACCGCTGGGGTTCCATGCCCACAACAACCTGTCCCTGGCCTTGGCCAACGCCATCGCTGCCGTCGAGGCAGGGGCCGAGTATATCGACACATCGATCTGCGGCATGGGCAAGGGCGCCGGCAACCTGCACCTGGGCATGTTCGTCGCGTATCTGCAGCGAGCCGGCTTGCGCACTGCCTACGACCTGGTCGAGCTGCTGAACCTGTCCCAACACACAGCCGAGCAGGTACCGCTCAGCCATTTGCCCGCCTCGCTGCTGGACGTGCTCACCGCCACCTATGACCTGTCTTTCGACACCCAGGCGCAGGCGCGCGGTCTCGTCGCCAACGGCCTGGCTGCTTCGGAGTTCCATGCCATGCGGGCCTTGCATGAACAACGGCAGGAGCGTCGCTGTACGTCTGGTCCCAGCCTTGGCCATGGCATCGAAGCGCCGCGGCTTGCCCAAGGTGGCTGGGCATGAGCGGCCTGCAGCATGTCTGCGTATTGCCTGGCGATGGGATCGGCATCGAGGTGACCGAGGCCGTGCTGCCGGTGTTCCAGGCCCTGGCGCTGCCCATCGAGCTGCGCTTGGGCGAAATCGGCTGGGCGTGCTGGCGAGGCGAGGGCGACAGCGTACCGGCCGCGACCTGGCAAGCGATCGGCCAGAGCGATGCCACGCTGCTCGGCGCCATCACCAGCAAGCCCCTGCACGAGGCCCAGGCCGAGCTGCCGGTGCATCTGCGCTCGGTGTCGCGGCACTATCTGTCGCCAGTCATCCAGCTGCGGCAACGGCTGGGACTGTTCGCCAATGTCAGGCCCATCGACGACATTCTGGATGAGCGCTTTCGCTTCACCGTCATCCGCGAGAATACCGAGGGGCTGTACGCCGGGTTGGACTTCGCCCATGTGCCAGAGGCGGTCGAGCCGTTGCTCGAACAACGCGAGCGCCATGGCGCGGCCTGGACCCGCACCGGCCGCGAGGATGCCGCAGTCACGCTGCGGCTGCAGACCCGGCATGGTGTTGCCCGGCTGCTGCGCTTCGCCTTCGAACATGCCGTGGCCAATGGCTTCGATCGCCTGACCCTGGCCGACAAGCCGAACGTGCTGCGCCACAGCGGTGCCTTCGTGCGCCAGATCCTGGAGGAAACCGCCGCCGACTACCCACAGATACATGCCTGCATCGAGAACGTCGACGCGGTCGCCATGTGGATGGTCCGCCGACCGGAGCGTTTTGGCGTGATCGTGGCCGAAAACATGTTCGGTGACATTCTCTCGGACCTCGGTGCCGGGCTCATGGGCGGTCTCGGCCTCGCGCCGAGCGCCAATTTTGGTGAAGGCACCGCCTATTTCGAGCCGGTGCATGGCAGTGCGCCGACCTACGCCGGGTTCGACAAGGCCAATCCGTCGGCGATGTTCCTGAGCACGGCGCTGATGCTCGACCACCTTGGCCATGGGCATGCTGCCCAAGCCATACGAGCAGCGGTGAAACAGGTGATGCGCAGCGATCTGCGCACCTATGACCTCGGTGGGCGAGCCGGCACCCGTGAAGTGGCCGGGCGCATCATCGAACTCAGCCAGTCCCTTTGCGCACGTGCGCAATCTTCCGTCGCCCCTGCCACCTCGGGAGTTCCAGCATGATTGCCCCTTTCTCGATGGACGAACGCGCCTTGCTGCTCGCCTGCGAACGCCTGGACACCGCGGCGCTCTCCGACGCCATGGACAGTCTCAGCCTGGACGGCGGCTTGGCCGGGATCGCCCAGCAGGTGCCTGGCACCCGCTGCTGCGGCTTCGCCTTCACCGTGCTGTACGAACCGGTCGAGCAGGGCACGGGGTTTCGCAACGCAGCCAACTACATCGATGCGGTACCGGCCGATGCCGTGATCGTGTCGAGCAACCCCGGCCGCTGCGACTGCACCACCTGGGGCGACATCCTGACCCAGGTGGCCGTGCGCCGGAACATTCGCGGCACGGTCATCGATGGCGCGGCCCGTGACATCGATACCTTGCAACGGCTTGGCTATCCGCTGTTCAGCCGGGCTCGCTACATGAAGTCGGCGAAGAATCGCGCGCAGCTCAAGGCCACCCAGATTCCTCTGGATATCGATGGGGTCAGGATCGCCCCCGGCGACCTGGTGGCCTGCGACAGCAGCGGATGCCTGGTCATACCGCGCCAGCATGCCGAAGAAGTGGTACGTCGTGCCCAGGCAGTGGAACGCACCGAGCGCGACATCATTGCCAGCATCGCCCAAGGCCTGTCGCTCGAGCGAGCCCGCGCGCTCCACCGCTACGACCAACCCTGGCTGACCGCCGAGAACAAGCGCACCCCTGCTTGAGAAAAGGAAACCGCCATGACCGTGCTGGCCCCCGTGATTCGCAAGCCCAACCCTGTACGTAGCAGTACCAATCGGATCAAGCTAGGTGTCTTCGGCTTCAACATCGAAGGCGGCTGCACCCTGACGAGCGCCCCGGAGCGGCACCAGGCGGCCAACTGGAACCTCAACCTGGAAATCGCCCAGATGGCCGACCGCGCAGGGCTGGAACTGCTGCTACCGGTCGGGCGCTGGCGTGGCTGGGGAGGCCAGAGCAATCCGATGGGCGTGTCCTTCGAAACCTACACCTGGGCAGCCGGGCTGGCTTCGGTCACCGAGCAGATCGCCGTGTTCGCCACCTCGCACCTGTCCACCGTGCACCCGCTGTTCGCCGCCAAGCAGGCCGCCACGATCGACCATATCAGCGGCGGACGCTTCGGTCTTAACATGATCTGTGGCTGGTTCGGCCGCGAGATGGCCATGTTCGAGGGTCGACAGCGCGAGCATGACCAGCGCTACGACCACGCCGACGAATGGCTGGCCATCGCTCGCCTGGCGTGGGAAGACCCGGGCTACTTCGATTACAAGGGCCGGTTCTTCACCATCGATCAAGCCTTCTCGGCACCCAAGCCGCTCAATCGACCGTTCCTGATGAACGCCGGCGGCTCTGCGCGCGGGCGACGTTTCTGCACGCAGCACTGCGATGCCGCCTACCTGATCCTCAAGCACGAGGACGACGACGACGTCATTCGCGCCCGGATACGTGCCTACCGTGATCAGGCACGCCTGGAGTTCGGCCGTCGGATTCAGGTCTGGGTGTATGCCTACGTCGTGCAGGAAGACAGCCTGGCCGAGGCACGCAGGAAACTGGACTACTACGTCAACCAGCACGGCGATGACGCCGCGTTGGACAATGTCACCCAGGAAATCGGCATCCAGAGCGGCATGTTCAAGGACCAGAGCGATGCCGAGCGCTTTCGTTTCCACTTCAAGGCCGGCTTCGCCGGCGTACCGCTGGTCGGTACCGCGCCGATGATCGTCGAGCAGATGCAGCGCTGGTCGCAGCTCGGCGTCGATGGGCTGAACCTGACCTGGCTCGATTACCGCAGCGGGTTGCAGCGGTTCGTCGCCGAGGTCCTGCCCCTGATGGAGCAATCCGGCCAACGCCGGCCGGCCACCGCTGCCTTGTCCCACGAGGTATCCCTGTGAGTCTCGGCCCATCTTCCACGTCAATGCCCAGGAGCATGAGATGAGCAAGCTTCCTCCCTTCGATGTGCCAGGCGCCGATGAAAAGGACGCCATCTTTCTCGTCAATGTCGTACATGTGCATGACGGCCAGCAGGACAAGGCGCTTGAAGTCCTTTGGGATACCGTCAGCTACGTCGCGCGTACCTATCCGTCCTTCAGGTGGAGCCGTCTGTTCAAGAGCAGTGATGGCAAGACCGTCATCAACCAGGCGCAATGGAGCAGCAGGGCGGAGTTCGAGTCGCTGTTCCAGGACCCTGAGTTCCTTGGTCGCTACAACGGCTTGAAGCAATACGGCAGCTGGGAATATCACCTGTACACGGTCGAGCATTTCATCCCCGCCGCTCCCGTGCTGACCACCAATGGGGCATTGCCCCTGGAACGGGGTTGACCGGCATGAGTGCATTGCAGACAACCTTGACGCGCGCCTTCAAGCTGCGCCATCCGGTGGTGCTCGCGCCCATGGGTGGCGCTTCCGGGGCGCGCCTGGCGGCAGCGGTTTCCAACGCTGGCGGGCTGGGACTGGTGGGGGCCAGCTATGGCGACGAAGCCTGGATGCAGGCGCAATTGCCAGCCATGCGCGACGTGCGTGAACCCTGGGGCGTGGGCCTGGTGATGTTCACGGTCGTCAAGCAGATGCGTGTGCTGGACCTGGCCTTGAGCTACCGCCCCGATGTGATCGCGCTTTCGTTCGGCGATCCGCGGCCGTTCATCCCGCTCATCCATGAACGGGGCGCCAAGGCTATCGTGCAGGTCCATGAACCCGACCAGGCACGCCAGGCCCTGGATGCTGGAGCCGATGCCCTGATCGTGCAAGGCGCCGAAGCCGGAGGGCACAGCCTCGAGCGCGGGCTGATGGCGTTGCTGCCAGTGGTGCGCGATCTGGTGCCGGCCGACTATCCGTTGATCGCCGCCGGCGGGATCGCCGACGGCCGGGGCCTGGCCGCGGCACTGGCGCTGGGCGCCGATGGCGCCATGCTTGGCACGCGCATGCTGGCCACCGAAGAAGCGCTACCGAGCGCTGCCTACAAGCGCAAGCTGATCGAAAGCGCGACCGCGCAAACGATCCGCACGCGCATCTTCGACCTGGTGCGCGGCATCGACTGGCCGGCATCCTACAGCGGCCGGGCGCTCGCCAACCAGTTCTCCGCGCGCTGGCTGGGTCGCGACGAGGCTCTGCGGCAGGCGCCGGCCGCCGTTGGCGAAGCCTTCGCCCGCGCCGTGCGGGAGGATGACCTCGAGCAACGGGTGATATGGGCCGGAGAGGTGCTGGACCTGGTCAACGACATACGTACCGCCGGGCAACTGGTGCATTCGCTGGTCGAGCAAACCGTGGAGCGCCTCCAGCACCTGCAGCTATCCACTCGGCTCGGTGGAGAGACAGGTCTGTGAATGCCCCCGTGCCTATCAGCAGAACTTTCGGTAACGGCTCGCACCTTGCGGTGGTCATGTCTCCGGTGATGCCTGAATGGGACGAGGGCGCGTTCTTCGCACCGCTCACCGATCATCTGGTTGGCTGCGACTATCGCGTGCGGATCTTCGATACGCTTTCGCTGCTCGACGAAGACAGCTGTTCGCTAGCTGTCTATGCCCATCGTTGGTCGTCGCATTTGCAGGCGCTCGGGCCGATCAGCCTGCTGGCTGGAAACGCCTTGGGCGGGAGCTTGGCGCAGGCGCTGCTCGGTATGCCATTGGCCCGACAGGTCGATAATGTCCTGCTGATATCGGCACCCACCCGCGCTGACGCCCTGCTCGAACAGCGGCTGGGCGAAATGGCCAGGCTCGCCCGTGCCGGCAAGATGACAGAG
Source organism: Pseudomonas sp. Marseille-QA0332 (assembly GCF_054950175.1). Lineage (NCBI taxonomy): Bacteria > Pseudomonadati > Pseudomonadota > Gammaproteobacteria > Pseudomonadales > Pseudomonadaceae > Pseudomonas > Pseudomonas sp. Marseille-QA0332. The sequence goes on from NZ_CM143106.1 coordinate 4,531,639, forward strand.
GCCTTGCATCTGTTGGCGTATCGGGTGCAGCCGGCGGGTACTGCGGCACCTTCGCTGCCAGCGCGAATCGAATGCGGGGCCGACCCTCGAAGGATGCGCCGCTTGAGCGAAGGCTTCGACATGCTCAGGGGGTTGGACCTCGCGCAGATCCTCGACCGCTTCGACAAGCCCGTGTTGAGTATCCATGGGCAGCAATCGCAACTGGTACGCCAGGTCAATGTACGCCTGACCGCCAACCCTGCCCACCGACAGCTGGAGATCGCCGGGGCGGGCATGCGTCCGCTGCCTGAGCATCTTCAGGAAATCGTCGCGGCAATGGCTGACACCTTGCATATCAAGCCGCAGGTGCAGCCATGAGCACATCCCTGGTCGCGGCGCGGTTCATCGACGTGCATTACCATGCCGGGCCGGACGCCTTCGTCCGTCGCCATGGCGCGCTCCAGGCAGCTCGGCTGTATGCCAAGGAAGACGGTTGGGTGGTGCTCAAGAACCACCTGGGCTGCACGGCGGCGCAGGCTTGGGAGGCCCGCCGCGAGGGCCTGCCGGTTTCCGGTTCGGTGGTGCTCAACGAGATCGCTGGCGGCATCGATCATCGGGTGGTCCAGCGCTCGCTGTGCTGTCACGGTGACAGCCCGGCCCGCCTGATCGTGCATCTGCCCACCGTCACCGGTCGCAGTCATCGCTCGGCGCTGCGGCGCGAGGTGGGCCACGCCTTGCTGCGCGACCATCCGGTGCGGCCGCTGACTGTCAGCCGGGACGGGCGCCTGGGCTCGGCGACCCTGGATATCCTGCGCATGGCCCGGGACCATCCGATCGTGGTCTCCACCGGTCACGCCAATGCCGAGGAAGTGCGCCTGCTGGTGGATGCGGCGGTCAGGCTGGATGTGCCTCGGCTGATGCTCAACCAGCCGGCCAGCCCCCTGACCGGGCTGGATGCCAAGGCGCTGATGGAGCTGGCGGCGCTGCCGAACGTCTATACCGAGCAGACGGCGCTGACCTATCTGCTCGGCTACCAGGGCTGGGAGGATTTTTCCCAGGTACTGGGTCAGGTGCCGGGTGTCATCTACAGTTCGGATCTGGGCCAGCCATCGCAACCGGACGTATCGCGCTGGTGGCGGGAGAGCCAGGCGTGGTTCGCGCGCATGGGCCTGGACGCCGCCCGGCAGGAGCGGGTATGTCGCGGCCGGGCGCTGGAAATGCTGCAGTTCTGAGCGACCTTCGACGGCTATTGCGAGGCCTGCGGGCAGCAACCCGGCCGGGTTCGGCGGCGGCCAATCCGGTGTGGTCCGGGACGATGCCGTCCGGCGGAGCGGTCACGGCCTGCGGCCATCGAGGCAGGAGCCAGGATGACCATTGGTCGTTGCTTCGTCGACACCTGTCTCAATGAGACTACAGTCAACCGAGAAACCGTTGATCTGCACTGCATCAGGAGACATCCATGACCATGAATGTATCCCGGCGACAGTTTCTCAAGCTAGGTGCCGCCGGAATGGGCGCTTCGAGCATGGCCATGATGGGTTTCGCCCCGGATGAGGCACTTGCGTCGATTCGTTACTTCAAACTCACCGGTGCGAAGGTTGCCCGCAATGTCTGCACCTACTGTTCGGTAGGCTGCGGCATGTTGCTGTATACCCGGGGCGACGACGCACTCAATGTCACCAACGAGGTCTTCCACGTCGAGGGCGACCCGGACCACCCGGTCAGTCGCGGCTCGCTATGCCCGCGCGGTGCTGGGGTGCTGGACTTCATCAAGAGCGAATCGCGCCTGAAGTACCCGCAGGTGCGCGAGCCAGGCACCGACCATTGGCGGACCATCGGCTGGGATGAAGCGCTCGACCGCATCGCCCGATTGATGAAGGACGATCGCGACCAGCACTTCGAGACCCATGACGACCAGGGGAGGGTGGTCAACCGCTGGATGACCACCTCGATGGTTGCCGCTTCGGCCTGTACCAACGAGACCGCGTACATCACCCAGAAGATCGCCCGCAGCCTGGGCATGCTCAAGGTGGATAACCAGGCTCGCGTCTGACACGCTCCGACGGTGGCAGGTCTTGCCCCTTCATTCGGTCGCGGTGCCATGACCAATCACTGGGTCGATATCCGTAACGCTGATGTCATCCTCTCCATGGGTGGGAATTCGGCCGAGGCGCATCCGGTGGGCTTCCGTTGGGTCATGCACGCCAAGGAACACAACGATGCGATCCTGATTTCCATCGATCCACGCTACAACCGCACCACGGCAGTGGCGGACTACCATGCCTGGATCCGCACCGGCACGGACATCGTCTTCCTTGGCGGCCTGATCGCCTACCTGATCGAAAACGATCGCTACCAGCACGAGTATGTGCGCACCTATACCGATGCCAGCCACCTGGTGAAGGAGGGCTTCGGTTTCGACAACGGGCTGTTCGTCGGCTACGACGAAGGCCGACACCAGTACGACAAGGCAAGCTGGAATTTCGAGCTGGATGCCAACGGCCAGGTGCGTGTCGACGCGACCTTGCAGCATCCGCGCTGCGTGTTCCAGCTGATGCGCGAGCATTACCGCCGCTATACCGTGGAGATGGTCGAGAAGGTTTGCGGCATCCCGCGCGAAAAGGTGCTGCAACTGTGGGACCTGATCGCCCAGACCGCCGCGCCTGGAAAGACCATGACCATTCTCTATGCCTTGGGCTGGACACAGCATTCGATCGGGTCGCAGATGATCCGTGCCGGCTGCATGGTGCAACTGCTGCTGGGCAACATGGGCATGCCCGGAGGCGGCGTCAATGCCTTGCGTGGCCACTCCAACATCCAGGGCCTGACCGATATCGGCCTGCTGTCGAACCTGCTGCCGGGCTACATGACCCTAGCCGGCGTGCAGCTGCAAAACTACGACGACTACATCAGGGAACACACCAAGCTGCCGCAACTGCCTAACCAGGTATCCTACTGGAAATACTACGATCGTTTCTTCGTCAGCTTGATGAAAGCCTGGTGGGGCGATGCGGCCACCGCCGAAAACGACTGGTGCTATCACTGGCTGCCCAAGCTCAGCGAACCCTTGTATGACGTGCTCTACGCCATCAACGACATGACCTTGGGCAAGATGACGGGGGCCTTCTGCCAAGGCTTCAACATCCTCGCCGCCTTCCCCAACAAGGCCAAGGTCAGCGACGCGCTGTCCAAACTCAAGTTCCTTTGCATCATGGATCCGCTGGCCACCGAGACCGGCGAATTCTGGAAGAACCAGGGCACCTTCAACGATGTCGATCCAAGCCAGATCCAGACCCAGGTGTTCCGCCTGCCGACTACCTGCTTCGCCGAGGACAACGGCTCGATCACCAACAGTTCACGCTGGCTGCAGTGGCATTTCAGGGCCGCGCCGCCGCCAGGCCAGGCACGTCCCGACACCGCGATCATGGGCGCCTTGTTCAACCGCTTGCGCAAGCTCTACCAGGAAGAGGGCGGCGCCTTCCCCGATCCGATTCTCAACCTGACCTGGCGCTACAGCGACCTGGAGGAGCCCGGTGCCGACGAGCTGGCCATGGAGTACAACGGCCGGGCCCTGGCCGATATCGACGATGGGCAGGGCCGGGTCATCCGGCCCAAGGGTCAACTGCTCAACGATTTCGGCGAACTGCGCAACGACGGTACCACCGCCTGCGGTTGCTGGATCTATTCGGGCGCCTGGACCGAACAGGGCAACCAGATGGATCGCCGCGACAACTCCGACCCCTTCAACAATGGCACCACCTTGAACTGGGCATGGGCCTGGCCGCTCAATCGCCGGGTGCTCTACAACCGTGCCTCGGCTCGCCCCGACGGCACCCCCTGGGCCATGCACAAGCGCCTGGTCTGGTGGAGCGGCGAGCGCTGGGTCGGCGCCGACATCCCGGACTATCCGGTCACCGCGCCGCCCAAGGACAACGTCGGCCCGTTCATCCTCACTGAAAGCGGCACCGGGCACTTCTTTTCCAGCGAGTGGCTGGGTGAGGGGCCGTTCCCGGAACACTACGAGCCGCTCGAATCGCCCATCGATGGCAATCCATTGCATCCAGGCAATGCCCTTGCGGTCCATAACCCCGTGGCCCGGGTCTTCGCCGAGGATCGCCAGCACTTTGGCGACAACAAGGAGTTTCCCTATGCGGCGACGACCTATCGTTTGACCGAGCATTTCCATTTCTGGACCACGCATGCACGGCTCAACGCAATCATGCAGCCGGAAAAGCTCGTGGAAATCGGCGAGGCGCTTGGCAACGAACTCGGGATCAAGGCCGGGGACCGCGTCCGGGTCCGCTCCAAGCGCGGCTTCATCGAAGCGGTGGCCGTGGTCACCAAGCGGCTGGTACCGCTGCAGATCGACGGGCGCACGGTGCATCAGGTCGGCATTCCGATCCACTGGGGCTATACAGGGGTGGCCCGCAAGGCTCACCTGACCAACACCCTGACGCCATTCGTGGGGGACGGTAATACCCAGACACCAGAGTTCAAGTCGTTCCTGGTGAACATCGAGAAGATTGGAGGAAGTGCCTGATGCGCGGCGATCAAATGAACACCCAGAACTTCATCCGACGCTCGGCCACTCTCGAACAGTCGCCGCAGATTCGCAGCGGCGGCGTCGAACCTGTGGCCAAGCTGATCGATGTATCACTGTGCATCGGCTGCAAGGCCTGCCAGGTCGCCTGCTCGGAATGGAACGACCTGCGCGACGAGGTAGGCGAGTGCGACGGTACCTACAACAACCCTCAGGACCTGAGCCCTTCGTCCTTCGAAGTGATGCGCTTCAGCGAATACGAGAACGAGCAGGGCGAACTGGAATGGCTGATCCGCAAGGACAACTGCATGCACTGCGCCGATCCCGGCTGCCTGAAGGCTTGTCCGTCGCCTGGGGCCATCGTGCAGTACGCCAACGGCATCGTCGACTTCAACTCCGAGCACTGCATTGGCTGCGGCTACTGCGTGGCCGGCTGTCCTTTCAACATTCCGCGCGTGTCCAAGCAAGACAACAAGGCCTACAAGTGCACCCTGTGCTCGGACAGGGTGTTCAACGGGCTGGAGCCGGCGTGCGTGAAAAGCTGTCCGACCTCGGCGATCATGTTCGGTACCAAGCAAGCCATGCACGATCGTGCCGACCAGCGGGTCGAGTACCTCAAGAAGCGTGGCTACGAGAATGCTGGCGTCTATGATCCGGCCGGGGTTGGCGGAACGCATGTCATGTATGTGCTGCAGCACGCCGACAAGCCGGAGATCTACAGCGGGTTGCCCAATGACCCGCACATCAGCCCGGTGGTGGACATGTGGAAAGGCATCACCAAACCCTTGATGTCGGTGGCGCTCGGGGTATCGGTGATGGCCGGGTTCTTCCACTACATCATCAAGGGCCCGAAGGAGGAACCCGAGGACGACCCCGACCCGACCAAGTCCGCCGATGCGCTCGAAGAGAACCGCCGAGGGGAGGATCGACCATGAGTCATTCCAACGTGCGCAAAGGCATCCTGCGCTATGGCTGGTGGTCGCGCACCAACCATTGGCTGATCGCGGCCTGTTTCGTGCTGTTGAGCCTCAGTGGCCTGGCGCTGTTCCATCCGGTCTTCTTCGGCTTGACCGGACTGTTCGGCGGCCCCGGTGAAACCCGGATCGTGCATCCGTTCATCGGTATCTTCATGTCGGTGTTCTTCGCCATCCAGGCGATACGCTTCATGCGCGCCAACCTGTTCCGCTCCTACGATATCCAGTGGATCAAGCAGATCGGTGACGTACTGAGCAACCGCGACGAGAAGCTGCCGCCGGTGGGGCAGAACAACGCCGGACAGAAGGCGGTCTACTGGTTGTTCCTGGCTTGTGTTCCAGTGCTGCTGGTGACCGGGGTGATCATCTGGCGGCCCTATTTTGCCGACCAGATGCCGCGCGAACTGTTGCGCTGGTCAGCGATGATCCACGGCTACGCGGCCTTCGTGGCGATCATCACGCTCATCATCCATATCTATTCGGCCATCTGGGTCAAAGGTTCGATACGCGCCATGACCCAGGGGCGAGTCAGCCATGCCTGGGCCAAGCACCATCATGGGCTGTGGTACGAGCAGATCATGCGTGGCGAACGCAAGGGCGATGACAGCCAGCTGCCGGGGCCCAGCGATCCGCCGCAGCCGAAACGGCGCTGAGCCGGGATCGCCAGCGATTCTGCAGCGTTGGCGAACCTGGCAAGGCATTGCAATCATTGAAAGTACGCTCACAGGAGTTCGCGTGGAACACGTATTCGGTCAGGCGCCAACCGGCACGCTCGAGGCCCCTCAGGTATTGCTGCCCAGTGACCAGGTCTTTCGTCGGCGGGCATTGCGGCTGCGCGAGCTTGTCATGCAGGTGCCGGAACTGGATGAGTTCCTGGCGTTCATGGCCCGGCTGGTAGAAGCCCAGGATCAGGCCTTGCAGGCCGCCAGGCCTGCTTGGCAGCCAGGCGAAGGCGCTTTCGACCAGGCCCTGGAGCATGGCCTGCCGGCATTGGGCTTCCAGACGTTGCGACGCGTGGTCGATTGGCAGACGGATCTTATGGCCATTCTCGAGTCGTTGGCCTTGCACGTGGGCGCGGCCCAGCGGCCATTGCTGGAGGCTTTGCGAGCAGCGTCGCCAGCCCTGCTGCAGAGCCTGGCCGACGATGTGCTCGAAGGCCGGCCCGGCGAACGCGCCAACCGCGGCTTGATGCCTCTGGTGGCGGCGGCGCTGCAGGTCGCCTGGGTGCGCCTGGCCCTGGCGTTGCCTCGCGCGCCGCAAAGGCCAGAGCGCAAGGCTCAAGGCTTGTGCCCCTGTTGCGGCTCGGCGCCGGTCGCCAGCGTGGTCCATGACGAGCAGCCGCGCGATGGCCTGCGCTACCTGTATTGCAGCCTCTGCTCGAGCCAATGGCATCTGGAGCGCGTGCGCTGCAGCGTTTGCGATCACGGCGGCGAGCTGTCGTACCTTGGCCTGGACAACGAGCAGGGCAGGCCGTACCTGCCAGTTCAGGCCGAAGCGTGCGGACATTGCCAGCACTATCTCAAACTGATGCAACGTCAGCTCCAGGGGCGCGCCGAGCCGATCGCCGACGATCTGGCCAGCCTTGCCCTGGATATGCTGCTGGCCGAGCAGGGCAGCTACCAGCGCAGCGGTTACAACCCTTTGTTCATTGTCGGCGACTGAAGGCGCGCGTTTCCGGGGATCAAGCTTGCCGCGCGGCTGATCTACCGATACGCGCAGTCGAAATCAGGCCAGGGCCACCGAGCAGGGTCTTTCTTGAGCAAACAGGTGAGCAATGTCCGATGTCGCATCGAGCAGGACCTGAACATGCAAAAGCCACCTAGGCCATGTCGGCTCAGGTGGCTTCTTCAGTCTGGGCAGTCATTGGACTGTCTAGCTTGCATGCCGTGCGTGGCATGCTATCGGCGCAAAGAACCGCGCTAACGCCTCAATCCCAGCTCAACGCCCCACCGGTCTGATACTCGATCACCCGGGTCTCGAAGAAGTTCTTCTCTTTCTTCAAGTCCATGATCTCGCTCATCCACGGGAACGGGTTGGTGGTCCCTGGGTACTCTTCCTTCAGGCCGATCTGGGTCAGGCGGCGGTTGGCGATGAACTTGAGGTAGTCCTCCATCATCGCCGCGTTCATGCCCAGCACGCCGCGCGGCATGGTGTCGCGTGCGTATTCGATCTCCAGCTGGGTGCCCTGCAGGATCATCTGGGTCGCCTCTTCCTTCATCTCGGCGTCCCACAGGTGCGGGTTCTCGATCTTGATCTGGTTGATCACGTCGATGCCGAAATTCAGGTGCATTGACTCGTCACGCAGGATGTACTGGAACTGCTCGGCGACGCCGGTCATCTTGTTGCGCCGGCCCATGGAGAGGATCTGGGTGAAGCCGCAGTAGAAGAAGATGCCTTCGAGCACGCAGTAGTAGGCGATCAGGTTGCGCAGCAGCTCCTTGTCGGTCTCCGGGGTGCCGGTGTTGAACTGAGGATCGGAGATGGCGCGGGTGTACTTCAGGCCCCAGGCGGCCTTCTTCGCGACCGAGGGAATCTCGTGATACATGTTGAAGATCTCGCCTTCATCCATGCCCAGCGACTCGATGCAGTACTGGTAGGCGTGGGTGTGGATCGCCTCTTCGAAGGCCTGGCGCAGGATGTACTGGCGGCACTCCGGGTTGGTGATCAGGCGGTACACGGCCAGCGCCAGGTTGTTGGCCACCAGCGAGTCGGCGGTGGAGAAGAAGCCCAGGTTACGCATGACGATGCGGCGCTCGTCCTCGGTCAGGCCGTCCTGGCTCTTCCACAGGGCGATGTCGGCGGTCATGTTGACCTCCTGCGGCATCCAGTGGTTGGCGCAGCCGTCGAGGTACTTCTGCCAGGCCCAGTCGTACTTGAAAGGCACCAGCTGGTTGAGATCGGCACGGCAGTTGATCATGCGCTTCTCGTCGACGCGTACCCGCGCCGAGGAGCCTTCCAGCTCGGCCAGACCTTCGGCGATGTCGAGTTCGTCCAGGGCGGCCTTGGCGCGCTTGACCGCGTCGGAGTCGGCGGCGGTGGCGGCGCGGGCTTCCTGGGCGGCGGCATCGCCGGCGCTGTCGAGCTTGTCCATGCTCGGCTGGCTGGCTTGAGGGGTACTTGTGCCCTTGGTGGTGGCTTCGTTTTCGTCCTTGTCGAATTCGTCCCAGCTCAGCATGATATTTGGCTCCGCATAAGGGCCGCCTCAGGGGCGACCGTGAATTTCAAGATGATGTGATACTGGGATCCCGCAGGCAAAGCCTCTACTTGCGAGGTGTCCGGCGAGATCCTGAATTCTGATTGAGTTGGCCATCGAGCCGTGGTGCTCAGGCTACTGGCTTCGTTAGCGCGCTAGCTTTGGAGGCGTAGAGGGCAGAATCCGGTCATCGGAAGTGGCCGGTGATCGAGGCCGGTTTTTGAGGGGCTGCATTGTAGCGGAAAACAGCTTTTCAGGGCAGTCATGTCGCATCTCCGATCTCTTTTTGGAAAGATTCCCGGCACCCGTCAGTAAGGGTTGTCAAGGCGTCACGAAAGGCAGAAGTAGCATATGTAGTGTTGATTCTAATTTTATGGCACATGATATAGTGTTATGACGCAAGGGGCAAGGTGAAGACACTCAGCTTCAGGTCAAATTCTGCCGGCTCCAGAAGCAGGATACGACGTTGTTCTGACGTTCTTGGCCGGTCAGACGAATGGTCAGCGGCTTGAGCTCCGGCCATTTTTGACACGAAGCATCGTGCAAGTGCCGGGCGAGAGCGGTAGCAAAGCGTCAGTTCAGCCTGAGCGGCGGCAGGCGCTCAACGCTTCATTTACAAGGCTGACCGTCGGGTCGATGGCATAGGCATCGGTGAGCCGGAACCTTTGTTGAAGATGTTCAACTCCAGGCTTTCCCAGACCAGGACAGTCAAGGAACGGGTAAGCACCTCGGCAACCAAAGTCTGGCAAGAATGACCGAGGTGACTGGTCCGACATCAAAGAATTATAATCTTTACGAATCTCTTCTTGCTGAGCGTCTTGACAGGTGACAAGAGTTGCTTAACGTCCTTGGCTTTTTGTTAACAAGGAAAAGCTGATATTGTTTACGCTCAGGTTCTCCAAGTAACCAAGACTGATGTTGATAGGCGCATGTCTTTTACGATGCGCATGGTACGTGTCTGCCCCCCCTCGCATGCCTAGCCCACCCGGAAGTTTCACAGGCTTTTTTATTTCCGTCGGCACGCCTAGTAAACGACGCACTGTCTGCTGATCCATGCCGTGTGTAAATGGAATTGGCAACTCCCCCGTGTAAACTGGCTGACCAACTGTCTGCGCCAAGGTTATCATCACCTGTTCCAGCCGTTTGGTCTCTGCGCAAAACCAAAGTGTTATGCCGGGCGTTGGTTTTTGAAGCAGGTCCTCGCTGTCCGGGCTGCCAAGCATTGGCGTCAAAGGCAGGTTAGGTATCAGCCCGTTGACCACCAGCACATCGTATGTATGTCCGATACTGTCTATCCATCTGTTGATCGTCGCAGCATCCATCAGTACCACCCCTGTTCTTCGTTGATCTGGTGCACTCTCCTGCGTGCCTCTTCGAGAGATGCGTCTTCAAAACCCTCCTCCAGCATGTAGGGCTTGATGGCGTCGAAGTTGCTTTCGACTGCTTGACGCAAATCTTCAGCGTCCAGCATCTGCTTGCCTTTTGTGTTCCGCCACCCATAAGTCTCGCTGTATTTTTGGTGAACAATGGCAGAATGGCAATGCTGGCTAAAGAGGTGGCATGCCCGAGTCGATCGGAAACGAGACAATGATGTCCTGCCAGGTGATGTCCTTGACATCACTTCCCGGATAATGGGTTATCTGCGAGTCCCGATCTTGCGCAATAGGGTGAACCAGAACAGTAGGAAGCTTTTCGGGGGCATCCGGGTAGGAAGTCGGTGCTGTGATGATTGGTCCGTTGTTGGGCGTCCAAGTGAGGGTCAGTCCATCCAGATGGGCCTCCATCGTACGCTTGTCAGTATCCCATTCGGCCTGGATGGTCGGCACTCGGTCATCACCGGCGTTGGCGCTGGTATGGATGCCGTAGAGCTGAACAGTGCCTGCCTCGTCGCGACGGAACTGGAATCGCACGCGTGTGGCTGCCTCGGCCAGCCGTGCCGGGTCGATCTGCTGATCTTGGTACAGACGTCCGTCGGCAACACTGTCAGGCAGCATGACGCCAACCAAAGTAGCCAGGACCGGCAAGGTGGCGCTGCCAACAGCCATGCTTCCAGCCCCGGTAGCTGCCGCCCCTATCCCTGCTGGCCCTGCAGCCCGAATTGCCCATGACCACATGGACAGGCTGGCAGCCATCGAACTCCCCGCCACCGGTTGCAGGATACCCGTGACACGCTTGTCGTCATTCGACCCACCTGCCGTGCCGTTCTGCTCCAGGCTCGGAGCTAGCAGTGCAATCTGGCCAAAGTTTCGCGCAGGCTCCACTGCCGTGCCGGTCTGGGTCGTTCCTCTTGGCACCGAGCAGGACTTGGCGAACACGCAAGGCGTCTGCGGCTCTGCAATGAAGGCCATGCCCCCTTTGGCATGAGGCTGACCGGGGCTAGGTTGAAAGCCGAAATTCACCCCTTCATAGAAGACATGGTCGGGATTGCGCCTGGCTGCAGCGAATGCCCCGGATACATTGCCGGGTGCGCCTGTCGAGGCAGAGGAAGCGGCAAGGACGACGCCGCCGTTGGCTGTCATGCTGCCATTGGACGGCGGCGAGATGATCGTTGATGTGAAACCAGGCCAGCCCGGAGATGATGACCGATGAGCACGAGCAGGCAGTACGGCTGACGCCAACCAATGCTACCGGCTGATGATCCAGGAAGGTGTTGTGGGAGCCATTGGCAATACGTGTGATGCCACAAACGGGACAGGAGACGGGATCCCCACCTTGGCGAGGTCCGCCATGTGCAAGGTCCTTGTGCAAACGAAACCGCGAGCGTACCAAGTGGTGTGCCGGGCAGCATGGATGCAGCCCAAAAACAGAAGTTTCCTACAGATTTAAGCCATATAGCTTAGGTAGACCTGTCTCGTTTGTTCAAGCGCGGCAGATATCAGCAAGAAAGCAATGAACAGGTAATGGAGTAGGGTGCATGACACCAGTCCTGACAGGCACGAAGATTCGCGCTCGATAGATCTGCCAGATCTAGCCTCCCTTTGAACGATGCTATTGTTCGCGGGAGATTCCAAACCCAGCGCAGCTATAACTGCGTTGGGTTTTTTATTGCCTGATGAAAGCATATCTGTCTTCCAGCGCTGCAGGAAAAAGCCAAACAGGCCTTTCTCCCGCTTCGCTAGGCAGTGTTACTGGCAAGCCTCGCAATCCGGCTCGTCGATCGCGCAGGCCTTCGGCACCGGGGCCGGGCCGGCGGCCTGGACCGGGGCGCTGTCGCCACCGCTGGACACGGCGTTGAGCTTGCCGGTGTTGATGGTCGACTTTTCGGTGCTGGTCGCGGCCAGGGCACGGAGGTAGTAGGTGGTCTTCAGGCCACGGTACCAGGCCATGCGGTAGGTCACGTCGAGCTTCTTGCCCGAGGCGCCGGCGATGTACAGGTTCAGCGACTGGGCCTGGTCGATCCACTTCTGGCGACGGGAGGCGGCGTCGACGATCCACTTGGTCTCGACCTCGAACGCGGTGGCGTACAAGGCCTTGAGCTCTTGCGGAATGCGCTCGATCTGCTGCACGGAGCCATCGTAGTACTTCAGGTCGTTGATCATCACCGAGTCCCACAAGCCGCGAGCCTTGAGGTCACGGACCAGGTACGGGTTGATCACGGTGAACTCGCCCGACAGGTTCGACTTGACGTACAGGTTCTGGTACGTCGGCTCGATCGACTGCGACACGCCGGTGATGTTGGCGATGGTCGCGGTCGGCGCGATGGCCATGATGTTCGAGTTGCGGATGCCTTTCTTGACGCGCTCGCGTACCGGCGCCCAGTCGAGGGTCTCGTCCAGGTTGACGTCGATGTACTTGGCGCCACGGGCTTCGATCAGGATCTGTTGCGAATCCAGTGGCAGGATGCCCTTGGACCACAGCGAGCCCTGGAACGTCTCGTAGGCACCGCGCTCGTCGGCCAGGTCGCAGGAGGCCTGGATGGCGTAGTAACTGACCGCTTCCATCGACTTGTCGGCGAACTCCACGGCGGCATCCGAACCGTACGGGATGTGCTGCAGGTACAGCGCGTCCTGGAAGCCCATGATGCCCAGACCGACCGGACGGTGCTTGAAGTTAGAGTTGCGCGCCTGCGGGACCGAGTAGTAGTTGATGTCGATCACGTTGTCGAGCATGCGCACGGCAGTGTTGACGGTGCGCTGCAGCTTGGCGGTGTCCAGCTTGCCGTCGACGATGTGGTTCGGCAGGTTGATCGAGCCCAGGTTGCAGACGGCGATCTCGTCCTTGTTGGTGTTCAGGGTGATCTCGGTGCACAGGTTGGAGCTGTGCACGACGCCCACGTGCTGCTGCGGCGAGCGCAGGTTGCACGGGTCCTTGAAGGTCAGCCACGGGTGGCCGGTCTCGAACAGCATCGAGAGCATCTTGCGCCACAGGTCCTTGGCCTGGATGGTCTTGAACACCTTGATCTTGTTGTACTCGGTCAGGGCTTCGTAGTACTCGTAGCGCTCTTCGAAGGCCTTGCCGGTCAGGTCGTGCAGGTCCGGCACTTCCGACGGCGAGAACAGGGTCCACTTGCCGTCGTCGAAGACACGCTTCATGAACAGGTCGGGGATCCAGTTGGCGGTGTTCATGTCGTGGGTACGACGACGATCGTCACCGGTGTTCTTGCGCAGCTCGATGAACTCTTCGATATCCAGGTGCCAGGTTTCCAGGTACGCGCAGACCGCGCCCTTGCGCTTGCCGCCCTGGTTGACCGCCACCGCGGTGTCGTTGACCACCTTGAGGAACGGCACCACGCCCTGAGACTTGCCGTTGGTGCCCTTGATGTAGGAGCCCAGCGCGCGGACCGGAGTCCAGTCGTTGCCCAGGCCACCGGCGAATTTCGACAGCATGGCGTTGTCGTGGATCGCGTGGTAGATGCCCGACAGGTCGTCCGGCACGGTGGTCAGGTAGCAGCTCGACAGCTGCGGGCGCAGGGTGCCGGCATTGAACAGGGTCGGGGTCGAGGCCATGTAGTCGAACGACGACAGCAGGTTGTAGAACTCGATCGCGCGGGCTTCCTTGTCCTTCTCTTCCAGCGCCAGGCCCATGGCCACGCGCATGAAGAACACCTGCGGCAGTTCGAAGCGCACGCCGTCCTTGTGAATGAAGTAGCGGTCGTACAGGGTCTGCAGGCCCAGGTAGGTGAACTGCTGGTCGCGCTCGTGATCGATCGCCTGGCCCAGGCGCTCCAGGTCGTAACCCTGCAGGGCTGGATCGAGCAGCTCGAATTCCACGCCCTTGGCGACGTAGGCTGGCAGGGCCTTGGCGTACAGCTCGGCCATCTCGTGGTGGGTGGCGCTCTCGGCCACGCCGAGGAAGCCCAGGCCTTCGGCGCGCAGGGTATCCATCAGCAGACGGGCGGTGACGAACGAGTAGTTCGGCTCGCGCTCGACCAGGGTACGGGCAGTCATCACCAGCGCGGTGTTGACGTTCTTGATGGACACGCCGTCATAAAGGTTCTTCAGGGTATCGCGCTGGATCAGCTGACCATCGACTTCGGCCAGGCCTTCGCAGGCTTCGCTGATGATGGTGTTCAGGCGCGCCATGTCCAGCGGCGCCAGGCTGCCGTCGGCCAGGGTGATGCGGATGCTCGGGTGCGGCTCGACCACGGCGCCGCTGCCGGCACGGCTGGCACGCTCCTTGGCGCGCTGCTCGCGGTAGATCACGTAGTCGCGCGCGACCTTCTGCTCGCCGGCACGCATCAGGGCCAGTTCGACCTGGTCCTGGATTTCCTCGATGTGGATGGTGCCGCCCGATGGCATGCGACGCTTGAAGGTGGCGGTGACCTGCTCGGTCAGACGCGCGACGGTGTCGTGGATGCGCGACGAGGCGGCAGCGGTGCCGCCTTCAACTGCGAGGAACGCCTTGGTGATGGCCACGGTGATCTTGTCGTCGGTGTAGGCGACGACCGTGCCGTTGCGCTTGATCACGCGCAGTTGGCCGGGAGCGGTCGCAGCCAGGTCCTGGCTCGAGTCGGCGGCCTGCGGCGCCTTGGCCTGCGGGTTCTCGCGAGTTGTGTCGGTTTGCATGGGGGGTGTGTCTCCACATTCTCAATGTTTGTTCAAGCGCCACCAAGGCGCCCGCTGTCCTGTCCACTGCTCGACGGCCCGACCGCCAACGCACGACACAGGTGCGTTCGTTCGGGCGTGCTCACCGACTTCGGGACAGATCAGGATAAAAAGGGCAATTGCTTGCCGCTCCCTGGCCGAAGTCAAAATCCCGGGCTCAAAGCACGGGACCCGTTGTCGCAGGTCATCGCGCCGGCAGCGCGGTTCCCCTGTCGCGACCAGCCCAACCCGGGCTGGTGACACTTGCCTTGCAGGAGCGGTTTGTCTGGCGAATTCGCGTAAAGTTCATGCAGAAAAAGCGCTATTTCAGGCTTGAGTTTCCTGCATCACTTGTGCTTGGAAAGTCTCTCGAAACCCAACATGTAGTTGGTCCGCCCTGATGGCGGTACAAGATAGTGCGGTCGAGTGCCTAATGCAAGGCAGCCTTCTGTGGATAACTTGTGCGTAGTTTGTGAGCATGCCGGGCCACCCCTTGCAGGGTGCGTCCTAGGACCGAATTGCCATTCGTCAGCGATTTTTTTCCAGCTGACGAAGGACCTGTCCCGGCACGGTGAAAGCTCCAGCGTACGGCCGTGAGCGGTCACTTTTTACCTGGGCCAGCGAACCCGGCAGCAGCGGCTACTGTTCGACGAGTGGTCCAAGGCTTGATTGGACTCAGACGCTGACCAGGCTCAGCAGCTGCCCATCGGCCACCCGGAACTGCCCCTCCAGTTCCCGTCCGCTGCGCCAGTCTGGCGAAAGATCGGTCAGCAGCCGCAGGCGGGCCTGGCCTTGGCTGGACCACTCGAGCAGTTCGGCATGCTCGAACCAGAAACGCTTGCGTGTCAGTGGATAGAGCGTCTTGAACAGACTTTCCTTGAGCGAGAAGGTCAAGGTCACCGCCAGGCCCGGCTGGCTGCGGTCCAGGCGCCCCAGCTCGGCGGGCGTGAGGATTTCGCCTGCCAGCCGCTCGGCGCGTTCATCGTCCAGCAGGCTTTCCTGGTCCAGGCCCAGGCCACCGCAGGCATCGGCGGCGGCCACCACGGCGGCGGCCCAGCCCTTGCCATGGGTGATCGAGCCGTGGATGCCGCTCGGCCAGATTGGCGAGCGGTCATCGTGGGTCGCCGGGACGTACTCGCGACCATCCAGGCGCTCCAGCGCTGCCCTGGCGCAGACCCGGCCGGCCAGGTATTCGGCCTGGCGCTTGGCCACCGAGCGTTGCAGGCCAGGGCTCTGCTCGATGCCGGCCCTCTGGAAGTCGTCGCCTGCCAGGCGGGATGGGTCGAAGGCACAACTCACCAGCACGGCACCGGGGAGCGGCAAGGGCAGGGGCCAGTGGTACTGGAGCGGGGCGCAGCAGGCGGGAAGTCTGTTCATGCGGACCATTGTGCCAGCCGTCGACACGCCAGGGGAACCTGCCTAGCGGCACCTCGGTGGCCGTTACCTGAACAGTTTGTCGAGGAACGCCCGCATGTCGGCCCAGGAGCTTTCATCGGCGGTCTTGCTGTAGGCGATGTCCGGCCCGCCATGGGCGCCATGGCCAAGCCGGTCGGCATCGGGATTGCTGAAGCCATGCCGGGCTCCGGGAATGCTGACGAAGTCGAAGCTGGCCCCCGCATCGCTCATCTCCTGCTTGAAGGCCTGCACCTGGCGCTCGTCGACCATGCTGTCGGCGGCACCATGCTCGACCAGCACCTTGGCCTTGACGCTGCCTGGCGTAGCCGGCGTCTGCGTTGCCAGCGCGCCATGGAAGCTCACCACGCCGGCCAGCGGCTCGCCACGGCGGGCGGCGTCCAGCACCACCTTGCCACCGAAGCAGTAGCCGATCGCCGCGAGCCTGGTCTTGTCGGTGAGGGGCTGGATGCCCAGCAGCTCGAGGCCGGCAGCGAAGCGCCGCTCGGCCGTTTGCGGATCCCTCAGCGCGGCGGCCATGAAGGCCTGCGCATCCTTGGGGTGTTCGGTGTGCTTGCCGTCGCCGTACATGTCGATGGCCAGGGCACTGTAGCCGAGCGCGGCCAGATCACGGGCGCGGCGCTTGGCATAGTCGTTCAGCCCCCACCATTCATGTACCACGAGGATGCCCGGGCGCTTGCCGTCGAACGCGTCGTCGTAGGCATGGTAGCCGACCAGGCGCTGCCCAGCGGCGTCCCGGTAGAGGATCTCGCGGGTCTGGACAGCCGCCTGAACCAGGGAGGCGCTGCAGAGCAGCGCCAGGGCAAGCAGGACACGCATGTGGGTCACTCCCGGTGGGCCGAGTTCGGACTTCGTTCAGCGCTGGTTCAGCAAGGGTTCAGCGGCGGTTCAGCGCGCTCCGCTTACTGTAGCTGGCATATCGACGAAACACATCCTCAAGGAGTAGCGCAGCATGAAGACACTCGGCACCCTCATCGCCACCTTGGCAATCGGCAGCGCCAGCCTGGCCGCGCAGGCCAGCGATACCTTCGTCGGCCTGAGCTACGGCCAGGCCAGCGACAAGATACGCAAGTCCGGGCTGCTCCAGCGCAACACCGGCCACCTGAATACCGACGGCATCATCGGCAAGGACTCGACCTGGGGCCTGCGTGCCGGCCGGATCAACGACCAGGGCCGCTACTATGTCACCTATGACAATACCTCCGGCCAGCACAGCGGGATCAAGCTGCGCCAGGAAAACCTGCTGGGCAGCTACGACCTGTTCCTGCCGCTGGGCGATACCACCAAGCTGTTCGGGGGCGCGAGCCTGGGCCTGACCAAGCTGGCCCAGGAATCGTCCGGGTTCAGCCGCGATACTGGCCGGGGCTACCTGTACGGCGCTCAGTTCGGCGTCCTGCAGCCGCTCACCGACAAGGCCTCGGTGGAGCTTGGCTACCGCTACCTGCGCAGCAATGCCAGCACCGAGCTGGCCAGGCATGGCCAGGCGAAGGCCGGTACCCTGAGGCTGAACAGCAGCGCCCAGACCTACCTCTCGGCCAACTACAAATTCTGATACTGGCTGCCAGCGAAGCAGGTGTCTGCCAACACCTGCTTCGCTGGTATGTTTGTCGCCCATGGCAGCCTGTGTCCTGGGGACGGGGAGATCTTCATGAAGTTGCTGGTGGTCGAGGACGAGGCGCTGCTGCGCCACCACCTCCGTACGCGCCTGGGCGAAAGCGGCCACCTGGTCCAAGCGGTCGCCGACGCCGAGGAGGCGCTGTACCAGAGCATGCACTACAACCACGACCTGGCGATCATCGATCTTGGCCTGCCCGGCATGAGCGGGCTCGAGCTGATCGGCCGAATCCGCGGCCATGGCCGGAGCTTTCCAATCCTCATCCTCACCGCGCGCGGCAACTGGCAGGACAAGGTCGAGGGGCTGGCAGCCGGAGCCGATGACTACCTGGTCAAGCCTTTCCAGTTCGAGGAGCTCGAGGCGCGCCTGAACGCCTTGCTACGTCGCTGCAGCGGCTTTACCCAGGCGACCATCGCCGCGGGGCCGCTGGTGCTGGACCTCAATCGCAAGCAGGCCACGCTGGACGAGCGACCGCTGGCGCTGACCGCCTACGAATACCGCATCCTCGAATACCTGATGCGCCATCACCAGCAGGTCGTGGCCAAGGAGCGACTCATCGAGCAGTTGTACCCCGACGACGAGGAGCGCGATCCGAACGTGATCGAAGTGCTGGTCGGGCGGCTGCGCCGCAAGCTGGCCGGCACGAATGGCTTTCGGCCGATCGATACGATCCGAGGCCTGGGCTACCTGTTCACCGAGCGCTGCCGATGATCGGCTCGCTACGCCTGCGCCTGATGGCTGCCGCGACGGTGCTGGCGCTGCTGTTCATGCTCGCCCTGCTGCCGGCCTTGCAGAAAACCTTCAGTCTCGCTCTCGAGGATTCGATCCAGCAGCGCCTGGCCTCCGACGTCACCACGCTGATTTCCGCGGCGCGTATCGAAAATGGCCGCCTGCAGATGCCCGAGCTGTTGCCCGACGAACGCTACGATCTGCCTTACGCCGGCCTGCTCGGCTATATCTATGATCGTCAGGGGCGGCTGGTGTGGCAGTCTCGCGCCACCGTGGGCAGGCACATCAGCTACCAGCCTCGCTACGATGGTCGTGGCACCGAGTTCGCCCGTATCGACCAGGCAGATGGCGAAGACTTCTTCGTCTATGACGTCGAGGTCAAGCTGCTCGGCGGCAAGGCCGCGGCCTACAGCATCGTCGCCCTCCAGCCGGTGCGCGAATACCGGCAAACCCTCGACGGGCTTCGCGAGAAGCTCTACCTGGGCTTCGCCGCCGCCTTGTCCGTGCTGCTGGTGCTGCTCTGGGTGGGCCTGACCTGGGGATTGCGTTCGTTGCGGCGCCTGAGTCGGGAGCTCGACGAGGTCGAAAGCGGCCAGCGGCAAAGCCTCAGTGGCGACCATCCGCGGGAGTTGCTGCGCCTGACCGGCTCGCTGAACCGGCTGCTGCACAGCGAGCGGGAACAACGCCAGCGCTACCGTGATTCGCTGGACGACCTGGCCCACAGCCTCAAGACACCGCTGGCGGTGTTGCAGGGGGTTGGTGACAACCTGGGCAAGACGCCCGGCGAGCGGGAGCAGGCCCAGGTGCTACAGACGCAGATCGAGCGCATGAGTCAGCAGATCGACTACCAGTTGCAGCGGGCCAGCTTGCGCAAGAGCGGCCTGGTCCGTCACCAGGTGTCGCTTCGACCGGTCCTGCAAGGGGTGTGCGAGACCTTGGCCAAGGTCTACCGGGACAAGCAGGTGGAGGTCGAGCTGGACGTGGCGGCCCAGGCCCAGGTACCGATGGAACAGGGTGCGTTGCTGGAGCTGCTTGGCAACCTGTTGGAAAACGCTTATCGCCTCTGTCTCGGCAAGGTCAGGGTCAGCCTGCTCGTATCGGCGGGGCGTTTGCAGTTGTGCATCGAAGACGACGGCCCCGGTGTACCCTTCGAGCAACGCGAGCGTATCCTGCACCGTGGCGAGCGCCTTGACCGACAGCATCCAGGGCAAGGCATCGGCCTAGCGGTGGTCAAGGACATCCTGGAAAGCTATGACGCTCACCTGGAGCTGGGCGACTCGCCGCTTGGTGGCGCGGCGTTTCGCATCCTCTTCAGCCAGGACCAGGCCTGAGGCTCGTTGCGGGCGCATGAGCGAGCCTTGCTGAAAACAGTCGAACCGAAGAGCTCGCCGCGCGACAGCGGCGAGGCGGGTTTCCGCCGCGAAGGGCCGGATCGTCGATGCCGAAGGCGGAAAACCGCCATGTGGACCTGATGGCGTGCACTTTCAACGAGCAGTTCGACCAGCCAAATCCAGTGTTTGCACCGGTTTTGGGCAATTGGCACTGTCCTTGCTCAAGCTTGCGTCAGAGTTCTGCAACCTGCAGTTCCAGACAACAAATCCCTCCAGGTGCAGGAGGGTTAGCGCAAGGTGATCCATGTCCTGGGAAGGGCCGCGGAACACACTCGAGGAAGAATCAGCCATGACGACACGTCAGCCGCTCTACAAGTCTCTGTATGTCCAGGTGTTGGTCGCCATCACCATCGGCATCCTGCTCGGCCATTACTATCCCGAAACCGGCGTCGCCCTGAAACCGCTGGGTGACGGCTTCGTCAAACTCATCAAGATGGTCATCGCCCCGATCATCTTCTGCACCGTGGTCAGCGGCATCGCCGGCATGCAGAGCATGAAATCGGTCGGCAAGACCGGCGGCTACGCGCTGTTGTACTTCGAGATCGTTTCCACCATCGCCCTGATCATCGGCCTGGTCGTGGTCAACGTGGTCAAGCCGGGCGCCGGCATGCACGTCGATGTCAGCACGCTCAACGCCAGCAGCGTGGCCGCCTACGCCGCCGCCGGCGCGCAGCAGACCACTGTCGGCTTCCTGCTCAACGTGATCCCCAATACGGTGGTCGGCGCCTTCGCCAACGGCGACATTCTTCAGGTGCTGATGTTCTCCGTGCTGTTCGGCTTCGCCTTGCACCGGCTGGGCAGCTACGGCAAGCCATTGCTGGACATGATCGATCGCTTCGCCCATGTGATGTTCAACATCATCAACATGATCATGAAGCTGGCGCCGCTGGGCGCGTTCGGTGCCATGGCCTTCACCATCGGCCAGTACGGCGTCGGCTCGCTGGTGCAGCTGGGCTACCTGATGGCGTGCTTCTACATCACCTGCGTGCTGTTCGTGCTGGTGGTGCTGGGCAGCATCTGCCGTGCCCACGGTTTCAGCGTGCTGAAGCTGATCCGCTACATCCGTGAGGAGCTGCTGATCGTGCTCGGTACCTCGTCCTCGGAATCGGCGCTGCCACGCATGCTGGCCAAGATGGAGCGCCTGGGCGCCAAGAAGTCCGTGGTCGGCCTGGTGATCCCCACCGGCTATTCCTTCAACCTCGACGGCACTTCGATCTACCTGACCATGGCCGCGGTGTTCATCGCCCAGGCTACCGACACCACGATGGACATCACTCACCAGATCACCTTGCTGCTGGTGCTGCTGGTCGCTTCCAAAGGCGCCGCGGGCGTCACCGGTTCGGGCTTCATCGTCCTGGCCGCGACCCTGTCGGCGGTCGGCCACCTGCCGGTCGCTGGCCTCGCGCTGATCCTCGGTATCGACCGCTTCATGTCCGAAGCCCGTGCCCTGACCAACCTGATCGGCAATGCCGTGGCCACCGTGGTGGTCGCCAAGTGGGTCAAGGAAATGGACAACGACACCCTGCAGGCCGAACTGGCCTCCGGTGGTTCGACGCTGACCGACACGCGCCCGACCGACGACCTGGGCGTCGCCGAAGGCCCGGCACGCTGATCCTGCCAAACGATCCTGGCGTACAGACAAAGGCGACCTTGCGGTCGCCTTTGTCGTTCGAGGGATCTGCTGGGCGCCGACCGCCTCGGCTGTGCAGGCGCCTGCGTCGTTTCATTCCACGCGCGTCTCGCCACTGTACTTGAGCAGCTGCTTGCAGGTGCGGCAGATGTAGCGTCGACCCTGGCGCACCAGCTTGTGTCGCTGCCCGGTGAAGGCAAAGTCGCTCTGTGGGCAAGGGCAGCGGTAGATGTAGCGGGTGACGAGACGACGCTTGACCTCGTAGTCATGGCAGCGCTTGGGCGGCAGCTCGTAGACGCCACGCATGATCAGCTGCCATTGCTCGCCGTGTGGCTGGATACGACCGCCGAACAGCTGGTGTGCGACCAGGTGTGCCACTTCATGGGCGACGGTCTGGCGCAAGAAGTCCTCGGTGTTTTCCCGGTACAGTTGCAGGTTGAAACGCAGCAGGTTGCGCTGCAGGTGGGCCACCCCGGCTTTCTGGCCGCGTAGCTTGAAGCTGACCTCGGGACGGGGGAAAGGGCGCTTGAAGAAGGCCTCGGCCTGCTGGTAACAGGTCTCGACGCGTTGCATGAGCAAATCGGGCATGGCTTGGAACTCCTCGCCCATCATTATGCCGCAAGCCAGCCATCTTCACCGCGCCAGCGGTCAGCGAAGCGCCAGGACACCGCTCGCTTGCGCCGCTGGCGCGAAGGCACTGGTTCGCTAGCCGACGTACACAGGCCCCACACCCAGTCCCCAGATGATCACGCTGCTCGCCATGATCGCCACCAGCACCACGAGGCCCACGGCCAGTACGGAGCTGGAGAACAGGAAACCTTCGTCGGCAGGCAGGTTCATGAAGGTGGGCAGCCCCACATAAAGCAGGTAGATGGTGTAGCAGACCGCCGCGGTGCCAACCAGCATGCCCAGCCAGAGATGCGGGTACAGGGCGGCCAGGCCACCGATGAACAACGGCGTGGCGGTATAGGTGGCGAACGCGACGCAGCGCGCCAGCGAGGGCGTCGCATCATAGGTTCCGGCCATCCAGT
Organism: Pseudomonas sp. Marseille-QA0332; assembly: GCF_054950175.1. Taxonomy (NCBI): domain Bacteria; kingdom Pseudomonadati; phylum Pseudomonadota; class Gammaproteobacteria; order Pseudomonadales; family Pseudomonadaceae; genus Pseudomonas; species Pseudomonas sp. Marseille-QA0332. Next base: position 4,554,157 of record NZ_CM143106.1, read on the forward strand.
GAATGAATGCTCCCATCACCGCGACGCCAGCGAGCATGGCCAGGTAGGACATCAAGCTCATCCAGAAGGCGCTTTCCAGAGTCAGCATCACCGCGGCTCGATCGTCGATCACCCAGCCGACCTGCGTGGTGCCGATGAACGCCGACACAGCCGGGATCGCCGCCAGGATCAGGGTATGAGTCAGGTACATGTGGCCAATGCTTTGCTCCTCGCCACGGATCTCTCGCCACTCCTGATCGGGATGAGTGAACAAGCCCAGAACATGATGGATCATGCCGGCCACTCCTGTCTTGGTTGCCAGACGGCCCCGGTGGGGCGGTAGCGGCTGCAGGTGCGAATGGGATGTCGAGCGCAAGGGCGCCTGGGCCTCATGAGGCAGTATAGGAAGCGTCCGCCGACCGGTACGCCGCTTTTTAGAGCAAATGGTGCTCGCCGCCGGCGCCGTGATTACCCGGCGGTCTTTATCGGAAGGCCCTACGCGAGGGCGTGGTTTGTGCGTAAAATAGCCGGCTTTTGTCACACCTCGCGGACGCAAGCGCTATGGGCACCCTTTCGGTCAATCAGAACAAACTGCAGAAACGCCTGCGGCGTCTCGCCGGCGAAGCCATCACCGACTACAACATGATCGAGGATGGCGACAAGGTCATGGTCTGCCTGTCCGGCGGCAAGGACAGCTACACCATGCTCGATGTCCTGCTGCATCTGCAGAAGGTGGCCCCGATCAAGTTCGAGATCGTCGCGGTGAACATGGACCAGAAGCAGCCGGGCTTCCCTGAGCATGTGCTGCCGGCCTATCTCGAAACCCTTGGCATCGAGTACCACATCGTCGAGAAGGACACCTACTCGGTGGTCAAGGAGCTGATCCCGGAAGGCAAGACCACCTGTTCGCTGTGCTCGCGCCTGCGTCGCGGTACCCTGTACACCTTCGCCGACGAGATCGGCGCGACGAAGATGGCGCTGGGGCACCACCGCGATGACATCGTCGAGACCTTCTACCTCAACATGTTCTTCAACGGCACCATGAAAGCCATGCCGCCCAAGCTGCGTGCCGACGATGGTCGCAACGTGGTGATCCGTCCGCTGGCCTATTGCAGCGAAAAGGACATCCAGGCCTATTCGGACATGCGCCAGTTCCCGATCATCCCGTGCAACCTGTGCGGCTCGCAGGAAAACCTGCAGCGCCAGGTGGTCAAGGAAATGCTGGTGGAATGGGAGCGCAAGCATCCCGGGCGCACCGACAACATCTTCCGCGCCCTGCAGAACGTGGTGCCGTCTCAGCTGGCCGATCGCAACCTGTTCGATTTCGCCAGCCTGCGCATCGACGAGAGCGCCACCCCCCGTTTTCTCGACGTAGTGAACATCTGATCCGATGCGTGACTACAAGTGGCTGCATGAATACTGCCTGAACCGCTTCGGCTCGGCGGCAGCGCTGGAAGCCAGGCTGCCGCAACCCAGGTCCGCGGCGCAGTTGCGCGCCATCGGCGACGACCGCTACCTGTCGACCCTGGCTCTGCGGGTGTTTCGCGCCGGACTCAAGCACAGCCTGGTGGATGCCAAGTGGCCGGCCTTCGAACAGGTGTTCTTCGGGTTCGATCCGGAAAAGGTCGTGCTCATGAGTGCCGAGCACCTTGAGCGCTTGATGCAGGACGCCCGCATCATTCGTCATCTCGGCAAGCTCAAGAGCGTACCGCGCAATGCGCAGATGATCCTCGACGTGCAGAAGGACCACGGTAGCTTCGCCGCCTTCATCGCCGACTGGCCGGTGACCGATATCGTCGGCCTGTGGAAGTACCTGACCCGACACGGCAACCAGCTCGGCGGCCTGTCGGCGCCCCGCTTCTTGCGCATGGCCGGCAAGGATACCTTCGTGCCCACTGGGGACGTGGCCGCCGCGCTGGTCGCCCAGGGTGTGGTCGACAAGCAGCCCACCAGCCAGCGCGACCTGGCGTTGGTGCAAGAGGCGTTCAACCAGTGGCACGAGCAAAGCGGCCGACCGTTGTGCCAGCTTTCGGTGATGCTGGCCCATACGGTGAATCACTGATGCCTGGCAGTCACGGCAGTTCGTAGGAACGACCCTGCGACACCCAGCGATGGGTCTGCCAGGTCACGCTGCTGAACCTGCGGCCCTTGCGGGCCGATCGCGGCCGGTCCATTGAATCACACCACTGGTTTCAAGACTCGCGAATCAGCCGCTCAGGCCGTCAAGCCGCTTGGCAGTATTCGCCAGGCGCTGGCCAAGCGCACGACACAGGGCGATTTCCTCGGCATCCAGGTCGCGCTTGCCATCCGCCCCAGCGTGATGGCTGGCACCGTAGGGCGTGCCTCCGCCACGGGTGTTGAGCAAGGCCGCTTCGCTGTACGGCAACCCCAGCACCAGCATGCCGTGGTGCATCAAAGGCAAGAGCATGGACAGCAGGGTGGTTTCCTGTCCGCCGTGCAGGCTGGCGGTGGACGTGAAGACCGCGGCCGGCTTGCCGACCAGTTCGCCGCCCAGCCAGAGGCTGCTGGTGCCGTCGAGGAAGTACTTCAGCGGTGCGGCCATGTTGCCGAAACGGGTAGGGCTACCCAAGGCCAGGCCGGCGCAGTTGCGCAGGTCGTCGAGCGTGGCGTACAGCGCGCCGCTGGCCGGGATGTCCGGCGCCACGGCTTCGCATTCGGTGGAAATCGCCGGGACGGTGCGCAGGCGGGCTTCCAGGCCGCCGAGCTCGACGCCGCGGGCAATGTGCCGGGCCATTTCGCTGGTCGAGCCGTGCCGGCTGTAGTACAGGACCAGGATATACGGCGCGCTCATGGCAGCAGCTCCAGGACCTTTTCCGGTGGCCGGCCGATCACCGCCTTGTCGCCGACCACCAGCACGGGCCGCTCGATCAGTTTCGGATGGCTGGCCATGGCTTCGACCAGTCGTGCCTCGGTCAGCGCTGGATCGGCCAGGCCCAGGGCCTGGTATTCTTCTTCGCCCGTACGCAGCAACTGACGCGCGCCGATACCCAGCTTGCCGAGCAGCCCCTGGAGGGTGGCTGCGTCCGGGGGGGTCTCGAGGTAGCGCACCACGGTCGGTGCCAGGCCGCGTTGCTCGAGCAGTTCCAGGGCTGCGCGGGATTTGGAGCAGCGCGGGTTATGATAGAAGATCAGTTCGGTCATGACAGGTCGCATCCAGCAGGGTGTGGCAGCTATTCTAACCGCAGCGACTCGATCGCTCGCTTGAAAACTTCACGAGGATGTCCCATGACAAGACGTTTGGCGGCGGCACTGGCCATCAGCATGAGCCTGCTGCTCGGTGGTTGCGGTGCCGACTACGGGGTGGATCAGCACGGCAAGGCGGTGCAGGCCGAGCAGATCGACGGGCATTGGCTGGTGCTCAACTACTGGGCGGAGTGGTGCGGCCCATGCCGCACGGAGGTACCCCAGCTCAACGCCGCCGCCAAGCAATGGCAGTCCGAAGGGATCAAGGTGGTCGGGGTCAATTTCGATGGCCTGCAGGGCGACGAACTCAGGCAGGCCAGCGAAACCCTGGGCATCGAGTTCACCGTCCTGGCCCAGGATCCGGCCGAGCGCTACGACCTGCCACGCAGCGAGGCCCTGCCGGTGACCTACATCATCGACGACAAGGGCAAGGTGCGCGAGCAGTTGCTCGGCGAGCAGACGCTCGAAGGCTTGCAGCAGAAAATCAAGGCGCTTAGAGGCAGCTAAAGCTTGCCACGTATTATCCTGAGGAAACTGCGCAGCGTCTTATTCCATTTTCAATACAAGGTGGAGTAAGGCGTCTTCCTCTATTTCGTAATGCTTCAGGGTCTGGTCGTCATCCAACTCCTGACTGCCTAGGCGAAGAGATTGCTGCTCCTGGGGTATGCCCGTCTTTTCTACAAGATTCTTCTTGACCATTGCAACGGTGTCGTCGGCCTGTACATCTAGTTCGAGCACCTGGCCTATAAGCGTTCTAACGTTGATCTTCATGACTCGGCCTCCTGTAGTGGAGCTTCGAGTATCAGAGGACCATTCGAATGTGCCAACTGGCAAAAATGACGGTTTGTCCTTACAGGATCGCCACGCCGCCACGTACTTCACTTTTTGCATGCATGCAAACGCAGCCAGTGTCCTGATGCCAATTAGCTTTCATCTGCCCAGAACCGCAGCGGCTTGCCCTCGGCCGGCCAGAAGCGTACCTGGCCTTCGGCCGAGACATCCCAGCGCTGGAGCTTGGGCAAGGCTTCGATGAAGCGCTGTTCCTGCTCCATGATCGCCGGCGCGCAGAGCTTGCGGGTCTTTCCCGGAGCGCCGAAGGTGATGCGTTCGCCATCGAGCGCATACGGTGCGAACCAGTGGTTGCAGCCGGCATTGCCGTAGGCCCGGTTGTCCGACCCCAAGGTCAGGGTCAGGTGACTGTCGTCGATCAGCGGGCGTTCGCCGATCCACTCCAGCACGTAGCTGCGTTCCTGCTCCAGCTGCGCTCCGCGCTCGGCGCAGCCAAGCAGGGCACAGGCGATGAGCGTACCGGCCAGGGCGTGTCTCATCAGGCTGGCTCCTGGCAGTCCGGGCACAGATGGCGCTCACCCTGGCTGGCCCAGCCCAGTTCGGCGATGCGCGCGCTCGCTGCCGACTGGCGAGCCTTGGCGCCGAGCTTGGCATCCACCGCGAACTCGAAGTCGAGCACGCTCTGGCAGCGGTCGCACTTGACTTGCCACTGGCGAATCTCCAGTTCGTTGAATACAGGCCCGCTGGCCACGGCGACCCACTGGCCGCTTGGGTTGATCAGGTGCCGAACGCTTTCCACGACCAGGCGCATGGACAGCTCGCGGCTGCCCTTGAGGGTGACCAGCAGGACATCGCCTCGCTGGATGGCGCCGCCGTTGCCGGTGACCTGGTAGCGACCCGGCACCAGGGCGCGGCATTCGATCAGGGTGTGCTGCGGATTGAACAGGGTGTAGCGGAAATCGTGCTCGACCATAGGTCCTCCAGAATTGCCGCGTATTGTAGGGCCAGTCGCGGTTTAATTCACGAGCGCCGGCACCCTGTGTATCGACTGCTAGCCCGCGACCAGGTTGCGCGGCTGCCCGGCCGACCAGGCGAGCACGTTGTCCAGGGTGGTACGCGCGATGGCGTCCAGCGCCTCGCCCGTCAGGAAAGCTTGGTGGGCCGTGACGATCACGTTGGGGAAGGTCAGCAGGCGGGCCAGCACGTCGTCCTGCAAGGGCAGGTCCGAGCGGTCCTCGAAGAACAGGCGAGCCTCTTCCTCATAGACATCCAGCCCGAGGTAACCCAATCGGCCAGTCTTCAGCGCATCGATCAACGCCGGGGTATCGACCAGCGCGCCTCGGCCGGTATTGATCAGCATCGCGCCAGGCTGCAGCTCGGCCAGGCTGCGTGCATTGATCAGATGGTGGGTCTGCTCGGTCAGCGGGCAATGCAGGCTGATCACCCGGGCTTCGCGCAGCAGTTGCTCCAGCTCCACGTACCGTACGCCAAGTGCCAGCAGCTCGGGATCGGGATACGGGTCGCAGGCCAGCAGCCGGCAGCCGAAGCCGGCCATGATGCGCGCGAACGTCGCGCCGATCTGCCCGGTGCCGACCACGCCGACGCACTTGCCGTACAGGTCGAAGCCGGTCAGCCCGTGCAGGGTGAAGTCGCCGTCGCGGGTGCGGTTGTAGGCTCGGTGCAGTCGGCGGTTGAGGGCCAGCACCAGGGCCACGGCATGCTCGGCCACCGCATGCGGCGAGTAGGCCGGCACCCGGACCACGTCCAGGCCCAGGCGTTGGGCAGCGCTCAGGTCGACATGGTTGTAGCCGGCCGAGCGCAGGGCGATCAGTCTTGTACCGCCCTGGGCCAGCCGCTCGAGCACGCTGGCATCCAGCTCGTCGTTGATGAATGCGCAGACCACCTCGAACCCATGGGCCAGGACCACCGTATCGGTGGTCAGCCGAGCGGGCTGGAAATGCAGGTCGAAACTGCCGCTAGCGGCAGCCTTGCTGAAACTGTCCTGGTCATGGAGCTGGCTGCTGTACAACAGAATGCGCATGGCGTGGTCTTCCTGTCATGGGGAAACCCAGTGTAGCCAGGCCGGCAAGTACGCGCATTGACCTGCGCCGGTGCGCCGGCCCAGGCAGATCAGGCGCTCGACCTGGCCTGGACAGCCAGGCGGACGATGGCCTGGTCCAGCTCGTCCAGGGCCTGCATGGCGTGCGGATGGTCCTGCTTGAGCAGGGTTTCGCTGCGCTGGCAGGCCGCTCGCAGCTGCGGCACACCGCAGTAGCGCGAGGCGCCGTTGAGACGGTGCACATGCTCGATGATCGCGCTGCGGTCGGCGGCTTCACGGGCCACGCGGATCGCCTCGCGATCGCTTTCCAGCGAAGCCAGCAGCATGGCCAGCATGTCCGCCGCCAAGTCCGGCTTGCCGGCAGCCAGTCGCAGGCCTTGCTGCGCATCGAGTACCTTGAGTTCGTGGCTGGCCGGCAGGCGCTCGTCGGCGATGCCCTGGCGCGGCAGTCCTATATCGAGCCCGGTCCATTTGAGGACGACCTGGGCCAGTTGTCGATCACTGATCGGCTTGGTCAGATAGTCATCCATGCCTGCTTGCAGCAAGGCACGTTTCTCGTTGGCCATGGCATGGGCCGTCAGCGCCACGATCGGCAAGGGGTGCTTGCCTTGGGCAGCCTCCCAGCGGCGGATCTGCTGGGTGCAGGCCCGGCCATCCATGCCGGGCATCTGCACGTCCATCAGCACCAGGTCGAAGGTGCCTTCCTGTACCGCCTGGAGCGCCGCCTGACCAGTGTCCACGGCCAGTACCAGCGCACCGAGATCCTCCAGCAGGGTCTGCACCAGCAACAGATTGGCCGGGTTGTCGTCCACGCAAAGAATCCTTGGCACCCGCTCGCTTTCCTGCTTGGCCAGCCCGCGAGCGGGACGTCGTGGCTGGACCAGTTCCAGCAGCAATCGCCTGAGCTTGCGCGTGCATACCGGCTTGGCGAGCAACGAGCCAAGGCCATCGGCCAGATAGGCATGGTACTGGGTCTGTTCGGTGGTGGGGCAGAGCACCACGGGCTGGCAGCCCAGGCTCTCCAGGCGCTGCGCATGCTCGCCCAGCTGCGGCGGCGACAGTTTGTCCAGGCTGACACCCAGTACGGCGAAGTCGAATGGCTGACCCGCCTGGCCAGCAGCCTGCACGGCCTGTACCAGCTGCTCCAGCGAGGAGAACGGGCTGACTGCCAGCCCGCACCCCTCGAGCTGGTGCTCGAGTGCCTGGCGCGCCAGCTCATGCTGGTCGATCAACGCCACGCGGCGGCCGACCAGAGGTTGCAGCGGCAGGTCCTCGGCATCGTCCTGAGCCTTGGGCAGGGTCAGGCTGATCCAGAACTGCGAACCCTCGCCAGGGGTACTGTCGACCCCGATCTCACCGCCCATCTGCTCGATCAGTCGCTTCGAGATCACCAGCCCCAAGCCAGTCCCGCCGGGCTGGCGGGAAAGCGAATTGTCCGCCTGGCTGAACGCCTGGAACAAGGTGCGCAAGTCGTCGGGCGACAGTCCGATACCGCTGTCCTGGATACTGATGCGCAGCTGGACGCTGTCTGGCTGTTCGTCCTCGAGCATGGCCCGTACCACGATGTGGCCTTCACGGGTGAACTTGATCGCGTTGCTGACCAGGTTGGTCAGGATCTGCTTCAGGCGCAGGGGATCGCCGACCAGCGACAGCGGCGTGTCGCGATAGATCAGGCTGACCATCTCCAGCTGCTTGGCATGTGCCGCGGGTGCAAGGATCGTCAGGGTGTCCTGGATCACGTCGCGCAGGTTGAAGGGAATGCTGTCGAGCACCAGTTTGCCGGCCTCGATCTTGGAGAAGTCGAGGATCTCGTTGATGATCCCCAGCAGGTTTCCGGCGGACTTCTCGATGGTGCCCAGGTAGTCGAGCTGGCGCGGGCTGAGCTCGCTTTTCTGCAGCAGGTGGGTAAAACCGAGGATGCCATTGAGCGGGGTGCGGATCTCGTGGCTCATGTTGGCCAGGAATTCCGACTTGATGCGGCTGGCTTCCAGTGCCTCCTTGCGCGCCATGTCCAGTTCGATGTTCTGGATCTCGATGGTCTCCAGGTTCTGCCGAACGTCCTCGGTCGCCTGGTCGATGCTGTGTTGCAGCTCCTCGTGGGCGCTCTGCAGGGTCTGGGCCATGCGGTTGATACCGGCGGCCAGCTCGTCCAGCTCGCGGCTGCCGAGCACCGGCAGACGCTCTTCCAGGTGACCGTCCTTGAGCTGCGTCACGGCATGCTTGATACGACTGATCGGTGCGTTGATCGCGCGGCTCATGCGCAAGGCGAGCAGCGTGGTCAGGAACAGGCAGGCCAGGATCAGCAGCAGGCTGGTGAACAGGTTGCGATAGCCGCGCAGCAAGGTGCCGTCATGGGACAGTTCCACTTCCACCCAGCCCAGCAGACGCTCGCTTTCGCCAGGCACCGTGTCGGCCGCCAGGTCGCGGTGGCGACCGAGCACCGGCAGCAGGTAGCGGGTGGCATCGTTGCCGCTGCGTTGCAACATCGAGGTACCGCCACCGGTGCTGCTCGGCGGCTGGTTGAGCATGCTCGGGCCGGCATGTGCCAGGCGGCTGCGGTCAGCCGCCAGGAAGCTCACCGAACGCACGTCGGCCTGCTCCAGGGCTTCGGCAGCGATACGCTCGAGCTGCCGCGCGGAATGCCGAGCCAGGGACGGCGCGGCGAGCGGCGCCAGGTGTTCGGCGATCATCTTGCCGCGCTGCAGCAGCTGGGTGCGCAACTCGTTCTGCTGCAGCCAGGTGAAATAGCTGCCCAATACCAGCGCCATCAGGCCGGCTGGCACCAATGCCAGCAGCAACACCCGACTTCTGATTCCCAGTCGATCAAGCACAACGGTCTCCTGTCACACGCCTGCCTCGCCGCCTTGGCAGGCGAACCTTGGGCGCACGTTACCCCGCCAGCACGGCTAATGCACACTTTTTGCAAGGTCTGATGTGCCATGCGTCGGTATCGCCAACACGTCCGGCCAGCATCGGAAGGCATCGGTTGCCTGTGGCGCAGCGATTGCCCGATAATCGCGCGATTGAGAATGGCTAGCAGTCGACAATGAATCCCGAAACCTTTGGTTCATCCCGTATTCTTGCCATCGAGGACGACCCCGTGCTCGGCGCCTACCTGCACGAAGAGTTGCAGCGCGGCGGCTTTCAGGTCACCTGGTGCCGCAACGGCCTGGAGGGGCTCGAGACGGCAGGGCGCAAGAGCTTCGACCTGGTATTGCTGGACATCCTGCTGCCTGGCCTGAACGGTCTCGATGCGCTGGCGCGCTTGCGCCGGCATAGCGCCACGCCGGTGATCCTGATCTCCGCCCTGGGCGCCGAGACTGACCGGATCACCGGGTTCCAGCGCGGAGCCGATGACTATCTGCCCAAGCCGTTCAGCATGGCCGAACTGCGGGTACGCATCGAGGCCATCTTGCGCCGCGTCGCCTTCGAGCGGCGTCATCAAAAGGCCCGCGAGCCGATCCAGGGGCAGTTGCGCTTCGACGACCAGGCCAACGATGTCTGCCTCGGCGGACACTGGGCTGGCCTGACACCTAGCGAATTCCGCCTGCTCGAGACCCTCTATCGCAGCCAGGACGAAGTGCTGAGCAAGGCCTTTCTCTATCAGCAGGTGCTGCAACGTGGCTACGCCCGGCATGACCGCAGCCTGGACATGCATGTCAGCCAGATCCGCCGCAAGCTCAAGGCCATCGGTTACCACGAGCGTCAGCTGCGCACGGTCTGGGGCAAGGGTTATGTGCTCGGCGCCGGCGAGGCGGGTTGAGGTGCCCGACCGTCACTCGCTGTTCTGGAAGCTGTCGATCCTGCTCACCGGCTTCTGCCTGTCGATGATCGGCCTGAGCTACACCTGGGGCCGGCACATGGAAACGCGTAGCGCCTATCTGTCGGCAGAGGCTCGGCAGGTACTGCGCGGCTACGCCGGCGAAGCCGAGCGAGCCTGGCAGGCTGGCGGGCGCAGTGGCGTGGACCATTGGCTGGCCGAGATGCACCGGCGCGAGGCGGGCTGGGTGGGGGTGGTCGACGACAGGTTGATGTCGCTGGGCAGCCGGCCGCTGGATGCCGAGGCCCGCAAGCGCCTGACGCGCCTGCGCCATGTCGATTGGCCCATGAGCCGGCGCACGGTCGGGCAGCCCTGGCTGGGCCTGCCGTTTCCCCATGCGCCAGGGCAGGGCATGCTGGTCATCGAACTGCCGCAACGCTTCAACCCTGGACGGTATCGGCTGTTCTGGCAGATCCTGACCAACGGCCTGATGCCTGGCCTGTTCACCCTGCTGCTCTGTGCCGGGCTGTACCGCCTGCTGATCGTGCCGCTGAACCGCTTGCGCGCGCAGGCCAGTGCCTGGCGCGCCGAGCAGTTGTCGGTGCGTCTCGACCAGCGCCTGATCGATCGGCAGGACGAGCTGGGCGAGTTGGCCAAGGCATTCGACCAGATGGCCGAGCGCCTGCAGGGGAGCGTCGCACTGCAGCAGCAATTGTTGCGCGATCTCTCCCATGAGCTGCGCACCCCGTTGAGCCGCTTGCGGATCGCCTGCGACAGCGAGCACGATCTGCAGGGCCTGCGCCTGCGTCTTGGCCGCGAGGTGGACGCCATGCAGCGGCTGGTCGAGGACACCTTGCAACTGGCCTGGCAGGATGCCGAGCGCGCGCCACTGGAGCTCGAGCCCATCGAATTGCACCCCTTGTGGGACATGCTGGCCGAGAATGCCTGCTACGAAAGTGGCTGGGACCGGGCGCGGCTGCACTGTCGGTTGCCGAACCGCTGTCAGGTGCTGGGCAACCTCGACCAGCTCGCTCAGGCGCTGGAGAACCTGCTGCGCAACGCCATCCGTCATTCGCCCGCGAGCGGTACCGTGGTTCTCGATGGACGCCGCCAGGGCAACCACTGGCTCGTCTGGCTGGAAGATCAAGGTGGCGGGGTGGACGCCGCCGATCTGGAGCGGATCTTCGCGCCGTTCTCCCGGCTCGAAGGCTCGCGCCCGGGCCATGGTGGCTTCGGCCTGGGACTGAGCATCGCGCGGGCGGCGATCCGTCGCCAGGGCGGCAGCCTGTGGGCGGAAAACGCAGCTTGCGGACTGCGCCTGTGCATGCGCCTGCCAGGCTACTGGCCGACGCCTCTGGCCTTGCCGGGCAAGGGCCCGTGCGCGGCTGCACGGTAAGAGTCGAGCGAAAGCGGCCACGGCGCTCGCAGGCGACCCGGGGCAGCCCAGGCGCTGCGGCGCGGCTCATGCAGGCATTCGCCATGACAACCCGTCAAAGCGTGATATGGCCGGGAAAGGTTTGCCGGTATGATAGTCGCCCCTGCCGTCCCGATTGCGAAATACGCCATGACCATGCAGTTCCCAACTATCGCCGATTGCGTCGGCAACACGCCCCTGGTTCGCTTGCAACGCATCGCCGGCGAAACCAGCAATACCCTGCTGCTCAAGCTCGAAGGCAACAATCCGGCCGGCTCGGTCAAGGACCGCCCGGCCCTGTCGATGATCACCCGCGCCGAGCTGCGTGGGCAGATCAAGCCAGGCGACACGCTCATCGAGGCCACTTCCGGCAACACCGGTATCGCCCTGGCCATGGCCGCGGCGATCAAGGGCTACAAGATGATCTTGATCATGCCCGACAATTCCACGGCCGAACGCAAGGCCGCCATGAGCGCCTATGGCGCCGAACTGATCCTGGTCAGCAGGGAAGAGGGCATGGAAGGGGCCCGGGACCTGGCTGACAAGCTGCAGGCCGAGGGCCGTGGCCTGGTGCTCGACCAGTTCGGCAACGGCGACAATCCCGAGGCCCACTATGCCGGGACGGGGCCGGAGATCTGGCGCCAGACCGAGGGCAGCGTCACCCATTTCATCAGCTCCATGGGCACCACCGGCACCATCATGGGCTGCTCGCGCTACCTCAAGGAGCAGAACCCGGCGATCCAGGTCGTCGGCCTGCAGCCGATGGAAGGCGCGGCGATCCCGGGCATCCGTCGCTGGCCCGAGCAGTACCTGCCGAAGATCTTCGACGCCAGCCGGGTAGACCGGGTAGTCGACATGTCGCAGGAAGAAGCCGAGCTGACCACGCGCCGACTTGCCCGCGAAGAGGGCATCTTCTGCGGCGTGTCCTCCGGTGGTGCGGTGGCGGCCATGCTGCGCCTGGCGCGCGAAGTCGAGAACGCGGTGATGGTGGCGATCGTCTGCGATCGCGGCGACCGCTACCTGTCCACCGGCCTGTTCGATAACCACAACTGATGTCCAGACACAAACGCAACGGCGGCCTGCGCTTCCAGCCGGCCGGTGGCGAGCGGGCCGGGCAACTGCCGGTCGGCAAGAAGCAGCGCCTGGACATCCAGCGCCTGGCCGCTGATGGCCGTGGTATCGCCTTCCACGAAGGCCGCACCTGGTTCGTCAGCGGCGCGCTGGCTGGCGAGGCGGTCGAGGCTCGCGTGCTGGCGGCACGGGGCAAGGTGGTCGAGGCGCGGGTCGAGCGCGTCGTGCAGGCCAGCGCGCAGCGACGTCAGGCGCCTTGCCGGCATTTCGATCGCTGTGGCGGCTGCAACCTGCAGCACCTGCCTCGCGAGGAACAACTGGCCCTCAAGCAGCGCCAGCTCGCCGAGCAGCTGCAGCGGGTCGCGGGGGTGGCTCCGCAACACTGGGCCGCGCCGCTGGCCGGGCCGGAGTTCGGCTACCGGCGGCGCGCCCGCGTCGCGGTACGCTGGGACCCGAAGAGCCGCCAGCTCGCCGTCGGATTCCGCGCCGAGGCCAGCCAGGCGATCATCGCCATCGAGCAGTGCCCGGTACTGGTACAACCCTTGCAGTCGGTCCTGCGCCATCTGCCGACCGTGCTGCACAGCCTGGACCGGCCCCAGGCGCTGGGGCACATCGAGCTGTTCAGCGCGACGGCCCAAGCGCTGCTGGTGCGGCATGTCGCGCCGCTGCCCGATACCGACCTGGCTCGCCTGCGCGCTTTCTGCGCACAGGCCGGCGTCCAGCTCTGGCTGCAGGGTGACGGCGAGCCGGCCGCCGACCGACCCGGCGACGCGCTCGGTTTCAGGCTCGAGCCCTGGGACCTGGAGCTGGCCTGGCGGCCGGGCGATTTCGTCCAGGTCAACGCTTCGGTCAACACGGCGATGATCACGCAGGCGCTGGACTGGCTCGCGCCCGCCGCCGACGAGCGCGTGCTCGACCTGTTCTGCGGGCTTGGCAATTTCGCCTTGCCGCTGGCTCGCAAGGCCCGCGAGGTGGTGGCCGTGGAAGGGGTCCAGGCGATGGTCGAGCGCGCGGCAGACAACGCCCGGCGCAACCGGGTGGACAATGCCCGGTTCTTCCAGGCTGATCTGTCACAGCCTCTGGCGGACGCCCCATGGGCTGCCGGAGGCTTTTCTGCGGTACTCTTGGACCCCCCACGCGACGGGGCCCTCGAGGTGGTACGGCACATTGCTCGGCTCAAGGCCGAGCGACTGGTCTACGTCTCTTGCAATCCAGCTACGCTGGCAAGAGATACCCAGGTGTTGCTGGACCAGGGATACCGGTTAAAAAGGGCCGGGATTCTCGACATGTTTCCTCAGACGGCGCATGTCGAGGCCATGGCGTTATTCGAAGCGGGCTAGCCAGGCTGGCCCCTTGGTGTGGCCTCCAGGGAACGGAGGACGCACGGTGATTGCCAGCATGCCCTGCGAGGCGTGCTGTATGGAAAGGTAAAGAAAGATGGTACAGGTGAGAGTACACCAGCCGGTCAACACCGACGGCAGTATCAATCTCGAAGCATGGCTCGATCATGTGGTGAGCGTCGATTCGGCGCTCGATCGCGATGCGCTCAAGCAAGCCTGCGATTTCGCCCATGAAGTCGAGAAGAAGGGCAATCCGGCCAAGCATTCCTGGGCCGACGGCACGTCGAGCTTCCAGGCTGGCCTGGAAATCGCCGAAATCCTCGCCGACCTCAAGCTCGACCAGGACTCCTTGGTGGCCGCGGTGGTCTACCGTGCCGTTCGCGAAGGCAAGGTGACCCTGGCCGAAGTCGGCCAGCGCTTTGGTCCGGTGGTGGCCAAGCTGATCGACGGCGTGCTGCGCATGGCTGCCATCAGTGCCAGCCTCAACCCGCGCCAGTCGCTGGTGCTCGGCTCGCAGGCGCAGGTCGAGAACTTGCGCAAGATGCTCGTGGCAATGGTCGACGATGTACGCGTGGCCCTGATCAAGCTGGCCGAGCGGACCTGTGCCATCCGCGCGGTCAAGGCCGCCGACGATGACAAGCGCCTGCGGGTGGCGCGCGAGGTTTTCGACATCTACGCGCCGTTGGCCCATCGGCTGGGCATCGGCCATATCAAGTGGGAGCTGGAAGACCTTTCGTTCCGCTACCTGGAGCCGGACCAGTACAAGCAGATCGCCAAGCTGCTCCACGAGCGGCGCCTGGACCGCGAGCGGTTCATTAGCGACGTAATGAACCAGCTGCAGAACGAGCTGCTGGCCACCGGCGTCAAGGCCGATATCAGCGGACGGGCGAAGCACATTTATTCGATCTGGCGCAAGATGCAGCGCAAGGGCCTGCAGTTCAGCCAGATCTACGACGTGCGCGCGGTGCGGGTGCTGGTGCCGGAGATTCGCGATTGCTACACCGCGCTGGGCATCGTGCATACCCTCTGGCGGCATATTCCCAAGGAGTTCGACGACTATATCGCCAACCCCAAGGAGAACGGCTACCGTTCGCTGCATACCGCGGTGATCGGCCCGGAAGGCAAGGTGCTCGAGGTGCAGATTCGCACCCACGACATGCACGAGGAAGCCGAGCTTGGGGTCTGTGCCCACTGGCGCTACAAGGGCACCGACGTCAAGTCCAGCTCCAACCACTACGAAGAGAAGATTTCCTGGCTGCGCCAGGTGCTGGAGTGGCATGAGGAGCTGGGCGACATCGGCGGCCTGGCCGATCAGTTGCGCGTCGACATCGAGCCGGACCGAGTCTATGTGTTCACTCCCGACGGGCATGCCATCGACCTGCCCAAGGGCGCCACGCCGCTGGACTTCGCCTACCGCGTGCATACCGAGATCGGCCACAACTGCCGAGGCGCGAAGATCAACGGGCGCATCGTGCCGCTCAACTACAGCCTGCAGACCGGCGAGCAGGTCGAGATCATCACCAGCAAGCACGGCAGCCCGAGCCGCGACTGGCTCAACTCCAACCTGGGCTATGTCACCACCTCGCGGGCCCGGGCCAAGATCGTCCACTGGTTCAAGCTGCAGGCCCGCGACCAGAACGTCGCGGCCGGCAAGTCGCTGCTCGAACGTGAACTCAGCCGCCTCGGCCTGCCGCAGGTGGACTTCGAGCGACTGGCCGAGAAAGCCAACGTCAAGACCGCCGAGGACATGTTCGCCGCGCTGGGCGCCGGCGACCTGCGCCTGGCGCACATGGTCAACGCGGCCCAGCAGTTGCTCGAGCCGGAGCGCAGCGAGCAGGTCGAGCTGGTCACCCGCAAGCCGACCAGCTCGCGCAGCGGCAAGCGCGGCGACATCCAGATCCAGGGCGTGGGCAACCTGCTCACGCAGATGGCCGGCTGTTGCCAGCCGTTGCCTGGCGACGCCATCGTCGGCTACATCACCCAGGGGCGTGGCGTGACCATCCACCGCCAGGATTGCGCCTCGGTGCTGCAACTGGCCGGCCGCGAGCCCGAGCGAATGATCCAGGTCAGCTGGGGTCCAGTGCCGGTGCAGACCTACCCCGTCGACATCGTCGTGCGCGCCTACGACCGGCCGGGTCTGCTGCGCGACGTCTCGCAGGTGCTGCTCAACGAAAAGATCAACGTCCTGGCGGTCAACACCCGCAGCAACAAGGAAGACAACAGCGCGTTGATGTCGCTGACCATCGAGATCCCCGGGATCGACGCCCTGGGCCGGCTGCTGGGGCGCATCTCGCAATTGCCGAACATCATCGAGACGCGGCGTAACCGAACCCCCTGAAGCGACCCGCCGCCAGGCAGCCATGCCACCCTGTCGAGGGCGAGCCGGTAGCCTGGCGACGACGAAGGACCGACATGACCTATACACTCGACGACCTGCTCAACCTCATGGCGCGCTTGCGTCATCCCCGGCACGGTTGCCCGTGGGATCTCGAGCAGAACTACGTCAGCATCGTCCCGCATACCCTCGAAGAAGCCTACGAGGTCGCCGACACCATCGAGCGCGGCGACTTCCAGCACCTGCAAGGCGAACTGGGCGACCTGCTGTTCCAGGTGGTCTACTATGCCCAGCTGGCCCGCGAGGAAGGGCGCTTCGATTTCGCCGGCGTGGTCGACGCGATCACCCGCAAGCTCATTCGCCGCCATCCCCATGTGTTTCCTACTGGCGAACTGTACGCGCCGATCGACACGCCGAGCCTGAACGAGGCCGAGGTCAGGCAGCGCTGGGAGGAAATCAAGGCCGAGGAACGCGCGGCGAACAGCGAGCCCGAGCAGCTTTCGCTGCTCGACGATGTGCCCGCTGCCTTGCCAGCGTTGTCCCGCGCCGCCAAGCTGCAGAAGCGCGCGGCACGGGTCGGCTTCGACTGGCCCGATGCCTTGCCCGTGCTGGACAAGGTGCGCAAGGAGCTCGACGAGGTCCTGCAAGCCATGGCCGATGGTGATCCCGATGCGCTGGAGGACGAGCTGGGCGACCTGCTGTTCGCGACTGCAAACCTGGCCCGCCATCTCAGGCAGGACCCGGAAAATGCCCTGCGCCGCGCCAACCGCAAGTTCGAGCGGCGTTTCCGATTCATCGAGCAGGCATTGCGCGACACTGCCCGCTCGTTCGAAGATTGCACCCTCGACGAACTGGACGCCCTCTGGGGCGAAGCCAAGCGTCAGGAAAAGAACCTGCCCGGCTGTGGCCGGGCCGATGCATAAGTGAGTGAATCCATGAGCCTTTCCCTTCGTGACCAGTTGCTCAAGGCCGGTCTGGTCAACCAGAAGCAGGTCAAGCAAGTCAACAAAGCCGAGAAGAAACAGAAACGCCTGGAGCACAAAGGCCAGGCCGAGGTGGATGACACCCAGCAGCGCCTGGCCAAGGAAGCCATGGCCGAAAAGGTCCGGCGCGACAACGAGCTCAACCGTCAGCAGCAGGAAAAGGCCGAGCAGAAGGCCCGTGCCGCCCAGATCAAGCAGCTGATCGAGGCTACCCGCCTGCCCAAGCTCAACACCGATGACTACTTCAACTTCGTCGACGACAAGAAGGTCAAGCGCATCGCCGTCAATGCCCTGATGCGCAGCAAGCTGAGCAACGGCGCGTTGGCCATCGTGTCATATGGCGGTGGCTACGAAGTGATCCCGCGCGAGGCCGCGCTGAAGATCCAGGAGCGCGATGCCCGGCGGGTGCTGTTGCTCAACACGCATGTCGAGGAAACCGACGAAGACGATCCGTACGCCGCCTACAAGATCCCGGATGATCTGATGTGGTGAGCAGGCCCGCCCGGCCGTGCCTTGCGCACCCTCGGTAGGTGTTTGCAGGGGCGGCATGGGAGGCCGCGACCGAGGCGCCGGACTGGCCGTGATGGCCCGCAACGCGGGCCCAGGATCGGACAGGCCACCGTTCTCACTCCGCTGGCACGGCCTGCGCAGGAGCAACCCGCACTACCGACGTCCCAGCGCCTACCCCTGCAACTGCGCCCGCCCGTGATCTTCCAGCGCTTCAAGCTCCTGGCGATACTCGTTGGCCGCCTGTTCGCTATGGAACATCCCGACCAGCAAGCCTTGCTGATGCACATCCCAGATCCGCACGCCGGCGGCCAGGCCTTCGTGGGACAGTTTCGATTCGTCGCGTTCGCTTACTTGAACAGTCATCGTCAAACTCCACTATCAGCTCGCTGCGACACCATGTCGCAGGCCTCTGTTATAGAATCTGTTAGCTGCCTAAGTAAATAAACTCGGCATGAAACATCTTTCACGCAACTTTTCAGCCAAAAAGAAGCCCCGCACGGGGCGGGGCTCGGGTGTTACGTGCAAGATCGGTCTCAGTTGCCCTTCACCGACTTGCCATCGACCGTACCCTCCTGCAGGACGATCACGTACTCCTTACCATCGGTCTCGACCTGACGCAGTTGCACCAGCAGATAATCCCAGTCCTTGGCGAACCACAGCTCGGTGATACGCTTGCTCTGGCTCGGATCACGCACGCGTTCGACCTTCACGGCGTCCACCTGGCCGGTCTTGGTGGTGACCTTCTCGGTGCCGAGCACGCGGAAGTCGTAGGTGTCGATCTCGTCGCCATCGACCACCTGGTAGGTCATGCTCTTCTTGCCGGCCGCCACGTCATGCTGCAAGGCCAGCTGGTACGAGGACTTGTCCAGCACGCCACGATTGAGCGGCAGGCTGACCGCATCGCCACGGTCGCTGCCGGTGATCTTCTTGCCTGCCCAGTCGAAGTCCAGGTCGACCTTCTTGGCCTTGCCCAGGCCGCCGCGCTCGAAGTGGTACTTCTGTGGCAGGAGCAGGTCCTTGTCCACCCGCACGGTACTTTGCTCGGTGAGGCTGGCGATCATCATGGAAGCCTTGAAGTTCAGGCTCCAGGTGCCGTTGGCGTTCTTTTCCAGGCTGCGTTCGGCAGTGCCGCTCATGGGCAACTGCTTCCAGTCGGCGGTATAGCTTGCCGAGAACGGCTTGAGGTCGGCTGCCTGGAGCGGCAGGGCGAGGACGGCGAGGGCCAGAAGCAGGGCGCGACGCATATATTCTCCTAGGATCGAATCAAGTGACCGCTGGCCGGCAGGGGTCGGGCGTCCAGTAAGGCACCCTGTTCGTCGAGACGCAAGCGGCCTTCGGCGAACCAGCGCACGGCCAGCGGATAGATCTGGTGTTCCTGGCGATGGACTCGCTGGGCCAGGGATTCGGGCGTGTCGCCAGGCTCGACCGGTATCACAGCCTGTACGACCAAGGGGCCGCCATCGAGTTCCTCGGTGACGAAGTGCACGCTACAGCCGTGTTCCGCATCCCCGGCCTCCAGGGCTCGACGATGCGTGTGCAAGCCTTTGTGCCTGGGCAGCAGCGACGGATGGATATTCAGCAGCCGGCCCTGATAGTGACGGACGAAATCGCCACTGAGGATGCGCATGAAACCGGCGAGCACCACCAGGTCCGCCGAGAAGCCATCGATCAGCTGCGCCAGCGCCTCGTCGAACGCCTCGCGCCCCTCGAAGCCGTGATGCTCGAGCACCGCGGTGCGGATCCCGGCCGCCTGGGCACGCTGCAAGCCGTAGGCATCGGCGCGGTTGGAGATCACCGCGGCGATCCGGACCAGGCCCGGTTCGTCGCGGAAACCGTCGATCAGTGCTTGCAGGTTGCTGCCGTTACCCGACAGCAGTACCACCACATTGCAGGTCTCGCTCGGCATCAGTGCGCCTTGAGATTCTGCAGCTCGACCTGCGCGGCGCCAGCCGGCGCCTCGGCGATGCGGCCGATCACCCACGGCTGCTCGCCAGCCTGGCGCAGCACTGCCAGGGCGGCGTCGACCTGGTCCTGGGCCACGCAGATGACCATGCCGACACCACAGTTGAGCACCCGGTGCATCTCGTGCTCGTCGACGTTGCCTTTTTCCTGCAGGAAGTCGAAGACCGCCGGACGTTGCCAGCTGGCCACATCGATGACCGCCTGGGCACCTGCCGGCAGCACGCGTGGGATGTTGTCCAGCAGGCCGCCGCCAGTGATGTGGGCCATGGCCTTGACCGCGCCGGTCTGCTTGATCAGCTGCAGCAGCGGCTTGACGTAGATGCGTGTCGGAGCCATCAGCAGGTCGGCCAGCGGCTTGCCGTCGAGCTCGGTGGCGTCGATGTCGGTGCCAGAGACTTCGAGGATCTTGCGGATCAGCGAATAGCCGTTGGAATGCGGACCGGAGGAGGGCAGGGCGATGAGCGCGTCACCGGTGGCGACCTTCGAGCCATCGATGATCTCGGCCTTCTCGACCACGCCCACGCAGAAGCCGGCCAGGTCGTAGTCCTCGCCCTCGTACATGCCTGGCATCTCGGCGGTTTCGCCGCCTACCAGCGAGCAACCGGCCAGTTCGCAACCGGCGCCGATGCCGGTGACCACCGTGGCGGCCACGTCGACATTGAGCTTGCCGGTCGCATAGTAGTCCAGGAAGAACAGCGGCTCGGCTCCGCAGACCACCAGGTCGTTGACGCACATGGCCACCAGGTCCTGGCCGATGCTGTCATGCTTGTTCAGGTTCAGCGCCAGGCGCAGCTTGGTGCCCACGCCATCGGTCCCCGAGACCAGCACCGGCTGCTTGTAGCCTGCCGGGATCTCGCAGAGGGCGCCGAAGCCGCCCAGGCCACCCATGACTTCCGGGCGCGCCGTGCGCTTGGCCACGCCCTTGATGCGTTCGACCAGTGCTTCGCCGGCGTCGATGTCTACACCGGCGTCCTTGTAGCTCAGGGAGGGTTGCTTGCTCATTGATCCAGGCCTTTAGGAGGGAGGGATTCGGGAAACGACCGTAACGGCCATGGCCGGTCGGGAGGACGGCGGAGCATGGGCGTCGATGGTCTGCGAAGGCGCGCGATTTTATCAGGGTTGCCCGGCAGCGGCCATCCTCAGGCCATCGCCTGGCCTGGGAAAACGTCAAAAACATCGTTTCATGGGCAATGACTGGTTGCCGCGCCGGCGGCTGTATAAGGTATAGGGAAACACGGCGCAGCGGATCCCGGCGTCGAGGTGCTGCCAAGGGCAGCGCTGCGCTGCCGGATCGATGCCGCGCCTCGATGTTCATCCGGACAGGACCATTTCATGCGATTTATCGACTATCTGCTGGCAGGTTGCCTCGTGCTGACCGGCGTGACGGCCCAGGCTGCCACGGTGTCCGGGCTTTACCAAGTGCGCGAGGCGGTCGATGGCCAAGGCGTCGAGGCGCGGGCGCAGGCCACCGGCAAGGCGCTGCAGACCCTGGTGCTGCGCCTCACCGGTGACCCAAAGGCAATCCGCAGCCCGGCCCTGGCCGACTTGCGCAAGGACCCCCAGCAGATCATCAGCCGGTTCGGCTACGAGGCGGGGCCGCCGGAGAGCCTGCTGGTGGAGTTCGATCCAGGCAGCACCGAACGTACGCTGCGCCAGGCCGGCCTGGCCTTGTGGGGCGGCAACCGGCCCTCGATCCTGGCCTGGTGGCTCAATGATGGGGTCGAAGGCAGCAGCCTGGTCGGTGACGGTCAGGCCAGCGCCGCAACGCTACGGCGCGCTGCCCAGCACCGTGGCCTGCCGTTGCGCCTGCCGCTGGCCGACCTGCAGGAACAGCTGACGGCGGACGGCAAGCAGCTCGACAGCGACGATCCCGGCCCCTTGCGCGAAGCTTCGCAACGCTATGCCGCCGACGCCTTGCTGGCCGTGCATGCCCGCGAAGGCGATGGCAAGTGGCAGGGCAGATGGCAGTTGTGGCTGGGCGACCAGCGCGAGCAGGGCAGCGTCGAAAGCGCCGACCAGGCGGGCCTGGCCGATGCGGTGATGCTTGCGCTGAGCACGCGCCTGGCGCCGCGCTTCGTCAACCGTCCCGGTGCCAGCCGGGAGCTGCAGGTCCGGGTCGAAGGCATGTCCTTGCAGCGCTATGCCGAGCTTGGCCGGGTGCTCGAACCTTTTGCCGGTCGTCTTCAGGAGGCGCACGGCGATACCCTGACCTATACGGTCAATGGCAATCCCGATCAGTTGCGTGCCCAGCTTGGGCTGGCAAGGTTGCAGGAAGTCCCGGCCGAGCCGCCCGCGCCGCCGCCGGCGATGCCCGCCAGCCCGCCGCCCGCCCGGCCTGACGCGGCTGTGGCCGAACCCGTCAAGCCGTTCGACGGCTTGCGTTTTCGATGGTAGGCAGGCGCATGATGACCGATCTGCGCCGCTGGGCATGGCTGGGCATCGCCCTGGCGATCACCGTGCTGCTGTACAGCCTGCACAATATCCTTTCGCCGTTTCTCGTCGGCATTCTGCTGGCCTACCTGGCCGACCCGCTGGTCGATCGCCTGGAGCGCCTGGGGCTCTCGCGCACCTGGGGCGTGATCGTGGTGTTCGGCCTGTTCACCCTGGTCCTGCTGGCGGCCTTGCTGGTGGTGATCCCGATGCTGGCCCGGCAACTGGTGCGGCTCTACGAGCTGGCGCCACAGGTGCTCGACTGGATGCAGCATATCGCGTTGCCGTGGGTCCAGGCGCGCCTGGGCCTGGCCGAGGGCTTCTGGCGCTTCGACAAGATCAAGGCGGCGATCGGCGCGCACATGGGCCAGACCACCGATATCGTCGGCATGCTGCTGTCGCATGCCACGGCCTCGAGCCTGGCGCTGCTGGCCTGGCTGGCGAACCTGGTGCTGGTGCCGGTGGTCGGCTTCTACCTGCTGCGCGACTGGGACCTGATGATGGCCAAGCTGCGCAGCCTGCTGCCGCGCCAGCGCGAGACGCAGGTGGTGAGCCTGGCCGGCGAATGCCATGAAGTGCTGGGTGCCTTTCTCAGGGGGCAACTGCTGGTGATGGTGGCGCTGGGCGTCATCTATGCCGCCGGCCTGATGTTGGTCGGTCTGGAACTCGGCCTGCTGATCGGCGTGCTGGCGGGGCTGGCGGCGATCGTGCCGTACATGGGCTTCATCATCGGCATCGGCGCCGCGCTGGTCGCCGGGCTGTTCCAGTTCGGTGGCGATCTCTACCCGCTTCTGGCCATCGTCGCGGTGTTCATGGTCGGCCAGGCGCTCGAGGGCATGGTGCTGACGCCGCTGCTGGTCGGTGACCGCATCGGCCTGCATCCGGTGGCCGTGATCTTCGCGATCCTCGCCGGCGGCGAGCTGTTCGGCTTTACCGGCGTGTTGCTGGCGCTGCCGGTGGCGGCGGTGATCATGGTGCTGCTGCGCCACGTGCATGCCCTGTACAAGGAGTCGGACATGTATGGCGGCGATGTGGATCCGCGACTGTAGTCTCGAGGCCGGCGCAAGCCCTTGATTTTGCTTGCGCTGGCCGCCTCGCTGATTGTATGCCGGACCCTGCGGGTATAGACTCTGCGCACAGCTCACCAAAGGCCCCCGCGGTCCTTGCGACCTTCCGCCAGC